>JBNKOC010000037.1:0-86051 GCA_050294405.1 Fibrobacteria bacterium | reverse complement strand
TAAGTTAACCGCTAATAAATAGGCCATGTTGGAAGAAGGGAAAATGGAATCACCCACACCCAGATTAAATACGACAGAAGAATCACCAGCAATGGGTTTGTTATCCAGTAGTAAATCTGAACCAGAGGTATACATATTGTCGAAGTTATCATCGCGGAATAGCAACACTTCCTGAATATGGGCTAGATTACCAGTGGTCATTTTAAAGGCCATGGAATCCAGAACCACTGTTTCTTCGGGGCCGGCATATAAATCCACAGCCATCATCACCATAGTATCCTGGTCGGTAAAGGCAAAACCACCATGAGGGCCGCCTACTTTGCTCATGCTAAGACTGCCCATACTTCCCCAGATAGGTTCTGATACAAAATAGCCCCCATTTACCCAAGGGTTTGTCCCAGAGATTGAACCGCTCATTAAAACTTCCTGTTCGCCCAGTTCAAATTTTAATGTATCTGATTGAGTAAAAGTAAGACCAGGTTTCAAGCTAACACCAATAAAAAAGCTTTTGGTTTGGCTGGTAAAAATAGAGTCCAGGCTAAAACCACGTCCAAATGTGGCTAAGGAATCGGTAACATTTAAATTAACAGTTTGAATTAGGGTATCACTACCGGGATCGTAACTATAGTTGTCATTTGCATCGGAAAAAAGATGGATACTTTGGATAAAGCTGGTGTCTCCAATTTCTAATCGAACTCGTATGGTATCCAGAGAAACATTTTCAATGGCGTCGTTTGTTAAGCCGAAATTTCCCACAATGATGCTATCCTGCCCGGTGAATGCGGGACCTCCATAACCTGAAGAAGATGTATCCATAGCAACAGTTCCAATATTAATAGGGTATTCACCAGCTATGGTTGCAAATTCCGCCATCACTTGAGCAGAATCCAAAATTTGATTCCATAATTGGACTTCCCCAATTTGTCCATAAAAGAAATTGCTAGTACCCTGTAAAGAGCCTCCAATACTCAAGGAGGCGGTTCCCAAATAACTAGATCCGGCAAAAGCTGTTTGGTTATCTAAAGCGCCGTCTAAATACAAATACATATTTGAACCATCATAAGATGCAATCACATGATGCCATTGTCCATCATTTACCGTTCCGATTGAGCTTACGCTATAATCAAAGGATGTCCCTCCACTGGATAGCATAAAATTTATCGTTCCTGAAGAAATTGAAATCTCATAACTGTAATTGGAGGTAGTGGATTTGCTCAAAATTGTTCCAAAATCAGAAAAGGTTCTAAAGGTTGCGGAAATTACTAAACTGTCACTTAAGGCCAGGTTGGCGTTATCGGTTACATTTACATATTGATCAAAGCCTCTTAGTTGGATTACAGGTGGATTACTGATCCATTTAGGAGAATTTATCAAATTGGCATCTTGCCCATTTCCTGAAGAATCTCCCACGATGGTTCCTGTGCCTTCTTCAAAGGTATACAAGGCTGATGATGGAATCCCAGATCCAAATCCAAATACCATAGCATCCTGCAAAAACATATCCACAACCAGTTGTGAATCAATAGCTGTAGGCAATACACGTGGAAAACCAATAGCTCCATTAAAAAGCATACTACCGGCATCGGAACCGATTTCCAAATTTGCGGTTCCCATATAGATAGTTGCAGTGGCTGTATTAATCCCGGTTTGGATACTATCTATGTATATTTTGTAATCCACACCATCGAAGGTTCCCACTACTAAATGCCACTGATCATCGTTTATCATAGTACTTGAAGTAACCCCGGTTTCCCAAGATACTCCATTGGTTGAAATTTGAAAAACTGGATATCCAGCCCCATCTATCCACAGCCTGTAACTGTTTTCGCTCCCACCCATGGATTTGGAAAGGATGGACATATTATTTCCGTTTGTTTTTACCCAGGCCGCAAGACCCATTTCCCACCCAAGATCAAGGCTATTGTTATCAGGAACGTCTAAATAATCATCAAGTCCATCAAATTGAATGCTGGGGATTATTGTATTCCAGATGGCTCCGCCATAAATAGTAGCGTCATTTCCATGATAGGAACTGTCACCGGCCATGCCGCCAGTAGCTTCGGTAAACGGCCAAAAACCTACCTGGGGTAAAACAGTGGGAAGACCAAAATAAATGGCGTTTGAATTGTACAAGTTAATAACATCAACTTCCTGCTCCGCAGTCATATATAATTTAACATGGCCAATATCACCGGAGTAGAAATTTGAACTTCCATTTTGTGATGCCGCTAATCCAAAGGCAGCTGATGAATTATAAATAGATCCAGAGTAGGCAATTGAAATATCAATCTTTCCGTCGATATATAATTTCATATCGGTTCCATCATAAACGGCCATTATGTGGTGCCAATTGTTATCATTCACAAAATTACTTGATGTTAATGTGTTCCAGGTACTGCCATCAAAGGACAAATTAAAGTCAATGTTTCCTCCATTTAGGCTTAATTGGTAAGCAAAATCCCCAGCTGCAGATTTATCCATAATGGTTCCTGCCCCTGCTCCCGTCCTAATCCAGGCAGATAATGAAAGAGTGGAGGAAAAGTCTAACTCGGGGGCATCGGGAACCTGCATGCTTCCAGAGCCTGAAAAATTGACATATTCAGGTGAAATGTTCCAGCTATATCCGCCGGATAGAGTTCCGTCTAATCCATGATAGGAACTGTCACCAACTGTGCTTCCCCCGTTTTCCACAAACCAATAATCAGCGATTGTGGGATCTCCATATCCAAATATTGGCCCGTCTGTTTGAAAAATATCAGCCACCATGCCAGAATCCAGTGCATCAAAAAAGAAGCGAGCCCTGGATATTTGTCCATTGAACCAGGACGTTCCGTTTTCAGCTCCCAGATAAAAATCAGAAGTTCCAATATATGTTTGGCCACCAGAGGCAGAATAACCCTCTTCAATGGCATCTACATAGAGATACATTTGACTGCCATCATAAGTTACCGTTACATTATGCCAGAGCCCGTCATTATAGGGGTTTGTGGAGACCACAGAATTAGACCATGTTGAACCATCCAAGGAAATATCAAATACGAGATAGCCACTGCCATCTACCCAAACCCGATAACTCCGTTGAGACGCCCCATCGGATTTTGCCATTAAAGTCATATTTGTAGAAGTTGTATTAAACCAGGTCGATAAACTGTAAAAGGCATCGTGGTTAAATGTGTCCGTATCATTTACAGTTATTTGTTCTCCGCCAGTAAAATCAAATGCTGGTGGGTTATTTATCCAATTCATGGCTCCAGACAGGGTTCCATCATGACCAGATCCGGTGTTATCGAAGGCAATGCTACCACTTCCATCATTTAACATCCACTCTGCTCCCAAGGGCCAAAGTGGATTTAATCCATAATCTGCGGCATTTTCATTAAAAAAGGAGATAACATCTTCACTGTTTGAAAGATCACCTATTAAAACCGTTCTGCCGATATCTCCCATATAATAATCCGATGCGCCTGCATTGGCAGACCCAACTGTGAGTGGGGCAGTACCATTAAAAATCGGGCCACCCCAAGCCATAGATGTATCAAGTTTGCCATCTATAAAAATTCTTTTTTGCCCCTGGCTAAATTCAGCAAAAATATGATGCCAATTCCCATCGTTAACCATGGCGAAAGAACTTAAGTCATGTATGGTTGAACCGTCAGGACTAGTTTGAAAGCGTATGTTTCCACTCCAAACAGCTAACTGATAGGAAATGTTTCCAGCAGAAGTTTTATCTACAATGACTCCAGTCCCGGTAGTAGTATTAATCCAGGTGGAAATTGATAGTTTATTTAAAAAATCGAGCTTGGGGTGATCTGAAACGGAGAAATAATCTGAACTTCCGTTGAAATAAATGGAGGGGTTAACATTCCAGGAACCTCCAGTTAAGGTCGCATCAAAACCATTACCCGTACTGTCTCCAACTATTGTGCCGCTGCCTTCCACCATTAGCCAATCCACCACCGTGGGATCAATAACTCCATATTGCACGCCTTCATTTCCAAATACTGCCGCCACCAGTTGAGAATCAATGCCAGCATAAAAAACTCTGGGCTTTGCAATGGAACCGGAGTAATTCATTCCGCCAGCTTCAGAAGCAATTTCAAGGTTAGCTGTTCCAGAAAAAATGGGTGTTGCCGCGGCCACCTGACCTGCTAATTGGTCATCCACATATATTTTCATTACTGAGCCATCCATGGTTCCAGTAATTAAATGCCATTGGTTGTCATTAACAGGCATGGAAGAGGTTATGCTGTAGTCAAAGGATGAACCAGCACTTGATATATTAAATACAGGATAGCCTGTGCCATCAATCATTAATTGATAACTCATTTGGGTAGCAGCATCTGATTTTGCAATGACGCTCATGTTACTGGAACCTGTATTAATCCAGGCCATCAAAGAAACTTCTCCCTGAAAATCTAGGAGGTTATTGTCGGTTACGGATAAGTTTTGGACAGCTGTAAAATTAAGGGCAAAGGGATTGGATTGCCAGGTTGGGCCACCAGCTATACTTGCATTTAAGGCATTAGGAGTGGTGTCATTGGCTATTGAACCTGAGCCCTCATTAAAAGGCCAAATGGCTACCAGTGGGTGGTAAAAAGGCCTGCCAAACATAGGAGCACCTCTGTTGTATTGGTTGGCAAAATATCCACTGCCAAAGGCCATATTATGGATCTGCACATTTCCAAAATTAGCGCTAATATTGGAGGCTCCATCAAAGCCTATAGTTAAATCGCCAGCGCTAGTATTAATAGTATCAGATATGGTGAATTGACCTTCCGGCCTTCCGTCTATATATAAATACATATCAAAACCATCATACATGGCTCCCACATGGTGCCATTGGTTATCATTTAGGGTAAGACCAGTTGAAGCTACCTGATAATCCCACGTGGTGGCACTTGATGATATATCAAATTGGACATTACCGGCGCTTAAGGTAAATTTATAGCTAAAATCACTAGCTGCTTGTTTTGCCAACAATCCACCATTGGCACTTGATGTTTGAATCCAAAAAGAAATGGAAAACATGGTGGGAATATCCAACAAATTGTTATCTAAAACTGTAACCTGATTTGTTCCATCCAAGGTTACGAAAGGTGGGTTAGTGGACCATGTTGGTGTACCAGAAATGGCGCCATCCAGGGCGTTTCCTGAACTATCTGCCGCATTGGTGCCTGTACCGTCCTTAAATTTTAGGTCTAGCACAGGTTGGGCAAAAGAGTTAGCGGATAACATCAACATTATCAGCACGAGCCCCGAAAATGTTGCCCATTCATTCCTTACATAATTTTTCATATGTCGACCAAGGTTGCAGTTATTTTTATTCATTTTTGCAAAAAGCGCGAAATTACCTAAAAAACAATAATTTTTTGGATACTGCTTAATTATACGGGCAAGAGGGTAAAGAAAACAACCCGCAAATTATTGGGGGTGATGGCTATCACACTTGCACGTGGGAGATATATTGCGGGATATGTTTAAGAAAACCCTATTATTTAGATAATAGGGTTTTTTGAATTTATTATGAAATTAGATTTATTGATGTCTTCTGTATTTATTAACGGGTTAAAACCATTTTTTTATGGGCGCGGAACTGATTGGCGTTTACCCGATAAATATAAGTGCCGTTTGGAAGGCTGATGGGGCGTCTCCACTGAAAATTATATTCTCCCGGACTTAATTTTTCGTTATAGATAGTTTTTACTTTTTTACCGCTCATGTTAAAAAGCTCTATACTTACATTTTGTATGCCTTCAATTTTTTTCCCATTTTCAGCGAACTGGTAGGGGATATTTAATTTGATATTTGTCGTACTACGAACTGGATTAGGATAATTCTGGGCAATTCCAAATTGAGATGTAAATGACTCAATGAAGTTTTGATTTTTTGTTACCACCAATTGGTAATACTTTTCCACAGATGACAAAGAAATTTTAGCAGATTGACCGGAAGTCATTTGTGTGGCGTTTTGTTTATTGACCAGAAAAACGAAATATCCATTTTCCTCCAGCCTATCTATGCCTTCAAAGTTGATTTGGGCTTCTTTATTATCTGAGTTTACTTTATAAACTCCAAATTCAAACCATTCTTCATCTTCATTAATATCATTTCTGATATCTGTTGTAAATTTGCTCGCTTTTAAATTATTGTTATCCGATTTTCCGGTAAAAAATAGGGAAACGAAACTTCCCATTTTTGGAGGCTCACTAATATTGCCAGATTTTTGATACCCATTGGGGGAAGCTCCAAAAATATTGTTTCCATCTAGAAGTTTGCCACTGCTTAAAATTAAGCGTCCATTCCAATCATTGATGTTCGAGAACGTTTTAAGCGCTAGTTTGGCTTGGGCTTTATCTCCAAAATAAGGTCGTGCGGGTAGGAGCAATTCCTGATTTTCGTTAACCTGAACCCAATAAGCTGTCCAAGGCATTAACACTCCATTTGCATCTGAAATTTCAGCTGAATCCGGATTCCACTTCCAGAAAGTCAAGCCTGATTGGGCCACATCAATGGGGTAGGGGAATGGGTTTCCAACCTGGTTCCAACCTAAACCTCCATTTACCAAATTTATCTTAACATCGCTTTTTATTAGTTCATTTTCTGTGACATTTATGCTTACATCTGTTTTAGGGAAAATCCAATAACCTTTTCCGGCATCCAGGGTAGTAAGTCCTTCTCCGGTAATGTAATTGCTGTACAAATTATTTGTAATGCCATTATCTACCCAGTGGTAGGCTCTGGTATCTGTTCCAAGTACGGATTTGGAACCTGATGCTTTGGGAAGGCTTACCATATGCCAGGTTTCCGCGGTTAAATTTGCAGTTTTAACACCTGCAATTTGGAATGATGATACTAAAGCTGTATCTTGCTTTAAGCCGTATTTATCAATAGCCTTAAGCTGGACTATGTATTCTCCATCTAGTAAAGGATAATACTCCAGCAAGGGCAAAGAAATAACTCCAGAGTCCTTGATTTCCCCAGCAGAGTTAAGCAATTTGTGCTCAAATTTTGTATCCTGAACATAGCCATCTTCATCAATAACATCCAGCTGCAGTTGCACGGCTCCCCCTTTTATTTTGGTGGAAGTTAACTTTGCATGTGGCATGTCATTGGTTTCCTCCACGTTTGCCTTGACGGAGAGGGAAGCAGAATCTCCGGACTTGTCGATAAAAATAATTTTGAAATTGTGATTTCCGGTATCGGCCTGCAAGGGTGTCACGCTAAAATCGAATTTTGTCTGAATACCGCTTACAGTGCTATTGTTTAATTTAATGAATTTCGGCAAACTTGCCGGAACGACATTGATAATATCTGCGTTATCAATGTCATTTACGCTAATGGAAAATTGATTGGTAAAATCCTCTTTCCATTGTTGGTTGGAGGGATCAAGCAGGGCCACAGATTCTATGACTGGGGCATCATTAACATTGAGAACAAGCAATTCCAGTATTAAAGTGTCCAGTAGTTTGCTATCGCTAACAGTAAACTGAACTAAATGAGTGCCCACATCGTTGTTTGTGGGAGTTCCACTAAAATTTTTACCGCTAAGACTCATCCAATCTTTCTGTCCAGACAGTATGGCATAGGTCAATACATCTGTTGAATCGGGATCTTGTGCAACCAGATCAAAATTAAAAGGTTGATCCTCTTTAATTTCGGGTAAATTTCCCAGAGCAGCAAAGATAGGAGCATCATTTATATCTATAATTAGCTCATTTATGCTGTTGTCTGTTCCCTCATTGCCGAGTACGTCAGTGGCTTTAGCGAGAACATCGTAAACGCCTTGCGGCAATTTTGCAATTACGCCGGCAGCAATAGTCCATTTACCCTTTTTGTCATTTACAGCCACATAGCTCTTCTGGTTGATGATAACGGAAATTATGGCTGTGGAGTCGTTAATGGTTCCGCTTATGGCGGGACTTTGTGTTGCGGTTTTAAGATTAGTCACTGCAATGACCGGAGCAGATTTATCAACTTTTAGCTCGTTGCTGGTTGTATCAGTCCCAACATTTCCCGCCATATCTGTAGCTGTTGCAATTACGTCGTATATACCATCTGCCAAGGCTTGTATAGTATTATCGGGAATTTCCCAGCTGCCATTGCCATTATTTACGGCAGTTAGTTGTTGAGTTCCTATTTTGACCTGGATGGTTGCAGTTGGATCGTCCACCTGACCTGTAATTTTAGGCGTTGCGTCAGCAGTGGAAAGAGGAGTCACGGAAACAACCGGGGCCTGGGTGTCTTGGATAACATGAACTGGCAAGCTCCAATTATAACCTTCTGCTCTTATGTTGGAACCTGGAAAAGAGAAAAGTTTTTCGGGTTCCATCGCCATGAATAAATTAGCTGCCATGTTTGGCCAGCTTTTAATTGTTTCTACCTCTTTGGATATATCGAAAACAACGATATTATCGTTAGCCACAGTTGTTTTTGTTATATGAGGTGCCGCAATTAAAATTGAATTCTGGTTGCCAAAATCAGATGTCAATGCTAATACCTTATTTACATCCAGGGAGGCGTCTTCAACGGGCATATTAAATACCAATTTTAATTCCCCGGTTGTTAAGTTAGCTTCTGCATTTTGCACCCATACATTTTGAATTTGGCTGAAAAGAGTGACTGATTTATCCCCGATTAAAATTTCAGGAGTTTTTAAATTTGAATCCAGTTTGGCTGTGGCAAACCCGTTGGAAACTCCAAAGCTTAGCTCGGTGGATAATTGAGGTAGGGCATTAATTTGATCCTTATAAGCCCTTAAATCCAGGAATATTTGATACTCTTCTCCGCCAGCTTGGAATAATTTTAAAGGAACCTGCACTGGTATCACATTATCGGGTGAAGTGCCGATTGAAAATTGACAGTTTGTACAAAGTTTACTCATATCCACGGCATCATTAAAATGGAATTTTAAAATACCATTGAAATCGTCATAAACCGCGTGTTGCATATTAAATCCCATGTTCGGGTCAAAATAACCCAATTCAGAATTATAAACATGGTAAAAATCCATGTCATCTTTGGCGTAATTATAAAGGCGAACCAAGGCCAGGGAACCATCAAAGGGGGTGAGACCATTTTTATCCGCGCCCATGGTTATGGTCGCCCCAGGATTTGGAATAAGGTTGCTATTTGAAGGCTGGCTGGCAGTAGCCATTATATGTTGTTCATCAAGGGTAAAATGGGCGCCTCTATCCATGTGATAGCTGACACCAATCATATGCCATTCCGATAATGGAATAGTTGCACTGGATATAAATTCATACCATTGGCCGTTATAAAATTTAAAGACAGCCCGGTTGTCCCCTGTTATTCCAAAATAAAAATGGGTACCAATATCAGTACCTTTAGATAATATTGTTTGAATCTTATTGCCAGAAGACATATTCACCCAGGCGGAAATGCTTATTTCATTTTCCATTACATGGTTTGTATGGTTCGCCATTTGGACATAAGTGTTGTTTCCTGCTAAATTTAAACCAGGCATTCCATTGAGGTAATTTGCTGTGCCCACTATGGTCCCGTAGTTATCAAATCCGGAGTGATCAAATACGGTATTGGGATCTTGAGCATCCATTTTCCAGTAACCAATGAGAGCTGGGCGCACAGTTCCCACACTGACATGGTACTTTCCAAAATCCATAAAGCGGTTTCCGAGGCTGCCGTCTTCAGATTTAAAAACAGATTCTTCTATGGAGAACTGTAAATCCATTTCAAAATTAGGTAGGGCATTAATATCCGCCATTTGAGAGGAAACATCCAAAATTATTTCATTGTCATTTGAAGCAGCAGAAATTTCACTAATGGGGGTGGACAAAATTATTTCGGTGACAGGTTCTGTGCCTGCGCCCTCAAAATTGGCGCTGCGGACTTTGATGAGTCCATTTACATTTGTTAGCACATCATTTAAAGGTCTGTCAAATTCAAATCTGAGAGTACCATTTACTGGGTTGTAATGCGCCCCAAAGAGCTCCACAGCAGGTACATAAAATTCCACAGGATAATCCAAGGTGTTTGTATTACCTATATTATCTATGGTGAAAAAATTGTCAGGAGCAAATTGAATTCTTAAATCACCAGGATAACCTGCCATTGTGCTGATATCAGCCAGTTGAGCAGTAGTGAGTCTGAATTGAATGGAGTGGCCTTCATATCGGATTTCACTAAAAGGTTCCGCCAGGTTTTTGGATGTGGCAAAATTATCATTTGATATATTGAAATTGATTCCCGCAACAGTATGGTCGATAGCTTCAGAAAAATGCATTCTGATTTCCGAATTTCCTTCATCCAATTCCACACGCTGTAGTCGAGGCTTTCCGTCGTTTCCCACCTCTACTCTATAATAATCCGCAAACGAGATAGGCATGTTAGGAGTATTATAGGATGATTGGAAAATTCCACCATCCATTGAAATTTTTAGATTTTCGTACAAACCAGGAAAACTTTCCAAATTGTCACCTGCAGCCCCCAGTGAAATAAAAACCTGATTGTCATTGATTTCAAGGCCTGTTTCCAATTGTAGTGGCACAGGAAAACTAACTGTGTTCATCCCTCCATTATCTGTGGAAAGTGATATGCTTCCCTGCAAGTTTGCCAGGCTATCTACTAAAGGATCATAAAAAACAAGTTCAAGTTTGTTATCCAATGGGTTATAAAAAACCCTGTCCAAATGATTATCACCACCGGTTGGATTACCGCCATCATAGTTATCTTCCTGATAATGGACCATTATATTTGATGCCTGTAGGGAGGCGCCATCATTGGAGCTAAACATGCCCGCATCCAGGTTTAATTTTAAATCCGCGGGAAAATTTGGAAGCGCTAGTAAACTATTATGAGTGGTTTCATCCAGAAATACCCGAAATTCTCCGCCATTTAAATTGTAGTTGGTGAAAGGTGAGCTGAAGCTAACCTGAGTCGCAAAGTTGTCGGTAGAAAGGGAAAGAGTTTTTCCGTCTACAATGGATAAAAGATCTTTGCCAAACCAAATTACCAATTCTTTGCTGTAGCTTCTGTATTCAGCTCCATCTGGATAAGGGGCACCCATATAATTCGTAATCTGTATCGGCTGGCTTGTTATTCCTGAATTTGATGCGGCTCCAGATTGGATTAATCCATCGTCCATTTGTATTTTCAAATTGTTAGGAAATCCAGGAAGATTGCGGATGTTATCCATGGCTAAATTGTCCAAATGCAATCCAAAAACATTTGGATAAAAATATTGGCTGCCAAAAGGGGAGCTAAGGGTATAGGAAGTTAAAAAATCATCAGTGGAAAAAAGTATGGACTTTCCGGATGGAATAATTTCATCAATCATTACATCGAACTCGAAACGAACTTCCATTCCTCCGTCATCCAGTTCAGCATGAACTATCATAGGCGCAGTGCCGTAGCGTAAGATATCCACATATCTGGGTTCAGTGACCGCATCGTTAGGTTTTGTGGCAGAGTAAACCAAACCAGATCCGATTTTTACATTTAGGTCATTTGGGTACCCTGAAAGGGATTGTAATTCAGTTATTTCCGTTGCAGTTAAGCTAATCTGGAGCTCGTTTTCAGAAACGCTGTAATTGCTGAAAGGAGCCTGCAAGGTCATTTGCGTGGAAAACCAATCAAAAGAAAGTTCCACAGCCACACTAGAACCTATGTTAGCGTCCAAGGGCATATCAAAACCCAAGGTCAATGTATTGCCAGACTCGATGAGATTAGCCCAGTCCAGTCTGGGACGAAAATATTGGCTGTTCCGTACGTCTACATAGGTATCCATTATGGGGTCGTTTCCTATTCCATTGGCTCTGACCAAATCCCCATCAATATTAGCCCTTATATCATAGGGGTAATTGGGCATTGATATTAGGTTATTTTGAACTTCGCTGGGGTTCAAATTAATGGTGAGAACCTCATTGCTAAAGCTGTAGCTATTTGCAGCCACGGCGATGTTATAGCTGGTAGCAAAATCATCTGTGGATAAAGCAATTTGGGTTCCGCTTCCAAGATTGGATTCTAAAAGCTTATCAAAACCTAAACGTAATTCATTGGCGCTTTCATCAAACTCCACCCAATGAAAATAAGGCATGGGATCGGAATAGGTTGTGCTCATGCCATAATTGGATAAAGGCAAATTTCCAGTTCCATTGGATTGGAAAAGATCCGCGTCCATATTCATTTGTAAACTATTTGGGTAACCTGCCAGGGAGACGATGGCATCGTGCTGTGTGTTGGGATCAACATATATGACAACCTCCCATTCCATGAACTGGACCTGGTTAAATGGTTGGGAAAGAGTTATTTTGGTCACAAAACCATCGCCAGAAATTTCCAGATTTTGTCCTGCTCCAAAAGTATTAGGGTCTACAGGATTGGTAAAACCCAGCCTGACAGCCTTTATTCCTTCATCATATTCGGCCCAAGACAGGTCAAAAGAGGAACCGCCTCCGTTGTAATATTCCACATTACGATTTTCTCCGAAGCTGATGGCCGTACTTGGATCATTGTTGATGCTTTGTACAAGATTGCCGCTTAATTCCAGGGTTAAAT
This sequence comes from Fibrobacteria bacterium, assembly GCA_050294405.1. GTDB lineage: Bacteria > Fibrobacterota > Fibrobacteria > UBA11236 > JADFYW01 > JBNKOC01. The sequence continues at coordinate 73,517 of JBNKOC010000037.1, read as the reverse complement.
TAAAATCCAAATCAGGCCAGGATTCCAGGACTGAAGCTTCTGTTTCGCTTAATACAATAACCATTTCATAGTCATTTGGATCCATTCCAGTATGAATATTCAAAGGCGTAGGCAATTCCAGTACATATGACGAACCTCCATCTACTGAAAACCTAACAGTTGCATTTACATCAAAGCTATTGTCATTAAGGCTTCCAAAAAAGGATAAATGAAGTTCATTGTTATCTGAACCATAAGAAGCGTAATCAAAGCCAAATCCACCGCCATTATCAATAATATTCACACCTACCATTTGACCACTAAGGTTTCCCATGGAACCTGCTAGTACCAAATCAGCATCAATGGTAACCTGCAAATTACTGCTTATATTGGGAAGTGAAATTAAGCTTGTATGTTCTGATTCGGAGAGGCCGATTACCAAATGGTCCGTTTCAAAACGGTAATTAAAAAACGGATTTATTAAGCTAACTTCAGAAGAAAACCCATCTGTGGACAAATGAACCTGATTTCCTGAACCCAGAGTATTGTCCAGGTTTGTATCAAAAGCCAGCCTGAGTTCCCGGTTTGCACTATCATACTCAGCCCAATTTAAATTGGGATTTCCTCCACCGGCGCCAGTATAAGTCACATATAGTCCGTCAAGCCAGCCAACTGGTTCCACATATCCATCCGCTGTGTTTATTAAATTGGCTTCTATATAAAGGTTTAAACTGTTTTCCACTCCCGGTAAAGAGGAAATGGCGGAGGCCTGGGCGGCTGAAACTACCAGAATAATTTCCGCATCGTCAGCAAACTCACCTGTATTCATGGTCATGGGCAATGTTAAATATTCAAAATCGGCAATGCCTTGGTCCGTTGACACGCCAACCACCACATTTGGATTAAAGCTGGCATCAATAACCGGCCTGTCGAAGAATATTTTTAATTCATTTGTATTCACATCAAAGGCGGCTCCATTGGCAATTGGCGGGGGATTGCCGCTGTTTATCACATTTACGGAAAAATTGCCATAATAGCCATTTCCAATTCCAAAAGCCCTAACCACGTCATCGTCCAGGTTCAATTGCAGTCCGGTCGGATAATTAGGCAGGTTTACCAATTGGTCGTTCTCTGCACCTGACAACTGAATTGTGATATCGCTTCCCGAAAAGCTATATCCACTAAAAGGGTTATAAATATAAAGGTTATTCACAAAACCATCCGCGCTTAAGGCAATTTGGGATCCCACTCCTAAAACATTATCTAAACTTTGATCAAATTGAAGCAGCAATGACATGGCCTGCTCATCGTATTCGGCATACATTAAATTGGGGGTGGGGGAGCCTGAACTATAACTTACAAAAAGGTCATAGCTGTAATCTAACATATCACTTGGTTGGGAATTGGATAGGGAATTTATAAGGCCAGAGCCAATTTGCATTTCCAAGCTGCTTTCCACGCCGGGAAGTGCTTCCACAGCATTGGCATCAGCGGTTCCAAGGCTGATTATGATCTCGTTATCATCAGCAACACTGCCTGTGTAGAAGCTCAATGGAAGGGTTAAGTCTACAAAGTCCGCCGACCCATTATCTGTAGACAAAGCAATATTGATATTAGTGTTGAAACTAGCATCGTTTAGGTTTTCATTAAAAAACAAACGCAATTCATCCATGCTTCCATCATAAGAGGCTGAAGTTACATAAGGGGCAGCAGCGCCATTTAAATAGTTTATGTATAAATAATCCGAATAATAAACGGCCTGGCTGTAATTTGTGTTGGCGCTGTTTTGGATAAAATTTGCGGAAAGCTCTATTCTGAAATCAGACTGAATACCGGGCATGGCTTCAACGGCAATGGCGTCCGAACTGTTTAACACAACTATGACCTCCCCATCATTGGGATCTGTGCCGGTGTTTACAGTTAGGGGAGTGGTTAAATTTACAAAATCGGCCCCGCCTCCATCTGTGGAAAGTCCAATGGAAGAATTAACATCCACTGTGGCGGCATCTACCGCCTGATCAAACATTAAAATCAATTCATCGGTGTTGGGGTCGTAATCTGCATTTTGCAAAACTGGATTAGTAGCCCCTCCTGTAACAGATATTGCCACATAACTGGCGGCAGGGTTTCCAGTTGTAGATGCCTGAACAATATCGGCATCTACATTAACCTGTAACATACTGCTTATATTTGGCCAAGCTTCCAATACGGGGGCTTCAGTTACGCCGTCCAATTGAATGGAAAGAGTAGAGCCCGAAATAAAATAGCTGTAGAATGGCGCTGTCAAGCTAAGCACATTAATTCCGAAACTATCATCGGACAACTGAACATTCACTCCGGTTCCCAAGGATGGGTCCAGGGTTTGATCGAAATACAGGTTCAGCATATCTGAGGAGGTATCATAGTCTCCATTGATTAGGTTAGGTCCCTGTGCCATAACCTGATTTGCCAACGGGGATAAAAATATTCCCATAAGCATTATCCTCATGATTCTCTGTAAAAATCGCTGGTTGGCGCCTGCCATGGGAACATCACCTCCTTCAGGGGCTGATTCAAAATATTTTTGAAATGGTTGCATTTTTTCCGACAGTTTTAATTCCTGAGCCACTCTATTATAGGGGCAAGCGGGCCTCAAATACAACAGCTACCTATAGTGATTGTGAGCCCAGTCACAGAAAGAAAAGGAAGTTTTGTTTTATTTTAGCTTTTTGAAGGAAAATGCAGGAAAAATTGCTGCTTTTTTCTCAAATTCCTATGTTGTTTTTGAACTATTGAATATGGAAAATCATGAATAAACTGGTATTGCTTTTGGTGTTTTTGTTGTCCCTGGCAGGGGCTGTTTTGAATAATCTGTTGAGTTCTGATGCTGTGGATTGGATTGGTTCTCCCAAGGTGTTTGAAAAACCGGAAGGCTACTAATGCTTTATTTTTGGATAATTTGCGTCGTATTGGAATTGCTTTTTATTGCCGGTTTATATACCCCCCTTACTAAAAATAAATTCAGATCCTTTTTGGCTAATTACTCTGTAAAATTCGGCCTCATCACTTTGTTTCGACTGGGAATAGCCGGGATGTTTCTCATGGCTTGTTATCCCAAAATAAGCTCGCCCTACGGCTTTGCCCAATTGGTGGCCCAATACCAGATGTTACCTTCTTTTTCGGTAAACTTTTTTTCACTCTGGCTTCCCGTAATGGAATTGCTAATAGCAATCGGGTTAATCTTTACCCCTTATGTTAAGGAATTTTCGCTGCTTACATTTGCCCTTTTTATCATGTTTTTAATTGCCCTGGGGCAAGCCTTGATTCGCGATTTGGGAATTACCTGTGGTTGTTTCGATATTGAAGGAGCCCAGGATAAAACCGGAGCCTGGATTTCCTTTTTGCGGGATATTGTTATAGCCCCAATTTGTTTCTGGGTTTTGCGCCATAGCCAAAAAGGCTTTATCTGGCAGTTTTCCAGGCAAAACAGCTAGGCTAATTTGGGAGCAAACTCCAAGAGAAAGCTCACCCCCGTTGCCCATTTATTTAGGCATTGCAGCTAAAAATTTATTAAACTCATAAAATGAGATTATTGGCCATTTGTCTGTTTTGTTGCTTCTTTTCGCCCATTTGGGGATACAAGTTGTTTGTGGGCTATTCCAAGGGCTGGACGCACTACGAAGCAGCAGAGCTCAATCGCGCCCTGGAAGTATTCGAAAAAAAAAGTAGGGAACTGGGGGGATTTAACGGGTTCGCGGTCACAGGCTTTCATGGTCATGCTTTTTCCAGCATCAATGCCGGAGTAGAGTTTTCAGACTTTAAGTTGGGTCTGGAATTTGAGTATTGGTGGGAAAACTTTAGCCAACCTCGTGTTGGCTTTGATGGCGATACCGCCCGGGATTATAGAATTAGCTGCGAAATTTTGGAAAGTCCCGGTTTTGTGTATACGCCACCTTCGGGTTGCTTAGATGCCAGCGAAGATTTCTTTTTTGCTCCGGTTTCCATTTTTGGGATTTACCAAAAAGAGCTAGCTAAGAATTTCAGAGGCGGATTGGGGTACTCTCTCGGGATAATGGCAGGTTCTACCACCTTGGATATTGCCACCAAATATTATGGAGAAGGCTCCCTTCCGGCGGACAGACTGACTTTTGGCTTTTATCCCGGCATTAACACAACTCACAAATTTTTTATCCATTTGCAATACCAGTTCTGGCGCTATTTTGGATTGCAATTTTCTGGCGGTTGGCGGCTTTTAAACTTGCCCAAGCTGGAGGTCAATAATCTAGAAGGCAGTTCCAGAATTTTTGAGGTGCTATTTGAGACTCCTGAAAATGGGGATGCTTTGTATTTGAAGTCAAATGTAGGCGGACCCAGCCAGGATGATTTAATTATTGGACATATTCCCGAGGGAGCCAATCCAGCTCAATACAATCAGGTTGAGGGGGATTTTTCGGGTTGGTACCTCAATTTAAACCTGATTCTTTTTGCTATCCCTGGGCTTTAGGGGTATTGGCTTATATATTAAGGAAAAGGTTTATGACTTTTTCCATTAGTTTTGACCATGAGAGCAACGATGTATCCAGCCACACAGGCGAGCTTTGCAAGTTCACATATAAACAATCTTCTTTTTGCCTTGGTGCCCCTTCTTCTTTTAACTGGCTGCGGAGATAAGCCAAGTGAATTTGTGGCCCCCGATGTGGAAAAAGCATGGGAGGAAGAAAACCCGGACAAGGTCAAAGACAGTATCAAGGTGGCCAGTTATAATATGTTTGTCGGGTTTCCTGTGGAGCAGTTATTGGTAAAAGATTTAAGTGTGGAACAAGTTGTCTTCGACGAAGCCGCTTCTTTGTATACACAGTTTTTAAGTTCTCGACATGAAGATAGAATTCAAATAATGGCCGATGAAATTTCCGCTCTGGATTTGGATGTTGTTGGGTTGCAAGAGGTGAGCAGACTCTACTATTTCGACAGTTTAGTGGCGGATTACCCCAGTTTGCTGGTGGATAAGCTAAACGAAATTGAGCCGGACTCTTATGCCATATCCTATCAGAAATTAAATGATATTTCTTTTGATGCCACCGATAGTGTGAGTGGTGAGGATATTTCCCTGCGCTTTGCAGAGGGCAACGCCATTCTTTATAAAACCGAATTTTCCTTAATTAAAGAACGTAAAAAACTTTTTAATGCCAGCTTGGGGAATGTGCAAGTGCTGGATTCTGTGCAAAAGGTGGAACGGGGATTCCTCCATTTGACCCTTGTGAAAGATGCTCCTAAAAATCGCAACATTGAAGTGATAACCTCTCATTTGGAAATTCTGAGTTTTGTTAGCCAACCTCAATCAGAGGAGCTTCTCAAAGATTTAAAGGAAAATGTGGATTCAAATTCGATTCAGTTATTGGTTGGAGATTGGAACGCTACTCCGGGAGCAGGAGCAGATACTATCACTAAGGCAGATGGCTTTATTGACACTTTTGCCTTTGGAAACTCCCCAGAAGGCGGTTTTACTTGCTGCGTAGCCGATGGCAATCTGGTGACGGATTCTCCCGAGGAAGGCAATTACAGCCGGCGCATAGATTATGTGTACGCAAAAAATATTATTGCCGCGGTGGAATCACAGGTGCATCTTGATACCCACTTTCCCCTGGAAGATGGGTTGCAAATTAGCCCGGCAGATCACGCCATGATTTGGTCTACGCTGGAAATACAGCACTAAAATGAAACTCCGACAGGGTATTTCTTCCGAAGAAATTTTCTGTTCCATTAGAAAAAAATGGGTGCACCATGGCCCTGAAGAATTTGTGCGTCAGTCTATTTTGGAGTACCTGGTAGAAAGCCTTAAGGTTCCAGCACGCCTTATTGCCGTCGAACAGAGTTTAGGAGTTGTTGAAGCGGGAAACCGTAAATTAGCTGATATTGTTTGCTGGATTCCCCAAAAAAATTCTCAAACACTCCAGCCTTGGCTTTTGGTGGAATGCAAAGCGCCCACGGTAACTCTAAACGAAAAAGCGGTGCAACAAACTTCTGGATATTTAAGTAAAATTCCCTCTTTATTTGTCTGGTTATCCAATGGGGAAGAGAATGTTTATCTTGCTCTGAGAGAATCAGGCCAATATGATAGGGTGAGTTCTATTCCGCTTTTTCCATCCTCTTGAGTCCAAGACTTTTCCTTGGGGAACTTAAATTTTCCAGTTCAAATTATGAAAGATGCCATTTCATCCTGACCCTGTATTTCTTAGATTTTTAAAATATGGCCTGTTTAATAATTGATAATTACGATTCCTACACCCATATTTTGGCTAATTTGATTTGGAAAATTTCAGGGGAAGAGCCTCTGGTTTTCAAAAATGACGAAAAAACTCTCGAAGAGTTGGAAGGCTACAATTGGGACAGAATTGTAATTTCACCAGGCCCGGGTAGGGTAGATAACCCGGAATATTTTGGAGTATGCAAGGAACTCATTTTAAAATACACCAATTTGCCTCTTTTAGGGGTTTGTTTGGGACATCAGGGATTGGGATATCTGGCAGGGGCTAAATTAAAGTACCTCGACACTGTGTGCCATGGAAAAATTTCTCCCATTGAGCATTATGGGGATAGCTTGTTTAAAGGCCTTCCCAAACATTTTTCGGGAACCCGTTACCACAGTATGGTTCTGGATATGGATTCTATTTTAGAAAGTGGGGAAGACCCATTTGAATCTGAGAGTAGGATAAAAATTCTGGCCAAAAGCCAGGACGATGGACAAATAATGGCTATAAAGCTAAGTAATATAAATCATTATGGAGTTCAATTTCACCCTGAATCTGTAGGAACAAGTTTTGGTGAAATAATATTAAGTAATTTTTTAAATATAAATCGTAAAACCTTTAATTTAAATTCTTTACATAAATCAAAATCAAACAAAACTGACGTCCACTCTCCCAATTGGGAGCAGCTTCCCTGGAAAGAACCAGCTGAGGTGGCGCAGCAGTTTTTTTCAAGTTCCGATGATTTTTTTTGGCTGGATTCAGCTGATGAACACTCAAACTCCAATTGGAGTTTTATGGGCAGGGCCGAGCGCAGTTTTATTGAAAAAGAAAATAGCCTTCATCAACTTGTAAATGGAGTGGCTACACACAATTTGGGTCAAAATGCATTAGAGTTTTTAAAACAACAGGCCATAAATAAAAAAGAGTCCAATCCGAATTTCCCCATTCCTTTTGATGGGGGTTATGTGTTTGCATTTCCCTACAATTGGAATCACAAATCTTTTGGCTTGGAACAAAATTTTAGAGTAACGCCCTGGATAATGGAGGTTAATGAATTTCTAGCCTTTCAACATATTGAAAAAAAATTGTATTGGGTAAAGCAAGTTGGCCAGGCTCATTCAAAAATTTTTGAGCCAGAAAATAATTGGCGAAAGTGGTTTGAGAAAGAATCTGACACAAAAAAAAATACGTTACCAACAGATTATACATTTGATTCTCAAAACATTTGGGAAATCTGGAAAGCCAGTTTAAGCAAAGAAGAGTATTTAGGCCGAATCGCAAAAGCTCAGGAAAAGCTAAAAATGGGGGAAAGTTATGAAATTTGTCTTTCCAACTTATGGTCTGCTGAGGCCGATTTAAACTCTTTTGACCTTTATTTGGAATTGCGTCGGCATAACCCCGCTCCATTTATGGCATTTATGAAAATGAACCGCGAATCCATTTTGAGTTCATCTCCGGAGCGTTTTTTAAAAGTTTTCCCAGATGGGGAGGTATTAACAGAACCAATTAAGGGAACCCGGAAAAAGACCGGGTTGCCTGAACAGTATGAAAATCAAAAATTGGAGCTATTAGAAAGTAAAAAGGAAGATTCCGAGCTATTAATGATAACTGATTTATTGAGAAACGATTTAGCCAAGGAGTGCCGGCCAGGTAGTGTTCATCTAAAGAGTCTTAAGAAGATATCCCAATACGCTTCCGTTTTTCAATTGAGCTCTGAAATTGCGGGACGGCTGCGAGAAGGCCGAAATGGAATAGATTTGATAAATAGCTGCTTCCCTGGCGGGAGTATTTGCGGAGCACCCAAAAAACGGACTCTGGAAATAATTGAACAGCTCGAACCTCAGGATAGAGGCTTTTATACGGGAAGCCTGGGGTATTTGGGAAAAGATGGGGCCATGGATTCTAATATTTTAATCCGGAGCTTTTACCATAAGGAAACCCACTGGGAATTTGGGGCTGGGGGAGCCGTATTGGCCGTATCTGATCCCGAAAAGGAGTGGGATGAGGTTTTGGCTAAGGCAGAGCCCCTGATTAAAGCTTTTTCCCTGGCTCAGGAAAGAAGCCAAAAAAATGATTTGGCCCAAAAAAAGTTAAAAATCGCATAAGCGAAAATTTAGAATTAGTAAAAGTTTTGGATTTTTGGGTTTCAACTATGATATAGTTGAGATGTTGCTAGTGCTGGAAAAAACGGTATAGCAAAAAGGGAAAAAAACCGAAGATAAAATAAGGGTTTTTTGAATTTTTCAAAGGACGTTTCAAGCAAGGGTCTTAAGTTTTATGAAAAATTTTGCAATAACAGGAGTTGCGGGCTACATCGCTCCAAGGCATCTCCAGGCAATAAAAGAAACAGGAAACAACTTAATTGCAGCTACAGATCCCCATGACTCCGTCGGAATTTTGGACCGGTATTTTTTCAATACCCGGTATTTTCGAGAGTTTGAAAGATTTGATCGATATATTGAAAAATTTAACCGGAGGGAAGGTGAGGGATCTCTGGATTATTTAACCGTATGTTCCCCAAATTACCTTCATGATGCTCATATTAGATATGCTTTGCGAGCGGGGGCCCATGCTATTTGCGAAAAACCTTTGGTTTTAACTCCCTGGAATCTGGATGCACTGGAGGAGTTTCAGGAAGAGTACGGCAAAAATATTTACACCGTCCTTCAATTGCGGTTGCACCCGGCTATTATTGCCCTGCGGAAAAAAATTCAGGAAGAACCAGAAAGCAAAAAGAAACATCAAATTGAACTGACCTATATTACTTCCCGGGGACAATGGTACCTTAATTCCTGGAAGGGAAATAAGGAACAGTCGGGGGGATTGGTTACCAATATTGGAATTCATTTCTTTGATATGCTTATATGGATTTTTGGAGATACGGTACATTCGGAGCTTCATTTTAAAAGTCCAACCAAATCTTGCGGGCTGATTGATTTAAAAAATGCCCAGGTAAAATGGATGTTGTCCATTGAAAATAATGATTTACCCGAAGAAACCCAAAAGGCAGGTGCGACCACTTTTAGATCCATTAAAGTGGATGGTGAAGAAGTAGAATTTTCAGGAGGCTTTACAGATTTACATACCATGGTGTACAAAGATATTCTTGAGGGCGGGGGATACGGCCCTGAAGATGCCCGAGCCTCCATATTGCTTGCTTATTCAATTCGAAACGCAAAACCTATTGGGATTTCAGAACATTCACATCCCTTAATTCAATCTAAGGGATATTAATGCGTATTACCCAATTAGAAACACCCTCTAATCCAGTAAAAGCCACTCCAAATGGACCCTTGGCTACCGTGGTGATGGGTACCTTCAACCGACCAAAATTATTAAAAAATGCCATTCAATCGGTTGTAAATCAAAATTATCAAAACTGGGAGTTAATGGTTGTAAACGATGGTGGAGAAGATGTTTCTCATATAATTTCACGTTTTCGGGATTCCAGAATTAAATATTTTAATATGCCTGCTAATTTTGGGGCCGCTCATTCCTATAATTATGGCATTTACGAATCAAAAGGCAAATATATAACCTATTTGGCGGATGATGATATTTATTATCCAAACCATTTGGAACTACTGGTGGATACTCTTGAAAAAAATCCGCAATATGGGGGAGCCTACTCGGATCAATATCAAGTGGATTGTGACTTAAATGATGGTGAATATACCGCTATTCACAAAAAGTGGGTTCGGTTTTCATTCGATTTTGATAAAATAACATTGATTGGAATGCAAAATTTTATCCCACATCCCTGTTTTATGCATCGCCGCGAGCTATTATACAAAGCAGGTTGGTATGATGAAAAACAAAAAGTACTCATCGATTTTGATTTGTTAAGACGAATGGCTTTTTACACAGATTTTATTCATGTAAAAGAAATTACAGGGGAATACTATTTTCCAATAAATAAAAAGGAAAGAATTACAGATATATCAACAAAAGATCCTCAAATGTATCAAGAATGCACCATTAGATCTTTTTCAAAAGTTCCGGAAAAACCTTGGGATAGGCTTGAAACTTTGAATATTGTCTTATATGCTGAAAGTTTAACTTCAGAAATTTTAAATCAGCTAAAATTTTTGGTTCAATATATATTTCTTCCCAAAAAAATCTTTTTGGTATTAAACCAATATTCATCTAATGAAAATTCTGTTTTTGATAAATTGCCCATTGCAAAATTAATTTTAAATAGCAAATCAACTGGACTTCTGGATACATTTCGTAACGTAAGAAATTTTTATTGCCAATTAGGGTGGTCCATTTTAATTGATGAGCAAATTCATTTAAACGAAGAATGGTTAAAAAACTTATATGGAATTTTAAGACAGATCTTAGTTGGCAATTATCAAAACCCCAAAGATCTGGAAACAAACTGTATTTACATTGAAAATAACATGTTAAAACAAAATGCTTAAAAAATCATGGATGGTGGAAAAATTAATTTGTTATTGATTCAATTTCATTTCAGGTATTTTTAATGACAATCCAAAATTTCTGCAGATGTCAATGATTACAATACAACCCTATTTAAATTATCTCCTCCTAAATTAATTCAGCTATGAAAGAATCAATAATTGGATTTACATTTTCAGAATTAAATTGGGTTTTTGCATAGTCCCGGTAAGCATCTGTATCATACCTATCTTCGGTTAGCAACCTCAAAAACTCGTCTATGGTATTAAAAATCCAATGATTAGGATAAAGCTCTTCAGCACCAAACCAATTATGAATTATTGGTTTTACACCACATGCTAATCCCTCAATTATATTATTGGGGCATCCTTCCCAGGGGCTAGTACAAAGAATGTAATTTTTTTCACGAAAAAATTCTGGGATATCATTGATCCAGGGGTATAAAATAATGTTTTCAATGAGGTTTAATTGTTCAATTTTTTCTTCAAATAAGTTCTGGTACATTTTTTCATTGAATTGTCCAACAACATGAAATTTAAATCTAGAATCAAGCAAAACCGCGGACCGAATACATTCAATCAATAAAGGGATGCCTTTTTTATGTTCAATTCTACCGATAAAGGCAATATGAAACCCCTTTCCAGGGGAATACATTGGGAATTTATCTACTTCTACACAATCAAAAATCGTTTTTTGGGGAATGGTTTTTAGTTGATTTCCCCATAGTTGATTAGCCAATGTTTTAATATGTTCTCCGCAATATATGGCTCCGGAGACTTTAGACCAATTTATTCGTGAAAATTCAGGGCTTAGAATTTCATAACTTCGTATTGAAGTGAACAAATTATTTGTAAATGGCGAATTTGAAATAATTTCAAGCAAAAAACTGGCCCATTGTGTCCAAATTATATCTGCCCACTGGCATGCCCCAAACAATTCTTTTATGGTTTTTTCATTAAAGGATTCAATTATATGTATTTTAACCTGATTTTTTCTTGAAAAATAATCACCATAGATTTTATTGAATTTGTTGTTCCAGGTATTTGCAATTAAAATTTTTTTCCCTTGTAAAGAATTCAAAATATTAAAATCTCCTATGTCAATTTAATGTAAATCCCTTTGGGAGCCACAAATCGATGTGAAAATTCTGGAATATTCAAATCATTATGATATTTATTTAGAAGAAGTAGGGTAAATTCTTCAGGAGAAGAAAAAAGACAATTTTGAGGATAAAATTCATTGGCCCCTGGGCAGTTGTAAATTAGGGGGATCAACCCTTTTGTAATAAGATATGGAACTATATTATTATTATCGGCACTTATTTTAAATGTTGCTGTTAAACCAATGTTTTTGTTTGAAATAACCTCCAGATCATTACGGTTAAACAATTTAATATTACCTAATAATTTCAATTTAGATGCTAAATGCATGAAATAGCTTGTGAATCTAAAATTTCCGGCGTCAGTTGATGCCAAAAATAGGAAATTTGAATCTTTTTCAATGACTAATTTTATGGATTGCAAAAGGATGTCGACTGCTGTTAATTCCGAAAGAAAATCGGGTATAAGGACTGTTTTCCCAGGTTTTCTAATACTGCTAATTGTATGATTAGAGGAAAAGAAAAAGGGAAATAAAGTAATTTCTGGAACTATCGATATTTTTTCTTTATGAAACTTGTGCGCCAAATCAAATGTGTATTTCGACAAAAAAATTAATTTATGAATATTATTCCAATTTAAGCTACTAATAAAAGCATCGTTAAAAATATCAGCATCCCTTAAGATCAGCGTAATTTTGCAATTTGACTTTATATTTGAGATTTGAATTGGATAATTACCTGCATTATAGCAAACTATATTGGAGTTAGAATTTAAGATTCCAGCTAATTTATTAATATCTGGCGTTTTTATTTCTTCTACAGAATCAAACTGAGGAAAAAAATTAGATATCGAATCCCAGGGATAAATATTTTGGGTTGTAATTATAATTAACTTGGTATTGCTTATTTTAAGGCTTGGGGGATTAGAATTGCTTTGGGTTTTAGCAATTTCAAATTCTAGCTGTTTTTTGTTTTCAAGGGCATCGATATATTTTGGATCATATTTCAAAGCTAGATTAAAAAAACGTTTGGATAAATCCCATTCCTTCAAATGAAAATATAAGACCCCAAGGTCATTTAAAATGCGTTTATTACCAGGGTATTTTTCACATAGGCTTCCTAAAAATTTTTGGGCCTTTGAGTAATCACCATTTGCCACCATGGTTTCGGCAAATTTAATTGATTCTATTAAATCCAATTGGTGTCCTAATTAAAAATGGGGTTAATTAGTTAGCCAAAAAACCGCCAAAATTCCATTTAAATATAGGGGAAAAAAACTGCCAAGGCAATAAAATAATTATGCACAATTGGTTAAAAATTTAATTTAAAGATATTTACAAAGACTGGAAAAAATACCTGAGTTAATGTTAATCTAAATAAGTAACAATTAATTTTCTAAAAGTAATTGGACCCTTGAAAATCTTTATGTCAGAAAATCAGCTAAATATTTCTCAGCTTATAGAAGATGCTGAAAAGTTGTTTTATTCTGGGAATTTAGTCCAATCAAAGGACATTTTTGAAGAGCTAAACAGAAAAAATCCCGGAAATTCACGGGTATTAAACAATTTAGGAGTTATTAATTTTAGGCTTTCGCGCAGAGATATTGCATTTTGCTATTTTTCTATGGCGCTTAGGATAGACCCCCTTAATGAGGATGCTAATGAAAATTTAAAGTTATTAAAGAATCAGGACATCATACCAAAAGTACATAAATTTCCAACAAGTTGTTTTGATGCTAATCCCAAAGTAAGGTATCAAGCATTGCTAAATGAATTTAATTCCCAAATTAAAAATAATGAATTAAAACTTGCGATAAACACTGGTAAAAAACTGATGAAAATTTCAGAATATTCCAATTCAAACTTAATTGAATTAATGTCTGGATTACTTTCTCATTTTGGAGATATTCCAAGTATTCAAGATTTATGGAAAAGACATGGTAGTTTCTCGTTAATTCAAGGTGATGAAGATGGATTTTTGGAATCCATGTACAAATCCATCTATGCAGAAAGCTATTTCTCTACCAATCCTTCTTACCAATTTTCAAAAATTGATCCTGATATTTCCAATTTAATAAAATTATATGCTAAATCTGTAAAGTCCAGTTTAAAAATCAATCACACGCCAATCGAAAATACCTCCAAGACTCGTCTAAAAATTGGCTTTTTATTGGAGGGATTTGGATATGAACATGCACCAATCAGGTTTTACCTTGCAATTTTGCCGCAGATAGATCAAACACAGGTTGAAGTATATGTTTATTCCAGATATGGACCATCTGATGAAAGAGCCAAAAAAGATAATTACGCCAAAACAATATCAGAATTTAGTCGAAATGGAATAATTGTAAAATATCCAAATCAGCCTCACACACAATCACAACAAAAAGATTTCCTAATAAAGACAATTACATCAGATGATTTAGATATACTATTTTTTCAAACAGTTTATTTTGTTCCGCTATACCATTTATTGGGTCATTTAAAGTTAGCAAGATTTCAAGCGAACTTGGAACATCAGCAACCAGAAGAAGCCAGCTGTATGGATATGACATTTGCTACCCCTAAATTTTACTTAGAGTCGCCTAATATTATGTCAGAGGCAATAATTGCTTATACAAAAAAAAATACAGATGGTGGTGATTTAAATATTTCTTTTCCACAAAATTCTATAATATTAGTAAGTGTAAATCGTGAATTGAAATATCAACACCAGATTTTTTGGGACAATATATGTCAATTGTTAGCTGAAAGCGAATCATTGCATTACATTGCGGTTGGGTGTTCAAAATTAAGTTCCGAAATTACTTTGGACCCTGCGGTAAAGGAACGAATTATTTTTCCAGGATTTCAAAATGATATTGTGAAGTTTTTAAAAATTTCTGATATCTATATTGATACCTTTCCATCTGGTGGGGGAACATCCATCATTGAAGCAATGTATTGGGGATTGCCTGTTGTTTGTCCATCTCAAAATATCGAGACTCTTTTCAAAGTTAATCACGAATCTGTTTCTCCATGGCTTGTTGAGCTGGATGATTTAATTGTGAATGAGGGAGATTTCCCGAGTTGGAGAAGACTTATTTTGAACTTAGCTCTAGATTCTGAATTAAGAAAAACGCTGGGCGCAAAGGTAAAGGAGTTAGCATGGAATAAATTTTCTCCCAAAATGGCTTGTAACATTATTTTAGTACCCTTGATAAGCGAATTTTCTAACAAAACAGGCATAAAATTTAATTACCAAGTGAATTGAGCTTTTAATTAAGAAGGTGTTCGAATGACTAATAATCAATTAATAAAAAATAAAAAAATATTTTTAACTGGTGGCGCAGGCTTCATTGCAAGCGCATTAATTTCCAGATTATACAAACATAATGAAATAGTCATATACGACAATTTTAAAAGAGATACATATTCAACAAGCTCCCATTTTAATCATAAAAATATTAAAGTGGTGAAAGGTGATGTGCTTGATTTTGATAATGTAAATTCAAGTATGAAAGGCGCGTCTATTGTAATTCATGCTGCGGCAATTGCAGGAATAGATACTGTTATTATAGATCCTACCCTAACTATGCGGGTTAATATGATAGGAACAGCAAATGTTTTGGAAGCAGCAAAACAAAATAATGTAAAAGGTAGAGTAATTGATTTTTCAACTTCGGAAGTTTTTGGAAGTCAAGCATTTAAATCAAGCGAAGAAGATGCAACTATAACAGGAAGTGCAGGTCACGTACGTTGGATTTATGCTGTGAGCAAATTAGCTGGCGAACATTTAGGTTTAGCTTATCATAGTCAATATAAACTTCCTGTAACATGCGTACGTCCGTTTAATATATATGGTCCAGGCCAAACTGGAGAAGGTGCTATACAAATATTTATAAAAAGAGCTTTGAAAAATGAAGATCTTAACATATATGGCGATGGCAACCAAATTAGAGCTTGGTGTTTTGTAGAAGACTTTGTCGATTGTTTATTACTTTGCATAACTAAAAAGCAAGCAATTGGACAATCTATAAACATTGGAAATTCCAGGGCTGTTATGACAACTTATGGATTAGCCCAAGCAATTTGCAGAATATTAAACTCAAAATCTAAAATTGTTTTTAAACCTCCTTTATCAGAAGAAATTGAATTACGCATTCCATCTGTTGAAAAAGCAAAATCCTTGCTCAATTTTCAATCCAAAATAGATTTAGAAGAGGGTATTTTAAAGACTGCCGAATGGATTGAAAAAAATCTTAAATAAAATAATTCTCTTTTTAGCAAATAATTCCACCTTGACTCAAACTATTTTAATCACAGGATCCGGAGGTTTTATAGGAGGAGCTGTTTTAAAAAAATTGGCCAATGGAGATCATTCAATTGTTGCAACTACAAGGAAAGGTACAATCCCAAGGACAACTAACTTTAAATATTTGGAATGTAATCTTTTAAAAGGGTCTACAACAGAATTGATAAAATCTGTAATGCCTAATGCTATAATCCATTGCGCTGCAGAAATTCCACTTACTCATACTGGCCCAGAGGCTATTAAAGTTGCCCAAGCAAATAGGATAATTGATAAAAACATAATTAATTTTTGTTCAAAATTTAATTGCAGATTAATATATGCATCCAGTACTTCCGTTTATTCAAATTCTTTACAAGAAGTTACTGAATTAACAATTCCAAAACCGCAGGGGCCCTATGCTCAAGGAAAATTAGATTCTGAAACTGAAATTATCAAATCTGTTCCCAACCATACAATTTTAAGAATAAATGCGCCATTTGGAGTTTTACAACGCAATAATACTGTGGTTAAGATATTTATTAAACAAGCTCTTGGAAATTTACCATTAAAATATCATGGAAGTGGCAATCGAAAACAAGACTTTACTTATATACAAGATGTTGCGGATGCTTTTTTAATAGCTTTGAATACACCCAACGCCTCTGGCCTTTATAATATATCTGCTGGAGTTCCCATTACTATGAAGGATCTTGCAACCCTAATTGTAACAAATATACCAGGCTGCAAGAGTCAAATTGAACCATCAGGGCAAACGGACCCTGAAGAATACAGCTTGGCACAATATTCTATCCATAAAGCTCGAGAAATTCTTCACTGGGTTCCAAAATTCAGCATTAAAAGTAAGATTTCAGAATTAATTAATGCCCTTGGGAAAGATTAAATGAAAATAGGCCTTATTTCGGATGTGCATGGTAATCTGGTAGGGTTAGAAACTTGTCTAAAATTTATGAACCGTCAAAAAACAGAGAAAATTTATTTCTTGGGAGATTTAGTAGGATATTTTCCAGATCCCCTTCCAGTATTAAACTGTCTGATTGATAATCAAATTGATTGTTTAATGGGAAACCATGATGCCATGTTACTCAATAAAATACCATTGGATGCAAGCAAAGACAAAATATTTAAAATTGGAAATTTAAACAAAAAAATCGACAAATATTTATACAAATTCTTGGAAAATTTAAATCCATCTAAAAGCTTAATTTTGGATAATTTAAAAATATTACTAGTTCATGGTAGTCCTTGGAATGAATTTAATGGATATATTTATCCAAATTCGGATTTAAAAGCCTTCTCCCAATTAGATTATGACTTTGTGTTTATGGGGCACACTCATAGACCATTCATAAGTACATCTGGCCGTGTCACCGTTGTTAATGTTGGATCTTGTGGGCTTCCAAGGGATATTGGGAATCTTGTAAGTTGCGTTCTATTTGATTCTGAGTCCAGGCAAGTTGAAATATTTAGGATTCCAATTGATGTTAATAAAATTATTAAATCTTTAAAAGGAAAATTGCACCCGAATGTTATCGATTGTTTGTTAAGAAGTGAAACTGATGTTTTAAGAGGTACAATCGCAAATGTATGATAAAAAAATGACAATTTCTGTTTTGGTTACGGGTGTGGGTGGCGCGAGCGTTGGAATGCAAATAGTTAAGGCCCTCAGGAAATCAAATTTGGCATTAAAAATTATTGGATGCGATCTAAGTGAGGAAAGTTCGGGTCTAATGTCGGTGGATTTACCTTATGTTGTACCTTCAGCAAAGGATATTCATTATATTGAAATTTTGCTTAAAATTTGTAAGCAACAAGATGTAAAAGTAGTATTCCCCGGATCAGAAGCTGAATTAAAAATTATAGCAGAAAACAAAGAATTATTTGATAATTTAGGGATCTATTTACCTATAAATTCAAAGGAATTTATAAATATATGTTTGGATAAATCCCAAACTTCTCAAAAATTATTAGAACTAAATATACCGACACCTTCATATGCAAAAATTTCTGATATATCTCAATTAAAAGAAATAGCTTTTCTCCCAGCAATTATTAAACCTTCAGTAGGTGGGGGAGGCTCAGCAAATGTTATGATTGCCCAAACCTTTGGTGAATTAGAGTTTTTCTGCAAATACATGCTCAGCTTGTACCCTGAATTTATAGTTCAGGAATATATTGGTACTCCAGAATCGGAATATACCGTTGGAATAATGAGCGACCAGAAAGGGAATATAATAAATTCAATTGCAGTAAAGCGTAAAATTGATGCTGGAATTGGCAATAAGATAAAAGTTTTAAATCGAACTGAAAATAAAGCTCTGGGCCAGTATTTGGTCATTAGCAGCGGTTTATCCCAGGGTGAAATTGGACCATTTAAAGAAGTAACTTCTGCATGTGAAAAAATCGCAATGGCCCTAGGGAATAAATCTGTTATAAATATTCAATGCAGGCTGTACCAAGAAAAAGTTTTCGTTTTTGAAATCAATCCAAGGTTTTCTGGCACTACCTCCTTGCGTGCTATGGTTGGTTACAATGAGCCTGATATTATGATTAAGGCGAATTATTTATTAGAAAATATAAAACCTCATTTTCCTTATGAAAGTGGATTAATTCTTAGGCAATTAGAAGAAGTTTTAATTAATAAAAATAAAATTCATCATTATAGGGATATTTTATAATCCAATTGGAGTCCAAAAAATTATGGAAGATATAGCGCAATTTGAATGGGACGTTGGAAATTTACCTTTTATTTATAAACATTTAAATTCACCTGACAATGAAAATGGCATTCCTAATTTTTTGCCCTTTAAATTATCAATAAATCCAAATACAGGCCTTCTTATGCAGGTCCCAAATCCTGCTACGGAAGCCGCATTAGATAAAGCTTACCGATCGGGTTCTATGATTTCGGGATTAATGGATAATGAAGGCATAGGCAAAGAATATGCAGAAGATTTTTTAGATTTTGTTTGCCATACTACTGGGAAGGTAAATTTTAAGGGCACAAATATTCTTGAAATTGGCTGTGGTACTGGATATTTGCTTTCCCGGCTAAAAAAATTAGGTGCTGAGGTATTGGGAATAGAACCAGGAAAACATGGAATTGAGGGGGGAAAAAAATTCGGAATTCCAATTTTAAATGACTTTTTCCCTCCGAAAACCAATCTTGAAAAATTCGATTTAATAATAATGTATGATTTATTAGAGCATATTCCTGACCCAGAATCAATGTTAATTAAGGTTCGTAATATTCTTAAAGAAAACGGAAAAATTCTTATTGCTTTAGCAGATGAACAGCCATATTTTGAAAAAGGTGATATATCCTGTTTGTTCCACGAACATTATGGTTACTTTACGGACGAAACATTATCAAACACCGTTAGGGCCTCTGGGTTTAAATGTGATTTTCTTAAAAAAGCTTCTTTTAGTACTCTATTATATCTATTGGCTTCCGAGGAAAAATCTAAAACAGATCCATTACTTAATTCGCAGCAAGCATATAAACGGGCCATAGATTATAAAAATTCCGCAATCCTTGCAAATAATAACTTTAAAAAGCTTCTCTCAAAAACAAAGGAACAAAATCAAACCTTAGGAATTTTTGTTCCACAGAGAGCTTTGAACGTATTAACATTAATAAATATTGATTTGCCACCCATCAGGTTTTTTGATGATAACCCAGTATTGCATAATACATATTTTCCAGGGTTTCCATATAAAGTTGAAAACAGTAAGGAGCTAGTTCAGTCTCCACCTGATAGACTAATAATATTTTCGAAATCTTTTGGGGATCAAATTATATCGAAATTAAAACCGCAGCTTCCGAAAAAAACTGTTTTTCATCCATGGGATGAAATTTTCGGTTAAATTAATTCCGATTTTTTTTTATAAATAAATTTTTATTGCCTCTTTCAA
The DNA here is from genome assembly GCA_050294405.1 of Fibrobacteria bacterium. Classification (GTDB taxonomy): domain Bacteria; phylum Fibrobacterota; class Fibrobacteria; order UBA11236; family JADFYW01; genus JBNKOC01. The sequence continues at coordinate 53,585 of JBNKOC010000037.1, read as the reverse complement.
TTTATTGCTTATGTATTTAATATCCTCAATTGAAATATCAAAATAAAGCGGCAACGCTATTGAAAGGCGATCAGCTAAATACGAATTTGGACAAAGAGATAATTTGATATTATACTTTTGGCTATAGTAGTCTAATGCGTGTATTGCATGGGTGCCTTGCCTTACTGTAATTCCATTTTTTTCTAAAAAATTCATAATGCTGTTGCGTTTAGTAGCAATGTTATCAATTTCGTTGAATATTATCTGATTTGGTGGTTTTTTGCCTACCAATATCACAAAAGATTGGTAGCTATGACCGAAATTTTTTGGAGATTGGGGCAGTTGGATTTCAGGTACATCCTTTAAATATTCCAAATACCATTCCGCCCCTTGTTTTCTTCCTTGGATAATTTTCTCTAATTTTGCCATTTGGGTAATTCCCAAAGCGCCTTGAATATCCGTCATGCGATAATTAAACCCTTTTATTTTGAATTTAGGCAACTGACTTCCAACATTCCCGGGCTCCATTCCTTGATTGCGGAGGATTCTGGCTTTTTTATTAATTTCATCATCATTAGTAACAATCATACCACCTTCACCAGTGGAAATTACTTTTCTGGGATGGAATGAAAAAATAGCTCCGACTCCCCAATTGCCTGAGGAAATATTATTTATGGTAGACCCTAAGGCGCAGGCTGCATCCTCAATTAATTTTAAATTATGCTTCTTACAAATTTCCCATAATGAATTTAGATCTGCGGCTAATCCAAATAATGATACAGCCAAAACAGCCTTAGTTTTTTTTGTTATTTTTTGCTCGATATCTTCAGGTGCAATATTAAAAGTATTTAAATTTATATCTATAAAAACAGGAATTGCACCACAATATTCCACCGCATTTGCAGAGGCTATATAAGTATATGATGGAAGTATTACTTCATCACCGGGACCTATACCGGAAGCCAACAATAGTATATGTAGGGCAGTTGTCCCATTGCTAACTGCCACTGCATGGCGGGTATTGGTATATTTTGAAACATGATTTTCAAATTCTTCTACTTTTGGACCTTGAACAACCCACCCAGATTTTAATGGCTGAATAATAGCATTAAAATCACGTTCATCATACCAAGTCTTAGTAATTGGATAATTTGGCATATTCATTTTAATAATATCGGCTTTTTTATAGATGATAGTTAAATTTTTCTTTAAAATGATTATTGGGGTCGTCAGCTTATGGGCTGCGTTTTCATAATTAAGTCCGATACCATTTAAAAAAAATTAAAACATCAAACATTTTATCTTTAGTATTTGATAAGCCGATAAATATTTTATGAAAATTAATTATTTATCAAAAGCCTTTATTTTATTCGAATTTAGGCTTTTATCTTGATTTTTTTAAATACAATACTGATTTTTAAATAATGTCCCAATATTTTGCCCATGAATCCGCGTATGTAGACCAACCCTGCGAAATTGGGGAGGGAACAAAAATTTGGCATTTTTCTCATGTCATGGCCAATGCCAAAATTGGGAAAAATTGTAGTTTGGGGCAAAATGTTCATGTAGCCAGCAATGTTGAAATTGGAAATAATGTTAAAATTCAAAATAATGTTTCTCTTTATACGGGTTTAAAAGTGGGTGACGATGTTTTTTTAGGGCCATCTTGTGTTTTTACCAATGTCATTAATCCAAGGTCGGCTATCAATCGTCAAAGTGAGTATGAAACAACCATTGTGTACCAGGGGGCATCTATTGGAGCTAATGCTACCATTGTTTGCGGAATAACTATTGGAAAATACGCTTTTATTGGTGCAGGTGCTGTAGTGACTAAAAATGTGCCTGATTTTGCACTAATGACAGGAGTTCCGGCCGTGCAAAAAGGATGGATGAGTCGTTTTGGATATAAACTTTCCAATCCGGACAAAAATGGAAAATTAATATGTCCCGGAACCGGGATAACATATTTTTTAAATGAAAAGTCCAAGGAAATATCAGAAGAACCCGAAGATAATTCCAACCTTGCCCCCTCTCAATTGAAAAGATACCGGAAAATCTAACTATATGGAATTTATAGATTTAAAGCGCCAATACAATTTAATCCAAACTGAAATTTCCCAAAGCATTAAAAACGTGCTAGAGAAGGGTAATTTTATTCTGGGAGAGGAAGTTGATAAATTTGAAGAGGAGTTGAGCAATTTTGTGGGATCAAAATGTGTCAGTTGTGCAAATGGTACTGATGCTTTGTATTTAGCATTAATGGCCCGCAATATCCAAAAGGGGGATATTGTTTTCACCACTCCATTTACCTTTGTCGCAACAGCCGAAGTAATTTCACTTATTGGTGCTACCCCGGTTTTTGTTGATGTTGAGAATGATAGTTTTAATATAGATCCAAAATTACTGGAAAAGGAAATAACCAAACTTGTTTCCCAGGGAAAAAAGGATTCCCTTAAAGCTATAATTGCTGTTGATATTTTTGGGATGCCTGCCTCGTATGAGAGGTTAATTAATATTGCAAAGGAACATAACCTATACCTCATTGAAGATGCCTGCCAAAGCCTGGGTGCTTCCCAAAATGGCCGTCGAACAGGCAACCTTTGTGAATTAGCGGCCACCAGCTTTTTCCCGGCCAAGCCACTTGGGTGCTATGGGGATGGAGGAGCAATTTTTTGCCAAAGCGAAGAGGATTACAAGTTGCTTCTATCCTTGAGAAATCATGGCAAGGGAACCTTTAAATATGACAATGTAAGAGTTGGTGTAAATAGCAGATTGGATACTATTCAAGCAGCAATTTTAATTGAAAAATTGAAAATTTTCCCAAAGGAGCTGGAAGCCAGGGAATCAATTGCTGCATATTATAGGAAACAGCTTGAAAATTATTTTGATCTTCAAAAATATTCTGAAAACTCTACATGCGCCTGGGCTCAATTTTCGCTACTTAGTGATAATCGAAATGCAAAAATTAAAAATTTACAATCCAAGAATATACCCACAGCAATATATTACCCAAAACCCTTACATTTGCAAGGAGCCTATAGTAATTTGGGTTATAAGCAAGGTGATTTTCCAATTTCAGAAAAATTATGTGAAAACATATTTAGCATTCCTATGCACCCGTATTTGGAAATGGATGAGCAAAATTTAATAATTGAAGCATTAAGTATGTAATGTTGTTCCCTAGTTATAATTATTTACTATTGACCCATTAAAAAAATATCAATTCTTTTTTTAATTTTAATATTCACACTGAAAATAAATGTTCCCCAATATTTAAGGACCTCATATGAATTACGAAGAGTTTATCATTAAGTCAGATTTTGCTCGAGAAGCTTTTACTCAAGCAGAAATTGCCCTGGATAGGGGTGACCGTCCCGTTGGAGCAATTATCGAGCATAATGGTAAAATTGTCTCACGAGGATCTGATACATCAATTACCAATTATAATTGTATGAATCATGCTGTTATAAATGCCATTTGTAAAATTCCAGATTACTTGATGAGGTATGGACCTGATTGCACTATTTATACAACTTATGAACCATGTTTAATGTGCAAAGGAGCTATTAAAAATTTTAAAATCGAAAACATTTTTTGTATGAGTGGAGTGCAACAACCAAGATCTGAATTCTTAACCTTTAGGAATTACCAAAGGGGATTATCAGAAGAGTGGAGTTTCAGGTTATTCAAAAATTTTTATGAAACGTATATGCCAGATGGTTTACCATTACCCCCACCTCATTTAAGATTTAAAGTAATTGCAAATAAGGATCCGAATGATTTTTTAAAGGCTCATGAAATCATAAAAAATTTTAATCATATTTTAATTAAAAATGGAAAATCCTTAAATGAACTTACAACTGTACTAGATTTAGGTTGTGGGTGTGGGAGGGTAACAAGACATTGGAGTAAATTTAAAAATACAAAAATTTACGGGTCTGACTACAATCCAGAGCTAATCAATTGGTGCAAGAATAATTTGACTTTTGGATCGTTTAACATAAATAACCTAGAGCCTCCTCTTGAATATCCTGACAATATGTTTGAATTTATATACATGACATCTGTGTTTACTCATTGGTCAGAGCCCTTGCAGCTAAAATGGATTAAAGAACTTCGAAGGATAATGTTACCTGGTGGTTTTTTATATTTTTCAACTCATGGCAATGGTTACATAAATCAGTTAGACCCTCAGCAGTTGAATTTGTTTAACTCAAACAAGCTTGTAGTTAAAAATACCTTTGTTGAAGGGTCTAACGATTGTGCTTCTTTTCAAACATTTGAGCATGTAAAGAATAATCTATCCCCTGGGTTTGAGATTTTAGAATTTATACCTGGTGATCCTGGTGTGAAAGATCAATATTTGTTTAAAAAATTGTAATACCGCTTTAATTGGCCTTCTCCCTTACATAATTTATATTGCCTTTCACATGACACAGTCTAAAAACATTCTCGTTGTAGGTGGTGCTGGCTATATTGGCAGCCATTGCTGTAAGGTTTTATCCCAAAATGGCTACACCCCAGTTGTTTATGATAATTTTGTGTACGGGCACAGAGAATTTGTAAAATGGGGACCCCTGGTGGAAGGGGATTTAGGCGACAAAAACAGGCTCGCAGATGCTTTCCTAACATATCAGCCAGAAGCTGTTTTCCATTTTGCAGGATACATCAATGTGGGAGAATCTGTAACAAATCCTTCCAAATATTACGAAAATAATGTGGTTAAAAGCATTAGCCTATTGGATTCCATGGTGGAACACAATGTAAGGAACCTGGTTTTTAGTTCAACCTGCGCTATATACGGATATCCGGATTCCATACCCATGACCGAGGCAGAAAGCCGAAAACCGGTAAACCCTTACGGAAAAACAAAGTTAATGTTTGAACAAATTTTAGAGGATTACGACCTTGCCTACAATTTAAAATCTGTTTGCCTTCGTTATTTTAACGCCTGTGGGGCGGATGGAGAAGTGGGGGAGGACCACCGACCTGAAACCCATTTAATTCCCATTGTACTGGACGCGGCCATGGGAAAAAGAGAGGCTATTACCATTAATGGCACCGACTATCCCACTCCCGATGGCAGTTGTGTCAGAGATTACATCCATGTTTTGGATTTGGCTGAGGCGCATATTTTAGCTCTGAAATTTTTACAAAAACATCAAAAATCCGAGGGTTTTAATTTGGGCAATGGTAAAGGCTATTCTGTAAAAGAAGTTATTGATGCCGCAAAACGGGTTACTCAAAAAGAAATCCTGGTTAAATTAGGAGAGCGTCGGGAGGGGGATCCCCCTGAATTAGTAGGCTCTTCAAAAAAGGCAGAAGAGGTTTTGGGTTGGTCCCCCAAATGGAAAAATTTAGACGAGATTGTAGCCTCCGCCTGGGCTTGGCACCAATCTCGCTTCAAGTAAGAAAGCTTTTAAAAATTGCTTTCGTGATTTGATAGCACTAGGCCTTAACAGCTAAATTCGCTTTTAACCGAATTATTGCTTCTTCCACATTTTCTTTTAAGGCAAAGGCACTGATTCTAAAATAACCTTCTCCACAGGCTCCAAAGCCAGCTCCAGGGGTTACCACAATATTGGCTTCATTTAAAAGCTTATCAAACATATCCCAGGACCCATACCCTTCAGGGCATTTAACCCAAATATATGGGGCATTTTTACCGCCAAAAACTTCCAGGCCGATTTCTTTTACGGCCTGGCCAATTTTTTGGGCGTTGTCCATGTAGTAGTCAATTAACCCCTGACATTCCTTTAAGCCCTCTTTAGTGAGAGTGGCTTCTGCGGCTTTTTGCACCGGATAGCTAACACCATTAAACTTGGTGCAATGGCGGCGGTTCCATAAATTGCGAACACTAACATCTTCACCTTTACTGTTTTTAAGAGTCAATTCGTTGGGAATAACAGTATAGGCGCAACGGATACCGGTAAATCCAGCATTTTTTGAAAAACTGCGGAATTCAATGGCTACTTCCCGTGCTCCTTCAATTTCAAAAATACTTCGAACTAAAGACTTGTCCTGAATAAAAGCTTCGTATGCTCCATCATATAAAATAACAGCCCCTTTTTCCTTGGCGAAGGCCACCCATTTTTCCAGGCTTTCACGGCTCATAACTGTTCCGGTGGGATTATTGGGGGAGCATAAGTAAATAATGTCCACATGGCCTTTAGGAAATTCGGGCTCAAAATTGTTTTCTGCCGTACTGGGCATATATACCAACTTTTCATAGCGGCCATTGGAATCCGCTTCCCCTGTTCTGCCGGCCATAACATTGGTATCCACATACACTGGATAGACCGGATCGGAAACCGCAATAATATTATCCAAATCAAAAATTTCCTGGATATTTCCCGAATCACACTTGGAGCCGTCCGATACAAAAATTTCAGATGGGTCCACACTCACATTTTGGGTTTTGTAATAACCTGAAATAGCTTCCCGTAAAAAGGCATACCCTTGCTCAGGACCATATCCTTTAAAGCCTTCCACACTGCACATTTCGTCTACAGCTTTGTGCATTGCGTCCGCGGCGCATTTAGGCATGGGTAAGACCACGTCCCCAATACCCATTCGAATTACTTTTTTGTCGGGGTTTTCACTGGTGAATTTTTGAACCCTGCGTCCAATTTCGGGGAATAGGTATCCTGCTTTTAGTTTTCCGTAATGTGAGTTAATTTTAGCCATTGTCGTTCCTTAATTTTGTCAGCTCCAAAAGTTAATAAATCCTGATAATTTTGAAAATTTGCAATGCTATAGCGTACGGAACCTTTGCCAATTTTGTATGAAAAAGCTCTTTGGGGGTAGGCTGTAATTTTTTAATATATGGGAGAAAGTTGAATTTATGATTAAAAAAGCCGACCGCGAATTTTTCCACATTATTAAAACCCAGCAGTTTAATCGCAAAATTTTAGATGAACTTTGCGAATTAACCACTGCTATTCGCATGTTCGCCAAAGAACGGGAAGGCATGCTCTACTTGCGCAGTTTACTGGCCGACAAGCGGGCCATGCTTTATTTTACCCAACCATCCACCCGTACTTTTTTATCTTTTAATTCAGCCTGCCAAATTTTGGGCATGCAAACCAGCGAAATCCGGGATCCTTCCACTTCCTCTGAAATAAAAGGAGAATCTTTTCTCGACTCCATTCGTACTTTCAGCAGTTATGTAGATGTAATCATAATGCGCAACAACGAAGCTGGTAAGGCAGAAACCTGCGCTAACTTCTTTGACACCATTGAAAGACGTATACCGGTTATCAATGCAGGAAGCGGAAAAGATCAGCACCCAACCCAGGCCTTGCTGGATATCTATACCTTGGAAAGAAGTTTCCGTCACAGGGGAGGCATAGAGGGCAAAGCCATAGGTATGATGGGGGATTTGGCTCGTGGCCGCACGGTGCGTTCTATTTGTTATTTAATGAAACATTATCCTGGTGTAAAGCTGGTATTTATTTCCCCTCCATCTTTTGCCATGCGTGAAGACATTAAAAAATTTCTAACCAGAAATCAGGTGCAATTTTACGAGACTCAATCCTTAAAAGAGGTTTGGCGTGAGCTGGACGCTTTGTATGTAACCCGCATTCAGGACGAGCACGATAAAAAGGGAGAGTCCCAGGCTATCGACATGTCCAGCTTTAGAGTTACTCAAAAAGACATGAAGCAGTTTAAAAAAGATGGCGTTATAATGCACCCGCTTCCCAGACGGGAAGAAATAGATCCCGCTATAGATTCCGATCCCAGGGCTAAATTCTGGCGTCAGGAGCGTAATGGCATGTGGATGCGCGTGGCCATTTTATCCAAGATTTTTGGAGCCCACAAGAAAATAGTCTATCCCGGGCTTTAGCCGTTAGAAAGGCCAGGCTAAGGCCCAGGCCCCGCCATAAATAACAGCGCTCAACAAAACTAATATCCATTGAAGCCCCAGATTTTTTAGGGGTAGCCATTTCTGCCACGGAAATAAGCCACCTAAAACACCCATTGCAAAGCCGAATACATGGGCGCGGATGTCGGAATTTTCTCCGGTACCCATCATGATAACCAAAAATATTCCGCCGAATAAGGGGGCCAGGCTGCGCTGCCCCAAATTAGAGCGGCTCATGTTTTCCATCCATTGTTGGCTGGCCAGCATGCCTAAAGCGCCAAAAACAGAAGTGGAAAACCCTATGCTGTGGTGGCCAGTGGAAAGAGCGCTGAAAGCTACCAGGTAATTGGCCGTGGCGCTTAGAATCAGCAACATGAACATCACGGCGCCGAAAGGAAGTTTAGCTACCAAAAAATTAAGGATGATGTATCCCGACAATAAATTGGATACATAGTGCCTGCCATCGGCATGTAAACTAAGCCCAGTAATGCAGCGCCAGACTTCGCCTGCGTAAATACGGTGGGCATCGCATTCTCCGGCGCGGGTTAGGGCCATTCCCGGAAATCCGGGGTTAATTTGCAGGAAAAATAAAAGGGTAGGAGGAAGTAACATTAATATGGGGCTAGCGCTCCAGGCCATATCCATTTGGGGTCTAAGGGAGTCCGCCCAATTCAGGTTTTCCTTTTCATATACATCCATTAAAATCCGGCACTTATCCAAAAGTTGGGATTCCACCCAAATCTGTAATTGGGGGCCTTCGATTTTAATGTGGTGGGGAATATTTTGGGAGGAAAGTAAAAGGCTTATTTCAGAAAACTTTTTATGATTAGTGCTGTAATACAGCAATGAGCCTTCTTTTTCCATTTCATTTCTCAGGAAAGTTGCGCCTGATTAAATCGCAAACAATCGGAATATTTGATTTTATTTCCACCGAACAAGTCTAAGGCGCTGCCTATGGTTAAATCCACACTGCCGTTGCTGAGAAAGGCGACCTTTTCTAAATCTTCAATGCTCTGTGCACCGCCAGCATAGGTCACTTTAATGGGAGACCACTTTCCTAAATTTTTAACTAGTCCTTCATCAATACCCTCGCATTTGCCTTCCACATCAGCTGCGTGGATTAAAAATTCACTGCAATAATAAGAGGCCTGGAATAAAAACTCAGCGGTTATTTTTTCATCTGTTAAATCCTGCCAGCGGTTTTTTGTAACAAACCAATCTTGCCCGGATTTGCGGCAACTAAAATCAAAAACCAATTTTTCCTTTCCGTATTTGTTGGCCAGCACTTTGGCTCTATCCCAATCCATTCGGTTTTCGGGGAAAAGCCAAGAGGTTAATATGAGATGGCTTGCTCCGGCCTCTAAATAAGCCATACCATTTTCGTCATTAATGCCGCCACCTATTTGCAAGCCGCCAGGGTAGCTTTTTAAAGCCTCCAGCGCCGCTGCTTCATTACCTTGACCAATTTTTATAATGTGTCCGCCTTGAAGGCCGTCTTTCTTATACATTTTAGCGTAGTAAGAAGATTCCTTTGCGGATTCAAAGTTGGTTTTAAGGGTTTGGGCTTGGTCGGAATAGCTGCCACCCACTATTTGTTTTACGATTCCATTGTGAAGGTCAATACAGGGTCTAAATATGGTCATATGCTTGTGTGTAAATTTTAAACAATTTAGGATTAAATTTTCTCGAATTTAATGGATTTATCCGGGCCAAAATTCCAGATAAATGAAAAACTTCTCATATTTTATTTAATTTTGTTGGCCTTGCATGGCAAGCCAGGAATAAACCAATGAATCTCGTAAAAATACTCAGAAGTGCGGCCCGAATAATTACAGTCTGCTTTAAAATATTGTGGGGAGCCTACCAGCTGGTATTGGGTATTTTGCTTTTGGCCATAATTTGGTATTCCTTAAAGGCCTTTCGCTATGTGCATTTCTTTGAAATAAAATCTTTAAAAGAAAGCCCACCGGCTTCCACATCTTTTATGGAGGCCGAAAAACTGGAAGTTTTAGAAGATAGTGTGGCCTTGAAAAAAATTCACGAAAGGCGCAAAGACCCCGACGACTTTAGCGCCATATGGTGGGAGTGGATGGAATTGGACTCCATACCGGAATTGCTGCGGGAGCTATGTATAATCGCCGAGGATGGAAAATTTTACCAGCATTCGGGCTTTGACTTTGAACAAATAGAATATGCCATAGTGGCCAATCACCAACAGGGTGAAAGGGCAAGAGGAGCCAGCACTATTTCTCAGCAGGTTATTAAAAATTTGTATTTAAGCTCGGACAGAACCATGACACGCAAATTCAGAGAAGCAGCCATGACCTGGCTTTTGGAAGAGCATCTGGAAAAAGATGAAATTCTGGAATTGTATTTAAACATTGCTCAATTTGGGCCCGGTGTGTTTGGGGTAGGAGCAGGAGCTAAATACCATTTTGACAAGGCCTTGAGTGAATTGAATTTACAGGAAACCATTTCGCTTGTGGCTTTGCTGCCCAATCCGGAAAATTGGAACCCGCATGGCAATAGCCGAGGCTACCGCAAACACAGGACTCGCATTATCCGAAACTTAGATCTTTATAAAAAGGTACGCCGGAAAATCCCCGATGATGTATATGAGCAGTTTTTAAAGTATTCCGAAGAAGATGAAAAGGCCCGTTGGTCCAAGCTCAGGAGCAATAGCAGTTATTCTGGAGATAGTTCCAGTTCCAGCAAAGCTGAGCCGGATTCCAGCTCCGAAAAACCTGGCTTTTTAAACCGTTTAAAATTCTGGCAAAAAAATAAAGAAGAAGCCAGTGCGGAACAAAATTCCCAGGCAGATCCCAATAATCCATGAGCTTTAAAAAAAGTTTTTCCTTAACATTAAACCAATTTGGAATTGGAGGAAAAACTGCTTATCAGAGCCTTAAATTTGGATTGTTCATATACCATTATTCCAACATTCATTTAGGAATCATGTTGGTCTTGGCATACGCCTGTCTTTGTGGGCTACTTGGCACGGCCTTCAGCAGTGAATATGCTACTCTTTGTTTTTTAGGCATTCTCAGCGCTTATGGACTGGATAATGTCCGGGATTATAATTTAGATATCAAAAGCTATAAAGCCCCCTATTTAGCTTCCCTGGGAGAATCCGGCAAACTGCATGTATTTCAATTTTTGTTGCCGTTATTTTTGCTCATATTCTTATCGGTACATTATTTAAAACTTAAAGTTTTTTGGCTTTGCATCCCTGCTCTATTAACTCTGTTCCACAATTTCCATTTGAAGTGGGGCCACAAGAAAGTCGGGCTCAAATACATACCATACAGCAAACCTTTGGCAATAGCCTTTAGCTTTATGTTTATGGCAGGTTTTTTGCCTATCCTGTTAAATTCTTCTCCCATATATTTACACCAGCTTCAAATATTAATGTATGGCATACCCTTTTTTATGGCGGGAATTATTTTATCCGATTACCGGGATATAAAAGAAGATAATAAGCAAAACATATTTTACAGTCATACCAGCAGCTCTCCCCAAAATTTCGCCTTATTGTTTGCAACCGCATTTGGCTTATATATTACTGCGCTCAGTATAGCCGGACATTTTTTGCCGGGTTTCGCTGTTTTGTGTAGTGGGGGTTATGGCCTTAGCCTTGTATTTTTATCTTCCCGTATGAAAGCCGGTCTCTTTCAGGATTTGGCTATAGATTCTCTTGCGGGACTTCCTTTTCTCTTGCTTTATATATTTAGCTAAAAATCAGCTGCCGCTTCGCTCTTACAAGCTTGCATGGTCCTTAATTTATGCAACCTCGGGCCCTCTTCATGGGGCTTGTCTGAAATTGCCATCTTCAATTTTTAAAGGTTACATTTAACTTAACTAATCGCCCGAATTGATATATTCCACAATGGCGCCTTTAAGCTGTTCGCATATCCATTTAAATTTTTCCTGGTCTGTTTCCAGCAATGTGATGCGAAATCCCAAAAGCTCGGAACAAAAAGAGGAAATAGGCACTATGCAAATTCCTTTTTGCGCAAGTAAGTAATACACAAAACGCTTATCCAGCGGGGCATTTTGAACAAGCCCTTCCAAAAGACTTTTAACCCTCATGTTATCAATTTTTAGGCTTTGGTTTGGGTTTAAGACTCCTGGCTTAAAAACGATTGTATTGTAAAAAGCCCCATAAGTTTTATTAATAATAATTTCAGGAATATCTTTAAGGATGTCGAATAATACATTGCCTCTTTCCTGGATTTCCAAATTAAGCTGGTGGCGGTGACCGTTGTAATTTGGATGTCCCATAATATCGGGAATACACATTTGGGGCAATGTTGTTGAGCAAACCTCAAGCATCTTGGCATTTTCCAAAGCGGTGACCAGACCTTCGAACTCCGGCTCTTTTTTGGTATTGTAAAACTCCATCCAGCCGCATCTGGAACCAGGCCAAGGAAACTCTTTGGAGATTCCCTTCATGGAAATACCACATACATCATCTATAACTTCGCATAATTGGGTGGCTCTTATGCCATTGTAAGTGATATTGGTATAAATTTCATCGGCAATAATAAACAAACCGTATTCCTTTGCAATGGCCACCATTTCCTGCAAAACGGCTATGGGATAAACCATGCCAGTGGGGTTATCGGGATTAATGATTAGGATACCCACCACATTGGGGTTGTATTTGATTTTATTGCGTAAGTCGTTCATATCCGGATACCAATTATTTTCCGGATTCAAATTGTAGGTTAGGGGGGATTGACTGGCATGGCTGCCCTCGGCGGAAGAATGGGTAGAATAAGCCGGAGAAGGGCCAATTACCCGTGCACTGGAGTCTAAATATTCGTAAACCTTGGAAATGGCATCTCCCAGACCATTACAGAATAAAATATCTTCTGCACTTATTTGGGCCCCTCCCATGGAATTGGTGCGCTCTGCCAAAAATAATCGGGTACTATCGACCCCTTTTGTGGGTGAGTAGCCATAGCTTTCGGAGTCCAAACTTTTGGCTGATACAATTTCTCGCATCCATTGGGGCAACTTAACACCTTTTTGAATAGGATCGCCAATGTTTTCCCAGCAGATTTCTACGCCAAGATCCAGAAAACGCTTGGCAACCTTTACTATTTCCCGAATTTCATAACTTAACTCAGTAGCACCGGGATGTAATATTTTTCGTCTCATAATAGGCCAATTATAAAAAATATGGGTAATAAACGGTAGGAGATATGCTATGTATTTAAGAAGGGCTTAAAAAGCCTTCCTTAGAGTTTGCCGCAAAAAATTATCGGGCTAAGCGCATTTCCTGGGGATGGGGCTTGTAATTCTTGGGAAAGCGAGTGGAAGTTGAAAAATAGTTTTTCTTTAACTCAGCCCGGGCGATAACCGCAGAAGACATATCGGCCCCAGAGAAATCACAAGCGGTGAGAAAAGAGTCGTCAAAACGCACTCCGGCTAAGTTTGCCCCGCTGAAATTGCAGTTAAAAAGCCGGGCTCCCACAAAGTTTGCATTTGTTAAATCGGATTTTGAAAAATCAGCGCCACTTATGGTGTTGGAAGTGAACTTTACATTATCCATTCTGCAATTGATAAATGAGGATTTATCCATATAAGCAGATTCAAAGTTAGAACCGGTCATTTGACTGTTGGCAAACTCAAGCCCTTTAAGTTTTGTCTCAAAAAAGGAACAATTGATAAAATGAGAAGTGATAAACTTTGCCCCGCTAAACTTAGCCAAGCCTAGTTCGGAATTTTCAAAACGTATGGAGTTAAATTTAGCCCCGGAAAAGCTTGCTTCCACCAGATTTGCTCCATTAAAGCTGGCGTTTTCAAATACAACTTTTCCAAAATCAGCGCGGCTAAAGTTGGACTTTAAAAATTTTGTGTTATTAATAATGGCGCTTTTAAACTCTGCCTTTTGGGCATTGCAATCCACCAAGCTGGCATCTGTTAAAGTGGCTTTTCCAAAATCAGCCTGTACCAAATCTGAATGCATAAAGGTAGCCCCAGTTAAATTGGCCTTGGAAAAATCTACTTTTTCAGAAAACTTGGCATTTGTGAAGTTTACTTTTTCAGCGATAGTCCCTTTAAAAGAGGATTCGGTAAGCACTGCATTTTTGAAATTACCCTCGGATATATCGGCTTTGTCAAATTTAGAATCTGTAAAATAGGTGTTATTGAATTGGCCGTTTTTAAAAGTGGAGGATTTTAAATCTGCGTCGTTGACCTGAGCGTTGGTAAAACGGGAGTTATCCCCTTTAGACTCTTTGAACTTTATTTTTTCAGCTCTGATGCCTGTAAAATTTGTGCTGTTTAAAATGGAAGAAGAAAAATCTTCGCCACTCAAATCTTTATTGGAAAAATTCACATTACTTTGATCGCTATTTGCATACCCGCTGTCGCCTGCGAATAAATTTGAAAATATGAGCAATACTGAAATTAGCAATAAGTTTTTCAAAGCACTTTTCCTGGATTAAGGTTTGTATGGTTTAAAATTCAAACTTTGGTTTACTTCCAAAACCAAGAGGTTCAGCTTACCACATCAATTTAATAATTAATTTCGTTTAAACCAGCCAAATTTGCATTGTTTCCGTAGACCAAAAGTAAATTTGTCACAATAATTTTTGATAAAAGCGTCATTCTTGGGATGAAAAAAATAGCTTATTTTGTAAATTTTAAACTATGCTCCGGTAGGGGACAGGGGATTTTGGCAATAAAGGATTACATCTACAGTTGCAATTGATTTTAAAAATATCAAGAAAGGATTATTATGGCTGATTCGGAAGTGCTCTTTACCCTCACAAAAGATCATTTAGAAACCGGATTGCGAGGCGTGCCGGTGGGTTATTGTCCCACTTCAAAAGTGGATCCTTTATTGGGATTGTATTATGGCGGTTACCCCATAGCCGAATTAGCGCATAAAGAACCTGAGGAAATCATCTATTTATTGCTCTATTCCGAGCTTCCAGATTCAGGTCAACTTGCTGAATTTAAAGCAAAATTAGTGGAACGCTCTAAGCTACACCCGGGAGTTATTGAACATTTGCAGTCCCTTCCCAAAGAAGGGCATCCTATGAAATGGTTTGTTTCAGGGTTAAATGCCATGGGTATGTTTGGGGCTACAGGGAAATATCACGAAGATTGTTTAAACCTTATTGCTCAAGTGCCTGAAATGGTTGCTGCCCTGTACCGAATACGTAGCGGCTGGGGTGATCCTATCCCTTCAAAGCCTGAATTGGGATACATGGAAAACTTCACGGCTATGTTAGCGCCTCCAAACGCCAGTCCTAAACTGGAAAAATTAATGAAAGTTTTTAACATCCTTCATTACGATCACGGCGGCGGTAACCTTTCCACTTTCGTGGGAAAAGCTGTAGCCTCCGGTCTGGAAGACATGTACGGCTCTATTATGGCCGCAATGTCCGGCTTGGCAGGTCCTTTACATGGAAAAGCAAATCAGGAATGCCTCATATTTTTGCGAAACGTTTTGAGCGAGGTGCCTGATCCAACAGATGAGGGAGCCCTTAATACTTTCTTAGAAAATCTTTTCAGCAAAGGGGGCAAGGTCTTTGGATTTGGCCATGCTGTCCTCAGAGTAGAAGATCCTAGAGCCACAGTCCAGTATGCCCTTGGGGAAGAAATATGCCCGGATGATAAAGTTTTCAGAATGGCCGCCACCCTTCGCAAAGTGGGCAGCGAATTTTTGAAAAAGCAGCCTAAGGTATCCAACCCTTATCCAAATGTGGATGCTGTGTCCGGCTCTTTGCTTAATGCTTGCGGACTCACAGATGAAAGTTATTACACGGTATTATTTGGCCTTTCCAGAAGTGTGGGAATTGCCGCCCAAATTGTGTACGAAAGAGAAGTGGCTAGAAACGGGAAAGGAACGCCTATTATCCGACCCAAGTACATCTACAGTGGCCCCAACAGATAGGCAGTAAAATAAAAATTTTGAAAGCCTCCTAAAACCGGGGAGGCGAAGCTTTTTAATCTAGTTCAAATGTATCCTGCCAGTTTTGCGTATCTGCAAAAGCAGGTTGATTTTTTTTATCAAATAAAAAATTGCCCACAACCAAGTAATCCATCTCCGTGCGCATAAAACATCGATAGGCGTCTTCAGGAGTGCATACAATGGGTTCGCCTCTGACATTGAAACTGGTGTTAACTAACATGCCCACATTGGTTATTTCTTTGAACGCCTGAATTAGTTGATAATATCTGGCATTTGTTTCTTTATGGACTGTTTGTATTCGGGCTGAAAAATCCACGTGGGTTATAGAAGGCATATTGGAACGCAAAAAATACAGCCTGTCGAACATGGGCAAATCCCAGTAGTCGGCAGGCAAAGCGTTTTGTTTATCAGGCTGAACCTGGTTTACCAACAACATGTAAGGGGATGGGCCATTTAATTGAAACCATTCGCTAACATCTTCATATAACACTGAAGGCGCAAAGGGCCGAAAACCTTCCCTGTATTTTATTTTTAGGTTTAACTTCTTCTGCATTTCTGGGTTGCGCGGATCTGCCAATATGGACCGATTCCCCAAAGCCCGCGGTCCCCATTCCATTCGTCCCTGGTGCCAACCAATCACATGCCCTTCCGCAATAAGTTTGGCCGCGGACTTTGCGAGTTCGGCGAAATTTTCAAAATATTGGGCTGGCGCCTGATATTTGTTTTGCACCGTGCGCACATTAATATCGCTGTAATCGGGACCTAAATAAGATCCCTCCATGGCGTCTAAACTGGAAGAATTGACGTTTCTGGGATTTTCCTGATATATATAGTAAGCGGCCAGGGCCGCGCCAAGTGCTCCACCTGCATCCCCCGCAGCAGGTTGAATCCATATGTTATCGAAGATGTTTAAATCTTTTAACTTTCCATTTGCCACGCAGTTTAAAGCAACTCCGCCTGCCATAACAAGATTAGGGGAACCTGTTAATTTTTTTGCGTTTTTGGCCAATAGCACCACCACTTCTTCGGTAATATTTTGTATGGCAAGGGCCAAATCCATATATTCCTGCCCCAGGGGGGATTCCGATTGGCGACGTTTTAGCTCAAATAACTTCTCCCACTTTTTATCAACGCACATGGTAAGTCCGGTGGCAAAGTCAAAATATTCCATGTTTAAAAGCAAAGAGCCATCGGGATGAATTCGGATTAACTTTTCCTTAATGGTTTTTATGTATGTATCCACTCTATTAGAGTTTGGGTTTCCATAAGGGGCAAGTCCCATTAGTTTGTACTCCCCGCTATTTACTTTAAATCCGCAATAGTAGGTAAAGGCGGAATACAAAAGCCCCAGGGAGTGGGGGAAAGGAGATTCCCGTAATATTTGAAATTGATTTTTGCTGCCTTTTGCAATCGTGGTGGTCGCCCATTCGCCAACTCCATCTATGGTTAACACAGCTGCCTCTTCAAAGGGACTGGGGTAAAAGGCTGAAGCTCCGTGAGATAAATGGTGCTCGGGAAAAAGAAGGGGGGGGCGCTTGGAAAACTTTTTTCCATTGATTTTTTCCAGGCCTTTCCACAGCTCGGATTTCATAAAAAGTTTTTCTTTGACCCATATGGGCATGGACATTAAAAAACTTTTTAGCCCTTGGGGAGCATAGGCATGGTATGTCTCTAAAAGCCGTTCAAATTTAAGGTAAGGCTTATCGTAAAAAACGATGGCTGATAAATCTTCCAGATTTCGGCCTGCATGGCCTAAAACATATTTTATGGCTTCTGCGGGGAATCCAGCATCATGTTTTTTACGGGTAAAACGTTCTTCCTGTGCTGCAGCAAGAATTTTTCCGTCCTTAAGCAAAACTGCGGCGCTATCGTGATAATATGCCGAAATGCCTAATATGTAATTTCCTTCGGGGATAAAATCTTCCTAAAACAAGGTGTATATGAAAGGAGCTATGGCTGTTCCGCTGGTTAATACGATGAGTCCGCCAAATACGAGCATACTGAGGATAATGGGCAATAGCCAAAACTTTTTCCGGACCTTCATGAAATTCCATAAATCGCTTAAAAAATCCATAGATGCATTTCCTTAAAAGGGGTTTTTTAAATCCGCAGCGCCAAATGTATGTTCCCTAACAATAAATGCCGATTCTGTTTTTTTGCTCCATTTTTTTAAACCCAAGGAATCGTGGTTAGCCATTCTCATAATGAATCCTATTGGTGTGACCACTACAAAAAACAAAAAAGAAAAGATTACTTTTGAAACGATGTTTCCCAATAATTGGGAAAAACCAAACCAAAGGGGGCTTAAAAAAGAAAAAATTTTGGGAACGGCCATCACCAAAACTAAACCAGCAATTGGAATCCAAAGCAGGTTGTTTTTGCCATTAAACCAATACAAAAGCAGCAGCGATATCAACACCATAGCCAGACCGCTGTCTCGGGCCTTGTTCAGTTTTTCCATTAGATTAACTTAAAGCAAAATCATCCATTAAATGAAAATTTAAATAACGGTAAAGGTCTTCTTCTTTGCCATTAATGTTTTCATTCATGTATTTCAGATATTCCTCAAGATTTGGAATTTTGCCCATAAGCGCCGTAACAGCAGCAAGCTCGCTACTGCCAAGGTAAACACGGGCATCTTTACCCATTCTGTTATTAAAATTTCGGGTGGATGTGGAAAATACGGTGTGACCGTCTTTAACCCGTGCCTGATTGCCCATGCAAAGGGAACAACCAGGCATTTCCATTCTGGCACCTGCAGCTGAAAAACTGCTGTAGTAACCTTCTTTGCGCAGTTGCTCCAAATCCATTTTGGTGGGTGGGCAAATCCAGAGCAGGGATTGAGATTGCCCATTGCCTTCTAAAACCTTAGCGGCGGCTCTGAAATGTCCTATGTTTGTCATGCAGGAACCGATAAACACATCGTCCACTTTGTCCCCCGCAACTTCAGATAAAAGCTTAACATCATCAGGATCATTCGGGCAAGCCAATACAGGCTCTTTCATTTCGTCTAAATTGATTTCAATTATATCAGCGTATTCAGCATTGGAATCAGCCTCCATCAACTCGCCATTTTCCAACCAATCTTTCACAGAATCTATTCTTTTGCGAAGGGTGTCGGCATCCTGATATCCGGATTTAATCATGGCTTCCATTAAAGCAATGTTGCTGTTTAAATATTCTTCAACAGTTGCCCTTGAAAGCTTAATTGTGGAGGCTGCGGCAGAACGTTCCGCAGTGGCATCCGTTAATTCGAAGGCTTGCTCCAATTTTAAATCGGGAAGTCCTTCCATTTCCAAAATACGACCGGAAAAAACATTTTTTTTGCCTTTTTTGGCCACAGTGAGCTTACCTTCCTGAATGGCCTGGTAGGGAATCATATTTACTACGTCCCGAAGAGTAATTCCGGGCTGCAACTTTCCTTTGAAACGCACCAATACACTTTCTGGCATATCCAGGGGCATCACACCCAGTGCCGCAGCAAAGGCCACCAAACCAGAACCTGCAGGGAAGGAAATTCCCAATGGAAAGCGGGTATGAGAATCACCACCTGTTCCCACAGTGTCGGGAATAAGCAAACGATTTAGCCAAGAATGGATAATTCCGTCGCCAGGGCGTAAAGACACACCACCTCTTTCACTAATGTATGTAGGAAGAGTGGCATGGGTGATGATATCCGAAGGCTTGGGGTAAGCTGCTGTATGGCAAAAGGACTGCATAACCATGTCAGCATTAAATTTTAAACAGGCTAATTCGGTCATTTCATTGGCAGTCATAGGGCCAGTGGTATCCTGAGAACCCACCGTAGTCATTTTAGGAAGACAAGCGGTTCCAGGTAACATACCTTCCACATTACATGCCTTTCCAACCATCTTCTGGGCCAGTGTGTAACCTTGGCCTGGCTTAGCTTTAGGAATTTCGGGATTAACAAAAATGCCGCTTTCTTCAATGCCGGACATTTTTAAAAAGGCTCTGGCTTTTTCAGTAAGCTGCTTGCCAATAATAATGTTTACCCGGCCGCCAACTCGGTATTCATCAGTTAGGGTATCTGGCTTCAAATCAAATTTGGCCAATTCTTTTCCAGATTCATCTGTAATAATGCCTTTTTTGGGATAGACAATAATTTTCATACCAGTTTCCAGAGAGGACACATCACATTGGATAGGCAAAGCCCCTGAATCTTCGGCAGTGTTAAAAAATATTGGAGCAATGATGCCGCCTAAAATGAGTCCGCCTTTCTTTTTATTGGGGACAAAAGGAATTTCTTCTCCAATATGCCAAAGCAAACTGTTGCAAGCACTTTTTCTGGAAGAGCCTGTTCCCACAACATCACCCACAAAAGCCACATCCAAACCTACTTTTTCTTTTAAGGCGGCAATTTCGGCTGGTCCGTCTGGAAAAAGTGAGCCTCCCATGCAAGTAGAGTGTAAGGGTATATCTGCCCTTGTGTAGGCAAATGCGGCTGGTGAAAAATCATCGGTATTAATTTCACCATTAACCTTGTATATGACCCGCTCCATTTTTTCAGGAATTTCAGCCAAAGACGTAAACCATTCTGCATTGGCCCAGGATTCCATGATTTCTTTGGCTAATCCATGGCCGCTTTCACATAGTTTGGCAATGGACTCAAATTCATTAATGGAAAGCACCATTTTTTTTAGTCCAGCGGCTGCAACATTGGCAATGTCACCTTCTTTTTCACCTACCAATCTAATTAAGCCGGATAAATTAAAGCCGCCAATCATGGTTCCCAACAATTCCACTGCTTGAATAGGGGAGAGTACACTGCATTCTTTCTCGCCAAAGGCTACTTGAAATAAAAATTCTGCTTTTATTTGGGCAGCGGGATCTACCCCTGGATTCACACGGTTGGAAATTAAGTCCAAGGCTTTGGTTTTTTCTTCGGCGCTTCCGTCTACTAAGATTTTAACCAACTCTTTTACCTGATCGATATTCAATGCTAAGGGAGGGATCCCTTTGTCCGCGCGTTCGGAAACATGTTTTTCATAATTTTCAAAAAAAGCAGTCATTTTTTCACCTTGGTACAATTCAATATTTGGCAAAATATAAAAAAATTCGTAAACTATTCCCCGAATTCTTAACCCAGAACCATATGGGGTAAGAGGGTTTAATTCCTTTTTCTAATCTTGTCTTAAAAAATGGAAATTATAATTTAAATGACAAATTATAAGCATATCGAATTTTTGCAAAAACAAAGTCGTATGTTTTTTACGCCAATACATTTTTTGAATTCAAAGAGGCCAAAAACATGATCAAAGTGGAATCCCTGACCAAGCGTTATGGCAGAGTCCTAGCAGTGGATGATATTTCTTTTGAAATACAAAAAGGAGAAGTGGTAGGCCTGTTAGGCCCCAACGGTGCCGGTAAATCCACCACAATGAAAATAATGACCACTTTTTTACCCGCAACGGCTGGAAAAGTATCTATTGCGGGTCATGATGTTTTTGAGGAGTCCCTCAAAGTACGTCAAAGTATCGGTTATTTGCCGGAAAACTGTCCCCTTTATCTGGATATGGAAGTGGAGCAATACTTAAATTTTACTGCCGAAATTAGGGGCCTGGAAGCGGATGCCCGTAAAAAAGCAGTTAGCAGGGTTGTCAGCGATTGCAGCCTGGGAAAAGTAATCAGTAAATTGATTGGGCATCTATCTAAAGGCTATCGTCAAAGAGTAGGCTTGGCCCAAGCCCTTTTGCACAACCCCAACATTCTTATTTTAGATGAGCCTACCTCCGGGCTTGACCCAAATCAAATCAGAGACATTCTAAAACTTATACACGACTTAGGTCAGGAAAAAACAGTTATCCATTCCACCCATATCCTCACCGAAGTGGAAAGCACCTCAAGCAGAGTACTAATTATTAATAACGGAAAAATTGTAGGCCAAGGCACTCCCAAAGAATTAATGGCCCAGGCTTCCGGCACCACCATTTACATCAATGTCAAAGGAGAGGGAATCAAAGATAAATTGAGCCAAACTCCCTTTGTTAAAGATTCCACTTTAATCAAAGAAGAATCCGGTTTTAGTCAATTTGCCGTCCATGGTGAAGACGAAGAAAACCTGGCTGAAAATCTTTTTAAACTTTCAGTGGATAATAGCTGGGTTTTAAAAGAATTGCGCACTGAAACAGCGAGTTTGGATGATGTTTTTGCAAGGTTAACAAAGGCATAAAAAAATGAAAAACGTACTATCCATTTTTAAAAAAGAGTTTAAAAGCTACATCACCTCTCCGGTGGGTTATGTATTCATTATTTTTTATACCCTGGTTTCCAACGGTTTTTTTCTAATCGTTCAGGATTTTTTCCGGCAGGGACAAGTAAGTATGCGGGGATATTTTTTAGTGCTGCCCTGGATCTTTTTATTTTTTGTTCCCGCCATTACCATGAGGCTTTGGTCGGAAGAGCGCAAGTTGGGAACCATTGAGTTTTTACTCACTATGCCTCTAACCGAAATGCAGATTATTTTAGGGAAATTTTTTGCAGCCATAGCTTTTTTAGGAGTGACCTTGGCCTTTAGCTTCACCCTTCCCATTACTCTTTTTTCTTTGGGGCAACCCGATTTTGGGGTGATAGTGGGTTCCTATGTTGGGGCAATGTTAATGGGTGCCGCTTATTTAGCAATTGGCCTGTACTTTAGCAGCCTAACAGATAACCAGGTTGTGGCCTTTATTTACAGTCTTGCTGTAATTTTCGCCTTGCTTCTGGTTGGGATCGCCCCTGTGTATCTCAATCAGCTAGGCTCCTTTGTTTATGTTTGTGAATACCTTAGTTTGCTGACTCATTTCAACAATATTGCCAGAGGGGTTATTGATTCCAGGGATGTGATATATTACTTATCCATAATCGCCTTATTCCTCTTTTTGAACAGCAAGCATATTCAAGCCAGGAAATGGAGATAATTGATGAAGTCCAATAAAATTAAACAAGAAACCAATTCCCTCTTTTCTCTTATCATCATTATTGTGATATTGGCCATTATTGGGATTTTCAGTGAAGGTTATTTTCACAGCCGAATAGACTTGACCGAAGACAAGCAGTTTACTCTTTCCAACGCAGCTGTTAAAACTTTGGAAAACCTACCGGACTTGATAACCATTAAAGCTGTATTTTCTTCAGAATTACCTACCCAATTTGTCCAGATAAAAACCCATATTACTGATTTACTCGGGGAGTTCAAACAAAGGGCCGGTGGCAAACTGCAACTTGTTTATATGGATCCCGGAGAAGATGAAGAAAAGAAAAAACAAGTCACATCATTGGGCATACAAGAAGTGCAATTGCAGGAACAATCCAATCAGGGATTGGAAATCAAAAAAGGCTTTTTTGGCTTAGCTATCACATATGGGGATAAAAAAGAAGTCATTCCGGTTATCAGCAACCTCCAAACTTTTGAATACGATTTAATTGTTAAAATCAAAAAGTTAACCGGTGCTGTTAAAAAGATTGGCATTATAGAAGGTGGGGAAGGAAACCAATACAGTTTTTCCTTACCAGGAAACCCTCCCCAAACCAAAACAGGTTTTGATGAAAACTTTCCAAGTTTAAAGGAGCAACTGGAAAAGCTTTATACCCTTCAAAAAACCGACATCTCCCAGGGCGATATTCCTAATGATGTGGAGATGTTAATTGTTGCCGCTCCAAAAAATGTCAGCGAAGTTGAAAAGTACAGAATGGATCAATTTCTGATGCAGGGTAAATCCATTTTATTTATGACTCCCGGCGTAGATGTGAATTTATCAATGGGTCTAAGTGGAACCGCCACCAATAATGGCTATGAAGACCTTCTGTCTCATTACGGGGTTGCTGTAAAAAAGAATGTGATGCTTGAAGACCGAAATTTTCAGCACGTTCCTTTTGGAAACTCTTTTTTTCCCACCCCATATCCATTTTGGATAATTGCCATTGGCGAACAACTGAATATGGATAATGCTATTACCTCTAAAGTAGGCCAAATCACTTTGCCCTGGGCCTCTTCTTTGAATATAGACAGCACCAAATTGGATTCGTCGAGTAGTCTGGTTATCCTAGCCAATAGCACTGAAGGCTCCTGGGAAGAAAGCGGCCGTTTTAATTTACTGCCCCGAGACTTAAAAGATTATTTGCCCGTGCAACAAGGATCCCAACCTTTAATCGCCTTAAAAACAGCAAAATTCAAATCTTTTTATGCCAACAGAGATATTCCTGCGGATAGCGCCAACCCCCTAAACGAGGCTGCTTTGAAAAAAGAAGCGGAAGTAGAAGGCCGTATATTGGTAGTGGGGAATGCTCTTTTCGCCACCGACTTTTACATGGGGCTCATGAGGGCCGGTCATAATTTGAATTTTATTCTAAATGCGGTGGATCAATTGGCCCTGGATCCAGACCTTATTAAAATCCGCTCCAGAGAAATCGAAAACAGACCCATACCTGAGGATAAAAAAGCCAATAAACTCAGCTATGTTATTGCAAATATGTTAATTGCTCCAATTATTCTTTTGGCAATTGGAATTGGTTTCGGAATCAGAAGAAAGAAGAGGGACGCAGCAGCATGATAAAAAAAATAATTATTCTGGTAGTTGCTTTAGGACTGCTTGTCTTTTTAGTAACCAAAAAAAAGAATGCCGTTATTGAAAAAACCCAGGGCACATCCTTTGTTTTTTATAACCTAAAGGATAAAGTGAAATCGTTGAAATTTATTGTTGGGAACGATTCCACCGTCCTTAGCTCGAGCGGAACTTTATGGAATACAGAAGACAATGATTTTCCTGCGGACACCAGTAAGGTAAATGCTCTAACCAAAATTATTTATGAAATGGAAGACAAGGAGATAGTATCCAACAATCCGGAACGCGCTTCAGAATATGGCCTGGATTCCAATTCCAGAAAAACCATTGCTTTGCTGGGGGATGGGGGTAACGAGCTTGCCCGATTTCATGTGGGGAAAGTCTCTGGCGCTGACTACAGTTCCACCTACTGGAAAAAGGCCGATAAGGACGAGGTCTATCGAACAGCCGGGAATTTTACCTATCAAATTAAAGCCAAAGCGGATGAATGGAAAGACAAAAAATTATTCCATTTTAGCAAAGATGACATCCAACAGATGGATATTAGCTGGAAAGATTCCACTGATAAAGCCACAAGTTTCAGCATTGTTGCCAAAGGGGACGGTAACTGGGGAACTTCTTTTCCTGAAATGGGCAACGCCAAAAAAGCCCCTGTGGAAACCCTGGCTGGTCGCTTTGGCCAGTTGCAAATTGACGGCTTTGCAGGAGAAGGCGATAGCATCGCAATAAGCCTGGGAGAAAACCCGGACCTGGATATTCGGGTAAGCCTCAAAGATGGGAGCAGTAAAGAAATCAAAGCCAAAAAAGACAGCAGCCATTATTACATGAAACATCCAAATAGGGAAGAAGTGGTCAAACTGGCTAAATGGCGCTTAAGTGTTTTTGAGAAACAGTTTAAGGACATTTTTGAACCGGATACTGCTTCGGCCATGGAAACATCCTCCGACAGTTCCAAAAACTGATAGATTCAATTATTAAAAATTATTTAGTAACTTTTAGGCTAGGGATGTACCCTGGCCTTTTTCTATGAATTTTAATCAGCCTGACAATTACATAGACGAATATTGTTCCAGTGAACATTATTTGTTTTTAAATCCCGAAAGTTTGAAAGAGGCAGCTCCTCAGATTTTGTCCCATTTTTTTTCTCTGGTTTCCGATGACATGAGTATCCAATCTCTGGATAGGGCTTTGCAAAAAATGGGAAATCTCCAATTAGAGCCAGAAGTAAAGCGGAATATGCCTGCCCTTTTAATTCAATATTTTGAATATCTGGATAGCAGTGGAAAATTACCCGGTGCTTCAGCCTGGCAGAAGGATATGGAATTACTGGCAAGTAATTGGAGTAAAAAGGTACGGGAAGATGGAACGGTCAAAGGGAGCACCTTTGTCCACAAGGCTTCAGAGACAGGCAGAAATGAACCCTGTCCATGTGGAAGCGGAAAAAAGTTTAAAAAATGTTGTATGTTAATTCTTTAAAAGAGGAGCAAACTCCATGGATAGCAAAGAAATAATTAGCCTCTCACAGAAAATGATGCCAATTATTCAAGCCTACGCGGTTAATTTGGCACTTTCCATTTTGATTTTAGTCGCAGGTTGGGTTGTATCTGTCAATGTGAAAAAGCTGTTGAGTAAAGGACTCAGTCGAAGTGGGAAACTTGACCCCACATTAATCGGTTTTATTTGCAGCGTCAGTTATACCGGTCTCATGACGTTTGTCATTATTGCCGCCCTGGGCAGATTGGGAGTGCAAACAGCTTCAATGGTAGCGGTTTTAGGTGCTGCAGGCCTTGCGGTAGGTTTGGCTCTTCAGGGTTCTCTTGCCAATTTTGCCGCCGGAGTCCTTATGCTAATATTTAAACCTTTTAAGGTAGGTGATTTTATTGATGGGGGAGGCATTACAGGGATTGTACGGGAAATAGGCGTTTTTACTACAGTTTTAAACTCCCCCGACAACAAACGAATTATTGTTCCCAATAACAAGTTAACAACAGATAATATTACCAACTTCACAGCAGAAGATAAAAGAAGGATGGATTTAAAAATTGGAGTTAGCTACAGCGATGATATCGACAAAGTAAAAAGTATTTTAATGGAAATCGTGGTTGCCGACGACCGAGTTTTAAAGGATCCCGCTCCTATGGTAGGTTTGCTGGAAATGGCTGACAGCAGTATTAATTTTGCCGTTCGGCCTTGGGTATCCACCAGCCAATATTGGGATGTTTATTTTAGCTTGATGGAAACCATTAAAAAGCGTTTTGATTCAGAAAATATCAGTATTCCCTTTCCTCAGCGCGATGTTCATCTTTATCAAAAATAAGTTGGCTATTTTACTTCCACTTTAAAATTTGCTGAATACATATTATCAACGGTTTCTGTAGCTGTAATGGTTATCGAACTTGTTGTTTTTTTTACTCCAATAATTTTATTTCCCAGGCAATCCACCAGAGATGAATCGGAACTTTCAAAACGAATTTTTGTGTAGTTTTCCAGTGTTTCTTTTTTACCCCGAGCATCTGTCACAATCACTTTTTCAAATTTTAAATTACTAAGAGTATCTCCAACCGACATAACCAAGGGATTGTCTCCTAGGTAATAAAGGCCAGGCTCCCTTGAAGAATCTGTTATCCCGCAGGATAGCAACAATAAGCCCGATAAAAAAAACGCCAAAGTCATAAAAATCAAATGTTTGTGATTCATTTATTTGCTCCTAATTTGAGTCAAAATTAGCTTAACAACACTGTAGGTTTTAACCTTAAAAAGTAGTAATATTAAAATGTGAATTTAGCTCAATGGTCGCAAATAATAGGGGGGTTGGGACTATTTCTATTTGGGGTTTCCACACTTACCCAGGGTATTCGCGATTTAAAGGGGCCTTTATTTTCCAAGCTTCTTAAAAAGCTTACAGGAAACTCCCTATCTTCTGTAATTGCAGGAACTCTCTTCACCTTTATGGTGCAAAGTTCCACAGCCACCATATTTGTATTTATGGGTTTTCTAAGCGCCGAGTTAATAAGTCTGATTCAAACCATGGCCTTGGTGTTTGGAGCAAACCTTGGTACGGCCTGCTCATCCTGGCTTGTAAATCTTTTAAATATTAATGTAAGCTTCAGTACATTGGCCTTGCCATTTGTTGGAATCGGAGCTTTACTTAGAGTTTCCCCTAAATATTTTAAAGCATTGGGAACTCCCGTGTTAGGCTTTGGCCTGTTTTTTTTGGGACTCAGTTATTTAAAAGAAGGTTTTGAAGGCTTCTCCCAATTTATTAGCCAGTTTCATTTTGCCCCGGAAATTTTTACTGGCAGAGTATTGCTGGTCCTAATTGGAATAGGGTTAACCCTTCTCTTGCAAAGCAGTATAGCATCAGTAGCCATTGTTATTACTGCCACCATGACAAACGCCTTAAGTGGGGAGGAGGGGATGGCTCTAACCATTGGGGCCAATATCGGGATAACCCTAACCATATTTTTGGGAAGCCTTGGCACTGGTTTTCAGGCTAAAAGAGTTGCTGTGGGTAACATTTTTTTTAATGTAGCAGTGGGGGTAATATCGATAATATTTTTCAACCCCATAGTACATCAATTAGTATATCTTACAGATTTTATGGGACTTAACAGCGTTTCCTCGCAAGTGACCTTATTTCATACTATCTATAATTTTATCGGAATTGTAGTATTAACTCCCTTTTTAAAGCCCATCGAGAAAAGATTGCGAAGGTTATATGCCGATGCCGAAAAAGCTTCAAGGTTAGATCAATACCTTGACCCTGGTTTAATAAAAACACCCAATTTGGCTATGGAAGCCTCTACCAAAGAGCTACAGCATATTAAGCACCTCATACAACAGCTAATAGAAAATGGCCTCAAAAAATTACCCTCAAAAGAAGGCATAGTTAGCCTAGTGGTTCAAACCAAAATGCGCCGCAAAAATATTGAGAAATTAACTCAGCAATACGTGAACTATTTAGAATCTCTCAATCCAGAGGATTTATCGGAACAGGACAGACAACAATTTTTAACTCTCATCACCATTGCAGACAATTTGAAAATGGCTTCGGGATATTTTAACCAAGCCGTAAAATTGCGTCCTTTTATGAAAGCTGGCAGCACTGGCCTGGAAAACTCCCGCAAGGAATATGAGCAAATTCTGCGCGAGGTATCCACCATAGCTTTTAACGGTTTTGAGGGCTACAGCAAAGAAGATATTTCAGCCTACAGAGAAAAGGCCCGCAGCCTACGTCACAATATTCGAACCGAGATTTTTAAAGGCACCTCCAAGGGCCTATACGATTACCAGGAAGGAATCACCTTGGCAGATTACGTCAGCCATCTGGACAGGACCATTTCCCATTTATGCCGAATTAGTCGCGTTACAGATTCGCCCATTGTATGGGATAAAGAAGCGGCCAAGGACGAAGAAGAAGAATAAAATACCCAAAATGGGGCTGATTCAACATATTTAAGTTTACATAATATATCTTATGCGAATAATAATATGCTTTAAAAGCAGCTCAAAATAATGTTGAGTTATAGCCCTATTTGTTTTATTACCGGCTATCTAATTTAGCTAGCGTATTTTTTATCTATCCCAAGGATGTGCCCCGAAAGCCATTTCTTCAGAAACTGTGCCAACTCTTCTCCATTAGCTTCATTGGGATTCTTTTTATACTGGTCAATTAGCATGGTGACTAATTTTAGCAGCTTTTTGTGATGCTCCTGATGGTTGCCCAAATCCCCATAATTCATTTTAAGCATCATGTCTTCTTCAGCCTTAAAATGAAAAACCGTAAAATCAGCCAAATCGCCCAGAGCGCTAATACTGCCTTGTGTATCCTTTGCCAAAAATTTGGAATAAAAATCGTTCATTAAGGCAATTAATTTTTTGTGATGGTTGTCCAATCAGGGACATTCAATTGAAAAATAGCTTTCCATTCAAATAGTGACATATCCAGCCTATTTGTTAAAACGAATAATTTCCATTTTATCATAGATTAAATGGAAATTGAATCATTTGTTTATGTCAATTTGGCAGTTTAGGCCCTAATTTTGGGTCAAAGCATTTACATCTACAATCCAGCTTACCTGGTGAGATTCGGTGCCCGTTAAGGAACATCCGGCCACGCCATTTATTCCCTTAAAAATTTTGGGCAAAGGTTTAACCACTCCCTGTGTTTTTCCCAAAATCTCATCTACCACTAAGCCATATATTTGTTTATCCTGCTCCACCAGTATTACAATTGAATTTTCCAAATCCAATTTAATAGATTTCTTCTTGAACAATTCTGCCAAATGCATAATCTTGTATAGCTCGGAGCGTACTTTAATAAAATGTTCGCCCGTGGGCGTTACCACCAATTGATTGGATTTGCAGTGCAAAATTTCCTGCACAAAAGAAGTACGTATGGTATATGTCATAGAGCCCACTCTTACCAACACTCCTTCCACAAGGGTACTTTCCACAGGCAGTTGGATTTTAAAGGAAGTTCCTTTTCCAATTGTGCTGCTTATTTGCAGTTTTCCATTTAGCTTCTGGATTTGTTTGACACATACATCCATTCCGACTCCCCTACCCGAAATGTTGGTCACTTTTTCCGCCGTAGAAAAACCCGGTTGGAGAACTAATTGGTGGATTTCATCCTCAGTTAAATGCTGGCCTTCCTCAATCAAACCGCGTTCCAACGCTTTATTCAGAATTTTTTGGGAATTTAATCCTGCCCCGTCATCGTTAACTTCCAGGATAACATCTCCCCCACTGTGATAAGCCTTAAGAATAACCGTACCTTCTTCCTCCTTACCTAACTTTTTGCGTTCTTCTGGGGATTCTATTCCATGGTCCATAGAATTTCGAATTAAATGAACCAGAGGGTCGGCTATTTTATGAAGCAGGTTTCTATCGACTTCCGTATTTTCTCCAACCACTTCTAATTTAACCTTTTTATTTAATTTTTTGGATGTATCATGAACTAACCTAAACATTTTATTAAATACATTCGATACAGGTACCATTCGAATAGACATGGCGACATCTTGCAAATTGTCTGAGGTGATTTTGGCGTGCATTAAATTTTTGTTAGTGTTATCTTCGAGATTTTCAAGCATTTCGGTGTTTTTAAGTACACTGCTTAAAGTTAAATTCAGAGTTTCAATAAGCCCAACTAGCTTATCTAATTTATCCAAATCAACTCTAATATCCTGAGGTATTACTTTTTGTTCTGTTGTTTTTGGTTTGGATTGCTGAACATCCATATTTAATTTTTCAGCATTGCTTATTTTTGCAATTTTTGCGAGTTCAGCCGTATTGTATGGCTCGGCCACTGACTCCATTTCTCCTATTTGTTGGCTGAGCACATCATTAAACTTATCCTTCAAATCAAAATAATTCTTGTCGACAGGAATCCCACCATTGTTATAATATTTCATCCATTCAATGGACTCCATTAACAAAGTGAGTTTTTTTGAATGGATAACTTTAAATTTTTCCAAAGACCATAGCAGTAGTTTTTCAAAATAAATTGCAATATCCACTAATTCACATTGGCCAAAAAACAGTCCATTGTAGCGGATTTTATTTAAGCTATTAATAATTTTTTTTAAAACATCGTGGCTGTTCCTATTTTTGATATACTCGACCAAATAATGGGAAATATCATCAATACTGTTATTCATGGAAATTTTGTATTCAGAAAGCATTTCTGAACTTAAAAAGCAATCAAAAATTTGCTCAAAACTAATATCATTTTCTTTATGTTTTTCTTGGTTATCAGGCTTTTGAACTTTTTGGCCGCTTCCATTTAAATGCACGGATAATATTTCAAGCAAGGAATCTTTTTTCTCTTTAAAATCAACATCTTTGCCGGTTTCAGCCAATTGAGCAATAATTTCTTTTAACAAATCTATGGATTTTAAAATAACATCCAATATGTTAGTATCAATATCAAGTTTATTATTGCGAACCTGATTTAATAAATCTTCGATTTTATGGGTTAAATCCTGTATGACAGTAAAGCCCAAAAAGCCGGCAACCCCTTTTATACTGTGGAAGTTTCTAAAGCTCATATTAATGAGCTCTGTTTTTTCCTCTCCATTATCCATAGACAAGAGGTTTATTAATTTTGGCTCCATGACTTCAATGTAGTCCTGGGACTCATTAATAAAATCTTTGATTTCTTCTTCCATGAATTATGTTAGGAACTGTAGATTCCCTTTTCCATTATTTTGATTTTTTGTTTTCGCGCCTGTTCGGCAAGACTCAAAGATTCTTTTAAGTTTTTTTTGCTTATTGGTTTTATTAGAAAGTCGCAGGCGCCAAATTCCACTGCCAAACATTTATTTTCTTCTGTGGGGTTGGAGGTCATTAATATAACTTCAATAAAAATGTCCCGGGATTTTAAATTTCTTAAAAATTGAAAGCCATCCATTATAGGCATTTTAATATCTGAAATAACGCAATCCATTGCCTCTTTCTGTAAAATAGGAAAGGCTTCTACCCCACTTGTGCAGTATCTAATTTCCAAATCTTCATTTTCTAACATTTTTTCAAACAACAGTTGCAAAGTTGGGTCGTCGTCAATTATCAGCAATTTCTTTAATTGTGGCTTTCTTATCATGCTTGGCTAGGCTTAATTTCTTAAAATTTTATCATTATTCAATTAGTTTTTCCCTATTTCCCTTCCGAAAATTTGACTGAAACGAAGCATTATAATGGCCCAAATACAGGATTTGTGGTATAATGGCTCTATGGAAAACCTCAATATTTTAGTAGTGGAAGACGATGCCAATATGCGCAAAGTTATAGGCACCGTCTTTAAAAAAGCAGGCCACCAAATTTTTGAGGCAGAAGATGGATTTGCCGGACTAATTAAGCTAAAAGAAGCCGAAATTGATGTGGTCTTTAGCGATATAATGATGCCTAATTTGAACGGCCTCGAATTTTTGCGGGAGGCCAAAAAGGCTTATCCCTTTGTGGAAGTGGTTATGCTAACCGCCCACTCCTCTCCTCTTAAAACATTCAACTCAATTGAGCATGGTGCTTGTGAATTTTTACGGAAACCATTTACCATTGACGAGTTAAAAAAAGCGCTGGAAATTGCCATAGAGAATAAACAACGAAAAAAAGAAATTATGATGAAGGGCGGC
The DNA here is from genome assembly GCA_050294405.1 of Fibrobacteria bacterium. Taxonomy (GTDB): domain Bacteria; phylum Fibrobacterota; class Fibrobacteria; order UBA11236; family JADFYW01; genus JBNKOC01. The sequence continues at coordinate 21,119 of JBNKOC010000037.1, read as the reverse complement.
TCAGCCACCAATAAAAAAACTGACTAAATCACAGCAAATATACGCTATACCTACTATTGCCTTTTTGGGCTGAGAATAGGGCCTGAGGAACATAGCCTGTATTGCGGGCCATAGCTTTAATGCTTTCCAAATCCACCTTATTCTCGTCTAAAATTTCTAATACTTCCTTGGAAATATAATCTTCAATGTGTTCCAAAGATTGCCTGGGTAGCTCCAATTTCACTTTTAACCTTGGACCTTCAAATACTTCCACATTTAAATAACCCGATATTTTCTGGTTATAAATGTCTTTCGAAAGAAATGATAGTGCGGCCATTATTTTATCTTGTTTGTTTTGAAGATAATGTGACAAATGATTCCAGCAAAATATTTTTCCAGTTAGCAGTTGGTTATAATATATCAACCCCTGAAAACAGCGCATAACAAACATAAGATCGGAAGGAGCCGCTAACATAAAACTCCATCTTTTCTCGCCTAATATTTGTTCGGCCCTTTCTTTTCTATTCCAATGAGAAAGATCATATTGGCCTTCGCTTAAAAATGGCTCTAACAGCATTTCCATAAAAACCTGGAGTTTAGCGTCAATCCTATCTAACAGCTCAGCTTTAAATCCGAGGTTAACTAATATGGCTTTTGTATAGGGCAATGAGTTTTTTATTGAGTAAAATAACATATAAAAATTTATTTTTTTTTCCTCATCAAGTTTAATCGCTGAACCATAATCGTAAACAACAAGTTCCAATTCGCCTTGTTCATTTTTTCGGCAACCAAAATTCCCAGGAAAAGGATCAGAAAAAATAAGTCCGCCTTCAAATAAAGCCTTCAAATAAAAAGTTATAAACAACTTACCCAATTCTTTTTTGTCATCCGCGTTGGCAATTGCTATAAAGTCTAAAACTGGCATAGATTCCTCCCAATCCATTATGATTACTTGGGAGTTAGATAATTCTGGATGGGGTTTGGGTATGATAATTTGCGGTTGATCCCTAAAAAGATGAAAGGCTTGTTTTTGTTTCTCAATTTCTAAATTGTAATCCAACTCTTCTTTAAGCTCATTGCTAATAGACCTGGCATACTCGTCTGTATTAAACCCTTTGCTAAAAGTCTTTAATGATGATGTGATTAAATTCATCATATTGCCGTCTACCCGAAGCATTTCATTTACTTCGGGATACTGTATTTTTATTGCACATGTACTGTGCAAACTGGGAATGTAGGCTTTATGGACCTGCGCCAGCGAAGCCGATTTTAAAGCTGGGCTCAAATTTTCCATACATCCCCAAAGTTTGGCATGTTTTTTCTGCAGGTATACTGTTATCTCTTCTAATTTAATTGGAGATCCAGATGCGGTGGACTTTTTAACAAAGCCGTTTTTTTTATCCACATTACTGGACATGGATTTAATTTGGCCAATTTTTTGAGGGATTCCATTAAGCCCAAAAAGTTTAGTTTCGATATAACTATTTAATTTTTCTTTTAATCTTGGAGATTTAATGACTTTAGATAATGCCATTGTCCCCATTAATTGGGTCAATTTTATTTTTCTGGAAACCTGTGGCAAAGCTTTTAAAATGTGTTAATTAGATGTAATGGGTTCAAATATTAAGCTGAACTTATTTTCATCAATTTTAAAATTGTAAGAATTAGTAACATTATCCGTCTCAGGAATTTTATTAATAATTTTTGGGATGCTTAAGCTGGTTTTCCCTTCGGAATAACAATTTTCAACAAAAATTCCTGCAATATTATTTAGAAGTTCCGCAACAATATCTAAAACCATGTTTGAATTTATCTCTCCAACTTCAGGACCTGACACAGTTTGAACCAGTTCCTCAGCAAAATTATTGGGAAGCGCCAAAATAAGTTTTCCAACCATTTCCATATTAATTTCCGCTGCCTTAAACTCAATTGTTTCCCATGGAATAAAATTTTCTTCTGAAGAAGATGGTATGAGGCTGGCTTCGGAAAAAACCATCCCTTCAAGACAAGTTGTTACTGCTTTTTGAATGGCATTATTTGTTAAATTCGCTTCCATAATTTATGCCTCCATAGCTTAAATTAAATCCTGGAGTTCTTGTCTGAGTTCAGCCGGAGCCACAGGTTTTTTTATTACAGCATAAGCGCCATTGTCTAATAACTCTTTTTTATTTTCCTGGTTTCGGGCGCTGGTCACAAATACGATAGGTGTTTGGCCACTGTTTTTTTCTTTTAAATTTTTTAACATTTCCAATCCATCCATAGTTGGCATATTTAAATCCGAAACCACCAATTGTACGGAATTTTCCTGCAAGTAATCCACAACAGATTTCCCATTATCAAATTCAATAAAGTTAGCTTCCTGGAACCCAATTATCTGTAAACATCGTTTAACTATCATTCTGGCTGTGGCAGAATCATCGGCAATTAAAATATCTTTCATAATTTTCCCAGCTTATATTATTTTTTTTGAATTAATAAATTGAATAATTTGGTTTGAAATTTCATTTAATGGTAAAATGTTATGTACGGCATTATTTTCCACGGCGGCTTTGGGCATTCCATAAACCACACAGCTTTCCTCGTTTTGCGCTATATTTTTCGCGCCTTTATCAAACATGGCTTTCATCCCTTCTGCCCCATCTTTTCCCATTCCTGTTAAAATGCATCCCACCGCATTGGCTCCCACATGCTCAGCCACAGACTGAAACAGAACATCCACTGAAGGACAATGGCCAGACACCTTTTCCGTGCCTTTACAAATAACCTCGTAAATGCCTCCAGATCTTTTCACCTTCATTTGATATCCACCAGGAGCAATTAAAACTCTCCCGTGCAAAATTCTATCCCCTGATTTGGCCTCCATAACTTCCATGTCGCAAATTTTATTTAAAGTGTCTGCGAATTGCTTAGTAAATCCTGGAGGCATATGCTGGACAACCACAATCCCCGGAGTATCAACATTAAAACTTCGCAAAACTTCTTTTAATGCCTCTGTCCCTCCTGTGGAAGCGCCAATGGCAATTACTTTGTCCGTGGATTCTGCCAATACTCGCGTAGATACTTTTTGTACTCCATGTTTGGCTATAGCTGGCTTAGGCCGCTTAACTTTTATGTTTGCGTGGCGAGCCAACTTAACCATGTTAATGAGCTCACCTAGCATGTCCGGAAGGCTTCGGCCAATATCTGAGGCGGGTTTTGTTACAATTTCCACAGCTCCGGCTTCCAAAGCTTCCAGGGAAATTTGTTTTCCTTTCCCAGTAAGGGAGCTTACCACAATGGTTGGAATAGGCCATTGGGGCATTAACTTTCTTAAAAACTCAACTCCGTCCATTCTTGGCATTTCCACATCTAATGTCATCACATCAGGCCGGAATTGAAGAATTTTATCCCGGGCAATAAAGGCATCCTGGGCAGTGGCGACCACTTCTATTTCAGGATCTTTGCTTAGCCCTTCCTTTAATATCCCCCGAACTAATGCGGAATCGTCAACCACCAATACTTTTGTTTTTTCCAATTAAAACTCGCTTTTTTGATAGATGGCAGGACGAACATATTTAAAGGGCGTTTTTAGGCTTGTTAAACTTTCCGCATGCCCCACAAATAAGTATCCTCCAGGGTACATGTATTGATAAATCTTGTTTAGCAAATTTCGCTTGGTTGTTTCATCAAAGTAAATCATTACATTGCGAATAAAAATGATATGGAAAGGCTTTTTAAAAGGAAATGGGTTGAGTAAATTAAAACGCCTGTAAACCACATCTTTTTTTATCACATCGTCCACTTGCATTTGACCATTTTGCAGGTTCTTGAAAAACTTTCCTCGAATTTGCAGGGGTAATTTTTCTACGGCTTCCTTAGGATAAATACCCATTCTGGCTTTGTTTAATGCCCTATCCGAAATATCAGTAGCCAGAACTCCGCCATCCCAAAGTTTGTATGCATCTCCGAAATAATCGCGAAGAACCATAGCCAGGGTATAAGGCTCTTCCCCTGATGAAGCTGCAGCGCACCACATTCTTATTTCATAAGGATTTTTTGATTTTTTAATCCTGGAAACCACATCTGGAAGCACGTTGTCTTTTAATATTGAAAAGTGCTCAGCTTCCCTGTTAAAAAAAGTGTGATTTGTGCTTATGTTATCAATAAGCTCGCTGATGTGATCAGAATTTTTGGAATTTGTCAAAAATTTATAGTACTCCTCAAAACTTTTAAAATCATTGCTTCTAATGGTTTTTTGTAGCCTGTTTATGACTAATGACTTCTTTTTTTCCGTTAGGTTAATTCCAAAATGCGTGTAAATATATTTTTGAAACAAATCGAATTCATTCTGAGAAAGGGCGATTTGAGGTATTAATTTCAAAGGTTGATTCATGTGGCTAGTTCTTAAATTTTGCTTCTAGAGAATCGAATTCTAATTTAGATTCAAATAAAATTTGTTCTAAAAGGCTACTTTCAGTTATGTACTCTTTTAATTTTTCACTTTGAAACGGGTATTCCAACCCATCTAATTCTTCTGGCATTTGCATGCGGCATAATGCATCTGCAAAATGGACGCACCAGACAATTTCCGGATTTTTTCCACTATATTTTTCAGGTTGATGGTGATAAACAACGCATTCCTTAAAAATTTCCGGAAGCTTCCACTTACTGGCCAATCCCCCCCCTACTTCACAGTGGTTCGTACCAAGGCAATTTTGCTCCACTTCCAAAAAGTTATGGGATTTGCCATCGGACAATATTTGTTTGGCTTTTTCCAATTTTTCATCAAGAAAGACTCCGATAATCCATTTACCCAAATCACGGAATAACGCCCCGGTAAAAGCCATGTTAGCATCCATATTTTTATCCATATGAGGAGAAATTTTCTTGGCAATACATGCTCCAAATAAAGATTCTTTCCACAAGGCTCCAGGAATCAGTTCATAGCCGGGTAATGCCTGGTTTAAAAACGGCCCATTAGAGTGCTTCATAGAAATTTGTAAAAGTCCCAATAGGCCTATGTATTGGGTTGCCCGATCCACAGAGGAGATTTGATGGTTCAACCCAAAAGAAACTGAGTTGACTAATTTTAAACATTCAGCCGATAAAACGGGATCGCAATTTACGATTTCATACATATCTTTTATGTTATGGTTAGGATCATTAAAAAGCTGCAGTATTTTTAATGCCGTAGTAGACGGAAGAGGGGTCTCGTCCACTTTTTTAAAAATATTTGAAATTAAATCCGCCATTACAACTCCAATGGCTCCCTTTTTGAGGATGTCACTACTATTTTGCCAGTATTTACATTTACAGTCACTGTGCGACTAATGTTTCCTCCTAAATCTTCAGCTACGGGCCCCATCCCCATTTGCCACAGTATTTTTTTAACAGCCAGTATATTGCGTTTGCCTATATTAAAAACATTATTTTCATCGCTAATATTGGCCCCACCTGCCAACTTGATCATAAGATGGTTGCCCATGCGGTTCAAACCCAATTCCTTCATTTTATTGAAAAGTAAAGGGATACCGGTATTGGCAAAATAAGCCGGAGTTAAGGCCGCTTTGTCGAGATTTACCGCGTTATCAGGCAGGGCTATATGCAATAGGCCTGTAATAAAGCTTGTGGGATCCCGCACGATAACCGCCACACAAGATCCCAAGGCAAATGTTTTTAACTCATCGGATTGGCTTTTGGAAGCTACCAAATCTCCGATTCCGGCAACAAGTGTAGCCATTTATAAATCCCGCTAATTAATATTTCCCAAAATCCGAATCGTCCAAGTTGATAATTTCATTAGGATTTATTTTTTGGCCTGAACTTTTTCCATTGGAAACCCCACTATATGCATTTTGCTGTGGAGCTGCTAAAGCAGAACCTCCATTATGATGCTTCATAAACTCCTGGAAAGCCTGCAACATTTCTGGAGATAAATTCGACATTGAAGCAGCGGCTTCAATTTCCTTTAAGGTGAATTTCTTCAACATCTCTTGAAGTTTTAAAGTTTGCGCATTCAACTCTTCGGCAGCAGCTGCGCTTTCTTCCGCAGAAGCTGTGTTCTGCTGGGTTACCGAATCCAGTTGAGACAACCCTTGATTCACTTGATTGATACCCTGAGATTGCTCGTTACTTGCCGCAGCTATTTCTCCTACCAAATCAGAAACTTTTCCAATGCTGCCAACAATTTCCTGTAAGGCGGTACTAGTCTGGTTTGCGATTTCAGTTCCAGAATTTACTTTGTCTTTAGAGTTTTCAATTAAATCCGTAGTTTCTTTTGCAGCTTTTGCGGAACGCGCAGCTAAATTCCGGACTTCTTCAGCTACAACGGCAAAGCCTTTTCCATGTACTCCGGCCCGAGCTGCTTCCACAGCGGCATTCAAGGCTAGCAAATTTGTTTGGAAGGCAATTTCATCAATGACCTTAATTATTTTCGAAATGTTTTTTGAAGATTCACTAATATCAGACATAGCGTTAACCATATTCTGCATTTGTTGATTTCCACCTTCCGCATTTGACCTGGCTTGTGTGGCAAGTTGGTTTGCCATCTGAGCGTTTTCCGCATTTTGCTTGGTTTGCCCCGAAAGTTCAGTCATGGAAGCCGTAATTTCTTCCAGAGAAGAGGCTTGTTCCGTGGCCCCTTGCGAAAGCGACTGAGCATTTGAAGCCACTTCATTTGAACCCTGGGCAATTTGATTGGACCCGGATTTCACCTGGTTTAAAACTTCGTTTAACGAATCCAGGGTTTCGTTTAATGCATTTTTAAGGTCAGCATGGTCACCTGTATAATTGCCAGTTACATATGCAGTTAAATCACCTTTTGCTACCATAGCTAATTGATTTTTTAATTCAGCGATTGGGGCAATTATAGCATCCATAACATTGTTGAGACCTTCTAACATGGGTTTATAAATACCACCCATAAGGCTTAAATCACCTCTTACAGATAAATCACCGTTATTAGCTGCTTTTGTTAATTTTTCTACTTCAATCCGGTAGGCTTCTTTTTGCAAAGTTGTCTCAGTAACGTCGGTGGCATATTTCACAACCTTAAAGGGTTTTCCATTTAAATCAAAAATTGGATTGTAAGAAGCTTGAATCCAGACACTTTTCCCTCCTTTTCCAATTCTTTTATACTCGGCAGCTTCAAACTCTCCCCGGTTTAACTTTTCCCAAAACTGACGATACTCTTCTGATTTCGAAAAGGATTCTTCCACAAATATACGATGGTGCTTGCCCTGAATTTCTGGAAGAGTATAGCCTACTGTATGTAAAAAGTTATCATTTGCAGTTATAATTGTGCCATCCATATTAAATTCAATTACCGCCTGGGCTTTGCTAACTGCGTTGAGCTGTCCTTCAAAATCCGCATTTTTTAATTTCGAATCAGTAACATCAGTGGCATATTTTACCACTTTAAATGGCTCACCGTTTAAATTTAAAATTGGATTATAGGATGCCTGTATCCAAACTTCTTTGCCACTTTTCCCAAGACGTTTAAATTCACCAGCCTGATATTCTCCATTATTTAATTTAGTCCAAAATTGAGAATATTCAGATGAGTTAGCAAATTTTGTTTCCACAAACATCCTGTGATGTTTTCCTACGATTTCTTTAAGACTATAGTCCATTACATTTAAAAAATTATCGTTGGCATTTAAAACGTTTCCGTTTAAATCAAATTCAATAACAGCTTGAGAAGAACTAATCGCATTTATTTGTCCTTGAGCATCCGCACTTTGCAATTTTGAATCTGTAACATCTGTAGCAAATTTTACTACCTTATACGGTTTTTTATTTTCATCTAATATTGGATTATAAGAGGCCTGAATCCAAACTTCTTTTCCCCCTTTTCCAATCCGTTTATACTCGGCAGCTTGATGTTGCCCGTTATTCAGTCTTTCCCAAAACTGGGAATATTCTGGTGAGCTGGCAAATTTCTTATCAACAAATATTTGATGATGACGTCCTTTTATTTCATCCAAAGTATATCCAACCAAGTTTAAAAAATTATTATTGGCCGTTATAATTGTGCCATCCATATTAAACTCAATTATTGCCTGCACTTTATGGATCGCTTCAATAATAGCCTGAAGCTCCTTAGAATTTGATTCATTTGTGTTCATTTTTTTCTCCGATTTTTGATGTTTGGAATAAATTGGATTTGCCTTTTTTTGTTTTGAAACCTTGCTTAATATTTTTCTCAAAGAAGATCTCCAATATGTTTCCGTATTGGAGTTCCAGTACTCACTATAATGTGCTTTTAAACACTGTATAAATAATTTTTCTATTTCGTCAGTTTGGGTAAAATCAATATTATTTGCCAGAAATAGTTTTTTTAGATTTTGAATTTCGGGATTAATTTTTTTTGGTTTATTAACATTTAAAACCAAAAAGTTCAATTTGGTATAAATTTGCTCATACAATTCCTTTTTTTCATAATTTAAAACGGATGTTTGTATACTTGGAACAAGTATGGATAATTTTTTTAATAATTCCCCTACAAAGTTTGCAAATATTTCTTCAGTTATTTTTAAGTCAATCAACAAATCATCTAATTGAATGCCTTGATTTTTTTCTTTAGAGTTACCTTGGTTCATAACTTCTGATAATAAAGATTTGAAGTTTTTCTCTCCGGGTTTCATTTATGCACTCAATTATTCACTAATCTCTTCTTTTTGTTTTTTAATTTCTAAATCTTCAAATAAAAATTTTTGAATATCTAACAATATTTTAATTTCGTCCCCAATCTTTCCAAGTCCCTGGATGTATGTCTCTTGTTCTTTTCGGCTTCCAATTCCAGATTCGATATCTTCTTGGGGTATGGTAGCAACATCTGATACAGTATCCACAACCAAACCCACAGAACTTTCATCAATATTTACAACAATTACGCATGTTCGTTCATCGTACTCCTTTTCGGGCATACCAAATCTAAGACGCACATCTGTTATTGGAACTACCTTACCACGCAAATTTATTACCCCCTTAACATGAGGAGGTGAATCAGGCACCTCTGTTATTTTTTGAATACCGATAATCTCAATAACATGTCTAATTTCAATTCCAAAATCTTCATTTCCTATGTGAAATGTTAGATATTTGTCTTTAAGGGTGTCCTCATCTTCAAGATATTCTTGATCCATTTTTTCGGTTGTGTTTGTCGAATTCATTGAGGCCTCAGGTTTAATGTGAATTGATTTGAAAAAATTCTACCATATTAATTATTGAATTACTTTTATATTCATCAGATTTTTGGGCGAAACTTTTGTTTCTTTCTTTTTGTTTTTTTAGATGTTTGACTTATTAGAACCATCATAGTTTTTTAAAAATTCAACGCTTTTATCTTGATTGACATCTGCCAGACTTTCGGGATCTATTATTAGACTGATTTCGCCTCCACCTAATATGTTACATCCTGAAATTCCATTTACTTTTCCCAGATATTTTGAAAGTGGTTTTACTACCGTTTCAATTTGATATAGAACTTCATCCACTAAAATCCCGAAGGTTTTACCGTTTACTTTCAAAACCAACACCGTGCCATCCTCAATATTTTCAATGGCATTTTTTATGTTATAAATATCTCGTAGTTTATAAATTGGAAATATTTTATCTCTTAATTTTAAATGTACTTGGTTCCCCGGGGTATTTACCATATTCTTTTTGTTGACTCTTAAAGATTCGGAAATACTGACAATTGGAAAGGTGTAATTAACGTTTCCCACTCGAACCAGCATCCCTTCAATAACAGATAAGCTAAGGGGTATGCGGATAATAAATTTAGCGCCTTTGCTCTGGGTGGATTGTATGTCAATTTTCCCTTTTACCTTCTCCAGATTTTTTTTAACCACATCCATTCCCACGCCACGACCAGAAACATCGGTAATTTGACTAGCAGTAGAAAAGCCAGGAGAAAATATCAATTGATAAATTTCGTTATCGCTTAGATTCGAGCCATCGCCCTCGACCAACCCGTTTTCAATGCCTTTTTTTAATATTCTGTCCCGGTTAAGGCCCTTCCCATCATCTCCCACCACAACCCAAATTTCATTGGTCTTTTGAATGGCTTTTAAAGTAATGGTACCCGCTTCCTTTTTGCCCGCTTCTTTTCTTTCTTCCCCACTTTCCAAACCATGATCCGCACTGTTCCGTATAAGATGGATTAAAGGATCTGAGATGGTATCCAAAACTATTTTATCTATTTCCGTATCTTCGCCCTCCACCTCAAGTTGGATTTTTTTCTTAAATCTAGTGGATAGATCGTGCACAAGACGCATCATTTTTCTAAACAAAGGCTGGATTGGAACCAAGCGCACGCTCATGGAAATATCTTGAATTTCATTGGAAATGCGATGAAGGTGTTCTGCAGCTCTGTCAAAATTCTCTCTTTCGATTTCTTCAATATCAGGGTTTTTGACTAACATTTCTTCGGCAATTATGAGTTCTCCCACCAAATCCATTAGTTTATCCAGTTTGGTCATATCCACTCGGATGAAATTTTTAGTCTGGTTGGCCCTGACTCCTCCTTCAGTCATAATTTCGGAGGCTGATGTTCTCATTCCCTTTTTAACTGCCTTTGCCAAACCAGATTCTATTTTTACCAGCAACTCTTCTTTTACAAGCGGTTTTTTTAAGAAACCAACTATATCCAGGTTCAAAAATTGTGAAACCAATTCATTGTTGCCATCCCCGGTTATTACTAAAACCGGAATATTAGGGAATCGATTATTTATTTCCCTGCACAATTCCACCCCGTTCATTCCAGGCATTTTCACATCTAAGCAGCACAAATCCACCTTTTTGGTTTGAATAACTTGTAAAGCATCTTCTCCGCTCACCGCTGACAAACAATTGTAGTTTTCCTTTTGGAGCATCTTTTTTAGTAATTCCAATTGGGTGAGTTCGTCATCCACGCATAGAATTATTTTTCCATCCTGAATTTCCCCCACAGCCCTGTTGCCTGCAATTTCATTTTGAACTTCTTCTCGAATTTCTTTTTCCACAGCAGAAGGCACGGAAATCGAATTTACTTTGGGTTTCAAAAATTGGGGCTCATTTTCTTCCAGATATTTTCTTGGAATCATGTCAAGTATAAGTTCTATGATTTGGCTGCACCCATGAATATGACAACTGCCTTTGGCGACGATGCTTGAAAGCCCCGACTTAATAACATCTTTTATTTGTAAAACCGAATTAATAACTTCCGCATCCAGTTCTCGATGTTTATGTTTTACGCTTTCCAGCAATGTTTCGGTAACATGGCTTAACCGTTCAATTTCGTTGTATCCAAAAAAGGCGGCATTTCCCTTCAAACTGTGAATGGCGCGGAGCATTCCCTGCAATGATTCCGTATCCGCTAAATTGTTTTCCAGGTTGAGAGAATAGTTTTCAACTTTATCCAGAAGATCTTCAGATTCCTGTAAAAACTGCTCTTTCATTTCATCGGTAATCACAAACTCTTCATTTAATTTTGAATCTGATTTTCCGGGTTCCGGTTTTTCTTGAACTTCCGTTTCTGGATTTTCCAAATTGGATATATCAGAAACAACATGTTCATGGGCAACTTGGTTGGGATTTTCCTGAGCCTCAATAATTTGCGGCTCATCCAATTCGGGATTTGCAGTTTCAACGGCCGGACTTTGAGGTTGCGAGATAAAATTTTCTATTTGTTCCAGTACCTGTACGAAATTTTCGCTATTGGTTTCATCATGGTATTCCGATTGAATTTGATTTAAAATAATTTTCAATTGATCGCAGCAATTCATCAAAACATATATGTGTTCTGACTCCAGTTGTATTTTCCCATTCCGGATTTTATCAAAAAGGGTTTCAGAAATATGACAGAGTTTACTGATATTATTCAGCTTTAAAAAACCTGCTCCCCCTTTAAGGGTATGCATCATGCGAAAAATACTGTTTATTAATTCTTCGGAATTCAGGCTTGTGTCGCTTTGAGCCATTTCTCCCAATTCAATAAGTTGCGGCTCTATTTCGTCAATAAATTCAAACGCTTCAAACACAAAAGCTTCTAATAGCTCGATATCTTCTTGATTCCTGGGCAACGCTTCTCCAAATTTTGAATAAATTATAAGATTCCAAAAAACGGATTTGCAACAAAATTCTCACAATTAAAAAAAAATTCAAATTCTTTGTGATTGGAGCCACACGAAAAAGCTTCTAATATGTTAATAAAGGCTAAACATTGATGTTATTGACATTTTGACAGGGGGTCACGTCCACAAATGTGGCTATGAAAAATTGCAGGTGCAATTTTAGTGGCTGGGGTGCAAGGATTCGAACCTCGATAGCTGGAACCAGAATCCAGAGTCCTGCCATTGGACGACACCCCAATTGCGTACTAATCAATAATATTTTCAGGATAAAAACTCAAGACCGAATTGTTTTTTTTCAATGGAAAACCATAAAAAGTGAACAATTAGACCCTTTTGAACCCCTTTTAGCAGCAGAGCTTCATTTTGGCTATATTGCAGGTGTGAATAAAATGAAGTCTCGTTGGAATCTGGTTTCGCCTTACTTGGCCAAGTATAAAAATTGGCTCATTTGGGGTCTGCTCTTTGTGATTCTCCAAAAAGCCATCGATCAGGTTTCCCCCTGGATGGTAAAAATCCTCATTGATAATTTAAACCAGGGCCTTGGTTTTAAATCGGTATACATGCCTCTTTCTGTTATTTTGGCTGCCACCATAATAAGCGCCAGTTTTTTGTATTACGAGAGATGGTGGGTCATTCGAATTTCCCGGAAAATCGAGTATGAATTTCGCAGTGATTTGTACCAGAAATTTCAGGCCCAGCCTAAAGCTTTTACAGACGCACATTCCGTTGGGGGCTTGATGTCCAATGCCACCAATGACTTAGACAGAATCCGGGATTTTCTAGGCCCCGTTTTTTTGCATTTAACAGGTATGCTGGGCCTCACTGTCTTCACCCTGGTAAGCATTTTCTTACTCGACCCCCGTCTGGCTTTATTGGGAGTATTTCCTGTTTTAACACTTCCTCTGTTTGTGAATTTCTTTTTGAAAAGGATGCACAAACTCTATTCCAAAATTCAGGAAAACCTCTCCTCCTTAAATTCTTTTGTTCAGGATACTATTTCGGGTGTTCATGTTGTAAAAGCATACGGGAAAAAAGAGGCCTTCAGCAAAAAATTTGAAATAGCCTCAGAAAATTTAAAAAACACCTCTATCAGGGTTGCTTTTTTTACCACTGGCCTTTGGCCTCTCATAGGGATTTTCGGTTCTTTGGGAATTCTTTTGGTCATTGCTGTTGGCGGTTACATGGTCATAAAAGGAATGATAACTTTAGGAGCCTTGTCCGCCGCTCTCATTTATCTCTTGAAACTACAATTCCCCTTGGCGGGATTGGGCTGGGTAGCCAATTTACTCCAAAGATCCAATGCCTCCCTGGATAGAATTATTGAACTGGAAAAAAAATTCAGGGAATTTGCCCCTCCAAAGGTTAAAAAAGCCGCAGAAATCAATAACATACCGGAGGAAAATAAAAACGGTCTTTACATCAAAGACTTATCTTTCAAATATCAAAATGAAGATATTCTGAAAAACATCAATTTGCATGTACCTAAAGGAAGTAGTCTCGGCATTGTTGGGCCTACGGGCAGCGGAAAAACAAGTTTAATACATGTTATCTGTGGCATATACCCTCCCCCGGACAACAGCCTTTTTTGGGAGGGGCGGGCCTTTGAAACCCATGAGCTGCAAAGTTGGAAAAAATATTTCAGTTTAGCCCCCCAGGATGGTTTCTTGTTTTCTACCTCAATCCGGGAAAATATTCTATTGGGCCAGTCCTCAAAAAGTACATATAGCGTAGATGAAGCCTCAGAATTGTCAGGTTTATCCAAGGACCTGCCCCAAATACCCCAGGGTCTGGAAGCATTACTGGGCGAACGAGGAATTAATTTAAGTGGCGGACAAAGACAACGGGTAGGCCTAGCCCGTTCCTTAATTACAAATTCAGATGTATTGTGTTTAGATGACACCCTTTCGGCTCTGGATAGTGAGACGGAAAATTTTGTATTAAACAATCTTAAAACAAAATACGAATCCAACACCTTAATTGTTATTTCCCATCGCTACTCCACCATTATGCACTGCGACCAGATAATTTTTCTGGAAGACGGACAAATTGTGGAGCAGGGCAATCACCAACAACTACTGGATTTAGGCGGCAAATACGCTCAGGTTTATCATAAACAAATTTTATCTATGAAACTGGAGAACGCATGAGCCAAAAAGTGTATCTCCATGAAGATAAAACCCTGAAATTTCTGGATAGGAATTTATGGCTAAGACTGGGAAAAATGTTAAAGGGCCATATACCGTTATTAACTTTGGCATTGATTACGGTTTTTATTTCCCAATTATTGCCCCAGTATTTCCCCAAGATTTTAATGGGAGTGGTGGATGGCCCTATTAAAAATAGGGATTTGGAAGGTATATATCCCTATGTATTGAAGTTTATCAGTTTGATTGCCATTACTGGCCTGCTTCAATATGTATCCAGCATAGCGGGGCAACTCACCGCCCTTAAAATTATCCATCAGTTTCGCCTGGATTTATTTAAACAACTGCAAACCTACCAGCTCGATTTTTTTAAGCGCACCCCCGTGGGCCGTTTAATGACCAGGTTAACCAACGATGTGGACTCCCTTAATGCCATGTTTGCAGAAGGTTTTATTGATCTTATTTCTGCCGGACTCATGCTTATCTTCCCGGTGTTTTTCATATTTCAACTGAATTGGAAAATGGCTTTGGTATCCCTGGCGGTTACCCCCTTGATGTTAATATCCACTTCCCTGTTTCGCACTAAAGTGAGAGAAATAAATATCCTAATTAGAAAAAGCATCGCGGAGCTTAATACTAAAATTCAGGAAAACTTATCGGGAAACTACATCGTACAAATTTTTGGAAAATCCCAAGACAAGTTCAGAGAGTTTGACGCCATTAATCACAAGCTTAAAGAACAATGGGAAAAAAATGTGCTTTATTTTTCACGCTATTTCCCTGCCATAAACAGCCTTACGGAGATATCTCTGATTATGATGTATTTTGTGGGGGCATATTTGTTTCTAAAAGACGAAGTTAGTCTCGGCACTATTATGGCCTTTTCCTGGTATATGGGAATGTTTTGGAGGCCATTGCGGGAAATTAGCGACAAGTACACCATGTTGCAAAGCGCTTTGGCGGCCGCGGAAAGGGTCTTTACACTCTTTGATATCAAGGCCACCCTTCCCAATGGGAATAAAGGCTTATCCACTGGGTCTCCTTTAACCCTTCGTTTTGAAGAGGTCTACTTCCAATACGAACCGGGAGAAGACATTTTAAAAAATATCAACTGTGAGTTTCGCGAAGGAGAAACCGTAGCTATTGTAGGGGCTACAGGCAGTGGAAAAAGCACCATGCTTTCTTTGGCCAACTACTTTTACCCCCCTACCCAAGGACAGGTTTTACTGAATGACGAACCTCTGCAGAATTACAAATTAGCTGAACTTTCCAGTCTAATTGGATTTATCCCCCAGGATGTATATTTATTCGCCCAATCGGTGGCTTTTAACATTGCTCTTAGTGATGATATAAACCAGGAAAAAATGAAAGAAGTTTGCAGCTATGTAAATGCGGACAGCTTTATTGAAAAGCTTCCTCAAGGCTATGAGACCGTTTTAAAGGAACGTGGCGAAAACCTTTCTACCGGACAAAGGCAATTGCTGGCTTTTGCCCGTGCCCTTTATCAGGATTCGAGGTTTTTACTGTTGGATGAGGCGACCTCCTCCATAGACACCCAAACAGAACAATTAATACAGGACGCACTGGATAAGCTTACCCACCGTCTCACCTGTATTATTGTGGCCCACAGGCTTTCCACCATTAAAAATGCTTCCAAAATTCTGGTGATGCATAAAGGGGAAATTCGAGAGTCGGGGACCCATAAAGAATTAATGGAAAAAAACGGGATTTACCAAAAATTGTACGAACTTCAGGCTTGATCTTTAAATTTTTGGAAAAATAAATAAGTTGTAATTCGAAAATTTGAAGAGAGGTGACCGAGTGGTTGAAGGTGCACGATTGGAAATCGTGTTGGCGTTAACCCGCCACGGGGGTTCGAATCCCCCTCTCTCTGTTTTTAAAAGATAAAAGCGATTTCTGACATTGTCTTCATCCTTGATTTCGTCGCAGTACACTTGTACAGCTCCTCAATCCGTGGCGAATCCAATTGCCACAAACAAGCTTTTATTCTTTTATTCTTTTAAAAAAAGCCTCATTTTAAATATTTGGATTTCACATTATGGGGATGAGAACCGCCGCAGGGGGGTTGATTAATGCGACATAAAGGAGCATTAACGATTGTCGACTTTTTGGGAGACAACCCGAAGGGCGAAAACAAACCAATGTTTGTTTGAGTTTATCCCCCTCTCTCTGAATCCAAAATTTTGAGGGGTTTTTGGAATGCTCCTTCAACTTTGTTCTCGTCGCAGTACGCTTGTACAGCTCCTCAAACCGTGGCGAATCCAATTGCCACAAACAAGCTTTTATTCTTTTAAAAAAAACCTCATTTTAAATATTTGGATTTCAAATTATGGGAATGAGAACCGCCGCAGGGGGCTAAAATTAAGCCATATAAAGGAGACTGCAAGTTTTTTTAATTCTTGCTCAGTTGCTCGTAGAGAGCATCTTTAAGGCTATCCAATGAAATGGGCTTGGAAATATAACTGTTCATCCCACTGGCGATGCACTTCTCCAAAGTCCCCTTAATAGCATTAGCGGTTAAAGCAATAATAGGAATATTTTGCTGCTTTTGACCTTCCCTAATTCGAGTAGCCGCTTCATATCCATCCATATTCGGCATCTGGCAGTCCATCAATACCACATCATAATCTTTTTGGCCAATACACTCCAGTGCCTTAAGTCCATCTGTTGCAATTTCTATACTACAGCCGAGCTTCTCCAACATTTTCTGGGCAACCTTTTGGTTTATTTCATTATCCTCAACCAACAAAATCCGTTTTTTCATTAAGACGTCAGGCAAAGCTTTTTGCTCTTCCTCGTACCTTGCTTCTGCCAAGCTGTGTTTGGTAACCAAACGTGCTGGCTTGGATTTATCCACAGTTGCAAATAATTTTGGTAAAGCCTCTCGAATCCATTCACCGATTTCAATCCCTGGAATGTAGCCATCAAAGCCTAGTTCGCTTATTTTTGCTGCTTCACCCCTCATGGCAGCTCCAGATACATAAAGAAATTTTACCTTAGCATCCAGTTTGATATCCTTTAGGTAAAGATAATTTTGCGAAAACTCGTCAAGGTCTTTGTGGCGAAAATCATAGTCGGCCATCACCAATATTTTATCCACATCAGAATTTCTGGCGGTTTCTTTTACTCTGTCTTCCAATTCGAATTTCTCAATAACTTCTGGATGTATTCCTTTCTTTTCAAGGGCGGCAAAATATATGGGACATACGCCTTGTGGGTGCCCAATTAAAAAGCATTTTAAATTTTTGATATCAAATTCAATGTTGTTACTGCTTTCAATTTTAACAGGCCCCATGTTATGAATGGGTAAATTCAAATAAAAAGAAAATTCAGATCCCTTCCCCTCGATACTTTGGAGCATTAAGTGGCCCCCCATCATTTCAATTAGCCGTTTGGAAATAGATAAACCCAAACCTGTGCCGCCAAACTTTCTTTGAATTCCCACATCGGCCTGTTCGAATTCAGAAAATATTTGATGTTGTTTTTCCGGCGCTATTCCTATGCCAGTATCCTTAACCGAAAGGAAAATTTTGGCTTTGGAATCGGTTCTGGATTTCACCTTTGCAATAACTTCCACAGATCCCTCGTTTGTGAATT
This sequence comes from Fibrobacteria bacterium, assembly GCA_050294405.1. GTDB lineage: Bacteria > Fibrobacterota > Fibrobacteria > UBA11236 > JADFYW01 > JBNKOC01. The sequence goes on along the minus strand of JBNKOC010000037.1, from coordinate 3,283 downwards.
TTATGGCATTGCTAACTAGGTTTATTAAAATTTGCCGAACTCTTTGGGCATCTCCAACCATAAATGCAGGCATTTCCGAATCCAGATGCAATTTCAAGTCGATGCCCTTCTCGGTGGCTTTTAACTCCATTAACTTGCTGACTTCGATTAAAAGCTTTTCCATATGGAAACTGACATTTTCCAATTGAAGCTTGCCCGCTTCAATTTTGGAAAAGTCTAATATGTCGTTGATAATTGTTAACAAAGATTCAGAAGAAATGTTAATCAAGCGCACAAATTCCGCTTGTTCTTCCGTTAAGGATGTTCTAGATAACATATCTCCCAATCCCATAATTCCATTCATGGGAGTGCGAATTTCATGGCTCATATTTGCCAGAAACATGGATTTGGCGAGATTGGCTTTTTCTGTTTTTTCCTGCTCCAACCGCAATTCATATTCAATTTCTTTTCTCTCCAAAATAAGTTCGGACAATTCCGCATTGGCCATGATTAAACTTTGGGTTTTATCGCGAATTAAGTTTTCAATTCTTTGGGTATCGCCGGACACCAGCAACATAAAAATAACAATGACGCAAATAAAAATTAAGCCTGCCAATTGAACCAGCCAATTTTTCCAATCGTAGAAAGAAGAAATATAGCTTGAATATGGGATGTATTTAAATTCCATGGTGCGGCCGCTAAAATTAATATGGCGAATTTCCACATTTTGTTTATGGAGCTTCTCCTGTTTGTTATGGTGTAGATATATAGTGTGCACGGCGTTTTTATCTGTAACATCGGAAATTTCCAAATAAAAATGTGCCATTTTAGTATGGTTCCCTGCAAGCGATATCCAATCCTCTATTTTTATAACCGCCAAGGCAAAACCTATAAGATCTATGGTGCGATAGCCAAGCTTTTCATTGCCCTGGCTTTTAAATATGGGATTGAAAAGCAAAAGCCCATTTTCTTTTTGACTATCCTGAACCAAACTCACAACCTTCGAACCAGCCATTTCCGCGGTGGATATGGCCCTGTTTATAACTTCCAGCCTTTCCGCGTTTGAACCTAAATCCAGGCCCAAGGCCTTTTCATTACCGCTCAGGGGCACTGCGTAATAGACCGGATAATAATCCTTTTGATTTTTCAACGCAGCTTCATTTTTATTTAAAAATTTTAGTTCAAAATCCGGATAGTATTTTTCGCGAGCTTCCTTAATAAATTTCTCTTTATTTTCTGGCTTTACTACGGGAACCCATTCCAGAGCTGAAATAAACGGAAATTCCCGTAAATAGTGCATGGTGAAATCCTGAAACTCGGATAGCTCCACGCTGTTCGAACTTATATACAATCGTTCAATGCTACCTAGAACATTTTTTATTCCTTCATATTCATGTATATATCCTTCCTGTTGCAGGTCAACATCTGATTCCACCTGGTATTTTATTTTCTTTTCTTCCCAGGTTTTGGCGTATAAAAACAAACCGGCAACCCCCAGGAAAACCAAAAGGGAAGGAATTGAAATAATAGCTAATCGTTTGAATTTTTTATTTTTAAAAGCTGAGTAGGAGGTTAACAACAAAGGAGTAAATAAAACGGCTCCAATGCAGTCGCCCACCCACCAGTTAAACCAGCCAAATAGCAATTCGGATTTGGGAATAATGTCAAATCCGATTAAGGTGAAAACACCTATACTGGGACTAATACTGCAGGCCAAGGGTCCGCAAACGGCCAAAAATTTCAGTAAATTTTGAGGTGAATCCAGTGGATTTGGGTATAGGCGAAACTGACGCAATAAAAGTTGGCCGATTCCAACCTCCAATGTAGCTCCCACTGAAATTAGAAAACTCAATGTTATGGAATCTGCATGTAAGAAGCCTATATGGCTGGAGCGATATAAGTTAAATAAAAAGGCCCCCAGAAAAAGGCCAATTAAATTTTTGGGCCCCCATAAGAGGCAAAAAGCAAAGGCAACTCCTGTCCCGGGCCAAATACCCGCGGCATATCCATCAGACAGGGAAAAAACAGGGATAACAAAAGCACATCCAAAATAGATTGCTGCCAGCAATAGTATTCGAATTAGGGTTTTCATAGTACCTGTAGGGCCGCGAGCCGTACCAAATTTTACCAAAGTTACAAAGCCTTTACCTTAAAATTATGCCCTTGCATTATTGTTATTTGAATTTTTTTCCCACCAGGCCCAAAGAGAAAGTTAATTTTTAGCTAATGGCATTTTTGAAATCTGCGAAGTTCGAAAAAGGTTTTACCTGGCTCTCCATCGCCTCATTTGCAGGCTATGTGAGCTATGGTTATTTTAGCCCGCAAATCCCCAGCTCCGCCCTTGCTGACGCCCTGGTTTTTACCGGCTTATTGGGAATAATATTAGCCCAGTTTTTATTTACCCTTGTAAAACTTTCGCTCTGGCACCCCGCTCAATCTCAAAAATGGCTTTTTTTAGGAGCTGTAGCCATAACCGGGCATTTTGGTGCGTGGCTGTACTGTCTTTTCTTTTCCGGTAAATATTTAAATTATGGCCAAAAATCCCGGGAAAGACCAAAAGCCAAAGGCAAAGTGGTACATGCCCAGGTTATTCAGGAAATCCCCGAATCCGAAAAAAGCCTAAATCTGTAAAAGGCAGCCCAATTGTCCCGGCGTTTACGGGATAAAAATCAGTTTCCCAGTTCCAGGACTTGTATGATGAAATAATTATTGCTTGAGGCAGAGCATCATATCAAAGCTGCCCACGGGGGAATTAAAAGGGACAATAATGGCAACAATATCCTTGGCCTCCTCCACATTGTGAGAGGCGCCCATAACAATAGTTGGAAGAGAAATATCAATTTTAAAAGCAGTGAGGCTTTTTTTCGCATTGCCGGACATTATGTTAGCAAGCTCTCCCACCCCATCTTTAACATCTTCATTAATATCGTTGTATTTTTCGCCCACAAATTTTTCCATCATGGCCAAAGCCACCGGTCTGGAAAAACACAATGAAACCATGCCCTTAGCCTCGCCCGAAAGGCCAATTATTCCAGATATATCATAGGGATTGCTCACCTTATCCTTGATATATGGCTTACCCGGTTCCACTTTAATCCGGCACATGGTGGAAAATGTTTCCATAGTAGACGAAATGAAGGGGTTGATATGATCGGCGAGTATTTTGTGGCCCATAATCTTTAAAAGTTCCTGAAAACCATTATGATTGTATCCATAATTCGGCTAAAAGTCACTTTATTTGTGATTTAAAAATATATTCCAGCTCTTTTAGAGAGTCTTCAATGGCCTCAGGAAAAATCATGGC
>JBNKOC010000036.1:0-62404 GCA_050294405.1 Fibrobacteria bacterium | reverse complement strand
TGGCAGTAAGCTAGAGAGAGGCCAAAATGAACCCTTGTATGTTCATTATAATTAACGGCATATTCTTTTTTTAAAATAACCGATTCGTCCTTTTTCTCAAAAAGCATCCCCTCCAAAATAAAATTCAAATTAAAATGGTTTATATCGTTATCGCTTTGAGCGAACACAGAAAGAGTGGAATCCCTGGGAGCGATGTGGTAAAAGGTCATCATTAAATTTTCAAATACCCATTCCAATTCAGCCTTATTGGCCCATGTTTTAATCTTTTCATATTCTGAAAATTGTAAATCAAGTTTGAGATCTGGGCGAATTATTTTTAATTGCCCAATATATTTATCCAGCAAAGGAAAAAACTCAATAAATTCAAAGCTAGTGTTCCCGGATGGAGTAGTTAGTTCCTGGACCTCTGCCATGTTGTTTATCAAAATGAAAACTCGCTTTAAATCATAAGAGGACATATTGAGTCTTTTTATTTTCAACTCATCATTTTGATTTTGGGCAATTCGCAATTGAGTTTTAAAAAAGACATCAAGTGCTGAAAGGGGTTGCTTTAAGTCGTGGAGTATTACTTTGCCTAATTGAGCTTTTTCTTTAAAGAATTCATTTATGCTTTCGTTTTTATATGTTAAAGCCTCAGACAAATGAATTAGCTGCAAATTTGATTTTTCAAGCTCGGTTGTGCTTTCTTCAAGCTCCCTATTTCTCTCAGAAAGTTCCTTAGTTTTTTTATCAACCATCCTTTCTAAATTGGCATTCAAGTGGTTCATTCTTTTATACAAAATCAATTTGAATGCAAAACAATGGATAAGATTAAAGGTCTAGAAGGAATGATGATGACCCAATCTAAAAAGTAATCGGTAGCTTTTTAAAATTAATGTGTCTCGTCATCCCAGACGACAATGTTTTTTCGAAAAAACAGTCACGCAAGGAGCCTGGATAGTGAGACAAATCAGCGTGTGATTTTTGAGAAATGCATTGTTGTCTGGGGAACGGCGGACGCGCCTTATTTGAAAATGTATTGTCTTCTGGGGAACCCCAAGAACTTATAAGTTTAAGAAACCCTGGATAAAACCTTTTCAGTTTCTCCAATTACAAAGGCCAACTGACTTTCAAAAGTATGGTGGGTGGTATCCACCAAAATGGCATCTTCCGCCTGTTTCAGAGGACTTTCTGTACGGGAACTGTCTTTTTTATCTCTCATTTGAAGATTTGCTAATACCTCCTGGTAATTAGCTTCAAGGCCCAAAGACTCCAGTTCTCTGGTTCGCCGTTCAGCCCTGGCTTCAGCGCTGGCCCAAAAGAAAAACTTAAGACTGGCATTGGGAAAAACCACAGTTCCCATATCTCTACCATCAGCAACGGTGTCCTGGAGCGAGGCCAAATGTCTTTGCTGTTCTACCAAGGCGCTGCGTACCCCTTTAAGGGCACAAAATTCGGATACCCTGCCGCTAACTTCGGAGCCCCTTATTTCTTCTCCCAAAGGCTTGCCATTTAAATACAGGATATTTCGGTTTTTTAATTGGAAGTTCAGGTTTGTGCTGGCCGCAACAACATCATCCTGATTCTCAATGGATATTCCCTCGCGCAGGCAATACCAGGTGTGGGCTCTATACATGGCCCCTGTATCCAGAAAAGCCATATCAAAATGGGAGGCAAGCCTTTTCGCGGTACTGCTTTTTCCAGAACCACTGGTGCCATCAATAGCAATAATAATTGGGCTAGTTCTTTCCATATTTTGCTAAGATAGGAAAACCTTTGTCCCTTTCCAGCTTTTAAAAACTTCGCTAGGAGGGTTTTTTCTCTTTGAATGAGAAGGGATAATTTCTTTTTTTTGGCTTTTGGTTACCCTTGGCCACAAGACGAGGTTTTTATGAAAAAATTCAAAACATTACTGCCACTGATTTTTATCCTGGCTTTTCTGCCCCTGCTATTTGCCAGTGTGGATACCGATTCCAGTGCAGACTCTTCCCAAGTTGCGGAAGAAGCTGCAGCAAAAACCGCCGATTCGCAAGTTACAGCAGATGAAACACAGGCACAAGCGCCAACTGCCAATCCAGAAAAAAAGCCAGAGAGTTGGGAAAATAAAACCAATGAATTATTTGGAAAAATCAATAAGCCTTTTGAAATGGTTTTGTTTAACCCTAACACAGCTTTACCGCCCATCGTATGGTGGCTGGTTATTGGAGGCATATTCTTTACCTTTCGCTATGGTTTTGTAAATATCAAACTTTTCAAACATTCTTTTCAGGTGATTCGCGGCAAGTATGATAATCCAGCAGATGAAGGGGAAATTTCGCACTTTCAGGCCTTAACATCAGCTCTTTCGGCAACGGTGGGTTTGGGAAATATCGCTGGGGTGGCGGTAGCCATCGCAAAAGGAGGGCCTGGAGCCGTATTTTGGCTGTGGGCCACGGCATTTTTTGGCATGAGTATGAAGTTTAGTTGCTGTACTCTTGCTCAAAAATACCGCAAGCTAGACGAAAACGGAAAGGTTCTGGGCGGTCCCATGATGTATTTAAAAGAGGGACTGGCCAAACACGGCTATGTGGGGCTTGGTAAATTCTTAGCCATTTTATTTGCTTTCTTAACTATTTGCGGTTCTCTGGGTGGGGGAAACATGTTCCAGGCCAACCAGACTTTTGAACTGATATCCGGCCAATTCCCTTTTATGGCGGACTACGATGTAATTGTTGGGTTGATATTAGCCTTTTTGGTGGGAGTTGTAATTGTAGGTGGTATCCGCAGAATTGGAGATGTGACCTCCAAATTGGTACCAGCCATGTGCCTGTTTTATTTTGCCTGTTGCTTTGCCATTGTGCTTTTAAATGTGGGCGAGGTTCCCCATATGTTAGGCACTATTTTCAAAAGCGCCCTGTCTCCCGATGCCATGTACGGTGGCTTTTTGGGAGTGGTTATCCAGGGTGTGACCCGGGCTTCATTCAGTAACGAAGCGGGAATGGGTTCGGCGGCCATTGCCCACAGCGCAGCTAAAACCAAGGAACCCATTCGCGAAGGCGTTGTGGGGCTTTTGGAGCCATTTATCGACACCCATGTGGTTTGCACCATGACCTCATTGGCCATATTGATTACCGGAGCCCATTTAGATCCCGAATTAGCCGGAAAAGGCGCTCAAATCACCGCAAAGGCCTTTAGCAGTCTTGGAACATTTTTCCCAATAATGCTGACCATCGCTGCCTGTATTTTTGCCTACAGCACAGCCATTTCCTGGAGCTATTATGGAGAGCGGGCTACCGTTTACTTATTTGGTCCAAAGGGAGTGATGCCTTATCGAATTTTCTTTGTGTTGATTGTAGTGTTGGGGCCTTTGTTATCCCTGGGAAATGTAATTGGCTTTTCCGATATTACTCTGCTCAGCATGTCTATTCCCAATTTAATAGGTATGTATATTCTATCCGGCGAAGTCCGCAAGGATTTAGACAAATACAAAAGCGATTTAAACTCGGGCAAGATGCCTGTGTTTAAATAAGGTCAAATTTTAGTAATTGCATAATAAAGTGAGGTTAATGTGAAAAAAATGACTTGTAAACAATTGGGTGGGGCATGCGATTTGGAATTTAGCGCTGAAAGCTTCGATGAACTAGCTGAAAAGAGCAAGGCTCATGGCATGGAAATGTTCCAGCAGCAGGAACCCGCTCATATGGAAGCCATGTCCAAAATGCAGCATCTTATGGAATCGGCAGAGGCCATGATGGCTTGGATGGCAGAGAGAAAAAAAGAATTTGAAGCCTTACCCGAGGCTTAATTTAATTCCCGGCGCTTGCGCGATACTCGCCGGGGCTCTTTTTGGAACCCGGCAAAGCTCCCAAACAAAACTCAAATTTCCCAAAAATTTTATTGTCCCTTGCAGGTATTTTAAGGGTTATTCTTTTACATTAAGGGTTATCTAAATACTGTAACTGATTGTTTTATCTTTCTTTAAGATAAAATTTAGATTTGGAATAAATTGGTCCTCTTCGCTTTAAGTTTTTACTACAAATAGATAAATTGAGAGTATGGCGTTATAATTAGGATGCCGCGCTCCGGTAGGATTATGGATTTTATTAAGAACTGGATTATAAAAACTGGCGAACGGAGGTTCACGATTATTGCAAGCTGCGTTGTGGCTGCAATTGTTTTTGTGTTTGCCTGCTCCCGTTCCAATCAGGAGCCTGTGGCCGAAAAAGTTTTGGAGCGAGACCTTTTGGAAATTCAGCGTTCGGGAAAGCTGGTGGCCATTTGCCGCTACAACAGCATGGGTTACTTTATTTATAAAGGCCGACCTATGGGTTATGAATATGAGCTTCTTAAAGAGCTGGCTAAAGACCTTCAGGTGGATTTGGAAATTGTGGTTCCCAAAACCTGGCCTGAAATGTACAGCTGGCTCAACAAGGAAAGGGGTGACATTGTAGCGGCCAATCTTTTGAGAACCAAGGAACAGGGGCAGTTTGCCACTTTTACCGAATCCCACTCCACCACCCGCCAAATGCTGGTACAGCGTAAACCGGATAACTGGCGCGATTTGCCCCGGCACCAATTGGACAAACAATTAGTTAGAAATCCCATTGATTTGATAGGAAAAGAAGTGCACGTTCGCCGAAACTCGCCCCATTATTTTCGCTTGCAAAACCTTTCCCGGGAAATTGGGGGAGACATCAATATTAAGACGAGCCCCCAGGGAATGGAAACCGAATTTTTAATCAAAATGGTATCGGAGGGTTTAATACCTTATACGGTAGCCAACGAGAACCTGGTGCGAAGCTTTGAAGCCTACTATCAAAACATCGATGCCAAAACTCCTGTTAGCTTTCCACAAAGGGTTTCCTGGGCGGTTCGAAAAAGCTCTCCCGAGTTAAAAAACTTTGTGGACAATTGGATTCGGGATAAGAAATCATCAGCGGACCCAACATATTACGGGCTTTATGTTAAATATTTTAAAAACAGAAAAGCTTTTGTGCGCAGAATGGGGAGCGAGTTCTTCACCTTAAACTCCACTCAGATTTCTCCTTACGACTCTCTTTTTAAAAAATTCAGTGAAAATCTGGAGTGGGATTGGAAATTGGTGGCTGCCCAAGCCTTTCAGGAAAGCCAGTTCGATCCCAATGCGGAAAGTTGGGCCGGGGCGTTGGGGGTGATGCAAATACTGCCTTCCACGGGACAGGAACTGGGGGTGAAAAATTTAATGGATCCTGAAGAGAATATTATGGCAGGTATCAAATACAATAAGCTGCTTTATTCCTTCTGGAAAAATATCCCCACCAAAGAAGACCGGATAAAATTTACTTTGGCTTCCTACAATGCCGGGCAAGGCCATGTGCAGGATGCGCGTAGGCTCGCTAAAAAGTATGGTAAGGATCCCAATGTGTGGGATGGCAATGTGGACGAGTACCTGCTAAAAAAATCCGAAGAAAAATACTATTACGACGATGTGGTAAAATACGGGTTTTGCCGGGGCGAGGAGCCTTTTAATTACGTAAAAGAAATTATGGAACGCTATGAAATATATAAGCGTTACGAAGAATATTACAATAGCGAAGCTCAAAAGCTGAGTTTAAAAGGAACCGTTTTTTCCAAAGCTTCCAATTCCTCTTCCACCAGTACAAACTAGCCTAAGCATAATTCTGGCTGGCTAATTGCCAAAAAGCTAGTTTAAAGTAGCTTAAGGAAGCCTGGGGGGGGGACTTGTTGAAAACTTTCTTTTACTTATCTCGTGTTTTGCCTGTGCTTTTTATCCTGGTGTTAGAGGGGATTCCAGCAAAATTAAAATCGGTCCAGATTTTGGATAAAGATTATCTGCTGGTTGAAATATTGGATGGGGAAGTCACCCATCGAGACGATGGACTGGGATCCACAGCTTTTCAAAACGCCAACGAGACGGACGCGGACACGGTAAAAGATTACAGTCCTCATTTGGATATAACTGCTGCCAGTACCATTTCAAGTTGGAGCATTAGCTCTGCCACGGATGCAAATTATGCTCAAGGGCTATCTCCCTTAGCTGTATACAGAAAAAGTAAACTCAATGGACACGCGCAAAAGGAATGGCAAAGTAGTGACTACCGCTATGAACATAGCTTTGCCCATACTTTGTTTTTAAAGTTACCAAGTTCTTTGCAGCAGGGAGCCGCATACACATTAACGAATGCGCAAGGCACTAACTTGGATATAAGGGAAACAGAATTTAGTTACGATTATTTTTCCAATGTATCGGAATCCATCCATTTAAACCTGGTTGGGTTTAGCAGCGGGCCTAGTGTTAAGGCAGCGGATTTGCATTATTGGTTAGGGGATGGAGGCGCAAGAGATTATTCTGGCTTTGAAGGAAATAAAGTTTATGTAATTAATTTAGATGGGGGAGAGCCCGTTGAAGTGGGGCAGGTTGCTTTTTGGAAAGAAAGTGGGTTAGATGTAGGCTGGTATAATTTAACAGCCTCTGATGTATGGAATGCAGATTTTACCGGGTATCAATCCTCTGGACGTTATCGTCTGGCAGTTGAGGGAGTGGGCGCCAGTCAGCCTTTTGAAATATCGGGAAATATTTATTTAAACCCCTTTATGCTGGGGGTGCAAGGCTTTTTTTACATGCGTATTGGACAGGACAGCACAGGTGGAATATGGCCGGTGCCAAGGCGTCCTCTATACATTCCTGGAGATGCTGAAAACACTACCGTTTATTTAACCACTATCCATCCCTTTAATAATTGGTCCGATTTGGGAAGCGGAGACAACTGGGATGTAAAAGATTGGTCCAGTTATCGAAAAGCGGGAAATCCAACAAACCCCAACGCATGGGGTGGTCATTCGGATGCGCTGGATTGGGACAGGCATCTGGGTCATGTTTCTATTATATATGATATGTTGCTTCCCTTTATTCTATCAGATGGGGCTTTAAAGGAAGATAACCTGGATATTGCTGAAAGCGGCAATGGAATTCCCGATTTACTGGATGAGGCCAGGTACGAAGTGGACTTTTGGCTCCGGCTTAGGGACGGTGCGGCTTATTCCCATGGAGTGAATAACCCAGAAAACCATGTGTTGTACCAAGCCGGACCCACAGGGCTTGCGGCCTGGGCAAATGCCGCCAATGCGGCTATGTTGGGAGACTGCTTTAGAATATTGGGGCAAACTGAGCTTATGGAAATGTACAGAGATAGCGCCATAGCCGCTTATAATTTTGCCAATGCTTTGACCGAGCCTATGTTAGATGAGGTACAAAACGTGGGGGATAACTCTATGCGGGGCAGAGATTTTAAAATAACTGCTGCGGCTTATTTATACAACTTAACAGGCCAAACCATTTACGAAGATGTTATTGCTGAAGAATCTTTGGTATCAAGCCCAACCTCAGAATTTAATAATGAATCGGAATTCAACCAATTGTATGCCCTGGCGGGTTATTTAAAAAGTCCCCATGAGATTCATTATCTGGAACTATACAATAATATGCGAGCTTCGGTAATTCACCAGGCCAAAGTTAAAGAGGCAAACCAAAGCAAAGAAAGGCCCTCCAGACGCAGTACGGGAAATGAATCGGGATATTGGCGTACGGCCCACAATCTTCAAAGGACCATGGTGGCTCATGCGCTTTCTTCGGAAGGAAGCGACAAAGCTTTTTTTGAAGATGCTATGGTTTTGGAGGCTGATTATGGATTGGGGCGCAATTCCATGAATATGATTCAAATGACCACGCAAACAACCCCTTTAGCTCATATTCGCAGCGTGGAAGGGGCCTATACCAGTGGAAGAGATGATGGGGCAGAGGGAATGCACCCTGGCCACACTCCTTATATGAACCTGGATGATTGGGCCTGTTCCATGGAAATGGGCTGCCCATCAAAGCTGTACGAAAATAACTACCCCACAGACTTTGCAAATAGCTGGCCGGGAGATGAAGCCTACCACAACAGCCGTTATGTATGGGCCCATAATGAGTTTACGCCTCAGCAAACCATGCGGGGAAAACTGGCACTTTACGGCTATTTGCATAGTTTAAGCAAGGGCTCCTCGGATACATCCGGAGTTATTCAAAAACCAGAATTTAAAGTCTTTGAAGCGGGCGCCTATAACATTTCGGTTTATGATATAAAGGGAAAATTGCTGTCGGAATTCTCTAAAAAACTAAAATCTGAAAGAGAACTTCAATTTTATTTACCCCAAAAATCCGGGATTTATTTAGTGCAATTAAGAAAGGGCTCTTATTCTTCTCTTAAAAAGATGATTCGGAGATAGGTAAATTTTACATGGAAAAAATGTCCTATTCACATAGAAACCCAGCCATTTAAGGCTGGGTCCTGTGAGGGTTAATCCGATTTATTCCTGAGTCTCAGGATTTGGGGGATTAGATTCTGTAGGTTGGTTTGTTTGCTTTTGCCTTTTTACATGTCGCTTGTAATCTGGCCGCAACTGCGGATTTCGTTGATGGCTAATAGCCTCCAGCTTTTCGCGATGTTGCTCACCCAATACGGCCAGACTATTTAAATCAAGGACCATATCGGATTGGCGTTTGCCTTCGGCTATAGGTTTAACCTGATCCAAGGCCTCAGGCGAATTTTTAAAGGCATACCTGAAAGTGCGTAGCAAGAAGTGCCGCAATTCAAAGCCCTCGGGGACTGGGCTTCCCATTGCGTAGTCGCCTCTTTAAAAAAGTCTTTCACCTTCCAGGGCTATAACATCAATTGGAGCCCGGGGCCTCCAAATGTTGTTTACATCCAACGCCTCAAGTTGTGGCAGGGCGCTTTCGTAATCGGATTGATAATTCATAATTATCTCCTTGTTAAGGTTAAACAGATAATCATTCTATATCCCAATAAATAAAGGGATTATGAACCAATGTTATTGGAATTTAAAATGTTTATCCATGTTTTAACATAGGGCGGACTTTTGTAAATAATGTCATATTTATGTCACTAATAAAGACCTCTTTTGTTTCAATTTGTTCATGCCTAAAAAAAATGGGGGAAAGGCCCAGAATGCTGTGGAAAACCCTTATTTTGAACAGGCAGGCCATGGAAGTGCTCCGGCACGGCCTCAGAACGGAGTGGCAAGCCTTTAGATTGGCCGGGCAGGCCTCAGAATGCAGATGCACGGCCCCAGAACAGAGTGGCAGAGTTATAGGCTGGCCTGGCAGGGCATGGTTAGCTGTGACAGGGCTAGGGAAGGGTGTGGCAGGGGTATAGATGGGCCTGGGAAGGCAATAAACTTATGAGAAACTCAGTACTTTCTATATTTTTTATGGGATTTTCCAAAACAGGGTACTAAAATTTTTGGTTATTAATTCGGATAAGAAAAAAACTGATGAATGTACATAATTTTATTGTTGGTGGAAGATCGACCTTTGGGAGTGCAACTAGATCTATAGAAGAAATAAGGGTGCAGCCAATTTTGCATCTATTCAGTTATGTAAGTATCCAAAGCCTTCAAAATAATAAAAGCCCATTTGATTCTTTATGAAAGAAAACTACACAAAGCCAACACTTTATGGGAGATATGTTTAATTTTGTTATGTGTATGTTTTATTCCCTCAACTATTCAATTAATGCTTAGTTTTTAATCCGTAACTAGATTCATGCAAGGTAGTTCTTCAAAAATGGGACTATCAATGGCGAAGCCGTGTCTATTGTTGGGAAATTTCTGCAAGGTCATTTTTTGTCCCCTCCTCAAATTAGCTTTTGGAAGTAGCGCAAACAGGAAGGTACAATGATGTATTCACAAAACTTAATGGAGCTTGAATATTGGCCGAAATATTGGATATCAAAGGTTTTTGCAAGGCTAAATATTTCCCAAGACAATCCAGCCTATCGTCAACTGGAGAACACCCTGGGAATCTTTTTATCCGAAAATAAAACTCACCCAAAAAATATTCACACCAAGGTGTTTTTCGATTTTTTAAACAAATGCTGGCATAACAACAGCGAAGATTACGTTATTGTATGCAAAGGATTGATGGCACTTGAAAAAACCATTGGTCCATCAGCAAACACTTTTACAAATATTACGAAAACTCATTTGGAGAATAAGGTTAGAGCACTGCTTTCACAAGTTGAAGATTACATAGTCCTTAGAAATTTTAGTAACTCTACCCTTTTGAACTATCGGCGAGTTATTAAGACCTACCTATTATTTTTGCGCAAAAAGCCCGGCCCCAATGACGGAAATCTGCTGGAAAGGCATATAATTGCGCTCAAAAATCAGGGAAAACAGCCAAGAACCATTAACCTTACCATAGGCTGCCTAAAAACCTTTTATCGGAATATCTTGGAAATTCCAAGCCCCGTTGCCAATCTAAAAGGACAGAAAATCGGATTTAGCCTGCCAAGGGTCCATTCAAAAGAAAATATTAAAAAGCTTTTGTCAGCCACGAAAAATTTCAAACACAAAACAATTCTAAAAATGGCTTATGGATGCGGGCTTAGGCTGAACGAAATCCGCATGCTATGCTGGAGAAATGTTGATTTTGAACGAGGGACCCTTAAAATTACCAAGGGAAAGGGGCAAAAAGACAGGCTAGTTATGCTGAATGGTAAAACAGCCGAAAATCTCAAACAATTACAGCTAAATTCACCAAACTTTGAATATGTATTTATCAACGAAAAAACAAAAAAACCGCTCAGCAAGCGGACCATTGAAATCATTTATGATAAAGGCTGCGCTAAGGCAAAAATAAATTCAAATGGGGGCATCCATTCTTTGAGGCATTCTTTTGCCACCCACCTAATGGAACAAGGTGTTGGACTAAGACACATTCAAAAACTTCTTGGCCACAGCAACCCCAGAACCACGGAAATCTACACCCATGTCAGCAATAATGAGCTCAGTCAAATTCAAAGTCCGTTGAATTTTATTCAGGAATAAATATTGCACTTTTACTGCGGCCTTTTTACTAAAATTGGTACAAAGCACGAAACACTTAGTTCTACTAAGGTTTGCGCAAGGGATCGTGCTAAGGGAGTTGCATGACATTTCACTTATTAAATGTTGCTTTCGGCTCCTGAGCCAAAAGCAAAAGGAATGATGTATTTTAGGGGGTAAGAGAAACGAGTATCTTTGGAAAAAGCAATATGAATCACAGAACGTTTTTTGTTGACACAAATCTCTTTCTTCAATGCCTCGCTTTTGAGCAAATACCATGGGCTGATATCTCAGGCGGTAATGATATTTTACTCCTCATTGGTAGAGAGGTCCAAGAGGAAATCGATAGACTGAAAAGCGATGGGAATTCTCGACGCTCTAACCGAGCGCGAAAAGCCAATTCCTTCATCCGAGAAATTCTTCTTTGTGAAGGTCATAAAACGATAAGAGGGTCGAATCCGAAAGTAGAGATTGGATTTTCTCCCGACTGCCGAATACACGAGGATATCGTCCCAGGACTTGATCTGTCGCGTCCAGACAACAGAATTGTCGCGGAAGCGATATTGTTTTCCAAAGGAAACGAAAATACCTATTTCCTGTCTCACGATACTAACCCTTTGCTTACAGCTAAAAGAATGGGTTTAAAATGGATTGCAATTCCGGAAACATGGCTACTGCCGCCTGAGCCTGATTCACGAGACAAGAAAATATCTGACTTGGAAAAGCAGATAAAAACCTACGCGCAGAACTTTCCTTCTATTCAAGTTACCTCAAAGCTTACGATAGGTAACCAAAATGGAAGAATCCTGATCCGAAAATTCGAACCTCTTTCTGAAGCTGATAAAGAATTCTTTGTCCAGCGAATTTCCAATTTCTTCCCTCCCAAAAAGGAGTATCCTACTCCGAAGAAAAGTCCTGGAGAAAGCACTTTTGGGTCAAGAGTCCAAGCAGCTGTTATGGGAATTCCAAAATATATACCTCCTTCGGATTCGGAAATAGACAAATACCTTCGAGAGCTATATCCAAAATGGAAGCATGAACTAAGTGAATACTTCTCGAATATTCATTATCGATTCGAAAACTATCAAAGATTTGTTGAAGTATCCTTTTACCTCGACAATGATGGAATAGTACCTGCTGAGGATTTTGAAATCCGATTCAATGTCATGAACGGTGCAGAGTTTACTCCAGTTCTTGGTCGCGACGTCTCTCACAGAGAGACTGAATCGAATCCAATTCCCCCTCCTCCACCGAAGTATCCTTCAGGAAAATGGACTTATGAGGGTGGGTTTGGAAACCAAATGATGGAGGCTTCAAAGGTACTTCAAGCATTAAACACAGGGTTCGGACCGAGTTTTGACAGTCACTTGTTGAGCGGCCCAAAAAAGGAAAGAGATAGAACAAAGTTTTATTGGAAAAGCCCAATAGCCAGCTACAATGATGAAGTTGAACTTGAATGCAAGGAATATCGTCACAAAACTGGTGTAGAACCATTCAATCTTGAAATATTTCTGCCCTACAACTTTGACTCAAAAGAGCTGTGCGTTACCATGTATGCATCAGCACGTAACATGCCGGATCCAATCAAATCAGTTTTTAAGGTGGACGTAGTCACCAGTATGGCAGATACCAGATCAGAAATTGAAGTATTTATTGATAGAGAGATCCGGAAAGTAAAATTCAATACAAATTTTGTAGAAGATACGGAAAAATACACCCCCCAAAATGAATAAGCGAAACGATCATGCAACAGCTCCCAGCCTGGAGCCCGCGGGCATGCTCCGCATTGCGGGCTCGCAAATGGCTTGGAAAGGGTGCGCGGCCGTTCACACTCAGTTTCGGGCTAGCGCAAAAGCAAATCGTTCGCTGAAGCTCGCAATTTGTTTGCTTGCCCTCAACTGGTGATTCACGGCATGCTGCGCTTGTGAACTACGGGGGCTATAGTGCTCCACTTCGTTCACATGCTCGCATATCGCGCATCCCTTTCCAAGCCACTTCAGGCTGGGGCAACGTTGTGCAAAAGGCAGAGTGCCTAAGATGTTTAAAGAATTTCTTAAACCCACCCCAAGATGCTCCCCCCGTCCATGGTGGTCGCAAGAAAAGATAAATCAAGCCTGGTGGCTTAAGGTTGATTGATAAAAAGAAAGAGTTGATAGAGCACTATTATGAAAAGGAAATTTGAAATCTTGAGGACTAAGTTTTTTTATGTCCTTTAATACGTATGGAAAACCTATATTTTTGGATAATTTTAAATGAAGGAACATATAAAATAATGGTAATAAAACCTACATATATTGACTTATTTGCCGGATGTGGTGGGCTTTCATTAGGTCTCCATAATGCTGGTTGGAAAGGTTTGTTTGCCATCGAAAAAAGTCCAGATGCATTTAAAACACTCCGGCATAATTTGATTGATAATAAAAATCACTTCATTTGGCCTGATTGGTTACCTAAAGAAAACATGGAAATAGATGCAACGATTAAAAAGTATAAAAGCAGATTGATAAAATTAAAAAATAAAGTGGACCTTGTTGCGGGTGGTCCACCTTGTCAAGGTTTTTCATCAGCAGGCAGACGAAATGAAAACGATCAACGTAATAATTTGATAAAATCATATATTGATTTTATCAAAATTATCAAACCTAAGATTCTATTCTTTGAAAATGTAAAAGGATTTACCTTAGAGTTTAAAAAAAACAAAGATAAAGGAAAACAGTATTCTTCTTATGTTGAAAACGCCTTAAACCGTGCAGGTTACTTTGTAAAAGGGGAATTAATTAATTTTGGTGATTATGGAATCCCACAAAAAAGAACTCGATTTATACTGGTTGGAATTAGAAAAGACCTCAAGAATGCATCAAATGAATTGGCGCAAACCTTTTTCAACAATATTCAAAAAAACAAACATTCCTTTCTTTTAAAAAAAAATCTAACTGTTAACACCAATCTAAAGGACGCAATATCGGATTTACTAAAAAAAAATGGTTTAAGAGAATCTCCTGATACCAAAAACTTTCAAGCAGGCATTTACTCTAAAATAAAAAGTCCATATCAATCATTAATGCGCTCAAGAATAAAGAATGAGATAGCCGACAGTCATCGTTTTCCAAACCATCGACCTGATATCATTAAAAAATTTAAAGTTATTTTAAATACTTGTAAAAAAAATACAGACATTGATGCTAAAACACGGGCTCGTTTTAATATCAAAAAGCACACACTAATTCCTTTGAGTAAGAATGACAAAAGTCCAACAATAACAACGTTGCCAGATGATTACATTCACTACTGTGAACCAAGGATATTGACGGTTAGAGAATATGCAAGAATACAATCATTCCCAGATTGGTATCAGTTTCAAGGAAAATATACAACAGGCGGTAAAGTAAGGACACAACAAGTTCCTAGGTATTCACAAATAGGTAACGCAATTCCACCTCTTTTTGGAGAGCAAAGTGGATTGATTTTAAAAAAACTAATTTTAAATGAGTGATAAACATTTTAAAATAAGCTCTGCCTTAAAAAATTTAATTGGTAGTGACTTAATTACTGATAACTTCGTTGCTGTTTTTGAGCTAGTAAAAAACTCTTTTGACGCAAAAGCAACAGAAGTCAAGATAACATTCGAAAATATTTATTCAAAAAAAGACGCCAAAATTATTATTCAGGATAATGGGAAGGGAATGACTTATGAAGACCTAACCACTAAGTGGTTGTTCCTTGCCTACTCAGCAAAAAGGGATGGTACTGAAGACTATAGGGATAAAATTAAATCTGGTAGAATTTATGCAGGTGCTAAAGGTGTTGGAAGGTTTTCATGTGATAGACTTGGCAATTTTTTAAATCTTATTACAGTCAGTAAAAAATCAAAAAATAAAATCGAAAATATATTTGTGGATTGGAGTAAATTTGAGAAAGATCAGAAAAAAGAATTTGCTGAAATCCCTGTTAAACATACAACTCTTGTGAAAACTAATTACGAATTGAAACATGGTACCATTCTTGAAATAACTGGCATTCAACCTGATTTTTGGAAGAGAGACAATTTTAAAAAATTAAAAGAAAAGTTGTCAAAACTTATTCGGCCAGATCTTAATGTTTCTGATGATGTCCAAAAATTTAAAATTCAACTTTTTGTTCCTGAAGAAAAGGATAGGGACAATGATGTTATTAAAAAATTAAAACAAGAAAATAGCAACCACATTAACCTTTATTACAATACAGTCAATGGTGAAATTAAAAATTTTGTTTTTAATGAATTGAATATTAAAACAACAAAAATAGAATCTTCAATTGATGACAATGGCGTCATCACCACTCGTTTAACTGACAGAGAAAATTACATATACGAAATAAAAGAGAAAAGTGAGTTTAACCTCCTATCAAATGTTGGAGTAACATTATATTTTCTTAATCGTTCAGCGAAAATCACATTTAGAAAAAGAACGGGTGTAGAACATGTTGATTTCGGAAGCTTATTTATATACAAAAACGGTTTTAGAATTTATCCATATGGTGAAAGAAACGACGATTCTTTAGGCCTTGACAACAGGGCTATGCAAGGCTATGCAAGATATATTGGATTGAGAAGTCTAATGGGGGAAATTTCTATTCAAGGAGAAAATCATGAATTGAGAGAAACTACAAGTCGCGGAGATGGTTTATTAAAAAATAAAACATACGATGAACTGACAAATAAAGAAGATGGTTACTTAATTAAAATATTAAGACGTTTAGAAAAATATGTAATAGATGTAACCCAATGGGGTGTTAACGATGAAGACGAAAGCGAAAACATATCTAAAGAAAATGTGAAAGAAAATCTTGTTAAGCTTATCGCAAATATTTCTGATGACAAATCAATTTTAGGTTTAAAATACAATAAAGACGTTATTAATTTAGTTTCAAATAAAGAAGAAAAAAGCGCAAAAAAACTGATAAAAAATTTTAAACGAATCGCGTCTGAATCAAGTAATAAACAATTACATAAAGAGGCTGAGCGCCTTGAAAAAACACTCTCAACTCTTTTAAAGGCAAAAGAATCTGCTGAAAAAGAATCTTTAAAAAAAGATGTGGAGAGGAAAAGAATTGCTGCGGAATTAGAACAGCAAATTACCGAAACTCTATTTGCAAAAGCAGACAGGGGTACCGAAAAAAATGACTTGTTAAGCGTTCAACATCATATTTATAGACATTCCGCACAACATATCACAAAGTATATAGATGATTTAGTGAATGCCATTAATAGTAACAAACCAAAAGATATACTACTTAACATCACGAGTAAAATTTCGTTTGAAAATAAAAAGGTTATTACTCTTTCAAAATTTGTAACAAAGGCTCATTTTGATACTACGGTAAATAAAATTAACGTAGACCTAATCAAGTTTGTAAATGAATACGTATTAAATGTTTATCAAGAATACAAACACTTAATGATAAACAACCAAAATTTTAAAATAATTGCAAACACTCCCAAAGATTTAAATTTTGATTTTTCATTTCGCCCTATAGAATTAATAATCATCTTGGATAATCTTTTGAATAATTCCCTTAAAGCTAAGGCGAAAAACGTTAAAATTAATTGGAACAATATAAATAAATCAGAAATTGAATTGCATGTTATAGATGATGGCATTGGTATACCCAACAAGAACAAGGATAGAGTTTTTGAAGCCCGCTTTACCACTACTAATGGTTCAGGTTTAGGTTTATATCATACTAAAGAAATAATTGAGAAGATGGGTGGTAAAATTATTGTTAATAATAAATTGAAACAAGGCGTTGAATTTATTCTAAGATTTAAAAAATGAAACTGCACTATAAAATACTTTGGATTGATGATCAAATCGAAGATTACATTGAAATGGGTATTAAATCTGAACTGGAAACCTACATAGAAAAACTGGGTTTTATTTCAACTGTAGAATGTTTTGAGAATGGAAATTTAGCCGAATCGTCTATTAAAACAATCAAGTATGATTTGATATTGTCTGACTATAATATTGAGGGTGCAAATGAACAAGGGGATGTATTGATTCGAAAAATACGGGATGAAGGTGTTTTTACGGAAGTTCTTTTTTATTCAGCCCAGCCCGATTTCGACAGTATCGCAAAAGCCTTATATCAAGACAGGGTTTCTTTTTTTAGTCTTATAGGAGATGAAAGTTTTAAAGGATTTAAAGAGAAAACTACAAAACTGATAGATCTTACTGTTTTAAAAATTCAAGAGCTGAACAACATCAGAGGGTTGGTGATGGCTGAAACTAGTGAACTTGATAATATTATAGAAGACATTCTTTCTGTTTTTCTTTCAAATAAAAACGAACAATCCGAAAAACTAAAAGAATATATTTTAAAAATAATTATTGAATCATCAGAGAGTAATTTGAAAAATGCAAAAAAACTATCAAAAATAGAAATCACTAACCTTGTTAAAAATAGAATATTTGATGCAGACAAAAAATCACGAGCAATAAATGAGCTACTTAAAATATTAGAATTGAAGGATGAACCATACTTAAATTTCCATAATAATTACAAGGACGAAGTCTTAAAATCCAGAAATGATTTTGCGCACGCAAAAAGCGACACTATTGATGGAGTAGAATACTTAATTGTATCTAGACAAGGTCAAGATCATCCAGAAAAATTTAGTCAAGAAACTTGCATTAAAATTAGAATGAACCTAAGAAAATATTCTGGAATATTAAAAGCGATAAGAGAAAAAATAATTATGTAACTATAGACCTGGTTATATAGAACATGGTGGGATAATTTTGGATTCAGGGAATACCTCCTACGCCATCGTGGCTTCGTCGGAAGAGGGGTGGGTTTAAGAAATTAAGAACGAAGATTTGAAATGAGACACTCTGCCCATCGCACAACAGCCGCTATACGGCTCCGCTGCGCTACGACCCAAATTTTGCTCCAAGCCGGAAAAACGGTAATGAGAAATGTACCCTTTTTCCGTCTTTCCACAAAACTTCGCATAGCGGCGAACGTTGTGCGCAATACTTGGCGCGGTAAGGTTGGTAGTATAGTCAAAGGATATTTTTTCTTGCTTTATTATCAGGAGGGGAGAAACTTCACCATTTGAACTGTGGGTCAATGAACGGAGTCGGGCGATGATTTGAAAAATAGTCGAGTCTGTTTTTTTGAATTACAGCGGAAAACTGACTCAGGATTTAATAAATCCTAGCAATATTTTTACGATTTGTGCATATTATTTTTAGCATTTAAAAAATTCCAATTAAATCTTTGGAGACGAATATGAAAGCAATAATGATCATCTTACTGCTAATCTTAAACAATATAAGCAGTCAAATTAGTCAGTCATATTTGGATTTTGCTGATGATAATTGGAATGTTGATGATAGTATTACAATATTTGTAAATGGTGATTTAGAATCTGCTAGACTGGGACCATGGGCGAGAAGTGGGCAACATCAAAATAAATTTGCCATTATTTCAAATCCTACTATCGTTAAATCAGGGAATTATTCCTTGGTGCTAACAATTTATGATTTCATCTCGTCTGATCTTTCAATTAGACCAAGAGCAGAAGTACAATATTATGGTCACCCTCATTTGAATGGGTGGCACAAACATGAGAATTTGATGGATTATTGGGAAAATGGATTTAATGGTGATAACAATACAAAATTATGGTACACATGGAGCTTTCGACTTGAGGACTTACCAGATATAGATCCCGATAGTGCCGATTATTTTAAAGTCACAATGGGTCAATTTTTGCCTGCAAATTTAGCTTCATGTTCAGTTGGGGAAGGTTCTAATTGGGTTGGCCCAGTTATTAAATTTGATCTTGTGATGGACCCATCAACAGAAAAATGGTACATGTGGAATTCAACAACTGAATGCGCACAAAGTAGATATCGAGGTTTGTATGATACAGAAATTCTTGCCGATGTGTGGTATGATGTTTATTTAGAAGTTTTTTGGAGTTCAAATCAAGATAGTGCTTATGTTATTCCAAAAATGAAGGCCGGGGGTTCAACTTACACTTCATTTACTGAAGAATACTCGAAGCTTCCTGAACCAAGAAAATATTATGCGGATGCGGATTCCAGTGATGGGGTGATGAAAGAAATGGCTAATATGGACCCAAATTTTAACAACAAGCATTACTTTAAGCTCGGATTATATACTTCAAAGGAAAATTCTCCAAGAAATCAAAACACACTGACCGTTTATTATGACGACATAAAAGTTTGGAAAAATACTCCTAATTAATAAGTATTCACAATAATAAAGGAAGAAAAATGAAAAAGCTATCAATTTATTTAGTAATGGGAACGATACTCAGTTTTTGTATACCTGTATTTTCAGATTGCAGTTCGGACAGATGCACAACGGTAAGTTTAACCCATATCTATCCTGATACTGACGGAAATGTTTATATCAGAACGACAGGCAATCCAAGCTATGTAACCTCCTGCAACCCGATCGGCACATCTAATTGGTATCTACTTGAACCAAACGTTGTAGGAAAAAAGGAAATATTTGCAACTCTGCTCCATTTTTATACCTCTCAAGAGACTTTTGATGTTGTTTTTGATGATAATGCTTCTGGCGACTGTGTTGTACGGTATGTAGTTGCAACTGCTCCGTAAAATTTACATCAATCAATATTTGTGGATTTATTCAAAATATTATTAGTTAATTTTGTGGATCTTGAATTAAGATGGACTTCACAAAAAATGGTGTTTATTATATCACAATTAGTCAACTGTAGATAGTAACATTAATGCAGAAAGGGTCAATAGGCTGCTACGATTATTTAATAATGAGATTCTTTTAAATGAAGTGTCAACTTATGGTAAAAGTCAGTGTACGCCAAGAACTGCGCACAACAGGCCCAGGGCGGTTCCGCTTATGCCTTCGGCAAACTCCACCTAAACTCCTGCACAACTCCATTTTGTTGCTGACTGAAATTCCTACAATGAACACAATATCTAGTAACATGAATTTCATCCAGACAAAATGGGCAGTTCAGCAGCTTCGCCCTTGGGCAGGACGTTGGGCAAAATAAAACGGGTAATATGATTTTCAGTGGCGGCGAATAAAAATCAGAATAAGAATACTATGGAAATTACTTGGAGAGAATTTGAAAAACTTGTATCAAAACTAGAAGAAGCTCTTTCTCCAATTGGTGCAAGAATAAAAACCCCAGATAAATTAAAAGATTTTGCTACTGGGCAAATGAGGGAGGTAGATGGCAGTATTCGATTTTTAACAAAAAAAGGAGAGATATTAATAACTATTGAGTGTCGTAAACGAGGACAAAGGCAGGATATTACTTGGATCGAACAACTTGTAACAAAAAAAACAAATTTGAAGGCTTATAAAACAATAGCTGTTTCATCAAAAGGATTTTCACAATCAGCACAAACACTTGCTAATCAACATGATATCATTTTAAAAACGTTAATTGACGTTAATCCTGTTAGTGTAGCAGAATGGTTAATTCCTAAATCCATTGTCAATTTATTCAGAGAAATTAAACTGATTTGCATTACAGCATTTTATTATGATGGAAATCAGAATGAAACATATATAACTAATCGAATTGAGGATAATAATTTCTTTGATAAAAATCGAAGAGAAATACCTGTACCTGCAATATTAGGGTGGTTTGAAGATTATCTTACTACCCATAATCCCGATGTTCTTTTTTCAGCGCCGTTAGATGGTTCAAGTAAAAAGAGTTTAACACTTAAAAAAAACATCGAAAAAGGTAACTTATTTCTAAAAGGTAATAATAATTATTTTGATATTACAATGTTATTAGTAGCCATTGAATTATCCTACATTCACACAATTACAGACGTGGATCAAGGACGGCACTACATTTATGATGATATTAAAAATAGGTTTCAAGTCTCTGAATTTGATTCTACTAATGATCAACTACCATTTACTTTTAGACACCTTGCGAACAAAAATGGAATGCTATCTTCCTTTGAAATTAATAAGAAAAGCCAGAGCTAATTTATAATTTGATCAACCAATATGGATTGTTATAAATCTACACGCCATGGAGGTATTGTTAACTTGAGGATCGCCGCCACAGAGCCAATAAACCAATATATATTACCCGTTTTACTATGCCCAACAGCGGTAGCCAGGTTCCGCTATCGCTGCACCCAAATTTTCCTACGCTATCGCTGCGGAAAACTTCTGGCGTACCGCAAACCGTTAGTTTCAATTTCAGTTTTAACGCAAGAAAATTTCAAAAAATAAGAACTCAGGTTAATACAAGTTAATTTCTTGTTATTTATAATTCTGTATAATATTTTTAGGTACGCAAAGATAAAGGTTGACTAAATATATGAGGAAACTGTATGACTGAGCAAGATGTTAAAGGAGGCGAAGAAGCAGGAGGCGAAAATTTAAATGTTAGCGCAATCCCTGGAAATAGTAATGAAGAGACCGGCTCATTAACTGCTTATGATATTTTTGAAAAGTGCATAGTAAGAGCTGAAAATCTGATATCAGTCCACAGCTCCACAGAAGAAATTGATGCAATTTCTGAAGAACATTATTGTGACTGTTATCGAGCAGCTGTTGTTCTTTCAATTTCGGCTCTAGATGCATTTATAAGAAAAATTGTTGTAACTGAAATTAGTAAGATCCTTTCTGATGACAGCAAGCCTTTGAACGATGAATTAGCTGAATATATAAAAAACCTACTTAATCAAGATAAATTATTGGATGCAGCTAGAAAGTACAACCTCATAGAAAAGGTAGAAGCAGCCGTTAAAGACGATTTTTCTACGAAATCATTTCAAGGAGAATGGAAAATCAATAGCTATCTAAATTTGGTAGGATACAAAAACATTTTTTCAGAGGTATCGATAAGAGCAGATATTAATGAAAAAAATCTTATTCGTAAATTAACGTTATTTACAAATAGGCGACATGTGATTGCGCACAGTGGGGATTATGATTTAAATCAAGTCCCTCATAAAGAGCATGATATACAAAAAACATATGCTGATGAATGTACGAAGATAGTTAGGCTTTTTGCGAAAACCATCCATGAAATAATGGAGGAGAAATGAAAAACACATACATAATTTCATACGATCTTAATTCGCCAGGAAAAAATTATGAAAATGTTCATAAAGTAATTGATAGTTATCCTGGTTGGGCAAAACTTGGTGGTTCAGCATATATCATTGCAACCGAAGAAACAGCATCTCAAATAAGAGATAAAATAATGGAGGTTATTGATATTAATGATCAACTATTCGTTGGAATAGTTAAAGCTCCTGCAGCATGGTTTGGTATGGGTGATAAAGTATCAGATTGGTTAAAAAATAATTTGAAATAATGGCTGTACAGTGATCGTATTCACCTGACAGTTGGGCCATAATGCGTTGTGGCCATTACAGCTCAAAACTATAGACGACACTCAATACTCAATATATCCGTTCGATATTGTGCAGTTCCCCTCCGCCGAATTCCGAAAGGCCGCCCCTCAGGGTGCCTTCGCCTTCCAAGATAAATTCGCAATAAATTTTTCTTACACTACCGGTATATGGATACACATCCGAACTTCCCGGGATACCTTTGGAGCGGAAGACATCTGGGACACCTGACGGCAAATGAAGGAATACCAGGTCGACAGTGAAATCATACTGGTTTAAATCTTTGTTGAGCTTTACATTCTTGCGCCATACCCAGTAACCATCCTCTTTTTGCATTTCCGAATAATCAACCATCTCTTCAGAAGCGGACCAAGTACGGAGAATGATGTTTTCTCCTAGCAGTTCTTTTACTGAATTGTGTTCCACTTCATTTTTCTCTTCCAGGCGAAGTTTGATGGTGAGGTCAACGCCTGATTCCCCGGGAAAAATAACCATGCTGGTGCCCAACACGGTCATCATCGGTGTTCCCGTAGTGTCATATTCGGCCCATGTGATAAAGCGGAGTCTGTCTTTTGACCAGTACATTTTTTGATTGGCAGTGGCATCGCGTTCCGAACCAAGGGGCCATTGCAGCTTATTGCTTCGCCACCACCCTTTCATCATGTCTTCAGTCTCCCTGGTTCCGGCATAGTTGACATGCGAATAGGCATACAACAGGGGAGAGGTTGTGGGAGCTGTTGCGCTTCCGGTAGGATGAACGGTTTGTATCTGGTTGCTTAGTATTTCGGTGCAGTTTTCATATATTTCGGAATTTGACTCTTCCAAGCAATAACCGCCTCCATTCTTCTGAAAGCCAGGGCCGAAAAAACCGAAGCCCCTTTGGCTAAGCATGAAGTCGAAGTTCGCCATGTTCACGGCGACATGTTTACGCGAAACTTCTCCGCCGGATGAATCGAAGACAATGGCTTCGATATAGATGCTGTCGATACCCTCGGCAATTTTTGGACTGAACTTGAATTCCCCTGCAGAATCGAGTTCGCCTTCGGTGATGTCTTCGCCTGCGGCGTCCACGATAATTTTGACCCGATGGCCCTCGGCCCAGTAGCGCGTGGTATCGATTTCTCCCTGTTTTTCGCGCTTATGGTACCAGGCTGTCACTTTAAGTTCGTAGGGGTCCTTTAGATCGGGGAACTGCTCCTTCGCTGCTTGCAACTGTTGATATTGTGCATAGTCGAACATCTTTGGAAAAGCCACTTCCACTTTTAGGTCGCCCCCGTAAATCTCGAGTTCTAACTTCTCAGACTCGATAACGGACTCGCCGAAGACCCCGCCGTTGTATTCGATACCCAGATATTTACGGAAAATATTATCCCCGAAATCCAGTTCCTCTTGGTATTGCTCCGTTGAAAACCAAATCTTCGGTTTGCGTGTGGTGAACAGGGAGGAATCCACTTGCCAGGCACAGGCCGAATCTAATGCAATCATTACTTCTGACATGTCGGTGTGCAGCTTTACATAGCGTCTGTCCAGAATTGTGGCGGTCCAAGTCCATGTGGGCATTTTTTTAGTTAATGGATCCCAGCCGTATTCGGGGTGGTTATCATTTTGCAAACCTATCCAACCTTGTATGGCGGAACTGACCGATGCTGCCCATTCCTTAAGCGCTGTAAGATTTTCTGGTTTTTTCGCCCAGGAAGCCTCGGAACCGGCGCCCAGCGTAGTCAAAACGAGGCCTACGATGTCCTGGACGCCAGTGGCCGGTGGGTCGTTTTCGGCGGTCACCTTGAAAAACAGGGATGTCGTGTCGCCGGGTAGGTAGTAAGTGCTGAAGGCGTCAATTTTTACCTCGGTCAGCTTCGCAGGAAAAGTTCCGACATAAATTTTGTTAATTACAAAATCAGTCCATGCAAGACATGCCTGGACGACGGCAAATGGAAAGGCGAATCTTTCGAGCGCTTTGCCGGCTTTTTGTATGACAAACCCCAGTCCGGTCGTTGCGTAAAAAACGTTATTAATGGATTCGTGCAGGGCGTCGCCATACAGTTTCCACAACACATAGGACTGCATCTGGCTAGCCAGCCATCGTTCCGATACATATTCAGGCGATGCAGCCGACATCTTCACCAGAGGCCCTCTAAGGGTGTCAGCCATAGGGTCTTGAATAGCTTGCATCAAGGCAGGGAGTGCCCTCAACGATTTGAGGAAACCGCTGTTGTCCAATACTGCGACCAATCCTTTGTAACTCAACTCGTCCACTTGCTCCAGGGAGTCCAAAGCGGATTTCAGTGAAAACGGGCCATCTCCGGTTAAGACGGAATCAAGGGATTGCGCGAAAATACTGGCCGCGCTTTTGGCCGGTTCCAGCGTTTCTGCAATGGGTGTGATGTTCTCGAAGGCGAGGGCGACGGAATCGAATACGGCAAACACCGTTTCTTTAGTCGGTACATTCTCTGGATCGGCTTTAGGGGTGATTTTGATTGTTCCGGCTGAAGGGTATTGCGTCACTTCTCCTGATGTATCGATATCACCGATATTGATCTCGAACTCGGTCTTGTTCTTTAGATACCCTAAGACAATAGGAACCGGGGCCTTTAGTATTATTTTTTTATCTTTTATAACCACTTGGGCATCGACACTGTAAGGCGTTGCGTCTGAACCAGCCTGAAAAGTGATGAAAGGCGCTACGAATTCCTCAATGCCTTCGACAGTGACGGTAATTGAATCGTCGCTATCCAACTCTGAATCGGACAGTTCGAACTTAATTAGGTCCGACCTGTCCGGTGTTTCCTTTTCGTTTGATTTAAAAAGGTCGCAGCCGGTAAAGACCGTACCAATGAAAAAAATCCACAACGCTATTATCGTTTTGTTCCGCATACGCATTCCAATTTAAATTGTTCCTTATATTCAAGAATTAACTGATAGAAATTTTGATTATCAATAAAAATAGACCCAGCTTCAAGTCGATTCAAGCAAAAGTTCATGTTAACTGCTAATTCCCGCTCAATATAAGCATATTTTCGGTGATGGGTCAAACATGTTTTGAATCTGTAGTGATAGTGAGTTTTGGTTTTGTTTTGCATTTAAATAATAACAACAGTCATGCCAGGGAAATTTATACCCAGGTAATTACCCAAAACCTTCAAAATATTACAATCCCCTTTGATTCTTTATGAAATTAAAACTACACAAAGCTAACGCTTTTCGAGGGATATATGTTGTATTTTGTTCCATATATAAAAAGTTATGTGTAATTGAATAAACATTTAATAAACATGAATAAAAAAATGAAAAAAAGATTAACCAAAATACTGAAAGCCCTTATTATCCTTTCACTCTGTTTTTTCGCAGTAATTGTAATCATTTTTAAGACGCCTCTGTTTTTATCTGACATTAGACCTTATTTCATGAAGGACGATTACACTCCAAAAAATAATGAAGTTGAATTTTTGAAAAATTCCCAAATAACACATGGGATAAATTATTGGAAACGGAAAGATTCATTAACATATAAGGTTTAACAACAATTTAATGGAAATAGAATTCCCATTTCATATGCAGTCGGTCAATATCATTGAATACATTGGGACAAAGTCTTGGAATAATTATGAATATGACCTTGTTTTTGCTACCTGGAATAATTTTAAACCCAACCTTGAAGTTGACCAATACAATTAAAAAAGCAGCTTGCACTTTTCGACTTAAATTCGGACCGATTTACGCTACTAGTTTAAAGTTCGAAAATTCAACCAGATAGGATCACCAACCTCATGCCTAATCCGTTATTTGAAAATAAGCCGAAAGGAGCATATTTCTATTTGACATCTGCTCGGTAGCATCTAAATTACAGGATAGGTCAAACCAGGGGGATCCATGCGTTTTGTTTTGATGTCAATTATCGCTGTTCTCTTCACTTTTAAACTTGGCGCCCAGACTCCCAGTGCCGGGTGCGGTAAGGACAACCCGCCAAACGGCAACCTCAGTATAGAAGTCCCAGGCGGGTCGGAGCCTCGGGATTACATCATTCAGCTTCCTAACAATTACAACCCCGAAACACCCTATGCCGTGGTTTTCGGGTATCACGGCAGGGGAGCTACCGCCCAGGCATTTTCCACACGTTACTACGGCGGCCTGGGTCCGGCAGTGGCTGATGAAGCCATAGCGGTCTTTCCCCAGGGATTGGGAGATCCCTCCAGTTGGAGCGAGGAGGAGGATATCCCTTTTTTCGATGCTATGCTGGCCGAACTGGCATCCACCACATGTATTGATATGGGGATGATTTTTTCCATGGGGCACAGTATGGGGGGATTCTGGACCAATACCCTGGGTTGCCAGCGCGGTGATATTTTGCGGGGCATCGGCCCCATTTCCGGAGCTGGACCTTTTACTTTTAATTCTCCCGAATGCGTGGGAAAGGTGGCCGCCTGGGTAGGCCACGGCGCGGTCGATTCCGTTGTGCTCCTTACATCGGGCGAAGGCAGCCGGGATTACTGGGCCGAGCAGAACAACTGTGACTTGAGCTCCGAACTTCCAGACCCGCACCCCGATTGCATTACCTACGCGGGCTGCGACGAAGACTACCCGGTGAACTGGTGTGTCTTCGATGCGGGCCACGACCCTGACGACCCCTTGTGGATGGGCGAAGGCGTTTGGGGCTTCTTCCGAACTCTTAGCTCTCTTACCGAAACAACGACAGAGGCGAAAAAACCGTCCACAAACCCGGCCCAGGGGCTGTTCGAGCTGCTGCCACATCCCAATGCAGTGGAAGGAAACTTAATCCTGCGCATCCTTTCCCCGCAGTTACGGCGTGTTTCTTTGTCAAACATCAACGGCCGATATGTTTATCAAAGCTCCCTGATAGCCGGTGAAAATAATTATGAATTGCGTATACCTGTAAGCCATTTGGCCGAGGGCGTTTATCTGCTCGAAGGAGAGGCTGACAGCCGGTCTATGACGCAAAAAATTATATTGAAGCGGTAAATTGTGAATCATGTTGCCTGATATGTATCTTAAAGTTTTAAATGCAAATGGGGGTTAACCTGCGTTCCTTGTTGAGGTTCATTTTTTTTGGATTATTGGTGCTTTTTTACGTAAACTGCAGTTCACCCACTCAGTCACAGGGGAATTCCACACAATTACAGGCAGATTCCAATGCAGGCAGTAGCATTGAATCCAGCATTTCATACACTTACAATACCCAGGGAAACTTATAATGTTTACTTAGCATCTCCAAAGTTATCGGATATTACAACCATATAACCATCCAAATCTTTTAGCCAAATTTCATTTTGTAGTGCGTTCGGATTAACCAATGGTCCCTCAACAATTTTCGCCTTCATTTTATGTATTCGGTCCATAGCCTCTTCAAAATTATCCGTTCTAAACCACAAAACAACGCCGTTACCTGGGCTAATACCTTCTGTCCACATTCCGGGGTGTTCATGCGCATCTTGGTGGTGCAATTGCAAAATTAGTCGGCCATCTTTCATAAGCATTTCATATTCATTACCGCCATGGCCGCTTTGGCATTGAAGCAATTCCTGGTAAAATTTACTGCTCGCTTCTACATCTTTTACAACAATCAAAGGTTCAATTTTCATAGTTAAAATTCCTTTTTGATTTTAAAAACGGGTTATTCCATAGCTAAACTCTTAAAATAAATCATAACAATACTCAACAAAAAATTCCCAGCAAAAAACTAAATGCATTAACTGTTCTCAAACGAGAACAGTAACTTCCTTATTTCGCCAGGGAATTATTAGAAATCCATATATTATAATCATGATTAAAATATTAACAATTAATTTGCTTATATTATTGCCAGCGATGGGCTTTTCTCAATTTGGTGAAAGATTTCCAAAGTGCAGCGAATTAATTGTCACAAAAATATCTAATTTTGACAGCTTATTAATAACAGTTCAAAATAATTGCAATTCATGCTCTCAACATGTATATACCGGTTTAACCGTTTTTTCAAAAAACGATACAATTGCAAAGGATATATGGCCTTTTTCGAACCCAAACCCAAAAAATGATTCGGTCTATGAATACCAACTAATTAAGAATCAGGATTTTGAAATTTCAAAAATAACTAATATTACTATGAATGGATTATGCGATTCGATACAATATGACCCAGCAATTGTTGATTTATTAAATACAAAAACCACAAATGAAATTACTTCAAAGCCAGGGAAATCAGGGGTAAATATTTCCGTCTCGGAGAAAAGTTTAAGGGTTTGGTTCGAATACGAAATTCAAGTCGGCCGCATAAATATTTTTGATACAAACGGTAAAAACTTGGCCCAAAGTATTATAACCAATAAAAATATTATTCTAAATTTACCTAAGGAGACCAGTGGATTGATCTATATCAATTTTCAAATGGAAAAAAATGAATTCTTAAAAAAAGTTTTAATTAGATAATCCATTTCAGGAACTTGCTTATCAGGCTTGGTATCATGCCTGGAAATATTGATTTAGATTAGTTCAGTTCCAGGCGTTAATCCTATTTGACTGAATTTTCGAACCAGTTTTCAATTAAAAAAGGAGAACTGGAATGATGGACGAGATATAAATGGAGAAAAAATGCCATGCGAGGAGCCCTAATGGAAATTCAAATGAAAGTCTTGATATTTCAATGCTTCAGTGGCTGTACGAGGAATATTTTTAAACGGTTCTGGTTGGCCCCTAAAACAATACCACCGAAGCGTTCATAATGCTCTGATCGGAATGCAGCCGGATTCCATACAGGCCGGGCGAAAACCCGGATTCATGTATATTCCCGTCCCAGTTTATTTTTGTAAGACTGCCCTTTGAAATTCCTTCTCCTAGTATTTGCTGGCGAATCCCCGCCAAATTATACAAGCTTAGGCGATATTTCGATCCGGCGGGCAAATTAAATTCGATCTGTAACCTTCCACCAGCTAAAGGAACCACTCTCAAACCGTGTTTTTTGTTTTCCCAGGAGGTTTGGATGGGTAGTATTGGTCCCGCCAATTCTTTTAAAGCGTCATATTTATAATTTCGGGTGGGAATAGTAATATCATCCGTTAGCCCGAAGCTTCCGTACCGGGTGTAGGCGCTGCTCAAAATAAAGTGCATCGCAAGCTGTCCGCCCAGGTCCAGAAAGGCAGGACCATAATTGTATTTTAAGAGTTCTCCCATCAGGGAATCCCGTTCTGCAAGGATCACATTGTCGATGTTATCCAGATTTCCCAGCTCTGGATGGCCTCCTCCTTCGTAAATAAAATATCCGCCGGGCAAATTCCACTGGGCCGCCATGGCCACCCACTGCATACGGCCCGATTCATTGGTGCCGCCGGTTTCATCAATTTGGGCCGTGATGTTGGTTTGGGCTTCCGCCAGGATATCCGGGATGTTTTGCCCCAGCGTCATGGGAATACTAAAATAAGCCTGACTGCTGATGCCATAGAGATAATCGGAAGGCTCCCCGATGTTTTGCCGCACATAGGTTAACATCGGCTCTACCCACCACTTAACCATAGGGGCATGGCTGCACAGAATAGGGCGCAGGCGGGTGTTAATGGAACCGGGCCCGAAAACGGACCCGAAAATCTGGGCGAGCTGCACGGTACGCCGGGCGTGGTTTTCATGCTCCCCGATCCCTAAATCATTTGCTTCGGCCACATTATAAAGCTGCTGGGGGAATATGCTATTCCACACCTCGTTGCTGTTTTCCAGGTAAATATTAAGGCTGGGATCTAAATTATCTAAAAACAGTTGCGCCAGGTTTTGGATGTAATCGGTGGAGGCGCTGGCTGGCACACAGATCCAAACATCTTTGTGCACAAGGTTAGCTAGTTCAATGACGAGATCCCAGGAGGCACCACCTAGTTTGCCGATAATTGGGATAGCTGCCTGGGAAGCATCCGTCAGCAATTTGCGTTGGGACCATTCGGTGGTGGCCGGGTATATAGGATCTACATCATTCGCCCCCACAAAAGGCATAAAGCGAATGGCCTCAAAATTGATACCGGTCAGAGCCGCCAGAAATGGGTCGGTAAAAATCTTCGGAGTATCCAGCGGGTAGCCGGGACGATACATTTTAAAATCGGTAAATCCGCTTTCTTCCGTATCCTGAGGCGTTCTTCGGGTATTGCTGAACTGGAGAATGATAAATCCATAGCCCGCCCCAAGCGTCCCGTCCATTACAAAGTCAAAAGTAGTGAGGTTGGCTTGTGCATCGTAGTTCAGGTTTTCCACCCGGCCCTGGCCTCCCATAGTAACATCGGCCCGCCCGATAAAAGAACATTTATAACTGCCGGTGAGATCCACCCGGTACTCTTCGGGATCATCAATCTCTCCGTTCCACTCTGCAACGGGCCTGTAATCAAGTACGAAATCGGCGTCCACGGTAGGCCAGCCCCTGGCGTCCACCTGCCCGGATGTTAAAGCGGCCCCGTCTTTTGTCCAGCGGTAATTTTCCCGTGCGATGTCCACATAGGTGCCGCCCCTCTCGGCGAAGTTGAGATTTATCCCTATCCCGGATTGCCCGAATAGCCATCCGGCGGAGAACAAGAACAGGAAGGGAAGAGGCAGGTTTTTGCAGATCATAGGTTACCCTATTTCAATATAGATTAAATGGGAGGCCGCGGGAAAATGGAAGGGCGAAGCTGTACTTCCTGCACTGCGAGGTCCGCCATTTTCAGAGAACGCCGAAATTTTCAAAACCCAAAAATTGATTTTAGAGGAGGAGTTTCCAACGCCGAAAAATAGAAAAAAGTAAAAATTGAAATTAGTGAGGAAAGTTCGAGGCCGCAGGAAAATGGTGGGGCGAAGCTGTACTTCCTGTACTGCGAGGTCTGCTATTTTCCGAGAACGAAGAAATTTTCCACTAATTTCAATTTTTTTTAGTCCCAGTCTATGGGACGCTTAACTTCGGGGAGCTTATCTTCGTTCTTCTTAGCCCATTCAAACTTTTTATTCAAAAGTTCTAACTTTGAATCCTCTTTCTTTTTGGCCTCGGCAAACTTTTTGGCCAAGTCATCATCTCTGGTTTTTTCATTCTTTAAAAAATCTTCAAGAGACTGATTGGGTTCCTGAAACTTTTTGGAATGGATAACAGAGCCCGTTTTGATGTCCACCACCACAGTGGCCTTGCAGCAAGGGCATTCAATAGTGATTTCTTCCATAGCCTCCTCCGGATTCAAAAGCCCATTAAAACTACCAAATTTTACCATAAAGTACAGTTTTTTTGACCATTTTTGAGTAATTCCCAAAGTCGAATTATATTATGGGGCCATAATTTGGCATTCCGGACATATGAGTAAAGAACACCAAAAAGAAATTGAGGAACTCAAGGCTAAAAACCACAAGCTTCGCGAGCAGTTTTCGGGGCTGTTGGACAGCTATGCCAAGTTAGAACTCACTGATTTAAAGCGTAATCAACAGGCCGAAAATCAAAAGAAATTGATTGAGTTTATCCAGCGCATAGCAAAACGCCTGGACGATGATGACTTGCTGGACGTATTAGTGGAAGAATTTTTGCTGGAGCTCAAGGCGGACCGGGTGAGTTACATCCTGCCGGGAAGCGGCCCGAACCGAAGGTTGGCTGTGTCCAACGAAGCGGTAGATAGAAACATTGGCAGATTGGCGTTGCCCTATTTTTTAGCCACCGAAACCGATAGGCAGTATACAGATATGTTGCATATGGCCCTGGAAACCGGGGAACTTATGTACAGCAAATGGAAGGGCAAAGTAACGGTGGTTCCCGATGTAACGGTGCAATTGCCATTGGAGCAAAGCTTTCACAACGCTCTGGAAGAAGAGTTTCATGTTGTGGCCAGTGTGGATTGCGAATCTGCCATGGCTTTTCCAATTCGCACGAGCATTGGAGGCGATTCTGTAATATGTTTGCAACGCAGCCAAAATCAGCGCCACTGGTCTGAATCCCAAAAAGAGCTTTTTAAAGACATGTGCCGCTATGCGGGTTTGTTGCTGGAACAAACTCAGTTGACCCAGCAAATAAGGGATTTAAAAGACCAGCTCAGCTCAATTATACAATCCATGCCTTCCGCTATAATCGGAATTGATTTGCTGGGGACTGTCACCATGTGGGGCGGCCGGGCAGAAGAGTTGCTGGGAGTTAATGAAGACGAAGCTTTGGGCCGGGTTTTTTGGGAACTGGTGCCCGAGTATGAATTTGTATCCAACGCCATCATGGATGTTATGAGCCTGGAAGGACAGGGTGGCCTTGATTTTGATGATTTGCCTTATAAAAAACATGACGGAACCGTGGTTTACCACCATGCGAATTTGTTTACCATGTTTGGCAGCAACAGGGGCGAGCTGGCTTTAAGAATCGACGATGTTACTAAAAACGTGGAGTTGAACAATCAACTTTTTCACGCCCAGAGAATGGAAGTGGTGGGCACCTTGGCAGGAGGCCTGGCCCATGATTTTAACAATGTATTGGGTGGCTTGGTGGGGACACTTTCTTTGCTCAAGCAGCGTTGCCTAAAATCCCTGGATTCGGGCGAAGGGGATAGCCACAAACTGAAGGAAGATTTAGCGGACATTGAAATTATTGAAACCTGCACATCCCGCGCATCGGATATGGTAAAGCGGCTTTTATCCGTTAGCCGTAAAACACATATACATAAAGAGGCCATGGATATTGGCCACAGCGTAAAAAACATCGCGAAACTGTGCCGGGCCTCTTTTGATAGCCGCATTAAGGTGGAAAGTTCCATTGTAAAAGATAAACTATGGGTGTCTGGAGACAGGACTCAGCTTGAACAGGTGATGCTAAATTTATGTGTAAACGCCCGGGATGCCATTAAAAACGAGGGAAAAATTTCTCTGAAGGTGCGTCCGGTCCAGGTTACGGAAAACTTTAAAAAGAAACATCGCGATATTGAAGGAAAAGAATTGATTTGTTTGTCCATATCCGATACGGGCCAAGGCATTCCCCTGGAAAACTTTGACAAAATTTTCGATCCCTTTTTCACAACCAAACTTAAAGAGCAGGGTACAGGCCTTGGGCTTTCTATTGTCTATAAAATAGTTAAGGAACACGATGGCATTATTGAGCTGGACAGTGAAGTGGGAGTGGGCAGCACTTTTAACATATATCTCAAACCGGTTAAAGAAGGGGAGAGGGGCGCCGAAGAAGAAGCCAAGGCTTCCATGGAAGGCACGGGCGACATATTAGTTGTGGATGATGATGAAATAATGCGCAAAACCATTTCCAGGATTTTGTTTGGCATGGGCTACACCGTGGCCACGGCGGCAAGCGGGGGAGCCGCTATTCGCATGTTTGAAAGCGGAATCCATTTCAATTTAATAGTGCTGGATGTGGATATGCCGGTGATGAGCGGCCTTGATACCACCCGAATTATCCGTTCTAAAAAGCCGGATATGAAAATTCTTTACTGCACAGCCCGGCAAAATCAATATCAAATGCACGACGAACTGGAAAAACCCAATACCTGGCTTATTAACAAGCCCTTTAGTCTGGAAGAATTGGGCCGCATGGTCAAAAACTGCTTGTCGGATAACGCCCTCTAATGCCAACCTCCATTTCACTCATTAAGCCCGATGACTGGCATTTACATCTTCGCCAGGATGAAGCCCTTGAGGGTTATGTTAAAGACGCAGAAATTTATTTTGAAAAAGTTTTGGTAATGCCCAATACCTTGCCTCCAGTAGATTCTGTAACCAGCCTTAGCCATTACAAATCCCAAATTGAAAATGCCGCCAGCAGTTTAAAGCCATACATGACTTTTAAACTCCTACCCTCCATTTCTCCGGATAATCTTATGGAGTTAAAAAATGCGGGGGCAGTGGGTGGCAAATTATATCCCGCAGGTGTGACTACCAACGCAGAGGATGGCGTTAGTCAGATTGAGCAGATATTTCCGCATTTGGAAGTGATGCAGGATTTGGATTTGGTTTTAAACATACATGGGGAGGAACCTCTTGGTTTTTGCCTTAACCGGGAGCGGGATTATTTAAGCCAGGTGGCCAAGGTTCAAAAAAACTTCCCCAAGTTAAGAGTTGTGCTGGAGCATATTAGCGATGGCGCCAGCGTGGATTTTATTGAAGCTGCTCCTGAAAACTTTAGCGCGAGCATAACCGTGCACCATTTGTTTTTAACTCTGGACGATGTTATTGGCGGCTCCCTGCGTCCCCATCATTTTTGCAAGCCCATTGCTAAAACTCCGGAAGACAAATTGAAAATCGGGCGGGCGGCCCTTTCGGGTTCCCCTAAATTTTTTCTGGGCACCGACAGCGCTCCCCATCTAAAGGAGCATAAGGAAAGCGATTGCGGTTGTGCGGGTGTCTATACCACCCCAGTGGCTCTTCCGCTATTGGCAGAATTTTTCGAAGCTGCGGAGGCCTTGCCAAAAATGGAAGCCTTTTGTTCTGAGTTTGGCTCAGAGTTTTACAAACTTCCCCTTAACAAGACATCCATTGAACTAAAAAAAGAATCCTGGCAAGTGCCTGCAATGTACCACGGGGTAGTTCCCTTTCGGGCTGGCCAGATCTTAAGCTGGAAATAAAGGAACATTCCATGGGGAATTTAGTTCCCACACTGTTGGGGTATAGCTTTTATTTTTTGGTGGCGGCCGGGGTCGCTTTTATAGCCCCTGGGGTGATCTTGCTTTCCAGATTATTAAAGAAACCTTATTTGCCTTTTTTCTTGTCGTCTTATTATTGTCAATTCTTTATGTGGCTTATGGGGGTTAAAGTTAAGGTATCCGGTAAAGAACATGTTCAAAATATTGCCTATCTTATTTTGCCTAACCACCAAAGTTTTTTGGATATTCCTCTTATTATAAGAAATGTGCGCCCTGTGAGTTTTTTGGCAAAAGTGGAAATAAAAAAATGGCCCTTGTTCGGTCCTGTAATGGAGCGGGCCCATTGTATTTTTGTGAACCGCAGCAGCCGGGAATCCCGCAGTATGGTTGCACCGGCCATGGGAAAAAAAATGAAAGAGGGGGTTAGCTTTTGCGTTTTTCCCGAGGGCACCCGAACCCGTACAGGTAAGTTGAATCCCTTTAAAGAAGGTATTTTTAATATTGCCCTGGAAAATGGAATCCCCATTTTGCCCGTAACCATTAAGGGAGCCTTTGAATGTTTTCCCAAGCGCCCTATTCAGCTTAATCCCGGAGAAATTAAAATAAGCATTCACCCTCCCATAATCCCTCGAGCAGGGGATAGTAAAGAATCTTTGAAAGTAAAATGCCAGGCAGCTGTGTCCTCTGCCCTTCAGGGATAATTTTTATTTCGTTTTAACTCTCTCCATAATAAGGTATATTCTGCCACAATGAGTCGAATCCCCAGTCCCGAGCAGATTATTGCTCTTTTAAAATCTGCTCCCGAAGCCAAATTGTCTTTAAGGGCTCTGGAAGCAAAAACCAAGGTATCCCGGGAACAGCGGAAAAAATTACGCAATGTCTTGAGAGCCTTGGTATCCAGGAAGAAACTGCACAAACTTCCTGGCAATATATACTCCCTGGAAGGTCCCAGGCTTTTTAAAGGGGGAAAAAAGAAAAGAGTTCTTGGAAAACATAGTTCTTCGGGGCCTCAACTGCTCAGCCTGGTGGGCCGGGCTCTTAGGAAAAATGGAAAGAGCCTGCTTAAAGTGCGCAGTCCCAAGACGGGTAAATGGAAGCAAATTGCCTTTGGCCAAAATTTGCCATTGGAAATCCATAGCGGAGACTTGGTGAGCGCCACCATTTTCAATGGAGAAGGAGCCCCTTTAAGCAAAGAAGCTTTGGGAAAAGATTTGCAGCCGGAAGCCAATTGGAAAGCGAAATTTGGGGCCTTGGTGCAGAAGCATCAGAACTTTTCCGATGTATCGAAAGAGTTCTTTAAGGAATGGGAAATTCCCTTTGATTTTCCCAAAGAGGTGGTGGTGGAAGCCTCCGAGTTTGATGTGGATTCTATTGTGCCCACAAAAAAAAGGCTGGACTGTCGCAAGGATAATGTTATTGCTATTGATCCTTTCGGCGCTAAAGACCATGACGATGCTATTTGCGTCCGGCCCAGGAAAAACGGGGGATGGGAACTGGATGTGCATATTGCCGATGTGGCCCAATACGTCACTGCGGATTCGGCCATATATGAAGAGGCTTCCCAGCGTTGTTTTACCCGTTATTTGCCCTGGAAGGCAGTGCCCATGTTGCCGCATATATTGTCTTCCAATATTTGTTCTTTGATGCCAGGTCAACCCAGGTATGCTTTTAGCTGTTTAATGAAGATTAGCGCAGACGGAAAAATCGAAGGCTACCAATTCGCAGAGTCCCTGGTGGAGGTTAAAAACTTTTATACTTATGAAGAGTCCATTGAAGAATTAAAAAAAGGCAATAAAGCCATAATCCAGCTTAGGGAATTAGCCCTGGCATTAAATCAAAGACGCAAAAAAGCCGGGCTTCTGGAATTTGATCTGCCCGAATCCAAAGTGGAATTAGACAAGCAAGGCCAACCCAAATCCATTTACCTTAAGGAGCGGGTGGAGTCCTACATGTGGATAGAAGAATGTATGTTAGTAGCTAACATATGCTGCGCCAAATTCTTAAAGAAAAATAAACTGCCGGGCTTGTATCGGGTCCATGAACCTCCTGAACCGGAAGATATCCGGGAGTTTTTGCGGCATTTAGGCGATCTGCAAAGCGCGCGCAAAGGAAATACTTTAATTAATGAATTGAAGTCCAAAAAAAGCCATATCCACCAAAGCCTGCGGGGAATGTATATAAATGCCCTTGAGAGCACTTCCAAAGCAGGCCGGGCAACCGGGCAGCTTCACCGGTCTATTTTAAAATCCATGAAAAAGGCGGAATACGTCCGTTCTTCCGCAGGGCATTTCGCTTTGGGCTTTCCCGACTACGCCCATTTCACTTCTCCCATTCGGCGTTTTTCCGATTTGTGGAACCATCGCCTGATGAAACTCCATTTGAGGGGGAAAAAAATGCAAAAGCATTTTAAGGAAGAAGCTGATGTATATGGTGGACAAACCAGCAGTGTGGAAATTGAAGTTATGAAATTGGAACGCCGCAGTTTTCGCTGCGCCATGTCCTATATATTAACGGATTTTTTAGGCGCTGAATTTTTGGGAACTGTTACAGATTTAGATGACAGCGGCGTTACTTTATTTTTAGAATGCCCCTTTATTTATGGGGATATATGGCTTCCCTTATCCCGTTTTAGGGATGATTATTATTTATACGATAAACATTCGGGAATGCTTAAGGGTCGAAGGACTCATTCTAAAATTAAGCTCAACCAGAAAATGCGCCTGCAATTGGTTAAAACCAACCCGGCTCTGGGGCAAATGGATTTTGATTTGCTGGAAAAGCTGTAGACCACAAAATTATTCATGCTCTTTTA
Organism: Fibrobacteria bacterium; assembly: GCA_050294405.1. GTDB lineage: Bacteria > Fibrobacterota > Fibrobacteria > UBA11236 > JADFYW01 > JBNKOC01. The sequence goes on along the minus strand of JBNKOC010000036.1, from coordinate 24,809 downwards.
GGCCTTAAAATGTAAATTATGGCCATGGATCCATCTTTAAAAATCCAGATACTATTGATGATAGTGATTCTAGGCGTTTTGGTTATTGGATTTATGATTATTGTGCAAACCATCGGTGCCATTAATCATATTTACGACAGGCTAGAGGAAATTGTCTCGAAGGAAACCATTTTAAGGCTGGAAAGACTGTCCAAAGAGATAACCCTACGGGAAAATGCCAAGCGAGCTGAGGATGAACGCAAAAGGCGTAACGACGCTCTTCTGAATGTGCCTATTATGCGAAACCCATCGGAAGATGAGGCTGCGCGAAGGAAAAAGAAATAGCGCTGGCCATGGTTCGAAGGGGCAAGCTTTTTGTATTATCCGCAGCATCGGGCGGGGGGAAAACCACCTTAAAAGACAGACTTTTAGAGGAGTTTCCCCAAATAAAATACTCCATAAGCGCCACCACCAGAGACCCTCGTCCCGGAGAGAAGGATGGGGTTCACTACTACTTTTATAGCCGGGAAAAATTCTTAAAGCTGGTGGAGCAAAAGGAGTTTGTGGAATACAATGAGGTGCATGGAAACTTGTATGGCACTCCCAAAAAGCCCATTGAAGATAACCTGGAAAAAGGGCTTAGCCTGATTCTGGATTTGGATGTTTATGGTAAAAAAAATTTTGATGTTGTTTTTCCTAACGCGGTAGGAATTTTTATTGAACCTCCCAGCTTGCAAGAGTTGGAAAGGCGATTGCGTCATCGTAAATCCGATTCGGAGGAGACGGTCCAGTTGAGGATGGAAAATGCCATTCGCGAAATGGATTTTGCCCATAAAGAAGGCAAATATGAATACCAAATTATTAATGCCGATTTAGAAAAAGCTTATGCCGAATTAAGAGATATTATTTTAAAAGAGTTGGATAGCTGATTCCAGTTCTTCAGGCTATTTTTTTCAAAAACAGCTCAAAACTTGTCCCCCTCATTCAAATTTGAAAACATATCATTTTGTCATTTGAAATTTGAAAATTTAACAACTAGGGCTAATTTCTCCGCTTATATTTAATGGGTGAGGCTAATTTACGCTTCGGGGGATTAACAACAACAGTATAATAATTTGAGGCTTTTTATGAATTTAAAAAAGGCGATTGGTCTTTTTGCCAGTGTGGAGTTATTTATCGCTTCCACTAGTTTTGGCCAGTTTGAGTATCAGGGTTGCGCCAATTTAAGCACGGACGATTTAAAAGGGGAATACATATATCAAAACAATTCCTTGGATTTGAGTGAGCCTTTAAAGATGGCTTTTGATATGCGCTCCATGGAAGATATGGACATTTACTTTATTGAGCGTTATGGCAAGATAAAAATGTATAGCAGCCTGAGCGGCAATGTAACTGCATTAGCTACATTAAGTGATGTAACAGCTGGCCCCAGTGGAAATAACGACGGCCTTATCGGTATTGCCCTGGATCCCGATTTTAAGGAAAATGGTTGGATCTATCTTACATATAGCCGCAACACGCCCAGCGTGTTTCGCTTGTCTCGCTTTAAAATAAGTGACGGGCAATTTGATGTTAGTTCAGAACTTCCCATATTGGATATCCCTTCCCAAAGAGGATTCTGGCATACGGGCGGAGATTTGGCATTTGATGAATATGGAGATTTATGGTGGTCGGTAGGGGATAACACCACTTATACGGGTCCAGCCAATACCAATGACTTGCGAGGTAAAATTCTTCGTATACATCCCATAGCTGTTCCCGATGGCGAAAAGCCCCAAATGGGAGTAGGCAGCACTTATGAAATTCCAGAGGGCAATTTGTTCCCCGAAAGCCAGGACACCCAAGATAAAACCCGCCCGGAAATATACATTATGGGAACGCGGAACCCCTATACCATTGCTTTGGATCCCGTGCGCCGCTGGATAGCTTGGGGGGAAGTAGGCCCTGATTGGGGCATGGTGACCGAAGAGCACAACCTTTTTACCCAGCCCGGTAATGCAGGCTGGCCCTTTTTTGCAGGTAATAATTTGCAGTTAGAAGGTAAGGGGGATAGGTATGATGAAATATTGGACCCAATTAATCCGGCTGCGCCTGTGAATTATTTTTCTGGAAATACGGGTCTTACAAATCTGCCTCCAGCCATTCCCGCAACCCACTATTACCAACAATCCTGCGCCATTTCCGGGCCCATTTACAGGTATGATCCCGCATTGGAAAGCGATGTAAAGTTGCCTCCTCATTTTAACCGAACCTGGTTTATGAGCGATTGCAATGGCGGCGGAAATTTTTGGGCGGCTAAGGTGGATGAACAAGGCAAATTAGCATCTGCGGTGATAGACATTGGAGTTAGCCTTATGGGCGGGCTTAACTTTAAAACCCCCCTGGATTTTGAAACAGGTCCCGACGGCGCCTTATATGTGATGTTCTACAACGGAAATTATGGCTCAGGTCCCGAAGCTGGTATATTCAGAATTTCATACCAGGGTCAATGCCAACCCCAGCCAGGAGAATTTCCTGCCATTGAAAAAGTGGGGTGTATGGATTCCCAATACTCCGATTTCGATGCCACAGCAACCCATCCGGGTGAATGCAAGGGCTCCACGGGCTTAAACATGGTTTCCAAGGGAAATGGCCTTTGGAAATGGGGTGCAAACATGGAATTGGAAATTCTGGATGTTGGCTTATTTCATTTAGAAGTTCGAAATATTATGGGTGAGTTGGTGTTTTCCAAAAAGGGCGACGGAAAACAAACCATCCGTCTGGAAGAGTTAGAGCAGGGCTCCATGTATGTGGTCCAGTTAAAAAGCCAGGCGGGTGTTTTCAGCCAAAAACTTTTGCCTCTGGGGCAGAAGTAAGTTGCGCTGGGAACCCTTAGCATGCCTAAGTTTTCATTAGCCTCTTATTGGGTTTTATCCTTTGCCTTTTCCTCACTATGGGCTCAGGATTTGGCCTTTCCCACAGCGCAGGGCTTTGGCCGATATACCGCCGGTGGCAGGGGTGGTGAAGTGTACAGGGTTACCAATCTGGAGGACTCAGGTCCTGGTTCCCTGCGGGATGCGGTTAGCCAGCCAGACAGAATTGTGGTGTTTGAGGCGGGGGGAATTATCCGCATCGACAGCCGTATTGCGATAAAACGAAATATTACGATTGCCGGACAAACAGCTCCTGGCGGGGGCATCACCATCTATGGAAATGGCATCGCCCTCAACGGCGATTCGGGAAACAATATCATCCGCTATATCCGCATCCGTATGGGCGTGGGTGGCGATTCGGGCAAGGATGCCGTGGGCATATCTGAAGGCCAAAATTATATACTGGACCATGTCTCGGTGAGTTGGGGCCGGGATGGCACCATTGATATAAACGGGTCAGGCATCGATAACATTACCATTCAAAACTGCATCATTGCCCAGGGACTCCATTCCCATTCTACCGGAGGGCTTATGCAATCGGGAAAGGCTTCCGTATTGCGAACTCTCTACATAGACAACCACACCCGAAACCCCAAGGGCAGGGGAGTGCAGGAGTACATAAACAATGTTATCTACAACTGGAGGGTCAGCGGTTATATTCTGGGGGATACCGAGGGTTTATCTGAAGCCAATGTCATGGGAAATTATTTTATCTCCGGCCCAAGCACCGAGTCCAATCCTTTTAACAGTGCAACCCCTTCTTTCCATATTTATGCCAGGGATAATTTCTGGGACAATAACCGCAATGGAAATTTAGATGGGGCTCTAATTGATAACGGGACCTATGGGCCGGTTACTTTTGAACAAAATCCCTATGATTACCCCGGGGTGGAAAAGCTTTATTCTGCCCGAGAAGCCGTGGACAATGTCATAGAAAACGCCGGGGCCTCCATAGTGAGGGATGCGGTGGATGAATTCCTAATCAATCAACTCAAATCCTATGGAACCCAGGGCGCTATCATTTCCAATGAAAGCGAAAATGGAATTCCCGGCGTGGTAGGAACCTTAGAATCCGGTGAAGCGCCCTTGGATACGGATAAAGATGGCATGCCCGATAATTGGGAAAAAGAGCATGGTTTAAATCCAGAGGACCCTTCAGATGCTATGGGACTACAACTTTCCCAAGAACACTATGTTAATGTGGAAATGTATGTTAATGAGCTGGCCGGAGATCCTGTACTGTTTAAAGAACAGCCTGATACCACAACCACATCTTTAACTTCACCAAATAAAATTCCCAAGCCCGACTCTAAGTTTCTATGGTTGGGAAAATTTTTGGTGGATGTAATGGGCCGGATTCGCTCTGGCTTTGTCCAATAGTCAGATAAAAACACAGGGCATTGTTGTGACCCCGCCGTACAAATTTTGGGGTTATGTTAATTGCCCAGCAAATCGTCCATTTCCAGTTGCTGGATTTTTGCTTTGAGCTTGCTGGCATCTTCAAAGCGCTCCTCTTCCACTGCCTTGTCCAGAGCCTGCTTTAAAGCTTCAACTGGGGTTAATTTCTTTTCGGGCTCCCCTTCGTTTTCAGGGTCTTCCAAAACAACACCAGCCTCTTCAAAAAGATAGTTGTTCACCAAAATAGGGACCTTGTAGCGCAGAGCCAGTCCAATAGCATCGGAGGGACGGGAGTCGAACTCTTTGGTCTCGCCGGCAAAGTCCACAAACAACTTTGCGTAAAAAGTGCCTTCTTTTAACTCGGTGATTTGGATTTTGCTTAGGTTGGCGTTCAGCTCAGTGAGGATATTTTTAAATAGGGTATGTGTTAGTGGGCGGGGAAAGACCTGCTCGGCCAGGGCCGCAGATATGGAATTCACCTCTGCTGCTCCCACGCAAATAGGAAGCACCTTTTCGCCTGGGTTGTCCACTCTTTGCAAAAAGATGATAAAACCCTGATTGGAAAGGGAAATATTGAGGATTTCAGATTCAGAAAATTCTAGGTCCATAGACGTTACCGGGTTTTCGAGTACTTGCTTCTCTATTAGGAAGATACTTTATTATACCCCAAATCGCCCGTTTTTCACTTAAAAAAAGCGGCGGCGGGGTTATAGTTCATATCCCGCCGGGCAGGCGTAAAACCGGCTTGCTGGATAAACTTTTCGGCTCCGGCGAAATCGCGAATACCATAACTTTTGAGCACGTTTTCCTCAATGACAATGCTGCTCATGTCATCGGCTCCAGCCCAAAGGCCAAGTTCTGCCAGTTGGCGGCCTAAAACCATCACGCTTACTTCTAAATGGGGAATATTGTCCAGGTATAAGCGGCAAAGGGCCACCATGCGCAAATACTCCCAGCCTTTAACATGTCGGGTTTGGAATTTTTTGGTTTGCTGCTGAAAGGTCCAGGGAATAAAACTTAAAAAACCCCCGGTTTTATCCTGCTGTTGACGGATAATTTCCAGGTGATCCATAATATCTTCATCGGTTTCCACTGAGCCAAAAACGATGTTGCTGGAACCGGGTAAGTCCAATTTATGGGCTTCACCCATAACATAACACCAATCTTCGGCAGATAATTTTTTGGGGCTTAATATTTCGCGCATGCGGGGAGTTAAAATTTCTGCTCCTGCTCCGGGAACAGAACTAAGGCCGCTGGCCTTTAAAATTTCCAATAGCTCATTCACACTTAAAGATTCCTTTTCGGCCAGTCGAAGGATTTCCACTGGTGAGAGGGCCCGGATTTCCATTCCCATTTCTTTTAGGAGCTGAAAAGCATCGGTATAGTAGGACAAAGGCAATTTTGGATTGACTCCACCCTGAAAGAAAATTTGGTCAATTCCTCTTCGGGCTGCATCTTCCGCTTTTTCCCTAATTTCATCGAGGCTAAGAGTGTAACCTCTGTCGCTTTCCACATCGTCTTTAAAAGAGCAAAAGGAACAATCCACATTGCAAAAATTGGTGTAGTTAATAATTCGAAAAGCGGTATAAGTCACATTGTTTAAAGGGTTTACCTGCATTCTTTTAGCATGTCCAGCCTCGGCAATTTTCCCCCAGTTTGGAGATTGCAAAATGCTAAGGCCCTCATCATAGCTCAAGCGCTCACCGCTTAATGATTTCTCTAATATTTTTTCCAGCATGGGCCAAAACCTAGAAAAAAACCAGGGGCCTATAAAATGAAGAATTAAATGGATTTAGCCAGGACTTCGCTCACCCTTTGGGCGAAGTCTTTTTTTTGGATGGGTTTTACCATGTATCCGGAAATACCGTATTTAGCACATTCCATAATTTTGTTTTTCTCCCCAACAGAAGTGGCCATAATTACGGGGATGTGTTTTGACTCTTCTTTAGAACGAATAAACTTCAGCAATTCCAACCCGCTGATAGAGGGCATCATCCAGTCCAGGATAATGAGATCTGGCTCCTCTTCTCTCAGCAACTTTTCTAAATCCTTTGGATTGGAGGATAGCACTAGTCTATGAGGTTGTAATTGTTCCTCGTGCTTAAAATAAATCTCATAGGTACGCAGGATAACCGTTTTATCATCAATGGCCAGAACGGTTTTGGGGCCGCTGGGCCTTGGATTTTCAGAACTATCCTTTTCGTATGGCCCCTCTTCGTCTTCCATTAATGAAGCCATTTGCCTATCGAAGGAATCGTCGGGATTAAGAAGTTTTCTGGGAAATTTCATGAATTACTCAGGAATTAGGCATGCTCGTTGCCCAGAAATTATACCACAGGCTGTGGGGGAGATCAGCTTATTTTCTGCATGATGCGAAAATAATAGGGGCGCAGTTGATCCATATAATGGTAAAACTGCAGGATTTTCCGCTCGGAAACTACAGGCTGTTGTTCAGCTTCCGTTTCGATTTTATAAACCTGCTTGGCGCTTTTGAGCTCGGAGGTAATAGACATTACATAAGCAAAGAAGTCATTAAAGGGCTCGGCATTTATTTGGTCTGCAATAATTCGGTTCTGATACACTGCGTTTTCCAGTTCGGAAATGGATTGATCCCAATTTTCCAGAACCTCTTCTTTGTTGCTACCGGGAAGACCCTTTTGAAATTGTTTTAGGTTTTGCTCAATTTTATCGCAGTTAGTAAGAAAGGTATTGCTTAACTCTTCAATTTTTTCTTCACTCAAATCAGGTTCGCAAGCCAGGAAAAAACCTCCAAAAATAAGCAAAAAAGCCATTTTAAAGGGTTGTTTGAATAGTGTAGGTAGTCGTTTCATTGTATACCTTAATAGAAAGAACCTCAAAAGAATAAGCGCTCTTCTATTGTACCCTTTTTAAAATTTAAATGTCCAGAAATAATCCCTCTTTTTAAATAAAATATTTTTGACAACAAAGTTCAAAGCAAAAATGAAAGATGTATGCAATTAATATACGGAAATTAAATACATCAGGCAAACGAAAGGGGCTTTTATTAGCCGTTTGCCCTTGTAAGAAAGGGAGGTTGGCCCTATGTTAATGAAGGTACCAACTTGGTCCAAAGCATTTTTAAGCGGGCTCCAGTTGCAGCGGAATTTTAGAAGTTTTGGTTTATGGGACGCATTTGTACAAATAAAATTTTATTCAATTATGGGTAGAGGGGCACAGTTTGGCTGGCGAGTCGCAATAATTTATCTGGGCTTTGCAGAATGTTTTCTATTAAAAACCAACTCAATTCAATATTTGAAGGGCTTTGGAGGGCGAATAAAAGCTACAGAATTAATTTGATAAATAAATAAAAGTAAACTTTGTAAGTTTAATAAAATACAGAAGATATGTAGGTTTTTTGCTAACCGTATTTACCGGGGGACGGCATGCTAAAATAGACTTTTATGGGTTTAACAAAATATTATCAATGAGGCGAACCTCTCCCAAAAAACAGGCGATGGCTAACATGGAAGGCCGCACAACTTCTTCAGTCAGCTCCAAAGTATCTCTGTCCACTAAACTCAAATAGTCCATTTTGATTTGGGGATAATATTCCAAATGTTTTTCAACTAACTTGCATAAATATTCAGAATCCCTAACGCCCTCATTAAATTTTCTTTGAGCCAAAGACAGGCCTTTAAAAATTTGGGGGGCCAATTCACGTTCTTTTGAGCTAAGGCGCTGATTTCTGGAACTCATAGCCAGGCCATCTTGCTCCCTTACAATAGCCTCAATAAACAAACGGATGTTAAGATTGAAATCACTGGTGAGTTGCTGGAGAATTCTGGCTTGCTGAAAATCCTTTTGCCCAAAATAGCTGTGGCTGGGTTCTACCAGGTTGAATAGCTTCAGTACCACTGTACAGACCCCACGAAAATGCCCGGGGCGGGTGGCTCCACAAAGCTGTTGGTCTAACTTTTCCACTTCGCAATAGCTGGAAAATCCCTGGGGGTACATATCCTGGGCCACGGGACAAAAAACAGCATCTACCCCAACCTTTCGGCATTTTTCCAAATCCGATTCCAAGGTAATAGGATAATTTGTGAAATCTCCTAAATTATTGAATTGTATGGGATTTACAAAAATAGAGACCAGGGTTTTATCCGATTGGTCCCGGCATTTTTCTATAAGTGTCATGTGCCCTTTATGCAGGGCTCCCATGGTGGGTACAAAGCCTCTGGCAAAGGGAAAATCGCTTTTGGGATGCGCTTTTTTCCAGAGCCTCAATTCTTCCAGAGTCTTTAAAATTTCCATGTTTATACCGGCATTCGAAAATGCCCCGGATGCTTATCTATTTAATGGAGAAAAATAGGTGGTTCCATTGGGCACTTTTAATATTGCCTCCACCAGTGTATTAAAATCCTGTGTGTTTTTTACAAAGTCCAAATTGTTGGTGTTTACAATTAAAAGTGGACTGTCGCTATAATGGAGAAAAAAGGAGTTATAACATTCGTTAAGAGCGTCGATGTATTTTTCATCAATATTTCTTTCAAAAGCCCGGTCTCTTAGTGCAATTCTATCTAAGAGCACTTCGGTGGAGGCTTGCAAATAAACTACATAATCCGGGGCTACCAGTTCCTTTTCCAGAAAAGGAGTGATTTTATTGTAAAGGGACATTTCATTTTCATCGAGATTCAAGCTGGCAAAAATTTTGTCTTTGGCAAATATATAGTCGGCGATTATTTGAGGCCTAAACAGGTTTTGCTGGTTAAATAAGTCTTTGATTTGTTTGTGCCTGGAAAGTAAAAACACCATTTGTGTCTGAAAGGCATAGGACTGTCTGTCCTGGTAAAAGTTTTCCAGAAAGGGATTATTTTCGTAATCTTCCAAAAGGGGGTGGCATCCCAGGCTTTTGGCTAAATAGCGGGTTAGGGTGGACTTGCCTACTCCCAGAACTCCTTCTATGGCAAGATAGCGAATATTCTTAGGCAATTGCATATTGCGTTTCTTGTAACTCACCAATTTCTGGCAATTTACGAATATCAGCCTTGGGGAAACTTCCCTTCAAAATTTCCCGGACTGGAAGCCCGATTAAGGGATGGATGAAATCGGGAGCTATTTCTTTTAAGGGCGCCAAAACAAACAACCTGTTTTGAATATGGGGATGAGGTAAAATCAAATGTTGGGTTTGCACAATTTTGTCTTCATAAAAAAGCAAATCAATATCGATTTCCCGTGGACCCCATTTTACCCGATGAATGCGCCCTAAGCTTTTTTCAATGGTTTTAGTGGAGTTAAGAAGCTCTTCTGGTTCAAGTCCACTGTGCATTTCCACACACATATTCAGATAGCGATTTTGAGGCAACGGCCCCAGAGGAGGCGTATCGTAAATGCTACTGGTTTTTAAAGGGGTGGTGGAAAGGTTTTCCAAAGCCCGGCAGGCCAGTTTTAAATACTTGCCCCGGTCACCCATATTGGTCCCCAATGCAAGGAAAACTCTTTTGCCTTTTTTAGTCTGCATGGTTCAAATATACATTCTTTTTAAGCTAATTTAGACACTTTGGCTCCCTTGTTTTTAATCTCCAAAATTGGTAACTTTGAGCTGCTGGTTCACCCGGCATCTTTCCATCTATCAAAAATTCCAACTAACGAAATTTTATTAGGGAATACAAATGCAATAAGCAATTGCTAAATGGTTCGTAAGAAATCAATTAAAGAAAACGCGTTCATATTAAATAAGGAGAAGAGCTTTGCCTCCAAAATTAAAAAAGGCCACTATTAAGAAAAAAGCCAGCCCTGCAAAAGAAGAAATTGAAAATGAAAGCCCTGTAGCCACTGCGGTTGCTGAAACTGAAGCGGAAGACAACTCCAGCAAAGCTGAAAATTCTAACAACCCTCAAGGGGAAAAAAAGAATCCCAAACAAGTGCCTTTATTGAGTCTTGCCGACGCGCAAAAGCGTTGGGGCGATTTAAAGCGCATGAATATGAAAGATTTGATTGAGCTGGCAACTGAACTTAAAGTAAACGACCCCCGGGCTTTGCGCAAGCAAGCATTGATTTACGCTATCCTGCAAAAAGAAGGGGGACAGGACACCACCATTTATGCCGAAGGTGTTTTGGAAGTGCTGGACGAAGGCTATGGCTTTTTGCGCTCTATGGATCACTGTTATGTGGCAGGACCAGATGATGTATACATTTCCGAATCCCAAATTAAACGTTTTGACTTAAAAACCGGCGACACTATTGCCGGACAAACCCGCCCGCCGCGGGACAACGAACGCTATTTTGCCCTGCTTCGCATTGAATCTATTAACGGCATGCGTCAGGAAGATTGGAAAGTCAGAGTAGGCTTTGACAATCTTACTCCTATTCACCCTGAAGATTCCTTCAACCTGGAATACCAGGCCAAAGAAGTTTCCACCCGTATCATGAACCTCTTTACTCCCATTGGAAAAGGGCAGCGTGGATTGATTGTGGCTCCTCCCAGAGCGGGTAAAACGGTTTTGTTGCAAAATATTGCCAACGCCATTTCTAAAAACCATCCCGAATGTTTGTTAATTGTATTGCTCATTGACGAACGTCCCGAGGAAGTTACAGATATGAGGCGAAACGTGCAGGCCGAGGTGTTGAGTTCTACCTTTGACGAACCTCCCGAACGCCATGTTCAGGTGGCCCATATGACTATTGAAAGGGCCCGACGCCTGGTGGAAAATGGTGAAGATGTGGTTATTCTTCTCGACAGCATTACCCGTTTAGCTCGGGCGCACAACGTTATAATACCTCATTCCGGTAAAATTTTATCTGGCGGTGTGGATGCTATGGCCCTGCAAAAACCCAAGCGCTTTTTCGGCTCTGCCCGTAATATTGAAGAAGGCGGAAGCCTTACCATTATCGCCACGGCCTTGATTGAAACAGGAAGCCGTATGGACGAAGTGATTTTTGAAGAGTTTAAGGGAACCGGTAATATGGAACTTATTCTCGACAGACGCATCGCGGAAAAACGTATTTGGCCGGCTATCGATGTATTTAAATCCGGTACTCGTAAGGAAGAATTATTACTGGATCCAGATACTTTGCGCAGAGTCTGGATTTTGCGACGCTACTTACAGGATTTGGCGCCTGCGGAGACCATGGAATTTCTATCGGAAAAATTTGGCAATACCAAGTCCAACAATGAATTCCTGAAATCCATGAACGGCTAATCCAGATGTCTATTGCTCTTGACTCTTTAGCGGTTATCGGCTGTGGAAATATGGGCGCCGCCCTTTTGCGAGGGGTGGTGGCCAAGGGGCTCATTCCTAAAACCCATATATTTATCTACGATGCCGATTCCCAAAAAATGCAGGAGTTGGCTGAAGAGTTAGCGGTAAACAGTTGTACTTCTTTGGAAGAAGCTTGTGAAAATGCCCATTATGTCATTTGCGCTATTAAGCCTCAGGTATTTCCCGACCAGGTATCCCGGTTCAAAGCCAGAGAAGGCGGTTCTGTTTTTATCAGCATAATGGCCGGGCTACATTCACACAAAATGAAAAGCAAGTTGGAAGAGGGTTTTTCAGTGGTTCGTACCATGCCCAATTTGCCTCTGTCGGTTTTTGAGGGAGCCACTGCCATTGAAACCGATGGTCTATCGGAAGATATTCTGGCCAATGTGGAGAAAATTTTTAACTCCTCGGGAAAATCGGTGCGAGTGGAAGGCCATCAATTGGACGCTGTAACGGGCTTGTCCGGCAGCGGTCCCATGTATGTTTTTGAATTTGCAGATGGCATGATAGAGGCAGGTAAATCTTTAGGTCTTTCGCCGGAGGTTTCAAAAAACCTGGCTCTGCAAACTATTCGAGGGGCCCTAATGTTATTGGAAAACTCTGATTTAAGTCCCGGTCAATGGACTCAAAAAGTATGCTCTCCCGGAGGGACTACCCTAAAAGGCCTGGAACAATTGGAGAACAATCAGTTTAAGGATATTATTATTAAAGCAATTACGGCGGCAAAAAACCGGAGTGTAGAACTTGGCAATTCTTAGGGTGCTTAGCTTCTTAAGCCTTATATGGCTGGGAAGCGCATGCGATAAAGAGAAAAAATCGGAAGAAGAATCCAATAGTAACATACCAGTGCTGCAAGTTTATGCGGCAGCATCCCTGCTGGATGTGCTACAGGAAATGGCTCCCTTATTTGAATCTAAATACCAAAGCAAATTAGACTTTAATTTTGCTGGTTCCCAAATTTTAGCCAGGCAAATAACCCATAGCCTGGGTGCCGATATATTTATAAGTGCAAATCCCTATTGGATAGATGAAGTAGAGCTCCTGGGCAGAATGGTGGAGGGAACCAGAAAAGAGGTAATAAGCAATAGCCTGACTATGGTGGCTTCGGCAGCTTCTGAGCAGAATGTTTTTAGTGGAGTTGAAAAATTGTGCCAGGCAAATTTTGAAGCGCTGGTTTTGGCTGATCCCAATTACGTGCCGGCCGGGAAGTACGCGAAGGCTTGGTTGGAAGCTGTTGATTGTAAAGAAGCTTCAGCCTGGGAATTGTGGAAGGATAAATTGGTTCCTACACAGGATGTAAGACAAGTGGTTAATCTGGTAAAAGAAAAACAGGGAGCCGTGGGCGTAGTTTACGGTTCTGATGTTTTGGCTTCGGAGGGATTGAAAATTTTAATTCAGCCGGATGCTCAAAATTATCCAGCCATAAGTTATGTGGCAGCTGCTATTAAAAAAAACGACATTGTTAGTTCCGCCAGCCATTTTCTGGATTTTTTACAATCGGATGAAGCCAGGGCGCTTTTTTTAAAACATGGATTCCGCTCTCCAAAAAACAATACCCAAAGTTGATTTCCTATGGAAATAGACATCGCCGGGATAATTTGGTTTTCGCTCAAAAGCGCATTGTTATCAACAATTCTGGTTTTTCTTTTAGCCTTGCCTCTAGCCTTTGTGGTTTCCCGGAAGCAATTTTTGGGGAGGCGGCTTTTGTCTTCTCTCTTGGGAGTGCCTCTGGTGTTGCCTCCGACTGCGGTGGGTTTTCTAATGCTTAAGCTGTTTTCCGAGTACGGTTGGCTGGGAGGCATTTTGTCTGCCTGGAATATAAACATCCTTCTCAATTGGAAGGCTGTGATTTTGGCTGCCGGAGTTATGTCTTTTCCACTGGTGTTCCGAAGTTTAAAAATTGCTTTTGATAGTTTGGACCGGGAGCTTTTGTTATACCACCAAAGTCTGGGTTACTCTCCCTTACATACATTTATTGGCCTGGTTGTTCCCCTTTTAAAATACCCTATGTTTGCGGCTTTTTTATTGGGCTTTACCCGGGCCCTGGGAGAATTTGGAGCTACGGTGAGCATAGCAGGAAATATTCCTGGAAAAACTCAAACCCTGTCATCCGCAATATATAGCGCCGGACAAGGCGGAAATGACAATGCCGCCTATATGTTAATGGCGTTTTCACTTGTGATTGGATTTGCCAGTATTTTTATTTCTGAAATTTTAGCGGGAAACACCAAGCTGGAAAAAAAATGAGTGAAAATCTATTGAAGTTTCAGCTTTCCGGCAGCTTTCCCAAATTTAACTTGGATTGCAGTGGAGAAATAGTTCCGGGAACCACCGGGGTTTTCGGACCCTCGGCTTCAGGCAAAAGCAGTTTAGCCAAAGCTCTTTTGGGCTTTTATCCTCAGATAAAGGGAAAAGTTCAGTTGGGTGGCAAGGTTTGGCAAGATTCTAAAGCTAACATCTGGCTAGCTCCTCACAAACGGGGTATAGGTTATGTGCCTCAACAAAGCTTATTATACCCCCATTTGTCCGTCCGGGAGAATATCACCACGGGAGCCAAGGGGCGCAAACCCTCCAAAATAAAATGGGATTTCCAAAAAATTTGTGGAGATTTTCAACTGGAAGGTTTGTTATCCAAGTATCCCCGAGAACTTTCCGGCGGAGAACGTCAAAGGGTTGCGCTGGGGCGATGTTTACTTTCCCAGCCGGAAGTTTTGATTATGGATGAGCCTTTTGCTTCTTTAGATCACAGCTACCGTTTTGCCTTGGTGGATAAATTGGCTGAACTTCTAAAAGAATACAATTTGCCCGCCATGTATATTTCCCACAGCCCTTCGGAAATGGCGAGGCTTTGCCCCACAATGTATCTCATGGAAACAGGAAGGTTAAAGGCAAAAGGAAATAGCCTCCAGTTGTTAAATGGCCTAGAAGAAAATCCGGGCGCGGTACGGAAAAATTATTTGAGAGGCTATTTGCAGCAGGAAAAAGAGGGCCCATTGTTTTTGCGTTCTCCTGGAAATAAATTGAGGCTGCAACTAAGCCCATTTGGGGGCTATGCGAAATTTTTAAACGAACAAAAGCTTTTTTTGGCAGCCATTCCTGCTCGGGATGTTATTGTGGCCACATCTTTTCCTAATGGCATATCTGCAAGAAATATTTTATCTGCGAAGATTGAAAAAACCAGCACCCATACATATGGGGTGCTGGTAAAATGCCAATTAGAAGAAGAAGAATGGGAAATTTGTGTCGAATTGACTTTTGCCGCAGCCAGCGAACTTCAGATAAAACCCGGCGCCGAAGTGTTCTTAATTATCAAGGCCCATTCCATTACCGCCGGCGAATAAGATAAATTTAATCGGGTATATATCTGGAAGCCCAACTGCGCACATGTTTTCCATTTAACATATGCATTTTTCTCAGCTTTCTTAAGGTTTCCTGGCTGTAAGAGCTCATGGGAATCCAGATTAAATGCTTTTTCATGCGCCTTGCCATTTGCTGTATTCTTAGACTGGGTTTTTTAAAAGATAGGTAGCTGAGTTGTTTTTCCCGGCTGTGGCGCAGGGCGCCATAAACCAGTTGCTCGGTTAAATTGTGAAAGGCCTTTTGGTTGGTGGCTGCAAAAATATCGGGAATGGGGCGGGGGGGAAACAAAAGGCTAAGGCCGCCGTATTCCGCTTCGGCTATTCCAGGGCCAATGAGTTTATCAAAGGGATTGGTGCTAAAAAAGCTTAAGGTGGATTCATTGGGATGTTCGGCATACCAAGTCCCTTTTTGGGGATAGCGGGAGTCATTTTCCGAATCGAATATTATTACAACCGTATCCACTTGTTTGTTAATAATGGGTCTCTCGCGAACATAAATATTTCCCGTATGCCAGTTTCGAAGGGTCTCCCTTATATCAATGCCATCCTTCACGCTGGAAGTAAATTTTTCGCTGCGCATAAGGCCTTCGGTTAAAAGATCTTTGCTTTTTTTGCGAACGGCTTGGTTAAAGCCTTCAATGGCCACATCTTCGGGCACATGGGAACAGAGGCCGCGAGGGTCCCACAAATAGCGATAGGCTTCTTGTTTATTAACATCGGGCTCCCGTTTTAACTCAATACTTTTCCAGGATTTGGGCTCATCCTGCAAAAGGTTAATAGCCTCCACTGGTTCATCATCTTCAGGGGTCTGCACATGCTCCATGCCAATATCCATGGCTTCTTCCTCTTCCAGCAAATCGAAAAAGGGGTAATACTTGGCGGCTTCCAGAACTTTAGAGGCGTAGTAGGAGCCAAATACGCCTTTAGCCGCTATAATTAAATCGAATAAATCCGGAGTGAGTCTCGCATCAATTATGGAGAGGTTCCGCAAATATTGAAGGGCGATTTGCAGCCGTTGAAGATTAACATGCTCCGCCTCTTTATTAGCACCCAGATAATGTTTACGGGTTTCGATGTATATTTTTTTTATCAGTTCAATGTAGTCAGGCAGCGCAGCCAGGGGGTTAAAGCGCTCTTTTTCCAGCTCACCGGTGTAAAAGGGCAATTCTCCCAGGGCAAAATACAGGTGGTTGGGCCGAATGGGATAACTATTCACTTCCAGAATATAAGGAACATTAAACTCATCCAGAATATCATTGCTGGGGTGTCCTGTTAGCAAAGATATTTTTTCGCTTAATGGCCCCGGATTGTGAGACATAACCACCATAAGGGGGTAATCGCAAACAAACAAAATTTTAGAGTATTTTTTTTTCAACTCTAAAAGCTCTTTACAGCAATTTAGGGCCCGGTGCTGTAGAGTGGGCTCTTCGCTGATTTCTTCTAAATAGGGCGAGCATATTTCATAATATTTTTGAATGCCCAGTTTTCCAGCTAAAAAAGCGTCGGGCAGGGATAGCAGTTCCTTGTGGAAAATAATTAAATCATCTTCAATGTATTCAACGGGTATGTTGCGTTGCATTCCCTGTCGGGTGGCCTCAATAAAGGCATCGCTCGGGTCGGTAGCCAAAAAAGCTGTAGTAACATCGTCCACACGGGCGGTAACAGCATATATAATAGGGAGTTTTTCCGTGCAGGCTTTTACTTCGGCTTCTAAAGATTTGGGAAAGGCTACGGCAATGGCGTCAAAGCTTTCGTCCCAGAGCAATCGCCTGAGTTCTAATCCAAAAGTGGCTTTTCCATGGACGATGGGGTAGGCGAAGACTCCTTCATCAAAATCCGTTAACTGCTCCAACATGCCAATAATTTAACATTTGTCTGCGTTCAAAAAAGGGAAAAGCGGTTTTTATCTTCCTGTGAGAAAATCAAAGCCCAATATTTATGGATTTTGGCTAATAAGGTCTGCAACCATAGTCACAGAAACTGCGCTGCTGGTAACAGTTCCAAAGCTATTGCTGACTTCTACAAAATAAACGCCTTCCAGGCTGGGGTTCAAATTATTTATTCGAAGGCTGCTGCTGTTCCAACCTGAATAGGAACCCATGCCGGAGGTAATCGGAGTCCCATCCTTGTACCATTGGTAGGTTAAAGCGGGATCCCCGCTTGCTACCACGCTAAGCGTGGCTGTGGAGCCTCGGGATAAATTCTGAGAAACAGGTTGGGTGGTAATTAATGGAGGGGTATTTACAGTCAGATATGCAGGAGAGCTTTCTACTGAGCCATAACTATCCGTTACCACAACTGTATAGCTGCCTTCATTGGCATTGGACACATTAGTCAAGGTTAAATCTGGTGAGGCGGAACTGAGGGTGAAGTTATTTCCATCTTTTTTCCAATAATAGCTAAGCGTTCCCGTACCTGTGGCGCTTACGCTAAAATTTACCTCGCTTCCCGCAGACACCGTTTGGTCAGCAGGAGAGTTGGTTATAACGGGAGGTGGATTCACGGTGAGTGAAACAGTGTTACTTGTTACACTTCCGGCACTGTTGGATACAACAACATAATAATCGCCATCAAGGGCAGGGGTAGCGACGCTTCCATAACTTGATGCATTGGCGTTGTTTATGGCCGTTCCCTCAAAATACCATTGGTAGCTGAGGTTACTTCCGCTGGCAACTACTAGAAATTGGAAGGGGTTTCCATTAAGCACAGTTTGGCTTACAGGTTGGGTGGCAATGGAAGGTGGGGTGGGCGCTGGGGTCACCGTTAAGGTTGCTGCATCGCTGGTATCGCTTCCATAGGCATTGCTCACCACCAATGTAAAGTTTCCTGCATGGGTGGTGGAAACCGGGTTGATACTCAGGCTTGCCGAAAGAACTCCAGTATAACTCCCGCCATTATTCAGGGCTACCCCATTTCTGTGCCATCTGTAGCTTAAAGTGCCGGAGCCACTGGCTGTGGCACTGAAGCTGGCAGAGGCTCCTTCCAATACGCTGCTATTGCCAGGGTGGCCTGTAATGGTAGCGGGAATATTTACTGTAAGCTGGGCAGGTTCGCTTGTATCTCTTCCAGCAGTGTTGCTCACAATCACATCGTAGTCTCCTTCAGAGGCAGAATTGCTGCTGTTGAGTGTGAGAATTGAGGAAGTAGCTCCAGTTATATTAACTCCTTCAAAACGCCATTGGTATTGCAGATTGCTACCGCTAGCGACAACTGCAAACATGGCGCTATCCCCGTTTAATACTCCGTGACTCACAGGCTGGCTAGTAATGGAAGGTGGCACAATAACAGTCAAGTTAGCCTGGTTGCTGGTCACGCTTCCGGCGGAATTACTTACAATAACTCTATAACTTCCTCCTGAGCTGTTAACTACAGGGTTAATTGTGTAAGTGGGGGAGTTACTTCCCACAGAATCAGTACCTTTTACCCACTGGTAGCTTAAGCCGGGACCTTGAGCTGAAACAGTAAAGCTAAAGCTGGCGCCAAGCACAGCAGAACCCCCGCTGGGTTGAGTGCTGATAACCGGAGAAACACTCAACAGTGCCGGCGAACTTATAACTTGACCTGCAGAATTGCTAACAACCACATCGTATTCACCAGCGGAAGCATTGTTTACACTGGCTATGCTGTAATTAGCAGAAACAGCGCCGTCGATATTGACCCCGTCTTTTCTCCATTGGTAACTCAATGTGCCATTTCCGCTGGCTGTGACTGAAAAATTTGCCGAACTTCCGAAAGCCACACTCAAAGGTTGAGGCTGGGCAGAAATAGTGGGGGGAGTGATTACAGTAAGGGAAAAAGGGTTGCTTACATCAGAGCCCGCTGAATTAGATACGGTGACTGTGTAGCTGCCTGCATTGGCTGGCTGAGCTGAGGCAATGGTATAGCTTCCGGTAGTTGTTGTGCCAACGGTCACGCCAGCCAGAGCCCAGGTATAGGTTAAAGGAGCTGTTCCAGTGGAGGTCACACTAAAACTGACAGGTTCTCCTTGAATAACCGTTTGGTTCACTGGATTTTGGGTTATTACCGGGGCCACTGTCAGGGTGGTTACCGTTAAGATAGCGCTGGCACTGGTGTCTGCTCCTGCTGCATTACTGGCAATAACATCGTAGCTATTTCCGTTCATGGTTTGGGTGACATTGTTTAGGCTCAGGGTCGCGCTGGTTTGTCCGGATAAATTAACCCCATTTTGCCTCCATTGGTAACTGGGGGAACTGCCACTGGCAACCACGCTAAAGCTGGCTGTTTCACCCTGAACAGCGGTGGTGTTCTGTGGGTCGGTGGTTATTTGCGGAGCAATTATCACATTTAACCGGGCTGTATTGCTGGTTATGCTGCCTGCTGCATTGGTAACAGTAACAGAGTAATTGCCACTATCTGCCTGAGCTACGGAGGGTATGGAATAACTGGCGCTAGTGGCATTGGCAATGGGGCTGCCATTTCTTCGCCATTGGTATGTAAGAGTTGGAGAGCCACTGGCAACCACGCTAAACTGAGCGGCCTGGCCTAGAACAATATTTTGGCCTAGGGGTTGAGTTGTAATTCCCGGTGGAATCAGAACTGTGAGGCTGGCTGTATTTGAGATGCTGCTTCCAGCAGCGTTAGTCACCACCACGCTGTAATTGCCTGCATGTTGGCTGCCCACAGCGGGGATAACGTAGCTGGCGCTTGTTGCTCCAGCAATATTATTGTTTCCTAACCGCCATTGGTAACTGGCTCCCGTGGCGTCTTCCAGTTGCACAGTAAAGCTTACAGACTCACCTTGAATGGCTTCGCGGGAAACTGGATGGCTAATAATAACAGGAGGAAAAATAATGGAGAGTGTGGCTTCCTGGCTGGTTAGGCTTCCAGACCCATTGCTTATAAGCACATCAAATACGGAACCATCATCTGCTGCCACGGCATTTGGGGTGGAATAGCTGGAAGCTGTGGCACCTACAATGTTACTGCCATTTTTTCGCCATTGGTAACTTAAATTGGTGCCAGAGGCTGTCACTGAAAAGTTGGCGATATTACCCACAACTACACTTTGATTTTGCGGTTGCGTTGTAATATTGATGGGCTCATCCGCCACCGTAAGTACGGCATGGTTACTTTCAACAGATCCCGTTGAATTTGTGGCTACCACATAATATTCCGCCCCATCATCTGCAAGTGATAAGACTCCTGTGGTGTAAGAACTGGAAGTGGCGTTATCAATGGCAACATCGTTGCGATACCATTGGAAAGTAATGGGCTGAGTGCCTCCCGCGGCTACTGAAAAGCGGGCTGTTTGCCCCGGATAAACGGAGGTATCCGAGGGCTGGGTATTGATAAAAACGGGGTAAATCCGTTCGGTCACTGTTAATATTGCCGCTATACTGGTATCGGCCCCAGAGCTGTTGCTCACACGCACCCGGTAGTTGGAGCCATTGTCGATCAAATTGGTATTGGGGGTAGTATAGCTTGCTTGGTTAGCTCCCTGGATAATGTTATTGTTTTTTAGCCATACATAGTTAAAGGGAGCTGTTCCGCTTACCGTTATGCTAAAGACGGCGCTTTCCCCTTCAATCACGCTGGCATTAGCCGGTTCGCCGGTTATTACCGGGGGATCGGGACGGGGTGAAACGGTAAGTGTTGCTGTATTTGAAGTGTCCACTCCGGCTGAATTGGAAACAACCACATCAATTACAGAGCCGCTCCAGGTCAAGGGGATGTTGGTGGGATTGTAATTGGCTGCAGTGGCTCCTGTAATATTTACTGCGTTTCTTCTCCACTGGAAATTAAAAGGAGAAGTTCCGCTCAGCTGAACAGCGAAATTGGCGGAGTTGCCTTCAATCACACTGGCATTGGCCGGGTGTCCAGTAACTGTAGGAGCGACTATTAAACGGTTTACTGTAAGGATAGCCTGGTTGGAAAATACACTTCCTTTAACATTACTCACCTCTACATTATAGCTAGCTCCGTTATCGGCTAAGCTCGTAATAAATGTATAGCTTGCATTGTGGGCATTTTGAATGGGCATTCCGTTGCGATACCAGCTATAGCTAAAGGGAGCGGTACCAGTTGCCGCCACTGAAAAGGTCACGGATTGGCCCTCGGTACGAGTGGCATTGGCAGGATGGCTGGTTATTGTGGGTGGGAAGATGGTTTGTGTAATGTTAAGATTAGCTGGCTCACTCAACTCATTGCCATCGGAGTTAAATACCATAACTCTGAATGTGGCGCCATCATCTGAATCGCTGGTGATGGGCGTAGTGTAGGAGGCGGTGTTGGAATTGGCAATGGGGATTCCATTTTTCCGCCATTCATAAAAGACAGGAGAATTGCTTTGGGCGCTTACAGAAAAGACAGCGCTTTCCCCTTCCAGAATAGAAACACTTACTGGCTGAACAGTAATAACTGGCGCAGGAGCTCCATTGCCCACATAGGGAGAAAGGCGGTTTCCAGGAATAGGTCGCTCCGCATCTGCAATTATTCCAGGGCCCTGCCATCCCACGGCCATATGGTCTCCCTGCTCGTTTTCTTTTACGAGAGCTTCAATATAATATTTACG
Organism: Fibrobacteria bacterium; assembly: GCA_050294405.1. Classification (GTDB taxonomy): domain Bacteria; phylum Fibrobacterota; class Fibrobacteria; order UBA11236; family JADFYW01; genus JBNKOC01. The sequence continues at coordinate 3,409 of JBNKOC010000036.1, read as the reverse complement.
TCCCGCCTGCAAATATTGCAAATCGGACTGTTGGCTGGGGTATTTGTCCCACTGAAGTGGGTCTGTATATCCGCTGCTGTAAGCGATTAACACTTTGTTGGCGGGGTCTTCATCACTGCTCAGATAAAGCTCGCTGTAATCATCTCCCGAAATCCAGAAGCTGTAATCTCCGGTAGTTGGGGGATGTATGTAACCTCTTAGGCGCATACCATAATAATCTCCAAGTTGTCCTCCAATGGTAAAGCTCGTTAACATGGAAGAACTGCTGGCCAATATGGGGTAATTAGAATTTTTGTACAAATCCCAAAGGCTAAGTCCCGGAACATTGTTCCAGGTTTCAGAAAGTATTTGCCCGGTGCCTTCCACATCTTTTGTGGAAAAGGTCCATACAGGCCCTTGGGTTGAAGTTTCTAGATCTTCGGCTACAATTCTCCAATAATAATTGGTGCTATTGTTAAGATTAGGAGCAAAGAATTGGCTAACTCCTCCAACAGTGCCGGCTAATGTTGTGGGAGGGTTATCTAGTCCCAAATAAACTCGGTATTGAACCACATCAGCTGTATCGGGGTCTCCGCCCAGCCAGCTCAAATTTATATTGGTTTCCATATCCACGGAGCCATTGGCAGGAGTGGGGGAAGAAGGAACATTTGGAGCGCTATTCGGCGTGCTGTCTGCTACGGTTTCAAATGCCCAAATAGGCCCTTCCACAGATTCGTTGCCATCAGAGGAAATGATGCGCCAGTAGTAGCGGGTTCCAAACTTTAAATTGGAAAGGCTAAATCTGCTTTCCTGAATGTTGGAAGTAATAACATCTACCGGGGGATTAGTGGCTCCAAACTGTAATGTGTAAACCAATTGGTCGTCCACATCCGGATCGCTGCCTTCCCAAAACAAAGTCAAAGCCGTATCCAATCCTGTGCTGTCATTGGCAGGACTAACAATAATGGGAACATTGGGAGGGTTATTGTTGGGCGAAGGCAATTTGGTTTGAAACGACCAAGTCGGGCTTTTTGATGTGCTTTTTCCATCGGAACTTAAAACATACCAATAGTATTTGGTATTGGATGTTAATCCGGTAACCTGAAAATTACTGTTTTGCAAATCCTTGCCAATAAGCAAAGTTGGGGGGGAGTTAACATCTAAATATACGTTGTAGTTAATGGTGTCTTCAATGTCCGGATCGCCACCCACCCATGTTAACAGTAGATTTAATTCCTGGTTGATGGAACTGTCGGAGGGAGAAGGACTATTGGGTATAATCGGGGCGCTGTTGTCAAACACGCTGTCTTTGGTATTAAAAGTCCATATTTTACCAGGGGTGGTTAACTCTCCATCGGTGGCTATAATTTGCCAATAATAGGCTGTCCCGTTGCTTAAATTGCTAAGGCTATATCGGCTGGCGGAAAGCCCTGTGGCAATGCGCTGGGTAGGGGGGGTTTGGGTTCCAAATAGTATGTCAAACAACAGTTCATCGGAAGTGTCAGGATCGGCACTTTTCCAACTTAAGGTTAGGTTCAGGTCCAGATTGCTGGCGCTATCCACAGGACTTGGGTCAGAAGGTTCCAGAGGGGGATTGTTATTAGCCGTGGGCGACTTTGTAGTAAACATCCAATGGGGGCCAATGGCGGTAGCTTTCCCATCCGATGCTGTAACCTGCCAGTAGTAACTGGTGCTGGCGATTAGGGCGCCCAAATTAAAAGAATTCTTTTTAAGGCCGGTGGCTATTTTATTGAGAGCATCGGGGTTTGTGCTGAAATACAAATCGTATTTAAGGGCGTCTTCACCGTCCTCATCGCTGCTGCTCCAGCTCAGGATAACATCTGAAATTTCAATATCCATGGAGCTGTCGGAAGGAACAGCGTTTTCCGGTATGCTTGGAATGTTGTTGCCAGCAGGTGAGGGGGGAGTACTGAAATACCAAACGGGTCCATGTACCTGAAAACCATCTACAAAGGCCACCACACGCCAAAAGTATACTGTGTTCTCTTTTAAATTTGAAAGGGACACCAATGGCACGGATTGGCCCTGCACCACTGGAACATCGGGATAATCCAGTGTATCTACGTATACATCGTATATTACCTTTTCCTCACCTCGGATGCGAATACCCTGCCAGCTTAGGAAGGGAGATAGGTTGTCAACAATTTGGCCTTTTTCGGGATTGGGCTTTGAAGGTTTATTGGGAGGCGTAGCCTTTACAAAAACCGAGTCTGAAAAATCGCTGATAAAGCCATCGCGAAACCCCCGCACCTTGTAAAAGAAAAAGGCTGTGTCGTTAAAATCCAGGGCCAGGGTATCTTCCAGCTTAGTTTGGGGAATAGAAATGCCTTTGTGAATACTGGTGTAAATGCCTTCCGGATTAATTTTGCGAAAAACCTGGTAGCTGGAGCTTGCGGTGGAGTCTGGTTGCCAGGAAAGTTTTACGATACCGTTGTAATTGTCAATCGAGGCAAAAAGGTTTTGGGGTTTTGGCGGTATTAAGCTTGTATCGGTGGCTAACATTATCGGCCCAAGCCATTTATGTTCCCCGGAAAATACGTTAATAGAAAAGCTGTTTAAGGCTCCCTGGGAAGGATCTCCCACCGTGGCCACATAATTGCCCTTGGGCAATAGAAAGTGGCATAAACCATTAACATCGGTATACTGCGTAAGATCGAAGTTTTCAATTTGGCATAATAGGTTTGCTGTCGGAGTTCCGTTCAGACTCACCTCAATGGTAACATGGCCAACGGGAAGCATGCTGATGTTTCCGATGTTAGTGTCCGCTGCCACTTTGACAAAGGGAACCAATACACCTAGGGTTTCAGAACTGTCGGGGGGAATGTAAAAGGACATAACACTGAAATTTCCACCGGGTACAGAAGAGAAAACAAAATTTCCATTGTCGATGGAATAAGTGGTGTCGGAATATATTTCCGCCTCCGAAACTTTAGACAACAGGCTTATAGAAGTGGAGTCGGAGCGAAAACTGCGGATGGACACGGGTACTCCCGCAAGGGCTAAGGCTTCGCTATTTACAAGGGTTCCGCTGAGTTGCAAAAACTCCGGAGAAGAACCTTGGGGATTTGGTTTTTTTTTGTTTTCAAAAATACAGGCATTAATAAGTAATAAGGCTGATAATACCACGCCAATCCAAACAAACCTTTGTTTTTTTTCAAAGGGTTTAAAACAATATTTATGTATGGATTCAGTTCTCATACTCAATGCTGCGTTTTCAAACGGGATTGCTGCCAGTTACATAAAATCCGGTCAGCGGATCCTAAAAATAAATCCCCTGTTGCAACCACACACTAACCCCGGTAAATCAACAATCGATTTTTTATTAATGCGTGCTTTGTTTTATTACATAATAAAAGTTATTAAAATAAGCTCTTTCTTCAAAGGTAGCCGTCCATGTTGTGGATGCAAT
>JBNKOC010000035.1:0-9933 GCA_050294405.1 Fibrobacteria bacterium | reverse complement strand
ATGCCCGAAACGCCTTCTCAAAGGATGATGGTAAAAATTGATTCTGAAAAGGGGCGGTTTGTATACAGTAGAAGGATGGGTATCGTAGAGCCGATATTCGCCAACATCTGCCATACGACAGGATTGGATTATTTTACCATGCGAGGCAAAGTAAAGGTTGATATTCAGTGGAAACTATTCTGTATAGTTCACAATCTGAAAAAAATTTTCAAGTATGGGGCCCTTTTCGCATGAAAAGGGTTCGTAACAAGCCGAGTAGAGCGATATACGGCACAGAGGGCCTAAATTGCATCGAACTCTTTGCGAAACTGGGTTTTTCTACAGGCTCGTTGTGTGAAATAACCAGTTCCTATTTTTTCAAATACCACTTGAATTACGTATTAATTTGCGTTATATTATACGTATAAAGGCGGTGAAAATGAATACAAAACTTACTTTAAAGCTTGAAGAAGGCGTTATTGAAAAAGCAAAGAAATATGCTCACAACAATCGACAAAGCTTATCAAAGCTCGTTGAAAAATTTTTCCAATCTTTAGTAGAAGATGACCCGAAACATAAAACATCTATGTCACCCACCGTTAAAAGTCTAGCGGGCATATTAAAAGAAAAAAAGGAATTAAACATTGAAGAAGAATATACTGATTATTTAGAAAAGAAATATTCATGAATAAAAGGGTATTTATAGATTCAGATGTAATTTTAGATTTATTACAAGAGCGCCCTCCTTTTTTTAACGATTCAATAGAAATTTTTAATTTAATTGAAACTGGGAAAATTGAAGGATTCGTTTCCCCGTTAATTTTTTCTAACCTATTTTATATATTGAAAAAATATAAAAATGAAAAATTCGCTTTTTCTTCATTGCTCAGACTGAAACTATTGCTAAAGGTTTTGCCTATAAACGAAAAGACAATTGATCTTGCTTTATCTTCCGATTTTAAAGACTTTGAAGATGCCGTTCAGTATTATTGTGCATTAGAGAATAAAATCCCCTACATCATAACTCGAAACGTAAAAGATTACAAAGAAAAAGATCTCATAATTCTTAAACCAAATGAATTTTTAAAATACGGGAAGCCAAAAAAAAAATAGGAACTGTTTACATCACACAACAGGCCCAGGGCGGTTCCGCTTATGACTTCGGCAAACTCCACCTAAACTGCCGCACCACTCCATTTTGTAGCTGAATAAAATTCCTATAATGAACACGGGATTTAGCAACATGAATTTCATCCAGACAAAATGGGCAGTACAGCAGCTTCGCCCTTGCGCCGAACGTTAGGTGCAAAACCAGTTGATTTTAATGTAAGAATATCTTGCATTATAAGTATGAAAAATATCGAAGTAACAAGCGTATCCCCAAAAAGACAAGCAGTTATTCCAAGTGAAATTCGTGAAAAGATGGGAATTTCTACGGGCTCTAAATTGATTGTGGTTACAGATGGTAAAAATGTTTTATTAAAACCAATCGAAAAACCGAACTTGGCTGAGTTTGAAAAAGTACTAAAGAAAAGCCGCCAGCTTGCGAAAAAAAGTGGGGCTCACAAAAAAGGATATTGACGACGCAATAAAAGAAGTTCGCCGTGAAAATCGTTCTTGATACCAATGTACTAGTATCGGGAATTTTTTGGAAAGCAGAAAGATTTGAGTTGATAATTACGCCTGATATTTTAGACGATTATATAAGTGTAATTAGTAAGTTAGCGAAGAAAAAATTGCTAAAAAGACAGTTTACCAAAGACGACAGGCGGAAGGTAATTATCTGTAAGAGTTAAGATTTGATCTGACAATTCCGATAAAAACTCAAAAAGGGTCATAGGGAATCCTACGACCCTTTTTATAAATACCCTTTATCTATTTGATGACAATAGTGAAATTTATATTAATTCATAATTGTTTATTTAGAAATCATCAATTTCCCATAATTGGGTATTGTTATTTTGAAATGTTCGTGTTATAGCCTGGTAATTATTTTCGTTGTTAACATAGGCATCAAGGTATCTTCCGTTGCCAGACTGCTTAATTCTGTAATAACTATTAGCCTCATCAACCAATTCTAGGAGCCATACTTGAGTCTTGTTACTTTGATATGTCCGTGTGACGACCCTGTAATCATTGTTTGACGTATAGGCATCAAGATATCTATTATTTCGGCCTTGCTTAATACGATATACACCCCCCCACCCTTCTAAAATCCATTCTTGGGTATTGTCATTTTGAAGCCCTCTCGTGACAGCATTGTAATCGTTGTTTGACGTATAGGCATCAAGATATCTTCCAGTTTCAACTTGTTTTATCCTTGCTGAATAAATTATAGTGCCGCTTGAAGAATCTTTCGCTGTGAGGTCAACAGAGGGGGCCGGGTAAAATCCAGAGTTGGTTTCTTCAGTAGAAGGTACCTCTGATGGATTGGTCACATTATCATTAGTTGCATTGTTCAAACAACCGAATAAAGCTAATGTCAAAATAAGGCTTGCTATAGATTTTAGCATCATAATCTTCCTCTTAAGTTAAGTAATCATTAATTTGGTTAAAAATATTCTATTACTTCAATTAGACGTTTAGCCTGATAAAAAATGCAACCTAGTTTTTAAAAAAATGGGTTCAGTATTTTGTCTTTCAGGGTCTTTAGCCAAACTATTTCTGTCTTAAAAAGAACCTTTAGCAAAGCATCTATTTGACTGGGCCATTGTGGAGTGGCTTGCCATCACCCCGTTTAGCTTAAACTAAATGAACATTAGCTACCCAATTGACATAAAAATCCCCTTTGGTCATAGAAAATTTGAATTATTTTTAGTAGTCGATAATTACCCCCTGGATATTATTATCTCGTTTGGTACTTGGTTATTTAAAAAAATTAAAAGACATACTAACAGAAAAATGCATTTGATGGGAATTGGGCAAGGGCGAGTTAATAAATTAGTTCACATCAACGGTAAAAGGCTGTTGCCAGATAAAACTTTACATAGCGGCAAACCTTGTTCACAATAGCCAGAACACCTTTACAATCCTGAAATAAAAAAAAATGATGCTAAGAAATTTAATGCTTCTGCTCTTTTTATTGATAATGCCTACAACACATGCTGGCAAAATGCAGATTAGATTAAAAATAAAAGAAGGTCAGATTTTCAAAAGTGTGACCGAAAAAATTCAATCTATTGAACAAGAAAATAAGGATCAAAACCTTTCAAATAGCATTAGTACGAGTAGCTGGTCTACGATTAAAGTTCTCAAGGTTTTAGGCGAAAATGGGTACCTTATTCATTTAACTGTGGATTCAACCGTAATTAAAGATAAAAACCAAGATACTCAAAACCCAATGGATAAAAAGTATACTGAAATATTAAGTGAAGCATTAAGAGAAGCTGGTCTTTTAGTTACTATCGATTCATGCTGGAATGTTCTGAAGGTTGCGGGCTTTGATAAAGTCAAAGAAATAACGCTAAACAAAGTAATTAGTGAACTTAGTCTACCGCCGGATAAAATTAAACCAATTTTAGATAACTATTATGAAAACAAATTTAACGAAAATTCGATAAAAAAAATGTTTGAACATCTTTCTGCTATTTATCAAAAAAATGCGGTTTCTCTAGGTAGCAGTTGGAAGGATACAACAACATTTGATCATCCACTTGGTTCAGCGACTAAATATTCCACCTACGTCTTATCCAAGACAAAAGATGGTAATTTAAAAATTAATTTTAATGCGACAATAAAAAACAACAAACCTGCTAAAATTGATAATGTTGGTTCACAGAAAAATCTTATTGAAGGTTCCACAAATGGCTACCTTTTAATTGACATACACAGTTTCTGGACAACTGAAATGATTGTGAATTCCAACGAAACAATAACAATTAGAAAAATAGATAATAACAATAAAGAATCAATAACAAGGATCAAATCAAAATCAAGCACAATCAAAAGGACAGTCGAATAGGGCCCTAATGGGCGGCAAACTACAGACGCACAACACAGGTTCTAAATAGTAAATAATGAAATACAATCTATATTGTGAGGACATTCATGTTGGTTATTATTTATGGCAATAAATATTAAACTGTGAAATTTGTAATATAGATAGGGAAATATTTGAAAGACAGTCTGATACTTATCTGTCAGAGCAATTTTCGGTATGCCAATTAGGTGTAACTATTAATTTAAATATTCTGCTTTAACCCAAGCAACAACACTCCACCTATTTACACTTTCTTTTACGGGTAAGCTGCGATGCGGTAAAAATCTATCTAAAAAAATTGCATCACCTTTGTTACATTCCAAAGTCGTATTTTTTTTTGAATTTAAAATATGTTCTGGAAATAAATATTTTTTGGAAGAATCTTTAATCATCAATGATTTAGTATAAGTTCCCGGAATGCATTCTAAAGCCCCTGTGTCTTTTGTCACATCAGATAAGGGAATCCAAATTGCCAATTTAATTAGATTGCAATTTCCTTCATTTCTGTATTCGTCTGCTAAATCTTGGTGCCAGTTAGTTGTAAATCCATCAATGCCATAAATAGCCGATCTAACTCTAATAGTTTTAGATAGAATTTTACAATTTGGAATTAACAAATTTATCACACTATTTATTTGTGAATTTGAAAAAATTGACGAAATAATTGGATCATTGTGGCTATCAGTTAATATGGCATTTAATAAAGAATGCGCAAAACTGTAATTAGATTTAAGAATTTCACTAATTCTAGAATCAATTGTGTATTCTGGCTTGCTATTTTCAAATGGTTCTAAATAAGATTTTGCGAATCTATCTAAATGTGAGTTTAATCTTAATTTTATTGAATTTATTTTATCAGAACCTAAAATGTTCTTACCAATATAATATCCGTTCTTTTTAAATTCGTTTGATATATGTGAATCCTTTAATAAGATTTCCGAATTTTTAGTTATTGTTAGGTTCATACAGCACCTTTTTGTGATAATTAATTATTAATATAGCATGCAAAAAATACATTTTAATCTATTTATTGAGATTATAAAGATATTTGAATTGAAGAATTTAATACTTTTAATAATTAAAAAACCAATGGTCGATTGTATCTCAATAGTTTAAAAAATAATTTCAGCCATATGCACCCCACAACACTGCTAATCAGAAACACTCCTGCATACATGTGCTAAGAGGTAGTAATAGAAACAGTTTTATGCCAGAACCCCACCCTAAGAGAATAAAGACCTTTGCAAAACCGAAGGATCTAGGCCGTTGGCTCAAGGCAAATCATGCCATCGAAAATGAACTGTGGATAAAGATATTTAAAAAAAAACTGGTGTTGCGAGCGTGACTTGAGATGATGGAGCCAGGGCTGCTACATATTCGTGCCGCAAAGGCGGACGGCCGATGGGAGGAAGCCTATTCGGCAAGTGAAATGGAAATACCAAAAGATTTCCTAGCAGCATTGGAGAGTAATTTAAATGCAAAAAAGTTTTTTGAAACGCTCAATAAGTCGAGTCGTTTTGCCATCGCATATGGATTAACTAGTGCCAAAAAATCTGAAACCAGACAAAAGCGATTTACCGGATTTATGAACATGCTTATTAGAAAAGAAAAGCCCGGATTTGGCTTTAAGAAGAAAACATGATTGGCTTGAGTACAAATCTTCCATAGGCGATAAATGCACATATTGCCGCCACAACACCCCAATAAATAATTGGACTGTGATTCGATTCTCCTGAACCAAGATGGATAACACAATAAACAAGCATTTCCAGTGCAATACATGATGCGGCAATAGGTACCAGAAAACCCAAAGAGTTTTTAAAAGCCGGTATGACTAAGCACAGACTTAATCCGAGCTCAACAACACCCATTGAAATCCAAACTGTAGGCGGAATTGCTTTAAGAGATGGGACTGCTTTTTCAACGGGATTTGAAAATTTCCAAAACGCCCCCATGGCTGTGTGCAATGCGAGTAGGATTTGAAGGGTCCAGAAAAAAATATTCATGTTTTATCTCCTTTAACAAATACAAATTTTCATTTCATGCCTGAAATATCTTCGATATAAGTTCGGTCCATTTTTCAAACATCATGTTCCAACCGTACTCAGCCCCTTTGTAAGCAGGCATTTGCTCAAATCCAGAGTGTTCAAAGTAAACCCTGGTGCCGGTACCTTCGACTTCTAAACGATAATGGACTTGAGTGTTTACCTCAGCTGCAACCCATGTAAAGGAAAGTTCTTCGGGAGGAACACATTTGAGAACTTCGCACTGGACTATTAGACCATCAAACTTGACCTTTGGGTTGGGGGGCACTCGAAAAGTAAAGCGATGCCCCACTCGAGGTTCAAAGTCATTGGGAAACATCCAATCTGCCAAGGAATCCCTGTTAGTAAGCGAATGCCATACCTTTTCCCGAGACTGGGGAAATACAAGCTCTCTTTTTACACTGTGCGTCACTATCACTTCCCTTTCATAAGATGTGCTTGTAAACGTTTAAAGTTTTCATCCCAAAATTTTTCGTAGTGAGAAATCCAATTTTTTACCGGAGCGAGTTTTTCAGGAACAAGTCGGTAATAATGTTCGCGTCCTTGACGTTGTTGTGAAACAAGTCCAACGCTCAAGAGAATGCGAAGGTGCTGGGAAATTGCCGGCCTGCTCATTTCAAAGTGTCCGGCTATATCCTTAACCGGTTGATCCTCTTCAACTAATAGGTCCAATATTCTGCGTCTGGTAGAACAGCTAATGGCTTCAAATATTTCCGGTTCCTGTAATTCCATATTTACCAAAATAGGTAAGTAATCACTTACCTGTCAAGTCCTTAAATCTTAATTTTCACTCAAAAAAGACCTTTTGTTCAGATAAGTTCTCAACAAAACAGGGCTTCATCATTTTTTTTGCCACACTCTGTTATCTCTAAGTGTGGCTGTTTTTTGCTCCAAAAAATCTGATGGAGCCAATGAAGCATTATCTATACATCCCCAATAGAAACATCCCTTAAAAAAAATGTTCAAAAGTTTCCCAGTTTTGACATCCATTGGTGCCTTGATTTATCGATGGTTTCGCTAAACCTTGAAAACAAAAATTTTGAGCGACTCCTCTGCTCAGAAATTCGAAATCCCGACCAAATAATTTGCGCAGATTTAATAAAAATAAAGAAAAACGCTATATTTCACGAGTTTAAATGTTTTTTACACTACAAATATAACGATTTAATCAAATTTAAGGCAGTTAAATTATTTTAACAAATTATTTGACTTTGTTTTTACGCTACACTATCTTAATAGAAAAGACCCATTTTTAGAGGTGGAAATGGGCCGATAAGGAAACAGCATTTAGCCAATTTGCACAACCGAGGAAACCATGAAATTCATCACCAAGTTATCCTTTACATTAGCCCTGGCAACCGTATTTTCAATTCAATTTGGTTTTGCTATTGGAGACCAGCATGGTGTCTTCCGCAGTCAATCCACTCAGGGAAACCAATGGATGGGCACGGCTACTATTGAAGAAGAAGAATTTCGCATTACTGTACATCCCAATTACCTGGAAGTGGAATTGGATTGGGTGTTTCGGGTGGGCGGCGATGCTCCGGAAAAGTTTTCCGATGCCCTGGAAATTGTAGGCAACATCAACTTGGTGAAAAACTCCGTGGTCACCGGTATGCTCACCTGGTGGCAGGGTGATATCCTTAAGGGAAAATTAAAAACAGCGGAAACCGCCCGGGCCGATTACGAAGAGGTTGTTCAGCGCGATGCTGACGCTCCCCCCCCTCCCAGAGATCCGGTTTTAATTGAATACGGGTGGGGCCTCGATAATTACGATATCTCTATTTTCCCCGCTACTTTTGGAGAAACCCGTAAAGTACGGATTCATTACCTGGTCCCCGCCAATTCTATCGGAGGCAAGGTGAAAGTGCCTTACCCCCACGCTTTTACTTCCGATGCCAAGGTATCGGTAAAAGCCGGGCCCGATGTTGCTTCCTATGAAATAGAAACCGGGGTAGAAATTGTTCCTTTTGCAAACAACACTTTTGTGCCTTTAAGCGAAACGGATTTCTCCTTTAGCCGTTATAACAGCTCAGGCCTGGCTCGGCCCATCAGTTATATTATACCTGTACTCCCCAACGAGGGGACAGGATCGCGTTTTTATGTGGGCGACATGAGTGGGCCTAATTTAACTGGCCAGGCGGCGCATGTGGTGGTCATGGACGCCCAAAAAATTATCGTTCAAAGCGACATGAACGAAGATTTTGTCATTCTCTGGCGTTGGAGTCATGTTAGCATGCTTCAGGTCTTTGCCGAACAAATCGTACGTCAAAGCGAACTGCTACAAACCTTTTTGGCCAAAGTAAGCGGGGCCAATAAACGAGCAGCCATGGTAATCGATATGGAGGGGAGTAACCGAGTGAGCTTTGCGCTATCGGCGGCCGGAGATTCGGAATACACCAAGATGCTCGCCTACCTTGATTCTTTGTCTAATCTCCCCATTAACAAGCCCCAGGTTGTTTCGGAGCCTCCCGATTACCAAATCCAAGCGGATGCCGCCCAGGCTCTGGAAGATTTTGAAGCAGCCCTGGCCGCCGCTCTGGCGCTTTTTGAAAACAACAACAACATCCGCCATTTATTACTGCTCACTGCGGGCCCACAAATTATATACGATTATTTTCCTTCCGTTTCTAAAAAGCTGGACAGCTCCATCCATTTTAGCAGCCTGGTTAATTATGCCCAAGGGCTGGCAGTGGATATACCCATCAACCCCGACGACGAGATTATTTATTGGCCCGGAATCAACCCTACCAACCTGTTTTCCCAGCAAACCCTTAACCTAGATATTCAAGCGGTGGTCAGCAACGGGGTCCAGCTCTGCACCCTTAAGGTGTTATCTTCTGCAAATGTGCCAAATGTTTACGGGGGCTCGCAAAGCGAAGTCGAAAAACACACATTCACTTCCCCCGACTTAATTCCCAACGTCAGTTGGACCATTTCCCAGGGAGGCACTGTCATCAGTTCCTTTCTTGAAACACCTCAAATTATTACAGTGGGCAACTCTCTTGCTCTCAGCCAAATTCTGGGAGCTTCCCGCGCACTTACCCCCATGGCACCGCAAATGCCCAGATCCATGGCCGCGGCCGTCGGCTTTATCGACAGCACTTATTCGCTGGTAGCCCTTGAAGAAGATAAACTTTCCGCGGCTGAGGCTTCTCAATACGCGCTGGAGGGAGTCCCCGAACTGTTAACATCAGACATCCACGCCAACCCAGATGACCTGGTGGCCCTTTCCCTGTTCGACTGGCTAGCCGAAAACCCGCCCCAAACAATTTGGAACTCCAACAATGGCGGCTTCTTTGGAGACGAATGGCTTAGAGATGTGGCTTTTGATTTAGAAGGAGGAGTGCCCGAAGTTACCATGGCAAACGCCCAGGCTGGCGCTTTTATGCCCATGCCAATTGCGGGTGAAGTCGGCCCTCCGGCGGCTTCTGAATATAAGGATTATTCCAAAGAGCCTGCCTCCATAGAAACCGCCAAAAAAACGCAATCCAAGACCCAATTTGCAAAATTCAACGGGCTGGCGCTCATTTTGGACCTGACTGGGTTATCGGAAGAATTGCGGGGAGAATTGCAATTAGAAATTTATGACCTGAGCGGGAGTTTGGTTTATTCCAATACCCTAAAGGGAAATAATAAAACTAACATAATTGAAATCCCCACAGCCCAATTCGCTTATCGGAACGGTCTGCATATCATTAAACTCAACACAAATTTTGGCCAGCTAATCCAAAAACTTATTCTCTCCCATAAGTAAGGGAAATACTTCATTACTTTCTTAAAAAACCTCATTTAGCGAACCCAAATCAGGGTTCGCTAAATGGGTAGCAATCCATCTGCGACTGCTATTGGGTTCGCCTCGCATTTTTTAAAATTTCACCCACCGTTCCGACTCTCCCTTTTTATGTTAAGAACTGGTTCGAAAATTCA
>JBNKOC010000034.1:0-295461 GCA_050294405.1 Fibrobacteria bacterium | reverse complement strand
AAGCTGGCTCAAATGAAACTGGCCTCCAAAGATTCCTCAGGAGCAATAAAAGAAATAGGCATATGGCTGGAGAAGAATCCCAAGTTTAAGGTTAACATCAGTTCGGACATGGTGAAAGAGGAAGATGTTCGGGAAGCCATGTACGATGTTATCAAAGACCCGGATTCCCAATCCATGAGTTTGTTATCGGGATTTGTATCGTTTAACGCCAAGAAATACCAAAGCGCAGTGACGGCTTTAAAGAAGGTAGCTAAGCCTGGCGTTCAGGTGAATAAGCTGTTGGCTCTTTCTTACTATGAGCTAGGCGATTCTAAAATGGCGGTGTTTTATTTTAAAAAGGTTCCTGATTCGAAATTGTCCCAGGCAGATTGGGAAAAGTTTGCCCTGTCTTACGATAAAATTAAGCTAAGTAAAAATGCAGCGATTGAATACGAAGCCATATTTAAGAAATATCCTTCTTCTGAAGTGGCCATGAAATATTTAATGAACTATTTCAGAAAGCCCCTTAACAAAAGCAAATTGATTCCGGTTTTGGAAGCCTATGTTAAGAAAAACCCCGCAGCGAATGCCGAAATCCTGGAGTTGGCTAAACTGCAAAGCGACAAAGACCCCAAAGCCATTAGCTACCGCCAGATGTATTTGAAAAACAATCCCGCAGATTCCAAAGTGGAAAAGGAACTGGCGGAAATTTATGAAGCGCAAGGGAAAACAGATGATGCTATTGAGCTGTATAAAAAATATGCTTCAGATTATAAAAAAGATTTTAAATACAATTTAAACTTGGCTGAATTATTGCTGAAAAAGAAAGAAAACAAGGAAGCCATTCGTTATTTTGAAATAGCTTCGTCCCTTAATCCCAAAGACCAAAAACTTTTGTTGAAGTTGGCAGAGTTACATGCCAAGGAAAAGGATTGGGACAAGGTGATGGAAGCCTACCAAAAAGCCCTAAACAATGCTCCAAAGGATAAAAAATTGCAAGGGGAGTATATGGAGGTAATGGAAAAATCCGGACAATCTAAAAAATTGAGATCTGTTTATGATTTTATCCAACAAAAAGACAAGTCAGCCCACGAAGCTCAATTTAAACTTGCCAAAATATATTATGCGGAAGGTAATGTGGATGACGCCTCAAAATATTTAATGTTGGCGCTTTCCAACCATCCATCCAATGAATCGTATCAGGATATGTTACCAAAGGTCCTTAAAAAAGACTCTGATATTAAGGAAAATTTCACAACTCTTAAATCGTTGGAAAAAAATCCAAAATTGGATGATAATATTCGTGTAATGATCGCCAAAGGATATTATCTCACCGGGAACAAAGTAGCTGCGGGAAATATTTATTCACAAATTTTCAAATCCAATCCAAAATTGTTAGCAGGGCAGAAAGAGCCTATCGAAACCTTATTTGCCGCCAAGCAATATAATTCTTCAGGTAAATTGGCTGACAGCTATTTGCAAAGTGTGAACCCCAAAGATTTAGAGGTTAAAAAACTTCAGGTATTGTCTTATAAAAATTCCAAAGCTCCTGCTTCGAGCCTTAGAAAAGTGATGATGGAATACGAAAAAATGGGCGGGGATGTTAAGGATTGGTACTATGAAATGGCCAAAATGGACATTGCGGAAAAGGATACTTCTGCTGCTATTGACCATTTGAATTCCTATTTAAAACTTAATCCAAAATCTGTAATTGGATACAATATGTTGCTAGAATTAGTGGAAAACAAAAAGGACCAGAGTGACTTATACGCTGTTGTCCTGGAAAAATTAATTCAGCTGGAACCCAAAAAAGCAAATCAGAGAAGATTGGAACTTGGGTTTGCTATGTATGCCAATGGAAACAATACAAAGGCCAAGGATCTGTTGGACCAGGCATCAAAAAGTTATTCTAAGAATGATAAATTATGGTATACCCTGGGTAAAATTGAATCCGGTCCAAAATACGGGGGAGATGGAAAGCAGTATTTTGCCAAAGCTTTCGCCTTAAACCCAACTAATCTGGAATATGCTCGCGAGCTTAGTAAAAGCATGAAAAGCGATAAGGATTTTAAAGAGAACTTACGGCTATTTGAATTGCTGGATAAAAATTCACCCACCCTTGCAGAAAAAATCGCCTTGGCCAAGGGTTATTACTTCAACGGAAGATATTCCGAATCAGCCAATGTTTGGGCAGAAATTTTAGGAATGGCGCCGGATTTGGCCAATACAGAACCTTTGGCTGTGTCTTCTTTTATTAAAGCAAAAGACTACAAAAAAGCCTTACCCATATATGAAAAAAGAGTCCAGGCAGATTCTAATAATCTCAAAAACCTGGACACCTTGGCTTTGTTATACGACAAAACCAATAACAAAAACAATTACCAGAAGATTATGGAAAAAATTGTTTCTGTGGATAATACCTTTAAAGATTATCAGAAAGAATTAGCAGAATCTAAATTAAAGTCTGGAGACAAGAAGGAAGCCATCAAAAACTTTGAGCAGTGGGTGGCGCGAAACCCAAAAGACTTGGTTTCCTTGGAAAGCCTTTATAGTCTGGTGGAGGAACAAAAAGATACATCTAAAATTTTAAATACATTAAAGATGTTAAATGAGCACCCCAAAGCCAGTAGCAAATATCGTTACACTCAAGCTGAACTTAAATATGAAAAGTTCAAGGATATTGAGGAAATTGCTCAATTGGTTCGGAAAAACTCCAAATACGATAAGGGTAAAAAGATTCTCATCCTGCATTATTACAAAAATCAGGATATAAAACGGCTATTGCCATATTATAAATACATGAGTATAGCCACTCGGAAAGATAAAGAGTTGAGCGCTCCGTATGCAGATGTGCTCGTGGCTAAAAAATTAAATGTAGCTGCAGGGGCAGCATACTATGATGCGCTAGCTGCCGATCCTAAAAACAAAGAACTGTATCAAAAAGTCCTTAAGTTTTCACTGGATAAAAAAACCAAACAGCTTCGAGGGGTTTTGAAAATCGGCTATGAAAACTTCCCAGAAGATGAAACGACTCAATTGGAGTACGCAAGGCTCCTTGGCAACAGCAAAGAAGCATTTGATATCTACAAGAAAATGCTCGATAGAGATCCCAATAATCTTGAGGCAAATAAGTCCGGTAGCCAGGTGGCTATGAAACTAAATAAAAGTGAAGAAGCAGAAAAATGGCTGGAAAAATGGTCGATTCTGGATAGAAAATCCAGCAAGCCTTTGCTGATGTTAGTTGACTTATTTGAGGCTAAAAAAGATACCAATAAACTGGCTGATGTTTTGGAAAAGGCTGTGCAATTATTGGATAAAAATTCAAATCTTGCATTTAAGACGGCTATGGTATTTAAGAATACCAATAAAACGAAAAAAGCGATTGCCTATTTTGAAATGGCAGCCAACTTGAATCCCAAATCAAAAACTTACCAACGGGAATTAGGGCTTGCATATGCCGAAGTCAAGGATTGGAAAAAAGCCAAGGGGCCACTGTTAAAATCTGACATAAAAGGAAAATACGACGAAGAAGTCCAATATGCCTTATACTGGGTTTATGTGGATGAAAAGGATGAGTCCAAACAACGCAGCACCTTATATGGATTGGTTAAAAAAGATCCAACCAACAAGTACTACACTTATCCTCTGGTTAGGTTGGAATCTGATAGGAAAAACTTCAAATCCATAGCAAATATTCTTTCTAATCCGACTCTTAAAAAAGATTTAAGTTCCGAAATGGCTTTTCATTTACTGACTGCTTATATGGAACTGGGCCAGATGAAAAGCGCCGGGACTTGGGGGAAAGAAGTAGCGGAAAAATATCCTTCAGAAGCCAGGAAATCGCTCCCCCTGGCCATATTGTTCTACAAACAAAAAATGCTTAACGAGGCTCTCCAAATATTGGCAAGTTTAGACAGGTCTAGCTCTAGCTCTGAAGTGGACTACTACCTTGGGAGAATACATTATGACAATGGAGATTGGAATAAAGCAGTGCTCCATTTCAATAAAGCTAAAGATTTTGATCCGGAAGTAAATAACTACCTGGGAAAAGCTTATGAAAAATTGAAAGATGAGAAAAGGGCCGTTGAAGCCTATGAGGCTTATTACACGGCCAAAAAATCCAATACCATTCTTTTAAAGATTTACAAGCTGTATCAATCCACCAAGGACGAAAACGGTTTGTTCAAAACCCTGGAAAGATTGGTGAAAGCTTTTCCTCGGGAAGTGGACTATAGGGTTGACTTGGCTAAGATGTATCTTGATAAAGGCGATAAACAAAAAGCGCTAAAAGAGTTTGGGTTAATTATTAAAAAATTACCAAAGCATCCTAAAGCGAATTTGTACTTGGGTGTGGAGGACGCAAAGGCTAAAAAATACAATACCGCTATTCGTCGGATTGAAATTGGTTTGGCTTCGGAAAAAGGAGATGCTCAAACTCATATGTTGCTTGCACAGGCCTATGAAAGCCAGAAAAAATATTCAAATGCACTAAAAAATTATGAGAAAAGCTTTGAAATGGACGGTAAAAATTTAAAGGTTGCCGAATCCATTTTAGATCTCACCAAAAAGCTAAATCAAAAAGGCAATTTGAATCAGGCTTACGCCAATGTGCTGGCATTGGACTCTTCTAATACAGTGGCAGCCTCTGAATATGCTGATATCTCTTTTGACGCTAAAAAATATGAGGTGGCTGCGGCATTGTATCGCCATGTGGTTAAAACCAAAAAAACCGATAAGAATGTTTGGGAAAATTATGGAAATGCCCTGTTGGAAATTAAGCGAACTAAGGATGCCAAAGAGGCCCTTGAAAAAGCAGTGGCCTTGGGAGCAAAGGGTTCTGCCATTCGAATTTCTCTGGCAAGAATCCACATGGAAGATGGTGAATTGAACAAGGCTGAAAAACTTCTTAAGGAAGTGGTTCAAATCAAAAAATCTGATCATCAGGCTTATCTTTGGTTGTCGGAAATTTCTTTAAAGAGAAAGCAATCAGGCATAGCAGAAGACTACCTGATTGAAGCCCTTAAGTATTCTCCTGGAAATGTAGACTACTCTGAGGCTTTGGCTTCCCTATACTTTGATTCTGATGAAATGGCCAAAGTTATCGGAGTTTTAGGCCCTCTGCAGAAAAAATTATCTTCAAAAGGTTTGCTGCAATTGGCCAAGGCTTATGAGCAAAGTGGCCGTAGTAATTCTGCCTTTGTGGCTTACAAAGACGCCTATGACAAAGAACCTTCCGCAGAAGTGGAAGGAAAACTGGCGGAAGCCTATATATCCCGGGGCAATTTTAAGACAGCCGAAATACTGTTGGATAAATCTGAATTCAAGGCGGACCCTAATATCCAATTTGCATTGGCAAAAGTTAAGATTGCAAGGGGAGAGTTGGAGGATGCCTCTCTTATGCTTGAAGATTTAATCAAGTTAGATAGGGACAATGCCCAATATTATTACGAATTGGGAAATGCCCAGTTTAAGCGTCGTGATTTCAAAGACGCGAAAAAAACTTATGCTAAAGCCATGAAGAATCAAGCGCATTTTCCAGAGGTAATATATCAGCTTGGCCTTTGTGAAGTAAACTTAAACAAAATTTCGAAAGCCCGTCCTTTCTTTGAGGAGCTGACTCATCACCAGCTTAAAAAGTGGAAAGCAAAGGGATTAATCGGCATGTCTATTATTTTCGAAGCGGAAGAAAAACCCGAAGCTGTAGAACATCACCTGCTCCAATCTTTGGAAAACTTCAATACTGTGGAAGCCATGTATAGGCTTACTTTGTTTTATCTGAAGGCGAAAAAAACCAGTAAGGCTGGCATATATGCAAACAAAGCCAAAGCCCTGGATGCCAATCATCCTTTAGCCTTGCTTGCTCAGGTGGAAATAAAAATTGCCCGTAAACAAACATCGGAAGCTATGAGAATGGTCCAGGACGCCCTGAAAAATTCTTCTCAAAACTGCGATCTGCTTTTGGCCCTGGTTAAAGTGAACTACGCCATGGGCTACGAAAAACCTGTAGCCTCAAACAGCAAATACATTTTGAGCTTGTGTCCTGATATGGCAGAACCCCATTTGTATTTAGGTTTATTGGCCCATAAATTTTTCGATAAAAAAGAGGCCAAAAAGGAATTTAAAGATTATCGTAAAAAAGGCGGGGATATGAGCCAAGTTCCCAAGGAATATAAGTAAGCTATGTTAGTTGGGGAGGCAGCTACACAAATGCAGTCTCCAACCTATTTGGCAAAACCTTTAATATTAATCCTTTATAAAGAACCTCGTTTGCCTGATGGCGTTTATAAAGAGCTGGAGTCCCAGTTCTGGCCAATTGATTTTAAAGGCAAAGCCCATCCGTTTGATATTACAAACTATTATCAACCCGAGTTTGGCTCAGGGCTTTTTCGTCATTTTATTTCTTTTGACGCCCTCATATCTCCCGAAGAACTACCCAAGGGCAAGTGGAAATCGTATACTATGGAAAAGAAGCAAACAGAAAAGCAAAGCAGGCTATACAACCTGGATTTTGGATACTTGGATACGGATAAATTGGTACTGGCATCATTTAAAAGATCTGTTTTTAAAATATATCAGGCGCAAAAAGTGTATGCGGATATGTTAATGACTTACGCTAAGGGAAATTTCGAAGCTACCCATTGGGCCTTTGCCGATTTTAAGGACAATCGATACAACGAAGACTTAATTGTCATTCGTGAAAAACTGAAAGCCTCTTTACGAAAAAATAAGGAGGTCGCTCATGTTTCTTAAATATTGTGCGGTTCTTGGACTAAGCCTGGTGTTTTTATCCTGCCTTACGCAAGTGGGCAAAGAAGATCCCGATCCAGATTTAAGACCTTGCTTAGGGGATCCGCTAATTAGGCTCAACGACTTGCCTGCAAATGATTCCCAGAATCTGGCAGTTGTTTCCGGCTTCAGAATGTATGTATCTGCAAAGACAGATTACAATTTAAGAGTGAAATCAGGGATTGATGTGAATTCCCGCTTGTTTTTAGTGAGAATATTAAATGCGGGAACATCACTCTATCCCAAATGGATTGCCCCGCGGCAAACTGAAGACGGCTATTTTAATTTTACGGTGGGAAGCCGTTCTGACTCCACAGAATTGGTATGGGGCATAGTTCGCAATGATTTAAATGGTCCTATATTTAAGGCAGCTCAAGATGTAAAATTAGTGAGTGGGTCTGCGCCTGAAATTTCCAATTTGGCGGTAAATTTTTATAAATATGGAAATATTCCACGAACATTGGACTCCAACTCAAGCGATACTTTTATAAAAGACAGCTTATTTGCGCCAATGTCTGCATTTTTAGAAAGTAACTTTTCTATTACTCCAACATTGGGAAAAATCGATACCTTATCCGTTCAGGGGGCTTCAACCGTACAAATTACAAATCCCCCAAATTGGCAGACTCTTATACCAAACGCCAATAAAAAACAGGTTCACATTGTATTGGTTAACGCTATTACAGATACATCCGGCGCTAATTTTTTGGGTTTTGCTCCGCTTAACGGATTCTCCCAGAATGTAGCCAATTTTTTAGTAATAGAAGTGGCGAACAATCTAAATATCCACCAAACTATTTTACATGAAATGGGGCACCATTTTGGCCTTCGCCATAACAGAGCCACGACTCGTGATATGTTAATAGACCGGGACTTGTCCAATATAGACGACGGTTTTGAAAATACACCAGCTTGTAATTCCCTTGCTAACGATCCAAATTTTGCCAAACCCCAATCAGTGGGAGATGCCAATAAAGTGTGTTATCTGAGAAAGTTGCCGGCTGGTTCTCCTGCCCTTTGCGGCCAGGAAAACTTGATGTTCTTCGCTTCGGATTCCGCAAGACCCAATTTGGAACTGTATCCGGATCAAATAGCCTATTTTAAATCCCAAATGGATTTAATGGGATTTATCCATTAATAAAAGACCAAGCGTTTCGAATCTCCTAATTGTAACTAAGGGGCTGGATGCTATTAATAATGTTATAGAAAAGTTGAATGCCGCTATGGCTGTTCCTGTCCTTAACACCGTGGTATAAAAGGAAAAGACAGTAGTTGTTCCAATAAGCATGGCACACTATCCAGATTCTTTCGTCTTTTCCCGAACCCTGGGTCACATAAAATTTAACTCCGTAGGGGTTCTCAGATAATACCGTTCGATTGGGGATAACCCCTTCATTGGATAAATAATCCTCATGTATTTGGGATA
Organism: Fibrobacteria bacterium; assembly: GCA_050294405.1. Classification (GTDB taxonomy): domain Bacteria; phylum Fibrobacterota; class Fibrobacteria; order UBA11236; family JADFYW01; genus JBNKOC01. The sequence goes on along the minus strand of JBNKOC010000034.1, from coordinate 287,270 downwards.
TTTCATCGTCCAGAGCATCGGAAGTTTTGCGGGCACTCAAAAGCTCAATTTCATAGGAACCATCAGCGGGATTGAGAAGTGTTTTTTCTTTAGTGTCTTTCACATGGGCCGAGCCTTCATCCACTTCAATGCAATACCAGCCGCAGGGAGAAATGTGCATCATAAAACTTCCCCCTTGCGGTTTAAATAGTCCTGGAGAATGATGCTGGCCGCAATTCGGTCTACCATGGCCTTGCGATTTCCCTTTTTTTTGCCTCGTTTAAGCCCTCTTAAGTAGTCTTCGGCCCTGGAACTGCTAAAACGTTCATCTTCCCGGATAACGGGTATAGGAAAGCGGGATTCAAGCTCTGAGATAAAGGTCTCTACAGCCTCTACTTTTTCACTTGGTTTCCCATCTGTTCTCAAGGGGTAACCAACCACAAAGCCTTCAACAGCCTCATTTTCTAAAATTCGTCCAATAGCTAAAAAGGGATCCGGGTTCTCCCGGGTATCAATTGTGGTATAAGGACTTGAAATACTTTGGCTTAAGTCACTCAATGCTATTCCTATCCGCCGCTCGCCAAAATCAATTCCCATTAACTTTTTGCCCATTTTTGCCAAATTTCAGGTTATACCCCCTTTTATAAAATACTCATCACTGAGTAAAAATGGGAAAAAACTTTCCTAGGCAAGCTGGGAATAATTCTTATTTTTTCCCCTGTTTGAATAATTCCTTTTAGGCATAAAGGATATTCTAAATTTTTAATTAAAGGAAACTTCAGGGGCCTTCATTGTATTTATCCAAGCTAAGAATTTTTGGGTTTAAATCTTTCGCCAACAAGGTGGAGGTGAATTTTCCCAAAGACGGATTAACAGCCGTAGTGGGGCCCAATGGTTGCGGTAAGTCCAATATTATTGATGCCATTCGTTGGGTTATGGGAGAACAACGGGCTAAGTCTTTGCGGTCCTCCAAAATGGAAGATGTTATCTTTTCTGGTTCTTCAACCCGCCCTGCCATGAACATGGCGGAAGTCTCTTTAATTATTGATAACGATAAAGGCATTTTGCCGGGCGGGTTTTCTCAAATCATGATTACCCGTCAAGCTTATCGCAATGGTGACTCCGTATACATGCTTAACAACCAACCCTGTCGGCTTAAGGACATACAAAACCTTTTTTACGATACCGGTATGGGAGCAGCTTCCTATTCTTTAATGGAAGCTAAAATGATTGATAGTGTACTCAGTGAAAAAGACGACGAACGCCGTGTGCTTTTTGAAGAAGCTGCGGGCATTAGCAAATACAAAAAGCAAAGGGAAGAAACCAAGCGCCAATTGGACAGAACCACTTTGGATTTAACCCGGGTTTCTGATAATCTCAGACATTCTAAAAACTCAGTGGCTTTATTTGAGCGCCAGGCAAAAAGGGCTGAGGAATGGGCCGCAGTCCACAAGGAATACAAAGCACTGGAGCTTGCATACAATTGGGATGTATATAAAGAAGAGCTAGGCAAAATGAAATCCATTGGCCAGCAAATGGAAGAGTTAAAGCACAAATCCCAAAGCACGCAAAGCGCTCTTACTGAGCAAGAGACAATGTTAGAAGAAAAAAAGCTTAGCATACTTAGCTTTGAGCAAGAACTTGGCAAGCACAACCAGATTGTGGCGAACACTAATGCTGAAGCCATGCAATTGAATTCAGAAATTGAAAAAACCAATGAGCGCATTAAATATTTGAGAGCATCCATTAAGCGCAATGAAGAAGATTTGGAAAATGCTGTGCAAAAGTTGCAGGGCTACGCCAAGGAAAAAGTTGAGTTAAAAGATAACATCCGTCGTTATGAAAGCGAAATTGAAGGAATGGAAGAGTTAGTGGATGATGTCCACAGCCGTCTTTTGGAAATTCAGGAACAAACATCTGAAAAAAAAGAAATTTCTATTCGGGTTTCCGGCCAGCGCATGGAGCTTATGAATGAACTTTCGGAGCTGAAGCACCAATTGGGACAGGCCCAGGCTTCCAACCAAATGTTATCCCGTCAATGGGAGGAGTCCAACAACTCCCTGGAAAAAATTGCGGCCGAGGAAAAAGAACTTCTGGAAAATAAACAGGAGTTTGAGGAACAACTCCAAAGTTTAGAACAGGACGTGGAAAAAAGACAGAGTGTTCTTAGTGGCCTGGAGCAAAATTACTCCGAGGCAAAAACATCACTAACAGAACTAAAAGAAAAATTTAAAAGCACTCAAAGTGAATACATCACCCTTCAGTCCCAATTTAAAATGCTGAAAGGTATCCACGACAGCCACCAGGGCATGGGAAGAGGCGTAAAATACCTTTTGGAAAATAAAAAGGACAGTATTCGAGGAGTGTTGGTGGATTTATTAAAGGTAAATCCCTCCTATTTATCTGCTGTGGAAAATTGTTTGGGAGAGTCCTTACAGACTTTGGTTACAGAAAATTCCCAGGGTAAAATGGATTTGCTGCAATTTTTAAAAGAAAGCAAAAAAGGACAAGCCTTGTTCTTTTCTTCTTCTGACTCGCAATTTAAAAGGCAAAGGCCCCAGTTATCCTCTGGGGGGAAATGGCTCATCGAGGAAGTAGAATACGATAGCTCTCTTGGCGCTGCGGTGGAATTTCTACTGGGCCATTATATTGTTGTTTCCCACCTGGATGCGGCAAAACAGGCTTTGGCATCTCTAAGCGGTGATTTTTGGTGCGTTTGCGAAACAGGTGATTTAATGCACAGTTCAGGGGTAATTAAGGCTGGTTCCGCGCAGGAAGAAAAAACGGGGCTGTTGGAAACAAAACAAAAGCTGGACGAAACAGAAATCAAATACCAGGAAGCTTTGAAGCTATACGAAGACGAAAAGCAAAAGCTGGAAGAGCTGGAATTAAAATTTGAGGAGTTGAGCCAGGAAATATCCAGCCATAAAGACGCTCTTCGCAAAGATGAAATTTTGCAAATGGAAGACAGAGGTAAATTAAAGGTTATAGAAAATAGCCTATTGGGTCTGGGAAACCGTAGCGAACAAATAAGCAAACGGCTTTCGGAAATTAAATCGGAAATGGAAAATAGCGGGGTAAATATTGAGCCGCTCAGCCGGGAAATTTCCAATCTGGAATCCAGAAAAGAAGGTCTGGACGATGAATATGAACGGGCCGAAGAAGAGGTGCAAGAATTTGAAAACCAGCGAAAAGAGCTGGATGAAGATTACAAAGCCAAAAACAAAAGAGTGGCTGAGTTAAATGCAGCTCTGGAAAAAGCCACCCATAGAATAACCTTTATTGAAGAGTCCGAAAAAGAGCAGACGTCCATCCAAATGAAAATGGACTTGGATGAACAGGAGTGGGCAGCTTCCATGGCGGAAAACCAGGCCAAGGTGGAAAGCCTCAGCGAAAAAATCCATATTATCCACGAGCGGCTCCAGGAAGAAAGCAAGCAAAGAGATGTGGCCAAATCCGCTTATGACGAAAAAGTTTTGGAGCTGGAAGAATATCGTACAAAAATCCGCAAAATTTCTGAAGAGCATATTCAGTCTTCAAAGGCTGCCCATGAGTTGGAAATGAAGCACGAACAGTTGGCCAACCATGTGAATAATATCAAAGAGCGTATGTTTGAACTCCATGAAATCGATTTTGAAGATCCAGATATAAATATTGAGCCCATGGATTATAACATCCATACCGTAGAAAGAGACATTCGCCAGAAAAAGGAAAAATTAAAATCCTTAGGCAATGTTAATGTATCCGCTTTGGAAGACTACGAGGGCGAGAAGAAGAAGCTAGAAGATGTGCAATCCCAGTTTGACGATTTGGAAAGGGCACGCAACGGATTGGAAAAAACTATTAAAAAATTAGACCGTGTGGCTCGTGAGCAATTTTTATCCACCTTTGAGCAAATCCAGAAGAATTTTCAGGAGGTTTTTTCCACTCTTTTTGAAGGTGGACAGGGTAAATTAACGCTGGAAGAAAATGTGGATCCTCTTGATGCTAAAATAGAAATTAACGCCTCTCCCTCCGGTAAAAAAATGCGCGGAGTTACTCTATTAAGCGGCGGGGAAAGAGCCCTTACAGCCATTTCCATGTTATTTTCCCTGTATTTAGTCCGTGTTTCTCCATATTGTATTATGGACGAAGTGGACGGGCCCTTGGATGATGCCAATATTGGGCGCTTTGTAAACTTGCTAAGAAAGTTCAGTAGTCACACTCAGTTTATTGTGGTGACTCACAACAAGAAAACCATGGAAGCGTCTGATGTATTGTATGGTGTAACCCAGGAAATTAAGGGTATATCTCAATTAGCATCGGTAAGATTAGAAGAAGCCAGCCTTATCGCGGCTTAAAATTGAATTTATAGGCACATAACTTGGTTATCCTATTGAACTTAGATCTAGGTAGAAAAAATGACAAAAGTAAAAAGTCAAACTCTTTTTTTAAATGTATTGTCTTTTTTATTTATTAACTGCTTATTTATCGATAATGATAAAGAAACTGATGTTGTTAAAGGTGAATTAATAGTTACTTCTCCCAGCAAAGGGAAAAAAGTTATATCAGGTGCAAAAATTCAAGTCCAATGGGAATCATCAGAAAATTTGGGACAGTATGTACATATTATTTTGTTGGAAAATGGCGAATTTTTACAAAATCTAACTAGCAACACTGCAAATGATGGAAACCATCAGGTCACTATTTCTGGGGATTCTAAAATAGGTTCTAATTTTCAAATTCAAGTAAAAGTTAATGATCACATATCTGGAAATAGTGAATTCTTTTCAATAGAACCATTTAAGTTTTTTGTTCCAACAGATGTTGATTCCTTTATTGTTGGAAAGTGGTTAAATATAGATTGGTTGGGATCTTCGAAAGCCTTGGTGTCACTTGATCTATATAAAGACGAAAATTTTGTACTATCAATTACCTCAAATCATCAAGAACTGACGGCTTTTAAGTGGAAGATACCAGGAACCTTATTAGGAGCTAGTGATTATAAAATAGTAATTGAGGACCCTTCAATTGAAGAAACTGTTAGCTCTCCATATTTCACAATCGTTAACCCTTGGAGTGATAGTTTTGAACCAAATAACAGCCTTAAAACAGCGAATGAAATTGAACCTTTTGGTGACTTACAAAGTCATACACTGGCACCATTAGATAGTGATTTTATTTTTTTTAAAGCGAAAAAAAACTGGATTTATAAAGTTCAAGCATATAGTTCGGTAGATTTACATTTCTATGCATATAAAAATGAAAGTTCTTTTTATCATACCACTGGATCTAACCATTCAAAATGGGTATATAGCCCTGATACATCCAATTATTCATTTCAAATTAGACGTCATTCTTCCTCAGATACAGGTTCCTTTAGAATATCTGTACAAGCATACGATCCAAATGGTATTGCGAACTTTATTGAACCAGGTCAACACACTTCTTGGCCTTCAGGAACAACCCAGAAAATAACATGGGAACCAGAGTCTTCTATTTTTGGTCGTAAAATTAAACTTGATCTTATATACAATGATAACGTCTTGGTAAATTTTGATGACGACCCAAATGTTTATGGAGGAATACAGAATGACGGTGAAGTTAATTTTGCCTTTCCTTTCGGATTGGCTGACGATAATAAATACAAAATTCGCATGACAAATTACCAGGATAAAAACAGGTTTGGGTACAGTCAGGAGTTTTCGATTTCCGGCATTAAAATTGATAAATTTGAACCAAATGACAATTCTGAATTCTCAACTACTATATTACCAGATGAAAGTGATTTAGAATTATCTTTATCTTTTAGTGACATTGACTGGTTTTCCTTTAAGGGAGACTCAGGTAAGGTATATGTAATAAGAGCAAGAGATAGCCTAAATTTTCAAATAAATGGTTATTATTCAGAAGGCTTAGCTAATCTGCCAAATTATGTTTCAACCTCAAGTGATTCAAATTTTGTATTTTCATGGTATTGTGATGTTAACGGTGAATATCTGTTTCGTATTTCAAGTTCTCAACCAGGTGAATACTTTCTGAATTTTAATGAATATTCTGCCGAAGAATATGTATTTGATGTTACAATTCAGAATAACCAAAACACCTTTGGCAAGGGTGATTCAGTAAAAATTGTGTGGAGCAATGGATTAAATATGGGTGGTAAGGTAAATATCAATTTAAAACAAGAAAATGAATTAATTACCACAATCCAAGCTAATGCAACTAATGATGAGTCTTATTTTTGGGTTGTTCCTTCATTTATTCCAACAGGAGAAAATTACACTATTGAGGTTACCCATACAATTTCATCCTCAATTCGTGGTGAAAGTGATACCTTTTTTATTGACCAAGAGTAAAAAGATTAAAGTAATATTAAAAAATTATTCAATATTCTTAACGTTCTCAAAAAATAAAAAAAGCGGAGGGGTTACCTCCGCTTTTTGTCTCATACGAATTAGTAAAAGGCTTATCCAAGCAACTGGAGCACGGATTGCGGAACCGCGTTCGCCTGGGCCAACATCGCAGTTGCTGACTGAGAAAGAATTTGGGATTTAGTAAACTTAGTGGTTTCTGTGGCGAAATCCACATCCCTAATTCTAGCTTCAGCATCCTGGGTGTTGAAGTGTTGGTTGGATATGTTATTGATGGCATGGTGCAAACGGTTGATAACTGAACCAAGGTCAGATCTCATATTGTTTACAGAACCCAAAGCGCTATCAATAGCGGTGATGGCGTCAAAGGACGCAGCTTGTGAGGTTACTCCTGTTCCGGATCCATTTCCGGTGGATGCCTGTAAGGTCATTCCCAAAGCGCCCAGAGTCAAGGCATCAATAGCCACGGTCATGGTATCAATGGAACCGTTGGTATTGCCATTGTTATTATTTGCTCCAATGTGCAATACGGAGGCCGCTGAGTTTGTAGCGCCAAAAGATCCACTTGCTCCGTCAATCAGGGTCATACCATTGTACTGAGTAGCCTGGGTAATACGGGAAATTTCAGTCATCATTGCCTGGAATTCCGTATTAGTATAACTACGTTCAGTTGTGGTTAAGGTATCGTTTGAAGATTGGATGGCCAACTCACGCATTCTTTGCAAAATGGATGAGATTTCATTGGCAGCACCTTCGGCAATTTGTAAAAGAGCGATACCGTCTTCCGCATTAGATTGAGCTTGCTTCAATCCGCGAACCTGTGTTCTCATTTGCTCGGAAACTGAAAGACCCGCAGCATCGTCAGAGGCTCGATTGATACGAAGTCCTGTTGATAGTTTTTCCAGAGAGCTGTTCAGAGAAATTGTATTTTGACGGCTCGAGTTCTGGGTGATCATAGCCGAAATATTATGTGTGATCCGCATGGATAACCTCCTTGTTTGGTTTATACCCGCCAGCTTCCTTGCTGGTGGGTGTCGCTTCATTGATGTTTATCTATTCGACATTCCCAAGGGAGATCTTTAGTAAAATTTAAAGTGAATTATAAAAAAAACTATCTCTATAAGTACCTTATAATTATAAACTTGCAAAAAGTATTTTTCTTTTGTTTTGGGCTAAAGTACCCTGCTAATGCTGCCGATAAAATACCAGGGGCGGTTGCATTACCTCTTTTCCTCATATAATAATTGAGATAGGTTCCAGCCAATTTTATAAATTGCAAACATGGATTATACATCTCTAATTCAAAGAGACCTTAAGGTTAATTGGCACCCCTGTAGCCAAATGAAAGACCATGAGAGCTTTTCTCCGCTGGTAATTGAACGGGCAGAGGGCCCCTATATATATACCAGCTCAAATGGACCAGTCATCGATGCCATTTCCAGCTGGTGGTGCAAATCTCTGGGGCACGGCCACCCCCGGCTTAAAAAAGCTCTACTGGCACAATCCGAAAAGTTTGAGCACACTATTTTTGCCAATGCCACCTATCCCAAAATTGTGGAGCTTTCAGAAAGCTTGCTCAATCTTTGGGGTAAGGAGGGCAAGGTCTTTTACGCTGGCGATGGTTCTATGGCTGTGGAGATAGCTTTAAAATGTGCCCTTCAGTTTCATATAAACTGCGGCCTGCCCGAAAAAAATAAATTTATGGCTCTTGATAACGGTTACCACGGAGAGTCGTCCGGGGCTTTAGCCGTTAGCGCACTGGGGCTTTATCGGGACCAGTATAAATCCATGCTTATGGATGTCCCTTTTATCAAAGGAATTCCATACGTTTCCGGAAAGGAAGATCCTCTTTGGAAAGACATGGGCGAGGCAAATTGGCAGGCTATTAAAAGTCAGTTGGAAACCCAGAAAGCTCAATTGGCAGCCATTATTTTGGAGCCCCTGCTGCAAGGAGCGGGGGGTATGAAATTGTATTCGCTGGATTTTTTAAATCGGCTCCAAGGCTGGTGCAGGCAAAATAAAGTGCTTTTGATTGCAGATGAAATATTAACAGGTATGGGGCGCCTGGGGGTGCCTTTTGCCGGGGATTATGCCGATATCAAGCCGGATATGCTTTGTCTCTCCAAGGGGCTCACAGCCGGCTGGATGCCTTTTTCCGCAACCCTAATTGACGAGAATATTTACCAAGCTTTTTATGATGATTATTCCAGCTCCAAGGCTTTTTTGCATTCTAACACCTATTCGGGAAATGCCCTGGGCGCGGCTTTGGCCCTGGAGGCCTTAAATATTTACAAGGAAGAGTCCATTTTTGAAAAAGCCAGCAAACTGGAAGAGGTTATGAGGGAATTGATGGACGAAATTTCCCATGAAACAGGCCTGCTTAAAAATATCAGGGCTTTAGGTGCTTTTGTGGCTGCGGATTTGGATGTGAAAGTAGGAAGCCGCCGTTGGGGTTATGAAATTTTCCAGGAAGCCTTAAAAAAGGGGGCATGGCTTCGGCCTTTGGGAAATACTATTTACTGGTTGCCCCCTTTAAACATTCCCCTCAAAACCCTTGTGGATTTAAAAAATATTACCCTTGAGAGTATTAAAAGAGTATTATCAAGCTAATGGGAAAAATGCTTAAAAAATATTTTTGCGCTTCCATACTTCTATTGGCAATGGGTAATTCCCATGCCCAAGCCGAATTTAATTTCGGGGTTAAGGGTGCGGGAGAAATGTACCAGCTTTGGAATATGGACGGCGATTTTTCCAGTCCGCTATTGGGTTTTGGCGGTGGATTTTTTGCCAGGTTCACATTTTTGGGGGTTTTGGGCATTCAACCAGAAATGCTTTACATGCAAAAAGGTGGAAAATTTAGCCAGAATTTTACCAATCAAGATGTGTACAATTCCGATTCTACAGAGTTGTTGTACAGCGGAATAACCATAGTCCAAACCCGGACCACAAAAATTAATTCTCTTACTTTTCCCCTATTGTTTAAACTTTACGCACCAGGATTTATTGCCGCGCGGCCTAATTTATTTGCCGGTCCCTTTTACGCTTACCAAATTGGAGACAGAAAAATTGAATCCACCGTTTTAGGAAATCAAGGTGGTCAAATTTACTCCGGAGAAGCGTTTCACGGTTATCTGGACCTGGATAAAGGAGAGGATAATCCCCATGAAATGGGCATAATGCTGGGGTTAGGCATTGATTTTGGCCTTGGCACTTTTGATTTGAGATACGCCTTGGGCCTAAGCGAAATTGAAAAATCCCCTGCAGCAGGAAAGGAGTTGGAAGACTACCATACGGGAGTTTTATTCCTTAGTTTCGGTTTTTTGTTTTAAGTTTTCCCACAAGCCTCTCCTTAAAGCTGTTTAAAATAGCTGCTCCTTTTTTTTCAACAGCTTCTCTAAATAATTTACAAATGGTATATCATTGTTACATTTAAAACGGTTTGTTTTTTAACCCCTAAAAAAAAGGATCTAAGGAAATCATGAACTTGCTTGTGTTTTCAGATAATGGTAAGATTATACCAAGCGTTACAGATGCTTTGAGTAGTTCTATTCACCAGGTGCGCGCAGTTGGCCTGGACGAACTCACTGTAATGAAGGAATTTTCGGACTATGATGGTATTATTTGTGATAAGAGGACTTGGGTGAATAACGCAGCTCTATTCCGCTATTTCGGAATTTTGGATTCTCTGAATCACAAACCTTTACTCATATTGACTAACGAATCCAGGAAGGCCAGACTTAAACTAAGAGAAGCCGTACAACCTGTTGTATACAGTGGTTTGCCGGTAAATGCGGATGACTTGCTTTCGTCTGTGGAAAAATTAGTCGCAGTTGTCCCTGAGGTTTAATCCACATATAGTATGACTCAGCCGCTAATATTTCAGGACAAAAATAAAGGCGGCATTATTCAAATTGCCAATGTTAAGGGTGGCGTGGGTAAGTCCACTGTGGCCACTAATCTGGCGATGTGTTTGGCTCGACAGGGTAGGACCCTGGTTATAGATTTAGACGGGCAGGGAAGCGCGGGTTCTGCTTTTGGCATAGACCCGGCAGAAGTGACAAGAACCAGTTTTGAACTTTTAGTAAAGCGTTTTAATCCCGAATCTATACATCAAAAGCCATCAGCTAACTCAAATAAAATTTCCCAGTTCATTAAAAAAGAAGTGCGCAATGTAACTGGTTCCCAAATACGCATTTCAGAGCCTATTTCCAATATGACTCTTAATATAGAGGAAAACCTGGATATTATTATTGGAGACGAACAGCTATTTCGTGACTATTCTTTATCACATATCAAAAATTTGCTGTTTAACATTGGCGTCTGTCAGCAAGACTATAAGTATGTTATTGTTGATACTCCCTCCCAATGGAATAAATTGATTCAGGAGTTGTTTGTATATGTGGATTTAACCCTTATACCTGTTACTCTTAATGCTCTGGTTACACGCTCTTTAAAAAATTATTTAAATAATTTGAAATCGCTGGTTCAGGAAAACACCCAGGTTAAAATTCGCATTGTCAAAAACGAAGTGTACGGCAAGGAAGATTCCCGCCTGGTGGGCAAGGTGAAAACCATGGCTCAAAACAGGGAGTTTTTAAAGACTCTGGTGGAAACTGTGGAATACAATTCCAAAGGCAGCCGCTTGTATTTGCCAGAGTCCATTGTTTTTGATGTGGAAATTCCGGAGAGTGCCAGTATTCGCAATAGCCAGGATACGGGAAAAATAATAATTGAAGAAAAATCCAAAAATCGCAGCCAAAAGGCCTTCTTGGATTTGACGCAAAGAGTGCAGCATGTGCTTAACCAAATTCCAAACCACAAGGGAAAAGATTGGGATAAAAATACTCGAAAATTTTCGCATATAACCAGGATGGCGAAGGTAGCTGTTTTTTTAATTGCCGCTTTGTGGAGCCATAGCCTGCTTAAGAATGTTATTCCCGCTCCCATAGTTTTGGGGCAGTTTGAGAAGAACCAGGTGGATAATATTATTTATGACGGCAGCGATAACATTCCTTTGTATAGGGTGGGCAAGTACGCCATAGCCCAATTGCGAGCGGTGGTCCCTTCCAATAAACAAGTGGAAACCTATGTTCAGGAAGTCATTGCAGCCCACAATCAAAAACATCCCGAAGAGAAGCAAATTTATTTAGGCCAGTCTTTTCCTAAGGATACAGAGCTCAAGTTTTTTCCTCCAACAAATATTGTGAACCCAAATTATTCCAACTTAATTCCAGCCTATCGATATTTTATGGCTACTGTGGAAGACAAGTACTCTTATGTAACTGGCATTTGGGCGGAAAGAGGCACTGGTGGGAGCCCTAAACATCAGGGAATTGATGTGGCCGCAGCTCTGGGTTCAAATATTATTTCTCCGGTGGACGGTGTTGCCTATGTAAACAATTTCAAACTGGCAGGAAGAACCGTTTCTATAAAAGTCGGGAATGAAATTTTGCTTTTTGCCCATTGCAATAACCGCTATGTTAAAAATGGTGAAGAGGTGAAAAAAGGGCAGGTTATTGCCACCGTCGGTATGACCGGAAGAACCTCCGGGCCACATGTTCATATTTCCTATGGAATTGAATTCCCCATCGGAACCAAAATTGGAAAGAAAAGGTACAAATTTACCGATCCCATGTTGTGGTTCTACAAACAGGCTTACAACGGCCCCCATTCCTAATTAAAAGTGGAATCCAAAAATCCCGCTTGGTATGAAAGTTGGTTTAACCAGCAATATTTAAGGTTGTATTCCCACCGAAATGATGAACAAGCTCTTTCACAGGTTAAAGCCATTGTTCAAAAATTGGCTTTAACTAAAAATTCCAAAATAATGGATGTGGGTTGTGGTTCAGGCCGTCATTTAGGGGCTTTTCGCGGCTTGGGGTTTAGTCCATTCGGATTGGATCTAAGCTGGGATTTATTAACAGAAGCTTCCCGGGAAAATAGCAATTTAATCCGGGGGAATATGTTGTTTCCTCCGGTTTTGCCAAACAGTCTTGATTTTATGGGGTTCTTTTTTAGCTCCTTTGGATATTTTGATAGGGAAGAGGATGACCTTAAAGCCTTAAAGGGCTGGTCTAGCTGTTTAAAAAAACAGGGTTTTTTGTTTTTGGATTTGGCTAACCTGGAATACGTTGTGGAAAATTTGGTGCCTGAACAAGAAGATCCCTTTGAGGGAGGAATGGTTCGTCAAACCCGTCATATGGAAAAGGACGTGGTGGTGAAAAATATTCATTTCGTGATAGGGGAAAAGACAAGCCAATACCAAGAGCGTCTCAGATTATATTCCCTTTCAAAAATGGAACAAATTTTAAGCGGGCTAGGCTATAACATCCTTGATGTATGGGGCGATGAAAAAGCAACGTCCTACCATGCTAAATTATCAAGCCGGATGTCTATAATTGCTACATTAATCTAAAATGAAAATCAGCCATTACAGAATTCCTAAAAACGGAAATGACTGGGAAAAAATGCTTCTGAGCAAGTTGCAAATTCCCCCAGACGGTATCCCGGAAATGGCCTCAGCCCTTGATCCAAATGCCATGGAGCAAAAACTCCACAATTTAAAAAGTAGAAAATGGAATAGGGCTGAAATTAAAACCTGGTTGGAAAGGGAGTTAGAAGGTTTTGATGTTTATGAAAAACAAAAAATAAATTTACAAAAACTGGAAGATCCATCTTGTGTAATTGTTACCACAGGCCAACAACCCGGATTGTTGGGAGGTCCTGCTTTATGGCTTCACAAGGCATACACAGCTATTGCCCTGGCAGAACATATTGAAAATAAATTTAACGTTCCATCCTTAGCCTTGTTTTGGATAGCCGGAGATGATTCGGATTTAAAGGAATGTAACCATGTATATTTTCCTGAGAGTTCAAACTTACCCAATTTTTTGAATTTTAAAAACCCAAAGGACAATATACCGGTTGCTTTGAGAAAATTTCCCGATGATTTGGAAAATTGGCGCGGGAAACTTTCTTCTATTTGGTCTCCAGAAACCCTGGAGCTTTTAAACTTTTCCCTGCGACCAGGGGATAGCTTTGTGGATTCCTTTAAGCGCATTTTCCAACTTTTTTTAGGCGCAACAGGTATGTTAATGGCTAATGGCTTTGCACCGGAATTCAGGCGGCTTTCTTATGGAGCCATGTCCCAGATAATACATCGGGGGGCAGAATTTTCCCGGGCATTTGATAAAAGAAAATTACAGCTGCAAAAAAATGGTATAGCTCTCCAATTAGATTATCCTGAAAATACCCTTCATGCCTTTTACATTAAGAATGGCGCAAGGAACCGCCTTTTTTACAAAGAGAAGGATGTTTTATATACATCCAAGGAAAATTGGTCCTTAAGTCATTTTTTTGAAAGATTAGCCGCTGAGAAAAATGTTTTCTTATCTCACGACGCCGTGTCCAGGCCTTTGCTAATAGAAAGCTGCTTACCCATTGCAGCTCATGTTCTAGGCCCCCATGAACTTGGTTATTTCCAACAGCTAAAACATGCTTTTTGGGAATTTAATGGCGATATTCCACTGGCTTTTCCCAGAGCCCAGTTAACTATGCTGGAAAAAAGTTTTGTGGAAAAATTTGATAACATGGGTTTTTTTCTGGAAAGTTTGCCTGGCTTAAGCCCAGAACTTTTTATGAAAGGGGCCACTCAAAACTTTTGGGATAGATTGCCGCCAGAAGAAAGAAAAGCAGTGGAAACTTATTTCAATCTGGGTTTTAAGTCACATCCTTTGGGAAAGCAAAATGAAAAGAACATGGGTTTTAATTTGGAGACATTGATTAAGAACTATCAAAAACAATTGGTGAAATTGCAAAATTTAACCCTGGAAAAGGCCAAACGTAAAATATTTTTGGATAGGGTTCCTCATATACATAGCATTAAAAAGGAATTGAATTGGCTGGCCAGTGGAAGGGGTCAGGATAGGCATTTAAATGTTTTTAGCTTTATTAATAAGCTGGGTTTTAAGGATTATAAAAAAATCCTTTCACAGGGACACTTTTTAGAGTCCCAATTACAATGGCTAATCTATGAAAAGTAGCCATTATTTTTTCAGGAAAAAACGCATTATGGGCAAAATGTCAGCTCCCCTTGATAAGAGCTCATACAATTTGTAAAACTGTAACAAAGCCTGGTTTCCAGAGACAAATAATATAAAGAGGTTTTGTTGAGCAGCTACGATTTTATGGCCATCGGCGCACATCCTGATGATGTGGAAATTATGGCTGGTGGAACTGTGGCCAAACTGGTTCGGGAATTTTCCCGTAAGGGAATTTTGGTGGACCTTAGCGATGGGGCCGCAGGTACCAGAGGTAATTCTGAAATAAGAGAAAAGGAAGCCAGAGAAGCAGCTCAGGTACTCCAGGTAGATAGAATCCAATTGGGGTTGCCGGATGCGGGTCTTTTTAATAGTTGGGAGTTTCAAAAACCAATTGTGGAAGCTATTCGAAAATACCGTCCCAAAATTATTTTAACCCATGCTCCTTTGGACGACCACAGCGATCACAGAGCAGCAAACCAACTGGTTTATGATGCCTGGTACAAAAGTGGGTTAAAAAAATTGGAGCTAATAGGGGAAGCCTTTAGACCCAGTCGTATGTTTTATTTTCTGGGCCCTGTGGAAAGCCGCCCTGATTTTTGCGTGGATATTTCCGACTACTGGGATGTTAAAAAAGAAGCCTTGTTGTGTTATAAATCTCAATTCCACAATGAGGAGGCTAAAAAATTCGAGGGGAAAACCGATATTTCTTCCCCGGAATTTATGGACTTTTTAGAAATACGGGCTCGCTACTTTGGAAGTCGAATTAAACGCAAATATGCAGAGCCTTTTTTATGTCACGAATTGCCGGAAATGGGAGACTTAACGGACCTGGGAACGGCGAGGTTCGGGTGAAAATTGGTGTAACCTGTTACCCCACCTATGGGGGTAGTGGAGTGTTGGCCACAGAGCTTGGAAAATTAGTGGCCAAACATGGCTGCGAGGTGCATTTTATAACAAGCCGATTGCCTTCCCGTTTAAAAAGCTCATATCAAACCGGCATATACTTCCACGAAGTGACTCCCATACCATATCCATTATTTGAAAATAACACCCCTTATGCGTTGGCTCTGGCTTCTAAAATGAAGGAAGTGTTTACCAACCATAACCTGGATTTGATTCATGTGCATTACGCCTTGCCACATGCTATTTCCGCATATTTGGCTTCCAAGATGATAACAGAAAAAAAATTGCCTTTTGTAACCACTCTCCATGGAACAGATATTACTGTGGTTGGAAAAGACAGAGGTTATTACGACATAACCCGATTGGGAATTAACGAAAGTACGGTAGTAACATCCGTAAGCCAATATTTGCGGCAGGAAACAGAAAAAATATTTGAGCCCACTGTCCCAGTTGATACTATTTACAACTTCGTAGATCTCGAGTTATTCAAACCATTTCCCGAAAACCCGGTTAGAAACTATTTCGCGAAACCCAACCAGCCTGTTTACCTCCATGTATCTAATTTTCGAAAAGTAAAACGCATTCCAGATGTTATTGAAATATTTTACCGTATCAGGCAAAGCCTGGATGCTATTTTGCTTTTAGTGGGAGAAGGACCCATGCTTGGGGAAGCTCATGAAATGGTGCGCTCTATGGGGTTGGAATCCTCGGTAAAATTTCTGGGGCAACAGGAAGATGTGGTGACCATGATTCAAATCGCAGATGTGCTTTTGTTCCCGTCTCAATACGAAAGTTTTGGTTTGGCCCCGCTGGAAGCTATGGCCTGTGAGGTGCCTGTAATTTCCACTTTATCGGGGGGAATTCCCGAAGTGGTGGTGCAGGGGGAGAACGGGTTTTTAAGTGAGGTTGGAAATGTGGAAGAAATGGCACAAAATGCCATACGTCTGGGTGAATCTCCGGAATTGAGGAAAAAAATGGGACAGTCAGGCAGAAAAAGAGCCATGACATTTTTTAATCCGAAAGATATTGTTAATAAGTATATGGATGTTTATGAAAAGGCTATTGCTAAAGCAAAAGATGCCTCTTAGGCTTCAAATAGTCTGTCATTGTGAAGGGAAAAAAATTAATTTATAAAAGTACTCTAAAGGTTCGAAAGGAATAACCATGGAAAAAGTTGTGATTATCGGCTCGGGCCCTGCCGGGCATACTGCAGCCATTTATGCGGCGCGGGCAAATTTAAGTCCTATTATGTACGAAGGATTTATGGCAGGCGGAGTGGCCGCTGGCGGGCAATTGACAACCACCACTGAGGTGGAAAACTACCCTGGTTTTCCAGACGGAATTGATGGTACCGTTTTGATGAATCAAATGCGGCACCAGTCTATGCGCAACGGTTGCCGCATTGAAACCAAAACTGTGGACAAGGTGGAATTTGCCTCCCCGCCTTTTAAAATTCATGTTGGTAAGGATGTTATTGAATCTCATTCGGTCATTATCGCCACCGGAGCCACTGCCAAAAGATTACATGTTCCTGGGGAAGAAAAACTATGGAATAAGGGTATCAGCGCTTGCGCCGTATGTGATGGCGCTCTTCCGCTTTTTAGAAACAAACCGCTTTTGGTGATTGGCGGCGGGGATTCCGCTATAGAAGAAGCCAGTTACTTGGCCAAGTTTGGCAGTAAGGTATATATGGCTGTCCGCCGCGATGAATTTCGGGCCAGCAAAGTAATGCAAAAAAGAGCTTTGGACAATCCTAAAATTGAAGTGCTTTGGAAAACCCAATTGGTGGATGTTATCGGTGATGATGTGTTGACCGGTGCAATATTAAAAGATTCCGAAACCGGGGAACAAAGGGAAATTGAAGTTGGTGGCTTGTTTTACGCCATTGGCCATACCCCCAATACTTCTTTTCTGGACGGCCAGATTACCACGGATTCCGATGGATACATTTTGACCAAACCGGGAACCACTCAAACCAATATTGAAGGCGTTTTTGCCGCCGGCGATGTTCAGGATAAAAAATACCGGCAGGCCATAACTTCTGCAGGTACTGGCTGTATGGCTGCCCTGGAAGCGGAGCATTACCTTTCAGCTCAGGGTGTTTAAGTATAAACATTTATTTGTACTGCTTTATTAAAGCTGCTTTTTGTGGCATAGCGGTTTTTATCTTCCGGTTAGAAAAGAGGCTATAACCCGAATGCCTGTTGGATATAAAAGCCCATTGTAAAATTGTAGACTTTGCGGATGCCTTCATCAAAAGGCAATTTTAGAAAACTTCCCATGCCAATGCCGCGTAGTTCAAAAAATGCATTTAAGTACAAATGGTCTATAAAATTATGGGAATAATCGCTAATTGCGGATAAATCTCCATAGCCTATCCAACCTATGCTAATGATATACGGATTGAAATGAACATTGGCCCCGATTTTATAATTGAGAAAATATTCTAAGCTTCCATTGGATCTGCTTGGAACCCACAAACGGGGAGCAATGGAAATATCAGGGGCCAATAGGCCTTGGTTGGGTTGGTAGGATATATCCAAAATAAGGGGAATGTTATTGGGGATAAAGGCTTCTATTTTATTTAAGCTGGATAGGGAACCCAAAATCAAGGCCGAGTTTTTATCATTGGATAGGGGGAGCCTTAACCCTAATGCGGCTTTCCAATGGGAAGTGGGCCCAGAAACAGTAGCTTCTATTAAAGGGTTTCCCATTGCGGTTTGAGAAGAAGTGGACGAGCTGGCAGAGTCGGTGTTTTCCACATCCAATCTATAATGCGTAACGGGAATATCGAAGGATATTTTTAATTTATCACTTCCTCCCATTCGGCCATAAAAAAAATAGTTCATTGAAAGGGGACTCAAACTCACATTGTCTGTAACATGAAACATGGCCTTATTTACTTCAAGTCCCAAGTAATTGGAGGTGCCTTTGGAAGGAAAGTTTTCCTGGCCCCAGGTTAAAGGCGATAACATCAGGACAAAAGCAATAAAACAACAGGTTTTTAATTTGAACAATATTCTACCTCAATTCAAAAGCGGCACTTATTTGTATTCTTACAAATTTATTTTGACGGCCCACATTCTTTCAACTTTCAGTTTTTTGAGTTTGTATGTGCAAATTTAGTCGCCCCTTTTCTTGGTAATGGTTCAGGTGTGTGTTAGTTTGGTTTTAAGCTGAAATAAAATTAAAAAAAAATGGCTGCTAGGGTTGATCAAATTAAGACTCAGTCTTAATTTTTACAATAAAGGAGAAACTATCATGAACACATTATCAAAAATGAAAAACACTTTAATTCTTTCAGCCGTATTTGCTTCAAGCCTTTTTGCAAATGAAAGGCATTTTGGCTATACCTATGAAACGGCCACTATGCCTAAAAACGCTAAGGAAATTGAAGTTTGGACAACAGCCAGAATTGGCAGAGATAACTTTTATTCGCGCTTGGATCATCGGCTGGAATTTGAAACGGGTCTTACAGACAAACTTCAAGCTGCATTTTATCTTAATTGGGGGCAAATAACCTCTGAAGATGGAGCTGGCGGCTTAGTGACCGGTTTTAATTGGGAAGGCATTTCCACAGAGTTAAAGTATCAATTTAGCAATCCCGCTTCGGATCCCATCGGCTTTGCCCTTTATGGAGAGTTGGGTTATGGAACGGAAGCTGTGGAACTAGAGGCAAAAGCGCTTTTTGATAAGTATATGGAGCCCTTTATGTTTGCCTTTAATCTTGTGGGGGAAATGGAATTCGAAGCTGAGCCCGGAGAATTGGAATTAGAGGAATACGAAATTGAAATGGATCTGGCTGCTGGAATAGCCATAACTCCTGCTTTTTGGATGGGTTTGGAACTAAGAAGCCACAACGAAATAGCCAAAGAAGCTTCCGGGGAAATGGAGTTTGAACACTCTGCCTTGTTTTTTGGACCTAGTGTTTCTTATGCCACTCCTTCCTGGTGGATGACTTTTTCGGTAATGCCCCAAGTTCCCGGAATCAAGGTAACAGGAGATGGAATGACAGAAATGCAGGAACATGAATCCATAGAAACAAGATTGTTGTTTTCCCTAATTTTTTAAGAGGTTAAAGATGTATGCATTAACTCGCAGATCTTTTTTAAAAAGCAGCATGGTACTGGGGGCATCGGCTCCCTTCTATTACCTCGTATCTTGCAATGGCAATGCTCTGAATGCTTCAGAAGATGCTGTTATGGGATCCATAACGGATAATCATTTACATCAAGCTCTCGTTCCAAAAAACATGCTTGTAACAGAATCCGAGTTAACCATAGATATCACCGGAAATTCGGACCATCCTCATGTAGTCCGTTTGAGCAAAACGGACCTAACGGCAATTCAAAATGGAGTTTATGTACTAAAGCAATCCAGCCGGGATTGGGGACACGAACATCAGGTGATTTTTAATCCTGAAGGGCCTCGGGGAGCAATTGCCGGCTGAAATTTTGAAAGCATACGGGCCTTAAAAAACGTTTAATGGCATTGGTTCCCACGGCGCTATATCTGGAATCTGTGGTGGCGGGGTAAGGGCCTCCGTGAACCATGCTGGGGCAAACTTCCACACCTGTGGGAAAAGCATTAAAAATAATTCGTCCTGCCTTTTCTATTAAGCTGTCTCTTAATAGTTCAGCCTCCTTTGAATGTAATTCCGCGGACCAGATGCTGGATGTTAACTGTCCCTCCAGCTTTTGAGATAGCTCCAACATTTGGTTAAAATTATCACATTCAATTATTAAAGCGGCAGGACCAAAAACTTCCTGGCCCAAATTGGGGGTTTTTAAGAATTGAAGCCCATTGGTTTTTAAAAGGCAGGCTTCCACAGAGCTGTCGTATTCCTGGTTTTTTTGGGAGTGAGCGGCTAACACTACATTGCCTTGGGATGCTTTTGTTTTTAAAGCCTCTTCATAACCTTTTTTTAAACCGGGGCTTAACATATCGCCCCCGCTATGTATAGTTATTTTTTTTGACAAGCTCTCCATTGCTTTTTGGCTTGCTTCACTTTTTATCAGTACTAAAAGTCCAGGGTTCGTGCAAAATTGTCCTGCCCCCAAAGTTAGGCTTTTAAAATATTTTTCAGCAAACTCCTCACCCTGGTTTTCCAAAGTGGAGGGAAAAACAAACACAGGGTTTGAACTTCCCATTTCGCTGTAAACAGGAATGGGCGCCTCTCTTTGGTTAGATGCTCTTTGCAAAGCCAGGCCCCCTTGCTGGGAGCCGGTAAATCCCACCGCTTTAATATGGGGATGCATAACCAGCTGAATACTCAATTCGTAGGATTGCCCATGCAACATTGAAAAAATTCCTTCCGGGAGCTCACATTTTTTTACAGCTTTTAAAATGGCTTTGGCAATTATTTCTGAAGTACCGGGGTGGGCTGGATGCGCTTTCACTATTACCGGACATCCCGCAGCTAAAGCGCTCGCCACATCTCCTCCCGCAGTGGAATAAGCTAAGGGAAAATTTGAGGCTCCGAAAACGGCCACTGGTCCCAGTGGTATATTCATTTTTCGTAAATCGGGTTTGGGAGCAGGCAACCTTTTGGGCTGGGCTAAGTCTTTGCTAATTTCGAGATGCTCCTGCGTTTGAATATGTTTAGCAAACATCTCAAATTGGAAAAG
Organism: Fibrobacteria bacterium; assembly: GCA_050294405.1. Lineage (GTDB taxonomy): Bacteria > Fibrobacterota > Fibrobacteria > UBA11236 > JADFYW01 > JBNKOC01. The sequence goes on along the minus strand of JBNKOC010000034.1, from coordinate 266,366 downwards.
AGTTCTGTCTAATTCGCTTTGTATTCTCTTGGTATTAAATCCGGTTTCCAGATTTATTTGAGTATGCAATGCCTCTTCGAACTCCTTTATTTCTTTGGAAATTTGAAATAAAAATCGGGCCTTTTGGTGGGAACTGGTTTTTTTATAGCTGGCAAACGCCTGCTGGGCTAATTCGCAGGCCTGGGAAAGTTCATCCTCAGTGGCTTCTACGTAGTTGTAGCTTAGTGGGAATCCTGTTTTAGGATTGATGGCGCAAAAGTGTTTATCACCCCGGGCGCTTAATTGTGAACCAATAAAATTTTTTCCGTGAAATTGCGAAGAGTCCGCCATGCCTATTTTTCAATTAGCTTTAAATTATAAATTCCTCTTGGAGCATTTGTTTCCACAAACAATACCTGGAAATCATTTTTTTGCTGTTGTATTTGATGAAAAGGAATAGGTTGCCCCTTTAGGTTGTAAACTTCAATGCCCATGCCTCGGCTGTTAGGCAAATTTAATTGAATTTTTCCCAAAAAGGGATAGGCTTTAAATTGATTGAGGCTGGTTGGATTGCTCGCATCCCATTCATAGCCAGGTTTAGGCCCTAGAACGTAAAGGCCTTCGGGGTTATCCGAGTGGATTATTATTCCGGAAGGAAAATTAAAATAGCCACCCCAGCTACCGGCATAGGGGTCGGCATCCGGGTTGAAATCATGTGGCGTATGGTGAGCCAGTTCCACGATATTTGCAGGGTCCGTAATGTCCAGGCCCCATACGCCAGCCCCGTAATGGGCCGCCCAAGCGGTATCTCCGTATATATAAACCTGGTGCATTATCCATCTTTCATCCGCAAGCCATTCATTTATCATATGTATGTTGTTTAAGTCGCTGATATCCCATATTTTCATGGTTTTGCCCACGGTCTCCTCGGAAGTAATAACAATATCCTGGGTTTTTGATGGCCAGATGTTGTGTGCGTAACCCGGATTGCTTCCAGCAACAAATTCAGCCAAAAACTGAGGGCTGGATGGATTGCTTATATCGTAAATTAAAAAAGAACGCCCATAGGAAGTGGCAATATACAACCTGTCCCCCAAAGGCATTATATCATGGCAAGTGCTGTTTACATCGGCCAAATGCACGGGGTTTTCCGGGTCGGATACATCGTAAATCCCCACAGGACTGCCATCGCTGCCACTGCCAGCCATTATAAGCAAGCCTCTTTCTTCTTCAAAGCTGATGTTATGGATTTTTGCGATTTTTGTGGAAACAACACTTTTAACTGAGGGAGGGCTATTGGGCAAGCCACTCAAATCAACAATCTGCAGGCCCTGAGGCTCGCCTTCTACATCGGCAACCACATAGGCGTAATGTTTGTATGTTTTCACATCGTGCCAAAGGGAATGGGTTCCTTCCACAAAATAAAGTTCTTCAGGATTTTTGGGATCAGCCAGGTCGACAATGGATAACCCTGCATAGCTGGTAATAAGGGCGTACTCATGTCCATCTGGAGCAACATAGCCCCAACTGTCTGCATAGCCGTTATCGGGGTAGGGGTTAAGCTGAGATAAAAGCTCCAGATTTTTTATGGATTGGGCTAGAACCTCGATTTGGGCCACAAGGGCGAAAAGGAAAAGAGCCAGTTTAATCCAGTTATTCAAAAAATCCTCCGCAAAGGCTAATGGCATTATTTACAGACAGAAATTTTCCAAACCCCCAAAAATCCTGCTAAATAGAAAATAGAGTCAATTTTCATTTTTGACCCGTATTATTTTCAATTTCAGCCTAATTCCCGAATTATGCTGAGAAAAACACGGTAATTCTTATTTTAATGTCTAACAAAACTGCCGAAAAAATCTGTAGCAAAAATCGGCCTGATTAAATATGGAAATTTTTTATAAAACATTTGTTTGGCTTTGTACCAGCATGGCGTTTTGGGCTCCTTTTGCGGCTGCTCATTGCCCCGGAATTAATTATAGCCTGGACACTTTATCTCAAAAGATTGTAGTTCAGGAAAAATGCTATGCCGGTTTTCCCGTCTGCGTTCTGGATACATTTTACCAGGATAGTTTGGAGGCGGATTTGAAAAGAGCTGCAGATGGCTCTCAATACATTAGCCTTTTTGAAATGGGGGAATTTTCCACTAGCATGGTAGTGGATACAAATTGGTTGGGGGAAAATAGTTTTCAATTGGATTCTGTGGTGATAGAAGAGGGAAGCATAAGGCACCTTACTAATCTTAAGGGCAATTCCCAACATGGTGATTTTGTATTTACCAACCGATGGGTTGTCCCCGACACAATGAGTTTCCAAAGTTTAGTGGATACTCCGTTTATCGCCTTTTATAATGCTTATGATAGCCTTGAAAACTTAAATATACATCCAAACCAGGATTGTTTGCTGGAGCCTACGACCTATACCATAAAAAATGGTCGTATTTCCAAGCGGGGAGTGGATGGGGTTCGCATGCCCGGGGTTTCTTTTCCATTTTCAGAGTTTTTGCAAATCATTGATTATACAGGGGACTATCCTCTGGAAATTCGGAAAGAATTTTTCGTTACGGCTGCTTTTCAAGGTTGGGAAATTTTTAATTTAAAGGGGGAAAAACTTCAATTCTCGGCGCCGCTATCCCTTTCCAATTTGAGGCAAACGTTAGAGAGCTTTCCACGGGGCATGTATCTTTTAGTTCCGCTTCAGAAGCCCGATAAAAGAACAGGTGTTTCTCTAGCACATAAGAACAGTATTCTGTTTGTGAATGGTATTAAATGAAAGCGCTGGAGAAAGTTTTAACTGCTCTTTGCATGTTTATGGTCTTTGGGACTAATTTTTTAGCTTGCTCTGAAGAATTAAGTCCGAAAAAAACTTCAGGGCAAATTTCTGTGCCTCCAGATTCCACCATCGGATGTGAATCCGTCTGTAATGCGACTACGCCTTCTGTCCCGGTGGTCACCGAGACGGGCGAATTCGGCAATGTAACAACTTACGGATCCGTAAAAAATCCTGAACCATCCCAAGGCGGAGCCTGCAATTATGGAAATACCCAAATATATCACTTTGCCGCCATTAATGTGCATTTGGAGCCCGGAGACAATAAAGGTCCCTGGAATGAGGGGCGGATTTGCGGGGCCTGCGCAAAACTATGGGTGGCTACAGATACGGGGTTTGCTTACACCAAAGTACGTATTGTGGATAAATGCCCTGATCCTTTTTGCGGGATAGACTTGGGAGGACTTCCTGCTCAGGAGGTAATGGGGCAAAACCCGGGAAGGTATGCCGGTCAGTGGGAATGGACAAGCTGCGACGATTCCAGCTTATATGATGGCTCTCCCTCGCTGCATGTTAAGGAAGGGAGTAACCAATGGTGGGCGCTGATACAAGTTCGCAATGGGCTGGATGCCGTAGATAAACTTAGAATCCGCAGAAAGGGAAGCCTTGACTGGAAACAGCTAAGCTGGGCTACTGAAGCTGAAAATTTTTTCTCGGTTCCGGACAGCATTTTGCAGGACTCGGCAATTTGGGAAATTGAAGCTAACTGGCTTTCTGGCGGCTCGTTGAGTTGGTCGTTGACCGGGCAACAGTTATCCCTAGAAAATAGGGACTATTTTAGCGAATAGCCCTTTTAAAAATTTGGTAAAAAATCATCTTAGATGTATTTGTGGTAGGATATTTCCAAGTTGTCTTTTAATTTAAATGGAATCGCTTAAAAACTGCAAGTTTGAAATTTAATAAAAGCATTATTTTAAAGATAGTTAAAACAATCAGCCGGATTCGGGCAATCGGCGTTCCCTTTTTGAAGGAATCATATATGAAATCTGTTATAGCTTTAACCATTTGCATTTTTTTTCTTTTTCACATCGGCTATAGTCAAGGTAAACAAAGTTTGAGTCTTCAGGTTTCTGGGCAAACCCGTCATACCGTTTTTTATGTGCCTGATAACGTAGATAATCCACCCGTGGTTTTTTTTGTACATGGAGCTAATGGCAGCGGGGGAGCTTTTGAAAACGAAACCAGGGCTGATGTAACGGCTGAAAGGGAAAAATTTATTGCCGTTTATCCCAGCGCTTCCAGTAATGGAGGAGCAGGTGTTTGGGATGATATGTTTGGCACCGGTAATTTTCCTTTTTTTCTGTCCATTCTTGACACTTTAGATGCAAGGTACCAGATTGACCGAAACAAAATATACATGACTGGATTTTCACAAGGAGGGTTTATCAGTTTTGTGGCGGCTTGCAGTTACTCCGATGTGTTTGCCGCAGTAGCTCCGGTTTCAGGCCATTCGGGCAAAAACTGTGATTTAAAACGTCAGGTTCCCGTCTTTATGACCTTTGGGGCTCAGGAAGGTGCTCCTTCCTTTGTGGAGGATTTGAATGTTTGGCTGGACTTAAATAACTGTCCATCCACCCCTGAAATCACCAGTCCCTATCCAGAATCCAATCCCAATTCCCGGGCCACCATGGTTCAATATGGCCCTTGCGATGGCGGAAGCTATGTTGTGATGGACTCCATTTCCGGCCAAGGGCATCAGTGGCCGAGTTCTTCAAATTTGGTGCAAGCAGATGAAGTCTGGGAGTTTTTTAGCCAGTTTTCACTGGAGAGTGAAACCAACTCCCGATCTCCAAGGGTAGAGGAAAGGCCTGCGAAAATCTCTTTTAGTTATTCGGCAAATAACATTTTTATTGCTGGGGTTCAAAGCAACTCTAGAGTAAGAATTAGAGATACAAAGGGAACTCTTTGGCTGGATCGAAAACTTAAGTCTAATTCGCTTTTATTTACTCCTCCAGCACCGGGCATTTATCTCGTTTCCATAGAGACTCCTAGCCGGATTGTTTCGGGAAAAATATTAGTACCATAAAAAAAGGGCTTTATAAAAAGCCCCTTTAATTGCTGTGGGGTTAGCTTATTTCTGGCTGTAGTTAGCCATCCATTCCTTAACTTCTTTTTCTAGAAATTTCTTTTTCTCTGATTTTAATTTTTCCACTGGAAGGCCGATTAAAGCCTGGGCTTTTTCTTTGTTGTCTATATCCGGATAAGGAAGCTCTTCGTTAAAGCCTAAAGATGCCAGTAGGCGAGATAATTCCACCCGCGCTTCCTGCGCTTTAACCAGGCCGGAAGAAATAACCCTGCTGGTTTCTGTTGAAGAATGGAAGGAGCTTCCATGACCGGCTGCTGCGTAATCCCATCGCCATTGCGCTTTGCGGATTAAGTCTAATATTCCTTTCATTTGTTCTTCATTAGCTCCTAAATCCCAAGCTTTTTTAGCTTCCAAATGGGCGCGAACCAAAAGCTTTTCGAGTTCGTTTCTAAACTCAATAACTTTATCCTGCCTTTCATATACGTCTTGTACCAGACGTTCCGTATCTTCCCGGTGACAAACCATGCAGGATCGCTCGATGTTATTTAATGGACTTTGGATATGGTGGTCGGTAAATTTTTGCCCACCTTCGGTTTTATAAGGCATGTGGCAATCTGCGCAGGCCACTCCACGGGATGCATGTGTGCCGGTTTGATATATTTCGTAATCCGGGTGTTGGGCTTTTAACATAGGAGCTTTACTTAAAGCATGGGTCCAGTCTGCAAATTCTTTTTCGTCGTAATACTCTTCCATTTTTTCCATGCTCATTCCCTTGTCCCAGGGAAATACCAGGTAAGGCGAGCCTTCATACATCTTTTTGTCGAAGTAGTACTCCACATGGCATTGGGCGCAAACAAGACTGCGCATTTCCTGATGGCTTGCATCTTCAATATTTTTGCCCTGGCGAGCAAAGGCTTCTTTAAGAGCTGGGCGGGAAATTCGCAGTTGCATGGTCTTGGCTTCATGGCAGTCTGCGCAGCCAATGTGGTTCACAACATCAGGCCCTCTGGTTTCCCAGGTTCCTTTATAAAATTCGGCTGGGCCCAGTTTATCCATTAAGCGGGGTACATCTGGGCTTTTGCAAGTCCAGCAGGTATTTGGCATGGGGCTTTTGGCTCCATCTGTGGGAGCGCCGGTTCGCAAAGTGTTTTGAATGTCTTTAACGGCATAATAATGCCCGCGTCCCTGGTTGTAATCTTTGGAAAAGCCATAGCCTGCCCAAAGCACAACTAATCTGGGATCCTCTGCTAACATATCAATTTTACCAGCCCCATTGTATTTGCTTCTGAAGGTGGTGTCGGCTGTTTTCATGTAACTTTCATATTCTTTGGGAAAGTTTTTTCCCCATACTGCATTATCTGCTTCAAACTGGCCGTGCTCCACAATTGGCCTATAGGCGACTACGGCCTCGGCTCTTCGCTCCATGATGGTAGATAAAAATATCCCCAATCCAATTACAATTAGCGCGGTTAAGGCAAATAACACCCAGCCAAGCCAGGGCCACTTGTTAACTTGATTTTCTACTGTACTCATATTTTTTCCTGTTCCTTTAGGGGTTATTTTTTATAAGAAATTTTTTAAGTGCTTCTGGCACCGGGCTTGTGGGTAAAGGCACAATTGCATTCGGCGCATTAGAAAGGCTGCTGGCTCTTCCATGAGGAGTTTCTCTGTGACATTCCCAACATTTACGAATGGGGCTACCAGTATTTAAAGGCTTATGGGCGGTTTGGTCCACTAAGTTAAAATGGCAACGTATGCAGTTGTCTAATACAGCCTGTTGTCCTTCCTCTTTGATGCGAATAACCTGGGGCTCTTGGCGAAGGGTAAATACGGCTGAATGTCTGAGCCCGTCTTTGGCTTTAAAGAGGTAAGTGCCTATAAAACTTTTATGGGGAATATGACAGTCCACGCAAGTGGTGCGATTAAAGTGGGAGCTATGCGCCCAGGACGCGTATTGGGGGGCCATAACATGGCAATTCACACAGGTGGTAGGGTCATCTGAAAGGTAAGACCAGGCTTTAGAAACATAAAAAGCATAGCTGGCGCAACCTGCAAGCACACCCAATAATATCAATACTGGAATTTGCCATTTAGGAGGTGGCATAAATTTTTTTAGCAAAATAAATCTTCTTTGTTAAAACTATTCCAATAACAAAAATGCCAAAAATCAGGAACCTGTGCGAGAAAACGTTTTTGTCAAAATGACAAAACCTGATGTTAGTGTAAAATTAAAATCAGTGTTAATCATTAACATGGGCCGCAAATAAAATTGCAATAGAAGTGGGTTTTTGCTTAGCAAAAAATGCGAACATAATTAATTGAATTTTTTTTAAGTATGCGGGCTTTTTTACCAGAGTCATTTTAGATTTGGGTTTGTGTTTTTGTCAAGGGCTGAGGACTGTTTTTAAGGATGATTTGCCTATTTATTCTTTAAAAAACAATTAAAATCCACAGCGAAATTATAAAACTGGATTAAGTTATCTATTGGGTGCCGAACTTAACCTAATTTTCAAGCTTTGTTTTGGAGTTGAGGACAAAACAAGGCAATACCGGGGGAAATATATGGGGAAAGGCAATGCTTTCGCAAAAACCGTTGGGTTTTTGTTCCTATCTTCAATTTCAGCAATTTCTGGAACAATAAGGTCTACAACCTCGTATATGCCAGATTATAAATCGTTATCACCAGAATTACAAAATGACTTGGCCAAAAAGTTTAAATCTTCCAGGTTGTACAAGTTAAATTCCGTGGATGCTTTCAAAAATCCAGGTTTTAATATTCAAAATTTGGTTTTAAGTTTGGAAAATCAAAAAGAAATTCAGCTTGAACTTCGTCCCCATGATATGAGGGCCCCCAACTATTTATCCAGGGTGGCGAATCGGCGTGGTGTTCGTATTGTGGAAAAAACTCCTTCTAAAACTTTCCAGGCTTACGGAAAGTCGGGCGAGTTCAAAGGCAGGATTAGCCTGGGAAATGTATCCTTTTCTGGATTTTTTAAAGACGAAGGAGAAATTTATTTTGTGGAGCCGCTGCAGGCCATGGATAAAGAAGCCGACCCCGAATATTTACTCGTTTATAGACCAAATGATATTATCCCCGAGGATGTGACTTGTGGAAATGCCGTAGGATTGGGAAATACCTTTTTGGAGGAAATGGAAAAAATTTCTCCGGCCCCCGCCCCTGAGGCGGCTATGGCAGGATGTATGCGAACAGAAATTGCCTTTGCAGTGGATTACAGCATGGTGGCCCAATATGGAGGAATAGCCGGGGCAGAAAACCGAATTTTGGAAGTGATGAATGCTGTGGAAGGTTTATACCAACATGAAGATTTAAACATTAAGTACAGCATTACGGAGATGTATTTTGAAGAAGAAGACATGAACACATGGGGCGCGCAAAATGACTTTAATAACAACCTAACTAATTTATTGAACTGGGCCAGGAGTACAAACGGGTTTAGCAGCTCTTTTGACGTATCTTCCATGTGGTTTCACGAACGCTCAGGGGGAGTGGTAGGGCTCGCCCAATTATCGGCTATTTGTTCGAGAACACGGGGGGGGAATGTTATTAAAGATTTCTCAAATAATTTTATGGAAATAGTTGTGGATCAGGCGCACGAGTTGGGGCATAACTGGAGTGCGCCCCATATTGAAGGCAACAACTATATTATGAATCCCACAATAATTCGGGATAACCCAACTTGGAGCAGCCAAACCTTGGGTTTAATCAGCAGCCACAGGGATAGCCGAACTTGTCTTAGCAGTTGCGATGTCGCTCCCTCGGCAGCATTTGAAATAAGTCAAAATGAGTGCCGCAGTGAAGTGGAGTTTGTGGATAAATCCATAGATGCGCCAAAGGAGTGGCTATGGAATTTTGGAGATGGACAAACATCCTCAGATAGAAACCCAACTCATAGTTATGCTGAAAATGGAGCTTATACTGTCAGCCTCACAGCCTCAAATGACTTTGGGGAAAATGTGGTAACCAAGCAAAATGCGGTAAATATAAATGCGCCCCAAGCGCCTCAATTGCTAAACATTCAATGTGAGGGAGAACAGGCTTTAATTTCAGCTCAGGGACAAAAAGAACTCAAATGGTATACATCCCCAACTGGAGGAGTTCCGGTCTATGTAGGAGATTCTTATCAGGTGGTTTTACCCAATACTCCACGTAGCTATTTTGTAGAGGATGCCGACCCTGATGGGCAACCACAGCTAGTTGGGCCCTCTGATAGTGCCAATGGAGAAGGAGGTTTTAAAAATAATGGCAGCATATACATGGAATTTGAAATTGAAAAGCCGCTGCGCTTTAATTCCATAACTGTGTATTCCAATGAGATGGGAAATCGCCATTTTATTCTGTATTATAACGGTGGTAGAATTAAAGATACAGTTGTCAATATCGGAACCGGCCAGTTTGATATTGAGTTTAACTGGGATTTGCTTCAATTGGGAGAATACAGGTTTGAACTGGAACAAAACGAGCAATACATCACAAGTCTGTATCGAAATACGGAAGGTGTAAGTTATCCACAGGCAGTAAATGGATTGATTCGCGTGCTGAGAAATTATTACCACGCCACTGATATTTCAAGCACAGGCTGGTACATCGGTTATAATTGGAAGATGCAGGAAATAGGAGAGTGCGCCAGTCCCAGGTTAGCTGTGGAATTAACTCCCGAATGTGCGGTAGCCGTTAAAGAGCCCATCCGGAAGCTGCAACTTTCCAATTTGAGTTCTCTGGGCGGTATTGAATTTCTGGAAATTAGAAACATAAAGGGAAAGTTACTTATATCCCAAACTTCCAAGATGTCGGCGGCAGATGTTATATACCAGTTGAAACTGCTTCCTGCTGAAGGGTTTTATTTTCTTAAGTTGGTGGGAAAAGCCGGAAAAATGGAAGGGCTTTATCAAGCTCGCTAAGCGGGATCTGGTTTTTATCTTACGGTAAGATAAAAATGGTAAAAGGTTTAGGGACGTATGATTTAAACCTTTTACCTGCGATACCCCGCCAAAAAGTTTTTGGAATAGCTTAATTAAAATATAGATTTTGGGCATGCAAAATTTTTGGGATGCTATCCCTTCCAAATATCATAGCGCCATCGGCAACATGTGCCATCTTATCAATCGGCAAAAACAGGAAACCCTGTTTCTGGAAGGCGAAATTTTTGCCGGCTTTTATATTGCTGAAAAGGGATCCTTTAGGGTTTTTAAAGGAAATGAGAAGGGAGAGGAAGCAACGATATCCATTGTTTATCCAGGACAGCTTATTTCCGCTATCCCCATTATAAACCATGAAAAATTATACCACGCGGATTGTGAGGCCTTGGAAAAGTCACAGGCATTTTTTTGCCCCGCCAAGCATTTTAGGGATTTGCTTTTAAAAGAGCCCGAACTATTAATGGCCTTTTCCAAATTGGTTTTAGGCTTTGTTCTTAACATCCGGAAAAAATATTTAGAGCTCATGTTATCCACTTCGCAAGAACGGTTTTTAAACTTTCTAAAAAAAAACCAAAAACCCGGAATTGCTTTTAGCCTGCCTGTTCCTAAAAAACACATTGCTGCGCTTTTGGATATTACCCCGGAGTCCTTAAGCCGAATCATTAAATCGCTTCAATCTGAGAATAAAATTTCTGTAAAAGGGAAAAACTTCACAATTTTACCCTAATATTGATTCGGATCAAGGAAAGAGCCTCTAATCCGCGTTATATTTATGATATATCACAAAAGAGGTTTTTTATGCAGGCAATCGAAAAAGAAATGAGTTTATCCCAAATTGTAATAGATAACCCTTTGGCGGCACAAGTTTTCCACCGTTTTAATATGGACTACTGTTGTGGTGGAGGCCAAAGCTTGGAAGCTGTTTGTGACAAAAAAAATGTAAACCCCTCTGATGTAATCGCTCAGATTTCCGATTTGGAAAAAGAGAAATACAGTGATTTTACGGTTAATGAAGAAACCCGTGCATCAGTTGTAATTGATCATATACTCAAAAGGTTCCATGAGGTACATAAAAGGGAAATACCCCAACTTTTATTTCTGTCAGAAAAAGTAGCCAGGGTTCACGGCCCTTCCCACCCAGAGTTAATAGAACTGCAGCAATTGGTTCAAAATTTAATTGCAGATATTGAGCCCCATATGGAAAAGGAAGAGCGGGTATTATTTCCAATGATTTTAGAATTGGAAAGTGCGCTGTCAAATAATCTGGAACGACCTCAATTTCATTGTGGCAGCCTGGAAAATCCAATTTTTCAGATGGAGTCCGAACATGTGGAAGTGGGGGCGATACTTGAGGCCATAAGAGCAGCCAGCTCAGACTTTAAATTGCCAGAGGGAGCCTGCAATTCTTACCGAGCCTATTATGCTGCGCTAGAAAAACTGGAATTTGATTTGCATTTGCATATACATTACGAAAATAATGTGCTGCATCCGATGGCCAAAAAAATGTAATTTCAGGGCAATCCTGAGATTACTAAATGTGTGGCATATTAGGTTATTGCAATTTAAATGGAAATGTAGCTGCTAAGGCTTCTGTTAATGGATAAGCTGAAACTTCTTTATATAGGTAATAAGCTTTCGGGCCATGGAAAAAACGAGTCAGGCGTAGAATTTATAGGAAAAATACTTGCTCAAAAATACTCTGTTGTGAGTTGCTCCACCAAGTTAAATCCCTTGTTGCGAATGTTTGATTCAATCGGTCACATAATTCGTTTTGCCCCAAAAATGAACTTTTGCCTTTTAGATGTATATAGTAGTTCTAATTTTTATTTGACGGTGGCCTATTCTTTCTTTTTAAAAATATACAGAGCAAAATTTTTATGTATTTTACACGGAGGGAATCTCCCGCATAGGCTTGAAAATAGTCCCAAACTATGCAGCTATGTATTTGGCTCAAGCCATGCATTAATTTCTCCATCAAATTATTTAAAAACTGAGTTTGCCAAATATGGTTATGCCAGCCTTTTGATACCTAACAGTATTCCCATAAAGAACTACCCCTTTGGTCAGCGCCAGAATTTTAAACCAAAACTTTTATATGTCCGTGCTTTTCATAAGGTTTATAATCCCGTTATGGCTTTGGAAAGCCTTTACTCGCTTCGGCAAGAAGGGATTAATGCCAGCCTATGTATGGTGGGGCCCGATAAAGATGGATCTTTAAATATCTGTCAGGAAAAATGCAGGGAGTTGAATCTACAGGAATATGTAGAATTTAAAGGGCAAATGTCTAAAGAAGGTTGGATAAAACTGTCTCAGCATTTTGATGTTTTTATCAACACTACCGACTTTGACAACACTCCGGTAAGTGTTATGGAGGCTATGGCATTAGGCATGGTAGTAGTCTCCACAAATGTGGGGGGAGTTCCCTATTTGATTCAAGATGGGGAAAACGGCTTTTTAGTTCCCCCAAAAAATCCCAAGGCTATGGCCCATAAAATTAAGCTTATTTTGGAAGACCCGCAAAAGCTGGTGGAAGTATCTCATAATGCTCGAAAAACGGTGGAAGAATTTGATGAAAATGCGGTTTTGGAAAAATGGGAAAAGCTATTAGAGAAGCAAGATCTTACTTTTTAGCAAACTTATCGATAACAAGCCTCTGGTCTGGAAATAACTCCTTTAATTCATCACAATGGGGCATCGTAAAATCTTCAAATTCGAATCCCGGGGAAACACTACAGCCAACCAATGAGTAAGAGTTTTTGTCGGTAACTTCCGCTGCAAAATAATCTCCAGCCATCACAGTAAACTGGGGCCTTTCCAAACTTTCCATGTTTAGCCCTATTTTCTGTTGAATGTAACTTCTGTCTTTTTTTAGTATATGTAAAACTAAACTGCTTCCCGCATAAAAATGCCAGGTTTCGTCTTGTTTGATTTTATGGAAGTGAGAAATATCCTTTCCATTAAGTAAGTAATATATCTGGGTTCCAAATGAGCGATTGCCAGAGAACCGGGAGGGAAGCGCCATTTGACTGATTTGTTCTGAGGAGCGAAAACTTTCCTTAAAATATCCTCCTTCTGGATGGGGCGTTAAATTCAAATATTCAATCCATTTTTCAGCTGCAATTGGGTCCATAACTAATCCTTTCATAAAAAATGTAACAAGTGTGCGGGCTAGTGCAATGGAATTGAAAAGGAACTGCAACAATATTTTTAATTCCACAATCTAATTTTTAAAAAGATTGGAGTGAAAATGCAGAATAAATGGAAAATATTTTGGGGAATTGTTTTGGGTCTTTCCATGTTTTCTACTGCTATGGAGCACCAGCTCCTTTCAAAGCAAATTAAATTAGCCAATGGTCTTGCCGCCCGCTATTTAACCAGAGAAATTGCCAATGGGGCCGATAGGTTTGCCCCCTGGCCCCAGGAAGAAAACCCCAGCCATCTTGTATTTTGCATTGAGAGTGCCAGATCCGTATTAGCTGTTTTTCCATCCGGTCAAATTAAATACAACCCTTCTGTGCAATCGGTGGATTTAAGCACAGGTGAAGTCAGGACTATTCTCAGGGGAATGGATGTTTGTGATGGTATTCGCCTAACTGCCTGGGGAAGTATCCTGGTTACAGAAAAATCATCAAGGGGCGGGGCTTATGAGTTGATTGATATTTTGAAGTGGGATAATTTCACAATTTCAAATGCTGATAAAGGAGAAATTATAAACCAATATGGAAGACTGGAAAAAGCTAAAGTTATAAGGCGGTCAGACCTTCCTCATATAGCTTGGAAGGGGCTAACTGTTTTAAATACCGGAGTGGTATTGGCTATTGATGATCTCAGTCATCAAAATGGTGACAATGGCCGGGAAGGCGGTGCCATATTTAAATTTGTTCCCAGCAATCCCTGGATGTTAAAAACTCCTATCAATGATTTGTCCCAATCACCGCTTAGCGAAGGTAAGAGCTATGTTATGCAAGTGGATTGCATAAGCTCCGGCCAGCAAATGGGAAAAGGCTGTGAAGTGGGAAATGCCAATTGGATTGAAGTGGAGCCCAAAGAGGCACGCTTTCGGGCTTATGAACTGGTAGGCACTTCCTATAACCAACCGGAGGATTTACATAGAGACCCCAATTTTTACTATGCTTCCAACCCCGAGGCAATCCGATTTTGCTGGCTAAATAAAGAAAACAAGTCCGCAAAAAATTTTGCAGAGGTTTTGTGCGCCATTGATATAGATCCCCTTAACAAGGGCCGGATAAAAAAGACTGTGAGTTTAGACAAATTCTTGGGAGGGGAAATACAGATAAACTCTCTGGATAGATTGGCTTTTCAACCTCATACCGGAATCCTATATGTAATTGAAAATCGGGTGAACGGAGAAATTTTTGCCTGCCTCCCGGATGGTGAGGACAGTGATTTAAAATCGGATGGTTGTCAGAGTATAATGTCGGTAGTAGGCCCGAGCGCCGGGCCCACGGGATTTGAATTTTTGCAAAATGGAAAGTTTGCAGCACTTGTCATTAAAAATAACAATGATAAAAATATGTCTTTAGTGGATGGTTATGCCACGGATGATGTTTTACTGATAAATGGATTTCAATAATTCTGCCAAATTCCTTCAGCCCTTGAAGGTCCGCTATGCCCCTGGCCTGGAGTAAAATCCAGGCCATTTTATTTTTAGAAAAAAAATGATTTTATTTTGATCTCAACCCCTCTAGCTCGTATATTTTTTACATGATTGGGGTGATTTTAAAAAGGCTCAGCCTGGGCCTTTTATTTTGGCTATGTACGGCCAGTGGTTCAAATCCTGTAATTGCCGTTACGGACTTTCAGTTTGTGGGTATTGAAGAAAAACTTTCCCGGCTTTTTAGCGAAAAATTAGGAGGGGAGCTGTCGGCGAACGAATTGCTGAATGTAATTGTGCATTCAGAAGTCCGGACGGTTCTCACAGAAATCGGGCTCAGGGAAGACCCCTGCCAGGATGATTCTTGTCTGGTTCAGGCCGGAAAGGTGATGAATATCAGCCATATCATTTCCGGAAAAATAACCCGTAAAAACAATAACATAGCCGTCCAGGCTGAGGTGCTGGAAGTGGAATCGGGGCTGAACCGCAAAGTGAGGACAGTTGTTTGCTGGAGATGCACGGAAGAGGATTTACTAATGAAAATGGCCGGAAATCTGGCCAGTACGGTTTCAGCAACTATTCAGGGTACCAGTGATTTAAAAAACAATAGAAAATTGCCTCAACGCCAGGCTCGCAAAAATAGCGGTGAGCTTTGGAAAAACCCCTGGACTTATGTCGGTGTAGGGGCTTTAGTTACGGGCAGTTGGGCTGCCTATGTACTTGTCCTCAAGCCGGATAAAACGACCCGGCCCCAGTCAAGTGTTGCACAAAATCAATAGCAGTAACCAGCTATCATTAATTCAGGAGTCCTATGAAAGCCACAGTTTATATAGCAACAAGTATAGATGGGTATATTGCTCGAAAAGATGGGCGAATCGATTGGTTGGATGCCCAGGATGAAAAGGATCATGGAGAAGAAGATTACGGTTTTTATAGTTTTATGGAAAAAGTCGATTGCTTGGTAATGGGGCGAAATACTTTTGACTTTGTCAAAAGTGTGGAGCCCTGGCCTTATGAAGGCAAAAGGCTTGTGGTGATAAGTAAAACCCTAAAAGAAGTGCCTGAGAAATTAAAGGGAAAAGTCGAATTAAGTTCCTTAGAGCCTTTGGAATTGTATCAGAAACTCGAAACGGAAGGATGCAAACAACTTTACATTGATGGCGGAAAAACAGTGCAGAGTTTTATTAGGGCAAATTTGATTGATGATGTTATAATTACCCGCATTCCAGTTTTAATTGGGGAAGGGCTGCCTTTATTTGGAGCTGTTTCCAAAGATTTGGATTTAGAATTATTAGGTTGCCAAGCCTTTGCCACTGGCTTTGTTCAAGTGCATTACAGGGTTTTAAAATAAAGTTTTCTGAAGTTTTTCTTAAGAAGGTTATTGAAAAACACCAATCCCACCGCCATCGAGTTTTACCAGACAATGTGAAATTTCATCTTGAATAACTCTTTTATCATGGCCAATTTGCAAAATCAATCCGGGGTAGATTTTTTGATGTACTCTGAGGTAAGCGTTTTTATTGATGGGGTATTTCTTTTCGATTTTGAACAATAAATTTTGAAGCTGATCCACGCGTTTCTGATTTTTTAATTCTCCTGCTTTTTGCAATTTGGCATTGATATGTCTGCTAACAATTAAAGCCTTGGGATGCCACCCCAGCACGATGTATGTTTTTTGTTCGGAGGGATTGCCTATTTCCTGCGCTTCCATAAATTCATAGGCTGCGGCGCCGCCTCCGGTGAATGAGTTTTTTTTCGAATAGCAATGAATGGCTTTTCCCGAAAAAAGCCTGGCTTGAATAGCCTCTCCGGAAATGTGGATGCTTCCATTTGTGAATATTTGTTGGTCCCTGACGTATTTGATTTCCACATCGTCTCCGGCCCGAATCCATGATTTCTCATGGCCGATAAATCCGCTTTTTATGGATACTTTTCCCGCAGTTTTTATAAAAGCACTTTCAACAGCCCCTTCTATTTCCAAATTTCCGCCGCAATCAATTCGGAATTCAGGCATGACATCCCCTTGAACGATAATGTCCTTGGCGTAATAAATATTTCCTGTATGGAAATCAACGTTGCCCTTTATAATGCAGCCTTCATTTACATGAATTTTCCCAGATTCTATTTTAGCAATCCCTTCTAAATCAGAGATTATTACATCGGTTTTTTGGGGATGGATTGAAACATGGTTTCCAAGGGGAGGGGGTATAGCCTTTCCGTTCTGGGCCGCAATGGGTGTTCCGTATACATCTTTTCCGGGAGTTCCTTTTTGAGGCGGAATGATTTTGGCTAATTCCTGGTTTTTTTCCACAATTTTAATAACATTAACATCTTTAAAACTAACGGAACCATCTTCATTTTTTTTTGGCTTTAGGTTTGGAGTTAAGTTAATCAGCATTTTTATATAGCCGTTTTTGCCATCTACGGCAGTGTTTCCCTTGGCTAATTCAATTTGAAAATGCTTTTCTTTTATTTCAGCTGCCTGCTTAATAAACTTGGAGATGTTTTCGTTTTGTATACCAAAGGTGATTTTGGATTTTTTAATAAAATTCTCAATTTCCTCCCGATTGGGCCAAGTGTTATTGGCCGAAGAAAATATGTTTAGGTTTGCCAGCATTTTGTCATTGGAAACCTCTAACTCAAAATTAAAATTAGTTTGTACAACAAATACCTCGAGAATAGTTTCCAAATGGCAAACAATGCCAGCCTTTAATGCGATAATATCTCCAGATTCTCGCACTTCCACAGAATTTTTGTTGATAGCAGCAGCTTTTTCTTTGGGAGCAATGGCTTCAATAGGATTTCCCCAAATGTCTTCACCAGAAATGGAAGGCCTTCCCATTTGCAATTCGCCAATTTTTTCACCTTCTTCTACCAGCTTTACATCGGGATATTTTTTTGAAATTTCTACCCAATGGGGCGAACCATCCTTAAAAAGCCTTTTTAACTCTTCATAGCGTTTTAAATCCGTTAAGGCTTTCCCCTTTATTTTAATGGTTGAGGGAGAACCTTTTACAGCAGCTTTTCCTTTGCAAAGGACAATTGTTTTATTATTAACATCAGGGTCTTTAAATTCATTTTGGATATGATGTGTGGATATCTTCGCGGGGATTTTGTTTAAAGCAATGGCTTCTTCCAGTTTTTGTACCCAGTTTTCCATCTGAAAATCATCCCGGCTAATATGCAAGGAGGCTTCCAGTTTGTCTTTGCTGATTTCAATTTCCATAACCTTTTTCTCAGCGCCGGGGCGGGCTTCATATATTAATTGTCCCTCCAAATGGAGCTGGGTTCAATCATTTCCCGTAGAGGTGCTTAAAAATGGGCTATTTTGGCCTGTTTTGAATTATTGGCGGCAATAATTTTGATAAAAAGTGTTTTTTAATTGCCTTTGGGCTGTTCAATTTTATTTTGAAGATCTAAACACTTGGTTCTCAAATCTGTAACCGGCCCTGAGGGTGTGTGTAACCTCAGGGCCGTTTATTTTTTATAGTTATATTTTTTCTATGAAAAAAATCCTGATTTTATTCGCACACCCCAGGTTTGAAAAATCTAGAACCAATAAAATTCTATTAAAAAATATCCCTAACCACCCTAACATTGAAATCAGAGATTTGTATGAGTTGTATCCTGATTTTAACATCAATATTGAGTTGGAAAAGCGGTTTTTACTTTCTTCTGATGTTATTGTATGGCAACATCCTTTTTATTGGTATTCTTCCCCGCCACTTTTAAAGCAATGGATTGATATGGTTTTGGAGTTTGGGTGGGCCTATGGCCCTGGAGGCAATAATTTAAAGGATAAGTACATTTTTAACTCCATCACCTCTGGCGGTCCCAGAGAGGTGTACCATAGGGAAGGTCGGAACCGTTTTACTGTTTCTGAATTTTTAGCGCCGTTCAACCAAACCGCATTTTTATGCAATATGATATACTTGCCTCCATTTGCTATTCAAGGAACTCATAAATTATCCGACTCTGAAATAATAATTCAATCAAATTTATATCGACAGTTTTTAATGGCCATTGTGGAGGATAAAATCAAGATGGAAAAGCTGACCGGATATGAATTTATCAATGATTTTTTAATTGAAAATAAGGGGGCCCTAAAATGACAGGAGGTTTTCTTGAAGAAGCTGTTGTTTATTTAGGCGCAGCCGTAATAGCAGTGCCCCTTGCCAAAAAGTTAGGTTTGGGATCTGTGCTTGGCTACTTGTTGGCAGGAGTCGCCATAGGTCCTTTTCTAATTGGGGTGGTGGGTGAAGAGGGCCAGGATATAATGCATTTTGCCGAGTTTGGCGTGGTTATGATGTTATTTTTAGTTGGATTGGAACTTCAGCCGCGAAAATTTTGGCACATGAAAAACTCCATTTTAGGCTTAGGGGCGGTTCAGCTACTAGTTACGAGTTTGTTACTGGTCCTGGCCGGGGCGCTGGTTTTTCATTTTTCTCTTGGCCTGGCTCTTTCTTTAAGTCTTGCTCTATCCATGTCTTCGACTGCCATTGCCTTACAAACCCTTAAGGAAAAGGGCCTGATGGGCAGCGCTTCCGGACAGAGTTCTTTCGCTGTTTTATTGTTTCAGGATATCGCGGTCATTCCAATTTTGGCTTTGTTGCCCATGTTAGCTGTAAGCAACACCCATGTTGCTATTGAAGACGGGGGACACGGGCTTCAAAATATTTCGGGAGGCTTAAAAACAGCCTTGGTAATTGGGGCGGTGGGAACGGTCATTTTGGTTGGAAAATACGCGGTGGTTCCCTTGCTCAGGGTTGTCGCTAAAACCAAACTTAGAGAGCTTTTTTCGGCTTCCGCTTTGTTAATTGTAGTTGCCATTGCCTGGCTCATGGAAATGGTGGGCCTGAGCCCAGCTCTTGGAACCTTCCTGGCTGGAGTGGTCCTTGCTAACAGCGAATTTAAACATGAGCTGGAAAGCGATTTGGAGCCCTTTAAAGGGCTACTGTTAGGACTATTTTTTATGGCAGTGGGTGCTTCCATAAATTTTAGGTTGATATCTGAAAACCCTGGGCTGATCTTATGTATAGCTTTTGGAGTAATGGTAATAAAGGCCGGAGTTTTATTTGGCCTTGGAAAGTTTTTTAAACTTAGTATCAGCCAGAATTTGATATTTACTCTTGCCCTATGCCAAACCGGAGAATTTGCTTTTGTGTTATTTTCTTTTGTCCAACAGTTGGGGATTAGTGATGCCCATTGGACTTCTATTATGATGGCTGTTACCGCCATTACTATGTTTATAACCCCTATTTTGCTACTTATCAATGAAAAATGGCTTCAGCCAAAAATGGGTGGCGGGGTGCAAGACTCCCGTCCTTCCGATGTGATTGAAGAAAACAACCCGGTTATTATTGCTGGCTTTGGCCATTTTGGAAGCACTGTTGGCCGGTTTTTACGTGCCAATGGCATTGAAGCAACCATTATGGACAATGATTCGGACCAGGTGGACTTGCTCAGAAAAATGGGATTCAAGGTTTATTACGGAGATGTAACCAGGGTAGATTTGCTGGAGTCCGCCGGAGCCGGGGAAGCAAAAATATTTATATCCGCCATTGGAAATCCAGAAACAAATCTTGAGCTTATAGAAATTCTTAAAAAACATTTTCCCAATTTAGAGTTAATTATAAGGGCAAAAAATCGATTTGATGGATACCAAGTTCTGGATTTGGGCGTTGACAATGTATACCGAGATTCTTTGTACACGTCCATTCAGCTTGGCATTGATGTATTGCAAAAAATGGGGCAGCGCAAATACACGGCGACCAGAATGGGGCAAAATTTTGCGCGTTATGACGAAGAAGCTTTAAGGGAATTGGCAAAGGCCCGGCATAATAAAAAACATTATATATCTAAAGTACGTGAAAAGATTTCCTTACAAGAAGAGCTTTTGCAGGAAGACTCAGGTTTGAACCCTTCCGAAAACGATCATGCCTGGGACAGCGAAGAGATGCGGAACGCCATACTTCAACAGCCCAAAAATTAGCTAAGCTTGCTCCGCATATTTCTTAAGGCCTGTAAAAACTCCATTTAGTATGGAGTTATATTTATTTTTCATAATTAAATAATTAAGGATACTGCCTAAAACGCCAAACTTTACTTTGTAATGCAGCTGTTGGCTGACTCGGGTTTTATTTCCCAAAGGCTCCAAGTGGGTGGTCCAATAGCAATATGCCATGGGAAATGAAGAAGACTCCATGTTTATTCCCAAAGATTTTTTCGGCTCCCAATGGGTTACCTTTTCAACGGCGAAACCGCTTCCTTTAAAGTCGCAGCGGCGGGCCGCATTTAGGCCTTCCCTTGGTTGCGATATAATTTTGGCGCTGGCCACCAGCGGATTGTATTTCTGAATCTGTTCCAGATCCGAAAGAATGCTCCAAACTTTCTCCACCGAGGCGTTGATTTCAATTTCATGGTTTAACTGGGTCATTTTTTCTCCACATTAATGGGGTTATAAATCTGGATTTTTACTTGCATAATACAAGTAAAACTAATATGAATACTTGCATTTTGCAAGTTAATAAAATATTTTTAGGAAATGGCTAAATTTAGAGGGAGCGGGTGTCCCATTTGTTATGGATTGGATGTCTTTGGCGACAAGTGGACCTTGCTAATATTGAGGGATATTATTTTTTTTGGAAAAAAAACCTACGGAGATTTTTTGGCTTCCAGGGAAAAAATAGCAACTAACATACTGGCTTCGCGCCTTGATTTAATTGTGGAAGAGGGGTTGGCGACCCGGACTCAGGATGCAGAAGATAAAAAAGTTTTTTTGTACCGATTAACGGAAAAGGGTATGGAACTTTTGCCCGTCCTCATGGAAATTGTGGTGTGGAGCTATAAGCAAAAGGATTTTAATCCTGAGGTGGCGAAATTGGCCCAGGCCATTTTAAAAAACAGAAAAGGATTTATTCAAAAAACCAGAAAACAGTTTGGTTTTAAATCCTGATTTTTTTCAGGGGCTAAATAGTTAAGACTAATTTCTCCTCAGAATAACCCGATTTAAAATCTCCGAATAATTTTTATGGGAAATTTTTTGTCCGTTTATCTTATGAGGCCCGCTCAAAAAACGGGAGTTCTTAACTGGGGGGAGTTCCGTTGCGCGTTGAAAGATAGGAAGGGGTTTAGATTCAATTAAGTTAGACTCTAGCAGCACCAAGCTTCCCTGTGCCCAGCCACGAATATATAAAACAAGGCCTACCTGGTTTTCAAAATAGACCGCATCTCCATCAACAGGGTTGTCGTTGCGGCCGTAAACATTATGGCTGGGAGTATAGGATACACCCATGGGAAAATCAATTTTATTCTCATATCGAAAAGATGTGTCTCTGCCGCAATTAGTCCTCAGGTTTTCATTGGGAGACTGGAATGCGGAAAGAGTAAAGCCAAAAATTTCTGTTCCATAGACATAATCCTCATTGCAGTTGGGATAACTGTTTTTTCGGTGGAATTCCACTAATTGTCCATTGGTATAGGCGACTATTGTATCCTGGCTGCGTAGTTCTGTTAACTCTTTGTTTACATAAATTTTTCGAAGGATATGATACCTTTGGGGTAAAAAACACAGATAACCGTCTTCGCCGCTAAAAATTATTGGCTCGGGACATCCAAGTTCTTCTTCAAAGCCAATTACCTCGTAATAATTAAAGGCGGAATCCTGTTCGTCGCCTCTATCCAGTATGATTCTGCTATCTGCCTGGTATAGCCACCAATTACCGACTTTCAAGGGAAAATAGTTTTCGCTTTGGGAAAATATCGCTGTTGCCGATATCAGTAGTGATGAAATAATTGAATATATTTTATTCATTTGTATTCACTATAGGTTTAATAAATGTTTCCCCAGAATTTGGGAGGAAAGGCTGTCTCTGATTATCAAATAGTGAGGCCCTGAAATATTTTGAGGGTTGTAGCTGATTTCTACGCCGCCTTGAATAGTCTTGTTTTGTGAAACTACTTTTTTGCCCGCTGGATTAGTTAAATCCACTTGAATGGCCTCAGGCAGGTTTTTCAAAGTTATTATCCCTTTAGATTGTTTGATTTCCCCTAATTTTGCCGGTAATTTATTTGTTTTAATTTTAATATCAAGGCTGTTTTCTTCTACAGCCCTAAGGTTTCCAATGTACATGGGGATTATGGCTATATCGCATATGGCGCAAATTTCCACACCTTCCTCGCAAACAGAACAGGGAGGCATATCAGCCACCATTACCTTATAGGAACCAGCCGTTAAGGCCGGAAGCTCAAAAGTTGGGCCGCTGGGATGTTGATCGGTGATACATACAATATCATCATTTCTGCGGCTTGCAAAGGAAAGAGTGATAGTGTTTCCGTTTACCTGAACGGATTGGTTTGTGAAATAATCATTGCAACTGCCCTTACTGGGATTTAATACGCTTATTTCTGAGGCTTTTTCTTTAAGTACAACTTTTTTATCGAGATACCAAAAATTTTCGCTAAATTGATTTTCGGCCACGACATTCAAAACTCCTACTGAATCTAATATTTCGGCAATTTTACAGGCCGGTTCTTGCTGCAGGCATTCGTAGGTTTCGTTTCGAAGGATAGTGTATTCCCCGGCTTCTAAAGCAGGCAGATCAAAAACAGGGGCATATTTGCCATACATATCCACTTCCATGATACACATGACATCCGGACGAATAACATGAATATACCTTAGGATAATATTGTTTTTTTCTACAATGGTTTCTTTTAAGGGGAATTCTGAAGCGCAACTGAATTGGCTTGGGGTGCCCGAAGGACTGTCCAGTTTTAAATTGGCTTTTAATCCCGCCGGAACGGATGTGGGAACAGCGGTAAAATTAACCTGGGAAAGCCCCAGTTGAATCAGGCCCAAAAGACTAATGGTCGCTACAAAACCCTTTATCATGGCTCCTCCATTTGTAGTGTACTATATTAATTAAATATACTATTAAATCTGAATAATATCTAAATAAATTTAAAAAAAAGCATATAAACGTAGTGTAAAAAATAAATAAAATAATGAGAAGTCGATGAAAAACCAGGATTTTTGTTGAAAACAGCCGTTTTTGGGATTTCTTTAATCTCATTTTGTTTTAATGGAAGAGAGAGTTTGGGTGAAAAAATAATTCATCTTTAATAACAAAGACCGGTTTTGGGGCTCTACTGCAGCGGCGTTTTGGAAGCTGACAAGGCCCAAACCAAGATTGTGCTGAACATTTATCTGGGTTTAGATACAAAAATCGGCACTGTTGTTTTCCTTTTCTACAACGGTTAGTGTCCCTATGGAGTTTACTATTTATGGGGTCTCGCAAAATGGCCTTTCCATTTGGCTATGGCAAAGGGCTGTCTCGATTCTGTATACTACATGTTGGCCAGGCTCTAAAAGAGGAATGTCAAACGAGGGGCCAAAGCTTTTTGGAGGGTAGTTGGAGTAGTAAGTAAAATTGCCGGTTTCCCCGGAATAAGCATACAGTTTTATTTTAGTGATGCTATTTTCCCCAATAGTGGTTGGTTGAAATCCAAAACTCTTTAAAGCCTTAAGGGCAAGATCGCAAGTTAAGAATCCAAAGAGCAAGAGGCTAGGGTGTTCCATGCCGTGCCCCATTAAGATTTAATTTGTAGTGTATTTAAAGTTTAAAAATATTATATTTTTACTTATATAGTTAATATATTGTTTAAAATTAATAAAACGTAGTGCAAACATTATTCATAAATAAATTTTAAGGCGAAATTTTAGTGAGTTTAGCCGGTTTCTGGTTTTTCCTTGGGTTTACCCGATGCACCCCTTGGCTTTTTTATGTACCCGCCAAACCCCTGCAAAGAAAAGCTCAGTTGCATTAAAAATTGGGAAATTTTACTTTTTACCAAAATAAAATGAATAAGGTCCGTTTTTGTTCCGTGTGAACTGATAAATTAATGCTGCGTTGTTAGGGCCCATTCCTCCATGCACAAAAAATAATCGTTGGGAGTGGTTTATCCATGCAGCTTGCCGTTGATGGCTGTGGAATTTTAGGAGATTAAATGCGAATTGGAATTTTGTCGAGAAACTCAAAATTATATTCAACAAGCAGGTTAGTGGAAGCTGCCGAAAGCAGGGGGCATACCACCAAAGTTATTGATGTATTGAAATGTTATATGAATATAACTTCAAATCATCCTACGGTTTATTACAAGGGCGCTGAAGAAAAATCGCAACAACTTGTGTTTGATGCGGTGATTCCCAGAATTGGAGCTTCTGTGACAACCTATGGCACAGCAGTGCTGCGTCAGTTTGAAGTGGCGGGAGTGTATTCTGTGAATGAGTCCATGGCCATTACCAGATCCAGAGACAAGTTGAGAGCCCACCAGTTGTTGGCCAGAAAAGGTGTGGGAATGCCCATTACAAGTTATGCGCATGGAGCCAATGCCACCGACGATTTAATTAACTTTGTCGGTGGAGCGCCTTTGATAGTGAAAATTATGCAAAGCACACATGGAGATGGTGTCGTTTTGGCGGAAACGAATAAAGCTGCGGAAAGTTTAATTAATGCTTTCCGTGGTTTGAACGCGGACTTTTTAGTCCAGGAGTTTATCAAGGAGGCCGGCGGGTCGGATATCCGCTGTTTTGTGGTGGGCGATAAAGTGATTGCCAGCATGCAGAGGGTGGCTAAAGAAGGGGAATATCGCAGTAACATACATAGGGGAGGCCAAGCAAATAAAGTTAAGCTTCACCCTGAAGAAAGGCAGTTGGCGGTAAAAGCGGCAAGAGTCATGGGTTTGGATGTTGCAGGCGTGGATATCATTCGCAGCGCCCACGGGCCCTTAGTTTTGGAAGTGAATTCCTCTCCAGGTCTAAAGGGAATTGAATCTTGCACCGGGCTGGATGTTGCAGGCGAAATTATTGAATACATAGAAAAGGATTCAAAAAAAGGACCTAATAGGCCCAAAGGTAAGGGCTAAAACTTAAAGAACATGGAGAGCCTAACCATTTATGGCGAGAATATCGCCAGGGGAGAGAGAAAGCGCCTTGAAATAAAGGTGGCTAAACTTTTCGATTACACTCCCATGTCCATCCCCGTAGAAGTTATCCGCGGAAAGGAGGATGGGCCTGTTTTATTTTTAACAGCCGCCATACATGGAGATGAAATCAATGGCGTTGAAATAATAAAAAGAATCCTATCCAAGAAAAAAACTTTGGGCAAAATAAAGGGGACTCTTATAGCGGTTCCCATTGTAAACGTATTTGGTTTTAATCGAGGGATTAGGTATTTGCCGGATCGCAGAGATTTGAACCGCTGTTTTCCAGGTAATCCCAACGGATCGCTGGGAGCGCAAATAGCAAATACGTTAATGAGTGAAGTGGTTTCCCATTGCAGCCACGGAATTGACTTTCACACCGGAAGTTTGCACCGCACCAACCTGCCTCAAATTCGGGCCAGTCTGGATGATGAAGAAACGCGGCACCTTGCCGAAGTTTTTGGCGTGCCTGTGCTTTTAAATTCCAGTTTTAGGGATGGGTCTCTCAGGCAAGCTGTATCGGAGCTGGGTATTCCCATGTTATTGTTTGAGGGCGGAGAGGCCTTGCGACACGATGACAGGATTATTCAAAGCGGGGTGAGGGGGGTAATTGCCGTAATGCAATCCATAGGCATGCTGGAATATAAAGGAAACCCAGAGGAACACTTTAATACGGATGTTTATGTGGCACGCTCTTCTCATTGGGTGCGAGCGCCCCATAGTGGCAGTCTCAGGGTAAAAAAAAACCTGGGGACTATGGTTACCAAAGGGCAAATATTAGGCGAGTTGTCCAATCCCTTTGGGGGTGAGAAAATTTCTGTCCAATCGGATAAAACGGGAATTATTATTGGAAAAAATTTATTGCCTCTGGTAAACAGAGGAGATGCTCTTTTTCATATTGCAGGATTTGAAGCCCCGGAAGATGTGGAAGAATCTCTGGAAATCTATGAAGAGTGGTTTGAAATTAACGAATAACATTTGGAGGAAAGCAGTCCATTAACCTGGGCTGATTAGGAGCAAGCATGGAAGACCCGTCGGCGTATTATACTTTGGGGGTTGTTGTATTTTTTATTTTTTTATCGGCTTTTTTTTCGGGTAGTGAAACCGGTTTGATTGGCGTTACTCGCGCCAAGATACATAAACTAAAAATGGAAGGCCACAAACGGGCCCAAATTGTATCTAAGTTAAGGGAAGACAAAGAAGGGCTTATTGGAGCCATATTGTTGGGAAACAATTTGGTGAACATTGCGGGTTCCGCCCTTGCTACCAGCCTGGCTATAAAAATGTTCGGAGAAAAAGGGGTTTTCTGGGCTACGGGATGCATGACTATTGTGGTTTTGATTTTTGCCGAAGTATTGCCCAAAACCTATGCGGTGCGAAATTCTGAAAAAGTGGCTCTTTTGGTGGCGCCTATATTTGTGGTGATTACCAAATTGCTGGCGCCAATCACAAAATTCGTGCAAATTATTGTGAATGTGGTGCTGAATATCTTCAGCAAGCCAGGTGTTATGGATATGACCGGTGTGGAAGTATTGCGGGGAGCTGTGGATATGTATCACGAAGAGGGTAATGTCCACAAGGAAGATAAGGATATGTTAAGTGGCATATTTGATTTGGAAGAAACAGATGTGGAAGAAGTTATGGTCCACAGAACGGACATTGAATCTGTGGATATTGAGTCTCCCATTGAAAATATCATTAAATTTTTTGTGGCGAACTCCCACAGCAGAATTCCCTTATGGAGGGATAATCCTGATAACATAGTGGGGATTTTACATACCAAAGATTTGTTTAAAGCTTTGCAGAATTCAAACGGAGACGCTCAAAAACTGGATTTAAATCAAATGCTAAGAGAACCCTGGTTTGTACCGGAAACCACTACCCTAAAAAACCAGTTGAGGGCTTTTCGGGAAAAACAGCAACATATTGCCCTGGTAGTGGATGAATTTGGCGGACTCACCGGCCTTATCACTCTGGAAGATATATTGGAAGAAGTGGTTGGAGAAATTGAAGATGAGCACGATATGCCCAACCAACGGCGCTTTAGAAAATTTCGGGATGGCTCTGTAAATTTAGATGGAGATATGGCCATTAGAGATGTTAATAAACATTTGGATTGGAATTTAAGCGATGAGTATGCCACCACTGTAGCCGGGCTTGTGATGCATGAGGCTCAAAAAATTCCGGATATTGGAGAAGAAATCGCGGTGGAAGAAAGGATATTTAAAATCTTGAAAAAAGACGGAACTCAAATTACCCGAATAAAAGTTTATCCCAAAGGCAGCATACCCATACATGAAAACGAAGAAAAAGGTCAAGCAGAAGAAAACAGCTGACCTGGATATTGGCTGGCGGGAATGGGCTGAGCTTCCCAGCTTGAATATTCCCTCTATTAAAGTTAAGGTGGATACGGGGGCCCGTACTTCGGCGCTCCATGCCTTTAATATTGTTCCCTTTAAGCGGGCAGGAAAAAAGTATGTGCGTTTTAATGTGCATCCCATGCAAAAAGACGATGAGTACTCCATCTCTTGCAGCGCCCGTTTAATCGATGAACGCCGTATTAAATCTTCCAATGGAGCTGTGGAAAAACGCTATGTTATTGCCAGCGAGTTTAAATTGGCGGACAGATGCTGGGATATTGAAATTAGCCTCACCAATCGGGATATAATGAGCTTTCGCATGTTATTGGGGCGGCAAGCCATGTCGGGGATTCGGGTGGTGCCTAAAAAATCTTATTTGCAGAGTAAAAAACCCAAAAAAGGGTAAAAGTCAGCTCTCTCCAAAAAAGCCTGCCTGCCTTTAAAGGAGATTCATTAGCTTTTAGAAATAAGGAAACTTATTTTCTAATAAAAACAAGAGCAAAATAATTATGAAGGACTTATTCAATTGGAAATCCTCCCTGGTGGAAACCTACCAGGAATTTGCCAGCCATATTTGGGAGTACGCACCACGCGCTCTGGGAGCACTATTGCTCTTGTTGGCCGGATGGGTTATCGCTTTTATTGTTTCCTTTATCATTAAAAAAATATTTCTTGGTTTTGAAGGCCTTTTGAAAAAAGGGGAAAAGGCCAAATCCCGCTCCGATAAATTCAAGCGTTCCTATACAATGGTGGCAGCCCGCTTTGTGTATTGGCTTATAATCTTTTTCTTTATTGCCGCCAGCGGAAACCTGATGGGGTGGCGCATGTTTACTGGTTGGTTCAGTCAAATGATGGACCATCTTCCCAATTTATTAAGCGGCATCCTGGTTATCTTTGTGAGTGTCCTGCTAGGGGAGTGGGGGAAAAACGGGGTTCGTTCCGCCGTTCATTTCAGTAGCTACCACCAGAGAAATTTCCTGGGAAGAATTCTTCAATTTGTAATCATCTTTATTGGCGTTGTCATCGGGGTGGAACAAATTGGAATTGAGGTGCACTTTTTAACGGAATTGTTGGTGGTGGCTGTGGGCTGCTTTGTTGCGGGATTGGCTCTGGCATTTGGCCTTGGTTCAAAGGATTTGATTTCTAATGTGGTGGCCTCTCAAAACCTTAGAAAGTATTGCAAAATTGGAGACATGGTGGAAATTGAAGGAGAACGGGGCGAACTATTGGAAATTACTCAAAGTTTTGCCGTAGTGGAAACCGCCTCCGGTCGCAGTCTTATTCCAGCACAAAAGTTTTTATCCAGCACTTCCAGAATTTTTCACAGGCAGGATTTGGAAGAACCGCCTGAAGAAGTCAGAAATAACTAGTAGGCAAAAGGCAATTTATGGAAATACTGGCTCAGGCATTTGGAAAAATCCATCCTGAAAAAGTAGCTGCAATACTGGAGCGTCATCCTATTGAGGATGTATGTGAATATATTTCTGAACTGAACGCGAAAACATCCGCAGAAATTTTAAGCCATTTGATGCCCCAATATTCGGGTAGGTTGTTAACATTGCTCGAAGCATCTTTATTAAAAGAAGTGGCTGATGAAATGGATTCCTCGCTTTTATCCCTCATTCTTCGGGGCTTGCCCGATAAAAAAGTAGAGCTGATTTTCGAAAACCTCAGTGAAGAAAAATTAAAGGACTGCAAATCCCTTTTGCATTTTCCCAGTTACATGGTGGGGGCCTGGATGAAAACATCCATAATATACCTGCCTTCAAAAATATCCGTGGATGAAGCGCTGATGCGGTTAAAAAACACGCCCCGTCATTATGAAAATCAGGATGTATATGTCGTGGACCGAAACCTCTGCCCACTCGGTATTGTGTCCTTGCTGGAGTTATTGCAAAGCGAGCCCAATTCCAAATTACAGGACTTGCCTTTTTTGGATGTGGAATCCATATCCAGTCGTCTGAGTATTTGGGCGGCGGAAGAAAATGTGAATTGGAAGAAAAAAGAGTATTTGCCCGTGGTAAATGTGAACCGTCAATTACTGGGAGAAATTAGCCGGCAGGAGTTGCGAACAGCCCTGGATGAATATGCCGGGAAGGTTTTTGAAGAAAATTATTCCAGTGATTCCGTAGATATTTTTCAGATGTATGGCAGTAGTGTGCGCAGTTTGCTTTCCACCTTAGGTGGAATTTTCAGACCGGGAGAAGCCAAATGAACACAGAAACTGTAGCGGCTCCCGTATTGTCTGATGTATTGTCCCGGGTCTTTCTGTTGGATTTTCCCAAGGATTCTGCGCGGGAATTGGACAAAATGTCTTTTAACGACGCCAAAGAGGTAGTGCTTCTGCAGCCTGTATACATTCTGAAAAAAATGTGGGCCTATTTAAGCCCTGAAAACTCCCGCCGTTTGTTTGTGGCGCTTCCTGAGGAAAAGGCTTTGGAATTGCTAAGCGAACTGGACCCCCATGAGTGCGGTGATATATTGGGGGGATTGGGAGAAGAGCCCCGGGAAAATTTTTTGAAAAAGTTAAAACCCGGTTTGCAAAAGGAGCTGCGGGGTTATTTAAAATTCCCCGAAGGAACGGCGGGAAAATTGATGAACACCCGCTACCTGGCTTTTCCCCGGGATGTTAGTGTAGAAACCGCCTTAAAGCAAATTAAGGAAAGCCACCGCAGGGATATTCAATTCTTGTATCTCATTGATAGGGAAGGGGAGCTTATTGGCGAGGTGGATATGACGCGCCTTGCGCTGGCGGATACATCTGAAATATTGGGCGACTTGAGCCGCCCGGCTAAATACGCTGTCAGCATTACCGAATCCCAGGAAGAAGTGGCTAACATGATTGAGCGTTATCAATTAAAGGCTCTTCCAGTGCTTAACATCGACCGAAAACTGGTGGGTGTTATTGAGGGCCGGGAGATGGTGGAAGTTATTAGAGAAGATTTGGCAGCCGATTTACAAACTATGGTGGGTGCTTCCAAAGAGGAACGGGCCCTTTCCAAGTCTATGTTTGCAGTGAAAAAACGTTTGCCCTGGTTGCAGATCAACTTGCTAACGGCCTTTGCGGCCTCTGCTGTAGTAGGGATGTTTGAAAACACTATTGCCAAATTTACGGCTTTGGCTGTTTTGTTGCCCATAGCGGCTGGGCAATCTGGAAACGCAGGCGCCCAAGCCCTTGCGGTTACTATGCGAAGCCTAACATTGCGTGAAATTACGGTGCGCCATTGGTTTAAGGTGGTTGTTAAGGAGTTAAATACCGGTATGTTAAATGGTCTGGGCACGGCAGTAACATGCGGTATTGGCGTATACTTTTGGAGTAAAAGCTTCGGTTTGGCGCTCGTGCTTGCTGCCGCACTTGTAATTTCACTTACAGCTGCGGGTCTTGCAGGTGCTCTGGTGCCTATTTTACTGCAAAAATGGGGACAGGACCCTGCTCAATCTTCTTCAATAATCCTCACTACGGTTACAGATATTGTGGGTTTTAGCTCATTTTTAGGCATTGCTACTTTGTTTGCCTCCTTTTTGTAACAAAAAAAGCTTTCCAAAGTTTCTTTTTTATCTTCCTCTTAAGGTTGCTCACAGACTAAAATATTGAATTTTGGCTAAAACAAGTTAAAATCGCCAATTTGGGTTGTATTACTAGTCATTTGCTCTAAAATGCTCACAAAATGTGAGCGAAAATGAGTGCTATTTTTTGAAAAAAGTAGAGAAAGTAACCTTGCTTCAATTATCTTTTGTTTTAGAATTTGCTGAAAAGTGAATTTCAAAACTTAAAAAAATGAAAAAACAAAAAATAAATGCAAAAAAAATCAACAGGAGCCCGATCATGGTAATCAATGTTCAAAAAAAAGTTCTTCTGGTAACCGCAAATGAATTTGTGAGCAGTGCCATAAGGGTATTACTCAATAATATCGGCGATTTGGAAATCGAAGTGGTTTCCAGAGTACGTCCCGCCCTTTCCAAAATTTCCCGCAGACCCTGGGACTTGGTATTGATTGATGAACAAGCTCCCGGAGTTGGCACAGATGCTTGCCGCAAACTGGTTTTCAATTTGCAACAAATGAAAACACCTTCCCTGGTTTTGGATACAGCTGATGTATCTCCTGAAGAAGGGGCTGAATGTTTATATCCCTTAAAGGTAGTGGAAAGGCCTTATTCCTCTAAGGAAAATGCCCAATTGTTGTGCGAATCCTTGAAGGTTCAGTTGGGAGTCTTGCAAAAGGAAGTTTTTGATTACTTGCAAAGGGAAAATGGCAAAAAGGCTTTGCGCCCCAGCTACGGTTTTGGAAAAAAGTCTAAAGCAAAAGCAGAAAAATTAGGAGGCTTTTGGTCCCGACGTCGCGTACCTGCCTTTTCAGCGGCATTTTTGTTTCCCAAAGGAAATTAAACCCGGGAAGAAAGTGTTGCTAAGCCGTATTCCCGGTTCATTTTAGCAATATTTTCCACGGAGATTTCTTTGGGACAGGCTGCTTCGCAGGCATAAGTATTGGAACAGCCTCCAAAACCCAGCTCATCCATTTTCGCAACCATGTTTAAAACCCGGCGTTTTGCTTCCACCTTACCCTGAGGTAATCTGGACAGCTGAGAAACCTTTGCAGCCACAAACAAACTGGCGGATGCGTTTTTACAAGCGGCCACACAAGCTCCGCATCCAATACATTGGGCGGCGTCCATGGCCAGGTCGGCATTTATTTTGGAAACCGGGATTGAATTGGCATCGGGAGCACTTCCTGTTTTGACAGAAATAAAACCGCCCACAGACATAATTTCGTCAAAAGAGGAGCGGTCTACCATCAAATCTTTAATAACCGGAAATGCGCTGGCCCGCCAGGGTTCAATTACAATAATATCGCCATCGTTATAGCGCCTCATATGTAATTGACATGTTGTGGTGCCTTTGTCTTTTCCATGGGGGATACCATTAATAACCAAACTGCACATGCCGCAAATTCCCTCGCGGCAATCGTGATCAAAAGCAATTGGCTCTTTGCCTTCTCGAATCAGGTCGTTGTTTACCACATCCAGCATTTCCAAAAAAGACATATCCGGGCTGATATTTTTAGCCGGGATCTCTTCAAAGTGACCGCTGTCCTGAGCGTTTTTTTGACGCCAGACTTTCAGACGCAAATTCATGTTGCCGCTCATTATTTATAACTCCTTGTGGTAAGCTTCACATTTTCAAATTTTAATTCTTCACGGTGTTCTACGGGTTTGCCATTTTCCTGGTACTCCCAGGCAGAAACATGGCAAAAGTTTTCATCGTCCCGTTTGGCTTCCCCTTCTTCAGATTGGCTTTCTTCTCTGAAATGCCCTCCGCATGATTCGGCTCGGGTTAGCGCATCCTGAACCATGGTTTCTGCAAACTCCATAAAGTCAGCCACTCGGCCAGCGTATTCCAGGGTAGGGCTCATGCCTTTGGAATCTTCCGGGACACTAACGGTGTTCCAGAACTCCTCTCTGATTTTAGGGATCTCTTCAAGAGCTTGTTTAAGTCCGGCCTCGTTTCTGGCCATTCCACATTTGTCCCACATTATTTTTCCCAATTTACGGTGGAGCTCTCTGGGACTTTGGTTGCCCTTCACATTCATGATTTTATCAATTCGCTCCTGGGTGTTGGCCACTGCAGCCTTGGCTCCATCATGGCTATCTGAAATGGGTTCCAGTTTTTCTTGCGCCAGGTAGTTGCCAATAGTATAGGGGATTACAAAGTAGCCATCAGCTAGCCCCTGCATCAGGGCGCTGGCTCCTAGGCGGTTGGCTCCGTGGTCTGAAAAATTAGCCTCTCCCATTACAAACAATCCGGGAATGGTGCTCATTAAATTATAATCAACCCATAGGCCACCCATAGTGTAATGTATGGCGGGGTATATCCTCATGGGTGT
The DNA here is from genome assembly GCA_050294405.1 of Fibrobacteria bacterium. Classification (GTDB taxonomy): domain Bacteria; phylum Fibrobacterota; class Fibrobacteria; order UBA11236; family JADFYW01; genus JBNKOC01. The sequence goes on along the minus strand of JBNKOC010000034.1, from coordinate 232,757 downwards.
TTGGTAAGGGTTTTCATCGGTAATTTTCTGATACATATGAAAGAGGTTACCGTATTTTTCCTTGATTTTATTTTCTCCCATTCGGTTGATGGCATCCTTAAAATCCAGATAAACGGAAAGGCCGGTATCTCCTACGCCTAGGCCATCATCGCAAACCATTTTTGCATTGCGAGAAGCCACATCCCTGGGAACCAAATTTCCAAAACTGGGGTATTTTTCTTCCAGATAATAAAATCTTTCTGCTTCGGGAATATCAGATGGGGCCCTGCTGTCCCCCTTTTTACGGGGAACCCATACCCTGCCATCATTTCTAAGGCTTTCAGACATCAATGTTAATTTGGATTGGTGATCTCCTGATACGGGGATGCATGTGGGATGTATTTGAGTGTAACAGGGATTGGCGAAGTAAGCCCCTCTTTTATGGGCCCTCCAGGAAGCTGTAACATTGGAGCCTGCGGCATTGGTTGACAAGTAAAATACATTTCCGTACCCACCGGTTCCCAAAATAACGGCGTCGCCAATATAGGTTTCCAACTCTCCGGTAACTAGATTTCGAACCACAATACCGCGGGCTTTCCCATCGATTACAATTAAATCTAACATTTCCCGGCGAGGGTGCATTTTAACCTGGCCTGCACCTACCTGGCGCATTAAAGAGGAATAGGCTCCCAATAATAACTGCTGTCCGGTTTGGCCTCTGGCGTAAAAGGTTCGGCTAACCTGGGCGCCACCAAAGGAACGGTTGTCTAACAATCCTCCGTATTCCCGGGCAAAGGGCACCCCCTGTGCTACACATTGATCAATTATGTTATTGGAAATTTGAGCCAGTCTGTAAACATTTGCCTCGCGGCTGCGGTAGTCTCCGCCTTTTACAGTATCATAAAAGAGACGGTACACACTGTCCCCATCATTGGGGTAGTTTTTGGCGGCGTTGATTCCACCCTGAGCTGCAATGGAGTGAGCCCTTCTGGGACTGTCCTGGAAGCAGAAGGAATGGACATCGTAACCAAGTTCTGCCAGAGAGGCTGCACCTGAGGCTCCGGCAAGACCCGTGCCCACCACTAACAATTTGTATTTGCGTTTGTTAGCCGGGTTAACCAGTTTGCTGGTAAATTTGTGATTGTCCCACTTGGATTCAATGGGCCCGCTGGGAATTTTAGCGTCTAAGGTTCCCATTAATGACCTCCTTGAAAAAAGCACCATATGGCGATAAAACTGAATCCCACTCCCAATATTACTGCATATGCCTTGGAAATAAATTTTATGGTAGGCATGTATTTGGGGTGGTTAAGGCCTAAACTTTGGAAGGCGCTTTGAAATCCGTGGCTGAGATGTATGGCAAGAACCACCATACATACCACATAAAAGGCTGTGAAGCCCAACTGGCCTGAAAAAGATTCCACAACTAAGCGATGAAGATCGCGAATTTGGTGGCCGGAGCTTTCAATTTCGTAACGCGCTCCAAATTTGAAATGAAAAATGTGTCCCACTAAAAATATGGCAAGCACCACTCCTGAGATAATCATACTCCGCGCTGCAAGGCCGTTTTCTCCCAAGTAGGCCTTAACGGCGTATTTGCGGCTTCGGCTTTTTTTATTATCCAGGGTTACTTTGATTCCCAGAAAAATATGTAGGACAAGCAACACCAGAAGGCCAAGTTCAGCCACATAGAGCAGTTCGCCGGCCGATTCGAGAATATAAGCATACCAATTAAACCAATTGGGATGAAAAATAATTTGAAGGTTTGCCGTTAGGTGAGTCAGCAAAAAACCTGACCAAAAAAGGCCGGAAAGCCCCATGAGTTGCTTTCGGCCTATGGTTGAGTTGAGATATTTTAAAAACCAGGCCATTTTTCAGTACTTTCTTGCCTGGGAGAACAGGCAAATCCCAAAAGGGGTGAAGTGTGTAAAAACTGTTTTTTGGGAAACTAATAAAATTGAGGGCCTCTGTAAGCGGGTAAAAACCTCAAATTTTAGTTTTTTTTCGGAAATTTCGGCAAAATGAAAGGCAAATCCAACACAGTTTAAAGACAATAGGTTTTGGAAAAACTTGAAAAAATAAAATTTTTCAAGTCCACACATTTTTGCCCTCAATATTTTTACAAATTGCCTATATTATGGGACAGGGGTGGATGTGGCGTTTCGGCTAGGCCGAATCCTGAGAAGGTATAAAAGAATCGCTTATTGGGGAAAAATACAGGCATTTCTGATTGAAATGGCTTTTATTTGGAGGAAGAGATGATTTTATTTCGCAATAGTGCGCATTTGTTTGCCATGGCGGTGGCTTTGTTTGGAATGGCGGGGCCAGGTACAATTTTAGCCCAGGTGCCTGATCCTACTAATGTGCGATGTAGCGCTTATCCCAGCGAATGTATCAATTTGGATGAACCAAGCCACGGTCCTTATCTCTTGCCTGTAAACACAACACGAATTGAAAAAGACGCCCTTAAAATTTGCTACAAGTCCACAAACAGCAACACCTCCAAAGCCAATATTGTTTTTGCCGTGGATCAATCGGGAAGTATGGATGATGGAAACAAAGATCCAAATTTTTTAGCGCCTAAGGCAGTTACCGAAGCACTTAATACCATATATCAAATCAGTCCCAGTTCCTCCGTGGGCTATTTAGGTTTTGCAAATGGCATCTGTGATGGGACACAGGCCGGAGCCGATGCTGGCGCTGGGCCCAGATTAGAGGCCCGAGGCACTCCCCAAAGCGACACCAGAGTAGTGCCCCAGCCTTTAAACTCAGGAAATCAGTTAAATAATTTGCTGACCCAAAGTGCCTACACCAGAGACGATTACTTTTTTAGCTGCGGAACAAATGAAAACTGGGGAACCCATTATTACGAACCCTTTGTGTTGGCAGAACAATGGCTCAATAGTCCTACTCTGGATGCCAATAGTAAAGATGTTATTATATTCGTAACGGACGGTGAGCCTACCCGGGGAAATACGGGGGATGAAGAAAGCTTGGCCAATTTTATCGCCATGGTGGATAGCCACGATTCCACAAATTTCCCCACTGTGTACGCGATTTTTATTGGCGGAGAACACGACAAATTAAAAGAGCTCACAGAAAAAACCGGGGGAAGTTTTTTAAGACTGGAGCGGGCAGAAGAAATTAATCAAGCCCTGCAAAACATTGTATACACTACCATTTTACCAAGCCCGCCAAATACCACCACCATTCGCAACAGCAATGGGGCAGTTAGTTCTTCTGTAAACCATACCGAAACAGGAAACGCAGGCGAATACGCTTTGGAACTTAATAACATAATCCCCCTAAGTGAAGGAATGAATACCCTAAGCATATCCACCACCACCGCAGACAATAGAACCCTTACCACCACAGTGAACCTCAATGTATCGGGAACAGCAGAAAACAATACTGGAAATGTGGATTTTCCAAATATCCCCTGGAACGGGACCTGTGAAGAAAAGTCCAATATTATCATTACCAATTTGCAGGGGCAAAACATAACCTCCCTTTCTGCCAATGAAGCGGATTTTATTGTAAACCTCAATACTTCATATGAGGCGGATAACCAAACAGTGGCCACTACTACAGCCAGCGGAGACAAGGATAATTTAGTTTTAAATCAAGCCGGCGGTGGCAGCTATAATAAAACAGATTCAATTTCCCGCCGCACTCCCGTGCCTTTAGATGGCAGTATTCAGGTAGTGGGAAGCGATATGATAAACTTTACCTGGATACATCCTGAAGATCCCAGGGATATTGCCGTGGTAAGTATTAACATACTTTCCGGGCCTCAAATTCTGGATGCCGTTAAAAAACCTTCGGACTACCAAGCTTATCAGGACAACAATACCAAAGCTATTTTAACTTTACCGGATACTCTAATTGTAAATTTAACAGAGCCGCTGGTATTAGGGCCAGGTGCGGATGCTAATACTTTTAAGCGGGCCTTTATATATTTCGAGGGGCCAAGTTGTGCGGATTCCACCGAAAAAATGGTGGAAATACTGAATATTAGGGCTTTGGAAAATGGAACCAGTTATGAAATATTAATAGATGGTACCAGGGGCGCCGAAACCGTAAAGGCAGGGGATTGTATTAATATAAATCCTAATGCCCAGTTAGAAAACCTGGTGGTAAATACAGAAGCTGTTAAAGTTGGTGGGCGAAATTCTAAAACAGATTTGGTGGGTTCAGGATTAGTTCAGCCCATTGTGGGCGATGAGAGCAAAACCATTGAAAACCTGGATTTATTAAACCAAACCATCCCTGTTTTAGATGAAAATTTTGTTCAGGTAGCCGAAACCTCCCATCCTCCCATTGAGTATTGGATTCCTCCTTATGGTATCACCAAGTATGGAACAGTTGACCCCAATCAAAACCAGCAATGTTTGGATTTGGATAATATCGGACAAAACGTAAGAGAATTTGACCCCAATTGTTTGTCGATGGTGCTTGTGTATTCCCAGGGAGCCTATTCAGCAGATGTTAATATATACGATAACCTGGGAAAAGTAGTGCATCATTCTGTCCAGAACTTTGGTTATTGCGGAGAAACAGAAAATACAAACCGGATTGTGCCAGCGGGCCTTATCAGTTATTTGGTATGGAATCAGAAAGATCTAACTCAAAAATATGTGGGTAGCGGTGTATATGTTTGGAAAGTCAGTTATAAATTTGAAGACGGCGCCAAACAGACTACTTACTACAAACAAGGTGTCGCTCGCTCTGATTCACCAAAACCCAGTTGCATTACCCAATAAAAGAATCCTGGCTAATCCAGTATTCCTCCATACGATACATGTGGAACTGGTCATGGAGTAAAATATGGCGGAGCAATATTTCCAGGGTATATTTTTTATACTCTGGATGGGATCCCTCTTTTAACAAATCTTCCGAACGAATAGCTTCTATTTCCTGAAGCATTTCCTGGCGTAAGCCGTAAAAAGAGCCCAGGGCCTCTTTTAAATTGATTTCCAGTAATCTGTTAGGGTCTGGATCCTCAGTAGGAAGGTAAGGAATGAATATAGGCGAGTTTTCTAATTTGAAACGTTTGATCCGTTCAATAAGCATGGGTTGAACATCTACAATATGACAGGCATGTTCATGTACACTCCATTTGTTGGGAAGCCGCCTTAGTTTTAGCAAATTGCTATCTATGCCTTCCACAAATTGACTGAGTAAATCGGGCGTTAAATTAAGCCCTGTTTTAATTGAGTTTAAAAAATCCATAGTTTAATTTTAATTAAATTTTTTGATATAATACATTTTGAATTAGCGGCTCTGCCTTCCTTTATTTTTTCTCCAGATTCGATAAGTGGTTTTTCCATTATTCACATACCCTTTTGCTTGCTCGGGAGAATCAATAAAAATAAATCTTTGTCGACTGCTTTTATAAATACCAATAGGGGTTCCAATTAGCATTCCAAATGGAGTTAAAATAGTGCCAATAGCCAGACCTACCTGGCCTGGTGAAAAACATAGCCAATCGCCCTCTTTACAACGGGGGGTAATAGCGGCCCCAACTAAAAATCCTCCGATAAAGCTATAACTCATTCCCAAAAAAAGTCCCTGAAAAGCCCCTTTTGTACGGCTCTTAAAACTCAACTCTTTAATTTGCGTAAAATTATATTCGAATTGGCTAGAATCCACCAGTGCTGAAATAGAGGAATCTGAAACAGAGATTAAAGTGCCAAACTCAGTTTTATCACTTGTTAGTGTGATTAGCATTTGCTTGGAAATATTTTTGTGTAAAAGTTGGATTGAACTTAAATCCTCTACTTGGGATCTGCAAATAAAATTGGTGGAAGCACAGGATATAAATTGAATTGCGATTAAAATTTGGAACCATTTTAATATTTTCATCTATTCCTTAACCTACTCCAAAATTAAATGTGGCTAAATTATGAGTTTGAGATTGATTTGCTTTTACATCCATGTTTATCTTAACAGAAAATGTTTTATAAATTTTAATTAAATTTAAACTTGCCGAATTTATGGAAAATATAAAAAAAACTGAGAATATTTCAGAAGTTTTAAGGACTCTGGATAATATAATCGACAAATGTTACGAAAGTAACAGCCATTTAGGCTATTTCCCCGCTCTTTATAGAAATGTTACAGCCCGCATACAAAGAGGAATTGAAGATGAAATTTTCCAGGACAATCCACGAATGGATAAATTTGATACCTTATTTGCCAACAAATACTTTGTAGCCCTTTTAGCCTATTGGGATAATAAACCCTGTTCGAGTAGCTGGAGATTTGCTTTTGAAGCACCACAAAGTTTAACCATTATCCAACATCTTATGTTGGGAATGAATGCTCACATTAATTTCGATTTGGGGTTGAGCGCTTCTGAAGTGATGGAAGGCAAAGATGTTAATGATTTAAAAAGCGATTTTGAAACTATTAATAACATCCTGGTTTCCATGATACAATCCAATCAGGAAAAAATTGATAATTTGTCCCCTTGGTTCCGGTGGCTGGACGATTTTTTCGGAACCAAGGATGAATGTTTTGCCGAGTTCAGCCTGGTTGCAGCCAGAAAATTCGCCTGGAATTGGGCTCAGGAAAGCTGGGAGCTTAGTGGAGAAAGAAAAGACCAAAAGGTCATGGAATGCGATAAAACAGTGAAAAATCTGGGATGTTTAATTTCAAAACCAGGCCTATTAAGCCGGATATTTTTAAAATTAGCCAAATTCAGAGAAGAAAAAGACCCTAAGAAAATCATTACTGCTTTTAGGGAAGCTGAAACTCAGACGTTTAGTCCTTGAAATAAAATAGAAAAACCTGGAAGCTAGTATTTGGGTTATGAATACATATGACCCTCATTTCATGCCTCGCGCACCAGTGTTTATTGTTGGCGTTCAACGTTCTGGGACCACTTTACTACGCTTGATATTAGATTCCCATTCCAGAATGGCGATTCCCTTTGAGTCTTTTGTATTAGTGGAATACTTTCAAAGATTATCCCAATACAATTATTTGGCCGATAGGGAAGATTTTCGGAAATTGGCAAAAGACTTGTTGGCAAGCAAGGGCATATGTAAATGGTCTCCCAAGGTAGTTCTTGAAGATTTGGATTTTGAAGAATGTACGGATTGCGGCAGTTTGGTGGATGAAATATTTTCTGCTTTTGCCAGAAAATCGGGGAAGCCTTATTGGGGAGATAAAACACCTAGTTATCTGGAAGATATGCATATTATCAATAAAATTTTCCCCCAAGCCAAGTTCATTCATATTATTAGGGATGGCCGGGATGTGGCCCTTTCCTTAATATCGCAAAAATGGGGGCCTCCAGGATTTATTCCTGCGCTTAAACAATGGAAGGAAAAAGTGTATTGGGGGCGGAAAATGGGAAGCCTATTAAGCGGTCCCAGGTATTTTGAGCTCAGGTACGAGGATTTACTGGAAAGCCCCAAACAGTGGGTAGGGGCTATTTTGGAATTTCTGGATTTAAGTTACGAAGAGGGTATGCTGGAAAAGTTTTATCAAAAGGCCGGGAACAAGGTTCCTGAAACCTCCAGGGAATATCATCCACATGTAGGCAGCCCCATTAATAAAGAGCTTGGTTTTAAATGGAAATCTAAGCTTTCGAACTTGGATAAGGTATTAGCGGATAAGCTTGCAGCTGATCTACTGGAAACTTTAGGCTATCCCCTCAGCGAGCAAAAGGCCCCTGAATTTCTTACAAAATCCAATGAAATGCTCCACAATCTCAGAGATGGTATAAAGTGGCGTTTAAGCGCGCATATTTAGCAGGACCCACTGGGTCTTTTTTTCTCCTTTATATCCGCTAAATCCCCTTTAATTCGCAAAGCGCATGTAATGTTCGCAAAGATGTGAACATAATCCTTTCCCCGAAGATGAATTCAGATATTTGGGAAGGGTATCTTTATGGTAGCAAAATGGGGGATACAGTTTGCGTGATTATTTGAAACTCGGCTGGCTGGTATGCCTTTTACTGTTTCAGAAAATGGCCATGGGGGCTATTGGGGGAACAGCCAGTGGCTTAGTTCTGGAAGAACAATCGGGCAGCCCAATTGCCGGGGCGCGCATCATATTGTTTATCAGCCCGGACCCAGCCAACCCATTTGAATTGCCGGTACCCATAGACACTGTTTTTTCAGATAGCATAGGGGGTTATGTATTTGAAAATCTGGGGGCCGACATCAATTATCGCCTTGTGGCAAACGCCTCTGGCTATTATTCCACAGGACAAAATTTTTTCCTCCATCACACTCCTTTTATAAACATTGATTTATTGTTAAAAAAAATGGAGCCTCCTACGGGAGTTATAAAAGGAAATGTCAAAAATGCAAAAACTGGAGAGCCAATTTCGGGGCTATACATGGCTTTAATATCCAGTTCTCCTGGTCAAAATGATACAACCGATTTTCAACCAGCCCCTCCCAAAGCTACTATAAGGGAAACTCGAAGCGATGCCAATGGAAATTATGAATTTACCCAGCTTCATGAAACCCATTTCCAGAATATATATAGCCTGGTTGCAGGTCGAGACAGTATACATTTTATCCAGCTTATGGATGGTCAAATATTAGTTATGAACTTGGAACTGGAGCCTGATAAAATTTTGGGCTTAACAAATTCTAAAATGAATTATGAAGTTTGGAACATATATAAAAACTCTGAGGACAGGTTAGAGATATTAGGACCAGCTTCGGGTTTTGATATTTATGTTTACAATATAACGGGCGAGCTTAAAATAAAAGCTCGTTCGAAGGGAGCTGTTTTTAATCTCTTTTTGCCTTTAAGTTCCTCCTCCCAGAAATATATTCTGCAGCTCAGAGACTCCCAGCGGAATCTAGGTTCAAAAATTTTCCTTTTTTAGCTGTTTTTAACCTTAATTTAGCATCTCCTGCTAAATAGTTTGCAGTGATTGCATAGCTATTTTCCGTTGAATTTTGCGCCATTGAGGGGTAAAATAGCATTAGTTTAGCTCGCAAACCCTTTAAACAAGTGGGAAATTATGTTCCGAATAATGTTTTTACTTTTTTTGTTTGTATTCAGCCAGTTATTTTGGGCCTGTGGCGCCATTGAATCTGCTACCAACGCTGTAGAAGAGGCCAAAGAAGAAGTTGAAGAAACCCAAAAGGATATAAAAGAAAAACTGGAATTCGCCAAAGCAGAGGTTAAGGGTAACATATCTGAAATTAAAGATGCCGCCGGAGGCAATCTGGAAGATTTTAAGGTGGTAGCCCAAAACCTGGTGGATAGCAGCGTGCAATACATTGAGGTGGATAACCTTGGCAATTTTTCTTTTGACATGGATAGCAGCTCATTCGCGTTAACTGTCTTAGATGCCAATAGTGAAATTGCCGGTATGTTAATGTCATCCCAATCTTCAGGTTTGGCCGCAGCGGATAGTATTATGGATTTGGGAAGCCTCAAAGTTGCGGGAGAAAAATTATTGGGACTTGCCCAAGGGCTGGATAGCACCATTCGGATTGACTCTCAATATATAGCCTCAAATTTGAGTCTCGGTAATTTTGGTCTGGGTGAAGGCGGGAACAATGGTCCCACTTTTGACAGGGATTTGGATGGGGTGATTGATTTATTCGATGTGGATATTGATAACAACGGCATTTTAAATGATCAGGATATAGAAGATGGGTTGCTCAGTTTGAGCCAATTGGGAGCCGCCGCTGATTTGGTAAATTCGGTATCCCTGAATACTTCACTTGTAACGGAATACAAAATGCCCGAAAACCAACGGATGAAACAGGCGGGAATTTCTTTAAAAGTCTTTCCCTTAATGGGAGTTAATGCGGACTCCATTACCATTACAGGACCAGACTATTTGTTTGCTTCCAGTTCCGAATGGAGATATATGTGCAATACCTGCCAGGGGGATAACAGACCTTTAATCGAGTTTAATGGCCAGCTTCGAAAAGGAAAAATGATTTTGGCGGAAGATGGGGGAATGCCCCAGTGGCAGGCCCTAATAGGGGACCAAAGCGAAAATCAATCCATGGCTCTGATGAGGCCGGGGGATGTGGTTGTATTTAACGTATACAAAAACAATATGTTTTTTCCCATTATACGTACTGTATCCTGGGTATTTAGGCAAACGCCCACCCTGGAGCAAATCCAGTTAAAAGACGGCACGGTATTATATGATAAATCCCAAATAGAAAGTTTCTCCACCAAGCCCATGGAACAAAATCCCGAAGTCGATTCCACAGCGGATTTGCAATTTATTGTAAACATGATGCGGGGACGTTCAGAGAATGATAATCTGCCTCTCATTGGATTTGATAATTACGAAATTCAGTTTATGCAGGAAAGCGCTTCAAATGGCGGGCCGGGTCAGCAATACGGCATGCCCAATATTACCAGCCATGAAAACGCCCAGTATCTGGAAAAAATTGAAGACAAACATCAGCTTAAAGTCACCATTCCTATGGAATATTTAAAAAATGGAGTGCCTGCAGGCAGACCTTCTAAGCCAAATGGTTTTGTTATATCCGGCTATAAAATTGATTTGGGGATGTATGACAGAAGCGGCAATAAAACCGTAATGCAAATCAGGCTTAATTTGAAACCCTGAAGTAGAAGGCCCTTATTAAAAAAGGGCCAGTTTTGCGCTGTAAGCAGCTGTGGAACTTTTAAACCTAACAATGTATATGCCGGGCTTTAAATAACTATTGCTAAAACTAGCGGCGTTATGCTCTGGTTTAACTTCACTTAAAATTTTTCCTTTTACATTCTGCAACTCAAGACTTTGCAAATCACCGGGAAGCCCATTTAGCTTTAGAGTATGATTCTCGAAAGACCATTTAAAACTTTGTTCTATAAATCCAGCCTTTAGGCTCACAGGCTCGCAGGTTCCATCATCTGTAGTGGCGTATCGATTAAAATTTGGGGACTCAGGGTCGGTGCAACCTTCCACCTGAGGGGGAGTAAAAACATAGTGGTGGTCTCCGGGAGAAAACCCGCCTCCTTCGGAACCGCCAATTAAATGTATTTTGCCTTTGTGGGTCACTGTGGCCATGCCATGTATGCCTGATAAAGGCACTTTGGTATCGCTGGACCAGTCCTCGCTGACAGGATCAAATACATCATTGTTGTCCAAAACCTGAAAATTGACCAATTCCCCTCCGAATAAATAGGCCTTGCCAGCTATACATCCCACTCCAATTCCTCCTCTGGCCTGGGGCATATCACCCAAGTCGTACCATGTGTCTGATGCGGGAGAGTAGGCTTCCACACTGCCCTGGTTTATTCTTGTGCCCTGGGGATTGGAATGGCCGCCAAATACCAGAATTAAAGAGTCCATTACACACCCCCGAGTGTGCTCCCGGGCATTTTTCAGAGGGCTCAATTCTTCCCAGCTGTCGTTTTCCGGGTCATATACATGGGCGGCGTTTAGCGAATGGAACCCGCCGGAATCCGTTCCTGCAAATACATAGATTTTGCCTTCAAAGGCCTCTGCCATTCCCGCTCCCATGCGGCGGGGAATTGGGGCCAACTCTTCCCAGGAGTTTGTTTCGGGCGTATAGCGCCAGTTGTTGGTTTCCCCAAAGGGCCAAGGGTAGCTGTTGCAGCAGGCCTGGGGGTATCCGCCGAATACATAGAGTTTTCCGTCTAAATGAGTTACGGCCACGTGATTGCGTCCTGCGGGCATTCTGGCTCCCATGTCCCATTCCTCAGTTTGGGTATTGTATATCCAAAGCTCATTGGACGCTGTGCTCATATCTTGCCCTTGTTCCTCCACCCGCATGGCTTCTCCGCCCAATACATAAATGGAGTCCCCAATGGCATCGCCATAAAATTCTGATTGTATTACCGGTAATGCGGTTGAACTTTCCCAGATTCCCGATGTTTGTGCCAGGCTGAATCCAAAAGCTAAGCTAACTGTAATTAAAATTAATCTAAACATACATGCCTCATGTTCATATATTGAATTACCTATTCGAAGTTTGAACCCCGAATAGCGAATTTTTGCCCAGAAGCAGGATTCCCTAAATGCAGTTAAATCCCCTTTTGCTAAAGTAAAAACTTTGCATAAGCTTCCCCAATTTTTTTAGGCTGCTTTTCGTAACCGGGAAAAGGCCTTAATTAGGGCAGTTTACGGCTTTTTTGTGTTTTATGTGAATGCCCTGGCCTAAAAACTGCCAAAAAGAGAAACTATCAATTTTAAGGACATGGCAACTCCCATAATCCTCACCAGCCATGTTATCCAGCCAACCCCTTTTTTAAGCTGCCAATTGGCTCCCAATTTTCCTCCCAGATAACTTCCCAGGGCAAAATAAAAAGCAGGGGCCCAGTGAATATAGCCGGTAGGAATAAATATAAGGACGCTCACTAACAAAATGACAACGGCTAAAAAAGCCTTTAGCGCATTTAAATTGTAAATGGGCATTTTTAAAAAACGGCCAAATACATACATCATTATAAGGCCGTTTCCCACCTGGATGAAGCCTCCATAAAGTCCCAATAAAAAAAGCACCAGTATTTTTACCCAATTCGAATAACTGGGTGATTCCAAATTTTGTGCGCTAAGTTTTGTAAAGGAACTGCTGAAACTTATCCACAGGAATACCAATGCCAAAGCAAAATTCAAATAGGCTTCGGGCAGACTGATGGTGATTAGCGTTCCGGAAATAGTCCCAATAATAATAGGAATACTTATTTTGATGTTATCTTTGGGTTTTACATAGCCGGCGTCTTTTAAAGTAAACAAAGAACCGAAAGCCCCGAATAAAAGCCCGAAGCGATTGGTACCATGAGCTGTAGCCACTGGCATTCCCAACAATAAAAATAAAGATAAGCTGAGCGTTGAACCTCCACCGGCAATGGAGTTGATAAAAGCGGTTAAAATGCCTGTTAAAAAAATAACTAGACCGATTCCGAGCTGGGAAAGTTCAAACATCTGAGAAATGGAAGAAATATGAAGCTATTTGCAAGGGCAGAGTCTTAAATTCACAGCTTGAGTTGTTTCTGGCATCTTGGCGTATAAATATTCATTCTGAGGTTTCATTTTTTTAAGGAGTTTGCTGCCAAAATTTGAGAAAAGGGGTACTTTATAGTTATGCGAGTTTCTACGCCATTCTTAGCTATTGGGTTGTTCCTGTTTACGGGTACAACGCTTTTGGCCGAAGAGCAAAATCAGCAATGGCAGGCCAATCAGGCCGGTTATGAAGAAGCTTCTATTTTTGATCCTCTTTTAGGATATTCCGAGCAGATCGATGACTTTCGATATCGGGAACGCAGCCGGTTTAACTTGTGGATTCCTCCAGTGGGTTATGAGGCCAGTTCCGGAAGTGTCAATGGAGCCGAATACCAACGGGAATGCGGCCAGGTGGAAACATCGGATTTTGAAGTGTATCCCAGTAATTGCCTTTCTTCGGTGATGGTTAAAGGAAAAGGCGCTTACCGGGCTACCGTAAATATTTTCGATAATACAGGCAAATTTTTGCACTCCCATGTCCAGGAGTTTGGTAAATGCGGCGAACTGGACAACCCCTCCAGAAGGGATGAGCAGGGAAGGGTCATATCCTGGTTAATCTGGAACCAGAGGGAGAACCAAAATTACCAATTGGTGGGGAGTGGCGCATATTTATGGAAGGTGCTTTTCCAGTATGAAAATGGAGAGGTTTACACAGGTCATTTTACCCAGGGAATTGCCAGAACCTCTCAAAATTTTGGGGATAGCCAGGTTTGCCAAGCAAATTGATTGGGCACTGGAGAATTTTTTTTAGAAATCAGAAATTGAGCCATCAAAAGTCCTTTTAGAATGACTTTGTGTATTCTAAAAAAATTCATTTTAGAATTTTCAAATAAAATATTTAAAAAAATTAAACGCTGGAGAATTAGGCTTAGAGGCCTTTTAAAAGTGGCAAAATTTCGAAAAAAAGAAATATTTTTGAGTTTTAAGAGTTTTGTATAATTGGTATTTTCTCAAAATTAAATTTTCAAATTTGAAAAATCATTGTGGAACAAGGCCCAAAAATGCAAATTTTTAACCGATCCTGAAAAATGCGACTTGTATTATTTTCACTTCCTCGTTAGATTACTGTTAGGATTTATCAGTTTTTCTTGGGGTTATAATGTCAAAGACAATACTTAGTGGTAGGACCGCTCTAGTCCTTACATTCTTGTTAACTTCTGTATTCAGACCTGGTGGGGTTTTAGCCCAGGACTATTTCGCAGATTCAGTGGTGCTCACAACCACTTTATTTGACCACTATTCCAGAAATGGAGCTGTGGATGACAACTCAGCATATTGGGAATTTAATATGGACAATATTCCTGACCCCAATGTGGACCGGGCCGCTGGAGAAACCAGAAACGCATTCCCCATTTTAAATCTGGTGCAAGATAGTCTGGGAGCCGATGGCCTTCCGGTTTTTAACAACCAGCCCGGCAAAAACAGGGGTTGCTCCGGCTGTGGTTGGTACAACCAAAATGTGGGTAACTGGTTTAAGGCAAATACCGCTCCTGGGAAAGAAAAAGTGGTTTCCAAAGAACTTGATTTAACCTTCACTCATTTGGGTCAGGGAGTTTATCAGTTTACCCATCTCAATACATTTTTCCCTTGGGATGATGATCCTAACAGTTTGGTCGGCTTAGGAATAGAATCAGAACTGAATGGAGAAGGCGGACTGCACAACTTTGGCTTTACCCTTCACTTGCGAAAAACATTTGTCTACAATGCTGCCGCCGCAGAAAATCAGGATTTTTTGTTTGAGGGTGACGATGATGTATGGGTATTTTTGGACGGCAAACTGGCCTTGGATATAGGGGGCATCCACGAACCAGTGGAAGGCTCCTTTAACCTAAAGGAAAAAGCCGAAGAATTGGGAATTCCAGACGGAAAGGAAATCGCCTTTGATTTTTTCTATGCGGAACGCCGGGTGGTCACTTCCACTATTACCATAACAACATCCCTTCCTATTGTGCAGGTGAAAATTCCACCTGTAGTGGTAACTCCTCCAGGGGGTGAGTTTGTTTTCGACCAATTTGTGACCTTAAGCCGCGATTCAGTTAACGATGTACAGATTTATTATGACCTGGACGGTGGTGGTTACCAACTTTACGACGGCAATCCTATACGCATCACCAATACAACAGTTTTAAAAACCTATGCAGAGGCCCCAGGCTGGACCAATTCCGACACAGGTACTTATGTGTTCACCAAAGTTTTAGTTAATTCCCAAATATTGATAACCAGCAAAACGGGCCTGGATTTAACTCTTCCCAATGCCTTTTTGAATGAACTGGATTCGGTGATTAACATCCAAATTACTACGCCCTATGCTGAACTGGATTCCATAGCCTTAACGATTACCTCTCAAAAGGGAGATAATGAAACGGTTATTTTAAGGAACCCAGAGCTGGTTCGGGATGCCACAAATCCCAATAACGATGCGTTGGTTTTTACTATTGCTGTTCCCTTTGCCTATAATTCCATTTCGGGGGGGATTGAAAATGGAATTATAGAGTCGCTGGATTTCGATAATTTATCCGTTACCTGGACCAACCCGCAAAACCCTTCCGATGTGTTTGCTGAAAATATCGTGGTGAAGCCCAATCCAGCTACGAACATGTATTTTGAAGATTTGCAGGGTAATGTTATTACAGAAATTACCGAGGCTATGGCCAACAATAAATTCGTATTGGTGATTGAAGACAATCGGTTGGATCCCAGTGAAAGGCGTCCTATATTAGTGAATCTTCTCAGTAGCGTGGGGGGAGATGCGCTGCAAGTATCCGCGGTGGAATTGCTGAGCGGAAGCGGGCGCTTTACCGCCACAGTTGATTTTGGTTTTGCATTTGCGGTGAACCCCAGCAATGCCATTATTGAAGGGCAGTTAAATCCCTTAAGTTCTGTGAATTCAACTGTAGTAACGGCTTCTGATGTAGCCGGCGAAAACTTACCTACAAACTTAACCATACATTCCATTTTTGTATCTGCGAATTCGGCCTGGATAAAAGATGGAAATCGAGACGGGCAAGGAGATTCTGTATATATTAAAATCAATGGCTCTATTACTGCCGATCAGCTTCCCGATGTGGTAACTAACATACAATGGCCTGGAGCTGGAACTAGCAAAAATGCGGGCAGTGAAAACATCTCTCTTTTGCCGGGAACAGATAATATCATTGTGATTGATTTATCCCAAGATCCTTATGAATTGGCTACCTTTGCAGTGGGAACTCCCACGCTAACTTTGCCCAATAACCCTGAATACAAAGGCCAGACCTTAGCTATTCAGGATTCCATTGGCGCCGTTCTGGTTAGGGCAGAAAAGGTTCCTTCAGATTTGGAGAGCTATGAAGATACCAACGGCAAATTGCTTAAGAACCCCGATACTTTAATTGTGGTGCTGTCTGAAGATATAACCCCCATAAATCCCAATAATCCAGACCTGAACAATTTGTTTTTGTTTATTCACAAAGATTCTTCCATGGTGCATAATATGACCATATTATCTGTGGAAAAAATTTCCGCTGACGGATTGACCTGGAGAATCACTTTCCCCAATGACAGAAGCAGAAACGGTCTAAAAGCGGGGGATGAAATATTTTTAAATCCTACCGCTCTCTACACGGATGCTAATGGCAATTTTAACGGGGATAAACCGGTAATTACTTTAGGTGAAGATGCAATTAAAGTGCTTTTATTCTCTGATATATTCAGGCCCATTGAAACAGTGAGCAGCGATCCCACTTTGGTCGGGGGTGGAAGCAGCGCGGATAAGACTATTTGGATTCCGCCTATTGGATTTGATCCTACTTCAGGTGAAATAAACAGCTGGGATTATGATAATTGTTCCCAAACAGATCTTTCCGAGTTTCAATATTATCCGGTGGATTGCTTATCCTCTGTGGTAGTCCATGCGGAAGGCGGTTACACCGCGAACGTTAACATCTTTGATAATACTGGGCGATGGGTGCACAGCCATGTGCAGAAGTTCGGCCAATGCGGCGAGCTTGAAAATAACGCCCGCAACAGGGATGGAGATGGGTTGTTATCCTGGTTAGTGTGGAATCAAAAAGATGATAAAACCGGGTCCCGGGTGGGAAGCGGCGTTTACATCTGGAAAGTTTTATTTGAATATGAAAATGGCAGAAAAACCTTTGCCATTTTTAAGCAGGGTATCGCCCGTGGCGCCGGCGTAGATCCCAATGTAAGTTGTCAGGGCTTTTAAACTATTCGAAGCTGAACATCAAGATTCCGTGCCTCAGTTAAATCAATTTTAACTGCGGGCACGGACTGATGAAACCTATCCTCGCATAAAATAATCTCAGGCTGATTGGGCTTTTGTTTGTTAAATTTGCTAACATAGCCTGTATATCCCGCATATTTTCCGTGGCTATCCCGGTTAACCACGATTTTAGCTCCTTCTGGAAAATTGGGGATTAGCCTGATAAATTTCTCCACAATTGCAGAGTTTAATTCCGAACCAGCAGCTATTTGCAAAATCCTTTTGGCGTGTTCAGGGGTTTTAGGGAGCTCGGCTCCAACTCTGGGGAAAATTAAGTTAATGTATCTATCTGCCACGGAGGCGATTTCAGCCCAGAAATGTATACGGTTTCCGGGAGGGTGGTAATCTGCAGGTGGTATGTTATTCATGCCTCTTAGACGTTGAGGGTATCCCGCGCCATCCTGCCGCTCGTGGTGTTGCAAGGTGACGATATTGCTAATTTTGGGAAAATCTTTGATTTCTTTAAGAAGGGCATAGCCATAGGATGTATGTTCCTGGTAAATTAAAAATTCTTTGAAACTCAACTGCCTGATGTTCTTTTGAACAAGGGCGTCTGGCAAAATGATTTTGCCCACATCCATAAACAGGCAAGAAAGCCCGAGCCTTATGGTTTGCCTGGCTGAAAATCCAAGCAGTTGCCCCAGGGAAATGGCCGTGGCGCATACATATAAAGAATGGTTAAACAGGTGGCTGCTTTTTTGATTGAGTAAAATAAGTTGCGCCACCGCAGGAGGGTGGTTGTGTAACTCTTTAGTCAATACATCAATTAAAGTGGCAAAATCATCAGGTAAAATAACTTGATGGAATGTTTTTAAGGATTCAATAGACTCAAATAATTTTTCCGCATTTTCCTGGATTAAATCCGTCACCTTGTTGGGATTTTCCTGAGTTTTTTTTCCGGAGTAATGTTCCAGATGTTCTTGAATTAAAGGTTCAGATAAAAATCCAGTCTGAGGGTTTTCCTGTGTCCAGCAGTATGGCACACCGTTTTTTGTAAATGTTTGGATTAACTCAGTTGTTAGGGTGTATCCGCAAGGCGCAAACAAATCCCCTTCGGGGTTGAAAAGGGATTTTGCTAAGACCATTCCCGGTTCTAAATTATTGACATCAACTTTTATCACTGGATTATTTCACGAGCGTAAGTGGTTAAAATATATGCCCATTATACCGTTTTTACCAGCTTCACGCAAATTTTGGGATTTTGAGGTAAATTTTTGGCAATGAAACAGAATTGTGGAACCTTAGGGTCACCCCTTTTTTTGACTCAAAAAATGCTTTTTTCCCTTGAATATTCTTTTAAAAAAAACAGGGAAAGCCAGAAAAGCTTTGTTTTTAGCTTAAAAAAGCAGTTTTTAATAAATTTGGCGGAACATTTTTCCATCAAACCTCCATTTGTATTCTAGTGGAATACGACAAATAGAAAAATTGCCAGCAAAATTTTTCTTTCGCACTATACTCTTTAATAGGTGCATTTGGGGGTTGGTCTAGTAAAACGGGGGTAAAGTCTGAGCCAGGGGGTTGATTTGTGGTCGGGGGGTCACAAATCATATATTCCCCCTGGTTTTTTTGGATTCAGGAAAATTTCTCCACCATATTTTTAATTATTAACCGGGTTTAAAAATTAATTTTGTATTCTAAAAGAATACAAAAAACATATAAATTCCATTTTTTATTGGCTCTCTAAGCTATTATGTAAATAAAGGTCTGCTTAATGATTCGAAATCCCAATATTTTTAAATACACGGATTACCGCCTTTATTTGCGTCATTTGTTTGATTTCAAAAAAAGCGAATCCCCCGTGTTCAGCCATCGATACATCATTCAAAAAGCCGGGTTTAAGTCCCCGAATTATTTAAAGAATGTAATGGATGGGAAGCGTAACCTTAGCCTTGAAGGAGCCAATAAATTCGCCCAGGCCTTTAAAATTGAGGGGATAAAAAGACACTACTTTTTAACTATGGTGCTTTTTAATCAATCCAAAATGTTAGCGGAAAAAGAAAAATATTTAAAAGAGCTTATGGAATTGGCTGCCTCTCAATCTCCGGGGCATTTGAAGGCCGAACAAATGGATATATTATCCGACTGGTGGCATCTGGTCATTTGGGAAATGGTTCAATTGCCCGATTTTAAAAACTCCGCCAAATGGGTTTCCCGAAATTTGACTCCTAACATTCCTTTGGAAAAAGTTTCCGAATCATTTAAACTTTTAAAAGACCTGGGATTATTGGAACGGCAAGATGGAAAATGGGTGGCTAAAGATCAAATTTTAGAAACGGATGATGTGGTTCGATCTGTGAAAGCTGCTCAGTACCACCGTAAAATGATTCAATTAGGTGCCGATAGTATTGGAACCCATCCCTCCGCCATTCGTGAAATTAGCGGGACTACCATAAGTTTTAATCGGGCGGATTTCCACGATATGATTGGAGCCATTCGCGAGTTCCGCAAAAAGTTAATGGCACTGGCGGCCAACTCTTCAGAACCCGATCAAATATATCAGTTTAATTTGCAATTTTTCCCGGTAGTCTTGCCAAACAGAAAAGTCAGAAGCGATCCTGGCGAATACGAAGAATTGGATAACATAGAATGAAAAAAAATAAAACCCTATACTCCTTAAAAAAACTGAGCCTATTGATGTTTATGGTTTTGTTTAGTTCCTGTTTATTGGATTCCAGTGGGGATCGTTTATCGGGAAATGGAGTCACCATCGGCAATCCGGTTCAGGGCTTTATTAACAATCCCGACGGTTCTCCCAGCCGGGGCGCGATGGTGGTCTATGGCGTTGCCCGGGAAAATGAAATAGATACGGTATTTACATCAGGACCCAACTGGAGAGTTATTGAGGTGCAATATAAGAGAAGTCTGGACTCTGTGAAAACAGAGGATGGCGGGTATTTTATTACAGACAAGTTACCCAGTGCAGATTATGTGGTGATGGCTCACAAAGATAATTTTTCTGTGTACCACCGTTTTTACCACAATGCCAATGATGTAAGTGAATTAAATCTCCAGTTAGCCGAAAGTCACCCCATTTCTGTGGCTATGGGGGAAATAGAATCCACCAATGGAGAATACCGCTTCATTCAAATTCAAAGAGGAGAAAGCGGGGATTTGCTGCAATCAGCGGGACTTGTTTATCCTCAGGGAAGTGAAAATTTTATGGAGGGAGCCTATATTAAAGGCACCAATCTCGAAAGTATAAAAAAAGGCTCATTTCGGGAAATTTCCGGTGCACCCCAAGCCGTGTTTGATGTTGTTGTTCACGATATGGATTCCAATCGCTTTGAAATTCCTTTTGACAACCAAAGCGAAAACTGCGCCCTTTATGTTTTGCACGAGGAAAAACTGGCCAAATGGGCGGCTAATAGTTGTGTCACCAAGGAACCAGAGGCCGAACCTTCTTTATTATGGAGTTTGCCTCCCAATAATGCGGTGGGGGCGAAGGCTCGTATACATCACAAAAATAGTCCATTGGTGACATTGCAATTTTCACATCCTATGGAAAAAAGCAACTCCGAAGATTTTATTAAAGTTATATCCCCAGATAATGTGGAAATTAAAAACTTGAACTGGACCAGCTATGATTTTGTTGAAATTGAATTGTGCCAAATTGAAAACGATAAATGTGATACTTTGATGAACTTTGAAGTTGGGGTCGATTATCAATTACAAATAAATAAAAATATTACAAGCTTCTTCGGTGTTCAGAAAACAACTACAGATACATTGACTTTTACCCCTGAGCCTTTTCCCAGAGTAAAAACCGTTGAGGGGTTTGGACGCATCCGGGAAGCCTCCTATTACGATAATGATGTGATTTTAGACGAAGTTATCTTGGATGTGGATATTTTTCCCTCAGTAGCCCGGGCGGAAGGGAATAACTTATTACTGTCCACAGTGGGTAAGGCAGACTCCGAATCCTTGGAAAATGGCATCCAATGTTTAAAAGAAGGGCAGGCATACCCTTGTGAGAAATCCGTGGTGGAAGCTGGAATTTCTATTCAATTTCCTGAAGAGCTAACGGCACCTAATTCTTACAAAGTGGTGTTAGACAGCAACTTAAGTTTCAACAATGGGGTTTTATTCCCTAAAACTCAGACCATTTCCTGGAGTACTGTTTTTTATACCCGTAAAGTCGGTGTTTCAAACTAGTTAAATTTGATGTGGTGGTGTCGGTGGGGGATTTCCCCCCGCTGGCAGTTTTTGCGGTTTTTTAACTGCAAGGAAGAGTTTTTGGAATCTCTGGGGAATTTTGAACCCCCTGAAGCCCCGAATTTTTGGGCTTTTCAAGAAAGCCCCTGCAAAATCCTTTTTGGGAAAGTAAATTTATATTTACCAATATTATTTTAGATGGATACAAGCAGGGTAAAATTGTTAAATAAAAAAGATGTATTTGCAGAGTTGCACCATATATATACGGAGAGCAATTTTAATCCTGTGGAAAGAAGTGGGGCAGACTTTTATTTGGAAAAAGTAATGGCCCGTTTTGAAAAAGCTCAGCTCAAATCAAAGTACTCTTCTGTTATAGTGGACAGCGAAAAAGAATTGCAACATATGTTTGCCCCCTGATTTGTCGCCTGCGGCGCCACCTCAATACCGATCCAGGATTTCCGGTTCTATTCCGGTAAGGCCCACTTTGCAAAAATATTTAAGATTCCGCACCCATTCTCCCTTTTATTCTGAAAATGCAACCAGGATAAAGAAGTTGATAAAGTTTAGGTTAGGCTGCTTAAAAGGGGTAAGTTCCAAAACTAACCCCTACAGAGGGGCCGCTTCCAAAAAAAGAATCAAAAAATTTAGCCCCTTCTTCACTCACTAAGTCGGCGTCATCAGGATGCGCTTTCCATGTTTCGGAAGTCATAACAATGGAGTAACCCACATAGGCTAACATAAAAAAATCATCTCCAAATTTTATGGTAGTGCCCACTTCAAAATGTATACGGGGAATTGGCAGAGAACGGATTTTAGGCCATCTGCGGGTTTCCCTATCTATTACGGGCACATGTAAAAAAGAGCCGAAAGAATAGGATAGGCCGAAAGCTCCCCAATAGGGAATAGGGTCATCTCCAAACTGCATTCTTCCTCTGACACCAGGGGTAAAGCCATCGGAACTGCCTCCAAAACCCGCTTCAATGGATACATGCTCTTCTACAAAGTAATGGTATATAAACCCTGTGCCCACAAGGCTGTTATACCCGGCTTCCAGGGACATAGCTTGTTCCTTATAATTTTTTAAGATAATTTGCGGGGCCACTGCCTTTGCACTGTCTTTTTGTGTGCTGTCGCTACCAGCTTTGGATTGAAGACTATCATTGCTGGCAAGACTATCCCCAGTTTCTGTTTTAGCCTCCATTTGATTATAAGGAACCCATTTGTTTGTGGAAGCAGAATCACTTTGTTCTTCTGTATCTACTTTTTCTGCCTTTGCAGGTGGCTCTTCTTCCTTTACAATTCTATCCGATGTAGCTGGGGCTTCCGCCTCCACGCTCTCTACCCCTTGGGCTTGGATTAAATTTGTAAAAACCATGAGCATGATAAAAACAAGTCCCAAAGAATGATGTATAGGAAAAATCTTATGCATTGCTTTCCCTGTAGGCTTTCAAGACTTTTTCCACCTTATGTACCAGTATATTCCTGAGTATGGGTTTTACTATGTATTCTTTGGCTCCATGCTGAAAGGCTTCCACAATATCTTTTTTTTGATTTTCTTTGCTACATACTAAAACAGGAATATTTTTATAGGCTGGATTTTTTTTAAGCTGGATCAAAAAATTTTTAGCGGTATCCGGCTTTTCAAAAACCCACTCCATTATAATGGCCTTAGGCATTGAAGTTTCAATGTAATTCAAAGCAGCTTCCAATTCTGTTTCCATTGCAAAGTTTAAGTTTTTAAATGGAGGGTGGCTCAATAGCATTTTCTGGTATAACTTAAAAGAGGCCGGTGTCGGGTCAAATATAAAAACGTCCACTCCTTCTTCCCGAAATGAGGTTTGTCCCACGGCACTTGAATCTGCCGTGGTTTTTGGAAATACTGGCGGAGCAGAATGGTTTTGGGAATCAACCTGATATTCGGGTTCTTTAAGCAGTTTGTCTATGAGAGCTACCAGTTCATCCATACCAAAAGGTTTTTGCAAACTGGCTGAAGCCCCGATTAATTTGGCATCTTTTAAATAGGAGCTTTCCAAACCTTTTTTGCCTGAGCTAATGGCAATTATTTTTGCAGAGGCATTATACTGGGTTATTTCCTGGATTGTTTCGTAGCCATCTTTTTGAGGCATCAATATATCGGTAATCACCACATCATGGTTATTGGTTAAATAGAGTGCCACACCTCGTTCTCCATTTTCTGCTAATTCCACACTGTGTCCTGCCTTTTGCAGCATTTTGGAATACAAGGTTAAACTGACTGGATCGTCATCAATGACTAAAAGTTTGGCCATAAAATAATAGAGTTATTTTTGATTATAACACAAAAATCCCTAGCATTTTGGGAGTTTCCATGAATTTTAGACAAAAAAAAGCCCCAAAAATGGGGCTTTTTAAAGAATTAAGCTATGGGGACTAAAAGCTGGTGCATTCCAGGTCGGGATTGACCTTAACCACACCTTGTTTTTTAACTGTTACAAAATTTGGAAGTTTATTGTCTCCTACGGATTTAAAGGTGATTTTCCAAATGTAAACACCGCTACCCACAAATTCTCCCTTGTTGTCTTTAAGATTCCAAATAAGCCAACTGGCTTTTCCGTCTCCAAAGTTCCGGGGATTGTTTCTGGCGGTGTTGGCCAATTCACCACAGGTACCAAAGGATTGAACTGAGGAATGAACCCATTTGCCCAAATGGTCGTAAATTTTCACTCCAGCAATGTAGGCCCCTTCTGAAAGGACTTTTACCGTGGATAAGCATTTTGGGTTAATGGCTGTTACGCTGGTTTGCTCTTTAAAATTGGCATTGCATGATTGCTGCTTACTTATGTCAATAGTACCTGTCATTGGATCATAACCATAGGGCTCCACCCAAAGTTTTTCATAGTTGCCGGTAGAGTCATTGTAATAGCCTCCTATGTATCCCTCTTCTTTTATTCCAAAGGCCAAAAGAGCATTGTCCACTTTGGCATCGTTTAATTCCAGCCCCACCACAGGAATATAGATATTGGATTCCCTGATAACTTTTGCAGGGCTGAGGCCAAGGACTTCAATGGCCCTATTTCCGGGTCTATTATCATTGGCATCAGTGTATGGGGCGTCTTCGGCCAGCCAGATAAGGTCGCCGGGAAGCGGCTTATCTTTTCCATCTACATTGGTTACCACAAAAATCAAAGTGTCTGGTCCGCCATCCACGGAATTTTTAATGGTGTACTGGGCATCCTGGAAGGTTTCAAGATAGTTGCCGTCTGCTTTATCGCCTGTGTTGGAAAAACGAATTAACCTGTTCCAGGGAATTCCTGCAGAGGAGGTTTGAGTAATGGATTCAGACAAAACTACATACAGGGTGTCTGGATTTATCTCAAATGTTCCATCACCCACTTCATAGAACTCTAAATCCGAAGGGTGTCGAATGGCTGAAGTAATGATAGGCCCGATTCTGTCATCAATTTCCACCACCTGGCTTCGGTAAGCCATGTTATCAGGCATGGTCAAAGTAGGGGTAGGCGTTCCCTGTGCAGTTACATTCATGGGAAAAATCCCGTTGCTGCTATCTTCCACACCGATTATTCCCACTGTGACAAAAAAAGGCGCATTGGAACTAATGGCAATTTCAGAATTGCTTAATTTGGCCTTCTGGTTGGGACTGCCTTCACTTGGCCAGTCGATAGAGTATACGGAATCAGGCAAAATGCCGGCAGTCATGTTAGCACCCATTTCGATGTATATGGTATCGGCCTGGCCATCTCCATTTCCATCGATAATATAGGCGCTTTTTACAGGTATAAAGGCGGCAGTAATTACAAGAACTTCAGGTTGGCCCCCGGGGTGATCCACCACTGTGGCAGTTATTTGGGCCTGATTTAAGGACGAACCAGGGTTTAATTTTCCTTCTATAATCAAGTCATTTACAATTGGGCTTTCAGAAAAACCATAGTTAACAATGGCGGTGTATTCCCCGGTGGCTACACCGGTTTCTGTGACAGTTACCGTTTGTTCATCTCCTCCGGGAATGGTCAACTTCACTTGCAGGCTATTTTGGATGTTTAAGTTATCGCTTCTATCCAAAACTTGTATGCAAAAAGAATCTCCGCCGCCTTGAGTTTGAGTGAGGTTAGTCACAGGAATCCCGTCCGGACATTTATCGAAAAAGGTAATTTGGGGAACGGTTAAATCTTCTAATTTTACAGTCTTTTTGTCGCCATTGGTGTATACAGGATCTGTGTAGGTGGTTACAAGGTCATCTCCATCCAGACAGGTGAGTGTTCCAGGATCTGTGTCTGTGCTGCCCTCTTCTTTGGTAAATTGGCCGCAGTATTCCTTGGAGGTTTCACTGAGCTGAATTAATGCCACATTGGTAATTAGATCGCCTGTGGAAGTGCACTCTACTTTTGCAATTAGAGTATCCCGGGTTACGGTGGAAAATACCTGGTCGGTAACACATACATCCACTACTTTGGTTTTTCGGGTTACCGTGCCTCCGGTTGTGGTTTCGTTATCTGTTATAGTGACTACTTCGGGTTCGTCAGGATAGGCAACTCTCATAGCAACGGAAGCCGTATCCCCGTCCAGGTCACCGCCCACTGTGTTTCTATGGGAAGCCACTTTGGCTGTCACAAGGCCATTAAAATAAAACTGCAGGGCATTATCCCCAACGGCTGGAGCAGGGTTATCCTGTAGGGTAATTTCTCCTGTCCAGACACCTGTGTTTCCCGCATCGGTTAGAATTACGTTTTCCACATCCAGAGAGTTTTTTGAGCCTGTTGTGGTTGGGAAGGTATTTAAAACAGTAACCACTGCGGTTTTGGATAAATTAACCACAGGGTCGTCCGTATAACGGATATATACCTTGCCTGCGGCGGGATCGTAAAAAGCTTCCGCAAAGGGAGTGGTGTAAGTGGCTTCTGTAAAATTAATATCAGCCACTTGTTCCGTGGCTACATCAAAACCTATACCCTTTGTAGCCTGGTCCAGGTCCACAGGGTCTGTGTAGCTGGCTATGATTTGGTCTCCCAAACGGGCTTCCATAATGCCGTTGTTGGCTACCACTTCCGTGTTGCTAATAACAGCATTAATGGGGATGGTAACTCCGTAACGCCCATTGCCCAAATCCGTAGCAGTGGACAAGTTTATTATTTCTACATCGGCTTGCAGTCCGCTATTGCTTCCATCGATGTTTGTTAAAGTAATGGTGTAATCATTGCGACTGGGATCTATTATCTGATCTTCCAGCACCAGATATATGTTAGTGGCCGTACCGGGAATAATATCAATAACCGTAGTAAAATCCGATTCGGTATAAACAATAGTGGCATTTTTTCTGGCGGGGCGAACAATTATAGAACCTGTAAGTACATCACTGGAATTGGCTGGGTTGGTCCAGCTTACTTTCACAGTATCGTATACACTTGCTTCAATAGCCTGGTTGGCAGTGGCTGCGCCAATGGAAAAATCCACAGCGCCCTGATACAACATGGCTTGGCCGGTAACTGTTCCTGAGGCTATGGGTAGGGTATAAGAATCGGTGCTGAAAACTGTTGCATTGGGAACATCAATCGCCCCTAAAGAAGCGTAAGGGGTGGTAATTCGCACTATGTAACTATCATCATTTTCAGTTAAATAATTGTTGGGCCCCAAAATTTCTCCGTTAGCCCTTGTGAGCTGCAGAGTAGAGGCTCCTTGAGTTTTGGTATAATCCTCGGTCATAATGTCGCTGTCTTCCCAGCCATCCAAAGTGGCATAGGCCTGAATGGTTGAAGAAGCAGTTAGGGTTATGGCTCCGGTATATTGAATCCAATTGCCGGAAGTTCCCAAGCGATACCAAATTGTGGCCCCGGGAATAATGGAAGTTAAAGTTACGTTTTGTTGAAATGCGAAATTGGTTCCTGGAGGAGTAGCTCTGGGAGTGGGAAGCTTAGGAGGGGCGATAATAGGGATGTTGGTGTTTATACGAATGGAAGATTGGGTGGTTCTTCTCTCGGCGAAGAAAAAATCAAAATCGTACTCTTGTCCGTTCACAAGGCCCAAGTCGCGGCCCACATCCCCCAGGTTAAAGGAGCCTGTTTGAGCGGGATGAACGCCACCTATATCAAGAACCAATTGCCCGTTAACAAATACCCAAACATCATCATCGCCGCGGAAGTTAAAATTTAAGGTGTCTGCGGCGCTGGATTGGAATACAAAGGTACGGTGCATGTGAAGGGTAAAGCCGAAGTTATGATTTCCTCCTTCTCCATTTAATTGGGATTCAATGCCCTGATCCACCAAGGTGCCGCTTCTTCCATCAAGGGGGAAAAAAATGGAACTTTGAAATTCGTAAACACCGCCGCCCTGATGGGTGAATGTTAAAGAATCTGTAAACTGTAAAACCCTTTTGATGGGGTTGGCATCGCTGGGGTTTGGCCTGAACCAAGTGCCTACATATTTGTTGTAAAAAACGCAACCAGGACAACCGGTATTTGTTCCAGTTACATTGTTGAATACAGGCAAACCCTCTGCATCCAAGCTATTCTGGACCATTCCTGTTAAAATCCCCCCTGTGGAGGCGCACATATTAAATTCCCAGTAATTAATATCGTCAGCGCCGTTGTTGTCATCACATGGTTCTGAGTTTCGGGAATAATGGTCGTAGTAATTGACTTCGATATTTATGGTGGGGTCCCAATCCTGAGCCATAAGGCTCGCCGGAGCCAGGACGGCTAAAATGGCAAAACCCAATAGCTGCCATTTTTGTAAAAATCTACCACCTGAAAACATAGTACCTCCTAAAAATTTTCCCGGTACGAAAATAAGTTTAAAATATGTGTAATGGACCGCCTTGGGTCTCCAGCACCAAGTAAAATATAGGCGAAGTTCGCCTTTTTCTCAATCTTGTTTCAGGCTCCTGTCCATCCCCACTAGTCGTACCCTAATATAATAGGTAATTTGTCCCGGCGCAGTTGGGAATCTGCATAAAATTGTATTCTTTTGGAATACAAGCTCTTTTGTTTTGCCTGCCTATCAAAATTTTGCCCCCTATGTGATCTGCCGCACAGATTTTTTTGGGCTATTAAGCTAGCATAGGCTTAAAGCAGGAGAAAAAATGCAGAAATTTCAACTAATAGCACAAATACGCTGTCCCAGTTGCAGGCACAAAAAACGGGAAAAAATGACGGTGGATGGATGCCAGTATTTTTATGAATGTGAAAAATGTGGCTTGTTACTTATGCCTCCCCAAGGAGTGTGTTGCGTATTCTGCGCTTTTGGAAATATAGCTTGTCCAAAAGAGCAAATTGCCAAAGCCAGGGGCTTGCCCGATAAAAGCACCAGGCTTATTTAACCACCAGCGCGCCTCCAATCTCAGTCATTGAGGTTGGGGGCCAACCATTTTTTAGCCTCATCCAGGGGCATATTTTTGCGCTGGGCGTAGTCCTTAAGTTGATCACTGCCGATTTTGCCCACAGGAAAATAGCGGGATTCGGGGTGAGCGAAATAAAATCCGCTCACAGCCGAGGCCGGAAGCATGGCAAAACTCTCCGTTAGCTTGATGCCAATGGAAGCCTCGGCATTCAGCAGACGAAATAAAGCTTCTTTTTCCGTATGGTCTGGACAGGCAGGGTAACCGGGAGCGGGCCGTATGCCCTGGTACTTTTCTTCAATAAGGCTTTCGTTGTCCAACTGCTCCTGGCTGGCGTAGCCCCAAATTTCACGACGAATCAAGGCGTGCATTTTTTCCGCAAAGGCTTCGGCTAATCTGTCCATAAGGGCTTTGGCCATAATGGAGCCGTATTCATTGTGGTCTTTGTCCAACTCCTCAATGATGGGTGCCGCATTTTTGCCCACACACACAGCAAAAAATCCCATGTAATCCAGGCAGCCCGATTCCGCAGGGGCGATAAAATCTCCCAATGAGTAGTGGGGGCCTTTTTTGGATTTCACATTTTGCTGGCGTAAAAATTGAAACTCGTGAATTTTAACCTCTTCGGGGTTATCGGGCAGGCTTTTGCAATCCTCAGGAAATACCAATACCCGTTCGCCGATTCTGGTACAGGGCAAAATAGAAATGACGCCATCGGCACTGAGTTCGGGACGTTTGATAATTTCTGCCAGCATTTTCTGGGCGTCTTCAAAAAGTTCTTTAGCTTGGGTGCCCACCTTGGCATCTTGTAATATACGAGGGTATTTTCCATAAAGCTCCCAGGTATGGAAAAAGGGCGTCCAATCAATGTATGGCAACAGTTCATCCAGTGGAAAATTTTGAAAAACTTTTTGTCCTAAGTTTTTTGGGGTGCAAACCGTTTTGGAGCTGAACTCCAGCTTAGCCCTGTTTTTTAAGGCTTCGCTGTAGGGCAAAAGCTCTGTTTGGCTTCTGGTTTTTCGGTTTTGCCTTATTTTTTCATATTCCTTGTTTATTTCCTCCATGTATGTAACTCTGGCTTCTTTGGAAAGTAATTTTCCTGCCACAGGCACGCATCGCGATGCATCCAATACATGAACCACCGGCCCTGAATAACGAGGCGCAATTTTAATGGCGGTATGGGCCTTGGAAGTTGTGGCTCCTCCTATTAGCAATGGAATTTTAAAGTTTTGCCGTTCCATTTCTTCGGCGATTTCACACATCACTTCCAGGGAAGGGGTAATGAGGCCCGAAAGACCAATCATATCCGCCCCAATTTTTTTGGCCTCTTCCAGAATTTTGTTAGTGGGAACCATGACGCCCAAATCCACTACCTCATAGCTGTTGCAGGCCAATACTACGCCTACGATGTTTTTGCCGATGTCGTGTACATCGCCTTTAACCGTGGCTAAAACTATTTTTCCGTTGTTGCCTGTACCGGGGTTTTTCTCTTTGGACTTTTCGATATAAGGAAGCAAATAAGCCACGGCTTTTTTCATCACACGGGCGCTTTTTACCACCTGGGGCAAAAACATTTTTCCCGAACCAAACAAATCGCCCACAACGCCCATGCCTGTCATTAAAGGGCCTTCAATAACCTCTATGGGTTCGGCAAATTGTTGTCGGGCTTCTTCCGTATCTTCGGTAACATAGTCGTCAATGCCTTTTACTAAAGCATGTGTGAGCCGCTCTTGCACATTATTTTCACGCCAACTCAAATCCTGTCCGGATTTTTGGCTAGCGGCCTGCCCTTTGAAACTTTCAGCCAATGTGATCAACTCTTCCGTGGCGTTTTCGTTTTTGTTGAAAAGCACGTTTTCCACTTTTTCCAAAAGTTCGGGCTCAATGTTCTCATAAACTTCCAGCATTCCGGCATTCACAATGCCCATATCCATACCCACTTTGGTGGCGTGGTATAAAAAGGCTGAATGTATGGCTTCTCGTACCTTGTTGTTTCCTCTGAAAGAAAAAGAAAGGTTGGATACCCCGCCACTTACATGGCTTAAGGGGAATTTTTCTTTGAGTTGTTTAGCGGCTTCAATAAAATTTATGCCAAAGGCGGCGTGTTCTTCCATGCCAGTGGCAATCGCCAATATATTAGGATCAAAAATAATGTCTTGAGGGGGGAAACCCACTTTTTCTGTTAACAGTTTAAAAGAACGGGAGCAAATTTCCACCTTTCTTTCCGCAGTTTCGGCTTGTCCGCTTTCATCAAAGGCCATTACAACTACAGCGGCACCGTAATCTCTTATTTTTTGGGCTTGTTCTAAAAACTTTTCTTCCCCTTCCTTAAGGCTAATGGAGTTTACGACTCCTTTACCTTGCAAACATTTTAGCCCTGCCTCAATGATTTCCCAGTTGGAAGAGTCCACCATTATGGGGCTTTTGGCAATGTCGGGTTCGGAGGCAATCAGGTTGATGTATTTAACCATGGCCGCTTTGCCATCCAAAAGGCCTTCATCCATGTTAATATCCAGTATCTGAGCCCCATTTTCCACTTGTTCCCGGCAAATACTCACGGCTTCATCATAATTGCCCTCTAAAATCAAGCGTTTGAATTTTATGGAGCCCATGATATTGGCGCGTTCGCCTATGTTTATAAAGTTACTTTCCGGGCGAATGGTGAGAGGCTCCAACCCGGATAGCGAGGTATATTTGGACCCCTTTGATTTTTCCCTGGGCTTATGCCGGGCCGCTTCTTCAGCTATGGCTCCTATATGGTCGGGCGTGGTGCCGCAACATCCACCCACAATGTTAATTAAACCTTCATTGGCGAATTCTTCAATGTAGGCCTGCATCTGCTTTGCGGTTTGGTCGTAGGCACCCATTTCATTGGGAAGTCCCGCATTGGGGTGGGCGCTTATGTAACAATTGGCCACGGCAGAGAGTTCCTTAATATGGGGCATCATTTCTTTGGCCCCCAGGGAACAGTTAAGCCCAACACTGAGTAGGTTAGAATGAGAAATGGAATGCCAAAAGGCTTCGGGAGTTTGCCCGGATAAGGTGCGCCCTGCGGAATCCGTAATGGTGCCCGATACCATAACCGGTATATCCAGATTGTGCTTTTTTAAATATTGGTTCACGGCAAATAAAGCCGCTTTGCAGTTGAGGGTGTCGAATACGGTTTCCACCATCAATACATCTACGCCGCCTTCTATCAAGCCGTGGGTTTGCTCTCCATAACTTTCCACCAGTTCGTCAAAATTCACATTGCGAAAACCAGGGTCATTTACATCAGGAGAAATTGAAGCTGAACGGCTAGTGGGCCCTAAAGTTCCAATGGCAAAACGGGGTTTTTCGGGGTTTAATTTGGTTATGGCTTCACAGGCATTGCGGGCTACTTTAGCTGCCGCAAAATTGAGTTCGTAAATTTTGTCTTCCAGCTTGTAATCTATCATGGAAATGCTGTTGGCATTAAAAGAATTTGTTTCCACAAAATCGGCTCCTGCTTCCAGATACTGCCGGTGGATTTCTTCAACAATATCGGGCTGGGTTATGCAAAGCAAATCATTGCAGCCCTTTAGATCGGAATTATGATCTTTATATTGGCTTCCTCTATAGGCCTCTTCATCCAGTTTATATCGCTGGATCATGGTGCCCATAGCTCCGTCCAAAACCATTAGCCTTTTGCTTAAAATTTCATTTAACAGAATTTTTGTGTTCATATACCTATTCCTATGGCCTCGTGGCCGTAAAAATCAAAGTGCTGATATTCTGAGGAGCTGTGGAATCTTTCCAGCCGCTGCAATGGCCTTCTTCAAAACCTGCTTGTTTGGTCCATTTGTTTAAGCTATCCGCAGAAAATCCCAGCCAAAAATCTCCAAACTGTTCACGCATCCAGTCTTCCTGATGAGAGTACAAATCCAAAATCAACAGTTTTCCTTTTGGTTTTAAAATCCGAAAGGCTTCGGCAATCACCACTTCGGGTTTGGCCACATGATGCAAGGATTGGGACAGAACCACCAGCTCAGCTGATTTTTCTTTAAGCCCCGTTTCTTCCATATAACCCTTGGTGAATTTGAGTTGCCCTTTTAA
Organism: Fibrobacteria bacterium; assembly: GCA_050294405.1. Taxonomy (GTDB): domain Bacteria; phylum Fibrobacterota; class Fibrobacteria; order UBA11236; family JADFYW01; genus JBNKOC01. The sequence continues at coordinate 199,988 of JBNKOC010000034.1, read as the reverse complement.
ATCCTGGTGCTTTTTTTCCACTTCAAAATTTCTGGCTTTTTGGTTGGCCAGTTCAATTTGTTTTTCGGAAGAGTCGATTCCAATAACATCTTTACCGGAGCGGGCCAGTATATAAGTAAGTGTTCCCGAGCCGCATCCTAAGTCCACCAATTTTGTTTGAGGGAACAATTGGAGAAAAGCTAAGAACAAGGATTCAAAAGACTGGCCAGGGGGCCGAAACTCTTCTCCTTTTAAACTGTTAAAAAAAGCGGTGGAGTTTTGGCTTCGCTGTTGCAACACCCACTGCAATTTTTCTTTGTCTTTTGCGGCAAGTGGAGTAGAAGCCACTTCCTCCAGGGTTTGGCTAATAATATTGTGGCTTATTTCCAGGGCAGATTCTGTGGGAGTGGAGCCATCGGTGCCTCCCTGGCCGGAATATTTGTAATAAACCTTTTGCCCTTCTTTGCGGTTTTCCACCAAAGAATGATCCCGAAGTTGGGCTAGCTGGGAGGAAAGCGCCGATTGGCCCACTTCTAAAATTTGTTGTAATTCCCCTACGGAAAGCTCATTTTGTTGCAAAAGCAGCAAAATACGCAGGCGCGTTTCATCCCCCAATATTTTATACAACCCTGAAAGCTGGGTGATTTCCCCATTGTTTTTCATATATATCAATATATCATAATTTATTGATATTTTAAAGGGCGAAGGCTAATTCCAGCGCGAAAAGCGAAAATCCGACTATATCATGGTAAAAAAATTCCAGCTCATGGGAAAGTACGAAATTTAATTCTTGGGAAATTGGGAATGGTTAATGGGTAATCTGCAATGTTGGGGATGGGATAACCAGGCCTGGATCTTTAATAGCTATTACGCTAACTCATCCCGGCGAAACCTTGTTTGAACAGTATTTGGATTCCGAGTCCCTGCTTTAACCGCCTTTTAGTTTTTAGAGTCTTGCTCCAGAAAATTTTCAATTATTTACCCTTAACAACTGGATTTTATTTTCTATTTTTTGTATCGCTACCGGGGAAAGGACATGTTATGTTACAGAGTTATAAGCTAATGCTTGTATTAGCTTTCATCGGTATTCAATTCAGTTATGGCGATTATTATCCCCTGGGCGAGGGCGATAGCTGGGAATACAAAGAACAAATTACTGCCTGGGACAATTCCACAGAACAGTGGGGAGAACCGAGTACCCAATACCATCTCCAGCTAGTTGCGGGGCAAGAGCCTCAAGGACCAGCTCAAATGCTGTTTAACTATTACGACGATGTTTCTCCCGAAAGCGAAGAATTCAGCAGCAGGGCCAGAGACACCAGTTATATCACTAAACACGGAAAACAAGTTTTAAGCCGTTTTAGCGATTGGCGCACCCAGATTAATGAAGATATCACAGTTTTCGATTTTAATTTGGCTGCTGGTGATTCCATGACCATTATCGACTTCGATTCCACTATCCGTATTTCGGGAATGGAATTTGAAGTGCGTTTCACCATGGATGCTTATGTGCTGGATGCTGAAGATATCACCACTCCCGCCGGAGAATTCAGTCAATGTTATAAGCAACTGGTGGTAAGCCACTTTACTTATGGACGCAGCGGCATGGGCGCCGATATGGAACAAATGGACAGCACATATATGTATCTTGCCAATGACGTGGGCATAGTTAAAACCGAAGAGAGTTTTAGCGACTCCTCCATTATGGGTTATGTGGCTCGTCAAACCGTTTCCGAGTTGCAGTTTTACGGGCCTTTACGGGCGGTATTGCCTACTTCTGTGGAAAAAAATATTTTGGCTCAGAATTCTCCCATTAACATTATCAAAATGGGTTCCCGGGGTTACCTTGCTGTCAGCTTAAATCCCAAGTTGGCAAATTCCGTGGCGCAGTTGGAAGTTTTTGGAATCAAAGGCCAGATACTTGGTACCTATACATTGGAGTCAAACAACGGTTTTAGCGCCAGGGTATTCTTAGGAGATAAAGCAGGAAGGGCTTTTGAGCCTGGAATGTATTTTTTCAGAATCCGGCAGGAAGATAAAAACTGGGCGCGTAAATTTTTACTACGCCCATAAAAATTATCAGTCTTCTTTCATGTTGAGGGTCAGGGCTTTTTCATAAAAGTCCATGGCCTCATCGTTTTTTCCCAACTTTCTTAATATGAGCCCTATTTCAAAAAGGGCGTGGGGGTCATCGGAATTGAGCTCCACGCATTTGTTGTAGGCGTTTAGGGCTTCTGTGAGTTTGCCCAATTTGTGTAAAGCTCCGCCGAGGCCTTTCCAACTGTAAGGATCGCTGGGTTTAATGTCCACGGCTTTTTGGTAGGCTTCCACCGCTTCCTCGTCTTTGCCCAGTTTTTTAAGCATGGAACCTTTTCCATTCCAGGGGTATCGGTCGTCGGGGTTTAAGTTAATGGCTTTTTCATAGGCGTCCAAAGCATCGGCATCCCGGCCTAAAATACGCAATACGTTGCCCATACCCGTCCATGTATAGGGATCATTGGGATTTAGCTTCAGGGTTTTTTCATAAATTTCCAAAGCGTTTTCGGTTTCCTGCATAATGCGCATGATGTTAGCTTTGCCGTTTCTGGGGTACAAATCGTCGGGGTCCATTTCAATGGCCTTGTTGAAGGCTTCCAAAGCCTTTTGGTATTTGCCCATGTTGCGGTAAGCGTTTCCCATGCCATTCCAGGGGTAACTGAAATTGGGGTTTATTTCCAAAGAACGCTGGTAACATTCCAGAGACTTCTCGAAGTTGCCCGAATAGTTATATACATTTCCAAGGCCATTCCAGGCAAAGGAGTATTTGGGATACAGTTCAATAGCTTTTGTGTAACTTAATATGGCGTCGGGAAATTCTTCGCTGGCCGCCAGTATGTTAGCTTTTCCATTCCAGGGAAATTCCAAATCCGGATCGATGCTTATGGCCCGTTCAAAATAATCCAGGGCAGTTTCAAAATTATGGTCTAAATATTCTTTCACCCCATGTAACCATTCGGTGCAATTGGTCAATTTGTAATGATTGGCCAATTCCCTCAACGGTCCCAGCTCGCTGATTTTTTTAATAGGGGCCCGATGGTAAATTTGTCGAATGCGTTCCAACGCTTCTTCGGCATTGTTTATTTCAACCATAATTCCTCGTTTTAATTTTTTATTTGCTCGTTATTTGCCGACCCTTTGATTATAGGATTTGTGCAAATTTGCCTTCCAGTTTTTTCTTTAAATTTTAAGCTTTTCCTTTTATTGTCGGAGTTCCAATAAGCCACAAAGCTGGCCCCATTTTTTATCGGGCAAGCCCCCAATTTGGCCTTCAAAACAACTGAGATTAAACTCAAAAAACTCAAAAACATCATTTCTTTTTAGCCATTTTAAAAGATTAAGCAAAACTTTAAAAAAAGCTTAAAGTTTTTCTTTAAGATTTCCGAACAGTAAAAAAGACTGTCGCCCATCTTTAATCAAGAGGCAAAACATGGTAATAGAAATTCCAGAAATAAAACAACAGCCCGTTTCGGGCCAGGCGGCTAATGCCCCTGTGGAAAAAAGGGAAGACTCCAATCATCCTTCCAGTTTTGCGCCCCCAGCGGCAGGCAGACCCCGCTATGAATACTCTACTTACGGTTATACTTACCAAAAAGAAGAGCTTTATGTTAAATACCAAAGCAAAGATGGCGATGTATTAGAACTTTCTTATTCTTCGGAAAAATATGCGGAATATGCGGCAAAGGTGGAAGGGGAGGGGTCTCCTTTTGAGGGGGAACGGTCCAAATTCTTTGAAAAGGTTCAGGATTTTATCGACAAGCAAGAACAAAAACTGCTGGATATTATTTTTAAAACCTTAAACGGGGAACCCAGGGAAGGACTGTTAAGCCTTGTAAACCCTGATGATGTTAGCGAGGCGGACCCCGCCGAAGAATTGGGGATACCCGAATACTGGAATGCGGAAAATACCTCCCAGAGAATAGTGGATTTTGCAACATCCTTTTTTGAAGTTTCCGGCATGTCTGCCGAAGAGTTTGGGGAAGTGGCCATGGGTGCCATTAAGAAGGGCATTGAAATGGCCAATGAAGTTTTAGGCGAACTCCCCGGAGCAGTGGGGCGTCTTATTGACCAAACTCAGGATATGACCATTGATAAAATGCAACAATGGATTAATGAACATACTCAAATGGCCCAGGCGGCTTAACCACTGGATAAAGCATGTTTTCTATGTCTTCCATAGGTCCATCTTCTTTCGGAGATCCAAATCAGCTGCGCTATAGCGCTTTAGCGAACAAGCAATATAGTCAGCAAATGGGTGGGCTGCTCGCAGGTTTGCCTCAGCCTAAAATTTCTGGTCCCTTGTCTGCGGACTTTTTAAATCAGGTTTACGATTCCAAGGCCTTGACTCCCCAGGTGCTTTCTAACTATCTCAATAAAGCAAATGATGTATTTGCTGAGGATTCAGGGCAATTGGAAAACATGGGTTCTAAACAAAGGGCCGAATATGAATCTTTTGTTGACAAAATGCTGGCCCAAAAACAGGCAGAAATGGACCAGGAAAAACAAAATTTAATTTCCCCTTCTTCAGATTCCTCCGGAATTGATGTAATTGCCTGAAAAATACCCTGCGAATTTTGATTTTATTGCTTATCCTATGTGTAGGGTAGGCAAAGAAGATCAAATTTTCCATTAATATCAATTTCTAAATTTGAATAGAATCACAGTCATTAACAAATGGCCTTCTATTTGTTTAGAGGCCGTTCCAATGGTTGAAAAAATCTTCCCCGGCCAGGTGGAAGTTTTGGAAAATTTTACCAATGGTAAAATGGCCCAGACCATAAATTACAGTCCCTTAATCATATGTATAGGCGCTCCTCCGGAAGAATTCTTAAAAGAAGAAAAAGAAAAGGAGCGTCTTAGCTTAAAACTCATCATTTTATACCCTCCTTCAAGCTTAGCTCCCCTGGAAGATGTGGCTATGTATAGGGGAGGTTTTCATATTCAGGTTCAAATAGAAAACTTTCAGTGGAAAACTCAGTTTTCCCTGCTTTTAGAGCATTTCAAAAATAGAGGACTAAATGTTTCGCAGCCACTGTCCTTTCCATTTGACCGGGAGTATTTAAAAGGCCTTTCTGGGAGCGGGCCAATGCTTACGGTTGTGCTGAATAAGGAGGGAATTGTTCGATATGTTAGTGACAATATCCCGGAAATTTTAGGTTATGAACCAAAAAGCCTTTTACAGAGCAATGTATTTGAATTGATTCACCCCGAAGATTACAAAGGCATTGTTGAAGTTTTTAAAAAAGGAAAAACAAAACCAAAACATCCCCAATGGCTCAGCCTTAGAATCCGCCACCAGGACGGCAGTTGGAGGAATTTCCGATCCAGAGGCCTTAATTTATTTCACGATCCCAAGGTTGAAGGAATATTAGTGACTTCTGTGGATATTACCGCACAAATTGAGGCGGAAACTTCCCTTAAAAAAAGCGAAGCCCGCTACGAGTTTTTATCCAAGGTGATCCATGATGGCATATGGGAATGGGATATTTATCAGGATAAGTTATTTTGGTCCGGCAAACTTAGAGAAATTATTGGGCCCAGCGCGGATTGTGAAGTGGAATCCTGGAAGAATTTAAAGCCTCTGATTCATCCCGCAGACAGGCATCATTTTGAAAAAGCCTTGTGGAGCGCCGTAAATGAAACCGGAGCTTTAGCAATTGATATCCGTATTTTAACCCAATGGGGCGATTACGGCTATTTTAACGTGCGTGGGGGATTGGTTAAGGATGAAAAGGAACATCCCATATACATGGCTGGTTTCGTCTCAGATATCACCCTGCACAAAGAACTTTTAAATAAAGAAAAATTTTTTGAATACCACGATGCCTTAACCCGTCTCCCTAACAGGGCTAAATTAATATTGCAATTGCGAAGCAGCCTCATCAGCTTACGGAAAGATAAAAAGAAAAAATTCACCCTGGTTTTGTTGGATCTCAACCGTTTTAAAAATATAAATACCATTTTTGGCCATAAACATGGAAACCAACTGTTGCTTTCCTTTTCTAATCGCCTAAAAGGGTTACTGGATAAAAGTGATGTATTGGCCAGAGTGGCAGGCAGCGAGTTCGCCCTTTTATTGCGGGGTAAAAACGTTGTGGAAGCGGATGCCTTATGCCGTCGTATAAAAAGTGAATTGTGCGGGCCTTTTTCAATCCTGGGCCAGCAAATTTATATTAACATCAGTTCGGGAATTACCGAATGCAAAGGCGAAGTCAAGGAGGCCGAAACCTTGATTCGCAACGCATCCATAGCTATGGCGAGAGCTAAACAAATGGGCGCCCATCAAAGTGAAGTGTATTCGGAAAGCGTACATCGGGATGAAATATATTTCCGGCAATTGGAAAACGATTTACCTGGAGCATTGGACAAAAAACAATTCAGTCTGGAATACCAACCCATTTACTCTTTATCCCAGGATAGGGTAGAGGGTTTTGAAGCTCTAATACGCTGGAATCACCCAAAGTTTGGGAAGCTGTATCCGATTGATTTTATCTGGCTTGCAGAGCAGAGCAACCTTATTATTCCCATGGGAAACTGGGTCATTGAAGAAGCCTGCCGCCAATTGGGGCTGTGGGAAAAACAGTTTAACCAAAGTCTTAAAGTTTGCGTGAACCTGAGTCCCAAACAGTTTATTCACACCGAGCTATTTAAAAGTATGGAACGGATTTTTAACGAGTATCCTTTGGAAAAAAACAAATTGCAATTTGAAATTACGGAGTCGGTGGCCATGGAAGACAGCGAAGAACATAGCCTGATTCTGGAAAAACTCAATAACATGGGTATCCAGGTTTCCATTGATGATTTCGGGGTTGGTTATTCCTCTTTGGAAATGTTGAAAAACTTTGAATTACATACTCTAAAAGTGGATCGATCCTTTATCCGGGATTTATCCAGCAATCAAAAGTCGGCTGCCTTGGTAAAGGCCATAATATCCCTGGCCCGAGACCTCAAGTTGAATATTGTAGCCGAAGGGGTAGAAACGCCGGAGCAACTGGAGTTTTTGAGAAGTATCGAATGTGACGCCATTCAGGGCTATTTCATTAGCCAGCCCCTGGAAGTTCCAAAAATTGAAAGCTTTTTGAATCGTGAATTGGCAGTTTTCAACCCATAGCTTAGAGAATATTTAGTTTTTTTAGCTTTTATAGCCCGCTATTTCAGCTTGGTTAGGCTAACTTTTTTGGCATTTGTGCTTATATATGCTGGACAATTGCGCTATAATGGAATTGCCCTATAAAATAAACTTAAAATAAAAAAACAATGTCTGATAATAGCTTAAAACCAGACGAAAATGAGTTGGACAAACTCCTAAACATGGAGTTGGATGAACTCGACAATCGCGATATTTTAAATGATGACTTTGAGGATCCATTTGAAGTGGATTTCGATTTTCAGGATCTGCAAAATGAAGTCAGGGATGAACGTGAGCTCGAAAACCTGACTCAATCTGAATTTATCGTCAACTTTGAAAAAGAAGTTGAAGAGTTTAAGGATGACATTCCCCAAGGTGAAGCCTTTTCGCTTTCCATGGGGCAAATTAGAGTTTCCGAACGAACAACCCAATATAAAGAGAATTTAACGGACCAATATTTTGAGGCTTTAAACCAGGTAGAAGCTTTATATAAAGCTTTGGCGGCTGGAACTCAGGTAACCCCAAAGCACATAAAAGATATTGTGGAAAGCTATATTAAGGTCTTTAAAACGGATGCCAATATCCTCCGTAATTTTTCTGTTTTTGAAACAGTGGAGAGCAAATATTTATACAGCCACGCGCTCAGGGTATGTTTGTTGTCCATAAACATAGCTGCCGCTCAGGGCTATTCCGCAGATCAAATATTGGAAGTAGGTCAGGCTGCATTGCTTGCTGATGTGGGCATGATGTTAGTTCCCGAAGCTATTCGCTTTAAAAGGGGGCCTTTAAACCCCGATGAAATGTTTGAAGTTAAAAAAGCGCCTATTATGGGGCTTTATATGCTGGAAAAGGTTCCGAATTTAAGCAAAAACATTTCCTTTGTTTCGTACCAGCACCATGAAAAAATATCCGGGGAAGGCTATCCCAATCGCCGCAAAGGCTTGTTGATACATAATTACGCTAAAATTGTTTCTATTGCCGACGCCTTTCAGGCTATGTGTAGTGCGCGGCCATATCGCAAAGCCTTAAACCCTTTCCACGCTATGGATAAAATTATATCAATGACTCAAGCCGGACATTTTGAACCGGAAATGGTAAAAGATTTTGTCCAGACCGTTGGGCTTTTTCCAATCGGTTCTTTAGTCCAGTTATCAAACAAGTGTATAGCAAAGGTAGTGGCCACCAACGGCAAGAGTATTGATAGGCCTGTTTTATCCGTTATTATGGATGCGGAACAAAACCAATTGGCTAGTGAAGAAATATACCAAACAAGCCTATTGAAGAACAAAGATGTTAGGATCGCCAAACCGCTGGATTATTCAGTGGACCAGACTATGCTGATGCGGGGCTTTTAGCCGGTAAATTTAAGAAAAAAGAGACGCTTTGAAAAGCGTCTCTTTTTTTAAAACAAAATGTTATTGGCCAATTCTAAAGGCGATGTTTAACATAACCCCATGAAAAAACTGCTTGGGCGATTCAATGGGAGGCCCGGGCAAATTTTCATTGGCAGGATTAGGTGTGGCTGGTGCCCAGCTGGTAAAACTTTTTCCGTAAATGCCAAAACGGTATTCGGGGATAATGGAAAAAGATTCAAAGTCCAGGTTAAATCCAACGTTCAAAGGGGAATAGAGTGAAAACTCGTTCCAACCCGCTTTGTAGGAAAGGTCGCTGTAATAAGAATCGTCGTATTGGGGGTCTAAGCCTCTTCCATCGGACTCAAGTAATACAAAGGTAAGCCCCAAGCCTAAAAAGGGAGCTAACCTCACGCGGGGGCTAACTTCGAGTGGATAGGCCACTTTAAAATGGGCGCCACCGGCAAAGTTGGTTCCGCTTTCGCTAATTACAGGCGGGGCTGAAACAGGTGGGTTGGAGTCTGTGTTTACCAAATACTGTTGCTCGGCACCACCGTAAACACCATAGCGAATTTCACCGCGTACGTCGAAATGAAAATTACCGCCACTAAACATGGAACGGTTTTCCAAAAATGCCATGACCTCGTACTTTTCATGCATATGAATGGGATAACCGTATTTTTTAGTCTGGCTCCATTCTGTTTTGTATTGAAATAAAGACGCACCTAAACCTACCAGGCTGCCTTTTGGATACTTAAAATTATCCCGGCCGAAGGCGTCTTTTTGAGTGGGATCTTCCTGAGAGTATCCAGCCCCTAAAAACAATCCGGCTAAAAGGGATGTTGCGAGAAACACCCGAAGTTTCATTAAACCTCCAATTTGAATAATGAACCAAATTCCGAATTAAGCTGAAAAACTTAATTTACCCTTCAGCCCTTTGGTTCCGTTTTAATATAGTAGAAATTACCAAAACCGAGGTTGCATTTAATCCAAAATTAGAGAAAATCCCTATAAACTCCGCATTCTATGATTAAAAAATACAAATTTGACCTTATTCATATTCTCCTAATTTAAAGGGGAGGCCTTTAAATACTCCTCAATAGCTTTTTTTGCCAGTTCATCTGCTCGGTCATTCCAACTATTTCCGCTATGACCTGCTACTTTTTCAAATTCCACGGGATAGTTTAGCCTGGCTAGTGCGTCGATATATCCATTGGCGATTACCGATTTTGCTTTCCAGGTACCTCTGGCCCATTCGTGAATACCGGCGTAATCATGGAAAATAACAGCGCTCAGCCCTTTTTCTTTTGCCCATTCGATGGCTTTAATGGCCGCCACTAGTTCTCCATCTATATTTCGGGAAAGAGCAGGGGTTTTGGTAACTCCATAATCTTCGGCTATCCATTCCCCGTTTTGATGAGCTACCCATCCCCAGCCCGCTTTTTCACAAGAGGGAGAAAAAGAACCATCCACATAAATTTCCACAGAGTCTTTTTTTCGTTCAGCTTTTGGGGCAAAATTTTGCAACCAACTTTGCGCTTCAGCTTTGCTGGCAAAACCTTTAAAATGCACATTGGGTTTTCCAGAAACTTCAGCCTGGCACTGTGGCCAGTTGTTAAAATATTTGATGTCGCCGTTTTCAAATACAGCCGCGTAGATATTTTTTTTTGCCATAGGAATTTGTAGGTTTATAATATAATCCACTGGAAGATATAAATGTTTTTACAACTTCTGCTCTTATTTATTTTTGTCCCTATTTTGGAAATCAGTTTGCTCATCCGCATGGGTTCTGTTATTGGATTTTGGCCTACTTTGGGTATTGTATTCTTAACGGCCATTGTAGGGGCCGCATTGGCTCGCAGCCAGGGTTTTTTAATCTTGTTTAAAATTCGCGAAGAACTTAATCGCGGTCAGCTTCCCACCGATAGCATTGTGGAAGGTGTGGTTATATTTGCTGCGGGTTTAGTCTTGCTTACTCCCGGTTTCCTCACCGACAGCATAGGTTTTCTGTTACTTATACCTAATACCCGAAAGCCAATTGTTGCTTATTTGAAAAAATATTTTTCTACCAAAGTTCAAATGCGATATGGAACAGCCGGGTTTGGCAAATCCTCCGATTCCACCGAGGGCGAAGTTTTTTCCACATACAAGGTGGAAAAAAATATTGATTAGAGGCCCCATGAAATGAAAATTTTGGTTTGTCCGCTTAATTGGGGCCTGGGGCATGCTGCACGCTGTGTGCCAATCATTAATATTCTCCTGCAACAAGGCCACAAAGTGACTTTGGCGGGATATGGGCGAAGCCTTAGTTTTTTGGAACAGGAATTTCCTCAGTTGTCTGCAGAACGTCTCCTGGGAAAAACCATACGCTACAACTCTTCCAAGCATCTTTTAATGGGAGTAGCTATACAGTTGCCGTCTTTCTTTTTATCTGTCATTGAGGAACATTTCGCCGTGGCCAAAATAATTCGGAACTACCGAATTCAAATGGTAATATCCGACAATCGTTTTGGGGTGTGGAATCGAAAAACCAAAAACATATATATCAGCCATCAACTAAGAATTCAATTGGGAAGCCATGTGTTTATGGGAAGGTTTATGGAAGAAATTTTGGAGCATAGCCAAAAATATGTCTTAGCTCCTTTTCAGGAAGTTTGGACTCCTGATGTTTTGGAAAGCCCCAGCTTATCTGGAAAGCTTTCCCATAGCCCCAAGCGTTGGAAAAACCAGGTGTATATAGGGCCTTTAAGTCGATTTACTAAAAACATAGGATCGGCATCTCAAGATTCTTCCGGGGACCTGGGGGATGGCATTCAATTTGAAATTCTGGCTTTGGTTTCCGGACCTGAACCCGCCAGGGAGACATTTGAAAAGCTGCTTTTAACTGAAATGAACAAAATTCCGGGGAAACATATTCTTGTGCAGGGCAAACCGGAACTCACTAAAAAACATCAGAAAATTGAAAAATCGATTGATGGAAATGTGCATGTGTATCCCCACATGTCAGGCGATAAATTATTTTCCCTTATCAATAGCGCCAAATATATTATATGCCGCAGCGGCTATACCACAGTTATGGAACTGGCCAGTCTGGAGAAAAAAAATGTGATGTTTGTACCCACTCCAGGGCAGCCTGAGCAGTTGTATCTGGCCGAGAAATACCAGGAAGAACAAATAGCCCCCTACCAACATCAAGAAAAATTAAATATCAGCCATATGCTAAACAGGTTTTCCAGTTATAAGGGATTTGAGGGGTTTGCCGCCCGCAGTCCTAACTTGACCGAGTTTTTAGCCCGCCATCCCTTTCTTTCAAAAAACTGAGCCTGCCATCCATGGAAAAACCAAATAAATATCCCAGCGCAAATTCTGATTTTTCAGGGCCGGTATTGAGTTGTAACTTTAGGCAGCCTCAGACCTCCCGAGTCATTGAAACCAACGCTTATTTAATACGGCTCTACCAGAAAAATCTGACTATAGTGAAATTGCTGGACTCAAATTTATCCCCGGAATCCAATGGCTTTGTGCTTATTCGAGGAGGAATTCATTGGAAGTTTTTTCTAGGGGAATTGTTAAAACGCTATGAAAAAGGCCAGCGTGTGCCACCGGGCTTTGGACCCATAAAAAGGCTTCCCCCGGACTTGTTAAATGCGGCTCTTAAACTACCTGCCTCAAAATGGATGGATGTTTTTTATAACCTGCGCAAATCCGGTTTTTTGCCTGCTCTAATGCCTTTGAATAAGAATACCTGTCCCAATGAAATGAATTGGAATTCCATTCAAAAATTTTTCCATGACTTTAAGGGAACGGCGCAGGAATTGCCAGGCCTGGATAATTTTTAGCCTATTAACATAGTGCTTTGGCCCATCAAAAATTCCAAAAGATTTTCCCGATGCAGGGGCTTGGATTCCAGTAAAAGGGGGCCTAAACCATCTATATCGAATGAAGATATCTCACCCATGTAAGCGGTGAGTATCATAATAGGTGTGTGTTTTAATTTTTGCTGAGATCTGATTTGTTGAATTAATTCTATTCCATTCATATGGGGCATTTTGAAGTCACTGATAATAGCATTAACATGTGGATTCATATGCAATATTTCAAGTGCTTTGTAACCGTTTTCAGCTAATAATGGATAGAACCCCATTTTGCTCACAAGTCTTTTTAGCAATATGCGAGCTATTAAATTGTCGTCTACTATTAAAATTGTTTTATTCATTTTAAAATTTCTGATGAATGTTAATAATGAAACCTTATTTTGAATCCGCCTTTTTATTATACAGGCATCCTTTGGTCCTAGCAATTGGAGCAAATTCTGTTGCAGGAGGGTGAATGGCGTTTTTATGCTGTTTTAGAAGAACTTGTTCAGCAAAATTGCATTGCTTGTCATTTTGGCAAAAAATTCCAGAGGGAAACCGGGGTGCAACCCTAGTAAAAGGCCAGGGTAGTAGGAGGGATCAGTTGCAAAACTTTCTCAACTAACTCATCAGGGTTAAAAGGTTTTTTTAAATAGTCGTCCGCACCTAAATTCATTGCTTCTTCAATTGCGCTTTTGGAAGCCGCAGATATAACTAAGATTTTTTGATGGGCTATTTCCTTTAGTTCCCTTATGGCTTTAATAACTTCAAGACCCGATAACCCTGGCATTTGTAAATCCAATGTCATAACAGATGGGCTGAACGTATATAACATGGCTCCTGCTCGAAATCCGTCTGAGGCTGACTTAACTTCAAAGCCTTTCTTTTTTAGTTTGAGCCGAATTAACTTCACGATGTCTTCATCATCGTCCACTACTAATATTTTTTTGTTGTAGCTGGCGAACTCTTCGGGTATGGGAAAATTGTTTTCGTTTAGAAACTGGAGAAAATCTTTTACCTGGATTCGATTGTCTCCTCTGCCGGGCAACTTATGGGATTTTAACAAGCCTCTTTCCACCCAACGCACTACCGTGCGGAAATGAACATTACAATACTTGGCGATGTCTCCAGTGGTTAGAACATTTTTTTCCATATTTGCCTGGGTAAGTTCGGATTGGAGGGCTGCACGGAAGGTTTAGCTTAAAAACCAAATAGCTCCCAATATGTTAACGGCAAGAACTGCGGTACGCAGCCATTTTAAAACCCAATCCTGGGTCGCCGAGGGTAACGAATGAATAGCCTTTTTTTCCAAAATGCGCTCCTTGATTTCAGGACTTATTGAAATTATACGACTAACATGACAGGGCTTCCATTCTTTTTTGAAATATTCTCTTGGTATTTTATGGTAATTTGAGTTTTTAGAGTCTTATTTTAGGGGCTAGGCAAAATATTTTTCTTTTTACCGAAAGGGTTTCCCCGTTTTGATGTATGTAATATGTTACTTGTATATTCGTTTTCCCTATGGGAGTTAATTGTTTAATGGGGCCAAGGTGTATGTATGTTTTTAATATTCATTCTGATTGTGGTTGAAATGGGGAATGAAAAGCGATGATTGTTAAAGCTTGGAAGGGGTAACTTTGGAGCTAAGTTGGTGGGTTTAGGCCTGACTTACCGGGTCTTCGCAAATATTCGACGGGTACAAATCAATTCCCGGATAAAATGTTCCAATAACTTTACTTCAATAAACTCAAAATCTTAGAGGAACCAAACTTATTTAGAGACTTATTTTTACCAAAAAAAACTTCATAAAAAAGTTTAAAAATTGCTCTAAATTTTTTGGTTCTTCTATTTTTTTTGCTGTATATTAGAATCGCTGGCGTTTTCTGTTTGGTAAAAGGAAATACCTGGAGATGCGAAATGACTAGAGAACAACTTGAATCTGAATTAAAGCGAGAGCTTGAATACTTTAGAAGCCATGCTGCGGAGTCTCATGCGATGGCAGCCTGGGGAAAAATCAAAAAATTGGATCAGGAAATAAGAGAGCAAGAATCCGATGTTCCACCAGGAAGCATCCAATACCATCAGCACAACAACTAGCTTTCCATATAAAATATTTCGATTAAGGCATACTCCCTACAGAGTTGCCTTTATTTTTTTATTGAAATTGATTTACAGCGCATTCCCAAAAAACTAAATTTTACCTGAATATTCCCGGGGTTTCCCACTCGTTCAGGAGAAAATTTGAATTGGAAGTGCATTATATTGCTGGCCGCAACGCTTGTTTTTTCGGCTAGGGTTAATAGAGTTGGCTTTGAATCTGAGCATTTCCAACTTTTTATCAATGAATCCAGACAAAAACAGGCCCCAGAAATTTTGGGCTATTTGGAAAACAGCTACCGGAAGCTCGGCGAGTTTTTCAATTACCAGCTAAATAAAAAAGTTGAAGTAATCATTTTAGATGAGGACGATATTTCCAATGGCATGGCTCTTTCCGCTCAAAATTGGTTATCTATATATTTGCCAGTGGCTTCCATTCCCCTTAGAGATCCTTCTCTTTGGTTGGAAAATGTTATTAGCCATGAACTAGCCCATGTAATGAGTTTAAGAAAAACGGGGGAGACTAAGAAATATTTAGGAAATACGGTTAACATAAACAACCAAACTTCTCTTTCTCCGGTTTATTCAGTACAGGGCTTTTTGCCCTATTACAACCGGCCACCTTGGCTTGCCGAAGGTTTGGCTCAATATGCTTCCTATATATTGGGCTTAGATACATTGGGAACCCGACGAAAAATGTTTTTGGAGACAGCTTATCAGCAGCAAAACTTTTTATCCCTTGAAGAAATGAGAGCTTTTAGCTGGGATAGTCGAAAAAACGAACAAATTTATGCACAGGGTTTTTTATTTGTGGATTATTTGTACAGTTCTTTTGGAGCCGATTCCATTAATATTTGGCTCGCTTCCATTTCTAAATCAGGTTGGAAAAAATCGTTTCGGGAAATATTTAACAAGACTATCGAACAAGTTTACCAGGATTTTAAAACTCTATTTGGAAAAAATATTCATTTTACTAAAACAGATAACGTTAAAGGGCCTATTCCCTTGCCGTTAAATATTCCTTATGTTTATGAACCTTATATAGCTCCCGTAGATAAAGAAAATTATTTTTTCACATCCAGCCGGGAAAATGACTTTGGAAGGACAGACCTTTATTTAAGTCGAAGCGGGAAAATAAAAAAAATAAAAAACAGAGTGGATGGCCCCATTCGTTATTGGGATAAAAGTAAGGAGCTTTATTTTATTGCCCACAAACTCAACCCAAAAAACAGAACTTTTATCCGCGATGTCTTTTCCTACAATTTGGAATCTGGCCAGACCAAAAGGCTCAGTCAAAATATAAGAGCGAAATATTTGGATGTATGTGTGGATGGGACTATTGTGGTTTTATCTGAAATGGGGGGGAAACCTCTATTTTATAAATCTCAGGAAGAAAATTGGGTGAGTTTAAATTTTCCTGGCAATATGGGAGACATCCAAAGTTTTGCATGCGCAAATGCCGCAAATATTGTGCTTGAAGTAGTTAAAAAACGGGGTAGCGATTTATATAACTGGAATTATTCAAATAACACAGTTGTGGTTTTAAAATCTTCCAGTTACAACGAAATAAACCCCTTGGTGAGGAAGGACAGCTTATTTTATCAGGCGGATTACACTGGCCAATATAAATCCTATCTGGAAATCGGGGACAGCCTTTTTGTTTTGGAGGAAAACAAGGAGAACGTATTTAATACTGTTTTAGCAGATGGAAAACTGTGGTATTCCCATTATCAGCAACATGGGTTTGTGCTGCAAAGCTCAGGTTTTGTTTCAAAACCTTTCTCTTATGTCCCTCCAGACTTATTTCCCGAACCTCAGAAGTTTCCGGAAACTGATTATAAATTAACTTCAAGGCAAGATGGATTGCGTTACCTGGGGTGGTACAGTAGTTTTGATTATGAAATGTACAGATTCCACCCAAAGGATTTTCAAGCAGCGGATGAAGAACCTCTTTTGGGGGATCAGGTTTTGGCAACAAACCATCATGTTTATAAGATGGGGGGAGGCCTGGTTTTTAGCCATCCCGCATTTGAATCTTTACTGGAAATTCAGGGAGCCACGGGCCCCAGTTTTATCCCTGAATACAATAAAAACAATTGGGCCTATAATTTATCCGCTATCTATGAAACCAGCGAATTTGCCCCTATATTTACAGGAGGACTCATTGTAGATAAAAGAGAATTACTGCTAGAAAATTCAGACAGAACCCTTGATTTTACCCAATACCTTGGATTTATAATGGGTCAATATTTGTTGAGCCAATATATAAGCTTATTTGCTCAGGGAGCTTATTCGGGGTTAACTATTAGCCAATCCCAATGGTACGAAAAAACAAGCGGCGGCAGTTCCATGTTTATGGCTGCTATTCAAGGAGGAAATTCTCAGCCCGGCGTAAATTTTACCAATAGCCAAATTAATTTTTTAAGCGGTTTGTATTACATTCCATTGGGGTTTACCCAAGATGCCTGGGTGTGGTTAAACAGTTTTCAATACGGGAGCCATATTGCCAGAAGATTTTTTGGCGATATAAGTTTTACAACAAATAGTTATGTGAGCGAAAGTTGGTCTAGCGATTATAATGTAAATCTTTCCTTAAAACTGGATATTCTCACTCAAGTAAATTTTCCGGGTTTTCTGCTATGCCATATTTTTCCAATGCTAGATTTTGATTTACTGGGTACCTTCGATGCCGAACATGAAAGAAATGAAGGATACGGCTACAGGGGAGCCAGGCCTAAAGCTTTTTCGATTGCGGGAAATCAAAAACATTTTTTTGCAATTTCTAATGCCACCACTTTGTTTTCCACAGTTAATACAGGAATTAGCTTTAAATTTTTATCTTTTTTAAATAATCCGGCATTGTTGTATGTCACAAAGGTTTGGGACCCTTTTGATAACGGTAGCGAAGGCTGGGGTTTTGGAGTTCGTTTTTAATTGGAGTTTTTATGAAAAAATTAATTGCCGCCATTTTGTTTTTTTGTAGTCTGGGTTTGGCTGACTTAAAAGAGCAGCTGAGTTTATTCGCTGACTTCTCTGAATCTGAAAAAATTGTATCTGTATCCCAGAAAGGAACTGCAGAATTAGAACTCCAATTGTTGGATTCTAATTCCCAAAATTCCAGGAACACTGAGGTCCAGGTTCCCGAAAAAATTATGGAAAAATTAAAAGTTCAGGCAGGGGAAGAGGGTATTAGCTGGACCATGGTTATAGTCCCTTCCAGTGCGAATTCAGAAGTTTCTGCAGCTAGCAAAACAGTTGATACAGCTATTGTTCCCAGTGGCAATAACATTACCGCCGATAGCGAGGAGGCAGCCACCGCTGAAAGTGATGTAAATGCCGCCGGTGAAGATAAAAAGGGAATAATGAGCGCTTCAAAGTTCAGAAACCGTTTGAAGTATGTTACTTCCCAATCCATTTTCAGCAGCTATGTATATGGTTTAGCTCTGCCCATCTCTTTGGAGCTGGAAGAAAAAGCGGCTGCCGCTTATTTATTATCTCTGCCTATCAGTTTTGGTGTTCTTTATTACCTGAATAAAGACCGAACCATTTACGATTCCCATTTATACGGGGTTAATTATTTTAGCTTCAATTCCATAGCCTTAACCTATTTAACCTCTCTGGCTATAATGGGACCGGATGTCAATGCCTTTAGAGTGGGAAGTATTGCTTTATTAGCTTCCTATCCCTATTCCGTATATATGGGAAATAAACATGGGGATAAATATTTACAGGAGCCGGGCAGAATAGGGGTGCAGACTGCTTTTGCTTATACTTTTGGTATTGGTGCTTTTACCTTAACTCCATTGTGGGGTCAGGCGATGGAGGATGAAGAAGAAATAGGCGTTCGCCTAATGACGCTTTCCATGTTAGGGGCCGGAATTGGGGGACATTTTTTGGCCAATAAATACCGGGAGGGTGAATATATGCCAGGAGGTATTGGAGCGGGCATTGGGACGTTTACCGCATTTGGAGGGATTTTGGGATTAATTATTGCAGCAGATGCAGAGGTTGATGATGCCACTGCTTTTTCAACAATAACTACAGGCAGTCTGGGACTAGGTTTCCTGGCTGGCACACAGTTCTTCAAAAATAAATATGATACGCAAGAGCGAGCAGGATATATGGCTCTAGGCGCTACAGCGGGAGGTTTTTTTGTATTGGGTTCGGCTATACTCTTAGATGTAGAATCAGAAGGTTTTGGGTTGGTTTATTCCACAATGGCAGGGGCTGCAGTTGGATATACCATAACCAGGGCGGTTACATCCAGCTTAGTGGAAAGTCCTCGTTCCAAAACCGCTTCTCTAAAGGAAAAACCAAAGGCAAGCCGACTGAGTTTAAATTTAGTTCCCATGCCTGTTCCTTATAAAACAAAAGAAAAAATGGAGATTGCCTGGACCCTTCCCGGTATTCAATGGAAATTTTAGCCTAGTTTTTTGTCTTCTGGTTCTAAGTTAGAAATTTCCCATTCCTGTCGTTTTCGTCCTTGGTGGAGTTGGGGTTCCTGGAAAACCCAATGGACTCCTAGAGGATATTACGCAACTATTAATTGGGGCTTTTCCGCAACGGATAAAGATGTTCAATGCAAAACTATAATGCAGCAAGAATTTTTTATCAAAGCGAAGAATTAAAGGTGCCGCCTCGCAGAATTGAACTGCGGACACGAGGATTTTCAGTCCTCTGCTCTACCGACTGAGCTAAAGCGGCATCTTTGATGAGGCAAATTAATTGACCCATTTCACTCTGTCAAGGTTTTGAACAAAAAAAGCCTCTTTGGTTTTTAAACCCTAAAATTTTTATGTTTCCTGGCCTTATGAGTAAATCTATTCGGGATATGTTCGACGGTATTGCAGGAAAATACGATTTCCTCAACCACTTTTTAAGCTTGGGTAGGGATTTAGCCTGGCGCAGGCAGGCCTCACAACTTTTAGCTCCATCCCAGCAATTAAAGGCTCTGGATTTGTGCGGAGGTACCGGCGATTTTTTAAAAGCGCTCTCAAAACATCCCCTCAATTTAAAAGCCAGCAGCGTGGGAGATTTTTCATTTAATATGTTAAGAGGCTGTCGAAAAAAATTTCCCGATTACCGTTGTTCCCAGCTGGACGCCCTCAATTTACCCTTTGTCCCAAAAAGTTTTGATGTGGTTACCTGCGGCTATGGCATGCGAAATCTCGATGTATTGGAACGGGGCATGGAGGAAGTTCATAGGGTTTTAAAATCCGGTGGCCATTTTATTACGCTTGAATTTTTTAAACCAGATAACATGCTCACCAAAACTTTTTACCATGTTTTGGCGCCGTTGTTTATTCCTTTTTTCGGCGGCTTTTTTAGCGGCAAAAAATCCGCTTACCATTATTTGGTGGACTCTGTTAAAAAATTTGATTCGGTGGACAGCTACGCTGAAAAACTCAAGGCCCGGGGTTTCCACAACATTAGCATCAAAGCCTGCGATGGGGGAATATCCCACATTGTAATGGCTCAAAAAATTTAATGCTAAGGGTTATCCCCAAAGACTAAAACCAGGGTCCCCGTTTTCAGCTTCCTTTTTGGCCTTGGACGCAGATCACCCCAGGTGCCGGTTATAGCCAGAAAGAATGTGCCATCGAGAACGGGATTATGTAATATTACTTGGCAATGGATGAAATCCTGGTTGGAATAACGGGGGCCTCGGGGGCTATTTACGCACACAGGCTAGTTGCTCACTTGAAAAACAGTGGGGCTAAAGTGAGTCTTATCGCCAGCAACGAAGGCAAAAAAGTAAGTGAATACGAAGGCCAGCGGGAAGGTTTTGAATTGGCCGATAAGATTTACCGCAACGATGATTTTTTTGCGCCTGTGGCCAGCGGGTCTTACTTGTATAAGGCCATGGTGATTATTCCCTGTTCCATGGGGACATTGGGCAAAATCAGCCAGGGCATAGGGGACAATCTTTTGTGCAGGGCTGCGGATGTGCGTATCAAAGAGCAGCAAAAATTAATAATCGTTCCCAGGGAAATGCCCTACAGTTCGATTCATTTGAAAAACATGCTGTCGCTGGCCGAAGCAGGGGTCACCATAATGTCGGCGGACCCACATTTTTATACCCGCCCCGAATCTGTGGAGGATTTGGTGGATACGGTTTTGGCCCGGGTTTTAGACCATATTGGCGTTTCTCACAACGTGGGAAAACGCTGGGGTAATGGCTAGGGGAAGTTTTGCGTAAGTATTTAGAGCTGGTTCGATTTTCCCACAGTTTGTTTGCCATGCCTTTTGCGCTGGCGAGCATGTTGTTAGCTGCAGGCGGCCTTCCCTCTTTTAAAACTTTTCTGCTTATAGTACTAGCCATGGTGCTCAACCGAAATGTGGCCATGGCTTTCAATCGCCTGGTGGATGCTAAAATCGATGCGGGAAATCCAAGGACTCAAAAGCGCCATTTGCCTGCGGGAAGCTTAAGTAAGTTTCAGGTAGTGGTTTTCATACTGCTTAACGCGTTGGGTTTTATTTTTGTGTGCTATTATATAAATCCCCTGGCTTTTTATCTTTCAGTTCCTGCTTTGCTTATTGTTTGCGCCTACAGTCTTATGAAGCGTTTTACCTGGCTGTGTCATTTTTTTCTGGGACTTGCCATTGGTATTTCTCCTTTAGGGGCCTGGATTGCAGTGCGGGGAGAATTTGCCTTGCTGCCTGCCTTATTGGGTTTTGCCCTTTTGTTGTGGGTGGGAGGCTTTGATATTATTTACGCCACCCAGGATTATGAGTTTGATAAAAAGGCAGGGCTATTTTCCATGGTTTCCCGCTGGGGATTAGAGCGGGCTTTAATGGTGGCTAAAGTTTCCCATGCTCTTATGGTCATTCTTTTATTGGGCATTGGCTACTTATTTCAACTTGGCCTTCCCTACAATATAGCTGTTATCAGCATTGGAATCCTTTTAGCTTATATCAATTTCTTTCGCAAGTCCAATTCCCTGGATAGCTTAAACCGGGATTTCTTTATGGCGAATGTGTCTATAAGTTTGGTGCTTATGGTTGGCATCGCCACAAGTGTTTTTTTAGTGCAACCTTCCATTTAGCATGGCTCTTTTTCCGAACCCCTTTAACAGTTTTTCTGGATTGCCTCTGGGCAGGTTGTTAAATCTTGGCTGCGTGGCTCTTATCACGGGAACAGCACTTTTGTGGAGGGGTTCCGCCAAGTCTGGACAAACAGAAAATATCTCGGTGTTTTTAGGGATAATTTTAATTTCTGTGTTGGTTTTAGGGGTATCTATTTGGTTGCAGGTTCGCAAAAAATCTTAAAAAATAATTTTATTAATGCAGGCTTCGTGGTATAATGGAAGGGTATCGCGTTTAAAAAAATCCTGAGGATGGAATGGAAATTCCGAGGAGGAAAATGATATGGAAGTTTTAGTGGATAAAAAAGCTGCCCTGGATGAATTGGGAATTGAGCTGGAAGATTATTTGGAACTGGTTACCGAACTCAGAAAATTTGCAGACAGCACTTTACCCAAATTGGGAGAGCAAATCCAAAGTGCCCATTGGGAAGAAGTGGAAGAAACGGCCCATTCCTTAAAAGGAGCTTTTCGCAATTTGCGTTTTATCAAAGCAGCCAGACTGGCCGAAAATCTTGAAGTAGCGGGTAGGGAATCTGGTACTGGTCAACCCCAGGAAGATTTTAATAATTTAAGAGAAGTGTTAGAGGAAAGCCTGGTGCAACTTAACATCTAGTTCGTTTTTTTTTACTGCTCTAAAGAGGCTCTTTTCGGAGGGCCTCTTTTTTTTGTCCAAAACTAGAAGCAAGATTTCAAAAGAGTTGTTTGATTATGGTTTAAAATATTCTTCTAAAGCCCTGTTTGAAAATAACTTAATAATAATCTTAATTTGGTAGGTGAACTTACATAAAGTGGTTATAGTGGGGCGTGCCAACGTGGGCAAGTCCAGTTTGTTTAATCGTATCCTAAAACGACGGGCGGCTGTTGTATCCGATAGAGAAGGGGTCACCAGAGATCTCCACTACCAAATGGTGGAATGGAACAACAAGTATTTTGAATTGGTGGATACGGGGGGCTTTATCCCAGACGTTCAGGATATTCTAAATGGCCTTGTGAAGGATAGAATTCAGGCCGCCTTGGACGAGGCTTCTTTGGTTTTGTTTGTGGTGGATGGAAAGTCTGGCGCTGTGGAAGAAGACTTACGCTTTGCCAAGATGGTGCAAAAATACGACAAGCCCACGGTGCTTTGTGTAAACAAATCCGAGTCGACCTCTGTGCAACAGGATGTCCACGAGTTTTGGCGTTTGGGCCTCGGGGAACCCCGCAGCATTAGTGCAAAAAATGGCATGGGAGTGGCTGAAATATTAGATGAAATTGCGGAAAGCCTACCTCGTGTACGTTATGATGAAGATGATTATAACACTATAAAAATAGCTATCTTAGGTAGGCCAAATTCTGGGAAAAGTACTCTGCTGAATCAATTGGTAGGGGAGTACAAAGCTATTGTTACCGATATCGCTGGCACTACCCGGGATTCTATTGACGCTAATTTGGAATATCAGGGGCAGAAATTTTTAATCACCGATACGGCCGGCTTTAGAAAAAAACGTTCGGTAAAAGATGAAGTGGAAATTTTCAGCAATATGCGAGCTACGGAGTCTATTCGCCGCAGCGATGTGTGCGTGCTTATGGTGGATGCGGAACGGGGCTTGGAAATTCAGGATTTAAAAATAATGGAAATGGCCCAGGAGCAGGGAAAAGGCCTTGTACTAGTTCTTAATAAATGGGATTTAATTGAAGTAGATTCAAAGACTTACGATAATTTAGTAAAGGAATTATACAATAGAGTTCCCGAACTAAAATGGGTCCCAATTTTATCCATCAGCGCCAAAAGTGGAAAACGGGTGCAAAGGGTTTTAGATGAAGTTGTAAAGGTTAAACTCAATTTGTCCCGGGTTTTAGGGCGAGACAATGTGGTGGAATATTTTCAGGAATGCATTTCCAAAAATCCTCACCCCCATTCCTATAAAGGACCCGTGCGCTTGGATAAATGTTGCCAGGTAATGATAAATCCTCCGGCATTGGCCATTCAATGTGGGCGACCGGATTTGTTGTTGGACTCCTACATCCGTTACTTAAAAAATTCAGCTTATGAAAGATTTGAATTGGCGGGCACCCCCTTAAAAATTTATTTCAGAAGAAACCTTAAGTTACGAACAGATGAAGATTTAAGAGCTTTCAGTGAGGGCGTATTTGAATATCTGGGCCAAAGGGAAATTGAAGAAGTGGAGGAAGATTAGCTTCTGGGCTTAAATTCAATATGAGCAACCTTGTTTCGACAATCATTTTCTCTTACCTGCTGGGTGCCATTCCCTCAGCTCTTTGGATATCCAAAATTTTTTATAAAAAAGATATCCGGGAATTTGGCAGTAAAAATTCTGGGCTTACCAACATTTTCAGGGTATTGGGAATCAAAGCTGCAGTACCTGTAGCGGTTGTGGATTTAGGAAAAGGAATGCTTGCAGCCTACCTCGGTCTTTCAGCATCCCAATCCGCAATGCTTCCTACCAACTTTGCCATGGTTTGCGGCCTTGTGAGTATTCTCGGCCATTCCTTTACTTGCTTTGGCGCGTTTCGCGGTGGCAAAGGAGTTTTAACCGCTTTAGGCGTGTTCCTTCTACTATTGCCCTTTAGCGCGCTTGGGTCTTTTGCTCTGTGGGGAATTGTCTTGTGGTGGTCCGGTTATGTGAGCTTGGCTTCTATTTGTGCCGCCCTTGCCATAGCAACCCTAGCTGGTTTAGAAATGCTATCAGAGCGCACCACTCCATTGGTAGCAGGTCTTACCCTGGGGCTTGCCGCTTTTGTAATTTACAGACACCGTTCCAACTTAATCCGCCTCAAAAATGGAACGGAAAACCGATTTAAAACCCGGAGTCAGTTTAAATGAAAAACCTCATGGCAACCAAAGCTCCTCCTAAAAAAATGTACCACTCCATTTCCGAAGTAGCTAAAATGACTGGCCTGGAGCAACATGTGCTGCGTTACTGGGAATCTGAATTTCCCAAGCTCCGTCCCCGGAAGAACAGGGCAGGCAACCGGCAGTTCCGGGATAAAGATATACAGATAATCAAATACATCAAGCACCTTTTGTATTCCGAACTTTATACCATCCAGGGCGCCAAAAAGAAAATAATGGAATCCGATCACAAGGAGTTGGAAGGCCAGCTTAACCTGCTAAGTGATATTACAGATACTCCCAAGCCAGTGGCGAACGATGCCCAGCTGGAGCAAAAAGATAAGCAAATTAAAGATCTGCAATCTAAAATTGAAAAACAATCCCAAATAATCGAACTCCTTAAAAACGAACTGTTAAACATTAAAAAATTGTTGTCCGGGTCTTAACGGGGCCTCGGGGGTTATCTTTCCGTATGCTAGAGCAACTGGATATGTTTTCCGCAGCCAGAGCTCCGCAGCCTGTTCCAGATCCCGCCAGTTCCCCGGAGCTATGGGAGTTTAAAGATCTTTTCCCTTCTCATATCCATGTAAAATTAAGCGCCCGCCTTAAAAGCGGCTGGTATATTCAGTTTTCCTCCCGAAAAAAAAACTGCCAACTGACGGTTCCCGCCATTTTGGAATTGTCGCCGCCAGCGGTTAAAAAAAGTCTTTTGAATTGGGCCATGTTAATGCAACAGCCCAAGAGAAAATGGAGCAAAACCCATAGGACCCAGCGAAAAACCTGGGAAGGGGAGGTCAGGGCCTTTTTGGAAAATCCTGAACTATCCGGACTCAATATGTATAGTTTGAGCCAGTCTCAAAAAGACATATTGCTGCGCTGGAAAAAAAAGCCCAAGGGAAAATTGCGCAAATTAAACCCGGTAGGTGTGGCCCATGACTTACGGGACATCTTTCAAGAGATAAATAAAAATTTTTTTAATTCTGAATTGGCCGTTAAGATAACCTGGTCTCCTAAAATCGGCGGGCTCAGCACTCACTCTCTGCAAAAAGACCCAGAGGGCAATTCCTATCACCTGATAACCATAAGCCAGGGATACAATGCCAAAAATGTAAGCCGGGAAATATTAGGCGGGGTTGTTTACCATGAGTGCCTCCATGCTGCTTTGCCTCCAAAAGTGGTAAATGGTAGGCGTGTGGTCCACGGTGCTGATTTTAAAAAACGGGAAAGGCAATATCCCTATTATGCCCAATGGATACATTGGCACAAAACCCAGCTCTCCAAAAATTTAAGAACTTTAAGATGGAAAAAATCCATGGGTCTTTGGAGGGATAAAATTTTTAAGATTGGCTAGGAGCCTGTGGTATTTATTTAACATTCGCGCTGTGTCTGGCTACAAAATGACAGCACAAAGCCCACTTTTATAATTGCTGTCCAAAGCACCCATTTTCAAAAATCAGATGGATGTTAGCATCCAAATTTAAACTTTCTCCATCAATGTTTTTTCAAATGGGCACTTTGGAACTGTCATTAATTAGTATTGGATTCAAATGCGGAGCTATTTGGCCGGAATATTCATAAACACACAGCATTTATAGTCCCTACATTAACCTTTCCAGATTCAGATTAATTTCAGTGCTCAGGACGGGAGAAAAATATTTAACAAAGGGCATTTGAGCTTAGGTACTTACACTCACTCCTTTATAGAGTTCAACCAGCACTGAGATAAAAATTTTTCCCCGACCGGAGTTTATTAAGATTTCTAACAACATTTTAATCTTGCCAAGAAACCTCTTAAAAACCTGATGGCTCCCTCTTTTATAACTACTGTCCAAAGCACCCATTTTCAAAATCAGATGGATGTTGGTATCCAAATTTAAACATTCTCCATCAATGTTTTTTCAAACGGGTACTTTGGAACTGTCATTAATTAGGGTTTAAATTCAGCGTTCAGGACGGGAGAAAACATTTAACGAAGGGCATTTGAGCTTAGGTACTTACACTCACTCCTTTATAGAGCTCAACCAGCCCTGAGATAAAGGGTTTTCCCCCATCGGAGTTTATTGTGATAGGCTCTTAGTTGTAAAGTTTCGCACTGTGGAAGGTTGCCCCAAAAGGCAGTTTTCCACATCTTTTCTCCGAAGGGGCTTTAAAAGGAAATCATCCATCCCGCAATCCAGGCATCTTTCCAGATCTTCCCGCAATACATTGGCCGTCATGGCCACAATTCGGCATTTGCTTTTCCCCTCACGCATGGATTCCATTTCCCGAATTTTTTGGGCGGCCTCGTAGCCATCCATAACCGGCATTTGGCAGTCCATTAATATCAGTTGAAATTCAGCTTCTGAAAATTTTTCCACAGCTTCCTTTCCATTTTGGGCGATGGAATAGGACATTTGTAAATAATCCAATATTTTTTGAATTACTTTCATGTTGAGAAAGTTGTCCTCCACCACTAAAATTTTTAAATCTGCTGGAGGAGTAAAATGTTTTTTCTCGCTTTCAGTAGCTGTTGGCGCCTGTCCTAACGGCACAACTAAATGAAATTTTGCTTTGGTTCCAAAGCCTTCCCGACTGTCCATTTGCAATTTGGAACCCATACATTCCAGTAAATTTTGGGAAATGGATAAGCCCAGTCCAGATCCACCGTATTTCCTGGTGGTGGAACCGTCGGCCTGCACAAAACGGTCGAATATTTTTTCCAGAGTTTGGGGAGCCATGCCAATGCCAGTATCAGAAACCTCGAAGTGGAGCTTCACTTCATTTTGGGCCAGTCTTTGGGTTTGCACTCTAAGGCAAACACTTCCCTCCTGGGTAAATTTTATGGCATTGTTTAATAGGTTGAGCAATACCTGCTGGAGCCGGGTGGAATCTCCAATTACCCACTGGGGAACATCCTCATGGACTTTGTTAATTAGCTCTATGTTTTTTTCTTCGGCAAGAGGTTTTACAATGCTGAGAAGGGAGTTTATGGCCCTGGGAAGAGAGAATACGTTTTGTTCCAAAACCAGCTTTCCGGATTCAAGTTTGGAATAGTCCAATATGTCATTGATAATCTGGAGCAGGTTTTTCCCTGAGGCATAAGCTACTTCTAAATTCTCTTTTTGGCTTGGGTTTAAATCTTCTGATTGGAGCAAATCAAGCATTCCTAAAACGCCGTTCATGGGAGTTCTGATTTCATGACTCATGTTGGCTAAAAACTCGCTTTTGATTTGGGCGGCCTGATTGGCCCTGAGTTTTTCTTCCGCAAGCTGGATATTGCTGGCGATAAGCTTTTGATACCAGTGTTGGAACATCCTTTGTGTCATAAACATATATATGTTGAGAACGGCAACCACTAAAAAAAAGCGCAACAAAAAATCATGGGGATAGGCGTCAGGCTGAGCGAATAAACCACCCAAACTTATAACTCCCAAAATGGCCGCATAAGCAATGCCCACCCAAATGCCAACTTTATTCCCGAAACTGAAATAATATATACCCACATATGCAAAAGCCCATAGGGCATGTCCGGAATAGGAACTGCCTCGGTAAAACACATAAATGGTTAAAAGGGCCATGGTGGCATTGGCAATAATCAGGGAGGGCATTAGCCTGTCGCTTACCAGGGCATAAACTAAATTGCTGAAAACAATAATTCCGGTGCCCGCCACAGCAGTCAGCATCCAGCTATCGTAAAAGCGCCCCATAAAAAGCAACAGAGTTATAATAATAGCCAGTGATATGAGGCTTAACGCTAAAAACATGAGCTTTTTAATGCGAACATTCCAATCCGCATCGCTTAAATACTCAATAAATGGAGAAAGTAGTTTGGTGCGCGTCATTTTAATTAAAAACCTTTTAAGGCCCGGCAAGCTAGGTTATAAACAGTATACCAAGTAAGGGGTAGTTCTGGCCAGGTAAAAGCCATTCGAACCATCGCGAGCTTCTATTTCTGGACTTGAAAAAGGCTGCGATATATGGGACGTCCTTCTTTCAAATACTTTTTCTCAAAATTGGTGCAAATTCCCTGAGTTGGGGCGGCTTCTTTTTCCAAAATTTGGAACCAGTCAAATTGAGAGCCGATTTCCAGGGCTTCTTCGTGGTAGCCCTTAAAGTCAGTTCCCCAGTAAAAATGAGCCCCTGGCTTGGCTACACGCCGTACCTCTTTTAAAAAATCCCCTTTAAAAAGGCGGCGCTTGTGGTGCCTTTTTTTGGGCCAGGGATCGGGAAAATACATGTGGAAGGCGCTCACGGAGTTTTCGGGCAAAAAATCCCGGAACAGATAAAAAGCATCGCCATAAATAATTTTCACATTGGATAGCTTTTTTTTGAGAATGCGATTGGCGGCATAAAAGGCAATGGAAGCCTCGTGATCAATGCCTAAAATGCGCTTATGAGGATTTTTTTCTCCGTATTCCGCGCTGAAATTTCCCTTTCCGCAACCAATCTCAATTTCCAACTCTTTGGCTTCAGGGAAAAAAAAGGATGGTTTCGCTTTTCCTTTTTCAAATTCCGAATCAGCCAGCTCCGGCAATCCTTCTTTGTGTACGACCTGAAGATGGAATAAATTTTCCACGTCGCTGGAAGCAATGAGACGTCGCTTGAGTTCATAGCTGGGCAGGTTTGCGGGTAAAGATGACATGGGGAGCTAATTTAATCCAATTGCCCAATCTCGTCCAGCTACCGCCCTGTACCCTCAATTTTTTGTTAATTTTAGGGCTGTCTAAAAGGAGATTTTAAATGTCAAATTATGATGTTGTGATTGGCCTCGAGGTCCACGCCCAGCTATCCACCCAAACCAAAATGTTTTGCAGCTGCCCGGTGAGCTTTGGCGAAGAGCCCAATCGCAATGTATGCCCCGTTTGCTTAGGGATGCCGGGAGTGCTTCCCGTGCCCAATGAAAAGGCCGTAGCTTATGCGGTTAAATTGGGCCTTGCCACCAATTGCGAAATCAACCACCAGGCCATGTGGACCCGCAAAAATTATTTTTATCCCGACTTGCCCAAAGGCTATCAAATTACCCAGCAGGGAGGATCGCCCGTTTACGATCAACCCATTTGCAAAAACGGTTATCTGGAAATCCAATCCCCTGAAAGAGGCCCTGTCAAAATCGGCCTGACCCGAATCCATATGGAAGAAGATGCAGGAAAGCTTATCCACGATTTATCTCCTGATGAATCTCTATTTGACGCGAACCGCTGCGGAACTCCCCTTTGCGAAATTGTTTCCGAGCCCGATTTAAAATCTCCTAAAGAAGCTTCTCTTTTCCTGGAAAAAGTCCGCCAGATACTTCAGTATTTGGGTATTTCCGATGCGGATATGGAAAAAGGGAATCTTCGCTGCGATGTTAATGTATCGCTCCGCAAATCCCCGGATGCCCCATTCGGCCAAAAAGTGGAAATGAAAAACATGAACAGTTTTAATAACATCGAAAAAGCTTTGGAAGCCGAAATAAGCCTGCAAACCATTCAGTTGGATAGGGGTGAAACGGTTGCCCAGGTCACAAAGAGATTTGATCCCAACACGGGCAAAACGGTGGTGATGCGCAGTAAGGAAGAAGCCGAAGACTACCGCTATTTTCCTGAGCCGGACTTAATCCGATTGAGTTCTGTGGACGATGTTTTTATTGAAATCCAGCGAAAAACGCTTCCCGAACTTCCGGACGCCCGCACCCAGCGATATAGGGAAAACCTGGGGCTTTCCGAATACGATTCCGATGTCCTCACTAAGGAAAAAAATGTATCGGATTATTTTGAGGAAGTCTGTAAAAAAGGAGCCAACGCCAAATCAGCGGCCAACTGGGTGATGGGAGAGGTCATGCGGGTTCTCAATGAGGGGGGAGTGAGCATTCAGGATATTAAGGTTAGCCCTGATTATCTGGCGGAACTTTTGTTATGTATCGAAAAGGGCGAAATAAGCGGGCGCATTGCTAAACAGGTTTTTCAGGATGTATTGGACAGCGGCGACTCACCTTTAGATATAATTGAAAAGAAAGGGCTTAAAGTGGTGTCCGACAGCGGCGCCTTGGAAAAAATGGTGGTGGATGTTATCGACAAAAACCCCAAACAAGTGGAAGAGTACCGCGCGGGAAAAGAAAAAGTTTTAGGTTTTTTTGTGGGCCAGATCATGAAAGCCACCCAAGGCAAAGCCGACCCCGCGGCCTTAAATAAAATCCTTAAAGAGAAATTAACGGCATAGCACCGGGTAACAAATGCTGCGCCGAATTTTATCGTCCCCTATGATGTTGCTGTTTCTTTTCTTTGTGTCTCATTTGCATATACATGGCAAGAATAATAACATAAGCCTTTCGGAAAGTGACATTTCTGGCGTATCCTTTGCTTATGCAAGTTCAGGGAGCGATAGCCTTAAAACTACTGAAGCGAAATCGGATTCATCCGATATAGTGCAGCATGAATTTAACCATAAAGAGCAGGTTATTGTGGGTGGTGTTATTATGGCCTGTTTAGCGCTTATTCTTGCTATTATGAACAATTACAACCCTCGCTAGCCCCATTTTATAGGTCCTAGAGGAAAAAAACGCTAATTTGCCATTAATTTCTTGATTGGGGCACTATTTATTGTATATTATTGGAAAAGGTAACACAATTTGTTATTCTTTGAGGTAGTCAAAGCCATCCCAAGTAATAAAATTACCGCTTGGATTTGATATTCCAATCAAAAGTTAAGTTCTATTTTTGGAGCTTTTTGCTAGATATAACATGATTTTGGGCTCTTAAATTTTTCATAGTCCCATATACATGTTCGGATCTTACCATAAATAAATAACATTCATTCTATTACAGAGGAAATCCATGTCTACATCTGAAAATGTTACAGTGGAAAACAAAATGGAAAATAAACAAGCAGAACCTGCAGAGAAAAAAAATCCCCAGAATTCTGGGCAAAATAAAAATGGGGCAGAGCAAAATGGCCAGAGAAACGGCGAGAATAACCCCAATCAAAATCGCCAACATAATTCAGGCAACCAGAATGGCGATAAGCGGAACAAGTTTCAGAAAAAAAATTACGAAATGCAAAAAAAGCTGAAGAATTTATCTTCAGTAACTCACGATTCCAATGAGAGTATTCGTCGCAGAAAAAGACGTTCCCAGATTAATAAGCTCAACAACAAGATTATTAAGAAGAAAAACAAAGGTGAAAATGGCGGCCATGAAAATATGGGAGCTTATGATCCTGAATCTCCCATTGTAATTGAAACTGGCTATTTGGCTATTGGGGACAACAGAATTGGCCATTTGCGCACAAACGAATTCAGCTTTTTTCCTCAACCTAATGAAACCATGGTCCCCCGTGATTTTATCGACAGCTGGGGATTGCGAACAGGTTTAAATTTAAAGTGTGAAACTCGAAATCGCAAAAACAACCCCGGTAAAGTCGTCACAAAAATTATGGAAATTGAAGGCGGGCCGGTAAAAGACTGGAAAGAAGTTCCTCATTTTCAGGATTTAACCAGTGTAAATCCTTATGAATTTTTAAAGCTTTCCACTCCCAAGGACTTTGATAAATCCATGTGCTTGATGGAGCTCATGACTCCTATTGGCAGGGGACAAAGGGCTTTGATTGTTGCTCCTCCTCGTTCTGGAAAAACTGTTTTAATGGAAAAAATTGTAAACGGCATTACAGCCAATCATCCAGAGGTGGAAGCCTTTTTGTTACTCATTGACGAACGTCCCGAGGAAGTTACTCATCTGTCCCGTAGAGTAAACGCTACCGTTTTCGCCTCTTGCTTGGATAAACCCATAGATGAACATTTGTCGTTATCCAGAATGGTTATTGAAATAGCCCAGCGCAGAGCAGAGCAGGGCAAAGATGTTGTTATTTTGCTGGATTCCATAACCAGAATGGCCCGTGCTTTTAACAACCAACTGAAGTCTTCCGGGCGTACTCTTTCTGGCGGTGTGGATGCGCAGGCCCTGCAAGAGCCCAAAAAGTTTTTTGGTGCGGCCCGTAAATTGGAAGAAGGTGGCAGTTTAACCATTATCGCCACCGCTCTTATACAAACAGGCTCTCAAATGGATGAAGTTATTTTCCAGGAGTTTAAAGGTACCGGTAACATGGAACTTGTACTCAATCGGAAAATAGCGGAAAAACGCATTTGGCCGGCAATGGACATTAACATGAGCGGAACCCGTCGGGAAGAATTAATTATGCCCGAAAGTTATTACAGGGCTTCTTTAAAGTTCCGCAGATATCTGTCCACCATGTCTGAAGCCAATCAGGTTCAAGCGGCTATTCAAGCCATGGAAAAAAATGATACTACGGATGATTTCGTTAAGGAATTTGTGGGGGGCTAAACCTCTAAAAAAAATATTCCGAACTGAACATTCTTATATTTCCAACCTCATCTCTGGCTTTTAGCTGGCCCCACTTGTCTATGCTAAGGGGCCAATAAGCTTTTTGATTTGTTTCGCGAGTATAAAGCGCGCTTTTCCAGTCCAGGGCATCCCGATAATGTTTTATAACATCTTCCCTTTGATGTAAATGGCTGGCCCAATGTATCAGTTCGGAATAAATGTATCTGGCGTATTCCATGCGATGGGTAATATCCATCCCATACTCCGCTAGGCAGCAGGACCGGCGCCCTCCATCACCCACTTTGGGGGCGGACTTGATATTAATTCCTATGCCCACAAAAAAATAGGGGACTTCTGATTCGATGAGAATTCCACCTGCTTTTTTTTCTTCCACAATCAAATCGTTAGGCCACTTTAATTTTATCTTTCTCTTGGATAGGGGAGGTAAGAAGTGCTGGCTGGCCTTAAAAATGGAAAGGCCCGCGTAAACAGGAAGAAGGGAAGCTTCCTTAATTATTTGGGCATGAATAGCCACGGTCATAAACAGATTTCCGGGTTCGCATAACCACTGTCGTCCCTTTGTGCCCCTTGCCTGGGATTGCATTTTGGCCACCACCAATAAATGTGGGCTGTCTTTTACCTCTTTTTTAGCCACTTCCATAGTTGAAGTAGTCCGGGAAAGCCAAATTTCTTTTGGAGAATGATGCATAAAATCTTTAGTTTTAACTTGGGATTGTCCCAAAATCTAATTTAACTGTTAGGCAGGATAAAATTTCCAAAATGTCTCTACATTTTTATACTTTTATCCCAGCTTTTAGGGAAATTTTACTTCAATATCAATTTTCGGGGTCATTATGAATAGGCGAGCATTGAGTTTTGGAAAAAACACGGGAAAACTATTTTTGGTATTAGCCATTCTGGTAAATTTTGGCTATGGCTTAAATCGCGAGGGAATGCCTGGCCTTAGAAAAACCCTTTCTGCAAAATCCCTGGGGCATGGCAACATGGGCTTAGGTATAAATGGAAGGGTATCCACCGATGAAGCCGTTCTAACTAATGATGGTAGGTTTGTTACTAATAGCGCCACCTATAATTACACAGGAGGTAGCCTTAACTCCTTTAGCAATTATCCCTTTTTGTCAGTGGGTTTAAGCAACTATCTGGACCTCAGCATTGTGCTTCCCATTTACATGGACGATGCTCCCGTTTCTGGTCTTTCAGGGACAGATCAACTTCAAATTGGAGATTTTCGTTACCAGGCTAAATTTCAAATTCCTTATTTTGCAGCCAAACATATTGTGGACGCGGCTTTTGTTTTCGGAGGAAATTTTGGAAGTGCCGAAAGAGGCCACGGTGTTATCCCCAGAGAAATTGAATACTTCAGCACTGCCCGCAACGAAAAGTCATCTGCCTTCGGATATAGGGAGTTGGGTATTAAATACGGCCTTGCTATAACTACAGATTTTGGCGAGCTGGCTCCTAATTTTCAATTAAAATGGCATAAAAACATCGGGGTACGGAAAACTTTCGCCACAGATGTGGACGATGTGCTTTATTATTCATTGGGTTGGGAGTACCGGATGAATGGCTTTTTAAGCGCTTTTTTGGAATTTTCTCATGAAACCCGCTTTGATAACCTAAATAGCGCTAAGGAATTTACCACAGAGCCAACCACTATTTCCATTGCCCCCATATTGCACTCTCCTGTGGGAATTGATTTGCATTTTGGTTTGACTCATGCCATTAACGACCAGGGTATTCCAAATGTCTACAACAACTCTGATAACCCAGCCGGTGCAGCTAATTATAATGTGCGGGCTAATGTGGATTGGGAAGTGTTTATGGGCATCACCTGGAATGGTTGGCTGATTCCTCAGGACGATGATAAAGATGGCATTGTAAACAAAAGAGACGCCTGCCCCGACCAACCTGAAGATAAAGATAATTTTAAAGATGGGGACGGCTGTCCTGACTTAGATAACGATGAAGATCATATTGCCGACGAAAGGGATGCTTGCCCTTTAAAGCCTGAAGATTTGGATGGCCACGAAGATGATGACGGTTGTCCTGACTTTGACAACGACTCAGACGGGGTTCCAGACGTAAAAGACGGTTGTCCTATGATTGCGGAAGATCCAGATGGGTTTGAAGATGCCGATGGTTGCCCTGAAAGCGACAATGACAAAGATGGCGTGGAAGATGCCAATGACAAATGCCCCATGGTAGCAGAAGATATTGATGGTTACCAGGATGAAGATGGCTGTCCTGAAATCGATAACGATTCCGATGGTATTGTAGATGCTAAGGATAAATGTCCAAACCAGCCTGAAGTCGTTAATGGAATTGATGACGATGATGGTTGTCCAGATGACAAACCAAAGGTTAAAGAAATCGTTAACGTTGTATTAAGAGGCGTTAACTTTAAAACGGGCTCTGCAGAACTCACCTTTGAATCTAACCAAGTATTGGATGGCGTTGTTGAGCAACTTAAGGCCTATCCTGAGGTGGAAATTGAAATCAGAGGGCATACGGATAATGTGGGGAGCGAAAAGACAAACCAGAAGTTATCTGAAAAACGAGCCCAGTCTGTGGTGAATTACTTTGTTTCCAAAGGCATTGCTGCCAAGCGCATGAAAGCTGTGGGAATGGGTGAAAGCAAGCCCATTGCTTCTAACAGGTCAGCCTCTGGTCGTGAGGAAAATAGAAGAATCGAAATGTATCGAATCAAGTAATTCTATTCTCAATTCAATTTTAAGTGCCCGGCTTTGCCGGGCATTTTTTTTGTCTAACAATAAATCCCTGGGCTTGCCCGATAAAAAACAGGGGCCAATAAAAAAGCCCCCTTCCTGGGAAGGGGGCTTTCGAGAGGTAGGAAAAAAACTTTAAAATCCGATGCCAAAGTTCATAACATAGTACCTGTCTTCTTGTTGTCCGGTGTAATAGCCAATTTCATCGGCCCAGGTGGCAAATTCAAAATGCAGAAGCGTAAACAGGGTGCCTCCCACGCCAAAGGTCGGGTAACCGCCTTTTACACCGCCGGAAAGCCGGCCTTTAATAATGTAAGGGATAAGGGTTTGTTCCCATTCCATACCTGCATTAATTTTGCTGGTCCATTTATAACCTCTTTCATCATTGAGGGCATCTTCGTAATCCAGAGCAAAATTGATTTTGCGTTTCCAGCGAAAATTATTTTGCAGTATGCGGGGCGAATATACAAGACCCATGGTGAGTTCGGGAATAACAGCTTCGTTATTAAGTTTCATAAAAGCATTTTGCAAAACCGCACCAAATCGTAACTCTCGGGTCTGTTGCCAAAGCACGCCGAAGTCAAAGCCGTGGCCGATGCGACTGACATCCTGTAGTAATTCCAGACGGGCTTCAACAGTATCCTGGACAATATCATTGATGTTAGGAATGTCGGCTAACGAAATTTGCACATTTTTTATAACCACACGCCTGGCCATTCTATAGGCTACACCTATTGCTAATCTGTCGTGCATAAAAGAATGGGCTAACCCGATTTCACCAGCTACGTCGGCCTGAATCCTTTCAAATCCGGCTTGTGGCAATATGACGCCAACATCCAGATAAGGAGAAACACGAACATCCGCCCAATAGGACATTCCAAAATTGTGAAAGGCCAGTTCACCTCCAGAAAGTACGGCAAAGGGTATGGGCTGTCTATCAAAAACCACCAAATCTGTTATCAAAGTGGAGTCATCCTGGAGAGCTTCTAAAGAGGCATTGGTAAAAGTGCTGTCGTGATTTTGGTAAACCTGGTATACATCCAGAGCAGTTCCCAGAGGAAGACCCAGGCCTAAAAAGTTCATATGCATATCGATGTAATCGGAAGGGTAAAAGCCCATTTCGGGACGGCGTTTTTTATTTCCAAGCCTGCCAAGAAGATTTAGGCCGGCAGGGTTGTAGTGCAAAGCGTCTTTATCGTCTACTACGGCAACAAAAGCATTTCCCATGCCCAAAGGGCGCAAGGTACGGTGTTCGGGCCCCTTGGTTTTACTTTGCCCTGGCATGGCCAGAGCCAATATTAACATGAGGGCTGCACCAAGCTTCAATGTGCTGCTTGTATACATGGAACTTCTCCTGTTGTCCGGTTTTAAAACTTTACTTTTAATTTGATAATTCATGGCAGCCCCTTAATAGTATTTCCAGCAACCGCCAATATTGGTTTTCAGATAGTTATAATCGTCATCGCTCAAATTGTTATAAGGCGGGGTTAATCCCTTGGTAATTTCATTTACAACTTTGAAACGAATTTCATTGGCGATGGTATCACTTACCCAAAAATTGGCATCCCCAAAATCAATTTCACCACCTTTATAGTTTGCGAAAATATCTGGTTCGCTGATTGCCAAAATGTTTCCGCCTGATTGACTGGGATCTTTCAATAGGTTATCTGTAATAACAGATACTGTATCTTTGACTCCAGGAACAGCGATATAATTTTTAAATGTGGTGGCATCCTCATCAATTAAGCCGTCTCCATCGTTGTCCACTTGGTCGAAGGCTTCTTCATCCACGCAACCATCTCCATCATTATCAATAAGGTCATTAAATTTGTAGAAAACGATGGTGTTTCCCAGGCTCGCAATAGTTTCCTGTACCTCTCCTGTGAGTTCCTCTCCAGCTCCACCTGTAGTGTCTGTGCCTCCGCCAACGTCGGCTCCTAAATCACCTGCAAGGCTTAGCATGGTACTTATGTCTTCCGTACCGCTGGAGATTTTGTCGATTAAATTATTAACATCTTCTGCTGTTTCCGGATCGTTTACTAATTTACCCACATTTTCCTGTAAATTTTCTGCGGACAGTCCAGAATCTAAAATGGAGAGAACATTTTCCACCAGATCAAGGTTGTCATCCTCGTTAATAATACCGTCATTGTTGAGGTCTTTTAAACCCACAAAGGTGTGGACCAGCAAAATTAGGGTTAGATCGGGAGTTATTTTTTCGTAATTAATCACTCCATCCATCAGAGGAAATTCAGCCACTTTGTACTTTGTGGGGTCTGTTTTGGCCTGCTCCAGATAATTATTAATCCAACTAACCTGAGCATCTGTAATTTTATCGTAATTAATGGGATTTTCATTGGACCTTCTCCAAAGGCGGGTGAGTGAATCTCTTTTTACCAGCTTGCTCAGAACAGGTTTTAGTCTGCTGGTGGCTGCAAGGTATACATTGAGTTCTTCATTTGAAGCACTTACAAAGGGAACCTGCCCTGTAGTGCCTCCCTCAGTGGCTCCTGTAAGTTCTTCAGAAAGAGAAAGCCCATTTAAATCGTATTTAAAGCGAACAGCCTTTGAGTAGCCATAGTAGGCAAAAGAGTTGGTACTGTCTTTCTCAATGGCTTTGCTAAAAGCTTCTATGGCTTCGTCCCATTTTTGGTTCTGCAAATGGCTTTGTCCCACGGATACCCGGCCCTCGGCTGATTCGGGTAAATCGCCATCACCACTGGGGTTAAACACGTTACAGCTATAAATAAAAAGAGCACTAAGCCCTAAAATCCATTTTGACGAAAAACGCTTTTTTGCCATGGGATCTCCAGATTTTACGTATACTTGAGAATCCTGTAGAATCGCAAAAAAGTCAAGGAAAAAAGACACAAGATTTTAGCCCTGGAAATATGCTGGAAAATTTTAAATTTTTTTCAAAAGCACATGGAAAAGACCCAATTATCTCCCAGTCCAATTAGCATTAGCGACGAATTGACCCAGCATGAAAATGAACTGTTTTCTCTGTTTCACGATTTTTTTGAATCTTTGGGTCCGGGCAAGTTGGATTTGGAAGATAAAAATTCATTTCAAAATTGCCTCAATAAAATCAATACCTATCTTCCAAAAATTTACCAGACCTACGACCATTATCTGAATCAATGGATTCTTGATTCCAAAGTGGAGCCTAAATGTGAAAAAAGTTGCTCTAACTGCTGTAGCCACTATGTATCTAGTGTTGAACCCTTTGAGTTGATTTATTTAACTCACCGTTGGATTAATAAGCCCAATTATTCTCGTCTCTTAACCCGCTTATACCAAAGGGTTCAAAGTTTTCAAAAAGCCTCTAAAGGCTTTACCAGCGAAGAAGATGAGGCTCTTTTTAATTATTTAAAACTTCAATTGCCCTGCCCTTTTTTAACAACCGAAGGGGCCTGTGGCAGTTACAAATCAAGACCCATGCCTTGCAGAATGTTCTATAGCCTTTCCCAGCCAAGTTTGTGTCTGGCCGAGGGCAGTTTAACTCCCCAAAATCAAAATTTTATTATTGAATTGCCCATGGAAATTGAAATTCAGATTGCCAGAATTAGTCATAAATTTTCTAATTATCAATTTTCGGATCATTTTTTTGAAGGCTTGCTGCAAATTAACGAAATTGTGGGTAAACACTATTCATGAGTAGCTCAATGTTATGGTTGGGCATTTTGCCAATTGTAGCATTTGTTGTTTTAGATTCCTTTACGAAAAAAACTACCGCCTTGTATGGCGCCTTGGCTTTGGGGGTAGGGGAAATCGCATTTAGTTTTATAAAGTTTGGCGCTTTGGATTACCTAAGCTTTTTAAGCTTGGGAATATTGGTCCTCTTTGTAATCCTTTCTCTTAAACTAAAAAATGATGTTTATTTTAAGATTCAAAGTGCCGTAGTGAATACGGTTTTTGCAATAGTTTTGTTAATTGCCAACTATGTATTTCATAAAAACCTTTTTATAGATATGGTGGAAAAATATATAGGCTATGATAGCCTTATTCAAATGCAGCCCATATTGAATGAAACCATGATAAAAGCGCTACTTAACAGTATTAACATCAATTTGCCCTGGTGGCTGATTGGACATTCCCTTTTAGTTGGTTATTCGGCTTACAAATGGAATAAGTGGGTTTGGTTTTCTATCCGGGTTCCGGGATTCTATCTAATGTTATTTATTATGGGAAGCAGTTTAAGGCCATTTTAAGTATAAAATTGCCCTCGGGACTTGTATAGAGTCGCAAACATCAATTTTTGTGTTTCAAAATTAAAAAAAAGTGCGCCTTAATATGGGACCCCGCCCCTTAAACGGGGGTACCGTTCTGCCACAGGGAAGGGGGGACAGGCAGTTCAAAGGGGGGGGTATAACTTCTAAATTTATTAAATAATTTTTAAAAAAGGGAACTGAAATTATTTTCTTTGCTTATAAATTACATTTGAAACACTCCCAAAAATATAGCTTTTGCTACCCCTGGTTCAATTGTTTTCATCCTTTTTATATTTAAAAATAGGCCATAAATATCAAAAAACCTATATTCTGTATGAAAAAGGCCGTTTTTAAATGAATTTATTTTCATTTAAAAAAGCTTTTTTCCTTCGAAAGGGGGCAGAAAAAGAACATGAATTTTTATCCACGGGGCCGAGTATTCGAATATTGTCAAAAGTAATAAAGAGTTCTTTTTGTTGGGGGGGGCTGGTTTTTATACTTCCGCTATGGTCTGGCCATCCCAAATCGGAAAAAAACGAAATGTTGCCGGACAGCTTAACAGCAGAATTCCAAAACATCATAAAGGATAATTTTGAAGCATTAGGCCAGTATCAGCCAAGACCCTATTTTATGGCTTTCCGTTGCCACGACTCCACGGGCTACAAGTTACTTGTAAATAAGGGCGCCGTATTGGAAAAGGGGGCCTGGAATACCAGGCATGGAGATATTGAAATTCGGGTGGGTAGGCCCGAGTTTGATAACAATCACTTTAGCTCGGAGTCTTACCATTTGGCCTATCCATATGGCGTGCGAAATGTAGAATTGCCCTTGTCTTTTAGCCCAGTGGCATTTCGCAAAATTATAAATTCCATTAGCGATTATGGATTCAGGTCTGCGCAGGAGGCTCTAAAACAAATGAGGGCCAAGCAAAATATGCAGCAGGAGTTAAAGTCCTGGGGAGAGGATTTTTCTAAGGAGGCTTTGCTGCCCGGAAGTTTTGGTCTCAAACCGGATAGTATCCAACTGGACAGTTTAAAAGGTTTTTTTGATAATGTCCAAAAGGCGAGCCGGGCTTTTTCCCAATACCCGTACATATATTCCAGTTACATTCGCCTGGAAAAACGCCAAGTGACAAAGCGCTTCGTGAGTACAGAAAGTTGGGCCATCAAACATGAACGATTGTCCAGCCTTAATATTTACGCAGAAACTCAGGCAGAAGATGGAATGCGCTTATGGTTGGATAAAAATTTTTATTGCCGAAGCTGTTCCCTCCAGGATTACCAGGATTCTCTCAATACATGGATTAACCAATTGGCCCTCAAGTTAGATAGCCTTCGAAAGGCTAAAGTAGCGGAGCCTTATGTGGGTCCTGTTCTGTTGACCAGTCAAGCAGCAGCCGTATTTGTACATGAAGTTATTGGACACCGGGTGGAGGGACACCGTCAAAAAAATGAGGAAGAGGGGCAAACCTTTTTAGATAAAATTGGCCAAAGAGTTCTGCCAGCTAACTTCCATATTTATGATGATCCGCGAGAAAAAATTCATAAAGGAATAGAACTCAACGGCCACTATCAACTAGACGATGAAGCCGTTCCGGCTCAAAAGGCAAGCATAGTGGACTCCGGGATTTTTACAGGATTTTTACAGAGTCGTAGCGTAGTTTTTCCCGGAGGAAAAAGTAATGGACATGGCCGTGCTAACTTGGGAAAAAACATTGTGGCCAGAATGGGAGTTACCCGTTTCAAAAGCGATAAAAACATTCAGGCGGCGCAAATGTTGGATTCTTTAAAATCTCTCCTTAAAAAAGAAGGCAGGGAGTTTGGATATGTGGTGGAAGATATTTCCGGGGGATATACCCTAACTGACCGGAGATCCCCACAAAGCTTTAAACTGGAACCTCTTTTTATACGGAAGGTATATCTGGACGATAGGCCAAGCGAAGTGGTGCGTGGTCTGGATGTGGTGGGTACTCCTCTGGTAAGTCTGGAGCAAATACTATTAAGCGGAGATGATTCCAATGTGTTTAACGGATATTGCGGGGCTGAATCAGGTTGGGTTCCGGTTTCAGCTATCTCTCCCTCCTTATTATTTCAAAAATTGGAGTTTGAAAAAAAATCAGGCTCTCAGGAAAAACTGCCCTATATGAACCCTCCCAGTATAAAGGGAGGGCTTAAATGAAAAAGTTATACATGTTTATGGCAGTTTACGTATCAACGTATCTGACAACTCTGTCTGGATTTGCGGCTAATCAGTCTTTAGATAGTTCAAAAGTTTTAAGGGCTCTTCAGGAAGAATTACAACGCTCTTTTGAAAAGCTGCCCTCCCAGGATAGTATTCGTCCTTATTTTATTTCTTATCTCATATGGGAAATTGAGAGCTATGAATTGGAGTATTCCTATGGAGCTTTAATTAGCGAAAAAAAAGGCAAAGAAAGCTTTTTGAAAACAGAAGTTTCCGTGGGCAAATACAAAAAGGACAATCATTTTTATCAGGGTAACTTTGATTATCAAAGGCCTTTTTTTGCGCCCTTACCTCAGGACTTAAATCCGGGAGCCGTTAAAAATTCAGCCTGGGCAGCCACAGATGCCGCCTATAAAAATGCCTTGCAGCAGTACCAACAAAAAATGGCTTATGCCAGTAACAAAAAAAACTCCTATGTATATGAAGATAATACTCCCCAGGCTGCCCAGGTATTTTTTACTGAGGAACCTCTAATGGCCCATGATAGCAGTAATGCAAAAGATAAACTTCGAAAAATAAGTAAAAGCCTTTTGAAGGATTCCCATTTAATGGAAGATAAAATCAGCTATCGCAGTTATTATACCAGGCTTTATTATGTGGATAGCGAAGGGAGTAAATACATTCAAAAGTTCGGGGAATATACCTTATTGGCCGCCTTGCTTACTCAGGGACAGGATGGAGCCCCCCTTTGGGATTATTCCCGCTTCACGAGCAGGGAGGGATTGAATCCAAATGGACTTAATTCCTTTGCCCGGGATGTGCTATCCATAAGCCAACGGTTAAAACAATTGGCAAACATCAAGGCATCTGACTATTACAGGGGTCCTGTGCTTTTTCAAAGTAAAGCGGCTCCCCAAATTATTTCCTCCGTTTTGCTGAATCCCCAGAGGAGGATTAGGGGATATTTAAGCGATGTTAATAATCAACATTTTTTAACTGGCCTGCTTGGGAAAAAATATTTTCCCAATTTTATTCAAATCGTAGACATCCCAGCTCAGGATAAATTTCAGGGAAAAAGATTACATGGACATTATTTGAGAGATCACGAAGGGGTTCCTGCGAAAAAACTGGATTTAGTGAAGGATGGCAAACTTAAAACTCTTTTTTCGGGTAGAAGGCCAGTATTGCCTGGCAAGGGCCATCAATCTAATGGACATTCCCGCTATGGAGAGTTGCTTCCTTCTGTGGTAGAGCTAAGTTCGGATAAGAAAATATCCTCCAAAAAACTTTATAAAAAATTAAAAAAGCTGGCCCGGGAAGAAGGGGTGGATTACGCTCTTGTTGTTTCCAAATTTGCAGATGAAGAGGCTTACCAATTGTTAAGACACCCTTTGGCTCAATACATCGACCTTGGCATTGATTCCGATTCCCGAGAGGGCACCTTGTATTTTCCTCAAATTCTGGAGGCCGATAAATTGGATTTGAAAACCGGCAAATTAAGTCCAGTGGTTGGGTTGCAACTGAACCCTTCAGATTCCAGAATGTTACGGAGTTTGATCTACACCGGAAAGGAAAAACATTTGCTGGAACCCAGAGCGATTTACAGTATTATTAGCCCAGACTTGCTTTTTGAGCTGGTAGATTTAAAAAGTGAAAAAGGCCAATACCCCCACAAACCCAGATTATAATTATCTCCAGGCTGCCATTTTTTGGGCATTTGGCTGGTGGATAACTCCTTTTTCGCAAACGATACAGTCAATAAGTTCAGCCGGGGTAACATCAAATACCGGATTGGGTGCTATCGTTTCCGGCGGAGAAATTTGAATATTCTTATAGCCGGTAATTTCAGAATCTTTTCGGAATTCAATGGGAATATCCTTTCCCTGGGATAAAGTCCAATCAATGGTGGAGCTTGGGGCAACTACCATAAATTTAACATTATGGTGTCTGGCGACAACGGCTAAATTATAAGTTCCAATTTTATTGGCTGCGTCCCCATTGGCGGCAATTCTGTCGGCGCCTACAATTACCCAATGTATGTTATTCCTGCTCATGTTAAAGGCGGCGGCACCCTCAATACAAAGTTGGTGGGGGATGCCTTCTTGTTTAAGTTCCCAGGATGTAAGGCGGGAACCCTGCATCCAGGGCCTGGTTTCATCTACAAATACATGTTTGATTTTTTCCAATTTATGCGCTGTTGAAATAACCCCTACGGCAGTGCCCATGCCTCCTGTGGCTAATGCTCCGGCATTGCAATGCGTG
This sequence comes from Fibrobacteria bacterium, assembly GCA_050294405.1. Classification (GTDB taxonomy): domain Bacteria; phylum Fibrobacterota; class Fibrobacteria; order UBA11236; family JADFYW01; genus JBNKOC01. The sequence goes on along the minus strand of JBNKOC010000034.1, from coordinate 155,928 downwards.
TATACATTGGAATTGGCTTCAATTTGTTCAGCTCCCAGTTTACCCATTTTCTCACAAAACTCCGCGTCTTCTCGGTGGATTTTAAGAGCCTCCAATTCTAAAATTTCGAGAGGATTGCTATTGCTTTCTGCCAACTCAAGGGCCAAAGACATGCAGTTTAAAGCAAAAAATAAATTTACCGCTGTGGGTCGGGATTTGGCGAGTAAATCAAAGTCACTTTGCATGTTATTTCTGTTAATAGGAATGTTTTGTTTTTCCAATTGGCGGGCAGCTAAAACCACAGCATAGGCGGCGCTGACTCCTATGGCAGGAGCTCCCCGGACCACCATGTCCTTAATGGCATTAGCCACGGATTCTCCATTTTCATATTCTAGATATTCTTCTTTGTGAGGGAGCAGCCTCTGGTCTAAAAGTTTTAGTTTATCTGACTCCCAAATAATGGCTGCATTTCTTGAAAATACCATGTGTAGAATTCCTTATTGTTTACAGGAAACAAACTAGAAAATTGGCTTTTCAGAATTGTTTTAAACTCTTACATTTTTTTTTAATTTAAAGCTTCTAACGAAAGTTCGGCATTTGTTTAAAAAATATTTATCCATTATAGAGAAGCATCCGCTGCTTATTGTGGTTTGTACCCTGGTTATTTTAATATGGGTAGCCACAGGGGCTAAAAACCTCACCATTACCAATGATTTCAGGGTGTTTTTCAGCAAAAAAAATCCCCAATTAAAAGCCCTGGAAAACCTGGATGCCGAGTTCACCCGGGAAGACAACATAATTGTTTTTTTAGAACCCGATAACGGCGAAGTTTTTAGTTCGTCTTTTTTACAATTGGTGGAAAACATAACCGAATTTGCCTGGACCTTGCCTTATTGCAAAAGGGTAAATTCTCTTACAAATTACCTGTACAGTTATGCGGAGGGAGATGAGCTCATAACCGAGTTTTTGGTGGAGGAGGCTTCTTCTCTTAGCGATGAAGATTTAGCGAGAATCGAAAATATCGCCCAGGGCGAAAAGCAACTTATTAATAACATCATTAATCCGAATATGGATGTAAGCTCAGTGGTAATCACCTTTAGTTATCCCAAGGGCACAAAAACCGCCAACCTGGAATCCGTTAAGGCGGCTCGCAACATGTTGGAAGTCCAATTGAAGGATTACCACGGGGTGGAAGCCAGATTGATTGGTGGTTCGGTTTTAGATGTTACGTTAAACGAAGCCGTGGAAGCGGACATGCGCAGCCTGGTTCTCTGGAGTTACATGGTAATTGGGTTAGGGCTTATATTACTGCTCCGCAGTTTTCTCCAGGCTCTCATTACTCTTATTGTTATTACCGTTTCCATAATGGGCACCTTTGGCGTCTTTGGGTGGCTGGGATTCGTATTAAGCCCTGTAGCGGGCTTTGTGCCTTCTATGTTAATGACAATTGCCGTAGCGGATTGTGTGCATATCCTGGTTACTTTTACCTACGAATGCCGCAATGGAATGGCGAAAAAAGAAGCTATGGCCAAAGCAATGAAAATCAATTTTAGCCCTGTCTTCCTAACCAGCCTCACCACTGTTATTGGAATGTTGTGCCTGAATTTTAGCGACTCTCCTCCCTATCAGGATTTGGGGAATATGTTATCTGTTGGGGTTGTAATTGCCTGGTTGCTCAGTATTAGTTTGTTGCCCTGTCTGCTCCTTCTTTTTCCTGCGCCTAAAACAGCTAAATCCACAAAGCTTTTTTCCCGCAAAAAATGGCAGGAGAGCTATGGGAATTGGGCTCTTAAAAATTTTCGTTGGATAACTTTTGGACTTTGCATATTAATAGGGGTATCCAGCTATTTTTTAATGCAAAACAGATTGGCTGAAAAATGGTACGAATATTTTGACACTAGTTTTTCTTTGCGAAAGGCCTTGGATCGTTTTGATGAAAAACTATCCGGAATCAATTCTATATATTACGCTTTGGACGGTGAAAATTCCGATGGGGTGTATTCTCCGGAATATTTAAGAGCTCTCGACAAGTTTGCCAGTTGGTATGAAGAACAAGAGGGAGTGAGCCATGTTTTTAGCTTTGCGGAAATTGTAAAACAGCTCAATCAAAAATTGCATGGAGACGATAAAAGCTTTTATAAAATTCCGGACAATAAAAAATTAATTGCCCAATATGTATTGTTATATGAATTGGGCCTGCCTCAAGGTTTGGGGCTGGATAACCTGATCAATATAGATAGAAGCCAATCCAAATTAACCATACTTACAAACAAAATGGACTCTGAAGAAATATTGCAATTAGAAACCAAGGCAGCTTCCTGGTATAAAAGAAATATTAGCGAAATTCCATTTCAGGAAGCTACGGGCTTAAGCGTGATATTTGCTCACATGAACCATAGAAATGCCCGCAGCATGGTTTACGGCAGCGCAACGGCATTGGCGATAATATGTTTGGTTTTAATGGTGTTTTTAAAATCCTTTAAAATCGGGTTAATTAGCATTGGCCCTAATTTTGTTCCGGCCATTTTAGCCTATGGTTTTTGGGGGCTTTACCGGGGGGAGGTCAGCACATCCGCTGCAGTGGTAATGTGCTTGTGTTTGGGAATTATTGTGGACGATACGGTGCATTTCCTTTCTAAATACCTCTATTTTAAACGCAGCACCGGAAAGTCCACTCAGGAAGCTATTGTATATGCCTTTAATACCGTGGGAGTGGCGCTTATTATAACATCTCTGGTGTTATTTGCGGGCTTTATGGTGTTATCGTTCTCCCATTTTGCTCCTACCTGGGAAGCTGGAATGTTAGTTTCTGTAACTATAGCAATGGCGTTAATTGGAGATTTTTTAATGCTTCCTCCATTGCTAATGATTTTTGATAAATCTAAGAAAGTTACTTCTAAAAATTAATAAAATCGATTATGAAGACGTGCGAATAGGGAAAACCTGCGCTTATGGGCAATTGATGTAATTAGCATCAATTGATGAGTTATCCACAATAGTCACAGTTAATACGCTATCTGAGCTTCCAAAGGCTCCTGGCCATACTGCAGAGAAATTAAGAGAGCAATGCAATTTTAGTTTCATGGGTATTAATTTTTTTTCCAAATTTCTTATAAAAACAAGACTATAAAACTTTTAAAAAGGATAATGAGTAATAATTAAAAAAAAATTTAACTGTAAAATTTATAAAGGAAAATATGAAGTATGTTATTCTTAAATATACATATGGAATGCGGGAGTCAGCTAGGACCGGACCACAAAGGCTTAAAAACTTGTGAACAGGTATCCTAAAGGAGAGCTTCGGTGAAAAATTTTATTGCCGTACTGGTTTTATTCCAGCTTGCCTTGATTTCCATCGTGTCTGCGGAAGTGGGCTTAATAGATGTTAATTTAGTGACACAGGAAGATCTGATTCCCTCTGATTTTTCACAAACATTTTTGGAATCCGACCTTACAAATTTTAAAAAATTACGTAAGTATCTGGCTTCCAAACAAAGATTGAAGGACCAATATTCTTTTAATCTCGATAACCATATCCATTTTCAACGGGAAAACGAACGGGCTATTAAAAGAAGGCTGCGGGAAATAGCAAACATTCAGGAATCCATAAAGTCTTTTGCCGGAAAATCCAGGGATGAGGATGATTTTTTTGGATCGGTTTTGAGCGTCGATGAATTAAACAAACGGATTTCGGAAAATCAAAGCTTAAACCGTCGCGACAGTATTCAAAATGAGAAGCTAAATCTGTCCATGGAAATCCTTAAAAGGAGCATCTTAAATTTGGAAGAAGATATCGATCAAACTCAAATTACAATTGATCACGCATTGGCTCCCGAATACAGTAAACAAAAATTCAGATCCAGCATCACCCTATATTTTTCTGCACTAATAGGGGTCATGATTTCCTTGTTTTTTATCATTATCTTTTTTAAAGCCAAGGGTGATATTGCAAAAACCCTGCTGAGCGAAAACGGCCTTCAATTTATCACCATCTTTGTCCTCATTATTTCCGTTATACTTTTCGGGGTTTTAGAAATTTTGCAAGCCACTGAATTGGCAGCCATATTATCAGCTATTTCAGGATATATACTTGGAAAAACGGGACGATTGGAAAAGAAGCCCCCATCCCCTCCAACTGGAGAATAAAACCTTCGACGCATTTTAAATGAATTTGGCTCAATCAATTTTAATAACATTAAGCTATTGGATTGCCACAATATGTGAAGGTGCTTCCCGCATCATCATACCCTTATATTTTCATTCTATCGGTTTTTCTCCCAGTAAAATAGCGCTTTTATTTTTCTTTAATGAAGCTTTTAGCTTTTTAACGAATTATCTCAGCGGTATTATTTTAAACCGCATGGGATACAAAAAGGCATTTATTCTTTCCATGTTAGCTCACACTCTTGCCAGCGGATTGTATCTACTGCCATCAGGATTGATGGCTAACATTTTTACTTTAGCGCTTATCAGGTCACTGCGGGGAATCGGCAAAGAACTGTCAAAGTCAACTACCAGCGTCTACACTAAGGTTTTACAGGATAAAAAGGGGGACAGGAAAAAAACAAATAATCTAATCCATATAATTCTAGGGGGAAAAGATGCTGTAAAGGGGGTGGGTATCTTTGTCGGCACAATGTTATATGTGACTTTGGGATTTCATTACAGTTTTGCTCTACTGACGGCACTTACCGGATTTGTAGTATTATTATCCGTTCCTTTTTTAAGAGATTATCGCGAAAAACAAAAAGTCCAGCTTTCCGGGATATTCAAAGTTTCACGAATCATGGTCACTTTATCTGCTATTCGCGGGTTACTTTATGCGGGAAGAGACATGTGGTGGGCTGTGGCTTTGCCGCTTTATATTATTTCCCAAGGGGGAACGGAAGAATCTCTTGGGACGACTTTAGCCCTCGGGTTAGTTGTTTTCGGATTAGCCCAAACATTCGGGGGTGTAATTATAAAAAAAGAAATAAAACTATTTAATACGGTATTGAAGCCTGTCTTAAACTACCAACAGGCAATGCCGGTATCAAACTACCTGCTCATGCTGATTCCGTTGACAATGATATTGTTAAAAGAAAATACCACATATCTTTTGATGCTAATTTTGATTTATAATTTTTTTGCCGGAGTTGCCACCGCCCCTCATAATGCTTTACATATCAGCCTGGCTAACCCCCAGTCTACCTCTATTGATGTAGCTTTTTACAAGACCTTTTCAGGCATTGGCGAAGTGCTATCCGTCGCCATTAGCGGAATTATATATCAGTACTATGGAATTAGTATGTGTTTACATGTAGCTGCCTTAGTCATTTTTTTTGCCGGAACTCTAAGCATGTGGCTACCTGAAAATGAATATTATACACATCCCATAGGCGCTAAAGCATGAGAATACCCAAAAACATTAGTTTAAAGGTTAAGATGTTAGGCGGGTTGTCTTTGATTTTGGGCACGTCATTGACTGTGGTCCTGCATATCGTAGAGGGCAGTAAAAATGTGCAGGACCAGATACGTTCCATTATTGACACATCTTTCCCGTCAATGGAGTTGTCGACGAATATCATATCCATTGTTGAAAAAACCAAAGGGGTCTTTTTCAATATAGTTGAAGAGTTGGAAGTTCCCGATGAAGAGGTTTTAGAAGAGTATATAATAACATTTGAAGAGTTAAAGGAGAATTTTGAAAGACATTCACTATTACTAGCGAAAGTTGAAATTGATACCCTTTGGCACTACCATAAAAAAAATCTGGAGGCAGACAAAAAAGCCAAGGAAAAAGACAGTCTTTCCCAGCTTCTTCAAAAGAACTCTGCTTTGGATACGACGCGGGCCCTGCGCTCTTTAATCTTGCAGGATACTTTACTTACTAATATAAGGCAAACCTATGCTGCGCATCATGAAAATATTATACATCTTATTAAGAGCGCTGTTAAATATGGCGGTCTGGCAAACCTGCCGGACAGTTTGCTGGAAGCAAAAGAAGCCTCGGTTTTAATGGAGTTGATTAGTGAATTTCGGAATCAAAAGAAAAGAGAGTTTTCGAAATCACTGAATTCGATTTATAATCAGGCTGAAAATTTTTCCACCTTCGCGCTGTCATCTGGAATTTTTTTGTTATTAATAATTATTTTCATCCTGCTAATGTCCGAAAATATTTTTAAGAATCTGGCCCGACTGGTGGCTTCGGCGAAAAAGATATCACTCGGGCAAGCGGATGTTTCTATCGATTTAAGCAGAAGAGATGAACTAGGGCAAATAAATTCCGCTTTTGAACGATTAAGACGGCAGCAAAAAAAATATTCGGCTCAACAAAAAACAGGAATAACATGAAAAAAACATTCATTTTTCTCTTTTATATTTACATAGTCTTCTCCTATAGCGGCGCGGGGCAGTTTCGTTTGGCCGGTTATTCCAGCTTTGAATACGAAAAGTCCATTATCGGAGACGGAGGGGACAAGAACGGCTCCTTTGATTCCGATTTATTTGATCTTGTCCTAAATTTTCTTCCTACCAATAGGGTAAGGATAGCTGCGGATATCACATGGGAACATGGAACAGCTTCAGAGGATAATCGTGGGAATGCGGCCATTGAATATGCTATATCAGAATTTACCCTTTCTTCCTATTTAAAATTCAGAGTGGGGAAAATGTTTACGCCCTTTGGAATTTACAATGAAATACATACGGCAAAACCCGCAATGCTTTCAATAAAAGAACCTTTTTCTACAAATAAAAACGATAAATTCGGAAGTGAAAACCGCTTCTACCCACGTTGGGGTACTGGAGCGGCACTGCTCGGAGCTTCAACATTAGGTGAAATGGATTTTGATTATATCTTATGCCTGTCAAATGGCGAAAATACTGAGACAAATCCGTTTGCAGAAGACAATAATCAAGCCAAGGCAATCACAGGTCGAGTTCGCGCTGATTTTAGCGAATATTTTAAAGCCGGATTTTCGGTATATAACGACTGGATTACATCTGGGGAGCAGCAGTTTTCTATCGGGAGTCAGCTTATTTTCGATCATCATTTTATCGGACTGGAAATAGAAAGTGTCTACGGTTTTGTGGGTGATTTGGATAGATGGGGGAGTTCTGCCATGCTTTTCTATTATGTAAATGGTGCTTTGATACCCTATGTTCGGTTTGAACACCTTGATCCGGATCTTTCAATCGATATGGATGATGCTTTTTTGCTTGTCTACGGATTAAATATGCAATTAGAAGAAAATTATTTCCTGAAAATAGATTTGAACACTGTCAGCTCACTGCAGAACAACCTAACAATGGGAAAATCAAGCTACACTGAAATAAAAACTTCCATCTCGGTCGGATTTTAGGAGAAACAATGGTTATGAAAAAGATTCTGTTTTTATTGTTCCTTATCTCATATAGTTTTTCAGAAAGATATATGATTATTGTTAATACATCTGTGGATGTTACTGTCATGAACAGCGATCAGGTGAAAAGAATATTTAAGGGACGAGTGGACCATTGGGAGGATCAGTCTTTAATCATTCCTTGTTACATAGATTCTAAAAATAAAGAGGGAGCTCCCTTTTTTACAAAGTTTTTAAAAATAAGCCCAGTTAGGTATAAGAGATATTGGTTAAAAAAAACATTTTCCGGCGAAGCTGTCGCCCCGAAAGCCTTGCCTACGCCAAAACACGTGCTTGAATTTGTCAGCATAACGCCGTCGAGTATTGCAGTTGTTCCCGAAAAGTACGGCAGTGAATTGCCTAATATGAAACGCGTTGAATTGGTTGCCTACTTAGATGTTGATATTGGCGAGCCTGTTTATATGCCAAACCATCTGTTTTATTCGGCTAATATGTTAGCGAATGTGAGTTCTGACCCATGAGAAGTTTTTTAATATAGTTTTTGATTTTTTATTATGACGGGTTTAGATGTTTGGAACAGATGCATCGGGAGTTTCGATGGTGACAAAAACTGCAGGGGTTGTCTTTAATTGAATTAAAATAAAAATAATTTCTTGGTTTGTCCGAGCAGTAATTGCATATTGGTTGAAATTAATTTTTATCAAAGCATGAAGGGGTTTGAATATGCTGAATTTTAGAATGCAGATTTTTGGGCTGTTACTAGTATATGTTACATACGGTTTTAGCCAAACATCAGATTCTTTTTGCAGAGAACCGACTAAATTAAAGGATCCCGCTCCTGTCTTAAATTACCCGGATAAATATGCTTGGGAGCTTTTTACTCAAGTCAATAAAACAGCACAATCACAACATAGCTTTAAAGATTCGGCAGGACATAAAATTACCACTAACAGTGTACTTTGGGAAACCTGGGCGGACGACCCGTTGACTTTTCCGGAAAACCCAAACCCTAGAAAGCCGCCTGAATGGCCGGGAAAAAAATATCCCAAGAAGAAAATCAGACCTCATGCCAAGGGCCAGTTTCACGGGAGGGTTTATGGCAAAGGAGTTAAGGCTAAGGATTTTATATTAGATACTGGGGGTGAAGAGGTGCACCGCAATCGGGCCACTTTTGATTACATTATCGAGAATAGTTTGTGGTATACCGAGGGAATTGCCGAATTTTTCAAGAAACAAAAAAAGGTAGACGCTCCCATCAATTCCATAGAAGTCAAGGGAAATTGGGTTCCCATTAAACCCGCTGACACTTCCAAATACCATTGGAACTACGATGAAAAAGGGGCTTTATTTGGGCTTGTAGCCATGCACATTACTTCAAAAGCCATTCCCAATTGGTTCTGGGCCACCTTTGAATGGGTGGGAAACTCCGGGCGCTGTGACTTTATAGGTTGTCACGATTGTTTTGGAGTTCTTCCTCCTCATCAACCTTCCAACAGGGACAGGCCCGGAAAGCAGTACCCACCTGGTACATTGACTAGCGAATTGCTGGCGCTTTTTAAAACGGCGAACCTAAATCCTGTTTGGAAAAATTACAGGTTGAAGGGCTCTCAAGTTGATTTTACAGATTCGGAAGGGGAACCTCTTTTGGTGGGAAACTCTGTTACAGAGGGCGGCTTTGTGCAGACCGCTTCTTGCATGACCTGCCATTCCAGAGCCGCGGTGGATAAAGAGGGGAAAAATGTATTTCCTATTTTCGGTGAAAAGGAAGGCCTGCCTTTGCAGGATAAAATACCCACTGTGTGGCAGACAAGTTTTGGTACCTACAACGGAACTCCCGATCCTAACTGGTTTTACTCTTACAACGGCTTAAAGCGGACAAGGGTGAATCTTCAAACAGACTTTATTTGGGCAATTCCCTTTCAGGCTCACTCCGTAAAAAAGTCAAAGGGAACTTCTAAAAATTGATATTCCTGCTGGGGCATGTTAGTGTAGATGATAAGGCTGCGTGCCCACCTTTGACCTTGTATAAAAAGTAAAAAGTAAAAAGGGTTATTTTAAACCTTCTCGGAATATTAACATAAACTTTGGAGAATTATAAAATGAATAAACTAATGTTTCTTCTGCCTCTAACAATGGGGCTTCTGGCATGCACTCAAACGGGACAAAACAAAAAAGCCGCTGCAAAAGGAAAAGGGGCTAAAAAAGAAATCGGAGAAATTGAACAGGTAGCGCAAACAGAAGGAAGTGGAAGCTTAATAGCGCCCTACCCACCTAAAGATCTTCCCCGTCCAGCTTCCGATGATCAACTGGCGGAGTTCGCCTGGAGGGAATTTTTCGCCCTGGTTTGGAAATCCAGTTACGCTAAGGATGGGAAAAGAGATAACCCCGATACCAGCTGGAGTTTTAAAACGGATAGCTCCTCCTATCCCAATTTGGTGGTATGGGAAACTTATGCCCATCGCAGTGAGCTTCGCCCTTACAATGATAGCATGTTGTCCTTTGATACTCCTCCTCATTACAGTTTTGGAGAGGCTTTAAAGCCGTCACCTGGCAGCGGTGCGGTATTCACATTGTTTAATAATCTCGATGAAAACAATGAAATAGGATCTTGTGATGTTTATGCCCAGGTGGATAAATATGACAGGGACAAAATGGTGTTATATCAGGCCAAGGTAAATCGGGATGAGTATGATTACATTCTTAACAACTACAGTACAAAAAATGCCTTATTAAAGGCTACCACGAATACCTATAATAATATTCAAAAAGATACAACATATTACCCTGGTTCGGACAATACATGTAACTGTCCTGAGAGTGAAGATGTGATTTGTCTGCCCTGCGGAAATTCTCCCATTCCCGGGGGGACAGGTACCTACCAGGGCACAATGGAAATAAAGACGGCCTGGCGTCTTTTGACGCCGGAGGACAACCCCGAGAAATTTTTCAAACGCAAAGTGGTTTATTACGAAAAAGTGGGAGATTCCGCCTATTACAACAATAAGGAGTTTGCGTTAATTGGGATTCACATTATTCACAAAACCACTAATTATCCGGATTATATCTTTGCCACTTGGGAACATGTTAGTGTTGAAAATGACAATATGGGTTATGTGCTGTTGGATTCAAATGGAGAAGAGACTGGACCTCTATACAAAAATTATCCCCGACTACATAAAATCCCCGCAGTGTCTGACCGGATAACCACCAGGGCGCATACCGAACTAAAAAGCATGAATCCAAATTCAATCTGGTTAAATTACAGGTTGGTGGGGGTGCAGGGTGCGGCCACCAGTGATTCCACTACAACCAATTTCTTTTTAGCTAACTATGTAATTGAATCCGATACCACCTTGGCGGATTTTCATGGCAGCAACATTGGATCCCCTCACAACCGGCAGGACAATGTTTTGTATAAAAAAGAAAAATTCAGCATGGGAGGCTGCAAAGGCTGTCACGGGGTGGCTCAATTAACCCTGGGAACAGACTTTAGCTTTTTATTAGATACCGTTGGAAAACCTATCTTTGCTCCCGATATCTACGATGAATTCAGTGAATCCAAAAAAAGTAAGCTTTTTAGGTATATGAAAGCCACCATGGAAAAGATGAAGTAATAACTTCCCAGGCGTAAACGGAAGGCTATGGGCAATTGATGTAATTAGCATCAATTGATGAGTTATCCACAATAGTCACAGTTAATACGCTATCTGAGCTTCCAAAGGCTCCTGTGCGTATAGAGGCAAAAGAAAGAAAGCTCAGGCATTTTTTTTCGCAGGCCACTGGCCCCTGAGGTACGCAACCCACTTCAGAAAGTAAATTAACTGTTATTTCCTCTCCATATGTACGCTTTTGGATAAAAGACATTTGCTCCGTTTCACAGGTATTGTTAATGCAAATTTGAAAGTCATGTATGCCACTATCAAGTCCCGTTAAATCAAAATTCACATTAAAAGTATCCGGAGCATAAATGGGGGAAATAAGGGCGTCTCCATTTTTTAAGCGAACCTGGGTGGAGACCTTTGTACTATCATCATAAACAACATTTCCTTCCAGAGTTAGCCACTGTTTAAAATGATAGCCAATTCCCCCAGAAGATGTGATTGGGTAGGGAATGTCGTAATTTACTATTACGGCGCTGTTTGGGGTAAAACTAACTCCATCTTCCGCGTTAACTTCCAGTTGAAATTTAAGGGTGTCATAAAAAACAGCTATAATTGCGGAATCAGAAAGAGCCGTCCACTTGGGGGGAGTGGAGTTGCTGTCCGCAATTTCAACTTCGCCGGCCAAAGAAGATATATGGGTAAAGCCATAACCTTCATCAGGGGAATCTGTATATTCAAATTCTTCTCCTAACAATACAGGTTGCCAATCGGAGCTGTCTTCTTTAGTTGGGCTGATGCGAACAATGCGCTGTAAGGCGGGCTTGCTAATGTTGAGGGTAAATTCTTTAGAGTTTACATTGTCCTCTGCCAACACACTAAACTGAATGGTCGTGTCTCCCACTGGGATATCAGTAATATTAAAACTTCCTTTAGGCCCCAAACCTTCCTTTTGATAAATAACATTGGCCGCCACATCTTGCGTTTCAAAATTTATTTCCAGAGAATCATCGCTATTTTCAATAAGGATGTGATATTCCAATTGATTTTCTGAAAAGCTGCTATCCCATATTCCCAAATTCGAATTTAGCTCTTTTAAACCGCTTTCCGAATTGGCTGCTTTGAAAATTTCTATTTCATAAATGCTGCTATCCCCATTTGCCGCTGTGACTTTTATTTTGAGAAGGTTGCTACCAGTGGACAGAAAAAAGCGGTAGAGGCTATCTTCCTTACTGGCCCCTTCCAGTTGAAGACTGGCCAATACATCATCTGTTTTTACATTAATTAAAACAAATTCCGTTCCGCCTTCTACCTCTACCTCATAGTTTAATCTGTTTTTGTTAAATTCAGGTAAAAGGGTTTGGTTGAACACTTCAAGAGTTTTAATGAAACTGTTGTCAGAATACTTAACATCAATGATTATAGTATCTTTTCCTTGTAACCCTTCATCGTCTGTCACTCTCAAAATAAAACTAAGAGTGGCTTCGCTATCCGGAGCAAAAAAATTGCTATCCCCTTTTGAAACCTCAATAAAGTCACCGTTCCCAAAATCCCATTCATAAATAAAGAGAGTGGAAAAAGGATCGAAGGCCGTGGCCTTAAGATGAATGGGATCTCCAGGAAACAAAGTTGTGTCGTTACCCGCATTGGCCTGGGGAGGGCTGCTGGTAAAAATGGTATCAATGGCAAAGTCTTCTGGCTCGCTTCCGTTAAAGCTTCTTAAGCTGGAGTAAACCAATTTCCCATTTTTAAAGCCGATTATTCTTATTTGGATTTTTTCTCCCTGGTAATCAGGAAAAGACAAATTTTTAAGTTGGTCTGCACTGACCAAGCTGTCATTAAAAAGACTGTCAATGGTATTGCCATTGCTGTCTGATACAATAACCAAAAGCTTTTCAAATTCTAAATATTGGGGATCTGCTTCAATTTCTAAAATAACTTTGTCTTTAGGGGTACTTTTTACCCCACAGGCCAAATAGCTAAAAGCAAATAAACATAAGCCTCCAAAAACTACGAATCTTAGGGTTAATTTACTCAGTAGCGGGGACCACATAGCGGATTTCCTTTGCTTTGGGCTCGTCTTCGGAAAACAACACCCAACCAAGAGCGGCAGCGGCAACAGTTCCTGAACCTATAAGTATCCAGGTTTTTTTGTCTTTCCAAATCTCAGTATCCTTTGATGTTTGGGTAGCAGGGGCTGACTTCGGACTATGTACTTCTTCCTCGGAAACGCCGAAGGAGCCTTGTCGCACTACAAATTCTTTCCGGACTTTTTGAAAAATTCTATCGATTTCATCGGATACGAACATATCCACTAGCTCCGCTTTAGGCATGAGCTGCAGCAATTGATGCATGTAATATTTTCCAAGTTCTCTGCTTTCAGGATTGGCGGTGTATACCACAGACAAATGTTTGGCGATAAATATGCTATCTTCCCTTTTATAGCTTTTGTTTTCCTTTTGAAAAGCTTTTATATCTTGAACGACTTTCTCAAAATTTCCGTCGTTGTAATCTTGATGGATTTGGTCTTTTTGTAATTCCGAAGAAAAGCTAACTGCTGTAGCCAAATAGAAAAACACGAGAAAAACTTTTAATGGGCCGGTCATAATTCTCCAGCTAAAACAGCCTTTTTCTCTTCAAAATTAGTAAAAATCATAGGATAAGCGGAAAAATGGCCTTGGCTAATGGGGTCGTTGTAAAAACGAAACCCCATTTTTAAATAAAAAACCAGACTGTATTTGGAAGCATTTAAATAGGGGGCCTTATCCACGTTTTTTATACATATTCCCAAAAGTCGGGTTCCTATTCCATTGCGTTGGAAATGGCTGTGGACAAAAAACAAACCGATATAACTTTGGCTATTGTACTCCAAAACCCCAATGATTTTTGAATCGGGAAGGGAATACGCTAAAACAAAACATGAGTCTTCCTCAGACCTTTTTTGTATGGCGCTTGGAGAAATGTATTGTAAGAACTCGTTTTTTTGGCTAAAGGAATAAATTTCTTCCTGTAGATAGCCTGAGCTCAATTGCAATAAATAAGAAACTTCTTTGGATTCCTTTAAACTTAATTTGTTATGCTGGGTTTTTATTTCAAATTTTCTAATGAAGTGTCCCTCAAATTAAAAATACTTTATTTAAAATTTTGTAAAAACTTTTGAATCTTTGGTTCAATAACATACATACAATAGGGCTGCGCTTGATTATCGTTGAAATAATTGTGGTGGTAGTCTTCAGCTTTATAAAATACATCGTATGGGAAAATTTCGGTTACTATAGGGCTTTTATACTTTCCATTTTCATTTAACTTTTGGATAAATGACTCAGCTATTTCCTTTTGCTGAGGAGTTGTGTAAAAAATAACGGAACGATATTGACTACCTACATCGTTGCCTTGCCGATTTAAGGTGGTTGGGTCGTGGGTGGCAAAAAATATTTCCAATAATAATTCATAACTGGTTTGTTTTGGGTCAAAGCTAAATTGAATTACTTCCGCATGGCCGCTGTTGCCCTGGCAAACTTCTCTGTAGCTTGGGTTGGTGGTTTTTCCGCCTGCATAGCCTGGAACCACATCCTTTACGGAAGCCACCCTTTGAAATATGGCCTCGGTACACCAAAAACATCCCCCTCCAAAACAGGCTAATTCTTTATGGCTTTCCATGTGGGATCCTTTTTTAATTGTTTGATTTCCCGGGAACTCAAGGTTTCAAAACCAGTATGAAAATCGGCGGCTTTAATGGACATGGCTTCGGCTATAACCTCTCCGGAAATCGGGCCTAAATTTTGGCTCCAGCCGAAAGGCATAATGTTTAGGGGCTCCATTACTTTATCGGCAAGAGTTTCTCCAAACCTGGGTACTTCTCTGGTCCCCTTTATTAAGGATGGACGAAAAATTACCAAATGATTGAAGTTTATTTTTTTTAAAGCCTGTTCCATCTTTCCTTTTATCCTATTGTAATAAAAGGGACTGTTCACATTGGCACCCATGGAGGATATAACTAAAAATTTTTGGGTCCCATTAATTTTTAAGGCTTTGGCCAGTTGTACCACCGCTTCAAAATCCACCGCTTCAAAATTTTTTCTGGAACCAGCTTGTTTCATAGTGGTTCCAAGACAGCAAAAGCCATGATGGATTTTTGCGTCTCCTAATTGCCCAGGCATATCTCTTAAATTATCAATGTTAATGGAGTGCAATTTGGGGTGGCTGAAATTTAACTTCCGTCTGGTGGGTACTAATACTTCACTATACAAATTTGAATGGCATAAAATCGGCAGCAATTGGCTCCCAACTAAACCTGTTCCCCCTGCAATTAGTGCTCTCATGTTGTTTAAATATAATTGATGGTGTGCAAAACGGTCTATGCGGTAACCTAAATCTTACAACTCCTAAAAATGTTAGGAGTATTTTTCGTGCGCATTTCAATTTTACCAGTGATTGGCATTCTATTTTTTATGGCTGCTTTTCCTTAATAAGCCTGGTTAATTTTACCTTTCTCTTCAAAAATTGGGGAATTTGGCAGGCTATCTTGTCTTCTTGGTAAATCTTCCTTTCCACTTGTTTAGGAATTATAGATTTTATAGGAATTTAAGGCTATTATCCCTTTGGATAGACCGTCAAATAATAGGATAATAGTAAGGTGTGGAAAATACCTGGCAACCCAGGGGTTTTGTTGGCAATGGCGGCAAATGAATAGAGCGGCGAGATTCTATAAATTTTGTTTTTTTATTTTCCTATTCCTTTTTTTAGGAGCCTTTAATTCCTTTTCCCAAGATTTGTCATCCTGGAAATACCGGCAAAAAATCTGGATCAATTCCAGTTATTCTGGCGCCAATATTAATGAAACTCTAAACAACTTTCCCCTTTTGGTGAGATTGAATGGGGAAAATTTCAATTTCACCCAAGCCCAGGACAGCGGACAGGACGTTCGTTTTACAGCCTACAATGGAGAAATTCTGAATTTGGAAATTGAACGCTGGGATAAAAATGGGGGAAAGGCGGAAATTTGGGTGAAGGTGAAACAAATTGCGGAAAATTCTTACAACCAGTTCATATACATG
Source organism: Fibrobacteria bacterium (assembly GCA_050294405.1). Classification (GTDB taxonomy): domain Bacteria; phylum Fibrobacterota; class Fibrobacteria; order UBA11236; family JADFYW01; genus JBNKOC01. Next base: position 139,950 of record JBNKOC010000034.1, on the reverse strand, counting down.
TATTGGGGAGAGAACTCCGTTGACGCTGTTAGTATTCCCGAAAATGTATTTGAAACCAATAACCAGTTTTTTTCCGTATGGCATTTAAATGAAGACCCGGGACAAAATCAGGTTAACACTATTAAGGATAGAACTACTAACAACATGGATGGAGATCCCGTTGCTTTCAGTCCGGGGGCCTTGGTTGACGGGCCTGTTGGAAAAGCCATTCAATTTAATGGAAACGATACTTACATTGATTTTCCTGGAGATTTTCCCCAAGCCTCTGAGCAACGAAGCTTAAGTGTTTGGGCTAAAAGTCATATTGTAGAATCGGGAAGACATGTGGTAGGTTGGGGCGTGGCCAGCGATTATAACAGTTTTGGTATCATGGCATATACTGGCCCAAATTGGTGGTTCTTTGGCTGGAATGTGGCGGATATTAATTCTGGCATTGCAATGGATACGGAATGGCACCACCATGTGGCCACCTATGATGGTGGCACTGTTCGCTATTACTTGGATGGGAAACTGATAAAATCAGAAAGCAGAGCCCTCAATACATTTGGATATAATTTTAAAATTGGCTCTAGAGTGGATTTGGTGGATAAATGGAATGGGATAGTAGATGAAGTACGTGTTTCAAGTGCTCCCCGTTCCTATGGCTGGATAAAAATGGAATACGAAAATCAGAAGCCAGACTCCAAGATTCTGATTTTTGGAGAAGTGGAAAACCTGGAAAAAGAATTTTTCGGTAATTGGAATTACCAAACTTTAATAAACCTGGATACAAGAATAAGTGGGGCTAATATTGGGGAAACTCAGGAAAACTTTCCTGTTTTAATTCGTCTGAACAGTGAAAATTTTAATTTTAGTCTGGCTAACCCTGATGGCAGTGATATTCGCTTTGTGGACTTAGACGAAAACCCTCTCAACTTCGAAATGGATAGTTGGGATACACTAAGCCAAACAGGAGCTTTTTGGGTGAATATTCCCCAATTAGTTGGAAATGATCAAACCGAATTCCTTATGTTGTGGGGAAACTCCAATGCTTCAAGCAAATCATCCGGGAGCAAGGTTTTTAATCCAGAGAATAAATTTGCCGGAGTCTGGCACTTGTCTGAAATCGGGGGAACCAGCCAGGATAATTACAAAGATGCAAGTGTTAATAATTTTCACGGGACAGGAACTGGTTTGGGCCCTGAGGCCGCTGTAACAGGTAACATCGGTTTAGCCCAGGATTTTAGCTCAACGGGTCAGTTTATTGAAATATTAAATTCTGAAACAGGAGCACTGAATTTTAAAGAGCGAGATTTTTTCACTCTCTCGGCTTGGGTACGCCCCCGATATGTTAATAATGTTAACAAAGATATTTTCAATAAGGGATTGCGTAATTATGGATTGACTATGCCCGATGGCACAAATTGGGGAGTCTATGATTTTATCAACGGCCAGGGTTGGGAAAACATACGTTCACCCTCATCAAATGTAGATAGATGGTATCATGTGGTGGGTGTTCGGGATGGCGGAAATTTAAGCCTCTATGTGGATGGGGTAAAAGCAACGAACCCCTTTGGCATTCTTAGCAATAGCGCTTCCAGGAACGAAACATCTAATTTATTTCTGGGCAATAGCCCTTCTAATAATGCCCAATGGGAAGGTTTATTAGATGAAATGAGAATTTCCAGAACAGCAAGGTCCGAGTCATGGATAAAGCTTTGTTTTGAAAACCAAAAAGCAAACCAAACCTTGGTTAATTTTAATGCGCTTGTGCAAAATTCGGCACCAACATTGGGTTTTGTAAATGATAACATTATTCCCAATTCGCAAATTTCCCAATCCACTAAAGGAGACGGGGAGATTACTTTAAACTTTAAAGTTAAGGAAACAAATTCTGTTTCCGTTAAGCTCCGATCTTTTAGTTATAGCCTTAACGGGGGAGAAACATGGAAGGTTTTGGAACCTTCTTGGGGCGCTTTTTCGGGAGATTGGATGAACGTGGAGTATACATCCAGCCCGCAGTTTTCTTCTTCCCAATTGTATAGCATTACTTTTAAAAGCCAAAATGTACCGGATTTTGATGGAAGTCATCAAACAAATGTCAAATTCCGTTTTAAAGCAACAGATGGGGAAATCAGCGACTTTTGCGAAACCGAGGCTTTTTCCATTGACAACTTCTCTCCTTTTGTGGAAATTAACCGCTATGTGACTTCAAACTCCCAGCCTCAAATCACAGGTGTTTCCGATGAGCCCTTGCAGTTTATTTGGGTCACTATAAACGATTCCATATATCCAGGAACAATTAATCAAAATAATACCTGGATTGTACCTGCAGGAACAATTGCCCCTTTGGGGTCAGGTGAATATGATGTTTATGTTCAGGCCTTAGACCTGTTTGGCAATGATAATGATTACACCAGGAATAGGGCCATTATTGTAAATGAATTTGCTACAAACATAACTGTTGACTTTTTAATTACAAAAAGCACCAGCCCTAGAATTTCCGGGACAATTTCAGACAGCAGCTTGTCTGTTAAGATTCAAATTAATAACAGCAGTTATAATGCCAACTATATCGGCAACAACCAATGGGAGGTTCCGGAAGGGGTGATTTCCCCTCTTTCCGATGGAGTTTATGACATTATAGCCACTGCGGGCAATGGTTCCAGATATGGTAATGATGGGACGTTTAATGAGCTTGTTGTGGACAACTCAGCTCCTGTGATTTTCTTTAATAATCTCATTACAAATATTTCTCGTACAAAAATTGAAGGCACATCCAATGAAGACCTGGCAAGTATTCGCATACAAATTGATAGTTTGATATATGACGCTCAATATACAGGGAATTTCCAATGGAGCCTGGATTCCGGTGTTATTGATAGCTTAAAAGAAGGAGTGAATAACATTATCATAATCGCAGAGGACAAAGCGGGAAATATTTCCATGGACTCAAGTAAGACCATAACTGTGGATATTGATTCACCTATTCCAATTAGCTATTCTCCAAATAAAATTAAGACTACTAATTTACCGTTATTTCAAATTTCCTTTTCTGAGGCCATATATCCGGGAACAGGTAGTTTAACTCTTGTGGACATTTCTGACAATACGGCTAATGTGGATATTGATTTAAATCAAATTCAGGGATGGGGAAGTCAAAACCTAAGTTTTACGGCTCCCGATTCGTTAGCTCAAAATACCAGCTATTCTGTGGTTATTCAAAAAGAAAATTTTGTGGATATAGCTGGAAACCATTTGCAAGAATCTTCGCTTCCACTGGATTGGACCTTTGTTACTTTGGATCCTTTAGATGCTTATATAACTTCTATTACTTCTAATTTTCCTTCAAATTTTTACAACACCACTTATACATTAAGACTGTTTCTTAATTTTTCTGAGCCGGTGACCCTAACTGGAGGAAATTTAAATATTACCTTGGAAACAGGAGAAGACGATGCCGTAATATCTGTTTCGGATATTAGCAATCTAACCCAGGTTAGTTTTGATTATACCATTCGCTCTGGAGACTTTACCGAAGAACTCAATGTGAAATCCATTGAGGTCGAAGGAAATGATAGTTTAATAAATGGAATAGGTAGAAAGGTGGTGTTGTCTGTGGGTCAAAACGAAAACCTTTCAGCCAGCGTTAAAATAGGGGTAGACGGGCTTCCCTTAGAAGTGGAGCTATTAAGTCCTAAAAGCAATGACAAAGTTTCAGACGCATCAATCAGCTATACATTAAACAAAAAAATTGCCCGGGGTAGTGTCACCTGGATGAGAGTTTCTCCTCCAACGGAGGGTTTATTCTCTCCCGATACGCAAACCATTCAAATAAGTTCTGAGTATTTAACGAAAGGGCTACATGACAAGGTTAATTTATCTCCTCTAGTGGAATGGGGGAAAGTTTACAATATGGAAATTAATTTATGGGATTTGGCCGATAACAAATCTCAGTATCAAATCGTTCAAGTGACTATTGGACAGGAAGTAAATGCGATTACATTAAATTCACCTAGTTACGAAATAAAGGTCCGTGAAAGTATTCCAATCACGGCATTAAATACCATAGATGGCAAACCAATTTCAACGGGAATCAACTGGTCGGCGATTGGCCCTGGCGCCATTAGTAATGATGGCTGGTTAACATCAACTGCGTTGGGCTATATAAAAGTTATCGCTCAAATATCTAGCACCAAAGATACCTTGATTGTAAAGGTTAGAGAGGGTGATTTCAGGGTTCCAGAGGGAGGAAATGATAGCTTACAAATTTCTGATTTTTTTCAACTTCGTATACCTGCGGCAGGGGGGCTTGCCAGTGGAGTCATAAAGGCATTTGTAATGGATTCTGCACTGTATTCCGGGCATTTTTCTACCTTAGGTGCTGGGATTAACTTTGACAGCACAAAAATAGATGGACTTGTATTGGCAGTTCCCGTTCCGGGGAATATGCCGGGAGTATCCATTTACCAGTTAGAAGATGCTAACAGTATGTCCTGGAAAAAACTACCAACCGTTCAAAATGGAAATTGGATGGAGTATACGCTTCAGGGAGAATCTCTTGGGGCATATATAGTTGGATATGATTTGGTTAAGCCTTATGTTGCCTTATCTATTCCAGATACTCTGGTTATGGGGATTAATAGTTATATTCAATATTCAGTAAATGATAACATTACAAATCCGCTTGTCACTCTACAGATATTTAATGGAGGGTCCCGCGCGTTTTTTAGTGACACGCTCTCTATCGAAAAGATTCAGTACGATTTACCGGGGAATTTTGTGTCTTTAAATGGCTTTTACGGATACATTGAAGTTTTTGATGGATCGAACCTGGTGAAATCCGATACCATTTCCCCTCTGGTGCTTAATGCTGCCAGCGTGAGGAATCCCAACTTAAAAGAAACATCCCATTATAAAATGTTTTCTTTCCCGATGAAACATGCCGTGTCAAATGTAAATGAACTAATTATGAATGAATGGGGGGATGTGGATAGAACAAAATGGAGGTTATACGAATATGACTCCGGATTTGTGGAAATAGGTAAAAACAATATTATTGAGCCTGGCCAGGCGTATTGGTACAAAACCCAAAACTTTGAACCTGCCATCGTATTTAACCCTTTAAAAGCTGCGGCTTTTCCAATCACATCTATGTTTAAACGCAAACTCCATTTTGGTTGGAATAGTTTTTCTAACCCTTACTTATTTCCTATTACCTTGGCGGACATTCAGAGATATAATGGAGGGTATCCCAATATTGTGTACAGTTATGATTCCACCTGGGTGCCCTTAGGACCTGCTGATTCCATTAAGCCTTGGGAAGGGTATATATTATGGAATGGAAACAAAGGAGAGCTTTTTATTGATGAACTCAATATTAATCCGGTGGATTTGGCGGCACCAAGTGCAAAATTAAGTGACAATTATTTGCCTGCAGGAATTGATATATGGGTCCAGGCAAACTATTCCAAGGCTGGGGTTATTACGGCTCATCCATCCAAAAGAGGAATTCTCGACTATGAGGTGCTGCTACCGGAACGCCCAGGTAAAAATCTGGATTTGTTTTTTATTTCCAAAGAAGGGAAAGCCCTGATTAGACAATCTAAAAGTTTAGAGGAAAAGGGAAATCAATGGGATTTAAAAGTTATGAGTCAAAATGTAATTCATTCTTTTGAGCTGAATTTGAACAGCATGTATGCCATATCTGAGGGATTAAAAGCCATTATTTTAAATTCTGGAGATGCCAAGTCTTACGAACTTAAAAATGGAAACAACAAAATAAAGCTTAGAAGCCGGGAAAAAACCGCTCAATTGAAATTAGCAATGGGTACCGAGGAATATTTAAGGGAAATTACAGACTCCTTTTTTAAGGAAAACCTGAAGCTTTCCCTGTCACAAAACTATCCCAATCCCTTTATCCATTCCACCACTATTAATTTTACTTTGCCTTACTCAAATCAAGGACAAGAATTTGTTAGCCTTAAAATTTATGATTTAAAGGGAAGAGAAGTCTTTAATAAGAGCATTGGCCAATATGGAATGGGAAACCACAATTATGTTCTAAACATGAAAGATGCTAACCTAAATAAGCTGCCCGCTGGAAATTATTTTCTGCAATTGAATTTTGGCCAGCAAAAAACCAAAAGCAAAAAGCTTATTTATTTGGGGAGTTTTTAAAAAAGTACTTTTTAAAAACTCGCTGTGGCTCCTGATGTTCCAAAATCCAATAGTTCCATAGTGCCATCTTCAGCCATTGTTTGGACCATTCCATTTAGTGGAACGGCACTGTGGAAAAAACCAGTGCTGGAGTGGGCGTATAAGCCAAAGGAAACATCCGAATTTATTATATAACACTGCTCAAATGTTCCGGCGGGAACAGTAACATCCTTTTGACCAGAACTATTCCAGTTTATAGTCATAGATTGGATAATCTTTTTATACAATCCTTTTGTCATAGTTAATACTGGCCCCTCTACAGGGGTGGGATCATAGTCGTCGGTTTTAGTAAAGACTTTTAAAATTTCAGTGTTTTCCGGATTCATCCTATCTAACTTGGTGAGGATTTTTGTAATGCTAACACTAGAGTAGTTGGTTACTTTGTTTTCCAACCAAAAAGCATCTCCTTCGGAGCCGACTACCTTGTATTCGAAAATGGTAGCCCGGCCTTTTTTATCCACATATTTTGATTTTATCCACTGACCTACAGCTAGGGGTAAGGGTTCAAGTACTGTGGGGGCTGGAATAACTGCGCTTTTGGGGGCAGCAGCCAATTCTGCATCTATCTGGGCTTCAAGGGCCGGGTTTACTGAAGGCGCGCAGTTAAAAAGAGTCGCAATGGCAATTAATAGAAATGTTTGTAGGGACAATTTTTTCATTTATTCTCCCGCAGACTGAGTGCAGAGAAAAAATATTCAATAACGATAAATGGATCAAGTTTAAAAAGAGGGCTATTTAAGCAAGGTCATTTTCATGGCCTTTTTATAACTTCCCTTTTGGGTGAGGAAGAAATAAATATAATGGCCTGAGGGCACTTCTACCCCGCGGTCGTCTTTGGCATCCCAATTGTAGCGGTATTTTCCAGCCTCAAGGGGTTTTTGAGGCGTAATAAGTTGGCGAACCAGTTGGCCCTTCATGTTGTAAATATTAAGAGTAAGCTTGGTTTTTTCCTTTAAATCAAATCGAATAGTTGTAACCGGGTTAAAGGGGTTGGGGTAGTTTCCAAATAATTTTGTTTCCAAAGGGGGAATAGGGGAGGCTTCTCTGGGGCCAAACTCCTGCTCCATACCGTTAAAATCAACGGCAACAAGCATATATTCGTAAATAATTCCATATTTAGCTGTTTTATCTACATACACATAATTTTGGGGTGAAGCGCTTCTGCCACCTTCAGCACCTGGAATTATTCTTTTAGACAGGCGAACCCATTGGGTATCTTTTGGGGCTACTTCAGCTTCTTGGGCGGGTTTGGCTCTCCTTTTTATGTAGAAGCCCAGGTTGTTAAACTCGCTTTGTGTGGTCCACTTTAAGCTGTCAGCCCCCACTGCGGATATGGCCACAAAATCACTGTCATGCATGGTAACTGCAAGAGATGTTTTAAGAGCAATATATATGTTAATAGCCGATTCCTGGTTCACAGTGGTTTTTGCAAAGGTCTTGTTAAATTGAATAAGGAGTTCGTCAGTAGCTCCAAGCACGGCAGCGTTATAGTGGTAGCCCCGGATTTGTTCCTGGTTTTCCACAATTACAATTTCAGGAAGGGCTGAAGAGTTCCAGTTTCTTATTTTAAAACTGGGATAGGCTATGGGGGCGCTTAAATTTAGTCTAAAGTGGGCTACCCCGTTGGAAGCTGTATATACATAACTTCCTTCACCTTCTGCAAAGCCATCTCCATTAAAATCCATGGCGTCGGATGTATATGGAGAACCTACGCGGGCTACCATGGATGCCGGTGATTGGGGTGAGGTTAATAAAGTATCTAATTGGGCAGAATCGCTAAAGTTCCGGGAAATATCCACCATGTAATTTAAGTTAAAGGTCGGATCCGCTGCCTGGAAATAGCTGGAATTCAAATTCATTTTTGCTGCGTTTTTAGACAGGATAACCTTGCTTAATAAACTGGCAGGAGTAATATCAGTCCCCCCGCTTTCTTCTAAACCCAACAAGGCGACTCCAAAGCCGTGAAAATCCTGTGAAGTTGCCTGGCTTAATTTTCCCATCCTGGTCTTACTTTTTGCTATTTGTGAACTCCAGGCATCCTTTGATTTGCTAATGTCCTGAAACCCTTCCAGGCTAATCTGGGGATTTGTAATATTGCTGGAAATAGATGTGAATTGTGTGTTAAAAAATATCTGACCCGTTGGGTAAAAAGTATAAGTTCTGGTGATGCTATAATCCGGGTCAGAGCCTGTAATGGCGGTGGAAGCCATTTCTATTCGATACCTCACTGCAGAAGAATCTTTCACAGTGTAAGTCAAGGTCGCTGCAGCTGCATTGCTTCCAGAGGAACCAATATCATCCATGGCTAACATATCCAGTGTTGTGGAGTCACTCCCCGTAAGATCATCGGCCGAGCTAACTGCTGTTTTTGGATTAATGGCGGAAGTTTTCCAGGAATTTATCCCTCCATCTCCGGTGGTAGTGGCGCTAGATGCATTTAAATCTACCACTAATTGCCATTGATTGTCGTCCTCTTCGCCGAATACACTTCCGCTGAAATTTTGAATGGAAATTTCATCCCCTGCCGTGGAACTGATTTCTAATGTTGGCATTAAGGCCGAGGCTCCGAGAAAACCGGTGCTGTCATCATTATCTATAAAAATATCCACGTTTTTTTCAGTGAAAGTTTTGTTAAACTGAAGCTCCAGGCTATTTCCCATATTTATATTATTGACCAATTTAGGTTCCAATACGGAAACATAGTCAATAAAGGGGCGCATTTGCACTCCATCCACATATACATATTTTGGAATAGCCCCTCCGTACCAATTATCTACCTGCAATATGGGCTGGAAGCGTGTGGCTCCGGTTGTGGGATTCATTAAGGCAATGACCCTGTTGTTATTGTTTGCCCGCAATCGGTACCTTCCCGAATGTTGAGAAAATCCCAGGTTGTATATGGCTAAAATATCATCTTCCTGAAAATACGAATCGTAAATTCTGGCATCATCAATTTGGCCGGCAAATTGAGTATTCGCGGTACCTGTATATCCGATAATAACATTATTACTATTGCTGGCATATGTCAAACCCTCAGCTGTTTCCCGCAAAATTCCGTTCACATAAAAATAGGCTTTTGTATCCACGGTGGTTAAGGCCAGATGCACCCAACTATCGGAGGCGATGGAACCGGCATCTGTTAAGGTGGCTCCTCCAATGGTTGCCTGAACCTGGTTGGTTCCAGAGACTCTTTTTAAAGACCAACCACTGCCTTTACTAAAAAAGGTGGCGTCAGATCCCGAGCTGGTCCAACTATCCGGGCGCTTAATCCATATCATGTATGTTCTGTGATAACTAGCTTCAAGGGCATCTGCATCGGCAATAGTGGCGTAATCCGACGAGCCTGTTAAATTAAGTCCAGTTCCTTTGACTCCTGAGGTATAGCTAGCACCGGTAATGGTAGCGCTATTGGAGTTGTATGAAAGATCCTGCCCAGTAGTGCCTCCTCCTTCATCAAATGCCAATTGAAGCTTTATGTTGTCTTGCCAGCTTTGTTCCCCAAAGGAGGTGCCCGCATTCATTGTTAAGGTGGATGGGTTATAACTATCCGCATAAATGTTAGTACCCTTGTCTTTATCAAGATCTTCGCTACCAATATAGATAAGAAAGTAATGGTTAACAGACATGGCCGCATCCAAATCCAAATGCCCACCTGCCTGAGTGTTATAAACTATTGTGTTGTCAGTGCTATCCCCGGCCCATGTAGTATTGCCCATTATATTTAAGGCTTTAGTAACGCCAAAATAAACATCTCTGGTGGATGTTCCCAAATATCCAAATCCATTATAACTGCCCAGGTTGTGATAGTGTTCATTTGCATAGCTAGTGGATAATTCCATTTTATATTCCAGGGTTTCGTCCGTGCCATCTGAACCTGAATTGTTGGTTATTTTGGATTGCACATATATATGGCCTGAGGCATATACATGATAGATAATCTCAGCCGAATAGGTTGCGTTTAAATCCACTAATTGTTTTACGGCAGTGTGTACTCTGTTTTTTGATAAAATACTTGGGTTATACCCGTTTTTCTCGGACATGACATCTGTATTTAACGTCAAATCCAAAAGAGGGATGTTAGTGGTCAAAAGATTGGTGCCCAAATCATCCCCGTCATAAAATTCGGCAATTCCTCCGCCATGAGTTTCATTAAAAACGATTTTCCAGTTATTGGTGGAAATGGTTACCGTAGAGGCTGTGGAACTTACGGTAAGAGTGTCTATTTCTCCCGTAAACACTTCAGAATAGCCTGTCCCTTCATAAACACCAATATCCCGGGCACTGCCTACTGGCCGCGCGGTTCCCCAATAATCATGGTTGCTGCTTAAATTATATCCGCCGGTTTCAATACTATCCGTGCCGGCATCAATAGCCGGGGAGCCCGGAGCCAGTTTCATATAATTGGGGCTGCCCGTGGAGGTGGATACTATTAAGGGGTCCGCTGATACAGAATTGGGGTCTCCATCGCTATGCCCGTCCACTTCTACGGCTACGTTGTGGAAAAGGTTATTTGAAAGAAGTCCAATATCAGTAGCATTAACTGAGGTAATACCTGTGTCCGCATAGACTATCATATTATTGGTAACGCTAATATTGGTAACAGTGGCACCCGTAAGGCTGATTCCTGTGGTGGTATAGCCGTAGATAATGTTTTGAGTCATAATGTTATTGTTATCCGTAGCGGACCTAATGCCGTGAGTGGTAGCACCGTGTATAATGTTATTGGCGATTAAAACTTGATCAGACATTATACTATTTTCATATATTCCGATGGAGTGCTTGGTACCGCCATTGTTGTAAATTCGGCAGCCGACCACAGAAATGGAATCGTTTCCGGTGTTTCCCTCTATTACGATTCCATAATCTCCGTTGGTGTTGGCCTTAATATCCAGATTTCGAATATGGATTTTTTGATTGATGTATAGGGTAGCCGTACTGGCCACCAATCTGCCGTTAAATACAGGAGGCGTTTTGGGGTCCATGGCGGTAATCAATATGGCATGACTTCCATTAACAAATGCAGAATCGGTATAAGTGCCTGGGGCCACCAATACCTTTACTGTGTCTGCGCCATTGGCAATGGGACAGGCCACAGCGGAGGTTACGGTAGCTTTTGGAGTGCTGGGGTTTTCGGCTTCGCCGCAAGTGTAGCTATCAGATCCAATAGTGTTGTTTACATATATAGCCTGTTCAATTGTGGGAGTTAAAAAGCTGGAACCCGATTGTTGGCTTTCGTAGCTTAACTTAATCCAGTCGGCGGAGCGTACAGTGTTTTCCGCTCTGATTTCATCCAATACTCCATCAAAAAAGGCAGAATTGTATTGGCGCCTTCCAATTGAGAATCTATCAATGGTATTTAAGCTGCGGGCAGTGGTTGATACCAGGGCCCCATCTTCATACAGCCTTACATTTGTCCCATCATAACTGGCAGTCAAATAATGCCAGCTGTCGTCATTGGAAGATGCGGTGGCATTGGCATCCCAATTGTAAGTGTGAATGGTATAAGTACTGGATTCTGTTTCAAAGTCAAAATATTGATTAGTTACATCCTCGTTGGGAGAAAACCCGAAAACTGTAGCCCAATCTGTGGTTTCTGTACCTTTAACCCAACCTGAAATGGTTCGTGAATCGGTTCCACCAATGCCGATGGATTTCATATCCACATATTCATCTACACCGTCTATGCTTAAACCCACTCCAATTATGGCGGAAACATCATCTGTATTCTCTAAATTGGTTCCAGTACCGTGGTTTTCATTACCTGTAACATCCAAAAATCCGTCCGTGCTATTGCCTGCATCTTCATTTAAATGCCACACGGCCGTAAAATTATCATCAGGGTCAAAAACAGCAGTGGCATTGGTTATGTCTTCATTGCCACAACCATCGTACCACATGGTGAAATAATCTGTGGTAGAATTTCCATCCACTGTGGGAATTTTGACCCAGATTTCAGCCAAGGCATTGGTGGAATCCCAGCGTTCTACTTCAAAATCCAATGTATCTGCGTCGTTGTCATCAATAAATCTAAGATGGCTGCCATCCACATTGGCGCATGCAGCAAATACCCCTGCATCAGCTGAGGTTAATCTCACTAACATTGGAAAATCTGTTATATCGCTTGTAACAGAAATGGCATTGGTATTCATTACATATTTTTTGGTTCTTCCCCCTCCTAGCACTATGGCGCTATCCTGTGCATTATCTGTGGTATTAGACCATTTTCCCTCGGAGTCTCTCACTTGAAGGCTAAAATACCAGGTTCCGGGGTATTTTACAGGCCAAGTATAACTACTGTCATTTAAATCAAAATACCCAACTAAAATTCCATTTCGGCTGCTGTCGGGGTAGGTATCTGTTCTGGCCCATATTCCTACGGTATCGGCGATGGGTGTGATACTTACGGGCTTGGTCCAGCTTAATTTTACAGAGCTGGATTTCGCTGTTGCCGTTAGAGTGGTATTGTTTTTGGGAGGGTTAAAACCGTATCTGTCTCTTAAATATTGTAATACAAGGTTGCGCTCGCCATTATCCAACTTTCTGTCATAAACTAATATCTCCGCGACGTCGCCATCCCAAAATCTGCCCACACCATCATAACTACCGACCATGAAATCGGTATAGGTTGTTTGGCTGGTTCTAAAGGCATTTACAATATGCCATTTGTTGTAGGTAAAACTATCTGTTTCTTCTCCGTCTACGTAGCCTGTTCCACTGGTTCCGTTATTTGTAAAATCATTGGCGTCTCCATTGGCATTATTTCTATAACTTTCATTTGTGTCGTGGCGTCGGATTTGTTGCCCATCTGCGCCGTTGGAAATTAGTGTTGCAATGTTTGCATTTGATCCTGTGTTATCGTAAAACGTTACCACAAAAATATCCTGGGCATTTAAATTGGCGGTAGTGGCCTCCAAATAATCGTTCGTGCCATCCAATCGCACTACTGGAGTGCTTAAGGGGCCTGCGGTAGCATTGTAAACAGGAGATCCAGAACTGGTAAGGGTAGGGCCACTGCACTCTGTGTCGGCCCAGCTATTAACTGTACTTCCCGTTGTTGAAACCCCTCTGTCTCCTCGCAGCCACAAACTAAGGCCTGGAGCAGGTACTGGACCGCAAACATCATCAGTTGATGTAAAGGCCGAATTTTCTTTTTGGGTTTCATAACTGAGTTTTACAAAGTCTGCGGACTGGATTCCTTCGTAAATTTGAACTTCATTTATATAGCCGTTAAAATATTCAGCATTGGGATTTGATTTTCCAATTTGGTAAGTTTGGGAAGAAATGGAACCCTGGGTGTAGGAATGGGTAGCTACTTGTGCGCCATTAACATAAAAGTAAGCGTTGGAAGCGTCAAAAGTCAAGGTAGCCAATTGCCAGCTATCCATGGTGGCGGCTTGGCCGGTAGACCAAAATTCATTATCCAATATGACTTTAAAATCGCCGTTATCCAAACCAAAACCCGTGCCGTATTCACCAGAAGTGTCTGCATCCACTACGGATTCTATAAAGGTTACATCATCTGAAGATTGAGGATTTATCCAGGCAGAAATAGATCTTGAACTGGAAATGGAATTGGTTCCGGTTTTTATTCTATCTGAAGTGCCATTAAAGGTTGGGGTATAAGGGGTGGTTATTCCGGATACCAATGCAAGGTTCATGTATAAATTAGCATTTGCAGCATTTCCACTGGCATCTTCTCCAGTTCGCGATTCCCCGTTTAAATGATAAACTCCTGCATAACCATTGAATACAAGGGAGCCATTTGCCAGTGGGTTGTTGCATTCCTCACAGCCATAATACATATCCACAAAATCGGTATTGTCATTTCCTTCAACCCGTGGAATTTTAACCCAAATTTTTCCGGTACTATTGCCTCGGTTCCACTCCACAATTTCATGGGGCAAATAAGCTCCGGAACTGTCCACGAATAATATATCCGAACCATTTTCCTTGGTGATGGAAAAATCAACCATAGTGGAATCAATCCGCAAAAATAAGGGAAAGTTGTCCACATCTCCTGAAACATTTGCCCCAGTACCCGTTGTATTAAAAGTAAAGCGGGCCGCCTTGGCATATTCCGCGGGGCTGGAAGTCATTTCCAATAGGCTTTGGTCAGCCTTTTGGTTTTCATAGGATAATTTGATATAGGCTTCAGAACGGAAATCGTTGGCTATTCTAACTTCGTCCAAACTGCCGATAAAATATTCACTGCCTGCCGCCGTTGCCCCTAACATAAAACTTTCGTCTGCTGAAGAGCTTAAATCACCCGTATTATCTGTATTGGAGTAGGTGAGTTTTCCATCGATGTATATTTTTTCACCAGAGGCGGAACTGTACTGGGCCACATAATGGTGCCATGAGTTATCGTCCAACACATTGTCCCAATTATATGCACTAGAAACCTGGCTAGTATTCCACACAATGTGGTTAAATTCTCCTGAGGTGGAACTGATTCTTAATGGAGTATAATGGTTGTTGTGGCGCAGGACACTATAATTTCCCCCGGAGGATTGGCTGGTCTTTATCCAAGTGGATACTGTTATTTCAGAAGTAATATCTTTTATGGAAGAACCATTGCCCATATCAATGCGATCATTGCCATCAAAACTCCTCCCCCGTCCAATTATGCTGGATGTTAAGTTAGTAGTCGTATAATCTGTTCCATCATTGCCGTTGGGAGTGGCATCTAATAGACTGTTGCTCAAATGCCAGGTGGCCACATAATCATTGTTTTCACTAAAAACAGCATTGCCATTACTTTTTGAGGTCTCGCTGGATTTGCCCCAATACATGTTAACGTACTGGCTATTGTTGTTCCCGTATACTGTATCCACTAGCACCCAAATTTCCGCCAATTCATTGGTATTGTCCCAACGCTCAATTTCATAGGGTAGATGCCTTCCGGTCGCGCTGGAAAAGCGGATATCTTCACCATTTGACATGGTTTCGGTAAATTCAAAATTTTTGTTAGTCAATTTGATTAATAACGGGAAATGATAGACATCATCCGATACATTAGCTCCGCTTTCAGTAGTATTTAATCGAAGTCTTTGATTGAATTTCCAACCACTGTAATCCTCCGGGTCAATTTCCACCAGAGTTTGGGAGCTACGTTGATTTTCATATTCCAATTTGATCCAGTTTGCATCTCTGGCCGTAGTGGCAATTCGCATTTCATCCAAAGTTCCATCAAGCAACTGCCCGGCCCCTGCATTTTGAGCACCCAAAGTGGTGACATTTGAGGAACCTGGATCATCCAGAAAGATATCACCAATAGCAGTTGAATTTATTAAAGCGCCATTCAGGTAAAAACGAACATTGTCATTTTTAACCCAGGTTCCCGTTACATGATACCAGGTATCCGCAGAAATCCCTGAACTTGAAGAGGCGGTATACCAACTGGCATCACTGCCTTTAACTCTAAAATCAACAATGGCTGTGGAATTGTTAATTTGAATTTCTGATTCTCCAAATTGCCCGGTATATATGGCGGTTTTAGTTCCGGTAAAATTGTCCAAATTAATCCAACCAGATAGGGTTAATTCATCATCCCGAACATCCATTAACATATCTCTGCTTGTAATATAATCTGCACTGCCGTCAAAATCCTGCCCAAAACCCACCATGGAACTTATGTCCGAAGCATTAGTCATACTGACTCCGGTTCCATGAAATTCTTTATCTGTGGCATCGGAGTAACCATTGGCTGTGCTGTTTCCATCTTCATCCAAATGCCAAACAGCTTTGAATCCATTACTCACATCAAAGGTATTAGCCCCCGAAGATTGACTCACTGCATCGGATTTTCCCCAAAACATATGTAAATGGGTGAAGGCATTTCCATATACAATGGGTACATTTACCCAAATTTCAGCAACTTGCCCGCCATTATCCCAGCGTTCAATTTCATAATTCAGTTTGTTGCCCAGGTTATCCGCAAAGCGAATATCTTCACCGTTGGTTAGAGCCTGGCTAAAGGTGAAATTAGAACTGGTTAAGCGGACCAAAACAGGAAAATTTTCCACATCTCCTGATACATTGGCACCGGTGGAAGTGGTGTTTAAAATAATTTCCTGAGAATAAGTCCAATCAGAATAATTTTCGTAATCTACTTTTAACAAGGATTGGTTTTTGCGTTGGTTTTCGTAGCTGAGTTTTATCCAATTGGCCGAGCGCACGGTTTTTTCCACTCTTAACTCATCCAGATAGCCATCAAAGTACGTACTAGTGCCCTCATCATTTGAGCCCATGCTAGCAGAAGCACAAGGGGTTTTATCGTAATTGTCCGTTTCAAAAGAAACGGAACTTGAGGAAAATTGGGTCCCATCAGTATAGGTGGTTATCTGATCTGCGGCCAGGTTTATGACAGCTGTAATATAATACCAAACATCAGTATCCAAAATTGGAGTAGATACCGCAGATTGAGCGCTTCCATTATCTGTGCTACGTGCTCCTCTATTTAATTGCCCTGTGGTGGTGATGGTCAAGTATGCTCTGGAAGTGCCAGAACTAGCTCCTCCATTATAAATGGAAAATTCATAAATGCTATTAATAACGCTTAAATCCCTGGTTTTAACCCAGCCACTTAAAGTAATGGCCGATGCTCCCTGAGTTAAATTATATCCGGCTAAATTTATCCAATCAGCGGTTCCATCCAGGCGCGTACCATTTCCTATGATCGCAGTTGTATCTGAAGTGTTATCCAGGCTAACGCCAGTACCGTGATATTGATGGGAAGTGGCATCTGCATAACCATCTGCGGTGGTGTTTCCATCTTCGTTTAAGTGGTAAACCGCGGTGAAATTATTATTAACATCAAATACTTTGGATCCAGAGGACCTGTCGGTACTTGCGGATTTACCCCAATACATTTTAAAATACTGGGTTTTGTTATTTCCCAAAACCTTGGGAACTAATACCCAGATTTCAGCCAATTCACTGCCATTGTCCCAACGCTCAATTTCATAAGGCAAATGAATTCCATTGGCATTTGAAAATCGGATATCCTCTCCGTTGGTCATGGCCTGGCTAAAGTCAAAATTTTTATTATTTAAACGGACCAAGAGAGGTATATTTTCCACATCTCCCGATACATTGGCCCCCGAAGAAGTTGTGTTCATATATATCTTTGTGGAATAAGTCCAATCGTTGTAATCTTCGGTAATCACGCTAACCAAAGAATTGCTGGCTTTTTGATTTTCATATTCCAGTCTTATCCAATCGCCGGACCTTGCAGCATTGGACAATCTCACTTCATCCAAATTACCATCAAAATATTCATCGGTACCTGCAAAATCGGCTCCCAGGGCTAATATATTATCCTCAAGTCCAAATGTATTGCTCACCGCTGATGAGTCGTCGCTGACACCGTTGATATAAAGTTTTAAACTGTCTCCATTATAGGTGGCCGCCACATGATACCAGGTAGAGGTGGACATGGATACATTGTTTGAATTGTAATCTGCGGCTGAACCCATTCCAGGGGGGCTTTGCTGGTTGGCCGAAAATTTTATTCCATTGCCACCAGTTGTTGATAGTCTAAGGCCATAAGGACCATAGCTGGAACCTTTGCTAATAATGGCTTCGCCGTCACCCCAGGTATCAGCATAGAACCAGCCACTTAAAGTTATATTCTTTCTAATATTTAGGTTTTTAGCTTTGGCAATGGATACATAATCATCTGTTCCATCAAAACCACGGCCCCTACCTATAATTCCGGTTGTGCTGGTAGAACTAACATAATCTGTGCCATTGTTTTGGTTATCACTGGCATCGTAATAACTTTCATCATTTAAATGCCAAACTCCCACAAAATTATTGGAGGAATTGAATACAGCTGTTCCGTTGGATTTGTCGGTAGCACCCGTTTTTCCCCAAAACATGGTAAATTCCATAAAACTATTGCCATATATTATGGGAATTAATACCCAGATTACGGCTTCATTAGCGCTATTATCCCAACGTTCAATTTCATAGTTGAGGTGGGTTCCATCTGCAAGTTGAAAGCGAATATCTTCTCCATTTTCCATTGCCTGGTTAAATGAAAAATTGCTTTGGTCTAAAGAAACTAGCAAAGGAAAATTATAAACATTGTTGGCAACATTTGCTCCCGAGGAGGTTGTATTAATTTGAATCTTGGAGGAGTAACTCCAGGAGCTATAATCCTCTTCATCATGTTCTACTAAAGATTGATTGCTTTTTTGGTTTTCGTAAGAAAGCCGAATCCAATCCGTTGAACGGGGGGATTTGGATATTATTAACTCATCCATATCCCCGGCAAAATATTCAGTGGTTCCATTATCTGAGCCTATGTACAGGTTTTGGTTTCCACTAACATTTAATGCACCTGCCAGAGTGGAGGCCTGGACGATTCCGTTATTATATAGATAAACTGTTCCATTTTTCCTTTGGAAGGTTAAAAACTCCCATCGTCCTGAGGAAAGGGTTGCTGCTCCGGTTAGATTAACTGATGAATTATCTGGGTCATCCACTGAGCCCAATTGCTGTGAGGTGGTTCCTATTTGGTGTTGGAAAATTCCCGTGTTTCCATTACCTTTTTTAAATATCTGGGCTACATTGGTAAAATTATCCATGTTAATCCAAACAGAAGCCGTAAAATCTCCATAACCAAAATCCAGAGAGCCATCATCGGTAACCGTAAAATAATCGTCTGTGTCATCAAAACTAATCGCCTTGCCAATTATTCCAGTGGCAGCATAGGTTGGGCCGCCGCTGGCTGTGCCGTCATTGCTATTGCCTGTGGCATCATAGAGGGTTCCTGAAGCTTCGGACATATGCCAAACTGCCGAAAAGCCATTGTCGGTATTAAATACGGCGGCGGGATCGCTTTTACTGGAAACTCCGTCATTGCCCCAATACATATGGATTTTATTTTTGCTGTTCCCTTTAACTTTAGGGACTAAAACCCAGAGTTCTGCCAGTTCATTTGCATTATCCCAACTTTCCAGTTCATACGGCAGGTGGGTTCCGTCGGGAAGGCTGAAGCGAATGTCGTTTCCGCTGGAATTTGCCTCTGAAAAATCAAAATTAGTACTTGTAAGGCGAATTAAAACTGGAAAATTGGATACATCATTGGCTATGTTTGCACCTGAAGAAGTTGTGTTTAAGGTCAATGCTTTGGTATAAGACCAATCAGCGTAGTCCTCATCAAAATATGTAACCAATGATTGGCTGGATTTTTGGTTTTCGTATTCCAATTTGATCCAGTTCGCGGACCGGGCCACAGTAGAAACCCGGAATTCATCTAATTGGCCATCTAAAAATTGATCCGGAGTCCAGCTCCATTTTCCAACTTTAACACCATCAGATGAAGCGCTGGTGTTAATGGTGGGGGTGGCATTGTAATCTTCCGTTCCCTCATAATAAAAACGCATGGTGGTTCCATCATAGGTCATTACATAGTGCCGCCAATTGTCAAGGGCGTTGGTTAATGTTCGGTCATAATAGGTTCCGTAGTGTTCGACCCGAAATTCATTGGAATTTGTGGTTGTTCTCAAGGAAAATTCATAGGTATTGGTATTAGTTCCCATGTTCCACAAACCGCCATTATCAAAGGCGTTTACTTTGGCCCATATGGAAACGGTTCTGGGATGATTGGATTGAACAGTTAGTCCTACATTCATTAAAATAAAATCATCGGTACCATCAAAACTTTGGGCTTTCCCGGAAACGCCATCTACATAAGCCTCAGTCATAGATGTTCCCGTTCCATCAAAGCCATTGCCTGTGGCATCGGCATAGCCATCTGTTGTTGTGTTGGCAGCCTCGCTAAAATGATATGCTCCTCTGAATCCATTATTCCTGCTAAACACGGTTTGTGGGCTTGATTTGGCTTCGGCGGCTGAATTTCCCCAATACATTTCCAGCTCAGTTACAGAATTGCCGTAAACGACAGGCATTAAAACCCAAACGGCGGCAGTTTTATTACTGCTATCCCAAAGTTCAATTTCGTATGGAAGATGTTTTCCTCCGGGAAGGGAAAATCGCAAATCATCTCCACTGGAATTTGCCTGGCTAAAGTCAAAGTTTTGATGGGTTAGTTTCAATAAGACTGGGAAGTTTTCCACATCGCCAGATACATTGGCTCCGCTTGAAGTGGTATTGAGTTGAACGGTTTGGGAGTAACTCCAATGGGAATAATCTTCCACATCAAAATCCACAGCCAACTGGTTGTATTTTTGAGTTTCGTAAGAGAGTTTTATCCAGTCTGCCGACCTTGGAGTGGTATGAAAAGTTATTTCATCATGTTTACCGTCAAAGTAGCCGTCAGAACCCCAGTTACTTCGGGCAATATAACATTGGTCTCTTAATACATGGCCTGGTTTCTGGACCCCGCTTGAGGTAGAGCTACTTAAACTGCCGTTTTTATAAACCGACATGGTAGCGTCACCATCGTAAACTCCACAAGCGTATATCCATTCTCCGGTGGCCCAAAAACTGGCAATATCCAAATCATTGCCGGTACCCCCGTTATACTGGGTAAACCTTAAGTCAGAAGTGGTGGTTTTATTTTCCAGTTTTATATTATCGTTATCTTGTCCCTGTGCGCAGTCCGCAACCCGTGAACTGCTATTAAAAGCATCAAAATAAGACCATCCGCAAAGAGTATATCCATTGGAATAATTTTCATCCATATTTGCCAGGTCGATGTAATCATTGCTGCCATCAAAATCAATGGCCTGACCTACAAGCCCTGTTACTAAGTCCGCCGTAGTCATGGATCCTCCAGGAGTTCCATGATGTGAATTTCCACTGTGATCTTCAATAGCGCTTCCCGCATCCCCATTGGGATCTTCGCTCATGTGGTATACTGCTCCATAACCATTTTGAAAGCCAAAAACCCCAGGGCCATTGGAGCGATCTGAAGCACTGGAATTTCCCCAATACATATAAAATTCGGTGATGCTGTTCCCAAATACGATGGGTAATAAAACCCATATTTCAGCTAGTTCGCTGCTGTTGTCCCAGCGCTCAATTTCATAGGGAAGCTGTACTCCATTGGGCAATGCAAAACGTATGTCTTCACCGGAATTTTGGGCTTCGGAAAAATCAAAATTAGATCCAGTTAATCTTACCAACAAAGGAAAATTTTCTACATTGCCACTTACATTGGCATGGGAAGATGTTGTGTTTACTTTAACTGCAGTTTTGTAAGTCCAGCGGTTGTAGTCTTCTGTTATTATACTTACTGTGCTTTGGCCGGAAACTTGTGTGTCGTACTCTAATTCTACCCAGGCAGCCGATCGCTCTACGTTGGAAATCCGGATTTCATCCAGCATTCCGTTAAAGTATTGGTCGTTGCTAACTGTTTGGCGTCCAATATCCATGGCCCCGGTTCCGGTAAAATTTCCAGTGGCCACATTCAGGGAATTTATGGCTCCATTTTGATAAACTTTTCTGCCTTTAGAACCATTATTATAAGTATTTGTCCAATAATTCCAGTCCGTTGAAGTAATTGCAGACCCTGTATTCAGATCATCAAACCAATATGCCATGGTATAAATATTTGTACTTCGAAACCCAATGTGTAAATGGTTGTTGTTGGATTGAGGACCCTGTGAAATTATGTAATGGCCTACATCAATTACATCTCTTTTTGCCCAAAAGGATACTGTAAAGCTCTTGTTATCCAAATCAATTTCATCTTCTCCACCTCCAGGTAGGTTGATGTATTCGTTTGTCCCGTCAAAATCCAGGCCAATTCCAATAGCTGCCGTTGCATCATCCGTATTTTCAAAATTATAACCAGTGCCATGGCTGCCCATAATAGTTGCGTCTTTAAACCCATCGGCTGTATTACCTGCATCTTCGGCCAAATGATATACAGCAATGTATCCGTTGTGAGGGCCAAACACCTTGGTACCATCACTCCTGCTGCTGGCTGCGCTATTTCCCCAATACATTTGTAGGCTTGTGTAATCATTGCCTTTAATTTCGGGCACCAGCACCCATATTTCAGCCAATTCACTGGAACTGCTCCATCGCTCAATTTCATAAGGAAGGGCTGTTCCATTTTCCAGGGCAAAGCGAATATCTTGCCCGGAGCTTTGAGCTTGCCCAAAATTAAAATTGGAGGAGTTGAGCTTCACTAGTATTGGAAACAATTTGATGTCATCGGTTATATTGGCACCGGTGGAGGTGGTATTTATTTGTATTTGCCCATTGTATTTCCAGTTAGCATAATCTTCAATATTAAAAGAGATCATGGTTTGGCCGGTTTTGGTGTTTTCATAAGCCAGTTTGGCCCAACTGGCACTTCGGGGGACTGTGGACACTTGCAGTTCATCCATGCGGCCATCGAAGAAGGCATCGGCCGCCCAGTTGCTCTCGCCAATATAATTGGTAGTTCGGTATACCCGACTTAGGGCGCCTGCTGCCGCATCTGTTTTTGAAGCCGTTTGAGTTCCGTTTTTATAAACATACATATTAGTACTGGCATCCCAGGTAGCGCAAGTGTGAACCCAGCCCCCGGTTACAAAATGGGTTGCGGCCTGTAACAAGGTATTGGTGCCTCCATTGCGCAAACTCCATTCAGCTGTGGAGGTAGTACCGTTAGTGCTTAGTACGAGGTTATCTGTGTTCGTGCCATTTCCCCAATCGATAATACGGGAATAGGAAGCATTTGCGTCGTGGTAAGACCAGGAACAAACCGTAACTCCTTTAGTGGTAAAGTCCGAATAAATGCTAGGAAGGGTAAAATACTCGTCCGTTCCATCAAAATCCACAGCGCTGCCTATGACTCCGGTAGCTGTACTTGCAGCTTCAAAGCCCGAGGCTGTTCCATCTAAATTGTTTGATGTTCTATCTTTAATAGTGGTGCTGAAAGGCTCCTCATTCATATGCCAAACACCGGCAAATCCGTTATCCGAACTCCATACATCCGTTGGCTTTTGGCGGTCCAGGGCGGAACTATTGCCCCAATACATCCGGATATATGTAATATCCAGGCGATTGATTTGGGGGACCAAAACCCAGATGTAGGCATATTGGCTCGCAGCACTCCAGGATTCTATTTCATGGGGCAGGGGAGTGCCATCGGGAAGGGAGAAACGGATGTCCTCACCTGCACTTTGTGCCTGTTCAAAGGGAAAATTAGTGTTTCCCAAGCGGATTAAAAGGGGGAAATTTTCCACTGTGGCTGTAACATTTGCATAGGAGGATGTGGTATTTATGGAAATATCAGAAGAATATTTCCACAAACTCAAATTTTCCTGCCTGCCAAAGGAAACTATTTGGATGGCTATGTTAGCATCATATCCTGTAGCTGTGCGGTAGGCTTCCACCTTGGTTGGCCCCACAAGCCCTAACCTCGCCCAGGCATAGCCAAAGTTATCATCGGTATTATTGGCGGAAATTCCCTGGGAAAAACTATGGCTGGGACCAATGATTCCACTGCGGCTGTAATCTACGGCGGGAATTTTGGAAGTGGCTGTTCTGTTACCCGAAGCCCATACAATTTTGTGATGCAATACTTCAGTTCCATCATTAAATTCAACCACATAACCATCCACATTGCTGGTAAGCCCCGCTGTCCATTTTGTAAACATAACTGAGTCAGAAGATATTAGTTCTGCCTGGATAAAATCTTCAGGATTGATATCTCCGCTAATAGTATGGCTGGATATGACCATGGATTTACTTTTATCTACAGCTGTTCCTAAAACCTGATAAACTTTGGTATCCCCCGCACCCACAGCTTTTGTGAAGCTTTGCACATAGGCATCGTCAAAGGAAATAATTTGATATGCGTAAACAGGGGCACTCCCGGAAACATTGCGCTGAACTCTTAATGTTGTTGGGGCTGTAATTCTATGTGATAAATAATCATCACTGCCAACTATGGAACCCGTATTGGTATAACTGAAAGTGGAAAAAGTTTTATTGCTGTCCACAGATGTAATGGTAATGTTTTCAGAGGTGTTGCCGCTGCCGTAGGTTCCCGTACCCCGTTCAACCGTAACGCCTGATTCAAATTCATAGACCTGCCAGTTAAGATAGATTGGGTCTGTAGTGGTGGGGGCTAATACAGTGCTAAAATTTATGTTAGTGGTGCTGGAAAGATATCCCCGCACAAAATTCGATTGGGGCTCGTTATGGTTGGTGGAGTAAGAAAATATTAAAAAACTCTTGTTTAAAGTGACCGCATCAATGGTTACGTTTGTGGATGTCCCTGAAAGGATGCTAAGTGTGCCTCTTTGTATGTTTTTTATTTTGGCGGCAAAAGATATATTTACAAGGAGACACAATATGAGTCCCCAACGCATTGTTAAAAACGAGCTGATAGCGTTAAAAAAAGGTTTCATCCCTAAGCGATAAATGTTTATTAATTCAATTGTACCGCAAATGGGAGCCAATTACTAGATAATGCGAGGAGGGCGAACTAAAATTCGCCTAAATTAAAGTGTTTTTTAGGTATTTGAGCTTTTAGAAGTGATTTGCCTCACATCGAGGCACAGCAATTCCAAAACCGGAGTTTTCCAATAATCTCAAAAAAATAAAGTTTTAAAAAATACTAAAATATCTATATCAAGCTATATTGGCCTATGAACAAACATTTATTTTTGAATTACTGGAACAAAACTATGTTGGTTTTGATTAAAATGAGGGTTAACTTTAAGTAAGTTTCTCCCATCAACCGAATAAACATTACCCTGCCATTTTTCTAATTCGCTTATACCTAAGCTAAGGCTTTTTTTTTGATGTATGTTAGCGCCATTTTTTTTATTCTCAAGGCTAGTGGTTCCATCATCATTAGGAATTTGCCCCGAAAAACCGGGAGAGGAGGCTGAAGTGAGGCATAAAACCATAACCCCGCCCTGAACCACTATGTTATTGGGTGAAAAATCCACTAAATTTCCATCAAATGTCCAGTCCGCTTTGGACCAGCGATTTGAATCAAATGTATCAAAATTGTCTTCCCAGGAAAATGAAAAATCACTTCCATTTTCTCCGGAGCCAGGAGTATAGTCATAAAATTTTATCCAATTGATGTATTGGTAGATTGGAAGTATAGATGGATCGAAGGTACCAACCCACTCAGGGACATCGGATATCCAGGTATTAAAACGGTAGGATTGCTCTTTGTCCCGGCAATCTATTACTTGCTGCCCAGTTGTTCTGCGCACTTCTTTTCCATTAAAAAAATAGGCGATGTAATCTGGAGTCCATTCCACAGTATATGTGTGAAATCGGCTGGTCAAATCCGTATTGAATTCGTGGATTTCTTCAGAGGTAACTCTGTTAGCGGCATCCCCCGTAATAATATTAGACTGGAAGGCATGTTTGTCCTTTCCTAAAACCTCAATGTCAATTTCTCTCCAAGGCTCCGGGAGTCCCATATAACTGTCATCGTAATAGGTAAAGAATGTGGATAATGTGCCGCTTCCATAAGCTGCCATCATTCTGATTTCAAAGCGTCCGTATTTTACCTTATTATTTGAAAACAATTCAGCGCCCATATAATCCTTGCCAAAACCAGGCACAATAAAAACAAGGGTGCATAATTGCCATATTAAAAATTTCATTCGTTACTCCTTTTCCTTTTTTTTAGACGGAAAAACTGCTAAGTAGGTTTAAATTGGAAATGAGCAAAAAATTAAAAAAATAAATTATTGATATAGTGTATATTTTTAATATGAATACTCCCAAAACAGAAAAGGTTATAAGTTTTACCCTAAATTGGCTAAAAAACAACCCTTCACAAAAGCTCCCAAAACTTTCAGCGTTAGCAGAAATGAGTGGAGTTTCAAAGGCTACGGCCCAGCATGCCCTAAAGAAAATGGTTTTGGAGAGAAAGCTTCAATGTGTTTGGGGCCTGGGTTATTTTCCCATTGGTTACTCATTCCCCAATAAGGAAAAAAAAACAGCTGGATCAACAAAATTCAAGCAGGAGGAACTGGTGGTATCCATTAAGAAAAGTTTGGAGTCCGGGGAATTCCCTCCAAATACTCTGCTCCCTCCTCAGAAAACACTTCAGATAAAATATGCTGTAAGTTTTCCGACACTATCCCTGGTTTTATCCCAATTAGTCAAAGAAAGGCTACTTGAAAAATTGGGTTCCAGATACAAAGTCAAACCCAAAGAAAACGGAAAAAACTGGAGATTAAAACTGTTAATTATAACAGGATTGGATAGGGAAAATAAAATAAATATTCAATCTGAAAATGAAATGAACTTTATTCAAATGGTTTTTTCGGAAGCCACAAGAAGGAACTTAGACTGTGTTTTAATGGGATACTTTGATTGGGATAGTCCTGCCAGGTTCATCAATCCCATAACCAGGGAAAATTTTGAGATTAAGAATCCCAAAGAATATGCGGGAGTTATAATATTGGCCAGGCAAATGTTTAACTATAAAAATTGCCTAAATAAAATTTTAACAAAAAAAATTCCAATTTCCATTTGGCATGAATCCGGTGATTTTGAAAATCAGTATGCAAACATTGAATATCTGGGTTTTTTTAAACTTGGAATTTCAGAAGAGGATGGCTCCAGGATGGCACGTCATTTTAAAAAATTAGGGCATTATAACATAGCTTACATTTCACCATTCCATCAAAGCCAATGGTCTAAGCTGCGCCTTAGGGGAATTTTAAAAGAGTATGCAGATTTAGGCCCAAAAGGTCAGGTGGAAATTTTCACTCTGGATAATTATGAAAATGACTGGTCCTTTAGGGACCAGATTGAAAAAGAAAAAAAATGGGAAACATATATTGATGTAACAGAGTTTAAAAAAAATATTCGAAGAGAGGTTTTTCCAAAAGTATCCGGGATTAATACTGAAATAAGAAATAGTCTAAGGGACAGTTTTATTTTAAAAGAGAGTTTGAGCATTCTTTCTCTGGCCCTAAAGAGAAAGGATATAACGGCCTGGATATGTGCCAATGATTTATGCGCTTTGTTATATGCTGAATACCTAAGGAGAAAAAAAATTAAAATTCCAAATCAAATTTCATTGGCTGGGTTTGATAACACTTTTGGAAGCTTAAATTTTGGACTCACTTCCTACGATTTTAATATTGCTGGATTGGCTGGAACTATGATTGAATTTATTTTAAATTATAAGGGCCTTGGTAAGTCGAAAGGTTCGCTCCATCCCCAGGGGAGAGTCATATCAAGGTACACAACAGCTTCTATTCCATGCTAAGCAGGAATAGAGCTCGGGCTTTTTTGAGTTTTTAAAATTTCCAAATAACTTTGAATGGTATTTTCGAATCCCATTTCCAGGGCTTCCACTACTAAGGCGTGGCCAATGGAAACTTCTTTAATTTCGGCGATTTTAATGAATTGGGCCAGATTTTGCAAATTTAAATCGTGACCAGCATTCACTTCTATTCCATTGCGTTGGGCTAAAAGTGATGCGTCTCGGTACTTTTCCCAAATAACATTGGCATCGGAACTACCAAACTTTTCTGCATATTCCTCTGTGTAAAGCTCAATGCGGTCGGGGCTAAACTCTTCAGCTAACTGGACCATTTCCAAAATAGGATCTAGGAACAAGCTAACCCTCACGCCTAAATTGCGAAGAGAGGCGATAATGGATTTTAGTTCACTTCCTTCCTCAGCCAGATTCCAACCGTGGTCTGATGTTAATTGACCAGGCTTATCGGGCACCAAAGTGCATTGATGAGGTTTGTTGCGGATAACGGCTTTAATAAAATCCGGGCTGGGGTATCCCTCCACATTTAATTCCTTTCCCGGATATTTGGAGACAATTTTTTTTAGGCTGGTAATATCCTCATAGGTGGCATGCCTTTTATCGGGACGGGGATGTATAGTAACTCCCATGGCTCCCAACTTCAGGCACTTTTCGGCGAAGTCCTCCACGCGGGGATAGTTTCTTCCCCTGGAATTTCTAAGCAGAGCAATTTTATTCAGGTTTACGCTTAAGTGGGTCATAATCAGGAAAGGGCCTTTGCTTCAATGCGAACTTTGCTTTCTATCCATAATTTAGCATTTATAAAGGCTTGCAACCACGGCGTAAAATTGTGCTTGGATTTCAGGTTTTCGGGCAAATAAGGCCACTGCCAGCTAAAAATGGAGCGTTCCAGGTGGGGCATCATGGCCAAATGGCGGCCATCATCCGAACTAATGCCAGCTAAATCAAATTGAGAACCGTTTGGGTTTTGGGGGTAATCGGAATAGCTGTATTGGAGAGCGACTGCTTCGGGATAGGCTTCTTCCGGAAAATAAAAGCGACCCTCTCCATGAGCAACCCATATGCCCAACTCGCTGCCTTCCAGACCTTTTAACATAATAGATTTTTGACCGTGGGGAATAGAAACCTGCACAAAGGCCGATTCGAATTTACCGCTGGCGTTATGCAACATCTGGGCTTTTTTGTTATCCGGCAATTGGATTAAATTTAAAAGCACCATTAATTGGCATCCATTACATACGCCCAGGCTCAATGTATCTGGCCGTTCATAAAAATTTTCCAAAGCCTTTCTGGCCACAGGGTTGTATTTAAATACTCCGGCCCATCCTCTTGCAGAGCCCAAAACATCGGAATTGGAAAAACCGCCGCAAAAAACAATAAAATGCACATCTTCCAGGGTTTCTCTGCCAGAGGTTAAATCTGTCATCATAACATCTTTAACTTTAAAACCCGCTTGAAATAAAGAAAAGGCCATTTCCCTTTCCCCATTAGTGCCTTTTTCCCTGATAATAGCCGCCACAGGTTTGGAATCCATATGTGTGTTTTCCAGGCTTTGGCTGGCAAAGCCCTGTGGCCATTTGTACTGAAGAGGATGTTTGGCGTAGTTTTCAAATCGTTTTTTGGCCAAAGAAGGAAGTGTTTGGTGTTCTTCCAGTAGAAAGGAAGGTTCGAACCATAAATCCCGCAAAAGGGTGATATCCTCTTCCAAAACATGTTGTCCGGCATTTAAAATAAATTTTCCGTCCTTTAAGAGGGGCTGGCCTATTACCATTCCTGAAAGCCCGATTTTTTCGAGCTCTTGTTGTAAAAGGGGCACATAAGATGAATCTAGTTGAACTAATAGAGCTGGTTTTTCGTTAAATAAGAAACGCTGTAAATTAGATTGGGCTTCCAATTCAAACTTTAATTCAACTCCCATGTTACCGGCAAAAGCCATTTCCAGGGCGGCGCTTGCCAGTCCACCAGCAGAAACATCCTGGCCCGCAAGAATTTTTGGTAACCAGGCTTGGATTAAGTCAAAACCTTTGGCAAAAGCTTCGATGTTGGTGACATCGGGTGATTCATCTCCTAGATGTCCCTGAGTTTGGGCCAGAACACTGCCTCCCAAAGGATGGGTGTCCATTCCTGAAAAGTTTATGTATAGCAATTGGGAATTGTTATTGGGCTTTAAATCGGGAGTAATGATTTTTGGCTTTTCGGTGGTGGAACCCATAGCAGATACAATTAAAGTTCCCGGCGCCCGTACTGGTTCTGATTCGGGGTATTTTTGCACCATGGAAAGGGAGTCTTTTCCGGTGGATATGTTAATGCCTAGGGCAATGGAAAATTCCGAAGCTGCTTTAACCGCCCGGTATAAGCGTTCGTCTTCTCCAGGATTTTTGCAGGGCCACATCCAGTTTGCGCTGAGAGTCACTCCTTTTAATTTTTCTTTTAAAGGAGTGAATACAAGGTTCAAAAGAGATTCGCTTATGGCAAGGCGGGTTCCCGCCTCAGAGTTTAGCAGAGAAGCCTGGGGCTGTGTACCCATAGCTGTCGCCAGGCCCTGGCTTCCATATGGGTCGATGGACATTACTCCTGAGCCGTTTAGGGGTAGCTGTAAAGGCCCTACACATTGTTGTTGCAATACTTTTCCCGTCACACTTCGGTCTACCTTGTTAGTGAGCCAGTCTTTACAGGCCACTGTTTCCACTTGTAAAACCGCCTTAATGTTATCCAATACCTGGCCGCTTATGCCCTTATTTTCAAACTCAAATTCTTTTTTATCGGCATTGATAACGGTTTTGGGGGGCTTTCCAAACAAAAAATCCAGACTGATATCTACGGGCTTTTCGCCCTTGGGATTTTCAAAGGTGAACCTGTTGTCGCCGGTAATTGTTCCAATAACATACATGGGACTGCGTTCTCTTTCTGCAATTTGCCTTAACAGCTCCACGTCTTTTTCTTTGACTACCAGGCCCATTCTCTCTTGGGATTCATTTCCAATGAGTTCTTTATCAGAAAGGCTGGGATCGCCCTTGGGCAATTCCTTAATGTAAATGACGCCGCCCTTTTCTTCCACAAGTTCAGATAGGCAATTAATATGGCCGCCCGCTCCATGGTCGTGAATCAGGATAATTGGGTTTTCCGCCAGTTCCAATAAGCCTCTGATGCAATTTAAAGCGCGCTTTTGCATTTCAGGGTTGGCCCTTTGTACGGCATTTAGCTCCAGGGTTTTGGCGAAAGCCCCGGTATCCACCGAACTCACAGCGCCTCCACCCATGCCAATACGGTAATTGTCTCCACCCAGCAAAATAATTTTATCGCCAATATCAGGTTTTAATTTTAAAGCGTGTTCTTTTTGCGCGTAGCCAATTCCGCCTGCTAACATAATGGTCTTATCAAAACCATACATAACTTCTTTGCTTTTGTGTTCGAAAGTTAAGGTGGAACCGTTGATTAGAGGTTGGCCAAATTTATTGCCGAAATCCGAGGCGCCATTGGAGGCTTTAGTTAAAATTTGCTGGGGAGTCTGATATAACCAGGGTCTTGCTTCCTGCAATTTTTCCCAGGGCCGGTTTGCCAGACGGGGGTAGCTGGTCATATAACATGCTGTTCCCGCCAGGGGTAAACTGCCACGGCCTCCTGCCATGCGGTCCCGAATTTCCCCGCCAGAACCAGTGGCTGCTCCATTTATGGGTTCTACCGTTGTGGGAAAATTGTGGGTTTCGGCTTTAAGTGAGTAAACAGCGTTAATTTTCCGTTTATTGAAAAAGCTGGGTTTTGAAGGATCCTTGGGGATAAACTCCGTAACTGGATCTCCGTCAATAAAAGATACATTGTCGTTGTAACGGGTTATCACTGTATTGGGATTTGCCTTCGTTGTATTTTTTATAAGGCCGAAAAGGCTTTGCTCCATGGGGGCGCCATCCATAACATATTCACCGTTAAATATTTTATGGCGGCAGTGCTCTGAATTTACCTGGGCAAAACCGAAGATTTCTGAATCGGTAAAGGGACGTCCCAGTTGTTTCTGACTTGTTTTTAAATATTCAATTTCATCTTCGGAAAGGGCAAGGCCCATTTCGCGATTGTAGCTTTCAATATCTTCTACCCATTCTATGGGAGCTGGTTTTTGTGTTATTTCCAGGCTATTTTGCTGAAGGCCCTGATACAACTGTTCCAACATAGGGTCCAACGCCTTTTGACCTTCGGGGCGGAAGGCTTCAATTCGGCTGATGCCTGAAACTCCAGTGTTGAGGGCAATTTCTACGGCGTTGGTAGACCAGGGGGTAATCATTTCCCGCCGGGGGCCAATAAAATCCCCCTCCAGTTCTGTTTGGTCTAATTTCTTAGCGTCTAAAAGCCATTCCAAAATGGAAATTTGCTCAGGATTCAGGGAATTTTGGCATTCCGCCAGATATACATGGTTTTGAGAACGAAAAAAAAATGAGGCCATGGAACTGGTTTTTCTCCTTTTTAAAAAGCCATTGGGGAGCAGTAAATCTAAGTCCTGGGAGGCAGCCCTTCAATGTTAAGAGTGATTTAAAAGAGCTATGGAGCCAAAGAGCATACACGGGAATTGATTATGAAAAAAAAAGAAGGCTTATTGGGCTGGAGTTAATAGGGAAGAAAAACTCCAAAGCCCAACAAGCCAGAGGGGGATTGTAAAAAATAAAATTTAATAAAAAATTTATAAATGACTATAAAATATAGACTTAATAAGTTAAAAATGAATTAAAGTGTTTTCATTTGACAACAATTAATTTCGCAAAACAACTGGCTAGTTTTGGATTTTTAGCTATCTTAAAGGAAAACAAAAGATTTTGCAGGCCATGAATAGCATTTTTGAATACACTGATTTCAGGAAGTGGATTAACGATTATTACGAAGCCACCAAAGCAGCCAATCCGCGCTTTTCCTATCGAAACTTGGCCTCCCGCGCCGGAATTAACGCCGGAAACCTCACCAAAATTTTAAAAGGGGAACGCAATCTATCCGCGGCGGCAGCTGGTCGAATGGCCAGGGTCTTAAAATTAACCAAACGGGAGCGGGATTATTTCCAGGCCATGGTTTCGTTTTGCCAGGCCAAAAAACACTCTGAAAAAAAACAGTTTTTTGAAGAATTAATGTCCTTTAAAGAATCGTCCGTTCGTGTTCTCGATGCCAATCAATATTTGTTTTATGACAAATGGTATTACACCGCCGTTAGAGAGGCTTTGTCTTTTTTCCCCCTTAGCGAAAATAATTTTGGAGAACTGGGTAAATGGATTCTTCCTGCCATCACTGAAAATCAGGTTAAAAAGGCCGTTAAACTTTTATGTGATCTGGATTTGGTGCAAAAAAATTCCAAGGGTATGTACGAGAGAACCGAAGCGCTTATTAGCAGCGGTAATAACATCCGTTCTTTGGTTATAAACAATTTTGTTATAAATACCATGAAGCTGGCCGAAAAGGCCATTAACCAGGCAGTGGAAAACACCAATTTGTCTTCGGTTACCATATCCATTTCTTCGGATATTTTTGATGAAATCCAGGAAGAGGTGCGTAAGTGCAGACGCAAAATAATGGAACTTGCAAAAAACTGTAAAGACCCTGATGTGGTGTATCAATTGAATACCCAGCTGTTTCCCATGACCAAACCTTATAAGGAGAGTGAATGAACAAACTCCTTATATGCATGGTCGGCCTTATGGCTTTTTTGTGCTCCTGTGGCGATCCATTATTGGTGGACGGAGGAGGCGGCTCCGAAGTTGAGGCCACTGGCGTGGTGTTGAATTCCGATGGTAATCCTGCGGCGTTTGCCCGGGTCAAACTCATTCCCAAAGACTATAATGTTCACAGTCCTGACAGCTCCCATGAGGTTTACCTGGAAACAGCCAATGAAGATGGTGAATACAATTTTATGGATGTTGTCCCTGGTGAGTATAACATACAGGCTCAAGGCTCAGTGTCCGGCCAGCGTTTATTGCTCACTGGCCTTAGTATAAAAACAGGGTCAAACTCTTTGCCCGATGGGAAACTGAATACCCCAGGGTCGATACATTTGGTTTTATCTCCCGATTTTCCAAAATCCCAAAGCTATGTTTATTTACCCGGCACGGATATTAGCGCTTACCCATCGGAAAATAATGGGGATTTTTCTTTAGATTCTATCCCATCGGGGGTTATCCCTCAACTGAAATTGAACGCGGCCAGCGATTCCAATTTGCTTACTTTCACCAATTTGGAAGTGATGCCTGCGCAAACCACTGAAATTACTTACCCCAGCTGGAATTTTTCCCAAAAAATCATTTTAAATACTGGGGTTGACGGGGCTAACATCAGTTCGGATTTGCTGGGTTTTCCCGTTTTAATCAGATTAAACTCCAATAACTTTGATTTCAGCCAGGCATTAGACAATGGTCAGGACATAAGGTTTTTGAAAGAAGACTTTACCCCTCTGGCATTTGAAATTGAGCGTTGGGACAATGTAAATAATATGGCTGAAATTTGGGTATCTGTGGATACCATATATGGAGAAAATATCTCCCAAGCCATCCTCATGTTCTGGGGCAATGAGGAAGCCTCTAGCATTGGGGATGGCTCTCTGGTTTTTGATACAGCTAATGGATTCCAGGGGGTGTGGCATCTAAAGGAGTCTGCAAATGAATTGGCGGAGGATGCCACTGCAAATAATTTTCACGGGACATCGTATAACATGGCTAATACCCAGCTTCTGGAAGGAAAAGTGGGCGGGGCTCGTTCTTTTAATGGAAGTTCGAGTTACATAGAAATGGAAAATACTGCCTCTGGAAAAATAAACTTTGCGGAGGATGGCAATTTTACGCTTTCCTCATGGGCCTATTTGGATAGCCTGGACGGGTTGGCTCACGGAATAGTATCTAAGGGATACTATCAGTACTTTTTAAGATTTTCCTATTTTCCCTCGGGAGATCCTGTTTGGGAGTTTGTTAACTTCACAAATGCGAATAACTGGGAAGTTATTATTACCCCTGCAAGCAATGGCCAATGGGTCTATTTAACGGGGGTAAAAAAGGGAAGCAGCCAATATTTTTATTTTAATGGAGTCTTAGTGGACTCAGTTACGACAACATATCCCAATCCTTATGTAAGAGATACATCGAAAAATTTAACCATTGGAAGGTTTATGGAAGACATTGATTTTCCCATGCCGGATGGCTATTCCTTTTTTCAAGGTAAAATTGATGAAGTGCGGGTTAGCGACCGTATTCGATCAGCGGATTGGATTCGGTTAAACTTTATTAATCAAAGCAATGAGGATGTTTTCATAACCTTTGAGTAGCATTTTTCATACTGGGTCATGCTGCTACTCAAAATTCAATAACTAACTAAGCAATTAATTGCTGTGAAGGAGGTCGTATTGAGCAGGCTGGTTCTGATGTATTGCCTAAAATTTAAATGGGAGAGAATATGTTAAAAATTAAAGTGACGCAAATATGGGTGCTTCTGGGCAGTTTATTCATGCTCACATTACATGGGCAAATAAGCCTGTCTATTTCTGGAAGCGTGGTAGATAAAAATACAAAAGCCGCATTGGCAGATGCTAAGGTCAGTATTAAAAACCAGGGGCTGGAAACCACTACCTCTGCAAGCGGTGCTTTTTCCTTTAATGGCAGCGTTTCGGTAAACGGGCCACATAGAATATGGGCATCAAGATTGTATACCAGCATGGGAAAAATAATACTGGAACAGGCGGAAAACGAAATTATTTCCATTTCCATCAATAACATTAGAGGACAGGGATTTCAGGAAATATACAGAGGCGCTTTAACTGCAGGCATTTGGGAAATATCACCTGCAAGCTTATCTAATGGGGTGTATTTGATAAAGGCGGAGAGCGAAAGATTTAGTTCCCAAATTAAATGGGTTTCCTTTAATCATAAATCAGAAAAATTTTCTATTTCCCCTTCCCATTTTTCCGGGGGCGGGACGCAAACTAGCTTGCCTAAGCTATTAGCCGTGGATTCTCTTATAGTGGAAAAACAAGGCTACTCTGTAGGGTATTTTCCCTTAGAAGGTTATGAGCAGGAAAATTTAACCCTTGAACTGGAACCTGAAGCTTCCCAAAATTTTGAAAGTTTAACTATTGTGCCTGATCCCTCCTGGGACTGTTTCATGCCAGATGGAATTCCTCCTCCAACCCTTGGGGATAAAGTGTTTACCATAGAAATGGAATATGCTGAAATTTACGATGTGGGTGAAACTCAATTTGGAATGAGAAGGCAATTTGATATTAGTGGCGGAAGTATATCGGGAGATAACATCGAAGGGAGTGTTCTTTCAGGAGGTCTTGAGTATGAATTGACTCTTGCAAATGGCAGCATGGAGTTGGAACAAATTGTTATCCTTAGAACTAACAACAACACTCCAATTTTAATGCGAAATGCTGGGGTGGCCCCAGCTGGAAGCGAAGATATTAGGGTAGTATTTTATTTTGAAGCCCCTAACAGTAGTTCCTATAGCTGGCTTCACGATGGGGAATATGTGGCCACCCGAAAAGCCAATAGCAGTAGCAAAAAAATAACCATGGAAGTGTATGATGTATCTTCTGTGAGTTTACCTGCTGAAAAAGTAGTTATTGAGGACCCGAGTAATTCCGCTCAACAGTCCTGGGAATGCCTTACCCATTCGGGCAGCCAGGGAAGCGTTTTGTTTACGGAAAATGTGACTTTAGGAGGCTCAATATCCATTGGGGCTACTCAAGGGGGGAGTAGAAACATTATCCCCATTACCGGAGGTACTATGACAGGCAAAGTGGAAGGCAAGATTTTAAATGGGGGCGCTGATTACCAAATGGGTGGCTTGGATGCCCGTTATACCTTAGCTCCTAATGATGGGGAATATATTATTGTTAGAAACTGTGGGCCTGGAGCATTGACTCCCACTTTTGAAACAAGGGTCGGGGGCCCTTATGAATATTTGGCAAATGGAAAATACTTAAGCTCGGCACCTGGACTTGGAAATGGAGGAGTGTCCATCACCTTTTACGAAATGCAATAGCCGATGCAATAAATATTCAATTAAATTTGCCTGAATTTTACAAAAACTTAGCGACATATTAATAAAGGGACTATCCTGAAGGGAAGTCCTTTTTCATTTTGACAGCTTTTTTCCATTAATGTATTTATCCAACCCAGGGATACTTCTAGATTAAGCTATTCCTAGTTACACTATCAGGGGGATATTTATGAAGCTTTTTAGCATAGCTGCAATGTTTATAATAGCCTTTCAATTTTTGAATTGCCAAAAGGGCTACCTGGAAATTGAAGGGGGAAAAATAAAAGGAGTTGCAGAGGAAGGGTTAACCGTATACAAAGGTATTCCTTTTGCGGCGCCTCCTATGGGTTCTTTGCGATGGAGAGCTCCCCAAGCTGTGATTCCCTGGGAAGGAATTCTGGAAGCGAATACATACGGGGCTATTTGTCCGCAAGCACCTGGATTGGAGCCCAATTCCGAGGAGTTAAATACATCAGAGGATTGTTTGTATTTAAATATCTGGACCCCCGCAAAAAGCGCTGAGGAAAAACTTCCGGTAATGGTATGGATTCACGGCGGAGGATTTGCCGTGGGTTCGCCTTCCCGACCTTTTAATAATGGAAGAGAGCTGGCAAAAATGGGGGTTGTGGTCGTAAACTTATCTTACAGACTTGGGCCTTTAGGGTTTTTGGCCCATCCCGAATTAACCGAAGAATCCTCCCATAAGGTTTCTGGTAACTACGGTCTTTTGGACCAGATACATGGGCTTAAATGGGTACAAAAAAACATTAGCGCCTTTGGCGGAGATCCCAATTCGGTGACTATTTTTGGAGAATCTGCTGGTGGGGCTTCTGTAAGCATATTGGCGGGCTCTCCCTTAGCCAAGGGTTTGTTTCATAAGCTTATTTCCCAAAGCGGAGGCCATTTCAGCCCGGCTAAAACTAAAAGAGAATGGGACAGCGTACAGAAGCTGGAGGGAAAGGAAAAAGCGGGCCTGGACTTTATGGAAAGGCTTGGTGTTAAAACATTGGCTGAATTAAGGGATTTGCCCGTTGCGGCTTGGGCTAAGGACCCGGCAGCACAGATTGGAGGTTTTGGCCCCAATGTGGATGGTTATGTCATAGCTGACGACCAATATAAACTTTATGAAAAAGGCGCTTATAACGATGTTCCAGTGCTTTTAGGAACCAACTCGGATGAGGGCTCCATGTTTACTCCTCCAACCAATCCGGATGATTTCGTAAATATGGTTACATTCAGGTTTGGTCCATTTGCCAAGGATATTTTAAAACATTATCCAGCGGCAGATGCCGCAGAAGCCCGCCAATCCATGGCGGATATTTTTGGCGATACCCTCTTTGGTTGGCCAAGTTGGGTTTGGGCCCGCCTGCAGTCCCGCACAGGAAAATCAAATGTTTATATGTATTATTTTAACCGGGAGAACTCTCTTTCTCCTTTTCCGCTTCCTGTGGTTACAAACAAAGCTCCTCATGGCGCCGAAATGCCTTTCATATATAAAAAGCTGGATATATATCCCACCGAAAAATTAAACGCTTCAGACACAACATTAATGAATAACATGGCCAGCTATTGGGTGAATTTTGCCAAGAGTGGAAATCCCAATGGGGAGGGTTTGCCAAATTGGGATGTATTCACAGAAGATAACCCCCGGCTTATGCGCTTTAACCGCAATTCACAGATGGGTGAAGTGGCAAATCCCCAAAGATTAGCTGTTTTGGATAAATATTTTGCCTGGAAAAGGACAGGAGTTGCGGCTCCGTGATTTTTCAGCCAGACGCAGCGCGAATGTTAAATCTGACAGGCCCCCAGGCCCGATAAAAAAAGGGCCGGTTTGGAACCGGCCCCAGATAACTACAAACAAAAGCAAAAGTTAAGCGTTAAATCTTTCTTCCACTTTAGCCCAGTTAATAACATTCCAAAATGCGGCAATCCAGTCGGGGCGGACATTCCGGTATTTTAAATAATAGGCATGTTCCCATACATCAATAGTTAGAAGAGGTTTGAAACCTGATGTTAAGGGACAAACCTGGTCATGGGTATCCATGATTTTAAGTTTTCCCTCGGGAGTTACCACAAGCCAAGCCCAGCCTGAGCCAAAATGATTGGCTGCGCATGCGCTGAAAGCCTCTTTAAAAGCATCAAAAGAACCGAATTCGGCATTGATGGCTTCGGCAACTTTTCCGCTCGGAGTTCCGCCGGCATTAGGAGCCATGGATTCCCAGAAAAAAGTATGGTTCCAGGTCCCGCCAGCATGGTTGCGTACCGGGCCGCGTTTACCTTCAGGGATAGAATCCAGGTTCTTTAAGATATCTTCCAGAGATTTGTCCGCAACACCTGCAGCTTCTGCAGCCGGATTTAACTTGGTA
Source organism: Fibrobacteria bacterium (assembly GCA_050294405.1). Lineage (GTDB taxonomy): Bacteria > Fibrobacterota > Fibrobacteria > UBA11236 > JADFYW01 > JBNKOC01. Next base: position 101,211 of record JBNKOC010000034.1, on the reverse strand, counting down.
ACATATGTATTGTGATGTTTTTTGTGATGTATTTCTACAGTTTCTTTATCATAATGAGGCTCGAGAGCGTCATATGCATAAGGCAATTCGGGTAATGTAAATGCCATGTTTAGTCCTCCTTTATTTTGAATTAACCGAAATAGGCTTTTAAACCGTCTGAATCGGGAACCATTGTTTTTTCGCCTTCGTTCCAGTTTGCAGGGCAAACTTCGCCGTGTTCTTCTGTGTATTGAAGGGCTTCGAGCATACGAAGAGCTTCGTCGATGTTACGGCCAAGAGGCAAATTGTTTACAACCTGATGCTGAACTACCCCTTCTTTGTCGATAAGGAAAAGGCCTCTTAGAGCCATGCCGCCTTCGAGCAATACATCGTAATCTGCGGAAATTTTCTTGTTAAAATCGGAGATGATTGGATATTCAACTCCTTCGATTCCGCCGACTTTTTTAGGAGTATTAAGCCAGGCAACATGTGAGAACCAGGAATCTGTGGAAACCGCAATAACCTGGCAGTTTTTCTTTTCGAATTCAGCTAGTTTATCCTGGAAAGCGTGCATTTCAGTGGGGCATACAAAAGTGAAATCCAAAGGGTAAAAGAAGAGAACGACGTATTTTTTGCCCTTGTATTGGGAAAGGGTATAATTTTCTTGAGTTTGGCCTTTGATTACTGCGGTTTCGCTAAAATCTGGGGCGGCTTTTCCTACTAATACTGACATTTTAAGGACTCCTTGTTTTTGAATGATGATTAAATAAAGAACATCTGGTCTATTTTATCGACAAATTTATAAAAATAAATCTAAATTAACAATAGACTGATTGTATTATGGATAAAGTTCTAAAATATTAGATAAAACCTATCTTATTGCTGTTTGACTGGAGTGGAGGAAGAGCCTTGGAAAATCCTGTAGCAAAAAATATTAAATCCTATCGTTTAAAGCACAATTTAACCCAAAAACAGTTAGCCGATTTGGCAGGGTTACCTAGAGCCAGTTTAGCTAATATGGAGTCTGAGGCCGGAAATCCCGCCATTACAGCGGTGGTAAAAGTGGCTAAGGCTTTGGGGGTGAGCCTTAAAGATTTAGTGGCTGATGCCAGCGAAAAAAATTCCATTACCTACGTGAAGCGGAACGAAATGCCCATTTATCGGCAGGATGATAACAAATTTGCATCCACCTTGATTTCCCCGGTGAATGCCCCTTACATAAGAATGACGAATATTGACATGATGCCCGGTTGCCATACATTGGGAACTCCCCATCCCAAGGGTAGCCATGAGCTTTTTTACTGCATTGATGGCGTTGCCACAATGGTTATTGATACAGAGGAAATAGAAATCCATTCCGGGGATTTGGTGTATTTTCCGGGAAACCTGCCACATTATTATGCCAATAATAGCCCTAAACCCGTTCATGCAGTGGCTGTGGTTTCTAGTTACCAAAAACACCTTTCTATATAGCGCCTACAGAACTATTTTTCTTTCGGGTTGGGAAGGTAGGTTAACAGATTCGATGCAAAATATTCATATTATTGTTACCGGAGCAACAGGGGCTATTGGTAAAGCCATTTGTTTTGGGCTTCTTGAGAACCCTTTTATTCGTGTTTGGGCCCTAGGCCGCAGTTTTTCAAAAGGGGAACTCCTTTTAAAGGAGGCTTCTGAGAAAAAGTTTGAATCGCGAATAGTATTTCAATCATTGGATTTAAGTTGCAAAAAAGAAATCCGAAATTTCGCCGAAAAATTTAGCGAGCCCGTTGATGTTATCATTAATAATGCGGCTCAGTCGCCTAAAACAAGAACCCAAACGGCGGATAAAATCGAAACTCAATGGGCCACGAATGTATTGGGTTATTACTGGATGACAGAATTTTTTTCTTCCAAATTTAGAAGCCCCAATTGCGGGAGGATAATCAATGTGGCTAGCTATTGGGCGGGAGATTTGGATTTAAAGGATGTGGAATTTAAAAAAAGAAAATACGATAACAATAGCGCTTATCGCCAAGCCAAGCAGGCAGACCGGATGTTAACAGTGGCACTGGCCGAAAAATACCAGGGAAAAATAAGCATCAATTCCTGCCATCCAGGGGATGTGGCATCCAAGCTCAGCTTTGATTTAGGCTATGGAGGTTCTCAAACAGCAGAACAAGGGGCCAGAACTCCCATCTGGTTGGCCACGGGAGAGGAAGGTTTATCCCACTCAGGCAAATACTTTGCGAACTGCAGGCAAGCAGCTTGCGAGTTTTCCGGAGATAAAAAATCTATCCAATCCTTATTTGAGCTTATTCAAAGATATTGATGTTTATGACAAGCCCTGCTAATTCCATTAAGCATGTTTTTTTTGATTTTGATGGGACCATAGTAAACTCCCTTCCGGTGTTGGTGGATTTGTATAATGAAATGGCTCCCAAATTTAAATGCAAAACTGTAAGCCAAAATGAGGTTGAAAAATTAAGGAATTTGCGACCCCAGGAATTTATGGGGGAGTATGGTGTTAAATTGTGGAAGCTGCCCTTTATGGTAATGGTAATGCGCAAAAAGGTTTCTGATATTGTGCCCAAGCTTCCCGTGGTATGGGGGATTATCGATGTTATTCATTCTCTCAAAAAAGAAGGCGTGTATGTGGGAATACTCACGACCAACTCTAAAAAAAATATTCAAAGCTTTTTAGCCGAGCATATGCTGGAGGATAAAATAGATTCCATAGTCACCTTTAAGCACGTTTTTGCCAAAGACCGCGCTATCCAAAAGCTTATAAAGAACTTCAATATTAACCCAAAACATATGTTGTACATAGGTGATGAAACCCGGGACGTGGAAGCGGCAAAAAAAGCGGGAATTGTAGTCTGGGCAGCTAGCTGGGGCTTTCAAAGTATTGAAGCTTTAAAATCCGCTGAACCCCATAAAATTTTGATTAAACCTGCTGATATTTTGGAATATTTGAGCCTTGGAACGATTTAAAGTTTATTTATTACAAAAAAGTTAGAAAAAAGCTTCCGTTCTCTGAAAAAAGTGCTTAAATTTTCTAAAAAAGGACGAAAATCTTTGAAAAATAGCTGAAAACCGCATTTTTAAATTGAGTCGTTCACTAAGGTGAACAGGAATGATGGCAATATTTGGATTTTTTTTAAAATAATATTCAAAATTGTTCACTACTTATTAAATTAGAGCTATAAGCAAATTGAAATTGATAGTTGAGTAAAGAATTAATGACATCTTTTAAAATAGAAAAGCTTTCAGACCTCAACCCAGGCACTTACTTCCTCAATTCGAGCCTGGGTGTAAAAAACCCTAAAATGGAGTTTTATTTTCCCGGTAAATAAAACGCATTTATCATGGGCTTTTTAAGCGGGGCCTTCGGGCTCCGCTTTTTTTATGGCTTTAATTCATCCTTTTTAAAATTTATTAAGCGGCAATATTAGCGTTTTGGTAAATTTGGGGAATAATTAAAAAACTCATTATGTACTTTTACCACTAAAAGGTCTAAGGAGGTCCATGTATATGAGTGAAATTAGCTTTCCAAAAGACTTTGTTTGGGGGAGTGCAACAGCATCCTACCAGGTAGAAGGCGCCTTTGATGTGGATGGCCGGGGAGAGAGTATCTGGGACAGATTTAGTAAAACTCCAGGTAAAGTCCGGGAAGGGCATACTGGAGATGTAGCCTGCGATCATTACAATCGATATGTGGAGGATGTGCAACTCATGCAGCACATCGGTCTCAAGGCTTATCGTTTTTCTATTGCCTGGCCCAGGGTTTTTCCAGAAAAAACCGGAAAGCTCAACCCTAAGGGTTTTGATTTTTACAATCGGTTAGTAGACAACCTTTTAGAAAAAAATATTGTGCCTTGGGCTACTTTATATCATTGGGATTTGCCTCAATACCTGGAAGATAAAGGCGGTTGGAGAAACAGAGACACAGCTCTAGCTTTCGAAGAATACGCCCACAGGGTGGGAGAGGCATTAAGCGATAGAGTTTCCCAGTGGATGACATTAAATGAACCCTGGTGTAGTTCTGTTCTTGGGTATCAAAGAGGCGAACATGCACCAGGAGCCAAGGAAGATATCAAAACCGTAAAACAAATTATTCACCATTTGCTTCTGGCACACGGATTGGGCACCAGAGCCCTTCGTCAGGAATCAAAATTGGAAAACCCCGAAATAGGCTTTGTGCATAATCCGTATATGTATGTCCCAGCTACAGACTCCCCACAGGATTTTATGGCAGCTATCAAAGCCATACAAGCGGAAAGTGGATGGTGGATGGATCCCTTATTTTACGGCAGGTATCCAAAGGCTGACTTGGAAGAGCTGGGGAAAAATGCCCCTGATGTTGCGGATGGAGATATGGAAATTATTTCTCAGCCTATGGATTTTATGGGGCTCAATATTTACCATGCCCATTTGACCAAAGCCGCAGACAATAAAAAAGGTTTTGAACTTCAGGATTATCCCCCTGATATTAAAAGGACTACTATGGGTTGGCCTATCACCCCTGAAGTAATACATATGGGACTTACTTGGATGCATCAAATTTATAATCCTGCCAAAATATATATTACAGAAAATGGCTGCGCTATGCCGGATGAAGTGAATTCCGTAGGCCAGGTTATGGATTTAGATAGGCTTCAATATTTACACGATCATTTTTTGATGGCTCACAAGGCCATTAGTGAAGGGGTTCCTTTAAAAGGTTACTTTGTTTGGAGTTTATTGGATAATTTTGAATGGGCAAAGGGCTATGGCCAGCGTTTTGGAATTACCTATGTGGATTATCCCACTCAAAAAAGAATTATAAAATATTCTGGTAATTGGTACAGAAAAGTAATTGAAGCCAATGGATTTAAATTGCAAGAGTTCAAAGAAATTTTGACCTGATTTTAATTTATTGTAAGTTAAGTTCTAATAATTTTTGGCCATTAGTTTACGAGGCAGAATGAAGCTACTTAATTTTTCGAAAATATCCATGTTAGGTTTTTTAATCTGGACTTCCTTTTTTAACATTTATTGCAGTGAAGCAAAAAAAAACAAAGCAAGTATGACGGTAAAAAACCAAGGGACAGAAAGTTTATCTGATATTGGCGTTCAATTATATACATTGCGCAGCCTGACCAAAAAAGATCTGGAAGCTGTTTTCAAAGATTTGTCAGAAATGGGGTATACTCAGGTTGAACTGGCCGGGTTAGAAGGAAAGTCTGAAGCTGAATTCAAGGCATTATTAGATAAGTACAATTTAAAAGCTGTAGCATCTCATATTCCCTTTGATGTGCTTAAAAAAGATCCGGAATCTTTAATCAGGCAAACTAAGGCCTTGGGTATTAAATACATGGTATTGGCCTGGTTTCCTCCTTTTGAACGCAGACATATTCAGCAGTATTATGATTTAGCTAAGATGCTGAATGATGTGGGTGCTAAAGCCAAAAAAGAAGGCATTCAATTTGTTTACCACAATCACGATTTTGAATTCAAAAAACTAAATGGGGAAATTCCCTATGATGTAATTTTAAAAAATACAGATTCTGAATTGGTTAAATTAGAATTGGATTTGTTCTGGATTGAAAAGGCTGAGGCCAATGCTCTTGAATATTTTAAAGCCTACCCAGGCCGATTTGTTTTTTGCCATGTTAAGGACATGGATTCCAAAGGAAATATGGTGGATGTTGGAAAAGGCCAAATTGATTTTGCCCAGCTATTTAAAGAAGGTAAAAAAGCGGGCCTTGAATACTTTGTGGTGGAGCACGACAACCCCGACCACCCAATTCAATCTGTAAAAAACAGCATTGAATACTTAAAGAGCTTCAAATTTTAATAGGGGCCTTTTTCCAGGCCATTATCATTTTGTCAAAAAATAGCTGAAAAAAACTATTGCCCTTTGTATTTATTTTTGCTAAAATTTAAATTGAGACTAAATATTAATTTAAGGAGCGATAAATGGCACATAAACACTACAGCTTGGATAAATGTTCGGTGGGGGAAGTGACCAGGTGTTTAATTTGCGACACCCTTAATATCGAAGTTGGCAATTGTTTTGTTCAGGGCTTATCCATCCCGGAGTTTTCCAATTTTAAAACAAAAATTGAGCAAATCTCTTTGAATGCGGTCATAGGTCCTAAGGCTGCAAAAATTTGCATTTCCCTAATTAAAGGAAAAGTTAACTTATCCTTAAGTTTTATGGAATTTTTTGAATTTCTGGAAATGCTGGAAAGAGCTGCTGGAAAAATTCCCTGGCTTAGAACTCAAAGCTGCTAATAAACTTCGAAATTTTTGTTAAATTCGTCGTATGTATTGCATATGGCTGTTAGAAAAAAAAATTAAGAAGCTGTGTTTATTCAAATGTCCGCTGGCCGCAATAACATTTTTTATTTTAGGAATGTTCCTCCTCTCTTGCTCGGATTTGAATGACGAGGAACTAAAAACTCCCATATTAATTTTTTCAAGCTTAGCAGAAAACTCGCTGGAAAAATCTCCCACTCCACAAGATTTGCCGATAAAGCAGCTTAACCCTTTAAGCTCCATTGTTATGGAGAACCCGTTGGACAGTTCTGTGATTCCTCCTGATTTTTTGCCTTTGCATTTCCAATGGTTGGACAGTAACAAGCAGGTTAAAGCCTGGTATTTGGAATTTTCTTTTTCAAATAAAGATAAATTGGCAATGGCTATTCCTTTTGGAAAACCACCATCCTTGGAAATTGATTCAGCATGTATATCGCCAAATAACGAAATTCCCGAACCTTGGAAAGGAGCGCATTGGTCTCCCAAAAAAAGTCTTTGGGAACTTATAAAAAAATATTCAAGGGAAAATTGGACAGAAGTCAATGTATATGGATTTTCCCAAATAAAGCATATTATTAATGGTTCTGAAAACCCATTGAGCCATGGAAAATTTCATTTTAAGACATCAATGGATTCTGTAAATGCTCCCATTTTTTATAGGGATGTTCCTCTTATGCCAAATATGGATTCCGCAAAGGGGCAGATAAACCCTTTGCCCAAGGCCATGTTTTCACAAATAAAATGGCGACTGCGAGAAGTTTCTCACACCCAAAGCAAAGTGCTTCTAAGTGATTTACCAACATGCGCCAATTGCCATTCTTTTTCCAGGGACGGACGAACCATAGGTTTGGATATAGATGGACCCCAAAGTGACAAAGGCGCCTATGGATTTAGGAATCTAACGCCTCGTATGGATATCGCCCATAAGGATATTATCAGCTGGAATTACGATTACAAAAGCCCTAAGCGAAAGGGGAAAACCATTGGCTTTTTATCCCGAGTATCCCCCAATGGAAAGTTTGTGGTATCAACTGTTGATGAAGAAGTATTTATTGTGAACTTTAACTCCTATAAGTACATCCAGGTTTTTTATCCTACCCGGGGAATATTGGCCTGGTATTCCCGGGAAAAAGGCGAAGTAACTCCACTGCCTGGGGCTGATAATCGGGACTATGTTCATTGCACGCCAGTCTGGACTCCTGACGGCGATACTTTAATTTTCGCAAGAGCCAAAGCCAGGGAACCATACATTAAGGATCGCCCCATGCCCAAATTTCCAGGCGACTCTCTGGAAACTCCTATTCAATACAATTTATACAAAATGCCCTTTAATCAAGGGCGCGGGGGAGTAGCCATGCCCATAGAAGGAGCATCCTTTAACGGGATGAGTAACACGTTTCCAAAGGTAACGCCGGATGGTAAGTATGTTGTATTTGTAAAATGCAAAAATGGGCAATTGATGCGTCCCGATGGCAAATTATGGATTGTCCCAATTTCCGGGGGGAAAGCCAGACCAATGAAATGCAACACAGAGGAGATGAACTCCTGGCATAGCTTTTCTCCCAACGGAAAGTGGATGGTCTTTTCTTCAAAGTCCAGGGGTTTTTATACTAAAATGTTTTTAACCCATTTGGATGCAAATGGTAATAGTTCGCCTGCTTTGCTGCTTCCAAATTCAACGGCCGCCAACCGGGCTGTTAATCTTCCGGAGTTTATTAACCGACCCTATAGTTCCCTGGATACGATGTCTGTGTCGGCGGTAGACCACATTCGATATCTAAATAGAGCTGTAAGTTGGCTTGAAGATGAAAAACCCGAAGAGGCTTTTAGTATGTTAAGGAAGGCTTTGGAAGCGGAAAGAGTGGACTTAAAATTTAGGGCGGAGGTTTTGATGATGATGGGCTGGATTCAAAAAAATCCAGACAAAGGTATCCATTACATTTTAGAGTCTCTCAAAATTGATAGCAGCTATGCCATGAGCTGGCATAATCTGGGAGTTCTTTATGAACGTACAGGAAGAGAAGACCTGGCCAAAGGAGCGTTTTTAAATTCTATTAAGCAGGATACCCAAAATTTTTGGGCTATGGCAAGTCTTTCTAAACTTTACATGTTAGCAAAAAATAAAAAAGAAGTGTTTGCAGATTCAGCCTTGTACTGGGCCTTAAAAGCCGATTCCATATCATACCACAAGGAACCATCCATTTTAAAAACGCTGGCAAGGGCTTATTCTGAAAATTCAAATTTCTCAAAGGCTATTGAAATTGCAGATGCGGCAATTCACAGGACTAAGTCCCGAGGTTTGGAAAAGGAAAAAATGGAAATAGAAAGGGATTTGGAAGCTTATAATAATATGAAAAAATTTTCAGAAATTATGAAAATCTCGGACTGATTTCATATTTGAATATTTGTATTCAAATTGGACAAATTTTACGGAAAATTTTTACCAAAAAATTGAGATTCTTCCCCACAAAATTTACGGAAAGGATATATATTATCACTAAAAGTATTGAGAGCTACAAATTAAGTAGTAAGTGTGAAGTATCTTAATTTAGTGCTCGTTTGATTTTCGAAATACCAATTTCGAAATAGGGGGATGTATGGTCACAAGATTTATAGTTGGGATTTTAACTGTATTTGCATTTTTGAAAATATCATATTCTCAGTGCCAGCCAGTACCTGGCACTGATTCTGTAGAAGCGAAGATGGACCCGGAAGGATATCTTTCTCTTTACAATGGAGAGGATTTAACGGGCTGGTGGATAAATTGCAAGTCGCACGGAACCACAGGCGGGGATTGGTGGATTGAAGATGGAATACTTTATTCCGACCAAAAATCCGGAGGCGATGGCGGCCTTTTATATACTAACAAAAAATACCGTAACCTGGATATCATAGTGGAGGTTTGGCCTGGGTGGGGCAATGATGGAGGTATGTTTTTTAGGGCCAATGGCAATGGGCCCGCTTATCAAATTGTAATTGACTACAAAGCAGCAAAAACCGTTGGCGGAGTTTGGGGCGAGAATATTTATAACATCAATCACAAACCTTATTTTTTCGAAAACTCCCCCACAGATATTAAAACGGGAAATGTTACCAACCCTGTGGGCGGACCTTGGACAGATGAACGCTGGAATAACATTTGGGACGCCGATGGTTTTAATTTTTTAAGAGGAGTCGTGGTAGGCCGTCCTCCTAACATGAAGGCTTATATTAACGGAGAACACATAACCGATTTTAATGCTCCGCAAATCGCTTCTCAATTAGGTGATGATGGGTATTTCGGTTTACAGATACATGGCGGCACCGAAAACTGGGGCCAAGACCCCAATAAATACCGCAGTGTTCGGGCCAGGGAGTTAGATGACAATGGACAGCCTTTGCGTTTTCCCGATGCTCCGGTTATTTTAACCCAGCCACAGCCTGTGACTGCCAGTTTGGGAGAGGCAGTGCAGTTTTCTGTTTCCGCAGAATTTGGCGACATGCTGAATTACCAGTGGCAAAAAGATGGTGTGGATATTCCAGGGGCTATTGAAGCGGCATATAACATAGCTTCTGTGGCCCAAAATGATGCGGGCAGTTATACAGTGGTTTTAAGCAATAAAATAGGAACAAATACCACCACAAGCGAAGCGGTTCAATTAAGCACTCCAGGCACAGGAGTCAAGTATTTAAAAGGGGTAAGTCCTAATCAAATCAAAGTAAAATGGAATCAGTCCAACTCCTTAAATCTAATGGGGTATATGGAAACGGATTACCAAATTAAGTTGATGGATGTTAATGGAAAAATCATGTACGAAAATAAGGGCCCTGCTGGCGATATTAATCTTGAAATAATAAATCCAGAATCGGGGATGACCTATTTATTAATAACTGCAGCTGGCAATACTTCCGTTCGAAAAATACTGTCTATTTCCTCTTTTTAATTGAATGAATTTTAATTTTCATCATATACATCTGCCATTTATTCTGGCGGTATTGCTATTCTCTTTTTCTCAAGGAGAGGGTGATAACAGTCAGCTAAAATTACACGGAGAGGGTTGGCTCCAATTTGGCCGAATTATGGCAGTTAGCGACACGGTAGATGCGGCTTTTAATTATTCAGATAATTGGATTCAAAACATGGGCACCCATTTTACAGTGAAAGCGAGCATTGGCGAAAACTGGGATGGCGCTCTGGGATTAGGTGGGGCCCAATCTTATACTGCCCAGGGGATTGTTGCTGATGTTAGGAATACCAAGCCTATCTGGGATTTGTTTATAACCCAGGCTAATATGAAATATTATTACGGAGAGAAAGAAAATTCTCCTTTTTCCATGCAGTTTGGATACTTTTCCCATGTTTATAATAAAGAATCCGAATTGTTTGGCAATTATCTGGTGCGGGGACCCGTTTACCCCGGTTTTTTGTTTGGAGAGTTTGAAGCTACGGACATAGACAGCAGTCTATCCAATACTCTTGGCATTCAATTGGAAAATAAATTGGCTGATTTTCACCATAGCTTAACTCTTAAAAGTGAAACGCAATTTCCCCCTATATTTGACTTATCCCTTATATATACATTGGGAGTAAATATTTCCGATATTTTGAACCTTGAAGCGGGTGTTGATTTTTACAGGCTTATACCCTTAAAACCTAACTTCGAAAAGGAAGGCAACATTTTTATTCTGGATACCAGCCAAGTCAGCCATCCCTATGAATTTTGGCATGCCTATACCGAAAGCAAATTGGATGGTCAGGGTAACAGTTATTTAGACACAACTTTTTTTACTGGCCGAGGGACGAAAGTTATGGGTCGATGGTCTCTTAATGTCAAAAACTTATTAGGTCTTGATTTTTTAGAAAACAGCCAGTTTAAGTTATACTCTGAAATGGCCATTCTGGGGATAGCAAACCAAAAGCCGGTTTATATAAAAATGTCAGAACGAATTCCCGTTATGGCAGGCGTGCAACTGCCCGGTTTTGGCTGGTTGGATGAATTGGTCTTGGAAGTGGAATGGTACGGCGCAAAATTTAAAAATGACTATTACAACTTATCAAATCAATTTTCACCGGTTCCTGTCAGCAATACGGATTACAACCGCTCTGCTAACGCAAGTGGAATGTATAGCGGGGATACCACTTTGGTTTTTGACGACCCAATTGATGTGCATAATTTAACAGCGGATGACATCAAATGGGCTTTATATTTATCTAAAAATGTGGCGCAGGGTATTCGCTTTAGCGCGCAAATTGCAAATGATCACTTTCGGCCTGATGGAAATAATCCCAAGGCTAATCGTTACGGCACCGCTTTTTCTAAAATCAACGATTATTACTTAATGTTTAGATTCGGGTATTTCTTTTAATGATAAAACTTGTAATAACATTTTTTTCTCTTTTATCATTATTTGGCTTTTCCTATGGCCAATTAAATTCCGATGTAAACTTATCCTTTCACGGCGCGGGCTGGATTAAATTTGGCCGAATTATGGCGGTTAGCGACACTCTGACAACTCCCACTAACATGAAGGGCAGCTGGATTCAAGATGCTGGCGGTTTGTTTAACGGACATTTGGATTTAAACCCCGAGTGGGAAGCCGCTTTCGGGATTGGAGTGGTGCAAAATCACAAGGCGCAAGGTACGGCTATCCAGTCTATTAAAACCAGAGTGGGAACAGGGAGTTTTTTATCCCAGGCTTGGTTCGGCTGGAATCCCAGTGAAGACAAAAAAACACCCAGATTAAAATTAAACTTTGGTTATTTTCCCTATAAATACGACAACAACATCAAAAACCTGGGCTTGTATTTGATTAGAGGACCCGTTTACCCAGGTTATTTGTTTTCTGGATTTGAAACGAGGGAAATGTTGCCTGCCGCCAATGTTGTGGGATTACATATGGAAAATAATTTTGGCCAGTTTAGCCAGGATGTTTTGATAAAAAGCGAAGTGGATTTTCCGCCTTATTTTGATTTATCCTTGCTTTATTTTGCCAAATATACATTTGGGGATGTTTTAGAAGTGGGGGCAGGAGCTGCTCTTTACCGACTTATCCCCATTCGGCCTTCAGCCACAACCCCTGGCCCGGAATATTTTGATTCCTCCCTTCAGGATACATACATACCCGGAGATCCTGCGGATTATATCTACAGTTATCCTATTTTTAATGCGGACACCAGCGCTGTTTTGGAGTGGATATGGCCTTCCAACCGCGGCGTAAAGTTAATGGGTCGTTTTTCCTTGGATATAAAGCCTTTATTCGGCTTAGAGGAGGGGAGCGCTTTCTTAGGGCAATCCGATTTGAAAATATATGGAGAAACAGCCTTATTGGGAGTGAAAAATTACAAGGGCATTTATGATAATCCTATGGAGCGTTTGCCGGTGATGCTAGGATTAAACCTTCCTGCGTTTGGATTTTTAGATGTGCTGGCTTTGGAAATAGAATGGTATGGCGCAAAATTTATTTCTGATTATAAAAATTTAGCGGTGTATGGGGCGGCAACTTACAGGTCTTCTTATTTGGGAAGGGGTATTTCGGAGGAGCCTTACGATGTTAATGCCGACAATGTGAAATGGTCTCTTTATTTCTCAAAAGTAATCGCAGGCCACCTTCGCTTAAGCGGCCAGGTAGCTAGTGATCATTTCAGAATGGGTGGTGTATCTGGAGAGCCGGAGCCCACCTATGACGAAGCATTTACCCGTATTTCTGATTGGTACTGGAACTTAAAGGCAACCTTTTTCTTTTAATTTGATTTTATGAAAACTGATAAAAACCATTTGTCAATCTCTTCGCGAAAATGGAAAAATCATTTTTATGTGATGTTGCTTCTATTTTTGGCCTTTGCGAGTTTTGCTGCGGATGATGTTAAGATTCAGGTACAGGGCCTTGGCTTTGTCAGAAGCGGACAAATTGTAAATAGCAGCGACACCCTTAATTACAACTACAATAAAAACGTTTTTTTAAACGCTTCTGCACAGATAACTGCCGTGGCTGAAATACAGAGTAATTGGGAAGGCGCTTTGGGAATTGGAGCGACCCAATACCACCGGGGTCAGGGAAATATTAACAATGCCGGTAAACTTCAATTGGAGATTAAGCCCTTTTTGACCCAAGCCCGTTTTACCTATGTATCCGAAAGGACGGAGAAGCCTAAATGGAAGGGGAATCTGGGGATGTTTTTGTACAACTACAACAAAAACGTGAAAAATTTAGGTTTATATTTGCTGAGAGGATCCGTATATCCGGGGATTTTAATATCGGGGTTTGAAACCGCAGAAGTAACCAACAGAAGCAATGTTATGGGCTTCAATATCGAAAACAATCTGGGGCAATTTGGCCATAGCCTTATTTTGAAAAGTGAGGTGGAAATTCCTCCCGTGTTTGATTTATCCCTCATATATCTGGCCCAATATAATTTTGGAGATATTTTTGAGTTGGGGGCAGGGGTGAATTTTTACCGCCTGATTCCCAATAAAAGCGATATTACTCTTTTAGAGGATCACAAAATATTCGCGGCCGAAGCGGGGAATTTTTCCCATCCCTATGAGAGAAAATACACCTACATAGATTCCGTTGTTACTCCTGGCCAGCCCACGGTTTACGATACCACATGGATGTCCCATGCCGGAACCAAATTGGTCTCTTTTTTTAGCCTGGATATACAGCAGTTGCTGAACCTGGATATATCTAATCCCGATGATTATAAAATTTATGGGGAAATTGGCCTTATTGGTATTAACAATTCCAATGCCTATAAAGAACTTTACGGGTCTTTAAGCCAGCGTATGCCCATAATGTTAGGGATAAACATTCCCTGTTTTGGATATTTGGATCATTTGTCCTTGGAAATGGAGTATTATGGCGCTCCCTACAGAGATGATTACGTGAAAATTATGGATGGAAGCAACTCTCCCATTCCTGTTTCAAATCGATTATTGGGAAGAACTGTGGAATTAGATTCCAATGGTGTGGCCTCTATTATTTATGATGATGTTAGCTATCCCAATGAGAGTCCTTATAATGTCAACGAAAATGTCGATTCTGATAATTTCAAATGGTCTTTACACGGGGCCAAAACCCTGGCCGGCCACTTTAAAATAAGCGCCCAAATTGCCAATGATCATTTTCGAGTAGGGGGAGTGCAGTCCACAGAAACATATGAAACTGCATTAACCACCCTAAAAGATTGGTATTGGATGCTTAAAGTCGCCTACTTTTTTTAGCCAAAGCCTACTAACTCACAGCCAAAGTGCTTACAATCTGCTTAAAAGGCAAATTGGTTTTTGAATGGATGTTCTGCACTTTCTGGTTATAAGCCTCGGGGCTTATTTTTAAAAACTCGCATATTTCTTCCTGCGTAAACCCTTTAGAACGCAGCTTTATTAACTGTATTTCCTCAGGGGACAGGTTTTTTAGAATATTTTTTGAGGCATCCATTCCCGATACCTGGGAGCTGATAAAGCCATGTATATTTTTGGGATAAAAGGTTTTTCCAGAGGTTACGGCCTGGAAAGCTTCCATTACATCCTTTGGTGAGTTCTTAGGAATAAAAGATTTTGCCCCCTCCATAATAGCCTTTAGAATATCCTTATATTCGCTGGACATCATCACTACAGGTAAATTGGGATGGAGGCTGCGTAACTCCTGTAAAAAATCCAGCCCATCCGGCTCCGGGCCGAACCATATGTCCAAAAGCAATACATCCACGGTACTGATGTTTTTTTGCAAATATCGTTTGCAGGATGTAATATTGGTAAAACTGGCTCTCACATTCAGTGGATGCATCAGGTTGAGTCTGTCCTCCCATACAGCAATGCACAGGGGATCGTCATCGCAGATTACGATGTTTATTGTGGTATTCATTTTTGCCTCCCGATTGGCGTTATCTAGATTATAGGGGCAAAGCCTGAAATCTTCAAGGAGGCCAAACTCAAAAACCAAAAAGCGACAACTCCCCGGGTTTTCTAAGTGATTGATATAAAATGAGTTATAGTTTCGAAAAGCAGCCAAAAAAAACTTTTGACTTTAAGTAAAAAAAGTAATAAGCCTAATCAATGAGCTCTTCTACCAAATCAATATAATGGTTTACCACCGAATCCAGATTGGGTTGCCGGGTTTTTTCGAGCACACTTTGGGTAAGATTGGTCACGGCATCGGGACTCAATTTGATGACGTCCGCCATTTGTTCGGGTGTCCAGCCCAGCTTTTTTAAGGCTACTATGTGTTTTTCTTTGTCCGTAAGCGAAAGCCAGGTGTCCCGAACTTTCAGGGACTGCTGGAATTTTTGCCGGGCTAAATCTTCGGAACGAAGTCCCGGAAAATACAACTTTCCCCCGCTGATAATTTTTACTGCAGATGGCAGTTTATCCATTTTGGAATTTAGGACAAAGCCCGAGGCGCCATAGTCCAGAGCGTTATTGATAAATTCCGGTCTGGAGGAAAAAATGATACAGGAAATATTCAGATACATATTTTTTATGGAACTTAATATTTCCATGCTTTCGCGATGGTTTTTTAAAACGGCATTTATAATAACAACATTAGGGTGGGTTTCTGAAATAATGTTTTTAAAGTTGTTTACATTAGAACTGGAAAGCAATAACATATCTTCATGAGATTGAAAAATTTCCTGAATGCTTGAGAGGTGTTCTTGGCAACCGTCGAGGTATAAAATACGTATGATTTTTTTATGCTTCATAAAACGGATTTTCACCCAGGCCTAAATATATGTAAATAAATTTTTGAAAAAAAAATTATTTGGGGATGCTAAGTTTAGAAATTTCCAAATTAGACGAAAAAGTTAAAATAACTGGCCTAAAAAAGATTCCTGGACCCAGGCGTTCCTAGAAAGTTTTTCCTCGGACTCTTTTAACTCAAACCAATTCATAAAAACTTTTTCAGAAAGAGCCTGCAGATCTGAATTTGGTAAATCTGGGTCTTCTTCTTTTTGTTGTCTGGCCTTTAACAAAACAGCGCTGTACCAAATGGTTTCAAGTTCTTGCTTGCTTAAATTCATTCTTGAACTGCCCGTTGAAGTTAAAACTCAAACTTGGTGTTATTTTAGATTATTTTGAATCTAAAGTTCCAGAATTTTATTAGACAAAATACAATTTTTATGAAATTTTTGTCTCTATTTTTCTGTTGCAGTATAAACACCGTCCCAATCATCGGGCAATCGCAGTCGTCTGTCTGTTTTAAAGGCTATACACCTATCTATAAATACCTGGGAGGGAGTTGTTTTGCAGCCAGGGCTGGTATCCGGGTGGTAGGGTTCTAATTCCAGCGATTGCTTAAACATTTCTATGGCTTCATCCCATTTTTGGCTTCGGTAAAATTCCAATCCCTGGTGAAAAAGTTTTGCGCATTCTTTTTGTTGGTCAGTGGCATCGTCCATCATTTCCATTAATTCGTAAATACGAACTGGTTCGCTTTTGCCTACAACCCTCACCAAATCCAGTTCACGGGAGAGTAAAGCACCTTTGGTACCTTCCAAAGTCTCATGGCTTACCATGGTGTAAACACCGTATTGTTTGGCGGCGCTCTCCAGACGAGCGGCCAGGTTTACGGCATCTCCCATCATGGTATAGTTCATTCTAACACGAGAGCCCATGTTTCCTGTTACAATGGGTCCTGTATTTACTCCAATTCTCATGCGCATTTCGTGAACAATTTTTGGCCACTTGTCCCCTTCGCCCTGCCATTTTTTGCGCAAATCTCCCAGTCGACGTTGCATCATCATGGCTGCCCGGCAGGCATAAAGGGCGTGTTCTTCCAGTTTTACGGGAGCTCCAAAAAAGGCGATAATCGCATCTCCCTCATATTTATCCAGGGTGCCCTGGTTTTCCATTAATATATCTGTCATTTCCGAGAGGTATTCGTTTAACAGTTCTACCAGCTTGGTGGGGCTGCCCAGTTTTTCTGAAAAAGTGGAGAATCCCTGAATGTCCGTGAAGTAAGCGGAAAGGGTGGCCTCTGTTCCCCCAAGGGAGGGTTTGTTGCCGCTTTCCACCATCTGATCTATCAATTCCGGGGATATATAGTTTTTAAACGCGTCGTTCAGAAACTTTTTATCCCTTTCCTCAAATATGTATCTGGACATAAGCACAAACAAAAAGGTGAGGAAAATGGTGATTTCAGGCCTGGCGATTTCCACCCAAAGGTTTTGATCGAAATAATAAAAGGCCACAGCAGCATAGCCAATTGAAATGGCTCCTACGGTTAACACAGCCCATATTAATGGTACAAAATAGGTTATTAGGCCTACAATCAATCCCATAACTACCAGGATTATTAACAAAGCGCCCGGTTTCATAACATGCATAAAATTATTGGTCAATATGTTATGTATGGCAGTAGCGTGAATTTCCACTCCCGGATAGGTTTCGTCAAAAGTGGAAGCCACTATATCGAAAAGAGCGGCTGCGGAGGAACCCAAAAGAAAGGTTTTTCCCTGGTAAAAAGTGGGATCGTGTCTTTTGGCGATAACATCATAATAGCTTATGTATCTGAAAGTATGTCCTTTTCCTCCTTTACCCTGGTAGTTCAATAACATCCTTCCCTGTTCATCGATAGGGATTTGTATATCATTGCCAAAGCGAAGTTGCTTGCCTTCTTCAAGGCCGGTGATGGTTTCCATATCCGCCGAAGCTATGGCCCCAACAACATCTTTCGTGAGAATCATAATTTGGCTGGCATAATCATTTCGGCTGTTATCCCAGCGAATGCCTAAATAACCCGACAATATTTTGTTTTTACCCGGCTCCAATTCCTCGGCGATGGAAGGGTCCCAGTACTTATATAAAAGGGCTAAAGTTGTGGAGTCAATTTCCGCCTCTTCTTCCGTTTCCGAATCATAAACCAAAAAGATATTGCTTTCTCCATCCACAAGACGTATGCTGGCTGTTTCTGTAAACATAAATGGCTCGTCTTCAGTGGCATCTTTGGCTCCCTCCAGGCTTGGTTGGTTTTCCAGGAGAGGCATAAACAATTCTTCCACAAAAATATTTCCACCGCTTACTTCTAACTCCAAAATTTCATCTTCATCTTTGCGGAGAATAATAGGGGAGGAAACCATTATTTCTTGAGTGTTTTCGGGACCCAGCTCCTGAATTTTATCTTTCTTCGCGATAATTTGCTCCACCATGGGTAAAGTCAAATTAGGATAACTGGTTTTAAGCTGTCCCTTTTGCCGATATATTCTAAAGGGCGCACCCAGATTGATGTATTCACCGGGAACAATTTCCGCATCCTTTAAGGTTTTTCCCATTAAAAACAAACAGGCTTGGAGGGAAATTACCGGATAGGTGTGGCTCTTTTCAGATTTGGAAATAGCTGTGTCGGGGAAATTATACAAAAGGGGCATACGTCTGTGGACTCCATCGGCATCGGGAACCACATTAACAAGGCCGAGCCTGGTGGAGGCCTGGCCGAACTCTTTAAATACATTGTCTAAAATAGGCATGGTTCGAAAATATTTTTGAACTTCGGGAGCTAAATCTGCAGCGGAATGGGGGTTTAACTGCTGGTGCCATTCTTCTGTGGCCAGGTGCATCCAGTCCGAGGGGTTGAGGTAAGCATTGCTCAAATTCATAAATCCCGCTCCAATAACCACATCGGAGTTTCTTAGGGAATGCACTAACATGGAGTCGTGGTTGAGTCCCATTTGGATAGAGGGGCGCAAACCGTCCCAGTCCATTTCCGAATTGGAGTTTTGCAGAATTTCCATAACTTCGTTGGTGCGGGCTTCCCCATAGTCAGCGGTTTTGAACATAATATCAAAGATGACGGAAGAGGCACCTCCGTTAGATAATTCCTCCACCACAGAGCCGTGGTGGGAGCGGGGCCATTTGTTGTAATTGCCCAATTTGGCCATGGCTCTTTCGTCAATATCCACAATGGTCATGCTTTCAATAAGTTTGCCTGTTTCATCGCCCAGCTGTTTGTTGCCCAATATGTATTTGAACATGTATCGATAGTCGTAGGTTACTTTTTCCAGGCCATTAAAAAAATCGGGAAGGATATATTTGGTTCCTAAAGCGATAAAAATCCCGGAAAGGATTCCAATTAATATTCCGTTTAGCAGCTTTTTTTTCTTTTTAGAAAGTGCCAAGGGCTCCTCCGATTTTTAGCATTTGCGACATTTGTCCCATTTTACCATAGAGCCTATATGATGGCAATTGTAAACTCAAATTTCGCAAAGGAGGAAGATGTCTGCTAAGTCTTTATTGAATAGGCAGTTATAAAAAACAAACTAAGGCTAAAAAAGCCATATTCTGGTTGTGTCACTTGGGGCGAAAACCTATTTTCCCCGAAGTACACGAGAGGATTAATCTATGGAAAAACAAACGCCGTTATACGACAGGCATTTAAAGGCTCAGGCCAAAATGGTTCCTTTTGCAGGATTTTCCATGCCGGTTCAATATTCGGGTATTCGGGAGGAACATAAGGCGGTTAGAGAAAAAGCCGGCTTGTTTGATGTGTCCCATATGGGAAATATTTTGGTGACTGGAGTAGATGCGCTGGCGAACCTGCAACAGCTTTGCGTAAATGATGTATCCAAATTATCCCCCCTTGAAGTCCAATATAGCGCCATGTGCTATGAGAATGGAACGGTAGTGGACGACATTCTGATTACATTTTTGGAGCCCAATGCCTATCATGTGGTGGTAAATGCCTCCAACATCGAAAAAGATTATAACTGGATGTTGTCTAAAAAATTTGGAGAAGTGGAGTTTATTAATCAAAGCGAATCCCTATGCATATTGGCCTTGCAAGGACCCAAGGCCTTGGGGATTGCCCAAAAAATTGCTGAGGATGATTTGTCCGGCCTAAAGCCCTTTAGCTGCGGCACTGGAAAAATAAATGGAATAAACATGGTGTATTCCCGCACAGGTTATACTGGAGAAGATGGGTTGGAATTTTTCCCCAAGAACAAAGATGCCCCGGAACTTTGGGATAAACTGCTTGAAGCCGGGAAAGAAGAGGGACTTTTGCCTGTGGGCCTTGGCGCCAGAGATACTCTTCGATTGGAAGCCGGATATACTCTTTACGGGCATGAAGTCAATGAAAGCTGTAACCTGGTGGAGGGTGGGCTTTCCTGGATTGTGGCCTGGGATAAGCCGGATTTTATTGGAAAAGCGGCTTTAGCACAAATTAAAGAAAACGGTCCCGAAAGAAAAATTGTAGGTCTTGAAATGCTGGATAAGGCTATCCCCAGGGAGGGTTATGTTATTGAAAAAAATGGCGAATCCATAGGTAAAATAACATCGGGAACCATGTCCCCTAATTTGGAAAAAGGTATAGCTTTGGCCTATTTAAAAAATGAATTTGCTAAATCCGGTGAAGAAGTGGATGTAATGATTAGGGATAGCGCCAAAAAAGCCAAAGTGGTGAGCCGCTATTTTTACAAGAGGAGAAAAGAAACAAGTGCCAGTTAAAAGCCGAAAAAAAACTTTGAAAAAAAGCGTGGCCAGGGAAAAATCCGGCAAAACCAGAACCGTATCTGCACGGGCTAAAACCGCCAAAGCCGCCAAAAGAAAAGCTGCTGAACCTGTAAAAAAAGAATCCCATCATGGCAGGGAAATGTTAGGGCTTGTATTTATAGCTATTTCAATAATTTCCTTATTATCTCTTATATCTCACTTTGTGCGGCCCGGGGAACAAAATATTTTGGGAGCCTATGTTGGTGAATGGTGGGCCAATGCCTTAAACGCTTTTGCCGGAAGTCTGCCCGCTTTGTTATTAGTTGCCACGGTATTTATCTGGGGCGTAAAATTTATCCAGGCTCCAGATGGAGAGTCCATTAACATAAAAACTCCATTGGTGGCTTTACTTTTGTTTTTGGAACTTAGCCTTATATTAAGCGTTAAGAACATCGAGGCCCGTGATTTTAACTTTATGCTTTTCAGGGAGTCCGGTGGCTTTATTGGCAACTTTATGGTTCACAAGGCCTTTATTCCCGTTTTTGGGCGGACCCAGTTTGGGCCCTATTTGATATCTGCCATTTTGATTTTCTTAACTCTTGTTTGGGGTTTTAAATTGCGCATAGCCCAACTTTTTGAAAAAGCTTCGGAATTTGCTGGCCTGTTTATATTTCCTGTCTTTGATGCCTACGAAACCTTTAAGCACAAAAAACGCCAACGTCTGGCCGAAGCCCAGCAACGCATTGAAGACAAAATGGGCGCCATTCCCGAAGTCCAACCCGCTAAATCCAAAGGCCGTAAAAAGAAACTCCAGCCTGTGGAAACTACGGTACTGCGGGAGATGGACCCAGTGGAAGAAGAAAATTTGGAACCGGTTTTGATTATGAGCCGGGACGAATTGCAAAAAGAATTGGAGGCTCCTTTACCCACAGATCCTGTGGAACTCAGAAAAATGAGAGACAGGCAGGCGGAAATCCGCAGAATAATGGAGTTAAATAATTGGGAAGAACAAAGTAAAGACCCCATTTTAGCCGGTTTAATTAACAGCAAAAAGATGGAAGCCGAACTTTCTGAAGAAATAACGAAAAGTAAAAAGTCTAAGGGCAAACGGGCCACTACCGATGATGAAGGTCCTGTACTTCAAAAAGATTTAGATGAAGAATTGGAAATGGAGATGGAAGAATCCGTTCCGGTTCAGCTTTTGAAAACCAAAGAGGAATTGGAAGCAGAATCCACCTTGGAAGAAAATGCCGAGGAGGAAATGGAAGAAGAGGCTGCTCCTGAACCTGTGGTCAATTACGATCCCTATGTGGTGCCCAATCTGGATGATGTGCTGGAAGAACCTCCGGTACAAACATTGGATTACAGTGAAGATGAGCTTAAAAGCCAGGCCAGAGCCCTGGAAGAACAGCTGGCAAACTTTAAGGTGATGGGTAAGGTTGTGGGCATCTGCACCGGACCCGTGATTATCCGATACGAGGTAGAGTTGGCGCCGGGTGTTAAAGTTAGCTTAGTAAATAACTTGTCCGATGATTTGGCCATGGCCCTACGCGCCAAAAGCATTCGTATATTGGCGCCAATCCCCGGAAAATCAGCGGTGGGAATTGAAGTGCCCAATAAAAAATCTCAAATCGTATACATCAAAGAAGTTTTAAACTCCGAAAGGTTTAGTCCGGAACCGGATACCATTAAACTGGTTTTGGGAAAGGACATCGCCGGTGAACCCAGTGTGATGGATTTAACAAAGGCTCCCCATTTGCTTATTGCCGGACAAACCGGTTCTGGAAAATCCGTATGTATCAACTCCTTTATGGCTTCTATTTTGTGCTCCAAAACTCCTGATGAAGTGAGAATGATACTGGTAGACCCCAAAGTGGTGGAACTTAAACCTTATGATTCCATTCCGCATTTGTTGGCTCCTGTGGTTACTCAGCCAGAGATAGCTATACAAGCTTTAAAATGGGCCACTTTTGAAATGGATAGACGCTATAATGTTTTGGCCAGGGTAGGGGCTCGTAATATCAAAGGATATAACCAAAAGTTCAGAAAAAATGAATTGGGAACCCGAGTTGCCGCATCAGATAATAAATTGATGCCATACATCGTAATCGTGATTGATGAGCTGGCAGATTTAATGATGGTTGCCGGTAAGGAAGTGGAAACCAGCATTGCCAGGATTGCCCAAAAAGCAAGGGCGGTAGGATTGCATTTAATTATAGCAACCCAAAGACCCTCCACCAATGTTATTACGGGAACCATTAAGGCCAACCTTCCCACCAGGGTAGCTTTCCAGGTGGCAAGTCAAATTGATGCGCGCACCATTATGGATAAAGCCGGAGCAGAAAAACTCTTGGGTAAAGGGGATATGTTATTCAGAAGCATAGATAGTCCCGAACCAGAGCGCATGCATGGCTCTTTTGTGGGAGATGATGAAGCCGAATCTCTGGCCAAGGCATGTGCGGAACAATTTGTGAATTATCCCCACATTTCCACTTTTGATTTGGAAGAAGACAGTGGGCCGGATATGGAAGAAAATATTCCCAGAGATGCCAAATTCAGGGAAGCTGCGGAATTAGTGGTTTCTATCCGTCAGGCCTCTGTTTCTTTGTTGCAGCGAAGGATGTCTATTGGCTATGCCCGTGCGGGTCGAATTGTAGACCAGTTGGAGCGGGCAGGCATTGTGGGAAAGGACCGGGGTTCCAAGCCCAGAGAGGTTATGATGGATGAACTGGAATTGGCCTCTTTTTTGAGCTCTGGTCTCAATGATTAACCAAAAAAAGTTACTTTAGCCTTTCTAATTGTCCCTTCCGTTTTACGATGTTTTTGTAATCCCATTGGATGCTTTTGGCTTTGCGGAGCCAGCGGCGAAGGTGGGTCAGCTTAATCTCCGCCTTGCTTTGGTATCTGGCCTCGGCTGCTTTAAAAGAACCTTCGGGCTTAAGGCCGTCCTCTTCAAACCCTTGCCCACTCCAAAATAACAGGCGTACGGCATTTTTTAATTTATGGTAACCAACAATTGGATTGCCCTCCAAAAACCAAACAGGGCTACCGTGCCAGATTTTGCTTTCGGCTTTAGGTAAAGCTTTTTCGATTTCCAATTTCAATAAATCACAAATTTCCCTATCTTGAGCTATTTGACCTTTATTGTAAGATGCAATATCCGGATAATTTGCCTTCATAGTTCCTCTTTGCTGTAGGTTTATAAATATACAATTTGCAGCTCTTATATTTTTTTTTTTAAAACTTCCCTTTGACAGCACTTAAAATGTTGTTATAATAGGAGAACTATGTTAAAGGATTCGTTTACATCTCATTTCAAACCAGCCGCATCTCATATGTGGCTTGTGGTCCTTGTACGCATTATTAAATGCTTTGGAGCGGGATGTTTGTGACCTAACTTAAAATAAAACAGGTAACAAAAAGCCCGCTCTCAAAAAGAGCGGGCTTTTTGTTTTTGGAGAAAATTATGGAAAAAATGAGGAAATTGACATTTCTGGATTCCAGCTTTTTGCTCGGAACCTTCTATATACTGGTTTCATCGGTGTTGTTCGCCAGCAAAGGGATTTTTATCAAACAATCTTTTGTGAATTTGGCTATTTCTCCAATTAATCTTATGACCTGGAGGATGTTGTTTTCTCTTCCCTTATTCTGGATTATTTTGCTTGTGGTTGAAAATAAACATATTAGCAGAAAGTTAGCTGCAAATCCTAAAAAAAGACTCAGCTATTTGGAATGGTTTCAATTGGGGGCAGTAGGGTTATGCGGCTATTATCTGGCTTCGCTCTTTGATTTTATTGGCCTTCAATATATATCCGCGGGCCTTGAAAGAATACTGCTTTATTCATATCCATCCTTAGTACTTGTTATAAACAGTTTTCGCCAGAAAAAAATTCTGGCTAAAAAATACTGGATAATCTTAGGGCTTATGTATATAGGCATGGTTCTTAGTTTTTCGGGAGATTTGGCTGTGGAAAACCCAAATTATTGGATTGGCGTTTTGGCTGTTTTATTTAGCTCTCTTTTGTTTGCCTGGTTTGTGGTTTTAAGCCCAAACCTGATAAACAAAGCTGGGAATGACAGGTTCACGGCTTACGCTATGACAATTTCCACATTGGGAATCATCCTGCATATGTTGGTTTCAGATGGGTTTCAAAGTTTTTGGGACGCCAGGGCAATTGTTCCCATGGCAATTTACTTAGCCATATTCGGAACAGTATTGCCGGTTTATACCATGATATTAGCTTTAAAAAAAGTAGGTTCCACCCAGTTTGCCTTAATGAGCGGGCTTGGGCCTGTGGCGGCTATTTTAATGGGCTGGGTATTTTTAAATGAAACAACAACAGCTATTCAGGGCAGCGGGATGGTTTTGGTGTTAATAACTGCGGTAATGTTAGGTATATTTAAAGACAAGAAAGCAGGATAAACATGAATGAACAAAAAAAAATATGGAAGAAGCTGATTAGCGTTCTGTTCGGAATGGCCGCTTTGGATACACTCACAGCCGCCATCGGTTTCGTTGTGGGCCCTCTGCTGGTTGTAGAATTAACCGGTTCATACAAATGGTCTGGACTGCCAGGTACCGTTCTTCTTTTTAGCGGTGCCCTGGCTGCTTTGTCCATTAGAAATTATCTGGACAAATATGGATACCGTCTTTTTTTGGCCACTGCCGTATTTTCTCAGTCTCTGGGAGCGATGTTTGTATTGCTGGGAGATATTAAACATAGTTTAACTTTTGTCCTCATTGGTTTTGCCTTTTGGGGAGGGGGGCGTGGAATTTTGGGGTTAGGCCGTTATGCAGCGGGTGAAATTTCTCCCAGGTATTTAAGGGCCAGGGCTATTGGGCTGGTGGTATTTGGAGGCGCTTTGGGAGCCTTGCTTTCTCCCACTATCCTCAAATATTCTAAAAATGTTTTTCAGTTTTTAAATTGGGGTGACAATGCTGGGCCCTTAATTGCTGCCGCCATGTTGTTTATTACCTCCGGTTTAATTGGCTTATTTTTCTTATTTCCTGAACCCAAGAAGTTTAAGTTGGAAGAAACAGATCCGAAAACAGGCGTTTCCGATAATTCAGAAGAGGTCTTAGAATTTTCTGTAAACAAAGGGTTGGGGTTTGGAATGTTAAGCATGGTAATGGGCCATATTGTTATGGTATTTATTATGTCTATTACTCCTGTTTATATGAAAAGTTGCCACTATGCTTTAGAGGGTATTACCTGGGTCATCTCGTTACATATATTCGGCATGTTTGGGTTATCTTTTTTAACAGGATGGTTTATAGATAAATTAGGCAGCGTTAAGGGAATAACAGTTGGTTGTTCCATTCTTATGCTAAGCTCCTTGTTAAGCGGCTTTGCGGGTAATTACCCTCTTTTACTATCGGGGTTGTTTTTACTCGGCTTGGGGTGGAACTTTTGCTTTTTAGCCGGAAGCAAACTTATTGTAAGTTATGGGATTTCACGGGGGTTGGGAAAAATTCAGAGCCTTAATGACTCTATATTGTATTTAGGAGCAGGTTTTGCCAGTTTGAGCTCGGGATTTTTCTTTGAATATTTTTCCTTTATGTTTATGGCATGGATTGGAGTGGGGCTGTCGGTCATCCCTCTTCTGGCAATTTTCTTTTGGCTAAAGCCAATGCAAGATTTAGAGCCTGCCAGTAAAACAGCATGATATCAGCACCCCCTTCGGGGGTGCTATAACTATATTTGATAACCGGTATGAAAACACTGGCTAAATATCCGGGAGTAGGGCCAAAGAGGCTCCAGGCTTTAAAGGAGTCTGGTTTGGCTACAGCTCTTGATGTTATTTGTCATATTCCCCGGCGTTACCAGGACAGAAGCCAAATTAAAAAGGTGATAGATTTAGAAGAAGAGGGGGAATACCAGTTTATACTTGAAGTAACCGAGGTGGATTTTCAAGCCTATGGCAAGCGGCCAAGACTTATAATACATGCAGGTGATGATAGCGGCGAGCTGGAAATTTTATTTTTCCAAGGCCTCTCTTTTTGGAAAAACCGTTTTAAGGAGGGACAACGGCTTTCTGTTTGGGGCAATGCCAAGTTTTTTTACAAGTGGCAATTGGTTCATCCCGAAATTCAAATTCTTAAGAAAAATGAAAAACCTGATTTAAGAATATACCCCATTTATCCTCTTACGGAGAGCATGAAGGAAGCCCGGGTGGAGCATAAGTTTTTACAAAAACTGGCTCTTAACATTTTGGAGGAATACGCTCCTCAAGAAAATTTGCCGTCTTCGGTGGTAAGTGAATATCAAATACAACCAGAAAAAACAAATTATGTAACTATGCATAGCCCCCAAACATTAAGTGAAGTGGAAACTCACTTAAACCATTTAAAAATTAGAGAGCTGTGGCCTTTTTGTCTGGAACTGGAAAAGAAAAAAAAACAGAGGGAAGGAAAGGGGATGTCCCTTAAACCAGAGGGAAAGTTAAAAGCTAATATTGAAAAAAACCTGGGCTTTGATTTAACCCAAAGTCAAAAAGAAGCCATATTGGGTATTTCCAAATGTATGGAAAGCAAAAGCCCCATGTTAGCCTTATTGCAAGGGGATGTGGGTTCGGGTAAAACTGTGGTATACATGATGGCTGCATCCCTGGCAGTGGAGTCTGATTTTCAATGCGCAGTTTTACTGCCCACGGAAATTTTAGCCCAACAGCATTTTGAAAATTTTAAAAAAGCATTTTCTCAATCAGAAGTGAAAATAGGGTTGCTAACCGGAAACGTTCCACAATCCGAAAGAACCGCCATTTTAAAAAAGCTGGAGGCGGGGGGAATCCATATTCTATTGGGGACCCATGCTTTGTACAGCCAGGATGTGGCCTACAAAAACTTAGCCTTGGTTATTGTGGATGAACAACATCGCTTCGGAGTGGAACAAAGAGAAAAGCTGGAAACTCCAAATCCCAATACTAAAAAGATTCCCCATGTTTTGTATGTGAGTGCCACACCTATTCCCAGAACTTTAACCCAAAGTTTGTATGGAGACTTTTCCGTATTCAGCTTAACCAGCCGGCCTCAAAAAAACCGGGAAATAAAAACCAGGATGGTCCCGCGAAAAAAGCGAAGCGAAATGCTGAAGTTCTTATGGGAGGAGTCCCAAAAAGGGAACCAAATTTTTTGGGTGGTGCCGCGTATTAGTTCCCAGGAATGGGCCGAAGAAGAAATGCTTGAATCCATTCCCCTTAAATCTTTGGAAGAAATGCAAAAGGAGTTGTTGGAATTTAATCCAGAGTGGAAAATTGGTGTCCTTCATGGCCGCCTAAAACCCGATGAAAAAGTTTCTATAATGGAAAATTTTAAACAGGCAAAACTCAGCTGCCTTGTGGCTACCACTGTAATTGAAGTGGGAGTGGATGTGCCTAATGCAAACATTCTGGTTATTGAAAATCCCGAGCGTTATGGTTTGGCCCAGTTGCACCAGCTCCGGGGGCGAATAGGGCGTAAGGGGGGGCTGGCCTGGTGTTTTTTAGCTGAGCCAGAGCTGGATTTACCTGAAGTCAGCCAGCAAAGGCTAGAATATTTGCAAAACATTGAAGATGGCTTTAGCCTGGCGGAAAAAGACCTGGAAATGCGGGGTTCTGGCTCTCTTACCGGAAATCAACAATCGGGATTTGGCTTTTTAAAATTTACCAATTTACTCAAGGACAGTCCCTTAATTTTGTCCCTTCGAAAAATGGCCCATAAAGAGTTGGAGGCATTAGGATAGCCCCAATTGTTTTATTACATTTCCCTGAAATTTAGAGAAATACCCCTTCGGGCAGAAAAAGGAAGCAATTGAACTTATGCCTAAACGCAGCGACATAAAATCCATCATGATAATCGGTTCTGGTCCCATTGTAATTGGCCAGGCTTGCGAATTTGACTACTCCGGTACCCAGGCTTGCAAGGCTCTTCGGGAAGAAGGGTTCAAAATTATTCTGGTGAATTCCAATCCCGCCACCATTATGACCGATCCCGAAACAGCAGATGTATGTTATATCGAGCCCATTACCTGGGAAGTTTGCGAAAAAATTATTGCCATTGAACGGCCCGATGCCCTTTTGCCCACATTGGGTGGCCAAACAGCACTTAATACTGCCTTGGACTTGGCGGACAAAGGTGTTTTGGAAAAATACGGCGTAGAAATGATTGGCGCAAATGTGGACGCCATTCGCAAGGCCGAATCCCGGGAGCTTTTCCGAACAGCCATGGATAAAATTGGTTTGAAATCCCCTCCTTCTCATATAGTGCGCAATATGAAAGATGCCATGGATGCCAAGAAAAAATTGGGTTTGCCTGTTATTATCAGGCCTGCTTTCACACTTGGTGGCATCGGTGGAGGTCTTGCTTTTGATGACGAAGAATACGAACGCATTTGCAAAAATGGCCTTAACTTAAGTCCTGTAAGCGAAGTCTTAGTAGAAACATCCATTCTAGGCTGGAAAGAATTTGAAATGGAAGTGATGCGGGACAAAAAAGACAACGTGGTTATCATTTGTTCCATAGAGAATGTTGATGCTTTAGGTGTCCACACAGGTGACTCAATCACAGTAGCTCCGGCCCAGACTCTTACCGATAAGGAATACCAAAGGATGCGCGATGCATCCATCGCTGTTATCCGCGAAATAGGTGTGGAAACGGGAGGCTCCAATGTGCAGTTTGCGGTGAACCCTGAAAACGGCGACCTGGTGATAATTGAAATGAACCCCAGAGTTTCTCGCAGCTCGGCTCTTGCCAGTAAGGCCACGGGTTTTCCCATTGCAAAAATTGCGGCAAAACTGGCCGTGGGCTATACCCTCGATGAAATCATGAACGATATTACCCGGGAGACACCCGCCTGTTTTGAACCTTCTATAGACTATGTGGTAACCAAGTGCCCTCGTTTTACCTTTGAAAAATTCCCCCAGGCAAAACCCGTTTTAGGCTCTCAAATGAAATCCGTGGGAGAGGCCATGGCCATTGGGCGCAGTTTTAAAGAATCCATGCAAAAAGCTCTTCGCTCCCTCGAACTCAATTATGCTGGGCTGGGTTTGGATGGCAAATTAAAAGTTAAAGATGAAGAACTGGAAAAGCATTTGAATTTTAGGGCCCCTGGTATTGACAGGGTACTTTCAATTCGCCGGGCTTTTGAGTTGGGTTGGTCCGTGGAAAAGGCTTTTGAAGTTTCCAAAATAGACCCCTGGTTTTTAAACCAGCTCAAAGATTTAGTGGATTTTGAAAAAGAAAACCTGGCCGGTAAGACGCTCGAAAGTTTGGATAAAGAAACCTTTTATACCGCCAAACAATACGGCTATTCCGACAAGCAATTGGCCAATTTGTTAAAAAGTACCGAAAAGGATGTCAGCGCCAAAAGGGTCGAGTTGGGTTTAAAAGCCGTGTTCAAAACAGTGGATACCTGCGCGGCAGAATTTCAGGCTTTTACCCCTTATCACTATTCCACTTATGAAGATGAAAATGAATCTGTTTCTAGCGCAAACAAAAAAGTGATGATCATCGGCGGGGGACCCAACCGCATCGGTCAGGGTATTGAATTTGATTATTGCTGCTGCCACGCTTCCTATGCCCTTCAGGAAGAAGGAGTGGAATCCATAATGGTGAACTCCAACCCCGAAACGGTGAGCACGGATTACGATACTTCCGACAAGCTTTACTTTGAGCCCCTTAATTTTGAAGAAATAATGAACATCATCGATTTGGAAAAACCCGATGGCATTATTTTACAATTCGGCGGGCAAACTCCATTGAAACTGGCAGCCTCCCTGGAAGCAGCCGGAGCAAAAATTTTGGGAACATCTCCCCATTCCATCGAATTGGCCGAAGACAGAAAGTATTTTGCAGAAATTATCGAGGAGTTGGGCATTTCCCAACCTCCAAACGGCATTGCCAGCAATGTGGAAGATGCCGTTAAAATTGCCACGGGGATTGGATACCCAGTGCTGGTGCGTCCCTCCTTTGTATTGGGCGGCCGGGCCATGATGATTGTATACGGCGAGGATGAACTACGTCATTACATGGAAAACGCGGTGGAAGCCTCTGAGGAACGTCCTGTTCTAATTGATAAATTTTTAGAAAAAGCCCTGGAAGTGGATGTGGATTCCATAAGCGATGGGGAAGAAGTGGTTGTAGCTGGTATTATGCAGCATATAGAAGAAGCTGGTGTCCACAGCGGAGATTCGGCCTGTACTCTTCCACCCTATGACTTAGATTCTGAGGTAAAAGAAGAACTTATTGAGTATACCGTAAAACTGGCTAAAAAATTAAATGTGGTAGGGTTAATGAATGTTCAGTACGCCATTCAAAATGGCAAAGTATACATTCTGGAAGCCAACCCCAGAGCCAGCCGAACAGTTCCATTTGTGAGCAAAACCATAGGTGTTCCTCTGGCTAAACTGGCCACAAAAGTGATGTTGGGTAAAAGCCTTAAAGAACTTGGTTTTACTGCTCCTCCAGAAATCGATTATATCGCCGTTAAAGAATCCGTATTCCCCTTTGTAAAATTCCATGGAGTGGATACTCTTTTAAGCCCGGAAATGAAATCAACTGGCGAGGTAATGGGTATTGATAAGGATTTTGGGTTGGCCTTTGCCAAAGCCCAAATGGCTGCGGGTAACGCACTGGCTACCGAAGGCAATGTGTTTATTTCTACCAATGACGGAGATAAAACCGAAGTAGTGGAAATAGGAAAAGATTTGGTGGAAATGGGTTTTAAACTATACGCCACCAAAGGCACTGCTGAGCGTTTGCAGGAAGGCGGAGTACCCTGCGGTTCCATATTGAAATTAAACGAGGGTAGTCCCAATGTTGTGGATATGTTAAGGGAAAATCAAATAGCCTTGCTTATAAATTCTCCCATTGGCCGCGACTCCCAAGTGGACGACGGCTATATCCGAAAAGAAGCGCTTTTACAAAAAGTCCCCTATACCACCACCATTGCAGCTGCTAAAGCAGTGGTAAGCGCTCTTAAAGCTTTAAAAGAAAGAGACTGGAGTGTAAAAGCTATTCAGGACTACCATAAAATTGCCCAGCCCGTTTAAAAGGACTGCCCTTAGGGCTCCTTTTTACATGGGCTGGAAAATTGTGTTCTTAGCCTCAAATTCGTATAATACAGGAAGTTTTCATAAGGAACTACAGGCTGAAGGCATTCTTTATTCATAAATCCCCTTGGGTTATTTTTAGCCTGATATTGCTGCTGGCAGGTTGCGCCAATTTCAGGGCCTACTACAATGCTTATTTCAACGCGGAAAAGGCCTTTAAGCGAGCTGATATTTTAAAGGAGCGCCGCCTTAAAAAAAATCCCCTGGACTCCGTAGATTTAGCTCCCGAAGAAAAAAAACAATACGAAAGGGCTATTGAAAAAGGTTCCAAAGTTTTGGAACTCTATGGACACAAGCCTAACAAATACCTTTCCAAATCGCTGTTTATTATGGCTGAATCCTATTTGAAGTTAAAGGAATACCGCAAAGCCATCCGCAAGTACGAAGAATTGGAAAAGGCTTATCCCAAGTTTGAAAAAATGCCTTTGGTCCAGTTTCACAAAGCCAAATGTATCTTTTTATCTGCAGCCTATCCCGAAGCCAGAAGGGCGCTTCTGGATTTTATAGCAAGCACTAAAAACCCCAAGTTTAAATACGAGGCTATGGAGGATTTGGCCAAACTTGAAAGAGAAAACAATTCTGATGCAGCTGGCCTTGCCGCCTACCAGGAATTGCTTAAAGAAAAAGGCTTAAAACCTAAAACCCGGGCGTTAATCATCTATGAATGCGCGCGCCTTAGTTTTAATCTGGAAAAATGGAAAGAAAGCCGCGAATACGCCACTTCCAAGGATATAGCTCTTTTGGAGCCGGACATGCGCTACCAATGCGATTTTATGGCGGCCCGCTGCGCCTATAACCTGGGCGACAGAAAATTAGGTGTGGAAGAAATGAAAAAGGTTTTAGGAAAAGAGTTGTATTCTAAATTCCGTCCCGAAACCCAAATCTTTTTAGCGGGCTGGTATTTTGAATCCGGCAATAATAAAGAAGCTGTGGATTTATTGGATAATGTTAATACGGTAACCCATCGCAGTAAATATTCTGCGGAATCCTATTATATGTTAGGTGAGTACCAATTAACATCTGTGAAAAACGAAGATAAAGCCTTGGAAAATTATGATAGTTCGTCTGTGTGCGGGGATACCCTGGAGTTTGCCTTAAAATCCAAGGAACGGGCTAAATCCTTAAGGCGTTTGCAGGAGCTCCGTGCAGGCAGCGATTCGGGAAAAACCATGGATGAAATGACCCGGGAGTTTTATATGGCAGAATTGTTTTTATTTAAATTGGATAACCCCGATTCGGCTATTTCCCACATGAACAACATTGTTGAGGATACGGCCAGGGATTCCACCTACAGTTTAAAAGCAGCCTACGCCCGCGCTTATATTACCGATGAATTTAAAAAGGATAAAAATAAATCGGACTCCTTGTATAAATGGGTGATTGAAAACTATCCGGGTACGGATTATGCAAAGCAGGCCGAATATAACATGGGAGCCGTGCCCAGTATCGAAACCGATGAGGATAAAGCCCATAAATTGTTTCTTGAAGCTGAAGAACTCAACTTTAATGGTTACGATTTAAAAGAACAGGTTATTCCCGCTTTTGAAAAAGTAATCGCCGAATACCCTCAAACCAAAGAAGCGGCTAAAGCCCAATTTGTAATTGCCATGTTATATGAGCGCGATGCCGAAAATGGGGAGGACTATAGTTTATACCAGGCAAAATTGGCCCACCAAAAGTTGCGTCAACAATATCCTAAATCCGATTACTATTCTCTTTCCAACGAAAAACTTATTCAAGCTGGAATCCGTCCAGGTGATAGCATTATCTATGTGCCTGTTGAATCGGACAGCACGCAAGTTTCAAGTGATTCTTCCATTCAAAAAACAGACAGCAAAGCAGCAACCACAAAAAGCCAGGATGTTCCTGTTCCCAAACTGGATTTTCAGGAAGAGGAAGAATCTGAAGAGGTGCTGGAAGGTGGCCCCAATGATTACTAAGGTTGCCAATGGAAATAAGCTATGGGGGGTGCCTGTAATCGGCCTTTTGTTTTTGGCTATCCTTCTCGTGAACTGCGCCCATCTGGAACCGCGTCCGGGTTACAACAGAGTCACAGGACGCACCACCAATAAGGGAAAACCCGTAAAACATGGATACAGTGATGAGGGAAAAATCTCCTATTACGGTCCCAAGTTCCACGGTAAAAAGACTGCCAATGGTGAAACCTTTGACCAACATGCCTTAACGGGGGCACATCGCAGTTTGCCTTTTGGCACCAAAGTTAAAGTGACCCTTTTATCCACGGGAAAATCTGTAGTTATCCGTATCAACGACAGAGGCCCATTTAAAAAATCCCGAATTTTAGATGTAAGTTTTGGGGCCGCCAAAAAACTGGGCCTAATTAAAGCCGGGGTGGGCCGAGCCAAGCTGGAAGTTTTATAAAATGGATTTTAGGCGACAATAGCTTCGTTCTCGGTCAAGCCCCGACCTCGATGTACAGGGAGTACATCTTCGCCCGGCGTTTTCCCTGCGGCCTCGCTCTTATTCCCCTAAAATCCATTTTTATTAATGCACGGAGTTCTGAATAAAAACGGTAAAACCATCGTGCCAATCTTTGGGAAGGGCAATAGCTTCGTTCTCGGTCAAACCCCGACCTCGATGTACAGGGAGTACATCTTCGCCCGGCGTAATAACGGTAAAACTACCGCGTCAAGCTGGAAGTTTTATTAATTTTACCTGGAAATGGCCGGGCAATTTTTTTTCCTTAGATTTAATTTTTTTGCAAAGCCAAGCTTTGTGCTGGGGTTGTTATTTGCATTGGCAATATGTTATTCCCAATCTCAAAACGACAGTACTAAACATTGGGTGGGAACCTGGGCCTGCGCGCCCTATGCGGCTCAAAATAATACTCCACCCAATCCTCCTGGTTTGCAGAACAATAGCTTGCGCCAAATTATCAGAATTTCTGTGGGGTCCGACACCATCCGCCTTCGCTTTTCCAATGTAAGTTCTCCCAGCCCAGTGACTTTACAAAAAGTAACCATTGCTGAATCTGCGGGGGGAAGTCGCATTAATTCAGGCACATTAAAAACTCTAAAATTTAACGGGAGCGAGAGTGTAACTATGGAAGCCAGGGGTTTTGCCCTTTCCGATGTTATGGATTACCCCCTTAAAGAAAACATGCTCCTCGCCATTACCATATACTATGGCCAATGTGATATTTCCCCTGAAATGACACATCACTACGGCTCCCGCACCGATTCATACATTATGACCGGGGACCAATCGGAAAACCCGGATTTTGGCAACCAAGCCACCATTATTGAGCGCTGGTATCATATAAATACTGTGGAAATATGGGCGCCTAAATCCACCAGGACGGTGGTTGTCCTGGGAAATTCCATTACTGATGGATACGGTCTGCACGGAGGGTTAAAAAACCGCTGGACTGATGTATTTTCCCGGGCTTTGTTGGCTAACGATGACACTAAACAGGCGGCTGTTGTAAATATGGGGATTGGAGCTACCAATGTAGCTTCCGGGGCCAATAGCGGCCTTGCCCGTTTTCAGCAGGATGTATTGGATATGCCGGGAATGCACTGGATAATCATATATTATGGGGTTAATGATATTGGCGCTGATGCCCCGGCCAGTGAAATTATTGATGCCTATCAATCCATGATTGCCGATGCCCACGCTCAGGATACGGCTATAAAGGTTTATGGAGTTACTATTACGCCTATAAAAAACAGTATCTATTGGTCTGATGCCCATGAACAGGTTCGCAGTGAAGTAAATGCCTGGATTCGGACGGAAGGAAATTTTGATGGATTAATTGATTTTGACTGGCTTATTCGTTTCCCAGGAGATACCACCGTTATCATTTCAGATCTCACCGAGGATTATTTACATCCCAACGCCCGGGGCTTGGAGTGGATGGGAAAAAACGTTGATTTAAGAATGTTTTTTCCTCCTTTGCCTCCTGTGGTGGAATCTGTTAAGCCCTCATTGCCATTTACAGGTTTTTCCTTAAAAGATGTATACATAAAGGGAAATAACATTTGGATTAACTTACAGAAAGATTCAAATTTAGGACTTAAAATTTTTGACCTAAGTGGTAAATTAATGTGGGAACATGAACCCAAATCCTTTATGGAAGGGCCTCAACAGTTTTCTTTGCACGATACTAAACTTGGCTCCGGGGGGTATCTGTTTGAAATGACAGTAAACGGGCAAATATATCGGGGTAAGATACAACTTGATTTATAATAAAAATATGCAACCATTTGGTTGCATATTTAAAACAACCCCTAATAAATAAATTAATTTGGAACATAGGCAAAAATCGAAATTTCAAATTAGGGAAAATAATGGCGCAAATTAAAATTTATGGAATTAAGGACAAGTTGGCCCCCATAAGAGAACAGCTATCGGATGTTATACATGCTTGCGTGGTAGAAGCATTGAAGTTTCCAAAGGATAAAAAGGCCCATCGTTTTTTTCTGATGGATAAGGAAAATATGTTTTATCCGGAAGGACGAAGCGATTCTTATACCATCATTGAAATAAATTTGATTGAAGGCCGGACTACCGAGACCAAGAAAAAATTAATAAGGATTTTATTTGATAAGATTCAGGATGAAGTGGGGATTAAATATCAGGATATTGAAATTTCCATACAGGAAAGTCCGGCTTCCAATTGGGGGTTTAGGGGAATGCATGGAGATGAAGTTCAGCTAAATTACAAAATCAACGTCTAAGATAGTTTTAAATCGGTCTCCTTATTTAGGGAGACCAGTTTTGGATGTATTTAATTTGGGCTTTTGACCCAATGTTACTGACACTTTAGATCAGCAGCGCAGGATTGCCCATCGGGACAGTCGCCATTGCCAGAACAGGACACTAAACCTGGGATTCCTACTTCCATACTTACCAAAGACTCCACTGAAACTCTTACCTCATGAAAACTATGGGTTTGTTCAGATTGGCGGAGCATTTCTATTTTGGGAAAGCCGGAAAGCCCCTGGGCTTTTAACATATCCACCATGTTAGCGGAAATGGTGATGCTGCCATCGTCTGCCGTTTCGCATTCTACTTTACCCTTAGTTCCACCGTGGTGGCTTAAATCCATTTCAATATGTATCATAGAACTGGCGCTAGCTCCGGCGGCTTCCCACTCCAGAGTTAAGTCAGTGGCGTCGTTTAAAACAATATCACTGCTAGTAACAACTAAGGGTTTTATGGCCTTTGTGGTTAATTCAAAGGAGGCTGTTACCGAATCCCCCGTGGCAGAAACCGATACGGGGTCGCCTTCATTAAACGGAGGGTAGTTGAGTTTAACTCCCGTTAGCTGATAATTATTAGCAATGGGTTTTAAAGAAAAACTGCTTTCACCATCTTCGGAAGTGACTCCTGTGGTTGTTAAATCGCCCACAGTGATTTTAGCAGGGTAGGGAGCACAAGTATTTTCGGCAACACAAATGGCCGAGCCACCACAGGGGGTTTCGCAAAAAGGAGCCTCTGGAGTATACAATTTACAGTCTCCTTCTGTTAGCACCAGATTCCAAATTAAGCTGGAAGGATTGGGCCCATCAAAAAAACTGCCCAGGAGAGAGGTGTAACCTCCTGAGGAATTTTGACTGAGTTTTACTAAAAAAGTACCATAGGCCTTTCCAGTTCCACTGCCGTCGTTGTTGTTCTCTTCAGGACCTGTGGACTTTTCACAGGAACCCAGTAAAAGAGCAATTCCCAACAATCCGAAGAACTTAGACTTAATAACATTCTCAAGCTTCATAAAACATACCTGTTAAGGTGAAAGTGCAAAACAATAAATACCGCCATAGCCTCCGCCGTCTCCAACGCCGTTACCGCCAAAACTTCCCTGGCCTTCCACAACACTTGGAGCACAACCGGCAACATTATGGGACATTATCCAATGGGTGCCGCTGCGGGCCACCCAGGAATGTCCGGCATTGGGCCCGTTTCCAAAGCTAAAAGTGGGGGGCCAGGTATCGGGATCTGGCGGTTCTTCAACACCGGTGGTATCTGTTACCACACTTGTCCAATCGTCGCAGGTTTTTCCATCCAATTGGCCGTTCTCATCGGAGCCGGTGAGTACATCGTGGTTGTCTATTTCAGTTCCTTCGGGCGCTTTATTGGGTACGCCATCTTCATTGGGAAGGTCTTCAATGATTTCCATATCTCCGGCGGGGCGGTCTCCGGCTAAAAGACCATCCTTGTTTTCAGCAATTAGGCGACCAAGCCTATCGTACCAAGGGCCATTTCCCACTCTGTCAATAGCGTGAATGGGTGTGCCCTCAGGGCCTTCACTTACACTTAAAAAGGCCCGCCAGCTTTTGGCCCCGGAGCCCGGCATGGAGGTTTCGGCAATTTCGGTGCAGATTTTATCGGCTCCGGCAAGCCCTGTGGCCTCACCATAGCGCAGATCACCCCCGAAGCCATCTTGGCTCCCTGACAAACGTCGCATGGCGGCAAGGCTAGTTACGAAAAAACTGAAATTGGGAAGTTCCCCTTCTTTAATCAACTCAATTTCCATATTCTGACTATTTTCTAAAGTAACATTTTTACGAAGTTCCACATAGCCGTCTGCGGTTACCACTAACACATCACCTGCAGCTGCCGCTTGTTTGGCAGAGGCTGTTTTAGAAAAAAAGCCTGTTTGGGAATGGTTCTGGCCTTCCAGAAGGCCAGAGCTGCTAATGGCTCTCAAATAAAAGGCATCCTCTCCCATTTGAATCTGATAAAAATAGATACCGGGTTTTTGGGCATCCAGGGCAAGCTTTTGCCAACCGGCATCTAACTCCACAGACCTTTCTAATAGTTTTGCACCTTTGTGGTTCCAG
The DNA here is from genome assembly GCA_050294405.1 of Fibrobacteria bacterium. Lineage (GTDB taxonomy): Bacteria > Fibrobacterota > Fibrobacteria > UBA11236 > JADFYW01 > JBNKOC01. The sequence goes on along the minus strand of JBNKOC010000034.1, from coordinate 62,663 downwards.
AGGCTAAGGTTTAAGCTGGAGCTTTTTTCTATTTGAATATTTAAAAAACCGTTTTTAATAAAGGCTGTCTTCATCCAGGGGCGCAGAGCCTGACCCGGATTTTTAATAACCAGGGTGGTGGTGGCTAGTGAAAAGGCTCCGTTGGCGTCTGTTGTAGTGGATTGGCCTCCAAGCTCAAGACTAACACTGGCTCCCGCTATCGCAAGGCCGTCGCTGTTTTTTACTGTTCCCGTTATGGTGCTGGTTGTTTGGGCTATAGCCAGGGAAGCGCCCAACAGAATCCCTCCCAGAAATCTGAATTTCCCCATTTAGTCCTCGTTTGTTTATTTCTCATTTGTTTCAATGGAGTTTCCCATTGATTTCAATAAAAGGATAGCCCCGTATTGAAAATAGGGGATGTGAATTTTGAGATTTGTGTTCGCTTTTTGGAGAATTTTTACAAAAAATTTGGTCAAACAGTTTTTGGCTAATTAACTTAGAGTGCTTTTTACCTTTTGCCCCTTCCAGGTAAAGCTGCCAAAACTTCCGAATAGGGTGGCGAAAACCACCATGGCCACCTGAAAAATGGCTGTGGGCACAAACCAATACATAAGTTTTTCTTTGTGAAATAGCTGCGCTGCTTTTCGCATTACCTGGAAATCAAAAAAGGACTTTAATACCCAACTGCCAACTCCAAGCCAAAGAAAATGGGGTTTAAATGCCCCGGCTACAGTGGTCCAGAAAATGGCGCAGTAATACAGATAAACCCAAAGTAAAAATAGCACCTGTTTGGTTTCGTAATGGGAGCATTTGCTGCTCCAGCGTTTTCTTTGTTCCCAAACTGTTTTCCAATCTAAACTTGGTTCTGTTTCCACCTGTGAGTCCGGGTGGGTTAAGTATTTTAATTTCCAATGCTTTAGGCTGAACATTTTTTGCAGTAAAAAGTCGTCGTCGCCACTTACAATATGGGCGTGGCTTTCCAGTTTTTGCACTTCTTCATAGGCTTTTTTGCGGTAAGCCATATTGTTTGCATTGGTGTTTATGGGAAAATTGTTGGCCACCATGCTGGAAGCTACCACGGCATGGGAGAAAAACTCAAGACTTTCGATACCCCAAAGCAGGGGGGAAATATCCTCATTTTTGGAGTAACTGGTAAGACCCATAACCATACCCGTGTCTTCTTCAAAGGCTTGTCCCAATTCCATTAACCAATTATTTCCGAAGTGGCAGTCCGCGTCTGTGCTTACTATAACTTCATTGTAACACTTTTTTATTCCATGACTTAAGGCATTTTTCTTAGGTGATATATTGGGCGTGGTTTCTGTGATAGTTACAATCTCCACTGGCCACTTGCTGTTTTTGGTGTAGGTTTCCAACATTTCTGGGCTTCTGTCTTCGCTTCTATCGTTTACTAAGACAATTTGCAGCTTATCTTCGGGGTAATTTTGAGCCTCCAGGGATTCCAGGCATTTGGCTAAACGTTTTTCTTCATTGCGAATGGCAATTAGCACAGAGAGGCTTGGCAGATTTTCCTGGGGTTTACCCGATAAAAAGCCCTGGCCCAATCGCCTTAACCCTCGCAATAACACAAAGGAAATGGCGCCATACACCACATGCCCGAAGGCCAGAAAAAGATAAAGTACCCACATTTTTAATTCAGATGGAGAATAATATATAAATACCGGGTTTTTGCCTGCTCCGCAGTTTTTGCATAATTTGCCTCTACATGCCCCTTGTTCAAGGGCTTTGTTTTCAGGCGGATTTTAGTTACTATTTTATTCTCTCAAAATTGACGCAATTCAAACTTAGAGATAATTTTAGCCCCCATGGAAATTAGTTTAACATCCCTGAAAAAGGCGGAAGGCCCTTTATCTCTGGACTTCAGTGCAGCCGATTTTCCCGAATTGGAAGAGGCGGGTTGTAACGGGAATGTGTGTTTAAATTTAAAGGTAACTCCAGCTACAAACAGTTTGTGGGTTGAGGGACATATTGCAGGTGATTTGAAATACGAATGTCCCGGTTGCGGTGGCCCTTTAAAAGGGGAATTTGAAACTCCATTCAAATTACTAATCGAACCCAAAGATGGAGAAGGGGCTCATTGGCTCGAAGACGAAGCACCCAACTACGATGAATATATCGTTCAAGTGGGGGCCGATGTGGAAAATTTAAATGTGTTAAATCCCGTGCGGGAGCAAATTGTTTTAAATTGCTCTCCCTGGAAACCTCAGGATGCTAAAAAAATAGAGAGTTGCGAATATTGCACAAAAAACCCTCAGAAACTAAATTCCACAAAAAATTCTCAAGAGATAGATCCTCGTTGGGAAAAATTGAAGGATTTATTATAATTTGGACCTCATTTTAAGGTAGGAAATCATGGCAGTACCTAAACGGAAAACTTCGAAAGCACGCAGGGACAAGCGTCGTACAAATTGGAAGCTATCCAGCCCATCCCTTGCTAATTGTTCACATTGTGGCCATTTGGTTATTCCTCATAGAATTTGCGATAACTGCGGATACTATGGCGGAAAAGAAATTGTTGAACCCGAAGATTAACCTCTAATTTTTTGAATGATTAAAATAGCCCTGGACGCTATGGGGGGAGATTTTGCCCCTCAGGTAGTTGTGGAAGGAGCAGTAAAAGCTGTTTCTGGTTCTATTGACGATATTAAGGTTATCTTAACAGGCCCCGAAGATGTTATTCGGGAAGAAGTTAAAAAGCTAGGCTATAAGGGCGATAAAATTGAAATATTCCATGCCCCTCAAATTGTGGCCATGGACGATTCTCCCAGCGATGTATTAAAGACTAAACAAAACTCGGGCCTGGTGGCTTGCGTGGCTTTGCAAAAGCAAGGTCTGGCGGACGCGAGCATTAGCGCTGGTAACAGTGGGGCTATGATGGCCGCCTGCCTAATGATATTGGGTCGGGCCGGCAAAATGAGTCGCCCTGCTATTGCCTGTGATATGCCAAGCTTAAAGCGCCCCGTGGTGCTGTTGGATTGCGGCGCCAATGTGGATGAAAAGCCCGTAAACCTTTTGCACTTTGCCATTTGTGGCAGTGTTTATGCCGAATATGCATTGGAATACGACAGCCCTAAGGTCGGTCTTCTCAATGTTGGGGAAGAGGAAAAAAAGGGCGGAGAAGTTATTCAGGAAGCCCATCAGATTTTAAAATCGGCCCCTCTAAATTTTATCGGCAATGTGGAAGGCAGGGATATTGTCCGGGGAACAGCCGATGTTGTGGTTACTCCGGGGTATACAGGCAATGTGGTGTTAAAACTTTGCGAAGGTTTTTATGAATTGCATAATGAATTTTTCGGCCTAATTGATTCAGATGCCGGTCGCAAGTTCGACAAAGAATGGAATTATAGCAACAACGGAGCCGCCTTGTTATTGGGTCTTAATGGCACTGGTTTGATTACCCACGGCAGAGCCGATGCTCTAACCATTGAGCAGGGAGTTTTACGGGGGTATCAACTATCCAAAAAGAAAATTCCCCAGAAAATTGCAGCTAAGCTGGAGGAACTACAGTAATGCCAGCTACCATCAATGGTATTGGGGTTTTCCTTCCGGAAAAAATCCTGACCAATGCTGAATTGGAAAAAATGGTGGATACCACCGATGAGTGGATAACCACCCGCACGGGCATTAAAGAAAGAAGAATTTTAGAAGCCTCCACTAACATGACCGCTACGGATATGGGAGCTATTGCAGTTAAACGGGCATTGGAAAATGCCGGAATTGGCATTGGCGAAGTGGATGGAATTATTGCGGCGGGGTTAAATCCCGAAAAAAGATTTCCGGCGATGGCATGCTTGCTGCAGCAAAAAATTGGAGCCAAGGGTTTTGCCTTTGATGTGACTGCCGCCTGTGCTGGTTTTGTATTTGCCGTAAACATGGCTTCTTTATTAATTGATTCGGGCCAATGTAAAACCGTTGTTGTCGTTGGCTGCGAACATATTTCTCCGGTGGTAGATTGGGAAGACAGGGGAACCTGCATTCTTTTTGGAGATGCGGCAGGGGCTGTGGTGTTGCAAAAGTCAGAGGATCCCAATCGCGGGGTTTTAAATTCCGAATTGGAAAGCGATGGAAACTCCAGCGATATTTTGTATCTGGATTCTGAAAAACCAGCAAATGAAAAATCTCCCTGCATTGTGATGAACGGCAAAAGGGTCTTCCGTTTAGCCACCACAACTTTGGTGGAAGTGGTGGAAAAATCTCTTTCCAAGGCAGGGTATAATACCAAAGATTTAGACCTGGCGGTTTTTCACCAGGCCAATGTTAGAATTTTAAGTACTGTTGCAGAAAAATTAGGCCTGGAACCTAATCAATACATTGTAAACGTCAACAAATACGGAAATACATCTTCCGCTTCTATTCCCCTTGCCCTTTGGGAAGCCCAGGAAAAAGGCTTGCTCGCTCCAGGAAAACTGGTAGCCTTAGCGGCAATTGGCGGGGGTATGAGCTGGGGATGTAATTTAGTCCGTTGGTAACCTTTCATAATAGGAAGTAACATGGGTAAATCTATCTTACTTTTTCCCGGACAGGGATCACAATACGCCGGAATGGGCAAGGCCTGGGCGGACAACGCCGAAAACTCAAATCTGCTGGAAGTGGCCAGCGATATTATGTCCTTGGACATGTCCAAGCTGATTTTTGATGGTCCCGACGAAGAACTTAAAAAAACCGAGTATACCCAGCCCAGTTTGTTTGTGGTATCTGCTATGGCTTACAACCTTTTGCAAAAGGAAGGAAAGCCTTTTCACGCCGTAGCCGGACATTCTTTGGGAGAGTATTCAGCCCTTTATGCCGCAGGAGTATTGGGGTTTGAGTCTGCCTTAAAAATTGTAAAACTTCGTGGCCAGCTTATGGCTGAAGCTGGAAAAATAGCCCCGGGGGCCATGTCGGCTGTTCTGGGTATGGAACCTTCCGCCATTGATTCGGTGCTGGAAAATGTGGAAGGGGTTGTGGTATCTGCCAATTACAACAGCAATGCTCAGGTGGTTATTTCTGGAGAAATTTCGGCTATTGAAGAAGCTGAAAAGCAGCTCAGTGAAAAGGGAGCTAAAAAAGTAGTTCGCCTTCCGGTTAGCGGGGCCTTCCATTCGCCTCTTATGCAATTTGCCGTAGATGGTTTAAAATCCGAAATTGAAAAATACAGTTTTGCCAATGCGCAAGTACCTTTGTACAGGAATGTGGATGCCCAGCCCACTCAAAATTCCCAGGATATTAAAGAAGGCTTAATTCAACAAATCACCTCTCCTGTGCGCTGGGTGCAAACGGTGGAAAATTGCTTGGCAAACGGCTTTGATTCAGGCATTGAAGTGGGTCCAGGCAAAGTATTAATGGGCCTATGCCGGGGAATATCCAGAGATTTAAAGGTAGCCGTGGCGGAGAGCTTATACCCTCAAAGTGAAAATGTAAACGGTTAGGAAATAATAAACCAAGGAGACGTTTTGATAGATTTAAAAGGTAAATGTGCGTTAATAACCGGGGGAGCCCGGGGAATAGGAAAAGAAATTGCCTCTCGTTTGGCCGATGCCGGTTGTAATATTGCCGTGAGCGATTTGGATTTGGACACTGCCAAACAAACCGCTTCCGAACTGGAAGCCAAAGGGGTGAAAGCCATTGCCTTAAAATCAAACGTTGCCGTGGCGGATGAAGTAGATGCCATGTTCAAAGAATATTTTGAAAGCTTTGAAACCATGGATGTGCTCGTTAATAATGCCGGAATCACCCGCGATGGCCTTTTAATGAGAATGAAGGAAGAAGATTGGGATGCTGTTCTCACTGTTAATTTAAAAAGCGCCTTTTTATGCTGTAAGGCAGCGACCCGGCCCATGATGAAAGCCAAAGGCGGAGCTATTATTAATATAGCCTCAGTTGTGGGTCTTATGGGTAATGCGGGCCAGGCCAACTATTCTGCTTCTAAAGCAGGGCTTATCGGTCTTACCAAAACTTTAGCCAAGGAATTTGCTTCAAGAGGCATTCGTGTAAACGCAGTCGCTCCAGGGTTTATTAAAACTGCCATGACTGATAAATTGTCAGAAGAGCAAAAATCAGCGCTTACAGGAGCTATTCCCTTACAAACTTTGGGAGAACCTTTGGACATTGCTAATGCAGTGCTATTTTTGGTAAGTCCGTTGGCCAGTTATATTACAGGACAGGTATTAACCGTTGATGGTGGATTGGTAATGTAGGCTTTTTAGCCATATTTTACGTGAATATTTATATTTAACCTTTCATTTTTAGGAGGAATAATCATAATGTCGGACGATATGTTAAACAAAATCACAAAAGTAATTGTAGATAAATTGGGTGTTAAAGAAGACGAAGTTAAGCCCGAAGCTACTTTTGTTGATGACCTGGGTGCAGATTCCCTGGACTTGGTGGAATTAATCATGGCCCTTGAAGATGAATTTGATATTGAAATTCCTGATGAAGAAGCGGAAAAATTAAAAACCGTTTCCGATGCAATTGAATACGTAAAAAGCAAAGCCTAATTTTTATTGGCGAGAGGTTTTAAAAAGCGCTAAACATGGCGCTTTTTAACAACGCCTTGAGTTTAATATGGGATGGCTTTGGTTTTTACCTAAAAAAAAAGACCCCCCTCAAGCCGGGCCCTATCAAAAGCTTGAAGAAAAACTGGAATATAAATTCAGGGACCCTGCTTTACTTACATTAGCGCTTTCTCACCGTTCCTATGTACATAGCCAAAATCTGGACCAAGTAGAGGATTCCAACGAACGTCTGGAGTTTTTAGGCGATGCCGTTTTAGATTTGGTTATAACCGAATACTTGTATCATAAACATCCCCAAAAAAAAGAAGGGGAGCTTTCCAAATACAAATCCCTGGTTGTATCCGCCAAAGTATTGATGCGTTGCGCCATCAACTGCAATTTAGGCGATTTTATTTTGCTCAGCAAATCCGAAAAAAAATCGGGAGGGCGAAAACGCACTTCTATTTTGGCGGATGCCTATGAAGCCGTTTTAGGTGCGGTGTACTTAGATGGGGGAATTGAACCTGCTACCCGGATCATTCATTCTACTTTAATTTCCATTATGGATGAAGTGCTAGGCGATGAAGAGTTGGCCAACTATAAAAGCCGCTTGCTGGAACTCACCCAGGGACAAGGAATGGGAACTCCCGAGTATAACATAATATCGGAAGAAGGCCCCGAGCACAAAAAAGAATTCACTGTAGGTGTTTTTATTCAAGGCGAAAAAAAGGGCGAAGGCAGCGGTATGTCAAAAAAATCTGCGGAACAGGCTGCCGCCCGGTTTGCCCTGGAAAACGCAGATATTCAGGAAAATTAATTGGAAAAATGGCGGCTCATTGAAACGCCTCCTTTGGAAGGCGCTCTCAACATGGCTATTGACAGCGTGCTATTTCAAAAAGTTCTTGAGGGAAAATCAGCTCCCTTTCTTCGCCTTTACAGCTGGAAAAATCCCACCATAAGCCTTGGTCATTTTCAAAAAGCCAAGGAGTTTAGCACTAATTTAAAGGCTTCCCAAAAAAAAGTGCCTCTGGTTCGCCGCATTACCGGGGGGCGCGCCGTTTACCACCATGAGGAACTCACATACAGTTTAGCTGCCTTTTCCAATAGCCGTCCCTGGTGTGCCCGTCGAGAACCTTCATACCGGGCCATTTCTCATGCCCTGATTGCCGCTTTGAAACCCTATAATGCTCACATCGGCTTTTCCCGCGCTCAGCCTTCCTCCCGGGAGTTAAGTGGAGGGATAGATTGTTTTGCCGCCAGTTCCAAATACGAAGTGGAGCAAGTGGGTCGCAAATTGGTGGGCTCTGCCCAGCGTCGGCATAAAAATGGTTTTTTGCAGCACGGCTCCATTATGCTTCTCAAAGAAGCGTCCATGTTTTTATCTTCCTCTGAGACAAAAGGCCCCTCCTTAACTCCCCATTCCATTTCTCTGGAAGAAATTGTGGGAAGGCAAATTAGTCCGAAAGAACTTGCCCAAAACTTTCCCGAGCGCTTTTTTGGCCATTTACAAATAGGCTTCGAAAAAAAAGAATTGTCCCAAAATGAGATGGAAGAAGCCAAGGGCAGGTTAGCGGATTTTCAATTGGGTTTATAGCCCAAGGTTTTTAATTTAATCCAATATATGGTTACAAAAACTAAGTTTTGCGGTATTTGCACCAGCCTTTTGTGGAGTTTGTTTTTTCTGGGCTGCTTAGAAAAAGAAAAACCGGCTATTTCTCAAAACACGCAGACTCAAACAACCGAACAAAGCATTCCTGCTGGTGAAAAAATAGGGGAGGAAGACCCTATTGCCAATCCATTGGCTAAACCCGGCGGAGAAATTATCACCTGGGGAGGGGATTTTCCCAAGTCCCTGAATTACTACCTCGACCCCAATTATGCCAATGATTACATCAACAATCTTATGTTTGAAATGCTTTTTGATTTGCATTCCGTGGAAAACAGATACATCGGTCTTTTGGCGGAAACATGGGAGCTCAGCGAAGATAAAAAGACCTATACCGTTCACATTCGACCAGAAGCCAAGTGGAGCGACGGAAAACCTGTAGTAGCTGAAGATGTTCAGTTTTTTTACGATGTTATTATGGATCCCAAAAATTTAACGCCTGTGGAAAGGGTCTCCTTAAAAAGATTTTCCCGACCGGAAATAATATCTGATAAAGTTTTTTCGGTCACAGCAGAAAAAGACCATTGGAAAAATGAAAGAGATTTGGGAAGATGGGTGGCTTTTCCCAAACATGCCTGGAAGGGTAAAGATTTTAACAAAATAAACTTTGACTTTAATCCAGTGTATGGGCCCTATGTCCTTAGCGAAGTCAAAAAAGGAAGAGCCATTACATTAAGCCGAAGGGCAGACTGGTGGGGCAGGATATTGGCCTATAACAACAATAAATACAATGTGGACAAACTGGGTTTTAAATTTATTGTGGATAGAAACATAGCCCTGGAATCCTTTAAAAAAGGGGATATGGATATATATCCAATTTACACATCTTCCATTTGGGTAAAGCAAACAAATTTTGACCAAGTGAAAAATAATTGGGTGCTGCGCCAAAAGATTTTTAATAAGGAACCTATGGGCTTTCAGGGTTTCGCTTTTAACCTGCGGCGGGAAAAGTTTCAGAATATAAAAACCCGCCAGGCACTCTGCCATTTGCTCAACCGTGAACTTATGAATGAAAAGCTCATGTATAACGAATATTTTTTATTGAGTTCTTATTACTCGGACCTTTTTCCCAATAAACAAAACCCCAAAAACCCCATTCGCAAATACAACCCGGACTTGGCTCGAAAATTACTGTCTGAAGCGGGCTGGAAAATTGGTTCTTCCGGCTTTTTGGAACAGGATGGTCTGGGTGTTTTTGAAATAGTCTTTCTCACTTATTCCGCCGACCAGCGTCATCTTCAAGTCTATTTGGAAGATTTAAAAAAAGTGGGCATAAAAGCGAGTATCGAAAAATTATCTCAATCCTCCCTATCCAAGAGAATGGATAAATTTGACTTTGACATGTATTGGTCCGCCTGGGCTGGGGATAGAATGCGCGACCCGGAAAGCCAGTGGCATAGTTCTACAGCCAATCAAGAGGCTTCTTATAATTTTCCCGGCGTAGAAGATGCCGTGGTAGACAGTTTAATTGAAGCCATGAAGCTGGAATGGGATTTGGACAAGAGAAATAACATACTAAAAGAGTTGGATAGCCGTTTGTTTGCCATTATTCCTTATGCCTTGCTTTGGATGCCAGACTACAACCGCATCTTATACTGGAATAAATACGGCACTCCCAAGTATGTTTATGATAAATACGGAGCAGAAGATAAAATTGTGGCTTATTGGTGGCTGGATGCCGATAAAAACCAGGCTCTGGAAAATGCCAAAGCAAATAATCAAAAGCTTGGTGATTACGCCGCCAATGTATATTACAAGGAATAATAAATGTTTTTAAAAATTAAAATCAATCATTTATGTATTGGATTTTTATGTGCTATGGCCTTTAACGGATGTCTGGAAAAAAAAGAGACAAATAAACCAAACGCAAAAGATGGGGCTAAAACTCTTGGATTAAGCCCTCAGGAATTGGTGGGGGAGCCGGATCCCATGGCAAACCCAGAGGCGATTCCGGGCGGAACCTTGCATGCCTGGGGCAGTTCCTTTCCCAAATCCATAAATATGTTTTTGGATTACAATAGCACTTCCATTGAAATATGCGGAGCCATGTTTGAATCTTTGCTGGATTTGCATTCCAAAGAAAATAAAATCATCGGCTTGTTGGCAGAAAGCTGGGAGGTAAGCGAAGACGGGTTGAGTTTTACTTTTAAACTGCATCCCGAAGCAAAATGGAGCGATGGTAAAGCCATTAGTTCGGAAGATGTTCAATTTTATTACGATGTAATTATGAACCCGGCCCATTTAACCCCTCTTATGCGCACAAGTCTGGAAAAATTCCACCGACCGGAAATTATAGACTCCAAAACAGTGTTAATCAAAGCGAAGGATAAACATTGGAGAAACTTGCTGAATGCGGGCCAGTTCTACGCTTTCCCTAAACATATCTGGGAAAATAAAGACTTTAATAAAATCAATTTTGAATTTCCGGTGGTAAGCGGCCCTTATCAACTAAAGGACATAAAGAAGAACAGATATTTGGAAATGGAGAGAAGAGCTGATTGGTGGGGATGGAAAAAAGCTTATAACCAGCACAAGTACAATTTTGGAGTGATTAAGTACAAATTTATCAATGAGCCCACCAAAGCCCTGGAAGCCTTTAAAAAAGGTGAGCTGGATGTGTTTCCTGTCCACAGTTCCACCATGTGGATGAAAAACACAAATTTTGAATCTGTGGAAAAAAACTGGGTAGTCAAACAAAAAGTATACAATAAAGAGCCTATGGGTTTTCAGGGTTTTGCTTTTAATTTGCGCAAAGAAAAATTTCAGGATATCAAAGTGCGAAAGGCTTTGGCTCATTTGTTAAACCGTGAGCAAATAAATGAAAAGCTTATGTTTAATCAATATACTTTATCAAACAGTTACTACCCGGACTTATATGAAGACTACCTAAATCCCAATCAGCCCGTTATAGAATATAATACGGATTTGGCGCGGTCCATGTTAAAAGAGTCTGGCTGGCTGGTAAACGACAAAGGTATGCTTGTTAAAAATGGAGAAGTTTTCAGCATAATTTTTATGACAGCCCAGGAAGATTTGCGGCATTTAAATGTATACGTGCAGGATTTAAAAGCGGTGGGCATTGTGGCAAGCATTGAAAAGTTATCCTGGTCCACAATTCGCAAACGAATCCACAAATTTGATTTTGATATGTATTGGATGTCCTGGGGCAGCTATCGCGGCCGGGACCCGGAATCGGGATGGAGTTCAAAACTGGCCAACGTAGAGGCCTCTAATAATGTGGCTGGAGTGGCCGATGCTGTTATAGATAGCCTAATTGAGGCTCAAAAAACCATTACCGATTTGGCGGAAAGAGAAATCATGCTAAAGAAAGTGGACAACCGTTTAGGGGAAATAATGCCTTATGTATTGCTTTGGCAGGCGGGGTATCACAGGCTTATGTATTGGAACAAGTTTGGCCGGGCAAAAAATATTTTAGGAAAATTTGCTGACCCCAGCGAAAGTGTTTTCCAATATTGGTATTTTGATGCCGAAAAAGAAAAGTTACTTCAAGCTGCACAGTCTGAAAATAAAGCTCTTCCAGCGGAACAGGACGTAGTTACCTACCAGGAATGAAAACCTATATCCTTCGACGCCTGTTGTTAATGGTTCCCACCATTTTGGGAATTACCATTGTATGCTTTACTTTGATTCAATTTGTTCCTGGTGGTCCTGTAGAGGAATTGATTTCAAGAATGAGGGCCGTATCTGCGGAAAAGGGGGGGGATGCATCTAAGTCCATTAGCCCTGAAGAAATAGAAAACATCAAAAAGTTTTACGGTTTTGATAAGCCAGCCTACCAAAGGTATGTGGAATGGATGGGAAACGTGCTTAAACTGGATTTGGGGGAGTCCTACTTTCACCAGGAGCCAGTTTGGGATGTTATTTCTCAGCGCTTTCCCATATCGCTGTTTTTTGGTTTAGTATCTTTTTTCCTTTCTTATGCAGTATGTATCCCTTTGGGGATGGCCAAAGCATTAAAGAATAATAGCTTTTTTGATGCGGCCACTTCTTTTATCATTTTTTCCGGCTATGTTATCCCGGGGTATGCCCTGGGCATATTGCTTATTGTTTTTTTTGCCGGAGGAAGTTTTTTTGATTGGTTTCCATTGTCTGGAGTTGTTTCAGATAATTTTGAAAACCTTACTGTTTTAGGTAAGACTCTCGACTTTTTACACCATATGGCCTTACCCATTCTTTGTTATATGGCCAGTGAATTTGCCTTTTTAACCATGCTCATGAAAAACACCCTTTTAGATGAACTAAAAAAAGATTACATGAGAACAGCCCTTGTAAAAGGTTCCAGCTATAAAAAAGCGGTTTGGAAGCACGCCCTTCGAAATTCTCTGATTCCCATAGCAACTCGCATGAGTGAGATTTTTACCCTCATATTTTCCGGTTCTATACTAATTGAGAAGGTTTTCGATATCGATGGAATTGGGCTTTTATTTTATAGTTCGATTGTGAGCAGGGATTATAATGTGGTTATGGGTATGTTGCTTATTATGAGTATTTTAACCCTGTTTGGAAGATTATTTTCGGACATTTTATATGTATTAGTAGATCCGAGAATCCATTTTGATTAAGGCGGCCTTTTGATTTCAGAAATTACCAGAGACAGGCTCAAAAGATTTCGGAAGATAAAGCGTGCTTATTTTTCCTTTTGGATATTATTAGGGGCTTATGTCCTATCCCTGGGCGCGGAGTTGTGGGTAAATGACAAGCCGCTTATGATGGGTTATGAGGGCAAATGGTTTTTTCCAGTGTTTAAAAAATATTCTAGTCTGGAATTCGGAGGAAAATATAAAACCGAAGCCAACTATCTGAACCTTCGAAATAATCAAGATTTTAAGGCCAAAGGCGGTTGGATGTTATTGACCTTAATTCCTCATAATCCCCTGCATTCTTATCTGGATTTGGAAGGAACTCCCCCTCATGCGCCATCCTCCAAGCATTGGTTGGGAACGGATGCCACAGCCAGGGATGTGCTTGCCCGTTTAATTTACGGCTTTCGCTTATGTATGACTTTCTCTTTGCTGTTAACCTTATTAGTTACCATTTTGGGCATTGTTATTGGCGGGCTGCAGGGATATTTGGGCGGCAAAGTGGATTTGTTATTGCGTCATGGAATTGAAATTTGGTCAGCCTTGCCCTTTTTATATGTTGTGATTTTGCTGGGTTCCATATATGGCCGAGGTTTTTTTCTGCTGCTGGGAATTTTAGCCATATTCGGATGGATAGGGCTTTCCTTTTATATGAGAGGCGAGTTTTTAAAATTGAGGAATATGGTGTTTGTTAGAAATGCGGAAGCTCTGGGAGCATCGGGGCCTCGAATTTTTTTCCGGCATATTCTTCCCAACGCTCTTACACCGGTTATTACTATTGTCCCCTTTAGCATTATCGGAGGCATATCATCCTTAACGGCCCTGGATTTTTTAGGCTTTGGCTTGCAGCCTCCAACTCCTTCCTGGGGTGAGATGTTAGCGCAGGGTTTGCAACATCTATATGCTCCCTGGCTTGCCATATTTAGTGTGTTGGCTATTTTTATAACCCTTTTACTGGCAACCTTTATTGGAGAAGGAGTTAGAGAAGCTTTTGATCCCAAAGGGGGCAATAAAAGTGGCTGATATGCTACTAGATGTGCGGTCCCTTTCCCTGGGAGTAAAAACCGATGAAAGTTTGGAGCTGGTGGATAATGTTTCCTTTCATATTCAAAGCGGAGAAGTTTACGGTTTGGTTGGGGAGTCTGGCTGTGGCAAATCCGTGACTTCCATGGCAATTTTGGGTTTGTTGCCCAATCCCGGTGGTTTTATCAAAAATGGCGAAATTATTTTTGCTGGGGAGAATTTATTATCCTTTAGCGAAGAGAAGCTGCAGTCTATTCGGGGAAATGAAATAAGCGTTATTTTTCAGGAGCCTTCCAGTGCCATGAACCCATTGTATACCATTGGGCAGCAGTTGGAAGAGTGTTTTGACTATCACAGTTTTTCCGGTGATAAACAAAAGACTGTTGAAGAGCTTTTGAAAAAAGTCGGGTTAAGAGACACGCAACGGGTCATAAAAGCTTTTCCACACCAATTATCGGGGGGGATGTTGCAACGCTGCATGATTGCAATGGCTCTTTTGTTAAAGCCCAAGCTCATTATAGCTGATGAGCCCACCACAGCTCTTGATGTCACCATACAAGCCCAAATCATGGAACTGCTCATGGAACTTAAAAATGAAATGGAAACTTCAATTTTATTAATCACTCATAATTTGGGGCTGATTGCGCAATATGCCGATAGATTGGGGATTATGTATGCAGGTCGTCTGGTTGAAGAGTGTAATGTTAATAGCTTTTTAAAAAATAGCGCTCACCCTTATGCGCACGGGCTGGTGAGGGCTATACCCGACATTAGCTCCAATAAAACCAGTTTAATTCCCATTCCAGGACAGGTTCCACATCCCAGAAACTATGCCAAAGGTTGCCGTTTCAAAGAACGCTGTGAACATGCCAGCGAAAAATGCCTTGAAAAACCTGAACTAACTGAAATATATCCCGAACATAGGGTTGCTTGTTTTAATCCTCTTGGCAATTAATATGGCGAATAAACTAATCGAAGCAAAAGGATTAAAAACTTTTTTCCCCGTCACGAGTGGCTTTTTTAAAACCGTTTCCGGATATGTTAAGGCTGTCAATAATGTCGATTTTTCTCTTTATGAGGGGCAAATTGTATCCGTGGTAGGGGAGTCTGGTTGTGGGAAAAGCACTTTAGGGAATTCTCTTTTAGGCTTAGTGTTGCCAACCCAAGGTGAATTGGCTTTAAATGGTGGTAACATTGATATCGCAAAAAAGGCATCCTGGAAAAAGTATAGAAAGGATTACCAAATAATTTTTCAGGACCCTTATTCTTCTTTAAATCCAAGGCTAACTGTTTTGGAGATATTGAAGGAACCCATGTTAGTACATAATATTTGCTCCAAGTCCCAGGCTAAAGATAAGGTAGCTTTTCTTTTGGAAAAAGTGGGGCTCAATCCCGACTATATGAACCGTTACCCTCACGCCTTTAGTGGGGGGCAACGTCAGAGAATAGGCATAGCCAGAGTTTTGGGCATGGACCCGAAAGTAATAATTTGCGATGAAATTGTATCAGCCCTGGATGTGTCTGTCCAGGCTCAGATTATTCATTTGCTGTTAGAATTAAAAAATGAATTTAACCTCTCCTTGGTATTTATTGCCCACGACTTATCTTTGGTTAAGGCGATTTCGGATTACATATATGTGATGTATCTTGGCAAAGTAGTCGAGGAAAATACTGGTGAAAACCTTTTTAAACGCCCCACTCATCCATATACAAGGGCGCTTATTGATTCGGTTCCAGGATTAAATCCCCAGGTTAAACCTAAAATTCTTAAAGGCGAAATTAACTCGTCCAAAAATGGCAGTGGTTGCTCATTTTACCCCAGGTGTTTTAACGCTAAGGAAAAATGCAAAGAGTCAGAACCTGAGTTAAAACAAGTCCATGAAAGCAAGGCCTCTTGTTTTTTTCCTCTGGAGGAATAATGTTAGAAGTAGAGGATTTAAAAGTCGAATTAAAAATAGATGGACAATGGGTCCCAATTACCACGGATATCCGATTTAAATTAAATGCCGGGGATACATTTGGCCTGGTGGGGGAGTCCGGTTGCGGAAAGTCCATTACCTCAAAAGCTATCATGGGGCTTTTAGAGCCAAGGACATCCCGGATAGGAGCTAAAAAGCTTTATTTCGAAAATAAAAACTTATTGGATTTAAATGCCGAAGAGTGGAGAGCAATTCGTGGAAATCAGATTTCCATGATTTTTCAGAACCCGATGACTCATTTGAATCCGTTGATGACTTGCGGAAAGCAAATTAGGGAATCCATATTATTGCATCAAAAATTAAACAAAAAATCAGCCGAACAACTAGCCTTGGAAATGTTGAAAAAATTGGAAATGCCCAACCCTTCAAAGGCTTATAACTCATACCCCCATGAGATGTCAGGAGGAATGAAACAAAGAGTTATGATAGGAATGGCACTTGCCTGTAAGCCCAAATTATTAATAGCCGATGAACCTACCACGGCCTTAGATGTAACAATTCAGGCCCAAATATTGGAACTAATAAAGAGCCTTCAATCGGAATACGGCATGGCATTAATCATGATAACCCATGATTTGGGAGTGGTGGCGGATTTGGTTCAACAATTGGCGGTGATGTATGCCGGGCAAATTATTGAATTGGGCCCAACGGAACAAGTTCTTAATAAACCTAAGCACCCTTATACCAAGGGACTAATACAATCTATTCCAAAATTAAATACCAATACAGATAGATTATCCACCATTGAAGGCAGGGTTCCTTCTCCTCAGGAATTTCCCAACGGTTGCAGATTTTATCAGCGCTGTCCCTATAAGGAAAATAATTGCAAAAGCATTCCTTATAATTTACAAGGCCAAGAGGGCCATTTAACTGCCTGCCAGAGAGTAATCAACTCGGAAATATCTTTTTAGGCTATCTCTAAAAATCGATGATGGTGGTTGTGAGCGAGGCACACGATGATGAACCGAAGCGGAACGCAAGCTTGAAGGTGCCTGAGCCGCCCAATTTTTAAAGTTGCCTGATGTATAAGGGTTTGTATCCCTTATAAACATCGTCTTTTAAAAAGAATATGATAACAAACTCAGTCTTGTTTCCAGGGTCGATGTTGATAATTATTCTATCGGAAAAAAGCCTGGACATATAAATTCCGCGACCGGATTCGTCAAAAATCCCCTCAGAATTTATGTGCCTGTCAATTAAGTACATGACTCTGTCTTTATCCAAATTGCCTTGCTGATCTAAAATGCTGATAACCACCTTTTCCTCATCCTGACCGATGTTTACCTTTATATATTCTTCCGGCTCGAGCTCAATTTTTCGGTATTCCTCATATTTTTTTTCACCACTGGGTAATTGAGGCGAATGATAAAGGGCATTTGTAATAATTTCATCCAAAATTAATTTTATTTCATTTGTGTCTTTGGGAATTTCAGGTAACAGGTTTAAAATTTTGCTACGCACATCCTTTGCTTCGGAGCTTGATTTGATAGTAAATGATCCTAGTTTTAAATAATGTTCATCAAAGTGTTTTTCAATGCCAAAAATTTCTTTTGTGATGAGTCCTTTTACTACTGAATCCAATTCATCAAAATTAAAAGGGGCGGTTTTCGAAACAATATTGCAGATACCGTGAGTCCGGGCTAATCTAATATACTCATCCACATTATAAGCTGTAATTAATATGGTTTTTGTATCTGGAGAAATTTGGCGAACTTTTTCTAAAAGCAAATAGCCTTTCATGCCAGGCATGTTAATATCGCTTATGACTAAATCAAAATTATTTGATTTGACTTCTTCTAATGCTTCCTCGGCATTTGCAGAAGTTATGACGTCATAATCCGACTCAAGGAAATCCTGGAGCATACTTCTTATGCCAGGTTCATCATCAACAACTAATATTTTGCTCATATTTATTCCTTAACCTTCTGGTTTTTCTCCGGGAAAAATCAACTCCGTCAGAGCTCCTTCTTTTTGCGGTTTTATAACAATTTTTCCCTGATGCTCGCTCATAATTCGATGGCATATACTCAATCCCAGGCCTACTCCAATTCCGGGTTCTTTTGTTGTGAAAAATGGATCAAAAATATTGCTTAATGCTTGTTCAGGAATGCCAATGCCGTTGTCTGTAATTTGAAGAACAAAATTATTTTCCTGATGTAATAGCTTGATACTTATTTGAGGAACCAAGTCAGGTTCCATTTCCATTTTTTCCTCCAGCGCCTGTATGGAGTTCTCCAATACCCTAATTAAGACGCTGTCTATTTGGGAAGGATCTCCCCAAATTCTGGCAGACTCTCCGTCGGCTTTCCAATTAATTTTTTCACCAATTTTGTATTTGATTTTCACTTTTTGTACCGCGGCATTTGCAGCCTCTAACAAGCTGATGGGCTTGTATTTAATTTGATTTGGATTTGAAAAGTTTAATAGATCTGATACAATTCCCGTTGCCCGCTGGACGCTGTCATAAATGGTTTTTATACGTGATACTCCTTTATCATTTAAACCGTATTTTTCAGGATATTTTATCATTAGTTGAGAGTTACCAGATATGCCAGACAGGGGATTATTCATTTCATGGGCAATTCCCGCCACCATGGTTCCAATGGTGGCGAATCTTTCAGACCTTCGCAATTGTAAGTGCAGGTTTTCAAATCGAGTTACGTCCCTTATGGTTTCAATATGGTTTTGGACGTTTCCACCCACTAAAGTGGATTTTACTTCTACTTGAAAATTGTGTTTACCAATATTAATGCCATATCCATCTGCATATTTCATGTTCGTAATTGGACACTCTTTACAGGGCTCATCTAAATTGCGAAAAGTTTTGTAACATTTGCGAAGAAGTATATTGTCTATACTTTTATTTGTAAATTTCGCATAAGTTTGGTTTAGCCGGGTAATGTTGTAATTTTTGTCTATTACCACTATTCCATCTGAAATGGAGTCAAAAGTAGCCTCAAGTTGTTTTTTGGCATGTAAAATTCGCTTATCTAAAGTTACAATTTGCGCGTTAAACTTTTCGGTTTTTATTGCCGCATCCTTACGGGCTTTGCCGAGCATTTTTATTAGGAAAAAAATCAGCAGGCTTAAAAGCAAATAGGCTGCAATATGATAGCCTAACATATAGTCTTCTTTACTTTCTTTTTAAAAAAGAAAAGCCTCAAGGGCATTGAGGAATGTTTCTCCCAATTTTTGATAAAAAAATAATTTCCCAAAAACAGATGGAAAGACATTTATCAAAAGTAAAAATGCTTGAATAAAAATCAAATGAATAACAAGAATAACAGATAAAACCAGCAAAACCCTGAACCCAGTACGCAATTTATTTTGGAATGGGTCTATGGCAATCCATTCAATTATTTTTAGCAAATTAACACCTTTAAAAAAATCAATTTTATCATCTCATTTTTTGAGCCGAATGTCGAGCAATAGCCAAATCTCCTTTTTCAAGGGGAGTAGGGGAAACCTGCATAACTAAAATGCTGGCGTAATTTTGAGAAATCCTAACTATTAATCCATTGGCGACGGCCTGGTTTTCACCTTTTTTATTTGGCTCTGAATACAGCACAACTCCATCTGCTAAATTAAAGCCGGCCGAGCTTCCGCCCTCTATAATAATATATTGATATGGTTGGATGATTCCCTGTTGGTCGTCCAGATGAATTATCCGGCCTTGTGTGGATTTATCCGGAGTTGGGGCATAGGCTTTAACTTGAATTTCCGGACCGGACTCAAAAGCGGCAAACTTTGATTGGTTGTCAATTTTTCCCAATACTTTTATCAATCTGATTTTTGATTTTTTTTCTCCTAATGAATCAATTCTTCCAACGCCAGTAATGTGTATTAACTGGCCCATGTACTTTTTATTTGTTCCGTAGATTTTTTTTCCTATGGAATAAAATTGCAGCAAATCATTTTGGCTTTTACCCAGCAAGTTTTGGCTTGGAATTAAAAGACTGGAGTATTGCTGTGCTATTTGGCTTTCTAATTTTGGGATATCATTTTCGCCAGGAAAATAAGAACCATTTTCCTGCTCTTGTTTTAGTATGGGAGCTGAAAATATTAAATCCTTATTTAGAGTTTTGGGGGCCTTGTCTATACGAATTGAATTTCCATTGATGGAACTTTCGCTTTGAATATTGTCCGGGTTATAATTTGAAAACCCTTGAATGGCTGTATTAAAGTTAACTTTATTTGCTCTGGCTGATGTTAATGAATTTTTGTGAGATCTTCCGGTTTTTCCCGCTAAAGAAATTTCGCTACCCGGGTATATCAGATTGGGGTTGTTAATTTGAGGGTTAACATTCCAAATTTCGGGCCATTTAAAAGGGTCTTCTAAAAATTGTCCGCTCAATTCCCATAGAGTATCGCCTTCTTTCACGGTATACGGAATAGCTGTGAAACATAAAAAAAATAAAATTCCAAAAAATCTCAAAAATTTAAACTTTTCCATTTTTTAGGGCGTTTTGCAAATTTTAACGAAGGCGATTCCTATGTATGTATATAGTCAGTATCCCATATTTGTTGGGAATTTTTCAAGCAATTTTCGCCAAAACGGCCATCCAAAAAAACTCAATAATCCAAATAATAGCTGATTAATTGGCAAATTAGCGGTTTTAACAACCCAGTTATTAACGGGTTTTATGAATGAGTTAAGGTTTTGTTTTCCATAGACTTATGCAGTCCTTTCTGGTTACAATATAAATGTTCCATTAAAAAGAAAGGAGTAAACATGAGTCAACGGAAAAAACTTTCGGAGCAAAATTTCTATACATCGGGACAAGTGGCTAAATCCCTGCGGATTTCGGTTTCCACTTTAAAAAGGTGGTTAACTGAAGAATATGTATTAGATAACATCAAGTCGAATTCAAAAGGATGGAGACTTTTTTCGCCATCTGATATTGAAAAACTAAAAGAACATCAAAAGTTAAAACGCCGAAAAGGTAAAAAATTTAAAGCTGAGATATTAAGACCTGTAGATCAATAGGAAATTAGAAGGTTATTTTGAATCAGTTGTTTCAAATCCTTTTAATCCTGGCGATATTTGGACAGAATATCCAGGCTAAAGGAAAACGGTCCCGAGGGGAAGGCATACCAGCTGTGTCTGCTTCTAACACTGTGGGAACCGGAAACATATGGTTTGAATCCGCCGGCAAGAGTTACATGCAAACTGGGAAATTAAACCTTGCAGAACTGCAAAATGTGCCCGATAAAAAATACTATCCATCTTTAACATCTAGATTAGATACAAACTACTCTCTAACAAAAAAAGATTTATTGCTGGCTCCTCAAATTAATGGAACAATTGGGCTTACCGGCTTTATGCATATAGAGGGTACATCTATTCCTTGGGATGGTGATAAGATTGGTATTACTACCGGAAGCATAAAACTTACGCTTCCCAACAACGATAACCTTCGGATATTCGGTGCCGGCTTGATGCTGAATGTAACTCTCTCTACAGAGGAAAATAGCTATACAGTTCTGGAAGAAACTCCTGCATTTGATCCTTTGATTTCCTATACCCTTATTGGAGACATAGATTTAATTAAATATAATCCAACCATGCCATTTAAATTATATTTCAATTATAGCAATGCCGATAATTTCAGATTTTATTATTTATATTCGCAACATAATTTCAAATTGGCTTTTGAATATAAGGGGGAGAACAAAAGTATTTATAGCAGATTTGGAATGGCTTTATATAAAGAAAAAGAGAATTCAAAAAATCCCAATCCAAACCCAGATTTTATTCCGCCTCTTTTTGAAATGGGAATAGGTTTCAAAAAGTATTTCGATAAAGCCTTCCCATTTAGCCTCTATGCTGATATTCAGTTCGATCCTTTAAATCCGATCAAATTTTTAAGTTCCGAATTAAGAAAACCAATCCAAATAGAAATGGGAATTAAAATTCCGATTTTTTATAAAGAGACTAATGCGGAAGCCTTAAGATCTTTAATTTTTACAGAACAAAATCGCCTTGAGAATAAAAACACAACCGCCATTAACAAATTCGGAAAACGAAAAGCCAAAGATTTAACTCTGGATAGGCTATTACTGGAAAATTATGACAGGGATATGCTGGATGATCCTAAATTAAACGAAATTTTTAAGCACAAAAGCGAAAAAGAAATATTGGAACAAAGAAAGAAAATAAAAAAAACCTTAAAATCTGAATCAGATAATAAATGAAAAAATATTTAATTAAATTTACCAGCAGCTTATTTTTGGTATTGTCATTTGCAACGTGCCTGGTAAGTTTATCGTACTCTATTGAAAAAAGAGATCGCTATTCAGGATTGTTTCATACCAGCTCTTCTTCTGTTATGGGCCGAAATAACCTTTTTCTCAATATATATGGCAGAACTTTTCTTTGGGATAATAATGCTGCTAGTAATGTACCCACAATTATTCCCAATCTCGAACTTGGGTATGGGCTTTGGGATATATTTCAGTTAAGTGGGGGTATGCAGATAATGACTACCCGACCCAGCCTCGCATTTTTAAAAATAAAAATGACAACGCCCAACAATAAAAACATCCGAATGTTGGGTTTTTCCCAATCCTTTGAAGTATATAAAAACCTATCCAAAGAGTTTAAATCAAATGGTTTTAGGTTTGAGAATCAGGGGTTTACTCCAGATCATTTTAAGCATGGAGGAACTGGAATCGTCAGCTATTATAAATTCGTATCAGCTTTGGATTTTGAATTAATAAGACTAACAACTTTATTACCTCTTAAATTTTATTTGAATTTAGGATATGAGCTTCCTGTGGAGCAGTGGATGGATACCCGGAAAAAAGAGGCCGAAGAAAATTACGAGGAGACTTATAGACTAAGTTCGGAGCAAGATGAATACAAAGGATCCACTGATTTTAGCAAAGTACCTGCAATGATTGGAATGGAATTGAAAACCTCCAGCACAGATTTTTTTCTGGAGCTTGAAGGCGACTTTTTTAGGTCTCATATTGAGGAATTATTTAAAGGGAAAAAAGGCTCAGAAAAATTTTGGGTTAGATATAATGTAGTACTGGCAGGTGACAATCTAAAAGTTTTTGATATGCACATTATGGAAAATCCAATTTTTATAAATGTTGGAGGACGGCTGAAATATCCCAATGGCTTAACGTTGTCGGGAGGGTTTAGCTGGTTGTTGAGCCGGGATTACGGCGGAACCTTTGGAGGCTGCAGCGAAAAGAATGTTTGTCATGGAGATCCTATTCCCGGAGCGCGGGATGGGTTTTCAACTTTTTATCCTCAATGGAGATTGTTTGGGGGCTTAAGCTATCCGTTAAAATTTCAACAAACATCTGCGGAATTGTACCGCACCTATTTATTAAGGAAAAACCGAAAGAACAGGAAAGTAATTGATATTGAATCAAACCTGGAAGAAAAAACGGAATCAAAAGATCCGCTTTTTGAAAAATTAATGTCTGATGATGCTGAAAATGAAAAATAGTATAAGTCATAATATCAGTATTACTAAGCCAAAGTTTTTCTTGGGCCTATTGCTATGGCTATTCTGGGTTTCCGGAACAAATGGAGCAGGAATTAACAGTGGTGAAAAACTGTGGTACCAGGCCAATGAATTGGCTGACAGGCTTCAGGGAGAAAGATGGAAGTTTTTTGTGGTTCGCGAAGAAATTGATCGTTTGCGAAATGTATTAAAGGATTTGGTTGCGGTGAGGAACTACCCCACGGAGATAACCCAATTATCGGAGGAAAAGCTAAAGTATGTAGAGGAAAGCCTTAATAACATAGCTAAAAATAGTACAAAGGCTTTAAATCTTTTGGAAGAGTTGGAAAAACCCCAGGAGGACGCTTTAAGTATATCCATTGAAATGCTTAAAGAAGCTCCAAATATCGATATGATTGAAATACTAATAAATGATAATCTCGCGAGAATTCAGGATTTAATCGTTGTTAAAAAATATGTGGATAAACAATGGGACTACGTTGAAGAAATTATGGGCTTATTTAACGAAGCGGCGGGAATAAAAAGACCAAAAGGTGAAAAAGGGCTTTTTGACGATAGTTTTTTTAAAGTGTTAATAAGTCAATTAGGACAAGCATCTGATGAGTTTTACAAAAAATTTCATAATTACAAAGATTCTTTAGCGGCCAAGGGAAATATTGCCCAGTGGGAGAACATGCTCCGTCTTGATCTAGGGAGTATTGTTCATAGGAAAAGGGAGGAAGATCCAAAAAATATCCAAAGAGACCTGGAGAGGTTGGCGCAGCGATTCCAAGGCAGACTACCGATAGACAATGTATATCAGATGTTAGCCGAAAACTATTTTGAAGTTGGAGATTATTATAAGTCCCTGTCGGTGTTAAATAAAGTTAATGTAAATAGCAAGGAATATGAAAAAAGCCGCTATTACACTCTGCTATCTCTTTTCCAATTAAATAAAGACGACAGCCTGGTGGCTCTGTACGAGAAATATAAGCAAAAAGAATATTTTAAATCAAATTACAACGAGGAAACTCTTTATTTAGCTATTCAAAGTTATTACAAGTTAAACGAAGACGATAAATTAGAAACTGAATTATTAAAATTCTCTTCCAAAAGCTTTATATACTATAAGGCTTATTTGCTTTATGCCAAGTCTTTAGTGAAACGGAAAAAAGACAGGGAAGCCAATCAGGTATTTAAATCCCTTATTAAACAAACTCAGTTGCCAGATTCAATAAGGCATCGCGCCTCTTTGTTATTGGGATACTTAAAATATGAACAGGAATATTATGAAAGCGCGATTAGTGATTTTACAACATTAATTGATAAACCCGGATTTGGAGCTGATGCATTGTTCGGAATTGTATGGTGTTACTCCAAATTAAAGGATATGAAATCTGCCGAATTTACTCTTAAAAAACTCATCAACCAATTTCCAGATAATCCCCTTGCCCTTGAGGGATTAATGGTTTTGTCCAAATGGAAATTTATAAAAGCTCAGAAACTATGGAAGTACAAAACAAATACAGAAAAAAATCAAAGGAGACTGAGGTCTTACCAGAAAGAGCTGGATGAAAAAACAGAAAATGGGCAGATGGACAATTTATTGGCTGATGAAATCCGCAGAAAATTGTCTATTGTGGAGTTGAATTTATCATCTCGGGTCCCCGTCAAAGATTTGGAAATTATGGAGCTCTATAACGAGGCCATAGTTTTGGGAAGTTATGCCTATACCCATTATAAATCAGGAGAGTATTCTGAAATCAGTTATTTAGGAACACGGGAAAAGGCTATTGAAAAATTAATCTCCTTGCAAAAAAACATCAGCAGCTCCAATAAATCAATTGGGGCAATGGAAGAAATCAAACAAAAAATTGTGGATACCCAGGTATTTAATCTGGATATGCATATCCAATACATGGACTGGATTGAAGAGTTCTCCAAATATTTGCAACAGGAAAAGAAATTCTATTCGGATAATCGCAACAATTTAGGCGTAACAGCTTCGGATTTCGCAAACATTATCAAAACCAATAATGAAAAGCGTTCTAATGTATTGGAATCAAAATGGAATTTAATGAAATCCGCCATAAACATTTGCCAGACTCTAATTGAAGATCCTCTTAATCGAGAGGGGAGGGACAAAGCGCTATTTTACAAAGGATTTATTTTATTTAAAATGGAAGAAGCCAAAGTTCAACGTTCCTTTGAAAAGTCCAAGGCAATTGCAAATGTTAAGGGCGAAAAATTTGAGGAACAGGCTGTGCTTTATTCCAATTCTGAGTTTTCTAAAGTTTGGAATTTTTTAATTCATGAATATCCCGACTCAAAATTTGCCCATGTGGCCTATTATTACCTAGGACTGGCGAAAATCAAGCAGGGAGATGAAATTGGAATTAAGGTCTTAAGTGAAAATAATTCCAAATTTTCCAATACTCAATTTTTTGACCATAGCCAAATTTTAATTGGCGATCATCAATTCGATAATTATGAATATATGTCTGCACTGGATTCCTATTTAAATGTTATTGATAATGAAAAATCGGCCTATTTCGATGAATCGTTGTATATGACTGCCTGGTCCTATTACCAGGCGGAAGAATACGAGAAATCGTTGAAAGCCTTCAGTTTTATTTTGGAGGATCAATTAAATAAAGCTACCAGAGACCAGGACTCCACTTTACTGGAAGAAAGTTTAAAAATGGTTTCGTTCTGTTTCGCCGAGATGGATACTTCACAAGATGTTAGTGATGAAAAGGTCAGGGCCTTTGTGCAAAACTTTTCAAAAGAGTCTTTAGGAGCCGCTATTTTACACCGGACCGCCATTGTTTTCAGAAAACAGGGACGCCTGTTAAAAACCAAAAGAGTTCTGTCTTCGCTTATTAAAAACTACCCCCAATATGGGGATATTCCTGAGGCTAAAATGGACCTGGCTGTGGCCTATGATATTGAGAATGAATTTGCCAGGGCATTGGAAATAAGAGAGGATATATTCCAAAATTACAATAAAGAATCCGCTTGGTATAAAAAACTTGAAAACAAAGTGTATGCCCAAAGGGCGGACTCCCTATGTGAAGAAGCTCTTAATAAAATTGCCTATCATTATTTTGCAGAGGCCAAACTGGGAAGCTCTAAAAACGCGGGGGGTCAAGATAGCATAGTTAACAAGGAAGCTTTTATGAAAGCCATTGAAGCTTATGAACGCTTTTTAAAGGTATATCCCGACTCCAGAAATTCGGGGAAATTATACTACCAATTGGCGGAATCTTATTTCGCCATCAAAGAGTTTTACAGTGCCACGATAGTATACTTAAAGGCATCTCAATCTAAGGATTCCAACATAAGGTCGGCCGCATCATACAATGCAATAGTGGCCTCGCAGAAATATAATGAACAAGTTGAATAAAAAATTATTAATTGCAATTTGGCTGCTATTTACTGCCAGCTTTTTTATTCATTGCGCTAAAAATGTTACTAAAGCGCCGGAGCCTGTGCAACAGGTGGTGTATGATAATTCCGAAGAAGAAAGGCGCCAGTTTGTAGAAAAACTAATGGCTGAAATATCAAAAATTGATTCACTGGCCGGAAAGGAAAAAGCAGATGAATTATACCTGCTAAGTTTAAACAACTTTATATCCCAAGGCGCGGGAGACAGGCGATTGCCGGAAATAATTATGCAAAAGGCGGATTTTTATTTTGAAAGATCCCTTTATAGCCATGCCATTGAAAATTACAGAATTATTTTAAATGAACATTCAAATACTCCTTCCTTTATGGATGCCATGAAAAAAATTGCCGTGGCCTATGCCCGCAATGGAGAACTGGAAAATGCCGAAGGCTGGTATAAAAAACTAAGGGAAAGGGGAAGTGACTCCTTGAAATCTGAGAGCAGAAATGACATGGCAAATATGTTATACAAATCCGCCAGAGACTTTGAAAAGAAAGAGCTTTATAAAGAAGCCGCCAAGGAGTACTTTGAAATCTATAAAAATTTTCCAGAAACCAAGTTGGCTGCTACAGCTCTTTATTTACAGGGACAAATGGAAGAAAAACAGGACAATTGGCCTCAGGCAATTAATATCTATACCTTGTTTTTAAGAACCTATCTTGAATCAAACCTTGTGCCTTTGGTGATGTATCAGGAAGCAGAGTGTTGGCAAAAACGGGAAATGTACGAAAAAGCAGCTAAAAAATATTTAGCAGTGGTAAAATCCTTTCCTACCTCTTTGC
Source organism: Fibrobacteria bacterium (assembly GCA_050294405.1). Taxonomy (GTDB): domain Bacteria; phylum Fibrobacterota; class Fibrobacteria; order UBA11236; family JADFYW01; genus JBNKOC01. The sequence goes on along the minus strand of JBNKOC010000034.1, from coordinate 35,228 downwards.
AGGCAGAAAAAGGATTATTTGAGGCTGCAGCGGCGTTTGAAAGCGCAGGAAAATTACAATTGGCTGCGCGATCCTTCGAAAAATTTGCGGAGATTTATCCTAAAAACAAACAAATTTGTAATGCCATATCCCGAGCTAAAAAAATCTATACGGAACAAAATGTAAATGAGAATTTAAACCGTATCCATGAATTGGAATCCACTTATTGCAATGGAGGAGAAGCTAATGTGGAATAAAGTCAAAACCATTATTTGCGGAATATTTTTTATCGGTCTTTGTTTTCAGCTAAATGCCGAGGAAAAAAAGAATAAGGTTGTTTATCTGGATTTGGAAAATGAAGCGTTATCAGATATGCCCTTTTTTGCAGGCTTGGTTATTGAAGATAAATCCACAAAACCCACAATATATTTCGAGGAAAAAATTCCCTCTCCTCCTCATGAAGAGTTTGAACTGTCTCCAAGCTTGAGGGAATATATTACTGTCCACAATAGGGAAATTATTAAAGATACTGGACCAAAGGATAAATAAAAAATTAATTTTTAACCATGATTAAAAATGCTCCTTCCAGAGTTTGGATAGAAATTGATTTAAAAAAAATCGAAAAAAATTTTAAAACTATTTCAAAAACAGTATATCCCGCTAAGGTAATGGCTGTATTAAAAGCCAATGCTTATGGGCTTGGTATTTATCCCATTGCAAATCGATTAAAAAAAGCAGGTCTTTCCAGAATTGGAGTGGCAGAAATAAAGGAAAGTATGCCTGTTAAAAAATTAAGCTTGCCAATACAAATAATCGGAGGACTGTTGCCTCAGGAAGTGGAAATGGCCGTGAGGGCTAATATTATTTGCCCGGTTTGTGATTTGGCGACGGCTAAAATGATTAATGATTTTTCCATAAAGCACAATAAGAAAACAAAAGTCCACGTTTTGGTGGATACAGGCATGGGTCGATTAGGAATTCCGGTTAATGATTTTACCGCGGTTTATAAATCCATAACATCTCTTTCTAACTTAAAAATAGAGGGGATTTATTCTCATTTTGCCAATGCAAATAATCCTAAACATCCCCAGAGTAAATCGCAGCTTAAGAAATTTATGGAATTATTAGGACAATTAAATTCTCAGCCGCGCCTGGTACATATTGCCAATTCGGATGGAATTAACAATTTTCCAGCCAGCTATTTTTCAATGGTTCGTACAGGCATCAATTTATACGGTGTTTTTGATCTTTCTGGCGGAAAGGCATATAAACTTCTACCCACGTTAACATTAAAAACAAGGCTCATTGCTAAACGTGTCCTGCCCAAAGGGCATAATATTGGATATGGCTGTAGCTATAAACTCAATAAGGAAACATTGGTGGGAACAATAGCCGCGGGATACGCGGATGGCATCCCCTATGGGGGAAGTAATAAAGGGCAGGTTTTAGTTGGGGGCAAACGCTGCAATATAATTGGAAAGATTTCTATGGACTATATAACTATTGACTTGACCCCAGCTTCAAATGCCAAACTGGGTTGCGAAGTGGTTATATTTGGAAAGGCTGGAAAAGAGGAAATTACCGTTGAGAACTGGGCTAAAATAAAAGGCTCTCATCCCTACGATATTATTTGTTCCCTGGGAAACAGGGTGGAACGCGTCTACCTGGATTAATATTTTCAAATTCCAAGTTCTAAAAATATTCTGGTGTGAGCTGGATAGCCTTCAATTGTTTTTGAATTATCCTCAGGCTGTAAAAAATCTTTGAGGCTTTGGGAGGGTTCTGGGCAAAACTCAGTATTTCTCTGTTCATCCAGCCCAGTTACAGATACATCTAATTTTTTTATCTTCTTGAAGCCAGCGCGTTGGCACCAATTTATTAGGCTGATTTCCGTTGGGATGTAGTATACATTTTTCATCTTCCCATAGCTTGGGTAGGGGCATAATACATATTGTTCCTCCCCTGGAATAATTAGCGTTTCCAAATAAATTACCCCGTTTTTTTTAAGGGCAACTTTCATATCTTTAAGGCATTGTATGGGGTCCCGGCGATGGTATAAAATCCCCATGCAAAAAATGGCATCCACCGAATTGGGCAATTGATTTACCCATTCTATCCCAAAACATTCATAAAATAAATTGGGCAATTGGGCGAATTTTTGCAGAAACTCAAATTGAATTTTGAATTTAAACGAGGGGTCGATTCCAATAACATACTTGGGGTTACGCTCCAAAATCCGATACATATAGTAACCAGAGTTCGCGCCAATATCCAAAATAATTTTGCCGGAAAAATCCGGCAAAAACGGGCTTATCCTATCCCATTTTTTTCTGGAATCCCATTCTGCATCCAAGTATACATCTCCAATTTGAAAGGGGCCCTTTCTCCAGATGTTAAGTTGTAATATTTTGTTTCTCAGCTGGCCAGATGTATAGCTATTTTTTTCTTCCAGAGGAAAAACAGACACCACTCCATTTATTTGCTTGATTTCAGACTTAACTTCCGCAGTATTCTCAAGGAGAGTTACTAATGTTTTAGAACTCTCAATTTCCTGCTGCTTGCTGTAAAATTGCTCTAATTCTGATTTAAGCCCTTGGGGCAGAGGAAAAACCTCCTCGATTTGATTGCGGGAATACTTCATTTTAAAGGCCCATTTATTTTATCGCAACAATTCCTGCAAAATTAAACCATTTGAAAAATACCTCCCAGCTTGAGAACCCAGAACTTTTAAGGAGCCTTGATAAGTCGCTTAAACTAAGCGGCTGCAGTACATTTTCCAAGGCATCTCTTTTTTGGGATATTTCCAATTGACTATAACCCTTAGATTCTTTGAAATCATAATATAACTTTGTAAACATCTGGGACATGTTAGCATCTTCTATTTCAAGTTTTTCGCAGATAATTAATAAGCCAGACTTGGGCAGTGCATCGTAAATTTTTTTTATCAGTAGTTTTTTTTCATCGGGCCTGAAAAATTGGCAGACATAATTCAGAATGACAATTTCGGTATTTTTTAAATTGGCCAGTAAAATATCCTGGCAAATAATAGGTATCTGGGAAGCTTCCACAAACAAATCAATATTTAATCTGGCCTGTCGGCACATGCTAAATGAATTATCGATTCCCACCATTTTAATTTGCCTGCCGCCTGGTTCCCCTAAAATGGCTTTTAGGCTATTTCCGGTGCTGCATCCCAGGTCGTAGACAATCCCCTTTTTCTTATAGGACTGGCAAACTAATTTGGCCAGGGCTGTTTGGGACTCCCAATAGAGGGGAATGCTTCGGCTGGCCATGTCATTAAAGGCATGAGCTACTTTTTCATTAAATTGAAAAGGTTCAATTTTCTCTAATTTTCTTCTATAAATTTCATCCCGCATGGCAATTTCAGCAAAAACCATAATAATACTCAAATTTTGCGGGAATTCTAAAGGCTCAATTTTTAAATTCCTACGGATTTGTTAAAATTTAGGTAAGAATATGGAAAGCTTCGATTTAACAGTGGTGGGAGGGGGACATGCTGGGATTGAAGCAGTGTACGCGGGCCAAAAATTAGGCTTAAAATGTGCCTTGGTGAGCCTGGATATTGCAGCAATAGGCCGAATGTCCTGCAATCCTGCCATCGGCGGATTGGCTAAAGGGCAACTTGTTCGCGACATAGATGCTCTCGGTGGAATCATGCCCCGGATGTCTGATGCTACCGGAATTCATTTTAGAATGCTTAACCGTTCCAAAGGTCCTGCTGTTTGGGGCCCACGCGCTCAGATTGATATGGATTCTTATTGCGTGTATTCCCAGCAACTGCTAAAAAAATCGCCTAATATTCAGTTTATCGAAGGGGAAGTTTCCAATATTATTCCAGAGAACCCAGGTTTTAATGTGAAGCTGTCCCGGGGAGAAAGTTTTAGAACTCAAAAAATTATCATTACATCAGGCACCTTTTTGGGAGCCGTCATGTATACGGGGCTCACCGCCACCGAGGGTGGGCGAATCAATGAACAAGCTGCCACAGAATTATCGGGAAACCTAAGAGCATTGGGCGTTAAAACCCGCAGGTTAAAAACGGGGACTCCCTGTCGCTTGGATTTTAACTCCATTAATTTTGAGAAATGCCAAATTCAATATCCGGATGAAAACCCAATTCCCTTTAGCATGTTAACCACTAAAAAGCTTAAAAACAATGCTACTTGCTGGATTACCCATACTTCTGAGGATACACATAATATTTTGCGGGAGGGCTTTGGAGAAAGTCCTATGTTTACTGGGGCTATCCAGGGCTTAGGCCCCCGTTATTGCCCTTCTATTGAAGATAAGATTAACCGCTTTTCGGATAAAAACTCCCATCAGTTGTTTTTAGAACCGGAGGGAACCTCCAATCAGCGTATTTATGTAAATGGCTTTTCTTCCAGCCTTCCTTCTCAAATCCAGGAAAGGGCCTTAAAAACAATTCCTGGTTTGGAAAACTGCAAAATCTTAAGGTACGGCTATGCTGTGGAATACGATTCTATAGATGCTACTCAATTACATCCCACCCTTGAAGTAAAAGAAATTCCAGGATTGTATTTTGCAGGTCAGGTTAACGGAACTTCGGGCTATGAGGAGGCCGCGGCTCAAGGGCAAATTGCAGGAATCAATGCGGCTTTGTCCTTACAGGAAAGGGGCCCATTCCTTTTGGGAAGAGCGGATTCGTACATAGGAGTTATGATAGATGATTTGACTCATAAAGAAATTGAAGAGCCTTATAGGATGTTCACCTCCCGATCAGAGCATCGTTTATTTTTGCGGCAGGATAACGCGGAGCAAAGGCTAATGGAAAAAGCCTATAACATTGGAATGATAGAAGAACAACATTTTGCCCAATTTAAATTTTATCAGGAAAAAATTAATCGGATTAAGGAAAAATTAGAAAACATTAAATTAACCCCTGATTCCGTGAATCCGATTTTAGAAAAACACGAAGCGCCAACATTGGACCACTCCATTAAGCTCAAAGATTTATTAAAGCGCCCCCATATACCTTATATGGAAATAATGGACAGTTGGCTGGAGGAGGGAAACCCCTTTTACCAGGAAAAGCTCAATTCTTATGCCGATGTCCTATACGAAGGTTTTTTAGCCAGGCAAAAAAAGGATATCGACAGGACAAACAAACTTTATAATTTGAAAATTCCTGAAAATATGGAATTTGAAACCTTGGACTCTATTCGAACAGAAGCCCGTCAAAAGCTTAAGAGGTTCAGACCCCTCACAGTGGGCATTGCCGCAAAAATTGCTGGCGTAACTCCTGCGGACATTTCCGCATTAATTTTTCATATTAACAGAGTATCAGCAAAACCAACATGATAGTAAATGTTGAACTTGCGCTATAGCCTCTAATGCCGATTTCAGAACCTCTATTTTTTTTGAGTTCCTTTTTGGAATTTTTATTGCTTGGCCCCTTGAGTGTTTCCAATAAACCTACGGCTAAAATTTCCGGTATCTTAAAATGGATTCACAGCCTTAAGTTTGGAATTTCACTGCTATATTTCGTCTGTTTGTTTTTAGCGCCCATGTCCTGGGGAATTACAATCTTTATACATCTTGTATTTGGATTAATTGCTGCCGGATTTCAGAGTAAAAAAACCGGGCCCGAAAACATAGCTCGAATTTTAGACAGAGAAAGATTAAAAGACAGTCTTTGGATTGGTTGTTTGTTAGTTGCCCCCATAGCCTTTTTGTTTTCCTTTTTTATGAACTTTATGGAACTTTCCGCCGGAGCTATGCTCCAGCCGGTTGATGTATATTTCTTCAGCCTTTTTTGGGCATTTTGCTCTCTCCCATTAGGCATATTATTGGGATATAGTTTGTATAAGTCAAAAATTCCCATTGGGGTTAAGACATTTGCCTATTGCCTTTTAGCTCTCGTGGTCATTTTATGCTCCTATATTTTGATCCAATCTTTTTTCCATTCTTTTTATTCCCGTTATGATATTCCTGTGGAAACGGCAATCTTTGGGAACTTCTCCCTGGAGCAAAAATGGCGATTTTACATAAAAATATTTCTTGTAGTCTCCTATAGTTTCTTGTTTTTAAGAATATTGACCTCCACCAGTTTTCATATTAAAGGCTGGAAATTGATTAGGGTTACTTTTTCTCTTATAGTATCCATGTATATCAGCGCTTTGTTTTTGAGCGGAGAGCTATGCCTCAGTATGGAACAATTCAGAAACTGGAGCTACAATCATTATCATTTCAAAACTTATATGGGTATCAGTAAGCTGCAAAAATTAAAGTTTCCAAATTACGTGCGAATACCTTACAACCAGCACGAATTAGCAGAGTATTTGTATCAAACCAAAAACGAAGATAAAGCCCGCGAAATATTTAAGGAAATTTTAAACGAATACCCACAGAGCTATGTAAAGCCTCTAAAACATCAGATTACCCATTGGATGGATAGCTGGGAAAAAAATAAAGCTAAGCTTAAACCCATAGAGGATTATAATATTGAGCTTAATTTGCCAATTATTCAGTACGCGGATTATTTGACTTCAAATTGGTGCGGGATATTAACAGCATTAAGTTTCATTGAGAAAAACCCGGAAGATTTAGCTTTAAAAGAAAAATTGCTGAAAGTCTTTTCCGAAGACAATAATCAATTGCCATCCATTGACAATATGCCTTCTCTTGGACCAATTTTAGATAGAATGGGCATTCCTTACTCCGCTATTTTTTTAAACGACAGTATGTTAATAGAAGCCATGTCGCAGAATTTGGTGCCTTTGATTTATTATAATTACACATGGATTCCTATTCAAGGATACGATGCCCTTCGTGACGGTTTCTACTTTTTGGATTATAGCAGTCATTTTTCGAAATATACCCGCAAAAAATCCGTAGATAACTTGATAACAGGCACGTCAGTTAAAGAAGGCAACCGTTTGGTTGAAAAGCAACTCCCCAAATTTCGGAAATTTATAAGTCGAAAATTAATTGTACAGCATATTTTAGACATTGGAGGAATAGGTCTTGTAGTTGGAGAAACAAAATGGCCTGATTCCAAATCCCATTATGCCGCCTATACTATCGAAATGGCGGATATGTATTATCAGTCGTTAAATAATATTCCCAGAGCTTATGCACTTTATCAAAGTGCAAGGGAGAACAAAGACAATTGGGTGGTGCGTGAACGAATTTCCTATTTAAAAAGGCATTTTTTAGCCAACCTTCAAGATGTCAAAAAAATGGGGAGTGTTTTTTATAATAATACTGGATTTGGAAAAAAAGAAGTCATGGACGTATCTATTGAATTGGAAACAAAAAAAAGAATATTACAGGGTAAAGCCGGAAGTATTTTACTGGAAAATTGGATTTTGAGAAAACCAATACCGGATTCCTCACAACTGGACAGCTTGAAATCTGTCTATATTTACCTTAATAAAATTAACCCATATAAGACAAGTTATTTAGATAGCCTATCCAATATTGAATACAAGCTAGGAAATGTTGAAAGTGCCATTAACTACGCCATAGAGTTATATAATATTTATCCAAATGGTTATCCGAATTTAGCTTTAAATATATGTTGGATGTATTTGGAATTGGAAAATATGGAAAAGGTTTCTCAATGGTTTTCCCTTGCCAAAGGAACTTATTACAAATCAAAATATTTAGCCATAAAAGGAGCTCTTCAAGTATATAAAGGACATATTAATCGTGCGGAAAAAATTCTCCAGGAAAGCTTAAAGGAAGATAAAACATTGGCTTTAACGCATAAATGGATGCTCAATGTTTATAAGCAACAGGGAAATCATCAAAAGGCGGCTATTGAAGAAAAATGGATATTAAGGTGTGAAGGTAAAATATAAATGACTGTGAAAAGCCAAAATATACCTTCAAACTTACCCTCTTTAATTTTTTTCGGGGGAGCGCTTTCTGCCTTCCCTTATTTTAGGGAGTATAACATTGTTATGCGTCTAGGGTTGTTTATATCCGGGTTTTTCCCCTATGCCATGCTTTTGTTTTTTCCTCTCCAATGGTCTTATCATTTGACTCTTACTTTGAGTTTAAACTTACTGATGGCATTCTGGCATTTAAAAAGCCATTCAGCAGAAAAATATAATTTGGATTTAAAGGGATGGTTTGTAGGGCTTAAGGCCATTCCCATTCTTCTTATCCTTTCTCTGCCATTTTCCATATTGCTGGCTGGAGTAGATAAACTAACTGCAGATTGGCTTTGGAGCAGCTTTATCGAGATTAACTTCTCAAAGCAGGATATTTTTAAGGGATTGGGAACATCTATTGCCGAATTTTCAATATTAATTTTTTTGGTTTCCATATCCATAGGTCGGGTCCCGGTAAAATTAAATATTCGCAGCAGTATCAATATTATTCTCATGGCCATAATTTGCTTTTTATCTGTTAGCCATTTGTATCGATTTTTTATTGATATTCCTAGCCGACAGACAATAGAAGCGGGCATATTTTCGGATTTTGTAAATACCATCCGTTCAGAATGGATTTCTTTGGTTTGTTATGTATCTATTTCTCTTCTCATTTTCCAGACAAAAATGAGAAGTTTGTCATTAAAAAAACATCGGATGTTTTTTATAAAAGGAATATTTTCTTTGTGTCTTTGTTTAGCTGGAATGTCCATGCATTCAGGGATGGCAGCAAATTATTTTTTGTATTTAGGCCGGGAGAAGGAAAAAACAGGCGATATATCCAAGGCTATTTATTGGTATGAAAAAACCTTGGCTATTGTCGAAACTGAAAAATTAAAGTCTTATTTGCAATTTCGTGTGGGGTTGTTACAGCGAAAAGAAGGGCAATTGACCAAGGCCAGAAGCTCTTTTGCCAAAGTGATTTTAAAGTACAACCGAAATAAGGAAATTGTTCAGAAAGCCCGTCGTTTCCAAAAAAATCTGGAGGCAGCAGATGAAAATCAGCTAAAGCGTATGGTTATTCCGGGAGTAGAAGCTAGGACGGAATATAAGTCCGCTTATTGCGTTCCTAACTCATTGGGTTTGGTGTTGGGGTATTGGGATGATAAAGTAGGCGCCAAGGAGATTGGGGCTCAAATCACAAAGTTAGACGAAGGAAGTTATGTAACTGATGAAGCCTACTTTTCGGAATCACGGGGATTTGTTCATTATGTTTTGCCGTTGAGGACCAGAGAAGAAGTTAAAAAACTGCTGGATGCGGAAATTCCTGTGCTCGCCTTTATTCCAGGTCATGTGCTTGCCCTTCTCGGCTACGATGAAATTCTAGAAACTTACATCACATATGATGTGGCCACATTTGAAATTTGGGATGAAAGGGATTGGACCGATTTCGAATCGGAGTGGGCTCAGAATTACAATACAATTGGAATTGTAGTGCCTCCTCAAAAAGAAAAGCTGGTAAAAGGGCTTTTTGGAGATAGTACTCTAGGTCTTTCTGAAGCTTATATGCAGTATTTGATTTCACTCATTAGTACAGAGCCCCATAAAAATTTGAAAAATATCAAAGCTTCCGCCAACAAAGGTTTATTTTTTGCGGATTGGGAGTATACATACAAAACAGAAAAACCCGTGGACAATCCTCCCCAGGATTCATTGGTTTTTAATTTCGTATCAAAACCAGGAATATATTCGGAGACGGCGCTTTATTATCTGCAAACTTTATACATCACTGGGCAATTTAATCAAATTGTCAAGTTTATGGATTTTTACAGGACACGTCAAATGCCTACGGCGGCTATGTTATCTATTTTGGCAGGCGCCTATAATAAATTGGGAGATCCAAATTCCGCCAGAAATTTACTTTTAAGTAGCGGAAATGCCCTGGAATTAAATTTACCCGCCATTGAATTTTTATTAAACCAGGATTTAATTCAAAACAGCCCTATGTTGTCATTAAGTTTGGTTAATAAAATATTTTTGGCAAATCCCCATGAGCTCAATAATGGAAAAAATGCGGAATTGGCTTATCAACTTTGGAGAAAATATAGCCCAGTGACCAGGGAAAATAGTTCCCAACACATTGAAACTATCTTTCAGTATTTGAGCAACTTTGACCCGTTTTCAGAAATTGCTGTGGCTGATTTGGAAGCCGCTATTGGCTATTTAAATTTTTATGACGAAGACAAACGCAATAAAGAACTATGGGGCGATAGGCTGAAAATGTTTAAGGCCAATGTAAATAGTTTAAAAGTGGCGGACTCTTAGTGAAGGTTATTATTAATGGCCTCATTTTGGCGTTGCTCTTTTCCCTTTGTTTATGGGGATGCGCCAGCTCTCCTCCATTAACCCAGGAACAAATCACCCTGGAAAGAACAGAATTGGATAAGTTCATTGTAAAGTTTAGGGGAGAACTCAGCCGGGGGGATGCAACAGCTGTTTACCAATTGCTATCTCAAGACTCCAAAGATTGGATTGACAATATTAGGGTTGCAGCAAATTCAGAACCCTTGAACTTTTTAATAAACCGTCCTTTTTTTGAAATACTGGCTATCCTGGCTCTTCGGGTTCAACGGCGAATAAACCCCGGTATTAAAGAGGATCCCGTTTCCATACTAAAACAAACTATTATATCGGTGGCTCCCATTAAAAATAATTTTGTTAAAAACTCATTGGGTCCTTTTCATGTTTTGGATTACGAAACCGCCGAAGTAGGACTTGAGAAAACACCTAACGTTCCTGTTTATTTCTTTAAAAAAGAGCAGGATGGCTGGAAGATTAATTTGGTCAATAGCCTTCCGCTAATTTTATTGGGAGCAGAAAACCTGGCCAGGCAACAAAAAAGCGAGACCATTGCCCAGGCAGCTTGGGTGATTGAAAATTTTATGGGACAAAAATTACAGGCCGAGGACTTTAGGTAGTGGAAGCGTTCAAAAATAGTGATATGGTAATTGCCCATATTAGCGATCTGCATTTTCGTTTGAATATACCGGGCCCCCCAAGCATTCCCCAGCGTAGAGGAAGAGAGCTAATACATATCCTTCCTCAATTAAAAGATAAAATTATAAAGGCTAATGCCCATGTTTTGGTAGTAACCGGTGATATTGTTGATGTACCCAGATGGATGATAAAAGATTGGACCTTTTATGATTGGGACAGGGAATATTGGGAAAAAGTTGTTACTGATGATTATAAGCTACTTAAAAGCTTTTTCGAAAGTTTTTCCATTCCTGTGTTATATGTTCCTGGAAATCACGATCATCCTATTTTGTTTAAGAAAATATTTGGTAATCAATCCTCTGAAACTAAGATAAATGGCTTCACTTTTTTTTCCTTCTGGGACTGGAACCATCGGGGCAGCATACCCAGAAGATTCGATAAGCAAAGAAGCTTGTTTGACAGAGCCATGGAAGATTCTTCTAACCCACAAATACATTTGCAACATTATATTATTGAGCCTGAAATAGAATCCAAATATCCCTATAACTATTTGGAAAGAGAGGAATTGTCCCGGCGGCTTTTAAAAAATCCATTGGCAAAATTAGTACTTAGCGGCCATTTCCACGAAGGCGCAAACTCTGTTTTTGGCAGGGAAAACGGAGGCAATTTAAAATATTTTACGGCAAAGTCTTTTTGCGAAGAAAATTTTCCACTATATATACATAGTTTTGACAATAGTAATTTTAATACTTCTGAAATAGAACTTTTAAGTAAAAAGGAACAAAGCAAGGAAAAATGCATTTTCCTGGATAGAGATGGAGTGCTAACCGAGGATGGTGCCTATTACTCTGGCCCAAATGAATTAGACCTCATTGAAAATTGTGGAAGTACTTTAAAATCTCTCAGGGAAAAAGGCTTTCGCCTGGTGGTTATAACTAACCAAACATCTATTGGCTTAGGCTATACAAGTAAAGATATTGTGCGCCAAACCCATGATGTTTTATCCAAGGAAATTTTTGAGCAGGAAGGTTGGTTAGATGGCTTTTATTTTGGAGAAGGTGCAGGAGATAAAGCAGTATTACCGGAATTTAATCATCGACACAATTGCAAGCCCTCTCCTAACTTAATTTTAAAGGCGGCTGAAGAACTCCGCCTGGATTTATCTGAGTCCTATATGGTGGGAGATAGGTTAGTGGATATACAGGCAGCCAGGGCTGCAGGTGTACAACCTATTCTGGTAAAAACAGGTATGGGTATGGAAACGCTGATAAACAACCGTCATTTGCCTGATGTACCGATCTTCGACAATCTGGAAACTTTTGCCCAAAGCTTATAAAACTTGTTTGATTTTGTGGCAGACAAAGCCAAACTCCAAATAAAATCAAAATTCAAAAAGTTCGAAACTTTTTTGAAAACATAAATAGCTCCTTTTATGAGAGGTAAGTTTAATCCATTTAAAAGGAGATATTCCAATGGGGATGAAAAAAATTGGTTTTATGTTAACAGGAGCTAGTTTTCTGGCTTGTGGCATTTCGGCGAAACTGGGTACACCGGAATTGGACGCAAATTTTAGTTCCGAGGAAATGCTAGTGGCGGATAATTTAAAATATGAAGTTTTATTTAGCGGCGGAAAAGATATTGTTACAACTCATGATAAACAAGAAACGGTTTCTAAAGATTGGCAGGACTTTACAGGTTTTATTCCTATTCATGGGCGTTCGGATTACGGCTATATAATAGTTAATCACGAAAAAATTCAAAAAGACCCTGTACTAGGCGACGGGGGAGGAATGACTGTTTTCACGGTTAAATTCGATAAACGTGAAAAAAAATGGATGGTTCAGGACGATCCAAGAGGTAAATATAGAAATGTGGATTTTAGCGAGGTGGGATTTACCCTGGCAAATTGCGGAGGCGCGCAAACCCCTTGGGGAACTGTACTTACAGCCGAAGAATGGCTCCAGCCTAACAACGCAGCCATATATGCAGATGGAAATGGAATAAGCGACACTTCTGATTATATGATAAAAAAGTTCAATGGTAAAAAGGTTAACCAATCCATACCCAAGTATCAAAATTACAACTGGATGGTGGAGGTTGATCCTAAACATGCTAAAGCAGTAAGAAAGCAATACAACATGGGCCGATTCGGCCATGAAGGTGGCTTTGTTATGGAAGATGAAAAAACTGTTTACTTGACAGACGACAATACTCCTGGATATTTTTTCAAATTTGTAGCTGAAAAAAGAAGAAAGCTGGATAAAGGTCAGCTGTACGCCTATCAGCAATCTGAAGACGGAGAAAGCGGTACTTGGTTGAAAATGCCAATGGATTTAAATAGCATGATTGAAGCCAGATCCGTGGCAGCTTCTCTTGGAGCGACCATGTTTAATAGGGGAGAGTGGATTGAAGGAGTTAACGGTATTCTTTATTGGACCGAAACCGGCCGCGATAATACTGGAAGCCGCTTTGATGATGGAATCGCAGAGGGAGCCACATTAGCCAAACATTTAAGAGAAATGGCACATGAGGTAAATGGAAACCAGTATGAGGTGGAAGATCCTTATGGACGTATATTGGCTTTCAATCCAAGCAATAATAAGCTATGGGTCCATTTAGAAGCTGGAGCGGCCAGTTCGGACCCTGATAAACATTTATCTAATCCTGATGGCTTGGCATCCATGAAAATGGGACACAAAAACTATTTGGTTATAAATGAAGATTTGAACGGAACATCCCTTGGCCGGGTTCCCCCGGAAGCGGAAAGCTTTGGAAGAGTAAATGAAATATACGTTTTAGATCTTTCTATTTCTAATCCAACTGTAGATGATTTACGCAGAATAGTCATAGGTCCAAAAGGCTCCGAAACCACTGGTGGCCGGTTTACCCCGGATGGAAGAACCTATTTTGTTAATATGCAGCATGTGGATACGGAAAATCCTGCTCCATTTAACCATGATGTTACTGTAGCCATTACAGGATATGCCGACCACAAGGATTTTTTCCACTACAAGCCCAAATATTCTAAAAAAAGAAAATTTGATATAGATAGGTTTGGCGGTTATCTCCATTTTGAGGAAACTGGAAACTATAAGATTTATAACATGCATGGAAAAAAACTATTGGCTAAATCCAATTGTAAAAAAATGGATATTTCCTTATTGAAAAAAGGAAGCTATTACATTAAGGATAGTCATGGTGCGGTAGGCAAATTTACCCTTAGATAGTTAACTCTTTTAAACGCCCTCCATTTGAAAATGGGGGGCGTTTTAGGATTATATATGAGAATTATTTTTTTAGTCGGTTTTCTTTTTGGAAATTTGATTTTTTCCGCAGAGCCATCGAAAAACTTTTTATTGGAAAATTACATAGAGGGAATAATTAAGTTTCAATCTGCGCTTACAGATTTTTTAAAAATTACTCCAAGTTTAAAACAAAAATTCGACTATGATTTATTACGAGGAGAATTTAAAAAGCTCCGATCCTCTTATAAAGATATAGAGTATTTAGTTGAATATTTTAATAGCCATAGGGCTTTAACTTTAAATGGTCCTCTCTTATTAAAAACGGATCCAAATGATGGCTCCTATGAACAAATTATTAAACCTTCAGGGCTCCAGCTTTTAGAAGAGTATATATATCAACAAAATATTGAAAACAATTTAAAGGAATATCAAGGAGCTTTATCCTATATCATATTGCAGACTGAAAAATTGCAAAATGAAGTGCGTAGAATGGAAATTAAAAAACTGTACTTTTTTGAAGCTATTAACTATCAAATCCTTCGGGTTCTGACATTGGGCATTAGCGGATTTGATGCAAGCTATTCTAACAATTCCATTTTAGAATCGGCTCAGTCTTTAAAATCTATATTAAATATTCTGACATCCAACAAATGGAGTAAAGAAGAAAGACATTGGTTTGATTCAGCGGAATTGCAGCTTCGGCTAGAAAATGTCATTGAAGAATTAGAAAAAAATCCCGGCTTTGAAAATTTCGACCGGGCTTCCTTTTTACGAGAAAACGGATCTGAGCTTTATAGTTCCGCCATAGAAATATACCGACAAGTTAAAGCAACATCTTCCGATATTAGCTTATTAACCAAAGGCCCGGTGAACTTTGCAAGCACTTCTATTTTTAACAAGGATTTTTTAGACAAGGCTTTTTATAGCCAATTTAAAAGCAACAAGTCATTAGATTCCAGAATTAAGTTAGGTAGGACTCTTTTTTTTGAGCCATTATTGTCGGGAAACAACCAAAGATCTTGCGCCTCTTGCCACAACCCAAAGTTGGCCTTTAGCGATGGAAATCCAGGTTCCCTTAAGTTTGACCATGAGGGAATGTTAGATAGAAATTCGCCGGGTTTAATAGGAGCAATATACCAGAATAGCTTTTTTTGGGATATGCGAAGTTCAAATATCGAAACCCAAATGGACCACGTATTTCAAAATGAAGTTGAACTAAATACTTCCTTTCTTGAAATTGAAAATAAATTAAAACAAAGTGACTCCTATATATCCCTTTTTAAAGATGCCTTCCCCAAGGACTTTGAAAAAGGGATTATTAATAGAAAAACAATTAACATGGCCCTTTCGGAATATATTCGCTCCTTAACAACCCACAATTCAGATTTTGAAAAATTTATGAGGGGAGAATTACCCAGCCTTAAAAATGGAGCCGAAAACGGCTTTAATATTTTTATGGGTAAGGGGAAATGCTCCACTTGCCATTTTTTGCCCCATTTTAATGGGACCGTTCCACCCCGATTTACAGAAACAGAATCGGAAATTTTGGGGGTTCCAAAAAGAGACAGTACTGGCAGCTTAGTGTTAGATCCCGATATGGGGCGTTTTGTTTTTCAGCGGGCAAAAATTTTTAAGCGTTCCTTTAAAACTCCTGGATTAAAAAATGTGGCTCTCACAGCGCCCTATATGCATAACGGCGTGTTTAAAACTTTGAGAGAGGTCGTGGAATTCTACAACGTTGGCGGAGGCGCAGGGCTTGGCTTTGATGTATTTAATCAAACTTTGCCGCCGGATTCGCTCCACTTAACGCAGCAAGAAATATCAGACTTGGTAGCGTTTATGGAAACGCTTACAGATACGGTGGGGACCCAAACCCTTCCCGAAGATTTACCCGAATTTCCAAAAAACAATTATTGGAATTTGCGAATGGTGGGTGGGACTTATTAAGCTTTATGGTGCCGACATTTTAAACAACATCTAAGCTTGGGAATTTTTCCGCGCTTTTCTGTTGAATACTAAAACCCAATTTTAAAGTATTTCTGCTTCCTGGGGTTTGGGAGTTTTCCTTTGCCCTTACATGTGTGTAATTAGAACTTGTGCCGTAGCGGGGCGTCTCCCAGATAATATCTTGTTCGGTTCCGGCAATTTTTTCCAAAAAGTTTTTTTGCTTGCTCTTTACAATTTCTCTTAATATATCGCTGCGCTCTTTTTTTATTTTTTCTGGAATTTGATCTGGGTATTTGGCAGCAGCCGTACCTTCTTTGGGCGAAAAACGAAATACATGGCCGTAGGAAAAAGGATAGGAGTTTAAAAACTCAACGGTTTCTGAAAACTCCTCCTCCGTTTCGCCGGGAAAACCCACGATAATGTCCAGGCCAATTCCAAAATGATTGTCTATGGCATAAAGAGAATCTATTAGCCTCCTTAAATACTCCGCATCGTGGCCCCTTCGCATTTTCTCCAATATGCTGCTGCTACCGGATTGTACAGCTATATGTAAGTGGCGGCAAAGTTTTTTGGGATATTGAGAAAATAACCGGATAATCTCTGGGTTAATTTCCCGGGGTTCAATACTGGACAGACGAATTCTAAAATCGCCTTCTATTTCCAAAAGAGATTTTAACAAATGGGAAAAGGGCTTATTGTTATTAGGGTCTTTATAATGCCCAACATGGATGCCGGTAAGCACAATTTCCTTATACCCTTGTTGTAAAAGGGAAAGAAACTGTTCTTTAACCTCTTCGAAGGGAAGGCTTCTGCTTTTTCCCCGCACAAAAGGAATAATACAATAACTACAATATTGGTTACATCCATCCTGAACTTTTAAATGGGCGCGGGCCTTTTGATTAAAGTGGGTGATGGGAGTGTGTTCCACCTTTTCCACTTTATAAATATTGGACGTTAACATGGGCTGAATGCCACTTTCCAGATGGCTGGCCAATTTAGATTTGTTGGCGTTGTCCACTACGAAATCCACGCCAAGTTCCAGAAGCCCTTTGGGATCTAATTGAGCTGAACAGCCAGTGGCCACCACTTTACCGGATTTTTTTTCCCGGATTATTTTTTTTAATAACTGGGCGCTTTTTTTATCGCCAGTGTTCGTTACCGTACAAGTATTTACCAAATGGATATCAGCGTCCTGATGTTCCTCCACTCTTTGATAGCCCCTTGACTTAAAGTCTTCAAACAGCGATTCACTATCAAACTGATTGGCCCGGCATCCAAGTGTGTATACAGCGATGGTTTTATTGTTTTCCATTATTTAAGGGGCAAAATTTAAAAAATCCCGAACAGGGAACAAGTGGGTTGAAATAACCAATTGTTTGATGCAAAAAATCTTATATTATGGAAATGGATGACAATATTTCCCAAAAAGATCAAAAATTTGATGAATTTGCTAAAAAGAAGCCTTTTTCCGTGTTTTTAATGTTCCGCTACGCCGGAATGGGCCTCCTTTTTTTGAGCATGGTGTTTTTATTTCAAAAGGGAAATGCCCCCCTGATTAAAATCAAAGGCATGCCCATTCAAAATGGCCCTTTGGGAACGATTATTTTGTACCTGGGAGCGGCGCTGTTTTTGGTCTATTTGATTCATAAAATTTACGGCATTTTAAAACGGGGACGATAGCCATATTATGCCATTTGGGATATCCCCAAGCCGTATAAAGAGTTTTCAATACATCCTGATATTTCTAGGGTTTGGCGGAATCCTTTTAACAGGGGTTTTGTTCAAGTTAAAACCTCAATACGAATTGCCCTTTTTTTCAAACCCCGTGCCTGCAAACCAACTTGCGCTAGCCATGCTTACCTTATCTGTTTTGGCCTATTTTCTGGGCCGCATGTTGGGTTTTGTGTTAAAATATCAAAAAGACAAATAGCTTACATATTTGAATGATTGAATTTAACCAGCTGGCAAAAACCTATTACGAAGGCTTTTTTAGAAAGGCTGTTCAGGCTGTGCGGGATGTTAGCTTTGTGGTGGAAAAGGGTTCTATATATGGATACCTGGGTCCAAACGGTTCAGGTAAATCCACTACCCTTAAAATGCTAATGGGTTTGCTGTTTCCCACCAATGGCAGTGTAACCATTATGGGTGAGAATAGCACCAAGCCTTCGGCCAGGAAAAACACTGGCTTTTTACCTGAACTGCCATACTTTTTTGATTATTTAACCGGGAGCGAAACTCTTAAGTTTTATGGAAAACTGGCGGGCTTAAATAACAACCAAATTAAAAAAAATTCAGAAATGTTATTGGATATCATCAAGCTGGATAAAAACTGGCTGGATAAAAAAGTGAAAAGCTATTCCAAAGGAATGGTTCAAAAACTGGGCCTGGTTCAATCTGTCCTTCATATGCCGGAACTTGTTGTTTGGGATGAACCCATGTCGGGATTAGATCCTCTGGGACGTATGGAAGTTCAAAATCTTTTGAGAGCCCTTCATTCAAACGGGTCCACCGTATTTTATTCCAGCCATGTGCTTTCCGATGTGGAGGCTATTTGCAGCCACATAGCCATTATTCACAAGGGAACGATAAAAACATCCGGCCCAATGGATGTTATCATGCAAAATACGCAAAAGGAAATTACTGTAAAGTTAAAAAACGGGCCAAAAGAACTGCCGGAAAGTTTTACCGGAGTCTGGAACGAATCGCAACACAAATACAGTTGCAAAGATGAAGAAGATAAAAATGAATTCTTAAAATGGTGCTTGTCCTCTGGGCTGGAAATTCAATCCCTTAAAGAAAGCCAGCAATCTTTGGAAGAATTGTTTTCCAATTTAGTGGGGGATACCCATGCTTAAAATTGCGGCCATTGCGGGCAATGTCTTCAGAGAAGCAGCTCGGGATAAAATATTATACAACATTTTATTTTTTGCCCTTGGCCTAATGCTGTTTTCACTGGTAATGGGGGATTGGAGCGTATTTGCCAAGGAAAAGGTTATCCAGGATTTTAGCTTGGGAGTTATGTCGCTGATGGCTTTGTTTTTTGCCGTGTTTTTGGGGATAGCTTCCATGCAAAGAGATATGCAGCGCAAAACCATCTTAACCCTTCTTTCCAAGCCCTTACCCAGATGGCATATATTACTGGGTAAATTTATAGGTCTTGCCGCCGTAATGGCTGTAAATTTATGCGGGATGTTTGTGTTTTTGCTGCTCATAATGTTTATAAACGGCATCGCTCCCAGCCTGCAATTGCTAGCGGCAATTTATTTTATTTATTTGGAAATGTTAGTGCTTTTGTCCGTTGCCTTGCTGTTTTCCACCTTTAGCACGGCTATATTAAGCGCCTTATTTACCTTGGGAGTTTTTATTGCGGGACATTTGTCACATGAAGTTCACCAGCATATAGCCGCCATTCAAAAATACGGGGATAAAGCGCCTGGGGGATTAGGTTTTCCGGCCTGGGCTCAGGATTTAGCCACTGGAGTGTATTGGATAATTCCCAACTTTGAACATTTTAATTTAAAGGCGGCAGCGGTTTACCATTATCCGGTGCCCATGCAGCAAATTATTTTGTCCAGTCTATACGGCTTACTATTTGTGACTATTTTCTTATCCTTGGCAGGAGTTTGGTTTTCCCGCAAAGATTTTCAATAGAGTGTTTCTTTGGCAAATAGCTTATACCCGGATGTTTGCGTGGGCGAAGTTTTGCTGAATGGCCTCATCCAATTCAAGACCGAAATTCAATAAATCAAAGCGCTGAAATACGATTGAAGAACAGCCGTGTTTTAAAAACTCTCTGAACATGTTTTGTTCCACTTCTTCAGAGGTGCAGATAACATGTATAGGTTTTATGAGTTGATAAGCTTTGATGTTATCTACAAACTCAATCTCTCTTTGTTTATTCCAGGAAGGGGTCAACTCCAAAATAACCACGCAACCCTCTTCTTTTTCCATAATGCATTTTTCAGCTTTTTCTATGGATGTAAAGCACTCAATATTGGAGTACCCCCTGATTTGCAGGGCCTTATAGGTTAAAGATCCCAGCACCCTGATTTTATTAATTATTACCACCGATTCTCTCATTTTTCCCTCGATTGATTTGGACAAATCTCAATTTTCCAGTAGGGTATCATTGGCAAGGCTACATTTGCAAGGACAAAGCAGAGTAAATTTTGCAAAATAATTTGGCCAAAATAGGCTTTGAAGGTCATTGGAAAAATCAGGGAAAAAATTCTAAATAAGGGGACAAGAAGGAGCCAGTAAAATGAAACTATCACTTGGATTGCCAAAAGGAAGCTTGCAAAACTCAACAGTTGAACTTTTTCGCAAGGCGGGTATCCATATTAAAGTCAGCGACAGATCTTATTACCCTTCCTGCGATGATCCCGAATTGGATTTAATTTTTATGAGGCCTCAGGAAATCCCCCGTTATGTGGAACAGGGCGTTTTGGATGCGGGAATTACCGGTTACGACTGGACTGTGGAAAATAAAGCCAAAGTGGTCACTGTTTGTGAAATGGAATATTCGAAGGCCAGCCGCCAAAAATGCCGCTGGGTATTAGCGGTGCCAGAAGACTCCAAGTTTAAAAAACCCGAAGATTTAAAAAATGGCAGAGTGGCCACGGAATTGGTCAACACCACCAAGGCTTATTTTAAAAAGAAAAAAATTCCCATTGATGTGGAGTTCAGCTGGGGCGCCACCGAAGTCAAGCCTCCTCGCTTGGTAGATGCCATTGTAGACATTACCGAAACCGGTTCGTCTTTAAGGGCCAACCGCCTTAAAATTATCGACACGCTTTTGGAAACTTCCACTATTCTAATTGCCAATAAAGCGGCTTATGCCGATAAGCAGAAAAAGGAAAAATTTGAAAACATCAAAATGCTCTTGCAGGGCACATTAGACGCGGAAAATTATGTGGGCTTAAAATGCAATGCGGAAGAAAAAAAGCTAGAGCAAATATTAGCAGTGCTTCCGGCTCTACACAATCCCACTGTAAGCCCTCTTGCCGATAAAGGATGGGTTGCTTTGGAAACTATTTTGCATGTGGCGGATGTGAAAAAAATTATACCCCTACTGAAAAAGAACGGGGCCTCCGGCATTGTGGAGTATCCGGTAAATAAGGTTATTGCCTAAACCCAATTCCCAAAGCTGAGGCTAACTACTCCACAGCCTTTTTTTGCTTCCATTTTTGAAGCAGTTCGCTGCTCCATTTTTCAAAATCTCCGGAAAGAATTTTTTCCCGGGATACGGCCATAAGCTCGCAGAAAAAATGGAGATTATGGATGGAAGCCAATTGTAAAACCGTGAGCTCCTGGGCATGGAACAAATGTCTTAAGTAAGCTCTCGAATGGTTTTTACAGGTGTAGCAGCTGCAATTTTTATCCAGTGGAATATCAAACTGTTCTTTGTGGCGGGCGGCCTTATAATGTAATACGCCTTCCCAGGTCCACACCATACCGTTTCGGGCATTTCGGGTGGGTATTACGCAATCAAACATATCAATGCCCCGACGCACAAACTCCAAGAGGTCCGTGGGCGTACCTACACCCATAACATAGCGGGGTTTGTGTGCTGGCAACGTATTGCTACAATGGTCT
This sequence comes from Fibrobacteria bacterium, assembly GCA_050294405.1. Taxonomy (GTDB): domain Bacteria; phylum Fibrobacterota; class Fibrobacteria; order UBA11236; family JADFYW01; genus JBNKOC01. The sequence goes on along the minus strand of JBNKOC010000034.1, from coordinate 13,606 downwards.
GCAATATCATAGGCGATGGGCATGGGTTCCCCCACGCTAAGTCCACCCAGGGCATAACCGGGCAGGTCCAAAGGAATCAAGTCCTCCATGGATTTTTGGCGGAGCTCATTATAGGTGCCCCCTTGTACAATTCCGAAAAAATTTTGTTTGTGTCCGTAGTGTTCCGGGTTTTTGTCCAAATACTCTACCGCTCTTTTGGTCCAATCAAAGGTAATATCCCAGGAGCGGATTAAGTCTTCTTTGCTGCTGGGGTAGGGCGGGCATTCGTCAAAAGCCATAATGATATCCGCCCCCAGGATGCGTTGGGCATCCATTACGGTTTCGGGAGTAAATAAAATCTTGCGTCCATCCACGTGTGAGCGAAACTCCACGCCTTCTTTGGTCATCTTTCGCATGGATTGAAGGCTCCAAACCTGAAAGCCCCCAGAGTCTGTGAGCATGGGTTTTTCCCAGTTGATAAACTTATGCAAGCCTCCAGCCTTTTGAATTAAATCGAGCCCGGGGCGTATGTACAAATGATAGGTATTGCCTAAAATAATCTGGGCGCCTAATTGGTGCATATGCTGAAAATCTACGGCCTTAACGCTGCCGCAAGTTCCCACAGGCATAAATACGGGAGTTTTAATTTGACCGTGTTGGGTAGTTATGGTTCCGGCTCTGGCTTTGCAATCGCTGGATGTGTATTCCAAATTAAACATAGTGGATTTTATCTTAGCCGTAAATGGCTTCTAGCCCCTGGGACAATTTCTTTACCTGAATCAATTCAATGTTTTTGAAATTCAGTTTTTTTTTCAGAGGGGGAGTGATGATTCTTTTAAAGCCAAGGTAGATACATTCTTTTATTCTTGCTTCTAAATGAGAAACGCTACGAATTTCGCCGTTTAGGCCTAGTTCTCCCAAAGCCACAGTGGCAGGCAGAGAAGCTTTGTTTAAGTGGTTGGAAGCCACGGCTGCAGCCAAAGCCAAATCGGCGGCGGGTTCTTCCATACGGATACCTCCCGCCACATTTACAAATACATCCTGCATTCCAATTTCCACTCCGGCGAATTTTTCCAGAAGGGCTAACAAAATGGTTAGTCGTTTTTGATCTATACCCATGGCCACTCGCTGGGCATTGGAAAAGGAGGTGCGGTTCACCAAGGCTTGAATTTCTAAAAGCAAGGGCCGGGTACCTTCCATGCTACAGGTTATAACTGAACCTGGATCTCTTTCTTCGGAATCCTGTATAAAAAGGGAGGAGGGGTTTTTAATTTCTGTGAGCCCCCCTGAAGTCATTTCAAAAACTCCAATTTCATGGGTGGCTCCAAATCTGTTTTTCACGCTGCGCAGCACTCTATAGCTGTGGTGTTTGTCCCCTTCAAAATACACCACGGTGTCCACCATATGTTCAATGACTTTGGGCCCGGCAATTTGTCCACCCTTGGTAACATGGCCCACTAAAATAACCGTGCAGCCCTGGGTTTTGGCAAAAACCATTAAGGCCAAAGTTACTTCCCTCAACTGGCTTTCGGCGCCCGGTGAACCTGTGAGCTCAGGTTTATAAATGGTCTGTATGGAGTCGATGACTAAAATATCAGGCTTAAGCTGGACTGCTTCGGCAAGGATTATATCCAAATTGGTTTCGCACATGGCGTTTAAACTGGGGGCCTTAAATTGCAGGCGGTTGGCCCGCATTTTTACCTGGGAAAGAGATTCTTCGCCGGTGACATACAAGCAGGGGATATCTGCGGTGGATAAAGTCACCATGGTTTGGAGCAGCAGAGTGGACTTTCCTATACCCGGATCACCCCCGATGAGAATTAAGGAACCCTTAACCAGACCTCCGCCCAAAACATTATCCAGTTCGCTAATACCAGTTTTTTGACGTGGCGCTCCTTCGGAATCTACATCTTTAAGGAGTACGGCTTTACCTGTGGTGCCCAGGCCCTTTCGTTTTTCCTCAGATTTGTCTGGCTGGCTTTCTTCGATGCTAGACCAGCTTTGGCATTGGGAGCAGCGGCCCATCCATTTGCTGTATTTTGCGCCGCATTCCCGGCAAAAGTATTCCAGATTTTTTTTGGACATGAGGCAAATAATACTAAAAATTCAGAATTAACTCAGATTTAGTATGCAACTTTTGTTTCATAGTTTTTTACAAAATGGGCTAGCTTTTATATCTTGTTCTTATTGAGGTTGAATTAAAATTAAAAGATAATGGAAGTATTCGAATATCGAAAACTCTAAATAAGCTTTCATGACAAAAATTCTTTTAGTTGACGACGAACCTATTAACACCCAGTTGCTGCAAACCATGTTGAGCGGTTTTGGCAATTGTACGGTGATTAATAAAAGCGTGCAGGTCATGGAGGAAATAAAATCCCAGAGCAAATCCGGAAAAAATTTCGATGTAATTTACCTCGATATTAAAATGCCTGAGTTGGATGGCCATGAATTACTCCGGGAAATTCGCTTGTTTGAGTTTCAGAATCATTTGCCTAAGGCCAAAGTTTTTATGGCCACCGCTTTGGATGATGTCCACAATGTAATGGACTCGTTTATGGAAGATTGCCAGGAATACATTACCAAACCCTTTGATAAAAAAGAAATTGAAGGAAAAATGGAAAAATACGGCTATCAAAAAAGCGCGCAGGGATAACCCTGGCTAAGGCAAATCCCCCTAATTTCCAGTTTCGCTTAGCGCTTTTAAAACATATTTTCTGGCTGTAAAATCCACAGTTAACGGAAGATATGTATATGTTAAAACAAATATCTCTATTTACCATGTTGTTGTTTTTGGCCTGGACCCTTTCCTGCCAATTGGAAAAAAAAGGCGGCTCGGAGAATGATTCCAGCAGCACTCTAAAAGAAATGCAGGATTCCAATAAGGGTATGGGGGGTAACAGCCAAAAGCCAGAACCTAAAATTCAGGCTTTTTTCAATAAAAGCGCCCATACTTTTAAAGCGGGAAAATTTGATACGGCCAACCATTCTACAAATCTTGAAGATTTAATGATTGGATACATTAACCGGGCTGCTAAAAATATCAGCCTCGCCACCTATGAAATCAATCTGGACAAAATTGTGGCCGCTTTGGTAGAAAGAGCGGCTTTGGGTGTGGAGGTGCGGGTCATTGCCGACGCCAAATTTCCAGGGGATGAGGGGCATGTGGATAGATACGACAAAATGCGGGTCTGTTTGGAAAGAATGTATTTGGGCAAAGATTTAAAACGAGGCACATCGGATGATATACATATATTCAGCGACGCCCCCATTTTTGCCGTGGAGGATTCCAGTTTGCGGATGTCCATGGGGCTCCCGGATTTATCTACCTTGCCCGATAAAAAAACTTTAAAAATCTCCCGTGATAGCGTGAGCGGTTATTTGATCGCCGAAGGAGAGCAAAAAGAGGACGGCAGCTACTACAAGGGAGGCGAGCAAATGCACAACAAGTTTTTAGTTGTGGATGAAAAATATGTATTTACCGGCTCCTGGAATTTTACGGTAACGGGTTTGTACGGTTCCGAAGAAAATATGAAGAACGGGATTTTAGATGGCAACCAGCAACATGTGGTGGTGTTGAACAGCCCCGAGCTGGCTAAAATATATACGGAAGAGTTTAACGAAATGTGGGGAAGCGCAAGTCTCATACCCGATTCAAAACTCGCCAATTACCATAACCGCAAGTCCGACAACACCGAGCATATTGTGGATATCGGCGGTAAAAAAGTGGAAGTTTATTTTAGCAGCGGGGACAGCGCCATGCAAAAAGTAGTGGAGACTGTAAAAACCGGAGCGGATTCCTCCCTGGACTTTTCCATATTCGCTTTTTCCCGCCAGGATTTAACGAATGAATTAAAGTTCAAATGGGAAGGCAGTTATGAAGACAATCAGGGAAGCCTTACCGGATTTAAATTACGTGGCTTGTTTGATTCCAATTTTTGGAACCAATGGTGGAGCGCCTCGGTGGATATGTGGGGCGTCACCCGTACGCCTCCTTTCGCAGACACGGAAAACCAAAATATTCGCTGGGCCAACCAGGCCCCCATATGTAAAGATGGCGAGTCCCGAAAACTACACAGCAAATCCATGATTATAGATGTCAATACAAATAGCGATCCCACGGTAATTGTGGGCTCCACCAACTGGTCTAACAACGGTGACAATGTTAATGATGAAAACCTGCTTATTATCCACGATGCTAACATTGCCAACCAGTTTTATCAGGAGTTTGAAGCGCGCTATGCGGCGGGTATCTGCGACCAGGCTCCCCGCTCCGATGCTTCGGTGGCTATCAATTAGGTTTGGGCGAATTCGAATTTGAGGCAAAGAGGTTTAAAAAAAGGCTTCTTTGCTCATTTTTCGGCGTTAATATTAAAATCCTTGTTGGAATTAGCAGCGGAACCCTGTTACATCAAAGCCCAAAAAATTAAACTCAAGTTAAATAATATTTAAAAAATAAGTCATAAATTTTAATAAAATTAAAAAATATAGCTTGACTTTTTAATTTTTGAATCGTAGCTTAGAAAAAAGAGAGCATTATGAAAATTTCAGACGTTTTTAAAATATTAAAAGGTCCCATTCAAATCGAGCGCGTGCGCTGTTTGAGTTCGGGCTTTGCGGTGGAGGGCGCCTTCACCACTCCCATTTTGTTTCAAATCGATAGCGATCATCTGCGGTTGGTGGAGCTTTTGGTTCTCCACGGCGGCAATTTGAAAAAGGTGGCCGAAGAGCTGGATATATCTTATCCCACTTTAAAAAACCGCCTGGATGAAATTGCCCAGATTATTCGCGAGGCTGAGGAAAAGAGAAAAAAACAGCGCGTGCAGATTTTAGATGAATTGGACCGCGGCCAAATGAGCGCCAGCGAAGCCGCTTCCCGCATTGAGGATTTACGCCGGTAACATATTTATGTTAAGCCCTGTGGAAAAAGAAAAAATACTCAGCATGTTGGCCCACAAAAAAATAACCAGGGCCGAAGCGGATATGTTATTGAAAAGTTCCGGGGGAATATCAACACCCAGGCGGCGGCTACAACCGCTTCCCATGCCTCTTAAAATTTGGTTTGGCATTTTGTTAGTAATCATATCGGTGGTTTTTGTGGTGGTTTTCTCCAGCCCCCGTGGTGATAACCTCCGGGAAAAACTGGTCATATTAGGTTTGTTCCAGGACAATTCAGATGTTGGACTAAGTTCCTCCGTAGGCGGGCAAACTCCAAGGCTAATCCTTGGGGAAAGCAGCCGTTTTTTAAAGCAAAACCCCCAAATGGAAGGGAAACAAAATTGGCGAATCCCCGCTTCGCTTTGCCTTTCTGAAGTGGAAAAAATTTTATCCCAGCCCGGATTTTTAAAGGGCTCATTTAAACCCGCAAATATTCTACTGGAAGTGCACTCCCCGCTAAATTCGCAAAATAAGGAAATCCATATTTTAGATGAAGCAGAGCGCAAACTTTATACCTTGAATATAAAAGAATATAATTTATTCATAGCTGTGTTCAACCAGTTTTTCAACGAGAACCCCGTAGAAATGGTAAAAATACCCTATGAGGTTGGGTATCCATAGTTAGCATTTATCCCCTTTATAGGGGTTTCACAGGATATTAGAACCGCGGCTTGAGCCGGGGCGCCGGAGTGGGTTCTTAGCCCTTGGTTTATAAGATTTCGTGGCAGCCAGTTACTTCCGGCTGGTTTCCAGGCTATTTGTTTTAAGATAAAGTCCGATCATTTCCTTAAAAGGAGGTTCATATGTTATGGCCAAAAATCAAAACCATTAAACCCGCTTCCCCTGAAAAATCAGAGCTTGATAAAAAGTGGGAGTTGGAGTCCAACAAAAACGTTTTGGGAATATCACTGTTGTGCGCCTTTTTAGCTGTGCCCTTGGGTATGTATCTGGCTTATGCATATGAAATAATTTTTCATCCAATTATTTATGAACCAGAATCAAGGCCTGAGGATGAGGTCACTGTAATGGCTCTTCCTCCCAGGGAAACAAAACTAAACCAGCTACCGCCCCAAAAAAAATCTAAAACTCCTCCTCAAGCAAAGGGACAGGGAAGGCCCGAAGTGGCTCCCAGTGTGGCGGCAGTTGAGGAAATTTTTTCTAAAAAGAATTCCCGCTCGGATTTAATTGCAGAAGTTTTGGAAAAAAACACCCAGGATATCGAAAAGGTTTTTAATAGGCTCAACTCCCTGGAAAAGCTGGCCAACAGCCGCATCGGCGATGCCCGAAAGGGAAAATTTATTGAAAAGTTTAATGTGGGTATTACCCTTGGAATAAGCAACGGAGACAAGTTCAGCCTGGATAGGCCTTTTGAAGTGGAAAGGGAAATTACCAAGCCCGTTTTGGTGGACCCCGTTTCCGCTGGGTCAGCCACAGAAATTGGAATGGGAAAGGGAAATACCCGCCGCTCTCTTTCTGAAATCATGCGCACGGTAAGGGGGCATATGACAGGTTTACGTCATATTTATAACCTCCATTTAAAACAAAATCCAGGGTTTTCAGGAGTGCTTAGGGTACGCATTGAAATTAGCCCCTCAGGTCAGGTAGTTTCCGTAAAAAAGGTTGGGTCCACAACCAAGGTTCCAGCCTTTGATGTGCAGATTTTGGAAAAGCTCAAGGACTGGCGTTTTAGCTCCATTTCAGCCAAAGGAAATGATGTGGTCACCATTCCCCTTTCATTTTCGGAGTAAAAACGGGGTTTCCAAATGTCCTGCAGGAGGATAAAAGAAAAGTTATGGGGCCGGGTTTGGCTGTTACCCGGCCATAAAATAAAAAGCCCGAAAAAATTTGGAATAGGCCTCGAAGTCTTAGGGATTTAAAAGACGAAAGGAGTATAATGGGATAAAGGATTTCACAAGATTTTGCGGGTAATTTGATGGCGGTTGGCAGGATTCGGGAGCTGCTTGTGGCGGCGTTGCTTGTTTTCATTTGGGGCTGTGGTGAGCCCGTGGTGATACAGGGAAAGCTGGAAACCAAGTCGGATATTGTGATTGACCTGGATAAAATCCGGGAGCGCAAAAAACTGGTGGCCCTTTGCCGTTACGATCCTAACAATTATTTCATATACAAAGGCAAGCCCATGGGCTATGAATACGAAATGTTAAGGCTTTTGGCGGATTATCTGGATGTGGAATTGGAAATCAAGGTGCCTCGCAGTTGGAGCCAGGTTTTTAACCTTTTAAAAACGGGCAAGGGGGATATTATTGGCGCAAACATGTCCATAACATTGGACCGGTTGCGCATGGCCACTTTTACCGAGCCCTATATGTCTACCAGGCAGATGTTAGTGCAGCGCAAGCCGGAAAACTGGCGGGATATGAAAATCCACGAAATTGAAAAGGAGCTAATTCGAAACCCGCTGGATTTAATTGGACGGGAAGTCCATGTGGCTGAAGGTTCGGCTTTCGAGAAGAGGTTGGAAAATTTAAGCCATGAAATTGGGGGTATTATTGAAATCGTGAAGGTGGGAGAGGATATGGACCAGGCCGAACTTATCCGGCAGGTGGCCGAGGGGGATATTGCCCTAACTTTGGGTGATGAAAATGTGGTGTCCGGTTATAATGCCATTTTTCCAATTTTAGACAGTAAAACTCCCGTGAGCTTTCCCCAGCGCATTGCCTGGGCGGTACGCAAAAATGCCCCGCAGTTGTTGGCCCAGATTAACGACTGGATGGAAGAGCACAAACAAAATCAAGATCCCCGTTTTAACCTCATATACAATAAATATTTTAAGAACCGCAGCGCCTTTAAAGAAAGGCTTACCAGCGGGCTAATGTTTGGAGAGGGGGGAAGTATATCGCCTTTTGACAGCCTTTTTAAATCCGCTGCCAAAGAGCTTAACTGGAACTGGATGTTACTGGCCTCCCAGGCTTTTCAGGAGTCCCGTTTTGAGCCCAACAGTGAATCCTGGGTAGGGGCGGTGGGGTTGATGCAGGTAATGCCCACCACCGCAGAACTTTTTAAAATCGAAGAGTACACCGAGCCCGAAGACAATTTAAAAGTGGCAGTAAAATTTTTGCAGTATCTGGAAGACCATTGGAAGGATATGCCGGAGGGGCAGGAAAAACTGAAGTTTATTTTGGCCTCTTACAATGCAGGGCCGGGACATATTCGGGATGCCCAGCGGTTGGCCAAAAAATATGGAAAAGACCCCGAAATTTGGGAAGACAATGTGGAAGAGTATTTGCTTAAAAAGGCCGAGCCTGATTTTTATTACGACCCCGTGGTAAAATACGGCTATTGCCGGGGTTCGGAGGCGGTTAAATACGTGCGAGAAATTTTATGGAGGTACAACCTCTATCAAAACCTGGAAGAGCAGCTGGCCTTCAAAGAAAAAAAAGAGGATTTGAATTGAGATGTTAGTGGCTATGAAGCCCAAAAATGCTAACGTCGGTCGATGGCATCGTCCGCCACTCGGCTGAACTCCTCTCTGGCCCTGTCCAAGACGGGGTCTGTGGGCAAATAGCGCTGTCCGTTTACAAATTGCCTGACATAGGGGTTTTGCACGGTTTTTAGTTGGTCCGGAGTTCCTACAAAAATAATATTGCCTTGATACAACATGGCGATTCTATCGGCGATTTTGTAGGCCGAAACCATGTCGTGGGTCACCACAATACTGGTAACATGGAGTTTTTTCTGCATGTCGATAATGAGATCGTTGATAACATCTGATGTAATGGGGTCAAGGCCTGTGGTGGGTTCATCGTATAGGATAATTTCGGGATTAAGGGCAATAACTCTGGCTAAGCCCAATCTTTTTTTCATGCCGCCGGATAATTCACTGGGCATTTTAACTTTAAAATCGGGGGAGAGGTTAATGATTTTTAACTTTTCCGCCACAATTTCATCGAGCTGGGCCTCTGTTAAGGATTTGTCGTGCTCCCTTAAAGCGAACTTGATGTTCTCACCTACATTCATAGAATCAAAGAGCGCCGCCCCCTGAAATAACATTCCCATGCGTTTCCTAATAGTTTTGGCGTCAATATGATTGGGGCTGCTGATGGTGACGCCATCTACTTTTACCTCGCCGTGGTCGGGTTGTAAAAGGCCGATACAGTGTTTTAGAATTACGGATTTTCCACCCCCGGAAGTGCCGATGACCACCATGGTTTCTCCCCGGCGGATTTTAAGGTCTACCCCCCTTAAAACCTGTTGTTTGCCAAAGGCTTTTTTAAGGTCGCAAAGTTCGATAATGTAATCGTCTTTGGGGGTATCTGGCTCAATGTATTTCATCCGCGGATTCCTGATAACATTACATAGGTAATAATAAAATCACATATTAAAATTAAAACGCTGGAGGTCACTACGGAGGTCATGGTGGCTTTTCCCACGCCTTTTGCTCCAGCTCCAGAGGTCAGACCGTAATAATATCCAATTAGAGAGACAATGGTTCCGAATACCACTGCCTTGGTTAGCGAAACCACAATGTAATAGGGGTCGAATAAAAAGCGCAGGCCGAATATATAAGTATGAGTAGTGACCCCCAATAGGGTAACGGCGTCAATCCACCCCCCGAGGATAGCCAAAAAGCTGGAAATAATAGAAAGCACGGGAAACATGATGACACAGGTCAATAAGCGGGGCATAGCCAAATAGCGAAGGGGATCTAAATTGAGCACTTTCATGGCGTCCAGTTCTTCTTTTTCTTTCATGCTGCCTATTTCGGCGGCTATGGCTGAACTGGTGCGCCCGGCTAAAACCAGGCCAGTTAACACAGGGCCCAACTCTAAAATAACAGATAAACAAATGGCCGTTCCAATGTATCTATCCGGTATAAAATTGCGGAATTGATAGCTGGCTGATTCGGCTGCCACTGCCCCTGTAAAAAAGGAGGCCACAAAGATCAGAGGCAGGGCGGATATGGCAATGTCCATTGTTTGTTGGATGGTAATGCTGGGGTTTTTAAAAAACAGGGGAAAGCGAAAAATAATCCGCCCTAAAAGGGAAAATACTTCGCCTAATTTGCTGATGTTTTTTACCAGAGCTTCTCCAAAACGGTAAGGGGCGTAAAGGCCCAGATAACCTATGTTACTGAATATTTGCAGGACAGGGTTGGCTGGGCGCTGGCTCATAGTCTAAAAATCACCTTGCATATCCGGTCGGTCCGAAAAGTTTTCAAAGGAGGCATATTCCCTCACAAAGGTCAAATTGGCCTCACCGGTGGGGCCGTTTCTTTGTTTGGCGATTATTATTTCCGCCTTGCCCTTAAGAGTAGGATCGTCGGGTTTGTAAACTTCTTCGCGGAAGATAAAAAGCACAATATCCGCGTCCTGTTCGATGGCTCCCGATTCCCTTAAGTCCGATAACATGGGCTTGCCGTCTGAGCGGGATTCCACCGAGCGGTTTAGCTGGGAAAGGGCTATAACTGGTATTTCCAGTTCTTTGGCCAATCCTTTTAAGGAGCGGCTGATTTGTGAGATTTCCTGCGTGCGGTTTTCCACCCGGCCTCCTACAGACATCAATTGGAGGTAGTCGATGATGACCATATCCAGTCCATCTTTGCCCTGTTTTAGGCGACGGCATTTACTGCGGATTTGCAGGGGAGTTTGATTGGGAGAGTCATCGATGTATATGCGCGCTTCGTGCAATTTACCTGCGGCATCCAGGAGCTTGCTGTACTCAGATTTTGGCAATCTGCCAGTGCGCAGGGCCTGCAAATTGATGCGGGCCTCCCGACACAAAATTCTTTGCACCAATTGTTCTTTACCCATTTCCAGGGAGAAAAAGGCGATAGTTTTTTTGCTGCGCAATGCCGCGTTGGCCATCATGCTGAGAGTAACGGCTGTTTTTCCCATGGCCGGCCGGCCAGCTAAAACAATTAAGTCTGTTTTTTGAAATCCACCGGTTAATTTATCCAAATCTAAAAAGCCTGAAGGGACTCCCATCACTTCCATATTGGAGTATTTTTCAATTAGCTGGAAAGTGGATTTTAAGGCGGAGCCAATATTTTCCATACTGTCCGAAACCTGATTTTCTCCAATTTTAAAAATCTGGGATTCGGCGCCGTCCAATACATCAAGCGCTTTTTCTTCACCATCGTAACAATTTTTTAAAATATCATTGCATGCCTTAATCAATTGGCGCATTAGCGATTTTTCTTTGACTATGTCACAGTGAAAGCTGATATTGGCCCAGGACACCACCTCTGCAGAAAGCTCCATTAAAAAACTGTCTCCGCCAATTTTGGGAAGGAGTTTTTTGTGGTTAAGAGTATCTGTCAATGTTATCAAATCCACGGGTTTGTTTTCTTCAAACATTTCCGTTATGACTGAATAGAGAATTTGATGGTGGTTTAAATAAAAATCATCGCCGGTTAGCTTTTCTGAGGCCAGCAAAATAGCTTCTGAATCCCGCAGCATACCGCCGATTATTTGCCGCTCCACATCCACAGCATGGGGGATGTTTTTGCCGGGCATTCCGGACATGGTCATTGTATTTGTTTCTGAATCCATTGTAAATCCAACCAGGCCTCTTTCTTTTTAGCCAAATTATCCAAAAGGAGGCTCGGATGCTCCAGACTAAAAACAGATACCCCATTTAGTATATCATTTTTTATTAGAGAATGGTTTTGTTGCCTCAAAGCGCTGAGAGGCTTGGGACTGCCCAGTAAAAGTTGGTTGGCTTTTTCACCCAAGGCAATAATTTGTTTGCAACCCACCCAGCGCAGTTCGTGAAAAAGCAACTCCAAATGCTTTTGCTTTTGGGTTAAAAAAATGCTCCGGCTGAGTTCCTCATTTTTAACAATAGCGCTGCAGTAAATGTTATGTCTTTCCAGGTTTATAGCCCTTAGCATTTTGTCCAGAAGCTCGCCCTGGTTTCCCCGCAAAATTTCTCCAAGCGCAGAATCTTCTTCGGAAGGCGCTTCGCAAACCAGGCACAGAGGAGAAGGGCTAGGCCCATTTGGTTTAATTACAGGAAATTCTACTGTTTTACCCAATTTTTTGTGGCTGTGCAAGCCCTGCTTTTGGATTTCCTCCAGAAGGGATTCGAGATTTTGAATGTTTAAACTAGCCTTGGGTTTAGAAGGGGCGGCTTTACTGCTTTGGCTTTTTGCTTGTTCTTCAATTATTTGCTCTGTTTTTACCGGTTTTTTAGTCTGGCCCTCTGTAATGGCCTGAAATTGTTGCAAGAGGCTTAATTTGCTGTCCAGTTTTTTGGCCTGGCTTTCGGGCTTTTTCCAAGTTCCTCCAGAAGAATAATTTTGCGCTTCAAAAGGGTTTTGAGATGGGGCTGGCTTCGCAGTGCCTTCTCTTTTTTGGGCTTTGAGCAGCGTGGCCACTTCTTCGGGTAAAATAAAATCTTCTCCACCCAGTTCGGCTTGCCAACTCAGGTAATTTTTTAAGGAAGACAGGGTGGCTGCCACTAAACATTCTCCCTTAATTTTGAAACAGCGGACATTAATTCATAAGCCAACTGGTATTTACTCATTCGCGCAAATTTCATTTTGGGCGCGTTATTTTTTTTGCCAAAGCCTTTCCAATCCTTTTTTAGCAATAGGCATGCCCTGATGTTATCTTTGCCAAAGCCTTCATCGGCGATCTTGGACAGGGGAGTGTTTATGACCAATACATCGGCTTCATGTTTGGCCCATTTTTCCAGGGCCAATTTTTCCGAGCCTTCCTCCTGGAGGGCAAAGGCTATTATAATTTGGCCTTTGCTTTTTTTGTTATGTACTGTTTCCATAACATTAGCCCCGGCTTTTACCTGTATTGCGGAAATTTTGGAACTGGCGCTTTTTTTGCCCTTAATTGCTGTGTTGGGAACAAAATCCGCCAGAGCGGCGGCCATTACAACAACTTGGCAATGAGGCAGGTGTTTTTCTACGCCCTTATTAAAATCGCCGGTGCTAACGCAAGGTTCCACCGTATCCATTCCCGATTCAAAGTCAAGAGTATTTTGGCCATCCATTTTACCTTTGAGCAAGGTGGTTTTAGAACCGAACAATTTGGCCATACGCCCTATAGCCAGAGCCGTTTTACCGCTGCTGCGGTTGGATAAAAAGCGCACATCATCCCATTTCTCTTCTGTGTGGCCTGCCGCTAACAATATGTTTAGGCCATCTAAAGTGAGGGGCTCTGCAAAAGAATCTATGGCTTTAACATATTCCAAAATTAATGCTGGTTCCAATAGCTTACCCAAACCCAACTCACCGCAGGCCAGTTCGCCGCTGGTGGTGGGCAAAACATAGTGGCCGTATTTTTTAAGGGTATGGATATTTTTTTGAACCTGGGGGCTCATTAACATAATACTGTTCATAGCAGGAGCGATAATGGCTTTTTTTCCATAGGCCAAAAACAGGCTTGAAACTAAAGAGCCTGTAAGGCCCAGGGCCAATTCTCCAATAGTATTGGCAGTGGCTGGGGCAATAATATAATGGTCCGCCCAGCGCGCTAAATCAATGTGCTCCATTCCTGTTTCAGATTGGCTGTCAAACATAGCCGAGCGGGCGGGGTGGCCACTGAGTGCTGTGAAGCTTATTGGAGAAACGAGTTGGCAGGCGCTCGGGGTAAGTACAACCCGCACTTCGCATTCTTCCCTGCGAAAAAGTCGGGTTAATTCACAGGCCTTATAGGCAGAAATACTTCCCGATACCCCAATTAGGATTTTTTTTCCTTTTAACATCTTTTAAAAT
>JBNKOC010000033.1:0-77689 GCA_050294405.1 Fibrobacteria bacterium | reverse complement strand
GAAGGGGAGTCCTGGAAAATAAACACCACCTTAATCAAAAACGGGATTGATGAAACAGGTTGCTATTTGTGCATTCCTGGCGATGTTATGGCTCCCTAGGGAGACCATGGGCCAGGAGTCTTCCGGGGGCAGCGTCCCCTGGGTGATATATGGAAGCGCCGAAAGCCAGCTGTTAAAAGCCGATATTAACACTGTTTCCAATAGTTATCAGCAACATATTGGATACTGGGGCATGAGTTTAAAACCTTTCAGTTTCGCCTGGTTTCACGGCGGCCTGAAATCAAAATGGACACAAACAGAAAATTTATCGGGAATATACGGAGAACCTGCCGTTTTGAATATTGCCAGCGGGTTTAGCATTTTGAAAAAATACCTTTATGTATCTGCAGGGCTTCGACTGCCACTAAGTGAGCAAGCACTAGTCCTTAAAGATAGTCTGGAGGTTTCCAACTTTATCAATCGGTTAAACTTGGTCAGTGAGCCCAACATTTTACCCTTAAACAAAGTTCAATTGGGAATGTATTCGGGTTTTGATTTTAAAAAAATCAATTTCAAACTGGGTGCAACATACATCAAACCGGCCGCCTATGAAATTTACGAGGGCAACAGCCAGTTTTTAGGAGGATATCTCAGTTATAAAGTTCAAAGCCGTTACATATATAAAGGAATCAGCCATAACTTAAGTTTAAATTTGTTGAATTTCGCAGAAGAGCTGGACAGAAGCTTTAAAGACGCCCCAGCCCATCAGGAGGGAAACATATGGCAGGGAATGTATCAGATAAAATTACATTCTGGTTCTGGCGCTATGGAGTTTGCCACGGGAGCTTCTTTTCAGCAAAAGGACAAAAACAGAACGCAGTTGGCATTGGACCCCCGTTTAAAAACAGAAAGCAAAAACAGTAATGTCCAACGTTATTTTTTATCTGCCATGTGGATAAGGCCTATATATCAAGGCTATCCCTTAATGTTAAGACTCTCCCCTCAATTACTCAGCCGCGAAACAGATGGCGAAATAGGCTATCAAAGCCAGTTTTTATCCCAATACAAGTTTAAGGCCGGAAAATCCCATTTACTGAGATTGCAGTTTACCGGCGATTTTGGTTCCATTGGAAAAGAACAAATTTTAGGCGCCGGATTTAAAATCATGTATAGCTATTACGGCAGTAAAAACTTTTCAGCTCGCTTGTACCCTCAAAGGGTAGAAGAATGAATATTGTATCCTTTACAGGTCATAAAACTATAAAGATTCGTTATCCAGGTAATATTTGGCCCTGGCAAGGCCAATAACACTAAGAGAGTCCCAAATTTCGCCGGTCATAGCCATGTTATAGGCTTTTTCAAAGGAAATTTTTTTAACGGCCAGCTTTTCTGTGGGGTCTGGAGCAGCGGGCCCAAGTATTAAATCACGGGCCAGATAAAGCCTTCCTGTTTCATTGCTCACAGAATTGGACAGAGCTACAGGGCCCAAATCCACCCAGTTTTTAGCTTCTAGCCCGGTTTCTTCCTTGAGCTCTCTTTTTGCGGCATCTATTTGTTTTTCCCCGGATGGACAGCCCCCTTCGGGAATTTCCCAAAAATAAATATCCAAAGGATAGCGGTGCTGCCCTACCAAATATATATCACCATGTTCATCCAGAGCCACAACCCCAATGGCAGAGTTTTCAAACTCCACCACTCCATAAATAGATTCGCGACCGCTGGGGTCCAAAACCTCATCGTGATAAAATTTTACCCAGGGGTTACTGTATATGTTATCTGAGCTAAGACGCTTCCAGGGGCCAATATCCTTGGGAGGTCGATTCAAGTTTTACCTGCGGCGGCTGGTTTTTCCCCAAAGGCCGGTACCTGTTAGAGACAGGTAAAATTTAACAAAACCTTCCCGTACATCGTGTTTGTCCAAGGATCCACGCTGGCCTAAAACCAAAGCAAAGTCCATTACACTACCCCGGCTACCAAGAGGAAAACCCAGACCGCCTGTCAGGCGATACTCGTTCGCTTCTAAAACATAAAGACGCTCCATGCCCAGGCCTGCCCTATAGCTCATGTTTTTGTAATAAGAAGCATACCTTCCACCCTGGCCCTGATATTCATATCCAAAACCCAAATTCCAGGAGGCGTTGGCATCTGCGTCCACTTCATCATCCCAATTGCTGTAGCTAAAATCCAATACATAATTTTGAGAAACGGAATGCTTATAGTTAAACCCCAGGGCAACTTTTAGGGGAAGGTCAAATTCGCGATTGGATTCAATATCACTATTTTCTCTGTGAATGCGCCGGGTAGTTTTTTCATCTACCGTTCCGGGAATGGAACCGTAAAGAGAAACATTAAACTTTTTATGGCGGTACATTAAGGACAAAGAAGGATAATATCCACTGCGGCGGGTTAAAACCGTATCGCCCTCCAAATCCGCAAAATTCACATCTTCAAAATCCGCCTCAATAATTTTTCTATCTCTTCCCATTAACATATGGTAGTCCAGACCCACAGAAAAGGCAGGGGTGATGCTACGAGCCCATTGCAGTAAAACTTCGTAATTCCCGGCTTCAAAAATCAAATTCTCACTTAATCCATTTTGGTTGCGGGATACATATTCAAAGTTTCGCAAAAACCTTTGGTGGTAGGACAATCCCAAATGGCCAAGCCATCCCGCAGGAAAGTTTAAATTGATTTGGGGCACATCATTGGCATTCATGGTGTTGGATGTGCTGGGACTTTCCAGATAAACCCATTCGCTTTTTAACAGGGCGTGGAAGGATGTAAGGTTGTTGTACGCCAATCTGGCACCCCCTAAAATAGAAGGACCTACTCCCGGAACCGAGGCCATTCCGGCGTATCCCATGGCCAGTTCCCGGGCCGAATAATTGGAATTTTCAAGGCCCATTCCCTTCACGCTAAAAGGGCTAAAATCGGCCTTGATGTTAATGACATAAATCGCCAGAAGTAAAAAAACTCTAATATACAAATTCATATTCTACACAAAAATTAGGGATCCAACTCGTAAAAGTACAACTTGATGGTAACCACTAATTTCCCTTGGTCGTTTAAAGTCAAAGGGGCTTTGGCCAAAACAGGGTAACCCAGTTTTTGAACCAAGCTGTTTTCCAATATAGCTCCATCGGAAGGGCTAAAAAAGAAATCAAACAAAGCCACATCTTTATCAAAGTTCAAATTAACCAGACGTTGCATGCCATAAGTATTGCGCAAGGTCAAGGCTTCGGATTCATTGCTTAAAAACTTATGGTAATTTTCATCCAGACCAACATTTCCCCCTTCGCCATTAGGCTCAAGGGTGGCTCGTTTTTCCGTCCAGTAAAAAAACTGATAGCTGCTGTCTTCCAATACATGAATGGAAAATTGCACGCGCAACACAGTTAAGTTATTAATATAACGGTGGCTATATTCTACAATTCCCGAATCGGGCAAAAATAACGTATCGTTTTGTTTTTCATTGTCCGCATATTCAAAATAGGCTTGTTTATGGCCCGCATCATCGCGGCCCAAACTAACCGTTAAATCATCTAATTTTTTATTGTTCAAAGTGTTATATATGGTAAAGCTGTACTTTTCGGAATCGCTCAAATTAAAATTTGAAAATGCGGATTCCCCATTATATACCGCTTCGTCTCCACTATCCAGCACACTGTCTAACTGGCTGATAAGATTAAAAGTCAAACGGGCGTCATTTTCCACATAAACCGAATCAAAGGGAACAGATATTTCGCTGTAGGGAACAAAATAATTGTTGATGTAAGTATCCTTCTCACTACCGGGTTTAAAAACCGGGTTTTTCTCTGCGAGAGCTTCTAAAAAGTTGTCGCGGTCTATAAGAATGTGCAATCCCTGGGCTTTGCCCGATAAAATACTGGGATTGGTTTGGTAATCCGGATGGGATAACCGATACGAAACACCTCGGGGAGATGGGGAAATGCTGTTGTAATTAAAGGTAATTTTGTCGCTGAATTTTATCCGGATGTTACTTTCAGAATCACCAGTTTTAGCCGGCCATTCAAACTGCAGAGAACTGTCGCGGTTGGCAAAATAAGTGGCCAGACGAAACATGCCCACATCGGCTTGCCCTTCGGCCAAATCAATTTCCAAAAACAACCAATGCCCCAAATCTTCATTTTCATCGTCTTTGGACTTTAAAAGCTGAAAAAGATTAGGCAATGAAAATTTCCGGGTATAAAATTCCTTACCGGAATCCACAGCACCAAGGGTCAATGTGTCTTGAGAAACAACATCCAGACTGTCACCACTGCCTTGCAAAGCCACAATATTGCTATCGGGGTCCCAAAGGGCTAAATAGTCCCGGGCCAACATATCTTTTTCAAGCTTTAAGTCTTTTATTTCAGCGTCTATTTCCTCTTTATCCTCTTCGGTAGTTAAAGAATCAAAAGTAAAAGCCCGGACAATTAATTTCAGGCTGTCCAAAGCGCCAATTTTTTTGGCAATGGCGCTGTTAGTGGTCCCAAAAGATTGAAAGCGAAGGGCAATTTTTAAATCTTCCGCACTGTCCAAAACTGTGGGAGCTACATAATAAGCAAAGCGGGATTCCGCCTCAAAACCTTCTTCGCTTCCCACCAGCCAATACAAGGATCCCAAATGGCTGGGTTCAAGGGATTCGGTGAAAAAACTGTCCACTGGGTATTCCATACTAATGGAATCCAGGTCGCGACTTAATATGTGACCGTCTTCTCTTAAAAATTCGGCGCCCGTTTGGTTGGGACCGTCTGTTAAGCAAGAAGTAATTAGAAATGCAGCAGCAAATAATGCCGCGCTGTATTTTATTTTTTGAGATAAGTTTTTATTCATTTTCATTTTGAGGTGGATTAATATAACAATTTCCTGAGTTTCACTCCTAAATCCGCCTTTAAATCCACATTTATTTACCCATTTTTTTTTTTTGCTAAATTGCAGAAGCAATATAGGATAAAAAAAGGCAAAACATGGCACCCCTACCCTTTTCGGCTCAATTAAAAGGTTACAACACCGGCAACACATACTCTTTAGACGAGGTGATTTACCGGGACAGCAATGGCGATTTATTAGAAGTGGCCCACGATCTCGAAGCTCTTAAGCAAAAAACTCCGGCCGAATGGAGGGCTCTTTTTGAGAGCCGTGCCCGGGATAGCAAGTACCCTTATAATTCGGGAGTCTGGGGAAAACGCGAATGGGTTTTGCCCCACATACCTGAGGAGTTAATTGTTTCTCTTAACGAAGGTTGGTCTGGCCTTGTAGCTCCCAAAGCCTTTTCCCAACATTTGGGGCTTAAAGACCTCCATGTAAAACTTTGCGGCAACAGCCACACCGGTTCATTTAAAGATTTGGGAATGACCGCTTTGGTTTCCCAGGTAAACTACTTAAGACACAAAGGTGTTCACATTAAAGCGGTGGCCTGCGCCTCCACTGGCGACACTTCCGCTGCTTTAGCGGCTTATTGCGCTTCAGCCCAGATTCCTTCCATTGTATTTTTGCCCAAGGGGAAAATCAGCACTGCCCAGCTTATCCAGCCTATATCCAATGGCGCCCTGGTTATTGTTATCGACACGGATTTTGACGGTTGCATGAAAATGGTCCAGGAAGTGACTAAGGACAAATCCATTTACTTGGCCAACTCCATGAACCCCCTACGCATCGAAGGGCAAAAAACCATATCCATGGAAATATGCCAGCAATTGGGTTGGGAAGTTCCTGATGTTGTTGTGATTCCCGGCGGAAACTTGGGCAATGTATCTGCTTTAGCCGATGGTTTTGATCTGTTGCTGGAAACAGGGCTCATAAACAAAAAACCAAGAATTGCTGTGGCACAGGCCGAAAAGGCCAACCCTTTATTTACAGCTTACCAAAAAGGGTTTGAAAATTTTGAAGCCATGACCGCTGGTGAAACATTGGCATCGGCCATCCGTATTGGAAATCCTGTAAGTTATCCTCGGGCCGTAAGAGCGCTTAAAAAATACAACGGCGAAGTGTACCAGGTATCCGAAGAAGAGCTTGCTAACGCCGCCCATTTAGCGGACCGCTCCGGCCTTTATTGCTGCCCTCATACAGGCGTAGCGTTGGGGGCCTTAATCCAAATGGTAGACCAGAAAAAAATTGGCAGCGATGAAAAAGTGGTAGTCATATCTACAGCCCACGGGCTTAAATTTTCAGAATTTAAAGTGGGCTATCACGAAGAAAAACTGGATGGGATTAACGCTAAATACGCTAACCCCATTAAGGAATGTCCGGCAGACCCTGAAGCTATTAGCAGCCTTATTCACAAACATTACAATTCTTAAGGGGAGCTCTAGGGTAGAGCCCTTGCGGCTGTGAGGTCCACCTCGCCCTCGAACCCCACTGATCTTTCGCATCGTTGGGATTATTCAGGCGGACAGGCGACTAACCGCGCAGGGAAAATGCGGAACCCGACAAACTCTAGTCTTTTTCTTTATCTTCGGATTTAGAAGATTTTTCTTTTTTACCCCGGTTACCAATTTTTTCAATGGCTTGGGGAATAATATCCACGACCTTGGAGATAACATCTTTATTGCGGGTTAAGGTCTGCACTTCTACCCCATTGTCTGTTATCACAATAAAAGCAATGGGCTCCACAGAAGCTCCACCGCCGGAGGCCGAGCTTTCGGATTTGCCAGTGTTACCTCCTAAGCCAAAACCCACGGTCACTTTCGAAACGGGAATTAAGGTAGCCTTTTCTGTTTCAATGGCTTTGCCCACAACCGTTTCGGTTCTGGCCATTTCTCTTAACTTTTCTAGGATGGTGGACGCAATTTGATCGATACTCAAATTTTACCTCTTTGTTCTGCCTTGCGGATGCCAGGAGTCGAACCTGGAATCTTCTGATCCGTAGTCAGATGCCTTATCCAGTTTGGCCACACCCGCTTAGGCGGGCATAAATTTATGAAATTAATTTTAAAAATAAAGGGCAAGCTGTTTAATATCATCCAACTGGGCTAAAAATATTTTAGCTCTTTTAATTAATATACAGCTAAAATTTGTTGAGACTAGTGCTCAAAGTATAAAAGCCTTCGTGGCTCAGGTTAGATACGGAAATCCGCAGCACATAAAAGCCTGGATCATCCCCAGCTGTTCCCAAATCTTCATTACGTATCAAACTGGCGTGATTGCCATAACTAACCACAAATTTGCCCAATAACTCCCCCGTTTCTCCGGTGCTTTTTGAAGCCGCCAAATATTTGGAGTTGTTATCCGCGGAGTCCAGGGAGCCGGGAAAAGAATCTTCAAAATCAGTTATGGGATATGGGCCTATTATTTCTAAAGTCAAGTCCATTTCTTTGGAGCAATTAAGGGCATAGTTAAGAGTATCATCCGGTGCTAGCACCACCAATTTAAAATCCTGAAAGTCTATAGTATTAGCATCTCTTGGGCCCATAATAGCCCCATCGCTTTTAAAAACATTGGACAGACTTTGACCGCTTAGCCATTTGGCATTGGAACCGATTCCCATTAAAGTATCTGCCTGAGAATAAGATTTATCGAAATAATCCTCATCCATCCAGGAGTTAATGTCAATTGAGATGGTTTCCAGTTCAATGGGGTTTTCCGAATCTTTATTATCAAAAACCTTAAAGGCCACCGGCTCGCCTACGGGAAAATGGTTATTTCCAAAAGTCCGCATGCTGCCGAAAACCCGAATGGATTTTTCGCCGCTAATTTCCCAGCTTAGGTCACCGGAAACAATTTCTAAATCTATATCTGCCTTTTTTATTTTGTTTTTAAAAATCACTTCCACCGTATCCCAAACGGAAATGGAAGCAATTGGCTCCACTTTATCCACTTCCACATCATCAGGTTCGTCTTCAGTGGGGCCGCAGTTGAAAAAAGCCAGAGAAAGCGCTAGAGAAAAAAGAATTTTAATCATAATATTTTGGATATATATGGGGTTATCTGATTATGGCAATATACCCTTATCCACGAACTAAAGCAATCGGGAGCTTAAATATTTAATTTAAATGGGGATGAATGAAAAAAAGAAAAAATTTCGCGATGGGAATTGGTCTATAAAGGCCGCTATCCCGAAAAAAATAAGAGAATCCAACCATAAGGTTTTTTGGTGGGTATTGGGCGTCCTCATGGCTGGAACGGCTGCCGGGGGGCTTGCTCTTTTGGTTTTACTTTTTTTGGCTGCACAAAGCCTTCCCCCCTTAGAAAACCTCGAAAAAATTGAACCTGCTCTAATTTCCAGAGTTTATGATGACGATTCCCTTTTGATTCACGAGTTTTACACTGAAAGACGAATCTGGACAGAATACCAGGATATTCCCAAATTGCAAATCCAAGCGGTGATGGCCATTGAAGACCGCAAATTTTTTGACCACTGGGGAGTAAATATCAGAGCCTACCCTCCTGCCTTGATGCCTGCCTTAGTTGGAAAAAGAGCCCGCGGAGCCTCTACTCTTACCCAGCAATTGGCAAAAAATTTGTTTTTGTCTCCGGAAAGGTCCATCCTTAGAAAAGTAAGAGAGCTTATTTTGGCTGTTAAAATCGAGCAAACTTACACTAAAGAAGAAATTCTGGAGTTTTATTTAAACGCCGTTTATCTGGGGGCCGGGGCCTATGGCTTCCAATCCGCCGCCCAAAAATATTTCAGCAAAACTCTGGACAGCTTAAGCATTGGCGAATATGCTCTATTAGCGGGCCTTTTACAGCGACCCGAATATTACCGTCCTGACAAACATCCTGAAAATGGAAGAGAAAGGCGCAATACCGTATTAAGAGCCATGTATAGCGAAGGTGTTATCACTAAGCCTCAATTGGTAGAAGCCCTGGCCAAAGAAGTGGAAACCAATGTATGGAACCCCAATTCCCTGGTGGCTCCTTATTATGTGGAAAACATCCGGCAGTTTTTAGAAAAAAAATGGAATGCTGAAATGATATATGGCAAAGGGGTAAATATCTACTCCACCCTGGACCAACATATCCAGTATGCTGCCGATACCAGCTTCCAAAACCATCTAAATAAAATTCGCCGGCGTATTATGTATAGAACCGCTTATAACATGAATATGCCTCGCTATATGAAAATCCCCATGGACACCCTTTTAAACCATTGGGACTCCCTGTATGCGGAGTTTACGGATAAATTTATTAACGGCGAGCTCGAGAAAAAGCGCAGGGAAACCGGAGTTAAACAGCTCTTCCACGACTCCTTGCACTACCGCAAAGCCCAGGGAGCTGTAATTGTTATTGAAAATAAAACAGGGGCCATAAAAGCCATGATTGGTGGCGAAAGTTTTGAAAAATCAAAATTTAACCGCGCCATTCAGGCCATGCGCTCTCCGGGTTCTTCCTTTAAACCCATTGTATACAGTGTGGCCCTGGACAATGGAGGCTCCCCCCTGGACTCTTTAAACGACCAACCCATTACCATTCCCGATCCCGATGACAGCACCAAAACCTGGCGCCCCAAAAATTACGAAAAAGTTTTTGACGGGGATATGACCATGAGAGAAGCCTTTTACCGCAGTAAAAATTTACCGGCTATCAAAACCGGGATAAAATACGGTCTCAAAACTGTGGTCAATTATGCCCGGCGTTTTGGCTTAACAGGGCAGATTCCCGCCGTGCCGTCCATCGGCATCGGGGCTGGAGAAGCCTCTCTTTTAGAAATGACCAGCGCCTATACGGTTTTTCCCAACGGGGGTATACGCCCCGAGCCTTACAGTATTGAAACTATTAACGACAAAGACAACCGAGTCATTTTTCAAAATATCCCCAAAACTCATGAGGCCATTCGCAAACAATCTGCTTACCTGATGCTATCCATGATGACGGATGTAAATATCAGAGGAACGGCGGCCAGCGTTTGGGCCAGCGGATTTCACATGCCCTCTGGAGGAAAAACCGGAACCACCAACGATGAAACCGACGCCTGGTATATTGGCTACACTCCCTACTACACCTGCGGGGTATGGATTGGTGCTGACGATCACCGGCCCATGGGCAGAGGCCACACAGGTACTGCCGACGCCCTTCCAATTTGGCTAGGGATTATGAGCGAAATACATAAGGATTTGCCCATTAAACATTTTGATGTGCCTCCTGGTGTGGCAAAAGTTAGGATTTGTAAAGTCAGCGGAAACCGGGCCGGAGATTTTTGTTCCAAAGTGGCCGAAGATTTTTTCAATTTACAATACGCCCCCAGCGAGGTGTGCGACGGTTCCCATGTTACTCAAAGGAATTTAAATCAAATTGGCGACACCTTTGAATCCAAAAGAAAAAGGGTGCACAGCACAGGGTCCGAAACCCCTAAAAAACCCCGAAACACTTTCTGATAAATAGGGTTTTAAAAAATTAGCGCAAGGCTTTTTCGATTTCCTTAACCACAGGCTTTATCCCTTTGTGGAAATGAGGGTTTTCCATCATTTTTTTTATTAGCCTGTCTTTTTTCTCAAGGGCTTCGTTCCAGGAAAGATCTTTTGCTTCAGGAGTTAGTTTTAACTTCACATACTTCAAAAATTTTTGCTGTTCCACAAGCCAGGCATTAACATCTTTTGGCCTGTGGGCTTTGGGAATTTCCTGGGTTACGCATAAAGATTCAATGAGCCAGTTTTTTGAACTGTTGTTAAAGCCCCCCAAATCCGCAATTACTAAAATTTTTTCCAGCGAAGTCATGGGTCTTATATTTGGATCGGAAAAAGTGGTTCCAATAATGGCACCGTATAATTTAAGCCTTTGTTCCATGCTAAAACCAAGTTCCAAGGCCACTTCATCAGCCCGGCTGGCCGAACGTTCCTCAAAGCTAAGGCCGTCTTTAGGCAATTTTCCATCCCGAATGCCATGTTCGTAATCATGGAAAAGCGCGGCCACTTTGACCACCTGCTCATCGGACTGGTTGAGGGAAGCTTTAGCTAAAAGAGAGCGGGTGCGTTTATAAACATGCATGGTGTGCTGCACATTGTGATAAGGCAGCCTTCGCACTTTATCAAACTTTTTAATATCTCTGTAAACACGCTCTTCCAATTTTTTTAGCTCTGCAGCATTTAGGATTTTGGGCTTTTCGTTGTTGGGAATTCCCTGATTTTCCAGATCCCGTTTTAATGTAGGCGCCACAATTTTAAGGGCATTCGGAGTTATTTTATGTATCTGTTTTTCCAATGCTTTCTTATTTAGAGTTTGGGGCATACCATTAAATTCCATGAAAAATCCCGCTGAAGATTTTCCTATCCCTCAAATTATCCCCCTTTTTGTGAATGAAGCCAACAAAAAACAGCCCATTCCCTCTCGAACCGGCATTTAAAAAAAGGGGGGACCCCCAGCCAAAATGATTAGCCTCAAAATAAATAGCAGGATAAAAAACCGAAACTATTTTCGAAAAGCAGTATAAAAATTAGAGATTTTTGAGCTTAAGTCCGCAAGAGGCACCAGCTCAAAATCCTTATTGGCCCTTAATTTCCATTCACAGGAATTTTCAGCCAAAGTTTTGCCGCTAATGGCCAAACGAAGGGGAATTCCCCACAAATCCGCATCCTTGAACTTAACCCCGGGGCGTTCGTCTCTATCGTCGAAGAGAACCTCGTAACCTTCAGCCTGCAAGTCCTGGTAAAGCTTTTCTGTGGCTTCTACCACTTCCTTATCGGCTCCAATGTTCAGTAGGTGGATTTGAAAAGGAGCGATTTCCTGGGGCCAAATGGGGCCAAATTTGTCGTGGTGCTCCTCGGCCACAGCCGCCATCAAACGCCCCACGCCAATTCCATAGCAGCCCATTACAAAATGATTGGCCTTGCCTTTGGAATCCAAAAATTCGGCTTTCATGGATTCGGAAAATTTTTTGCCTAACTTGAAAATATTTCCAATTTCTATACCCCGGGTAGCTTTTAGCCTGGAGCCTAAACCCAGAGCTTTGTGGCCTGTTTGGGCCATAGCAAAATCACCTACATTTTCTGAATTAAAATCCCGGCCAAAATTACAGTTGGTATAGTGGAAGCCCTCTTCGTTAGCACCTGTCACAAAATTAGAGCCCTCAGAAATAGATACATCCACCAGGATTTTAAGCTTTTCTGATTCCTCGAGGTTACATGGCCCGGCGTAACCTGCCACCAGGCCAAAGTTTTTAATGCCTTCCTCATCGGCAGGAAGCAGGTTTCCGCTTTTTAAATAGGACTTGAGCTTCATTTCACTTACATCCAAATCCCCCCGAAGAAGGACAAGAATAAAATTTGAATCCTGGAAATACATCACCGCTTTCATGGTTTGCTTGGGAGTCAGCTTTAAAAACTCTGCCACTTCTTCGATGGTTTTTTTATCAGGCGTAGCCACTTTTTCCAAAGGCAAAGCCTCTTCTTTTTGAGACTCTCTGTCGAAAAGGGCCACATCCTGATTGGCTTTATAGCTTCCGTCTTCCGACAAAATCAAACAGTCTTCGCCTGAGGGAGTTTCCAGCATAAATTCGTGGGCTTGTTTTCCCCCCATAATACCCAAATCCGATTCCACAATAATTGGGGTGATTCCCACCCTTTTAAAAATGCGCTCATAAGCCTTGTAGGCCTTTTGGTAATAATCGTCCAAATCTTTATCATCGGCGTGAAAGCTGTAGGCGTCTTTCATTTGAAATTCTTTGACCCGGATAAGGCCGGCCCTGGCCCGGGGCTCATCCCGGTATTTTTCTTTTATGTGATAAAGCATAAAAGGAAGTTGCTTATAAGACACCATTACATTTCGCGCCAAATCGGTTACCGCTTCCTCATGGGTCATGGCCAAAACCATATCCTGCTGAGTTCTGTCTTTAAAACGAAGGAGCTCGTCTCCAATAACCTCGTAACGGCCCGATTCTTTCCACAGTTTGGCGGGGTTAATAAGGGGCAAATCCATTTCCTGACCGCCGATGGCCTGCATTTCTTCATGGAGAATTTTGCAAATTTTATTGATAACCCGTTTACCCATGGGCATAAGAGAAAACAAACCCGCAGAGATTTGTTTGATATAGCCGCCCCGGGCTAAAAATATATGGGAGGGAATTTCGGCCCCGGAAGGCACTTCGCGTAAGGTTTTAACAACCAGTGTGGAAACTTTCATAAATGCTCAAATCTTTTTAGAAAAGCTAAAAGATATGAATTTATCCCCATGTCTAAAAGGAATGGACGCTTTGAGGAGAACAAAGGCTTTGCTACCTTTCCAATACAGGAGGCACAGGTGAAGCAGTATTTGGATTTAGTAAAAGATATTTTGGAAAATGGGGTGGAAAAATCTGACCGGACCGGTACAGGTACCATCTCTATATTTGGAACCCAAACCAAATACGATTTGAGGCAGGGTTTTCCTATGCTCACCACCAAAAAGGTACTTTTTAAGGGTGTGCTTCACGAATTGCTTTGGTTTCTAAGAGGCTCCACAAACATCAATGACGGGCTCACACAAAACACCCCCATTTGGGATGCCTGGGCAGACGAAAAAGGCGAATTAGGCCCTGTTTATGGCTACCAATGGCGCAACTGGCCCAGCTACGAATGGGATGAAAAAACCAACACATACAAAAAAGGACATGTGGATCAAATCAAGCAAATAATCGATATGATTAAAGACAATCCCAACTCCAGGCGCATTATTGTAAGCGCATGGAATGTTGCGGATATCCCCAAAATGGCCCTGCCCCCCTGCCACTTGCTTTTTCAACTTTATGTAGCCAACGGAAGGCTCGACTGCCAACTATACCAGCGTTCTGCGGATGTAGCCCTGGGGGTGCCCTTTAACATTGCCAGCTACTCCATTTTGTTAATGATGCTAGCCCAGGAATGTAACTTAACTCCGGGAATTTTTACCCATACCCTTGGTGATGCCCATATATATCTCAACCATATTGAAGGTTTAAAAAAGCAGCTCACTCGAGATCCCAAACCGCTGCCTAGCCTTAAAATTGCTAAAAAACCATTTTGGGAACTGAGCTTTGAAGATTTTACTCTGGAAAACTACGAGCACCATCCTTTTATAAAATTTGAAGTATCCGTTTAAGGGCTTTAATGATACATCTCATATTTGCCATGGATAAGGACCGGGGCCTGGGCTACGGGGGTGATCTGGCCTGGAGGTTAAAAGAAGATATGAAATTCTTTAAGGAAATCACCACTTCTGATAACCTTGGGGAAAGCGAAAAAAAATTCGAAATCAGCTATAATGAACCCGCCCCATCGCCAACCAGGGATACAAACATTGTAATTATGGGCCGCAAAACCTGGGAATCCATTCCCCCAAAGTTTAAACCTTTGCCCAATCGAAAAAACGTGGTGCTTTCCCAAAGGCTAAATTTGGATGTCCCCGAAGAAGTAAGCTGTTTTGCCAGTTTGGAAAAATCCCTTGCCACTTTTTCCGGGGAAAATTCTCAGATTTTTATTATAGGTGGCAGCCAAATTTACAAACAGGCTTTGGAAAAAGAATTAGCCCAACGCATATACATCACCCAACTTGACAATAAATTTAACTGCGATGTATTTGCAGCGCCTTTGCCCCCATGTTATCAGCTACTGGCCAGCGGGCCAAAAAAAAAGGAAGGAGACATCTCCTTCCAATTTCAAGTGTATCAAAAATCTTAGGAGTCTATTTTCCCTTAGCTTCTGATTTCTTTTTCTTTAAAGCCTGGGCATACATGCTGGGTTTTTCAAAATAGGAAATGGCGGCTTTTACCTGCTTGTCGTTTTGCAATTCGTGAACGGTTCTGGAGCTGTCCCCAATTACAGCCTGAAGCAATTCTCTTTTCAGAGCATAAGAAATGTAATCGTGGTTTTCATCAAATTGCATTTTTGTTTTTTTGCCTAACAAATCATCCAGCTTGGAAGAAATGTCATCAATTTCAGAGTTTATTTTTGAAGGCAGGGTATCGCCCAAAACTTCCCGTTCTTTTTTCATGGTCTCTTTTAGTTCGTCCAGTATTAAATTGGGAGCGCTTTTGTATTTGGCAAAAGAAGTGTCTGCATAAACAAACTCACCAAATTCTTTAATTAAGCTTTCGCCCACTTTGTAATCCTGCTTAATGCTGCCTTTCTTTTCAATAACCGGACGTTCCTTTATTATGAATTTAAAGAACATGGTTTTTCTTTCTAATTCACGAACATAGCGGTTGTATAAATTTCCCTCTTCCTCTACATCGGGGTGAATGCCACCTGCGGCGAATACTTTACGGCCGCTATCCGTTAAAAAATAATTGCTGGAATCCGTGGCTGCGCTATCCGCATTTTCTTCTTCGTCCTCATCTTCGTGGCGAAGGCGAGCTGCATTTTCGGGCTTATTGATACAACGGCCAGACGGAGTGTAGTAATAAGCTGTGGTTAATTTTAGAGCATATTTTTGAGCGTCCAGGGGAAGAATGGTTTGCACCGAACCCTTGCCAAAAGTGGGTACGCCCATAATGAGTCCTCTATCATGGTCCTGAATAGCTCCTGCTACAATTTCAGACGCGGAGGCCGAACCGGCATTCACCAAAACTATGAGAGAATTCTTTTTGTTCCAAATAGGTTTTCTCTCGCTATAGTATTCTTTGTTTTGAGAACGGGTACGACCCTTGGTAAAAACCACCAACTCTTTTTTCTCCAGGAAAAAATCGGAAACTTCAATTGCCTGGTTTAACAAGCCTCCGGGGTTGTTGCGCAAATCCAGAATAAGGCCCTGCATCCCCTGTTTTTTAAGCATTAAAATTTTTTGTTCTAAATCATCTGATGTATGTTTTGAAAATTGGGTGACTTTTACATAGCCAATGGAATCATTTAACATCCCGGCAAAGGGCACACTTTGGATGCGAATAATATCTCTCACTACGGTAAAATCCAAAGGCTCTACCGTACCCTCGCGGTAAACCTGAATAGTTACAGAAGTGCCGGGTTTGCCTCTTAATTTCTCAACGGCTTTATCCACGGTAATTCCTTTGGTAGATGCGCCATCAATTTTCATAATCTTATCGCCAGCCTGAAGTCCCATGCGAAAAGCGGGCGTGCCCTGAAGAGGAGAAATAATGGTAAGTACATGGTCCCGAATAGCAATGGTAATTCCCAATCCGCCAAAAGAGCCCTCGGTGCTCACTTTTAAATTGTTGTAATCTTTTTCAGTAAAGTAAGCAGTGTGGGGATCTAAAATGGTGCGAAGACCTTCAATGGAGGCTTCCACCAAATCCTTGGAATCAATTTCTTCCACGTAAAATTCGGAAACTTTATTGACTACCTTTTCCAGGCGAATAATATCTTCGTAAGAAAATTTTTCGTTACCCGCTAAAACTTTATGGCCAACAACAGCGCATCCTAAAACCAGCAGCATCACGGTGAAATAAAATTTTTGCGCATTGGAAAAACTCATTTTAACATCCTTTTTCTTTCTCCCGAAAAATAATGGAAGAAATTAATTTTATTATCATTGCCCCCTAAAAAACAAATCCTTTTGGTTTAAGAAAGCAAATGCTATTCTCAAATTACAAACTTAAACTCCATTTTTCCCAATAAAGGCAAAAACTTTCTCACAAATTTGCTGGTGAATACTATCGGCAGATTGGCTGCCATCCAGCACTGCAAACTGCTTGGAATTCTCTTGAGCAATTTTCAAATAACCTTCACGAACCTTGTGAAAAAAAGCATCTCCGGCCTGCTCCATTCTATCCGGCTTGGCTGTGTTTGAGAGCCGCTCTTTCATAAGTGGAATGGAAATATCCAGTAAAAAAGAAAAGCCCGGCCAAATATCGCCACAGGCAATATTTCTCAAGCTATTGATGTGCTCAAGACTAAGCCCGCGGCCATATCCCTGATAGGCATAGGTGGCCCAGCCAAATCTGTCAGCTAAAACTATTTTCCCTTCTTTTAAGGCAGGTGCAACTATTTCGTGGATTAACTGAGCTCGGGCGCTGTTAAAAAGCAAAAGCTCCGTGGTGGCAGAAACATCTCCATTGTCACTGTCCAGTAAAAGGCCTCTGATTTTTTCCGAAAGCACACATCCGCCTGGCTCCCTGATGGTGATGACGGCCAGGCCCTTTTCTTCAAGGCTTTTTTTAAGGCGAACTATTTGAGTGGACTTTCCACAGCCATCAATTCCTTCCAGGGAAATAAAAAAACCAGAGGAAACTTTACTTTCTGTCATTACTCCTGACCGTGGCACTTTTTGAATTTTTTTCCACTTCCACAGGGACAAGGGTCATTACGGCCCACCTTGGGAACAGTTTTAGCCTGTGTCGCCGAAGCCTGGGCGGGAGCTGCTTGCCTCGGAGTTGAGCTGGAAGGTTGAGAAGGAGTGAACTGGGGAGCTCTGCTCACAGATTGTGAACCGGCTCCGGATTCCTGCATTTTTTCCTTTCTCATTTTTTCGTATTCTTCGGCACGGGCCATTGCCTCTTTTTGCTTCATGATAAAATCCGTATCAATGTGCATAAGGCGCTCACTGGTGGCCATGGCTATTCTGTCCAAAGTGCTTTCAAACTGCTGCAGCCCTTCTCTCTTGTATTCCTGTAAGGGGTCTTTTTGAGCGTAGCCTCTGAAGCGAATGGCATCTTTAAGATGATCCATGGCATACAAATGCTCCTTCCAGAAGTTATCAATCACCATAAGCAAAAGCTGGCGTTCAATTTCTCTCAAGTCTTCCGAGCCAACGGTGTTTTCAATTTCCAGGTAACGGTTTTTAACTTTTTCAATAACCTCTTCCACAACTTTATCGGCTGTGTAGCTTGGCATATCATTAGCCGGGATTTCATAATCCAGGTTAAAGGATTTTTTAATTTCCCCATACATGGCTTCTAAATCCCAACTATCGGGATATTGACTTTCAGAACCGTAATTGGAAATCAGAATATCCACTGCATCTTCCAGTCGAGAAGAAATTTCATCCTGAACTTCTTCGCCCTGCAATATGCGCCGACGCACTTTGTATACCACCGTTCTCTGGCGGTTCATAACATCATCGTATTCCAAAAGATGCTTACGCATTTCAAAGTTTTGGCCTTCCACGCGCTTTTGAGCATTGGCAATGGCTCTGTTTACCAAAGGATGGGTGATAACCTCCCCTTCTTCGGCGCCCAGCTTGTCCATAATAGTGCCAATGCGCTCGCTTCCGAAAATACGCATCAAATCGTCTTCCAGGCACAGGTAAAACTGAGACTCGCCAGGATCTCCCTGACGGCCTGAACGGCCTCGCAACTGGTTATCGATACGTCTGGATTCGTGGCGTTCTGTCCCCAATACATACAAACCGCCCAAATCGCGAACCTGCTGGCTGATTTTAATATCCACACCGCGGCCCGCCATGTTAGTGGCGATAGTCACTTTGCCCTGCTCACCAGCCTTTTCAATAATCAAGGCTTCTCTGTCGTGTTGCTTGGCGTTTAAAACCTCATGCTCTACGCCTATGCGGCTAAGAGCCTTGCTGATTTCTTCTGACTTTTCAATGGAAACAGTGCCTACCAATATGGGCTGGCCATCGGCATTGCGCTTTTTTATATCGGTTACAATGGCGTTCACTTTTTCGCGCTGGCTTCTATATATCAAATCATTTCTATCTTTGCGCACCATGGGCTTGTTTGTGGGAATAGCAAGCACGCTCAATTTGTAAATTTCCGAAAACTCCCGGGCTTCGGTTTCCGCAGTACCAGTCATGCCCGAAAGCTTGTTGTACATCCTGAAGTAATTTTGAAAAGTAATGGTTGCCAAGGTTTGGTTTTCCCTGGCAATGGGCACCCTTTCTTTAGCTTCAATAGCCTGATGTAAGCCTTCTGAGTAGCGTCGGCCTTCCATTAAGCGGCCCGTAAACTCATCCACAATAATCACTTCGCGGTTTTTAACAATGTAATCTACATCTTTTTTGAAAAAAACATTGGCCTTTAAGGCTTGTGTGATGTGATGCACCCATTCCGTATTAATGTCCCCGTAAAGGTTGTCCAAACCCAACTGCTCTTCACAAACATTTACCCCTTTTTCCGTAAGGCCCACATGGCGGGATTTTTCGTCCACTGTATAGTGGACTTCTTTCATAAGGGTTTTTATCACCTTGTCGCATTTTAAATATTTGTCCGTGGAGGCCTCTGCAGGGCCTGAAATAATTAGCGGTGTTCGGGCCTCATCAATTAAAATACTGTCCACCTCATCCACAATAGCGTAATTCAAATCCCGTTGCACGCAATCGTTGATGTTTCGGGCCATGTTATCGCGCAAATAATCAAAGCCAAATTCGTTATTGGTTCCATAAGTCACGTCGCTGTGATAGCTCTGCCTTCGTTGTTCTTCATTTAATCCGCTTACAATAACGCCCACGCTTAAACCAAGAAATTCATAAAGAGGCAAGTTGTCCCGCATACCCACTTTAGCCAAGTAGTCGTTAGTGGTAATAACATGAACCCCTTTTCCCGTGAGGGCGTTTAGATATACAGCCAGCGTGGCTACCAAAGTTTTACCTTCACCGGTTTTCATCTCGGCGATTTTTCCCTGATGTAGCGTAATGCCGCCGATTAGCTGCACATCAAAGCAACGCATACGATAAGGCCAGCGGCTTTCGGGGTACAAGCTTCGAAACTCCTGGTAAAAACTGCCGGGAAGCATAATACCTTTCAGGCTCTCTTCGGCATCAAAAGTATCTTTTGCCTTGCTGTAAAGATCTTTGGATTCTGCTGAAAGTTTTTGCTCTTCGAAGGGAATTTCGTCTTTTAAAATGTTTAATATTCCCAGACGTCTATCCGCCGCTTCGCGGCAAAGAGCCAAGGCTTCAACCAATACATCGTCTAATTCCGTTCCCGATTGAACCTTGTTTTTAATTTCGGCAGCTAATTCAAAAAGTTGGGAATCGTCCCAATTTTCGATTTCCTCTCCCCGGGCTTTAATTTTGTCCACCACAGGAAGAATTTTTTTGATTTCTCTATCGTGATTAGTGCCGAATACTTTGGTAAGAAGGGTATTAATTATCACTTTTTTCTAATCTCTATTTTAAAATCCCTGAAGATAAGATCTCCAATTGAACCATGATTTAGCAATTGATTCAGGGAATTTAAAATTTTTTCTCGAATAGTTTCGGCCTTCAATTCTTCTCTCTCACTTTGATAGATGATATTTTGAATGATTCCTTTTACATCCGTTTCCCTGAATTTTAGTTCCTCTTTTAATTTTTCAGCAGAATACAAAAGCTCCACCTGCAAAATCACATACAAAAGAGGTTCTGTTTTTAATGGACATATTATTTTAGGAGATTTAAAAGAAAAAGCCAATTTTTTGGGGCTCTCAACTGGAGCAGGCGGGGTGGTGGACTTTAATTTTGGGCTTTTTTCCTTAATTTCGGGCTTTTTTTTTGGAACCTCCGTTTCTTTTTTCTTTTCTTCACTGCTTTGTGGTTCCGGGTCATTAGCAGGGATCACCCCCGTTGCCGAATCGGGGTCCTGCAACTCAGAAACTTTAAAACTGGGTATTTTTTTTCCAGTGCCTGAAAATTGCTCGCTGTTGTTGTAAAACAAAATGCCCAAAACTAATGCCAAAGGCAGGGCCATTGCCCCCCATTTCCAGTATCCTATTTTCTTTTTAGCCATGGTGATTCACCAAAGCTCCTAGGATTTCGAGGCTGAAAAAACAAAGGGATAAGTTATGTCAATTTTATCGCTGGCCGGAGGGAATTTAAGGCGCTTAATCATGCTGAGAAGGCGGCGTTCAAAGGCGCTGTGGTTGAGGGTGGATTTGGCCACCTGCACGCTGGCCACTGTTCCATCGGCATTAATGGTAAATTCCACCTCTACTTTGCCCCCAAGGTTGGGGTCCTGCCTTAAGTATTTTTCAAACTGCATTTTAATTTGGGACTGAATTTTAGCGATAACAGACTCAATACTCTTGGCCGTTCTGTTGGCATCATTGGCTCCCGCGCCCTCAATTTTTTCAGGCCTTGCCATTTCCACATTGGCTTCCACAATGATGCGCTTTACTTCGGCTTTCTGGAGCTTTTGACGGCCCAGGCCCTGGCTTTCTACTCTCTCACCTTTGCGTTCTCTTGGGGCTGTAGATTTGCGTCCTGGTTTTGCTGTAAAGCCCGAGGAGTTTAAATCAATATCCGCCAAATCCGGAGCTTCCCCTTTGGCAATGACATCGTCAATGGCATTATCACCCCCGTCGCCCATAGCGGTAAGTTCCGCAAAAAGCCCGCTTTCTTCAATATTCTTTTTAATGTCTTCCCTAACCTGGGCTCTTTCTTTTTTAGTTTCCTCTTTTCGGGCCTGCCGTTCTTCTTTAGTTTCGTTTTCCCTATCGATTTTTGGTTTGGGCTTTGGTTTTTCAGGAATGATTTCCTGTTTTTTAACGGGCTCGGGTTTTTTGACTTCTTCCTTCGGCTTATTTAAATCCAGCTTTGCGTAGCGCTGTTTAATTTTGAGCACATCTTTTTCGGTAAGCTCCCTTTTGGGCTCCACAAAAGAAAGCCCAAATACTATTCCCCCCAATACTAAAAAAGACAACACAAAGGGAAGTGCTATTTTTTTATCCACCCTTTGAATCAGGTTGTAGCGGAGTTCTTTGGGAAATTTATCTGAGCTTGCCATTTAGTTATTAATTGTTTTTATAGACCACAAAGTTCTGTTCGGAATACCCCACCTGGCCGCAGCTATACATCACCTTGGTAAGAATTTCATAAGGCATTTTTTTATCGCCGTGGATAACCAATTTGCCTTTAAATTCCTTACCCTGGGATTTTGCCAGCAGCTCGGCGCTTTCTTTTTCTTTTTTTAACTGTTCCACCAATTCGGGAATAAGCATTTCTTTTTTGCCAATTAAATTTTTTATATCTGCCACCGGGATTCCGTCCACTGAAATCTGGCTTTGGCCCACCTGAATTTCCAAGGCCAATTGGGCGCTTAACTCTGTTTTGGATTCTGGAATTTCCAATCCTTGTGCGGGAGTGATTAGCTGCCCATCGGAAGAATAAGACTTCAGCAAAAATACCAGAATAATGGTAAACATATCCATCATAGATGTTATGTTTAGCTTTTCTGCGGCTCTTTTGCGCTTTTTGCGAAGTCGTTTAGAGGGCATTAAATTCCTGCTCCTAATGATACATTGGGAAAAAGAGGTATGGTTCTGCCGTCTTCTTCGGTATTCCGGGTGGCGTCCATAACATTGATAATTGTTTGAAATCCGGTTTTATTTTTAGCGGCAATTTTAATATTGTCATAGTCTTTATAGTGAAACATATTTTCAGAATCCACCGACTCCATCCACTTGGATAATTGAAACAGGCTTTGTTCGGCCAACTGAGTGCTGTCCATGTTAGCACTCAGGATTTGAATAAGCACCTGTTTTTTAATTTTGGAAAGCTCTGAGGTCAATTTTTCCAAATCGTATTTGTCTCCGGTCTTTTTTATGGGCGCTTCGCCTTCCTCTGTTTCTTCGCTGCTAGCTCCCCCTAAAGTGCTTTTTACCCATATTCCTTTTTCTGTTACAATTAATCCCAAATCCAATTTTTGGGGTTTTTCATCTTGCTCGGAAGTTTGGGCTGCAGAGCCTTTGCCGCTTTTAGGCAAGGACATTTCGATAATGCCGATTTTTACAAACTCCGCAGAGCTCAATAATAAGGGAATTAATACCACCATTAAGCCCATAATGGGAGTCAAATCCAATTCCGTATCAATTTCCCTATGCCTGCGCCGCTCGGAAGGCTTGTAGTTTTTAAGTTTTACATTGTCGCCATAAACGGAGTTTAAAATAGAGGAGGCTTGCCTATCAAAATAAACAATGTTTTTTTGGCCCCGATTGTAAAAATAGGAATAGGCCAACAGGCAGGGAACAGCCACCGTAAGTCCAAATAAAGTGGTATTCATGGCAGTACTGATGCCATTGGCTAACATAGCCGTTTTTTCTATGGCCAATACATCGGGCTTTCCAACTGCCGCAAAGGCCAAAACCAAACCGTAAATAGTGCCCATCAACCCAAGCAAGGTGCTGATGTTGCCAATAGTGGCAAAGTAACTGATGTTTCTGTCGATTTTAGAACTGTGCACCACCACTTCTTCTTCCACCGAAGAGCGGATCATTTCCGGGCTCAAATCCCCTCTGGAAAGAGCGGCCCGTGCAATTTTTGGCAGAGCTCTGTCCCCGGCGCTTTCGCAAATTTTCAGGGCTTCCTCATAATTTTTATCCCCGGTGAGCTGGCGCATTTTTAAAAGGAATTTTTCGGGATGTACATCGCCCATTTTTCGAAAGAGAAAAATTTCTTTGATGTACAAATAGACAAATACAAAAACCAAAAGCAATATGCCCCACATAAATAGAAAGCCATCGGTGGATGGGGCGAAAGAATATATCAGCTCTAAAAAGACGTTCATTAGAGATTTATTTCTTTAATCAGCTTATTGTCCGTATAAATTTTAACGTTTTTATTTGTAATATGAAGCCCCACACCTTCCTGGATGTAATCGGCTTTAATGTGGAATTTATGGGTTTTGTAAGAACGTTGAGTGAGCAAGTTAAGAAGTTTAATACTGAACTCTTCCACTTCATCGGATATTTTTTGAATCTTATTGGAATACAGCGCATATATTAAAAGACAGGGAATGGCTATGGCAAGTCCTGTTAAAGTGGTGTTCATGGCCGCAGAAATACCTTGGGCCAAAAGCTCACTTTTTTCAGAAGCTTCAATTCCCGGTTTACCCACAGCAGCAAAGGACACTATCAATCCGTAAATGGTGCCCATCAATCCCAGCAAAGTACTGATGTTGCCGACCGTAGCTAAGTAGCCCACATTGGCTTCGATTTTTGGCATTTGCGTTAAGGTTTCTTCATCCAAAGCGTTTTGAATTTTTTCCATCCCCTGGTCGGCCTCTTTAAGTCCAGCATAAATGATTCTGGGCAGGGCCATGTTGGAAGAACGTTTGCAAAATTCAAATGCCTTTTCCATTTCCCCGGCATTGATTAAACGAAAGATTTCGTTCATGAATTTGTCCGGCTTAAAACTGGATTTCCGCAACAAATAAATAGCTCTTTCTATCATTAGAACCAGAGCTAAAACAAGAAGCGCCAAAAGACCCCACATAAACATAAATCCAGGTTCGCTGGGATGGAAAGCTCTTATTAATGTTTGCATGAATTCCATATCTTAACCTACCCTTACTGGTTGTCCAATTCCACCGGAAATGGCTTTTCGTATTTATCCTCGTTTACAGAATAGTCTTCTAAATTTTGAATATCATCTGAAACCTGGCCCAGTTGAAGGGCCATAGGTTTAAAATCAGGCCTTTTTTCCGATGTTACTATTAGGGCTTTAATAGTTCCCATTTGGCCTTCAATCAGCGAGCCTTCAAATTTAAGACGCCTGGTGTTTCTCGATTTATCATCTTGGGAATAGGAAAGGGATGTAAACAACATCACCAAGCCCAGGCCCGAAAATCCGATAGCTGATTTTATGCTTAAATTTTTCTTCATATTTCACAATTCCCTAAAAAACCCTTTTTGAAAGTATCTTTCTTAAAAAACTCTCACAAGAAAAGGTTTTAAGGCAAAAAGCTTTTTCCCTATTATCTCATTTTTAGAAATTAGAGGCTAGGGTAGAAATAAACCACAACAAAATTTAATGGCCAAAATTTTCGCTAATTTAAGGGTTTTTCTATTAAACCAGGGGAAACAAGTAACCGGGTTATTGGATAACCGCTAATTTTCCCTTTTTTAATAATTTTTTCGAGTTTTGAAAAATGGAATAGATATAAACTCCTGTTCCCACATTATTTTCACTGGAGTTTTTCACATTCCAATCCCATACCGGCAAAACATCAGCACTAAAACGAAAATCCTCCC
Organism: Fibrobacteria bacterium; assembly: GCA_050294405.1. GTDB lineage: Bacteria > Fibrobacterota > Fibrobacteria > UBA11236 > JADFYW01 > JBNKOC01. The sequence goes on along the minus strand of JBNKOC010000033.1, from coordinate 52,964 downwards.
CTTTTTCTGAAGAGTTGTAAACCAAATCCCCATTCATCGTATAGATGCGAAAAGATAGCCTGCTCCCCGCGCTTACGCCTTTCAAGCTGGTTAAGTTTTTAAATGTCATGCTTCCCTTTTCTCTGTGAGAAGGTTCGGACCAGCGAAAAGGATTTGGATAAATATAAAAGTCCACTTTTTTAGTTAGGAAATTCAAAACAAAATTATCTGAAGTGTTTTGGGGATCATACCAATACCTACCCAGCCCGTCTGCATTTCCATCCAGCGTTACCCCCTGGCCAACCCCAAGATTGCTAAACAAAGTCAGGCTAACCGAATCCCGGCTAAAAAAGTTAGGCTGCGTTTTGATAAGCAAGGTGGAATCGTCATTGATTAAGCGTAAATATTTAATTTGATAGGCCTGGTTGTTATTTTCAGAAGATGTAATAAAGACCGTGTAATTGGTATCTGACAAAAAATTTGCCGTGTCAATAGACGTAACATTTCCGCCTAAACTATCGTGATAATAAAAATAGCTTAAGGGCTGGTTAAAATGAATTTCAATGGGCTTTTGGGGATCAGCATCCCGGGAATTTTGCTCAGGATAGGTAGAAACAATTTGCAGAGGCTGTGCCGCAAGGTTTAAGGAAACAGTGGAATCTTCCGAACCGGGAGTGGTTAATATTTTCCTCAGGCGAAAGTCCAAAGGATTACCCACGGAATCCACTATGCTATTTGAAAGATTCACATGGATTTCATCTCCAATTATAAACTGCCCCGAAAGGGGCTTTACATTGAAGGAGTCCGATACCGTCACATACTGTGGAGAAAAAGCCACAGAATCCACCAGGCTATCCACCTGGGCCCCAGCTTGAGGCCTGAAATAATAAGGCCGAAAATAATCTGGATAGGCACTGGGAATAGGCGCTATGCTATCCACTTTCAAGGAATCGTAATAGGAATATATTTTAACAGTTTGAGAGTTTAAGCTGCTCCAGGCCACCGGTTCAGAAAAGCTTATGAGAATTTCGTCCCGGCTGCGGGGAGGTTTTGAAGCAGCACTTGCAGATTTTTTTGAGGTTGCCTGTAAATTTATTTTTCGATAATTCACATCAACTGTAGGCAAATCCACATGGTGAAAACTAAAGGGAATCCTTAATACCGGGTTTTGAAAATCGTTGGTAATTAACAAAAGAGTGTCTTGTAAAACACCGTCTCCTTTTAAATTTTCTGCGCTAAAAGCAAAAGATATATCCAGCTTATTATCGGGAAAAATTCTGGCTGGATTGGATAACATATTAGAATCGGTTCCGGATGTAACATTAAGATTTTGAGCCCCCAAGTCCGGATCCACCCAGGACAAGCTATAACTCATCCAGTTTTGGCTGTTGGAAGCAGTTTTTGAAGAGCGAATTTCCAGCGTGCCCGAACCCGTATTAAATACTTCCACTGCGTTTTCCCTGACTATTTTTTCGGAGCCAATCACAAAAATGGAATCCTGCATAAGCTTTACCAACTGGCCCGCAAATTCTGCATTTACATTATCAGAGGTGTCCAAATAGGGAAATTGAAAGGCGATGGTATCCACATATATATACCCGTAATTGTCTTCCAAAAATAAAGCGGCCACGTCAAGATTGGGGGGAATAAGTTTTTCAAAAGAATTTCCCGTGGCGCTATCGGCTAATTGGTAACACAGCATTTGCCCCACGGGACAATCTGCGCCTCTCTCGTAAAAGTACCAGCTGATGCGAATGCTATCTGGCACCAAGTTCTCAGAGGGTTTCAAAAACAAATTCAGCTGGTTCACCAAGCCCGGGGCTATATTAATATCCGAAGCTTGAGAATAAGAAATTTTATCCACTTGTTCATTTCCAAAATAACTCGATAAGCTATCCCAACCCGGAGCGCCATTTGCAATTAGGAATATGGATTCTGAAAACAGGCTATCGCTATCTTCAATTAATATTTCCAATTCTTCCCGGGCCCCAGGGGCGATATTAACAGGAAAATTAAAACTAAGACCATCGCCCTTTGCCAGCACACTTAAATTAGATGTATCCGACAGAAATACAAATCGCACATTAAAAGAAGAATCAAAAGGATCCTCAATTGCAATTTCAAGTGAGATACTGTCTGACTGGTTGAATATATAGCTGGAATCTTCCCTGAAAACAGTTTGCAAAGTATCCCCTGAGTAAGCAGAAAATTTACCATTAATTAGTTGCCCTGAATGGTAGGCAATTGTTCCAGAAAGGCTTGGTGGTATATTTAAATAGGAATTTGGCCAATCTAAAACAATTGTGGTATCCGAATCACTTATTTCCAATTTGTGGCTTGCATCTATTTTAATATTTGAGCTCGAATAAAAAATTTCTGCTATTTCATTGCGAAGCATATTTGTATCCAAAAGAACACTATCGTCTATGGAATAAACAACATGGTGTTCCAAATCATTGGTGTCGCTTATGGACAAATAAAACTTTATACTGTCCCTAGCGTAAAAGTCAAAGGCTGTTCCATTGGAAAGTTCAACACTATCCCGTGTTCTTAAAACAAAATCATCGGTATATTCGGCCCATAATGCGGCCACCGGATTGGGGTTTCTAAACTCAACATCAAAGCTAAGAGAAACGCTATCTTCACTATCATTAACCAAAATCCTGTAATTAATGGGGCCGGATTCACTATCCCGGGAAAGGATAAAAAGCCCCTGGCCCACTGGAGCCACTGCGGAATCTTCCAGTAAATTTCCATTTTCAAAAAATTTTATTTGCAGAGAAACATCATTTGAATCCAGATACTGTATGGCTATGTATTGAGTGTCCCTGGCAAAAACCGATAACAGATCGCCATCAGCCACAAGAGATGTATCATATTCTTGTCCCTGAAATTCTCTGGGACGAATAAAGTAGGTTTGAAACTGGGGGCTAGTATTTTGATAATCAATGTTTATTCCTGTTGAGGAAGACTCCCAATTTCTGCTATCCCGTGCCAAAAATTCATATTGAATTTGCCGAGAGTTACCCTCCTGTAGGGGTAAAATAAATTCAGCTCTACTTTGCCCGTTTCCCAAATAGCTCCCCGCAACCTCCCAACTGCTATCCAATGTTTGCGAAAATATCACACTGGAATCCCCATCTAAATCAAATATCGATAATACCAAACGAATGGAGTCTCTTCGGATTACTGCGCTATAGTTAGAGTTGGAGTCGTAGGCTTGAGCCAAGCCATTTGGCAATATTTGAATGGAGTCTATTTGTGCCGTTCTGGGCTTAACATTATAGGAAAGGCTAAGTCCATCGGCATAACTGGAAAGTAATTTATTAACTCCTATTGAAGGTAAATGTATTCGGTATTTAAAGTAGGCGTCCGACGTATAGATAGGATTTGATAAACTGTCATACTCACTAATGTTTTGAAAAATATCAAGATCCGAGGAAAAATTGGAATCCGCATTAAAAGCAAGAGATAGGCTCGCCAAAGAATCCGCATTAAAATCTATAAAATAAATTTGGGCCGAGTCCAAACCGGAAACAAAGGGGAGACCCAAACTGCTATTGCCCAAATTTTGGATGGAGCTGATAAAATACGCCGAATCATAATAGTAAAAAGAATTGCTCCAGCCTGTAATTCGCGCACCAAATTGATTGTCATAGGCCACCAACACATCGCCATCATCATTAACTCCCAATGCCGGCACTCTGTAATTATGCCAGGGTTGCCAACCGCCCCCGACATTGTATGTCACTTCTTCAGAAGAAAATAAGATATCCTGCCTGGAAGCTATGGAAAGATTGCCGCTGGTGATTTCAAACATAGCTCCTTCTACCCTGCTTGCGCCTCCTTGCGAGTTGCCATACCAATTAACTACAGCATAATTTTGGGATATATCAATATTTGGAAAATAACATTGGTTACAACCTGGAGTGATTTCCATTTGGGTTCCCACCGAAGGCCCTGTTAAGTCAATGGTATTTATATATATGGAACCTGCTATACTATAGGTAACAATGAAGTTATTTTGGGATACATCTGCCACCGAATATTGTTTATAAGTATGGAAGGGCACATTTTGCTGATAAATATTACTGGGAGTTATTTGAGTAACAGGCAGAAGCAATGTTTTATCAGAGGCATAAGCTGTTCCATATAAAATATTGCCTTCTCTCCAAACCACCATGGAATTTCCAGCACTGTCCGCACTGATAGCAAAATCTTCCATGAAGTTCGCTGAGGTAATGGAATTAAAAATCACGCTGTCTGTGGTTGCCCCATTTAGACTTTCCCATCTCAAGCTTCCTCGTCCCGGGCCTATGCTTATATCGTATGCCAGCACGGTTGTGTTCGCATTGCTTCCGGGAATAACATCCATAGCCAATGTGCCATAATATGGCAAAACCATAGGAGCGGCCGGAGTCACATAAACCCCAAAATTATTGCCGGATTTTCCCACTGCGTCTTCATCGCTGGTACGGCGCAAAGATCCCGAAAATTTAAGAGTCGTCCAGTATGCAGCATAGCTATCTTCCCAGGCTTTAAAATTCAGATAAGACGGGGCAGGCACAAAATTAGAGCCGCTATAAAATATGCTTGCCGTATCGGGAGGATTTTCATTTCCCGCAATTATTACAGCATCTGAAAAAGAAACCCCCAGTGGAGTAAAATTAATGGAGCGTTTTACCACGTCAGCTGGAGGGGCTGTATATTGGCCAATAGTAGCACCACTAAAACTATGTTGGTAATCCCAGGAAACATAAGAAAGCTGGAAACTTCTTCCAGTGTCCAAACTTATAACTGGATTGGCTGCGGATATTCCATTGTCCCCATTTCCATCATTTAGCCAGCTTAAGGCAAAAGTTTCGGCAAGGCGGGTTCCCTCAATGCTGATGTATAGGCTATCCCCCCATGCGGAATTTAAATTCAATGAATCTTGGGAGTTAGCACCCAACTGGCCGCTAAAATCATCAACAGAAAAAACCAATGACCAGGCTGGAACACTACAGCAGGCAAGGATTACGCCAAAAATTTTGACATAGTTATTGATTCCTGTCATGGAAATTAGAAGAAACCTCATCCATTAACGTGGTTTCTTTCCTTTTTTGAGCCAGCTTATAATTTTCATATTCCCGCTCTTTTAATTTTTCAATTTTCTTTCTTTCCTTCACTGCATTAATCAATAGGCCATTTTTTTCTTCTACGACTTTTTCCTGTTGTATAATGTAAGTCTGGGTTTCTATTAAATCATCGCTTAATTTTTGTTGGTAGCGCACAAAATGCTGATGTTGTTCGGCCCCCAGGCCATGTAGACTTCTTTTGTTAAAAATCAATTCGTTTTTTTCGTTTAATATGAGCTCTCTTTTATCCACCAAATCCTGAAGCTTAGCGGTCTCCTGGCCAAGTATTCTCTGGGCCTCTTCTTCTATCCAGGATTTTTGCTTTAACAGACTTTCCAGGGAAAATTGAAAACGCTTCATTTACTTTCCCTTTCTTTAACGGGTTGCAACAATGAAGGCAATTTTCCCAGCGATTCTCCAAAACCACTCCTGTCGTCCACTCCTTGTATACAATAGGCTTCAATAAGGGGTTGCTCCTTAATGGCCTTGTCCAATTTGGGGTTGGTCCCCCTGGTATAAGCGCCCAATTGAATCATGTCTTCCGACTTTTTATATGTGGCCATGGAATTTAAAATTTGTGGAACTATTTTTTTATGTTCATCTGTCATTACATCGTTCTGGCACCGGCTTACGCTGGCTAATATATCTATTGCGGGATAATGATTTTTATTGGCCAGGTCTCTGGATAAAACAAGGTGGCCGTCCAAAATGGATCGCACCGCATCGGAAATGGGCTCATCCATATCATCCCCTTCCACTAAAACGGTATAAAGAGCGGTAATAGATCCCTCTTTTCCCATTCCTGTTCGTTCAAACAGTTTTGGAAGCATGGAAAACACAGAAGGCGGGTAACCTCGTGTGGTAGGCGGTTCTCCCGAAGCTAAACCTATTTCCCTTTGAGCCAAGGCTACACGGGTAGCTGAATCCATCATAAACATCACATCTTTACCCTGGTCCCTAAAGAATTCTGCAATGGCTGTTGCCGCAAAAGCCGCGTTAACCCTAACCACCGCGGGCTGGTCCGAAGTGGCCACAACAACTATACTTCTTTTTAAGCCTTCGGGCCCCAGGTCCTTTTCCAAAAACTCTTTAACCTCTCTTCCCCGTTCGCCAATTAAGGCCACAACATTAACATCGGCCCCGCCATTGCGGGCAATCATACCCATTAAAACCGATTTGCCTACGCCTGAGCCTGCAAATATTCCCATACGCTGGCCTTTGGCCACAGTTTTTAATCCATCAATAGCCCTAATGCCCGTACTCATGGGCTCAGAGATTCTTTTTCGGTGCAAAGGATTTATAGGCTTTTGATGCAACTCCACCCTTTGTCCGCCTCTGATTGGGCCCTTTTCGTCAATGGGCTCTCCCAGGCCGTTTAAAACCCTTCCCATTAGTTCCGGTCCGGACTTTATGGAAAATTTTCTGCCAGTGGCCACAACTTCCATACCAGGACGAATATCTTCCATGGGAGTTAAGGCCATAAGCAATGTTTCCCCTTCCCTAAAACCCACCACCTCCAGCATCCCAATGTATGTGTCTTCCTTGTATATGGTGCACAATTCTCCCACACTTGCAGGCGGGCCGGAACTTTCGATTATCATCCCGATAACTTTGGTGATTTTCCCTTTAACCAAAAAAGGGGAGATGTTCTCTACACATTGCTGATAGGCGTTAAGGCTAGTTGAAAATCCACCAGTCATGTAAACGTTTATTCCTCGCCAGCATCGTTTTTGGGCTTTTCAATTGGCGCTTTATTTAAATCCACATCTAAAAATTTGTTTTTTGGTTTAGGAGCCGGGACTTCCGAAGGAGCATTTGCTGAGGGAAGCACTTTGACATCACCCTCTTGCTCAGTGGGCGCTACTTTTTCCAGTTGCTCAGCAGGTTGATTTTTTTCCTTGTGAAGTTCTGAAGAGGGCTCCTGTATAGCGCCTGTATTTGGAAGGGCGACTGGTTTTGCAGCTATCTCTTCTTCCACTTCCAACTTTCGACTGAGATATACATCCTCAAAAGATTTGGAAAGCCCTAATAATATTTTTTCAAGGGACACTTCAACAGAGGTCTTTCCAGAGTCAATAATGCAACTAAAGGCTTGTATTCTTTCATCTGCCTCAATTTTTACTTCCTCAAAACTTCCATTTAATGGCAACCAGAGGTTCTTATTGTCCGATATGCTGTTAAAATTCTGGGGATGTACTTTTAAAGTTATGGAATTGGAGTGGCCAAGAGATTGAATGGCATTTTTAATCAGTGGCGCCCAGTGTTTTTTATTTTCTGATATTTCTAGATTAAGTATTTTTTCAATACTGGATAGAACAATATCCATTACGTCCTTTTCCCATTGTATAAATACCCGCTTTTTTTCTTTTGCAATTTTTTGCAGGGAAGATTGAATACCATTGGATAAATTAGCCAGAGATTTTTCATACTCCTGTTTAAATTCCCTTTCCGCTTCTTCTCGTCCTTTTTTTTGGCCTTCTTCAGTGGCCATTATTTTTGCCAAATCCAATTCCTGGGCCGCGGAAATTTTGACCTTTTCAATTTCCCCTCTGGCTTGTTTTAATTCCTTTTCCAGTTTTTTAATTTTTTCATTTAATTCCAGCGCTTCAACTCCGCCAGGGCCTCCAAAGGACTGGGGTTTAAAAGGAACAGCGCCCATGTTGTAGCTTTGGGTTTTAGAGCCCGGGGTTTTTACAATTTTGGTTACATTAACTCCTGTAAATTTACGGGAGCTTCCCTTGTTTAGCATTTCTCCTAATTCAGACATGGTAATTTTTATACGATGATTTCGTCTTCGCCACCGCGGCCGGTAATCATGATTTCGCCATCATCTTCCAGTCTGCGGATTATATCTACAATTCCCTGCTGGGATTCTTCGACGTCCTTAAGACGCACAGGTCCCATAAATTCCATATCGTCGTGAATCATTTCAGCAGCTCGGCTGGACATGTTCTTAAAGAATTTTTCCTGTACTTCCTCAGTAGCACCCTTGAGGGCAAGACCAAGCTCCTTGGTATCGATTTCTTTCATGAGACGCTGCATGCTCCTATCATCCAACAGCAAGATATCTTCGAATACAAACATAAGGTTTTTGATTTCGGTAGCCAACTCCGGGTTCTCCCTTTCCAGATTTCCCAAGATATTTTTTTCCGAACCTCTGTCTGCATAGTTTAAAATTTCCGCCACAGATTTTACGCCGCCAATTTCCGATACATCGCCGCCAAATAAGTTCTTAATTGTTTGAGAAAGCACATGTTCTACCTGGTCAATAACTTCCGGGGAAATACTTTCCATGGTAGCAATTCGGGTAGCTACATCCACTTGAAGTTCCTGCGGGAGAGCAGACAAAATGGGAGCTGCGTGTTGAGCGTCAATATGGGCCAATAAAAGCGCGATTGTCTGAGGATGTTCTTTTTGAATATATGTTACCAACTGAGAAGGGTCCACTCCCTCCAGCAAATTAAAACCTGTGGTGCGAATGGCATTTTGAACCCGCTCTAAAATTTCCCGGGCCTTTCTGGGACCAAGAGCTCTCTCCAACACTTCCTGAGCGTATTCTATACCTCCCTGGGAAATAAATTGTTGGGCCATGGCCAGTTGATGAAATTCCTCCATGACGGCTTCGCGCATTTCGGGAGTTACCCCTTCCAAAGTGGAAATTTCAGTGGTCAGGGTTTCCACTTCCGCATCGTCCAGGTTTTTAAAAATATGGGAAGAAGCATCACTTCCCAAAGCAACCATTAAAATGGCCGCCTTCTTAGGTCCGGATATTTCGTATTTTTTTTGCTTGGGAGCTTTATCTCCCGAATCGTAAGATTCCTTGTAAAAGGTCTTTGCCACACATTCCCCTTATGTCTCTCTGTTCCTATTTATTATCCGATGATCCCGTATCGTGAAGCCAGGTTTTTATTAAATATGCCACATTTACAGGGTTTTCCTTGGTAATTTCCTCAACTCTCTCCAAAAGCTCATTTTGCCTTTTTACCGATTCAGGGACTTCCTCTTCCTGAGGTTCCAGAGCAATTCCAGCGTATTTGGGTGGTGGCGGGTTCATGGCCTGGGCAATATTTTTGGCAAGGCCCTTTAGGAACAAAAAGCCAACCAAAAGGATAATGCCAACAACCCCAATTTTTCCCCAGTATTCATACATTTCTCTTTGTTTGAGTTTTTCCATTTCTTCTTTTTCCTGGTGGAAAAACTCACGGTCAAATCGCACATTGGTAACATAAACCGCATCTTCTGAATCGGGACGATAACCTATGGCGTTTTTAATGATACCTGTAAATTTTTCCAATTCTTCGGGGGTGCGCTCCTGATATTCCCTTTCCCCATTTTCATTTTTATCATAGGTGCCATCCACTGCCACAGAAATGGTGACCCGTTTTCGGGTGCCTGGCGCATTAATAATTCGTTGGGCTGTTTTATCAATTTCATAATTGGTAATGGAGCCTTCTGAAATTTCATCTCCTGTTGTGGGATTATTCTTTACATTGCCCTCATCTCGCTGTTGGGAACGAACTTGCTTGGAGTTAGGCCGATAGGTCTCGATAGTCTTTTCTACCTTTTCGAAATCCAGATCCGCACTGACTTTTGTTTTTACCTTGCCTGGGCCCAACAAAGCATCAAACATATCTGTTATCTGATGTTCAAGATGGTATTCCACAGAGTGTTTAAGAGCCATATTGTGGTCTGCTTGCTCCGCCAGCTTATTGTCCGCAAAGCCTTTTGTTAACATATTCCCATGAACATCTAATACTGTAACCTGGCGGGCATATAAACCTTCCACAGAATTCGCAACCAGATGGGTAATTCCCCTTACCTGGCTTTCTTTTAAATATCGCCCGGGTTTCATTTTTAACACCACTGAGGCTGTGGCCTCTTCTTTTGCTTCTTGGAACAAAGTTGGTTTGGGAATAGTAATATGCACCCTTGCCTGATCTACCTCTTCCAAAGTTTGAATAGAGCGGGTAATTTCCCCTTCTACGGCCCTTTGGAAATTCAAGTTTTGCACAAAGTCCGTCATGCCTAATTGAAGTTTATCGAATAATTCATAACCGCCACTGCCTTGCTTTGGAAGCCCCTGCCGAGCCATCTCCATACGGATTTCATATAACTCATCCTGAGGCACTAACAGAGTTTTTCCATTGTTGTCCAGTTTATATTTAACCCCCATTTCTTTCAGAGATTCGGTAACTGTGGCCATAGATTCAGCATCCATATTCACAAACAAAGTGGAATAGCCGTTTTCTTTGGGGCTTAAAGCGGACCAGGCTATCATGGTAGACAACCCTACTATGGATACTACTGCTGTAGTAACAATAATAATGCGCTGGGTAATATTTAGTTTTTGCCAAATCGTACCTAGCTGGTTGAGCAGTTGCTTAAAAAAATCTCCCATTTTTTAACTCCCTTTACATCCTCATATTAATGATTTCCTGGTAGGCATCCAGGCTTTTGTTTCTCACTTCAATCAAAAGGTTCAAGGCCATTTTCGCTTCACCCACTGCCAGCATCACTTGGTGGGGATCTTTAATTTCCCCGGCAATCATTTTCTGGATACTTTTGTGCGATTTATTTTGCAAGCCATTTACATCATTTAAAAACCCTTTAAACATATCGCCAAAAGATGTTTTGTCATCCTTTTCATCTCCGATTTTATATTTAAAATTGCTCGGAGTGGGAGTAAGAAGCGGGGAAAGCACCCTATTTACATTTAGTTTGTCATCCATGTTATCCTACCAGATCGATGTAATTTCCCAATTTTTTACTGCCGTCTGTAAAAGACGTTTTGTTAATCTTTTCGTCATACATCAGCAGATCATTCGCTTTGCTTAGCCCCTTATGAATAAATTGGCCAATTCCACTTTCAATTTCTTCTCTTAGTTTGGGGGCATTAATGTTTTGGGCTTGCCCCCAGGAGTTGTCCTTTCCATAAGAAGGGATTCCAAAAACGCTTTGCTTTTTTGACTCAATTAGCTGTGCAAGCTTGTCTTGCGCGGGGCGGATTTCCTGCCTTTGATTAGCGAGCTCGCGAAGTCTTTCAAACCTTTGAAAGGAATCTAATTTTGAAGCGGAAAGTTCCATAAAAATCTACTATCTCTCCTATGCTAAATCCAAAGCTCTCATTAACATGGATTTTGATGAATTAAATGCGGTGACGCTTGCTTCATATGCCCTTGTGGCGGTAATCATATCAGTCATTTCCTGAACCACATTCACATTGGGCATAGCCACATAACCCTGTTCATTGGCATCGGGGTGGTTGGGATCGTAAACTAAACGTGGCGCCGATTGATCTTGCTCTATGGCTTGCACTTGAACTCCACTACCGATGTACTCTTTCTTAATAGGAAATTCATCATCGGGTATTCTCATATGGTTTTTTTGAGTGGTGTAACCCTGCATCCTATCCGGTCCGAAAATAAAGCGTTGGTTATTTTCTCTGGGATCGGATTCTAAAACAACAAATTGTTTTTTATAAGGACCGCCTTCAGCTGTTCGGGTAGTTTCCGCATTGGCCAAATTACTGGCAATCACATTTTGCTTCACCCTTTGAGCCCTAAGTCCAGTAGCGGAAATATTAAGCGATGTAAATAGTCCAATCATGCCCATAACACACTCCTAGTATTAAACTGGTCTTCCTTTGATAGCCCCTAATAAGGAGGAACTTTCAAATTTCATAAATTTGGCAACGTAATTGAAATTGATGTTGTTTTCCGCCAATTTGGAAGCTTCAATATCAATATCCACATTATTAATTTCGCCTGGGTTAGTGGGATCTTCAGACCTATATCCTATAGGATGTATATCATTTAAATCCTTTTTCCCGTTGGGCAAATGGTTTAAATGAGTACGACTTCCTTTTAGCTCATTTATCTTTAAGGCTTTTTGTAACTCTTCTTCAAACTTGACTTCAATGCGCCGATAGCCAGGTGTATTTACATTGGCCAAATTATTGGATATGGCCTTATCCCTGAGGGTAGCCGCATCCAGTCCCTTGGTTATGGTGGGAATAACAGTATTTCTATAAACAGCTTCTTTTATAATCACAATAAATCCTTTTTATCCAATCCTTAGAATAAAGCAACCCATGTGCCATTATTTAAAAAAGCAGAAAACCCCTTTTTTTTAGCTTTTTGCCTAAATTTTTTTCTAAAGGAAAATGAAGTCTCTACCGATAACTCAGAAAGGGGAAGATATTGCCGAGCCCCTGGGAAAGCCTTTCCCACTTTTTTTAGCTCAGTTCATGCCTGTAGCCAAACCCCTGTTCCGGGATTTTATACAAAAGTCATACCTTTTCCCTTTTTAATCCCCTAAAAGGAAACCACGATTTTGAACAAATTATTAGCAATTAGCCTCTTTATTTTCTTTACCCTTTCAGGATATGGTGAAACAGCATTGGAACGCCATGGCCAACTCAAAGTGGAAAAAAATCAAATTTTAAATGAAAAAGGCAAACCCGTCCAACTTGCAGGCATGAGTTTGTTTTGGAGCCAGTGGCAGGGAAAATATTACACCAAAAAAGTAGTGAACTGGTTAGTAGAAGATTGGAAGGTTACTTTGGTTCGTGCAGCCATGGGGGTTAAACATGAGGAATCAGAAAGCGGATATTTATACGATGGAACCGAGGAAGATAAGGTTATAAGAGTGGTGGATGCTGCAATTAAAAAGGGAATCTATGTTATTATTGATTGGCACGACCATCATGCTCACAAACATACCGAAGAAGCCATAAAATTTTTTACAAAAATGGCTCAAAAATACGGAAAGCACCCTAATGTTATTTATGAAATTTATAATGAACCTGAAAAAGTTTCCTGGAATGAGGTTGTAAAACCTTATGCGGAGAAAGTTATTAAAGCCATTCGCAGTGTAGATGAAGACAACTTAATTGTTGTAGGTACTCCCAATTGGTGTCAATATGTGGATGAAGCTTCGTTAAACCCCATTGAAGGAAAAAACATCGCCTATTCTCTGCATTTTTACGCATCCAGCCACGGAGCTGATATCCGAAGCAGAGCTCAAAAAGCTTTGAATAATGGTCTGCCTTTATTTGTTACGGAATTTGGAACCTGTCTGGCATCAGGAGATGGGTTTATGGATACCACTGAAACCAACAAGTGGTTTGATTTTTTAGACAAAAACAATATTAGCTGGTGCAATTGGTCTATTGCCGATAAAAAAGAAACTTCTGCGGCCTTAAATCCCGGCGCCAGAAATTACGGCAAGTGGCGCAGAAATAAAATCAGCCCCTCCGGCTTTTATATCCGCTCCAAGCTAAGAACCAAAGCAGGCTTTAAAGAAAATTTAATTGAGAAAAAAAAGAAAAAAGAATCCTGGCTAAAATTTAAACCTATTAATTGATTAGTTATGGGTTGACTTCCTCTAAGCCTTAAAATAGTATCTTCTTGTGATATTATTTTTTAGTTTTTAAAAGACGCGGAAGTGAAATGAACATTAGCAGGCTTACAGCTAATGGAATAAAGTTTATTCATGGGGATATTCGCAATTTAGAAGACCTATCTATATGCCCAGAGTTTGAAATATTAATTGAATGTTCTGCAGAGCCTTCTGTTCAGGCAGGCTATGGAAGTGACCCTTCCTATTTAATCAATACCAATTTAATCGGCGCTCTAAATTGTTTGGAACTTTGTAGAAAACGTAATGCTTCCATTTTATTTATTTCAACCAGTAGAGTTTACCCAATTGAACCATTAAGAAAAATCCCATTGGAAGTCACCGCAAATCGAATGGACATCCCAAAAAATGCCCAGGGTAATGGATGGTCAGAAAAAGGAATAACTGAAGAGTTTCCGTTAAGTGGATTTAGATCTCTATACGGATCAACAAAACTAAGTGCAGAACTTTTTATTCAAGAATACTCTGCAACATACGGAATACGATCCATCATAAACCGATGTGGAGTATTGTCTGGTCCCTGGCAAATGGGTAAAGTAGACCAGGGTTTTATTTCATTATGGGCGGGGCGATATACGTTTGGCGGTGATTTAGCTTACATAGGATTTAATGGGCTTGGGCAACAAATCCGAGACATCCTTCATATTGACGACTTTTGCGAATTACTGGAAGAGCAAATTTTAAATTTGAATGATTATAATGGAACAACCTTTAATGTAGGTGGCGGCGCAAAAAACAGCATTTCTCTTTTAGAGCTTTCAATGTTGTGTGAAAAAATTACAGGCAGGAAAAAATCCATCCGCAGCGTTCCAGGCACTCACCCTGCTGATATTCCATATTATGTTACAGACAATAATTTTGTTACGCAACAAACCGGATGGTCGCCTAGAAAAAATTTAGAAAATATTTTAAGTGAAATCTTCAAATGGCTGGAAAGTACACCTGGGTTAAAAAATGTTTTTTTAGCTTAAGCGTTATTTTTTCCGGTATATGTAATAAATCATATGCGAGTTTACGTTAAGATCCCAAATAGATTTATGCGGTCTGTTCCCGATCATTTCCAGCAATGTTAGTTCCGGATTATCAGCCATGGTTTTTTTATTGATATTCCAGGTAGTGGACATATACAAGTTAGCCCACTCATAATCTGTTTGGTGCAAGTTATACCCATATAAGCACAATGGAAAATTTCTGGTTAAGTTTACTTTAACATCGGATAAATTTGATTTAAGGGCTGAGAAAAAAGATTTTTTCTGAAACCTTGAAAATATTTTATGAAGCATTGGGCGGCTGCTAAACAATACCAATCCACCAGGTTTAGTTACCCGCACCATTTCTCTTACAGCCTCCATACGGGCCGCGTAGGGCACAATACCTCCAAGACCATTATAAGAAAACATGGTCACATCAAATGCTCTTTCTTTGACTCCCATTTTCGTAGCATCTATTTGCGCCCATTTAGCTTCAGGTTTAATTTCCTTCGCGACTTTCATGAATGCGCTCGACAAGTCGACACCTATTACGTTATAGCCTCTATTGTGTAGATCGATAGTTGTCCTTCCTGCCCCGCATCCCACATCTAAAATTTTTTGGTTTTTATTAAAATATTTTTCAACTATTTTAATTTCTTCAGATCTTAGGCCCTTAAAATTCTTGTATTTCTCAACAACTTCGGCCTTTTCGTATTGTTCTTGTTGGATAAACATTTTTAATTTTTATTGGTTTTTGGGAAATTTTATGTTCTATTATTTTCTTAATTAATTCTATTCAATACCACAAAATTTTTTCTATTTGGCATTTTTCACGATAAGAGGTTCTTTTTTAGGCTTTTTTGACTAGATAGAATTTTAGCTTTTTACACCTTCAAACAAATCCTTCAAAGGTTTCAAACTCAGCCCATCTTCATTTCGCAAAATTAGCTGATGGTGCAATTGGCCGTTGTCATAGCCGATGGGGGTTTTATTGTGTTGTAGCACCACACAGGGCTTATTTAAATAAGAACATAAATGGGCAAACATGCTGTTCCAACAAACAATTAAGCCATCAAATGATTTGGTATAATCCAGCAACTCCATTAAACTTAAATGTTTATAACTAAGGCCTGGTTTAAACTCCCGTAAAAAATTTTCTTCAACCCTATCCTGAGGACCGCATATGACATTCACTTCAAAATGATTGTCTTGTAAAATTTGAATCAATTCTAAGTTTTTTTGGCAATATAATTGTAAGCCCACATTTTTTTTCAAACCTGAACTTCCAATATGCAAAAGGGCTTTTTTGTTGTGAATTTCTAAAGGCGAAGGGCTATTCAATTCTGAAAGAAATTTTTCAGGCAACTTTTCCCAAATACGATTTGTGTCCTCCAGACTTTTGGAAATCAAATAGTTTTGAATAAAAACATTGTTGTTATATTGAGAACTTAGCTGCAGTGAAAAGCTCTGGGCTTTTCTCCCCTTTTCTTCTCCATAACAAAAGCCATAATATCGTTTCGTAAAAAAATACCCTATAAACAAGGGATAATTTTTATAAACTCCCACTACGTTTGTAAAAAACAAATCAAGGCCCTGGAAAATCTCCTTCCAGGACATAAAAAAACAATTGGGGGGCAATAGAGATTTTACTTGAGAAAAATAAGCAGCAGGAATCCTCAAATAAATTTTAGCATTGGGATATTTTTCTCTAATAAAATACCAGCTACTTAAACTTTGAAACAAATCTCCATAAGTTCCCGAAAAATAATAGCCGATCTTTTCAACTTCCTGTCCATGTGGGTTTGGCTTTTGAGGCAGACGTTGAAAAGCCTTTTTTATCCACCAGGGAAAAATCAAAGGAATTTTGCTGGGTTCTTTCATAAGGCCTTGGTAAATTCAATATTGTACAGATTTTACCATAAACGCAAGCTTTTCGCTTGAATCAGTCTGCTTTATTATGGAAACATTAAATGGAACCAAGTTAAAAAGGAAATGCCATGAAGCAAAACAGCTCCCCTAAAGCAGCGTATGAAGATTTTGATTATTTGCACAGCCGCCACGCCCGAAATATTAGGGTACTAGCTGAATTTAGCGCTCCTGAACAACGTTTTAAAAAATCCGGCATTAAAGACACCGTGGTATTTTTTGGTTCCGCCCGCACTTTGCCGTTAAAAGATGCCAAAACCAATTTACGCAACTTGAAAAAAAATCCAAAGGTGAATGCCAAGCAATTGGAAAAAGCTCAAATGGATATTGAGATGGCCAGATACTATGAAGATTGCGTTGTATTATCCAGAAGAGTCGCCGAATGGCTTAAAGAGCGAACACAAACATGGGCCATTTGTTCCGGGGGAGGTCCTGGAATCATGGAAGCGGCCAATCGAGGAGCCAAACAAGCCAATTTTCCCTCTATTGGACTCAATATTAACCTGCCCTTTGAACAGCATCCCAATCCTTTTATCACTCCAGCTCTTAATTTTGAATTCCATTATTTCTTCTTAAGAAAGTACTGGTTCTTGTACTTGGCCAAAGCCCTGGTAATTTTCCCGGGGGGGTTTGGAACATTTGATGAAATGATGGAGGCTCTAACTTTGATGCAAACCAAAAAACTTAAAAAAGATATTACCATGGTTATGTATGGAAAAGATTTTTGGGACAAGGTTATTGATTTCGATTATTTGGCAAAAAGCGGCGTTATCGACCCTCAGGATTTAAAACTATTTTATTTTACAAACGATGTGGAAGATGCTTACCAACATATTATAGAAAGGCTGCAAAAAATTCTGGACGACAGGCAAGCCCAAATAAAAAGCGCTTCAAAGAATTTTTTATTGGATGTATAAAAACATGTTCGCTTCTAAATCACCCTTTAACAAAAAATACCAACGGGACCCCGACACTAACATCATTAAGGGAGCCGAAACCTTTAAGTTTGGAAGGGGGAAAAGGGGCATTCTATTTATCCACGGGTGGACATCTTCCCCTCGTGAATTGATTTTTTTAGCAGATAGTTTAAAGGGCAAATACAAATGCTCCGGCCCTCGCCTTGAAGGGCATGGAACCATTCCCAGCGACCTGGAGCGCACACATTGGAAACAGCATTTGCAGCAAGTTTCCGATGAATTTTCGGAACTTTCTCTGGTATGTGAAGATGTAACTGTGGTAGGTCTTAGCTATGGGGCTCTTCTTGCCTTGCACTTGGCCGCAAGAAGAAAAGTTTCCCGATTGGTGTTGCTGGCGCCTTTTTTATACTCAAAAGGAAAATTATTCAAAGTTATCTCGGAGAGCGAGCTCATTCCCCATTTGCCCGACCTCATCCACAAGTTAAATAAAAGCCCCAAGGGCCCCATTAATGATAGGCAGGCCCTTAAAAATCACATTGCCTATCCCACAATGCCCTTAAAACCTTTAAAGTCCCTGGTGGAATGCTCTCATGAGGCTCAAAAAATATTGGCAAAAATTAAAGTGCCCACTTTAATTTGCCACGGTCAACAAGATGAAACCGCTGACTTTGAGGGAAGCGTCGAGCTCTTAAAAAAATTAGGCTCCGACAGCAAAACGCTGCTGGCATTCCCCAAAAGCAACCACATTATCACTTTAGACAGTGAAAAAGAGCGGTTAGAGGCCGAAATTAAGTTATGGCTCAACAACCATTAGTGTCTTTTTTTCTTTAATTCTACATTTATTTACAGCTATTCAGGTAACAAATACCTGGTACTTCCTACCTATTGGGCAAAAGGAAAATTGTATGAAAACATCTGAACAAACTTTAGAGGAAGTCAAAAATTATTACGGGAAAATACTTTCCTCTAAATCCGATTTAAAAACTTCTGCCTGTTGCACCAGCGACTCTCTGCCTGCCTATATAAAAAAAGTGCTGTCCATGCTGGACAGCGAGATACTGGATAAATTTTATGGTTGCGGTTCCCCCATTCCCGCAGATCTTGAAGGCAAAACACTGTTGGATTTGGGATGCGGTACAGGAAGAGATGTTTATATCGCATCCTATTTGATTGGCGAGGAGGGAAAAGCCATTGGAATGGATATGACTCCCGAGCAGCTTTCCGTGGCCCGTTCCCACACTAAAAGGCATATGGAAGCTTTTGGGTTTTCCAAAAGCAATGTGGAGTTTATTCAGGGTTACAATGAAAACCTGGAATCTATCCCTGACGAGTCTTGTGATGTGGTTATTTCCAATTGTGTTATCAATTTAAGTCCCCATAAAGAAAAAGTTTTCTCTGAAATTTTGCGAGTACTAAAACCAGGAGGCGAACTTTACTTTTCAGACGTATTCTCCAACCGCCGCATACCTGAAGAATTACAAAACGACCCCATGTTATATGGCGAATGCCTTTCTGGAGCCATGTATATTGAAGATATGCGAAGGCTATTTTTAAAAATGGGCATTAACGATTACCGCATTTTATCCAATAGGCCTATTGATATACACGATGAAGCCATTGGGCAAAAACTGGGCAACATCAAATTTTCTTCAGTTACCGTAAGGGCTTTTAAAATTTTGGATTTGGAAGATAAGTGCGAAGATTATGGGCAGATTGCAACCTATTTGGGAAGCATTCCCCATTTTCCCAACGAATTTGTTTTAGACGATCACCATGTGTTTGAAAAGGGCCGGCCAGTTTTGGTGTGTGGAAATACCGCATCCATGCTATACAACAGCCGCTTTGGCAGGCATTTTAAAGTCGAGGGAGATACATCCCAACATTTTGGAATATTCGATTGCGCGCCAAGCAATTCCGCACAGGCTGAATCTTCTGGTGGATGTTGTTAAAAATTACCATATTTATTTTCCAGGTAATTTAAAAATGCCCCCGTGGAAATTTTTTCTCCACAAGCATTTTCCATAAGTTCAGCAGCCTGATACTGCCGACCGTATTGGTGGATGTTTTTACGGAGCCACTCCCTCAAATGGAAAAACTCGCCTTTTTCAATTAGCTCATCTAGCTGAGGAATTTGCTCCTTTGCTTTTTCAAACAATTGGGCAGAATAAATATTACCCAGGGCATAAGTCGGGAAATACCCGAAAAGGCCTACAGACCAATGCACATCCTGCATATACCCCAGCCTGGGCTCTTCGGGAACAATACCTAATAGCTCTTTGGATTTTTCTTTCCAGGCTTCTTCCAGATTTTCCACCTGCAAATTGCCGGAAAATAATTCCAGTTCCAGTTCAAATCTCAAAATTATATGTAGGTTATAAGTCAATTCATCCGCATCCACCCGAATAAAACTTTTTTCGACTTTGTTGATAGCCTTATAAAAATCATTCAGCTTTAAACTTCCAAAATGATTGGGAAAGGTTTTTTGAAGTTCGGGATAAAAATATTTCCAAAAAGACAGGCTTCTGCCCACCTGGTTTTCCCATAAGCGGGATTGGGATTCATGTATGCCTAAAGAAACCGCTTCCGCTAAAGGGGTTCCATAATATTCAGGACTAAAACCCTGCTCATAAAGGCCATGGCCCACTTCATGTATAGTTCCGAACAGGGCCCCTAAAATTTCTCTTTCGTTATATCGGGTGGTGAGACGAACATCCCCCGGCCAGATACCCTCGGTAAAAGGGTGGGCCGATTCATCCAGCCTGCCTGAGCTCAAGCTAAAACCGAGCTGTTCAGCCAGTGCCCGGTTCAAAAGTTTTTGCGCGTCGATGGAATATCCATTTTCGGGCAGAGCGGGAAATTGAATTTTTGAAGCTTCCAGTTTTTCCAACAAACTGGAAATAGCCGTTTTTAGCTCGCTAAAAACAGGCCTAATCTCACTTGTTTTCATATCCGGTTCGTAAATATCCAACATGGGGTCGTAGGGACTTTCTGTATACCCAATACATTTGGCTTGCTCCTTGCATAAATCCAACATTTTTGAAAGCCAGGGATTATAGGAAGCGCTGTCATTAGTTTGCCTGGCCTTTGCCCAATTTTGCTGGCACAGTGATGAGGTTTTTGCCATTTGTTCTGTTAATTTAGCAGGTATTTTTAAATACCTGTCTCTGTCTCTTTTTATTTCCCGGATTATTGCTTTTTGCGCCGGATTTGTATCTGAAACATCCAAGGCAGCTTCCAGCAAATCTCCCATTTGCCTGTCCACATATTTTTCCTGAATTATTTTAGAAAGGGAAGCCATAGCCATTGCGCGCCCTTCTCCCCCTCCAGGAGGCATTTTTGTTTCCTGATCCCAGCCTAAAAGCGCATTGGCAGACCTTAGAGAATAAATTTCCTGAATTTTTTCACTGAGTTGCTTCCAAATTTCCATGCAATACCTTTTTAAAAAACCTGCATTATAAAATACATTATATTTTTTAGTCCTGATTTGGAGGAGATGGATGCAAGTTGCTTTAATACAGTTTGAATGCGATTGTCTGGATGGCGCCAAATTTTCCCAGCTGGTAAAAAATATTGAAGGTGCCGCTTCAAAAGGAGCGCAGGTTATTGTGTTGCCTGAGCTTTGTTTTCACACATATTTTTGTCGGGTGGAAGATCCCGGGCTTTTTAAGCTCGCTCACGCCCCGGATGCGGAACATATGGAAGCACTGCGGCAATTGGCTGAAAAATGGAAAGTGGTGCTTGTGGTGCCTTTTTTTGAAAAGCAAAGTGCGGGCCTTTACTACAACTCTTGTGCGGTTTACGATGCAGATGGAAGCGATTTAGGCATTTATAGAAAAATGCATATCCCCCATGATCCGGGTTTTAATGAAAAATATTATTTCACTCCTGGTGATTTAGGCTATAAATGTTTTAAAACCAAATATGGAAACATCGGCGTTTTAATTTGCTGGGATCAATGGTTTCCCGAAGCAGCCCGGCTCACCGCCATGCAGGGAGCCGATTTAATTGTGTACCCCACCGCCATAGGCTGGGATTCCGAAGAGCTTTCTAACATGGAACAAAGTTCTGTGGCCCGATTAAAAGAAAAACAATTAAAAGCCTGGAGAGGCATGCACATCGGCCACGCCATTTCCAATGGATGTTATGTGGCAGCCGTAAACCGAATCGGTACCGAAGGCCAGCTGACCTTTTGGGGGCACTCCTTTATATGCGACCCTTTTGGAGAAGTTTTGGAAGAGTTGGACTGGGGCAGCAAAGCTGTTCTTATGAAAGATATTGATTTAAGCATTATCGAAAAGACCCGGGTTATCTGGCCGTTTTTCAGGGACAGGCGAGTGGACAGTTACGAGCCTCTTGCAAAACGCTGGTTGCAAAAATAATATGTCAAATTTTTCGCAATTCAGATTGCCCGCCGAATGGGAGCCATTGGAATGTATATGGTTGACCTTCCCCCAAAATACAGATACATGGGGGAACCTGCTTCAAAAAATTGAAAGTTGGTATACAAGGTTTAGCGCCTTAATTTCCAAATCTGCCACTGTGTATTTAACTGTTTCAACTAAGTCCCTAAAAGAAAGGGTGGAGAAGCTAGTTACGCCAAAAAATTTTCCCATTCATGTTGTTGAAGCTCCCACCAATGATTGCTGGATTAGAGACTATGGAGCTTTGTGCGTTAAAAATCTGGATGGCCAACGCAAATTAACAAGTTGGCTGTTTAATTCCTGGGGGGGGAAATACCCGCCTTTTGATGCGGACAATCTAATTCCCCAATACATGTCCCAAATATTAAACATCCCCCTGGAAGAAATAAACATCGTACTGGAGGGGGGCAGCATTGACTCCAACGGAAAAGGCCTTTTGCTCAGCTCCGAACAATGCCTTTTAAACCCCAACCGCAACCTGGGAATGAGCAAATCCAAATGGGATGAGCTCGCTTCCCGTTATTTTGGAGTGGAAAAAATTTTATGGCTGGGAAACGGAATTGAAGGCGATGATACAGATGGCCACGTGGACGAATTGGCCCGCTTTGCAAATTCAAATACCATATTGTTTTCTGCAGAGGAAGATAAAAACGATGTTAATTACCGGGTCTTAGCCGATAACCGGGCAAGACTTGAAAAATATGCCAGCGAATTAAACTTAAATGTTATTCCCGTTCCCCTGCCTAAGCCTCAAATTGTAAACGGCCTTAGAACCCCAGGCTCTTACATGAATTTTATTATTGCCAATGATTCAGTTATAATCCCCTGTTTTAAAGACCCGGCCGATGAAAAGGCTATGGATATTTTTAATAGTGTATTTCCCTCTAAAAAAATCGAGCCCATAGAAGCCAACGAAATATTTTTTGGACAAGGCGGTCTTCACTGCATTTCCATGCAGATTCCTAAATAGCTATGTATGTGGTCATATTTAAAGCCCAGGTCAATATTTTGGATCCCGAGTACTTCTCCACCGCTGAAAAATTAAGGGAGTTAGCACTAAGTCAATACAACTGCGCTGAATTTAAATCGCTTTTTGAAAATGGCGAAGAAATTTCCCTTTCATACTGGCATTCGCTGGAAGACATTAAGAACTGGAAGGCGAACAACCTCCATCGCAAAGCGCAACTGTTGGGAAAAAGCAAATGGTATAAAAGCTATAAGGTGGAAGTCACTCAAATGATTTCAGCAGCGGGACAGTAGCTGTTTTTTAAAAACTCAATTTTTTGTAACTTAAAAAAAATGGGAATTGCGTTTTTTAATCCTTTTTAGGATAATACCATTGGAATGTGTTACTATATTGAATTGAATTCAAAATTTGGGAATTTGGAATAAATGGGAAAACTGCTTTTAACTGTAACCTCAAAATCCAAGGATTTGTTTTACATTAGCGCAATGGCAGAAAGCCCTTCTTTTATGGCCAAAACCGGTTTTTACTGTAAGGGTTTAAAGCTGGTGGAATTGGGCAAATCCATAAAAGGTTTCCCAAAAGACGAAGCGGATTCCATGGAATTTTCTTTGGGTGAATCCAAAGTCATGGCCGAATTTCACTTTCGCAGCGTCAAAAATGCAGGCCATTGTGAATTATGGGTCAAAATCAAAGGCGTGGAAGATGAAAGAGGCAACAGCGCCGAATCTTATTTCCCCATTGATTATCTGGATGCAGCCGCCATTGATAATTTTTCCAAAGAACTCATTCGGCTGGGCACCGATCATAGCTCCAAAGCGGAAATTAAAAACCGCTTTGAAGATGCTTAAATTTCCCAAAATAATTTATCCTTCCATTTAAAAGCCTGCCAGATTTAAAGTAGGTCGGGGCTTTTATTATCTTTTTTCATTATGAAAATGTTAAAACAATTATTTGAAAACAATAAAGTTTGGGCTTCCAAAGTTACGGAAGAAAATCCAGAATTTTTCCAAATTTTATCTAAGCAACAGTCCCCTGAATATTTGTGGATTGGCTGTTCAGATAGCCGGGTTCCAGCCAATGAAATCGTGAACCTTTTGCCAGGCGAATTATTTGTCCATCGCAACGTGGCAAATCTTGTAAAGCACACAGACATGAATATGCTTTCCGTGCTTCAATATGCAGTGGAAGTATTAAAAGTTAAGCATGTTATTGTATGCGGGCACTATGGTTGCGGCGGAGTGGCAGCCTCCATAGAAGAGCAGCCCCACGGATTAATCGACAACTGGATTCGCAGCATAAGGGATTTATATTTTCAAAATTTAAAAGATTTAAATAGCATTGAAGATTCCAAAAAAAAGCTGGATAAACTATGTGAGCTTAATGTGGTCCGCCAGGTCTACAATGTCTGTCAAACCACTATTGTGCAAAAAGCCTGGAAAAAAGAGCAACAACTGACCATACATGGCTGGATATATAGCATTGATAATGGCCTGTTAAAAGATTTGGATGTTTGTATCAGCTCCAACTCGGAAATGGATGAATTATTAAGCTCTTAAAAAAGCATGATTGATTTAGAGCACCCGGACAGCCCGAACAACCAACATAAAAGCCATCGCATTGGCTGGTTAAGGGCTGCAGTCTTGGGAGCCAATGATGGAATCGTTTCCACCGCCAGCCTTGTAATTGGAGTAGCCTCAGCGGCTCGCGATCATCAAACCATATTGATTTCCGGAGTGGCTGGATTAGTAGCAGGCGCCATGTCCATGGCAGCCGGGGAATATGTTAGTGTTAGCTCCCAAAAGGATACGGAAAAAGCCGATTTAGAACTGGAGCAAAAACACCTGGAAGACAATTTAGAATATGAGTTAGACGAACTTACAGCCATATACATGAGCCGGGGTCTGGATAAAGACCTGGCCCGCCAGGTGGCAGAACAACTTATGGAACACGACGCCCTAGGAGCTCACGCCCGAGATGAGTTGGGAATTGTGGACCATATGTCAGCAAGGCCAGTTCAGGCCGCCATAGCCAGTGGCCTCACTTTTAGTGTAGGCGCCGCTTTGCCTCTGTTAACTTCACTTTTTACCCCCCTGGAATATTTAATTCCTGTTGTGGCCACCATGTCTTTGGTATTTCTTACCCTTTTGGGGGGCATTTCCGCCAAAGCAGGCGGCGCCTCTATTGCTAAAGCTTCTATCCGGGTCGCTTTTTGGGGCACTTTGGCTATGGCCGTAACTGCATTTATCGGGAGTTTATTTGAAATCGGATAATTCCTTTTTCAAATGGCTGGAATTAAAAATACCTCCCCCCGCAGTTTTTCTAATTTTAATTTTAGCCATTCGCCTCTTCCTTAAACAGCCGCCCTCCTCATCAGTTGATGTGAATTTTTCTCTTATTTGCTGCCTTGTAATATGGGCCGTCGCCAGCCTTATTGCGGGAAGAGCCCTTTGGTTATTTTTCAGGCAAAACACAACCATTCATCCCGAAGACCCCGATAAAACCAGGGTATTAATAGTTGATGATGTTTATAGAATTTCCCGGAATCCCATGTATCTATCTTTATCCCTTTTACTTTTGGGATATTGTCTTTGGGTCAATAATCTTTGGTGTATTATTAGCTTTCCCGTGTTTATCCTATACATAAACCGATTCCAGATAAAGCCCGAAGAAAGAATCCTGCTCAATAAATTTGGCGATAAATACAAAGAGTTTTGCAAAAACAGCCCAAGATGGATTTGGAAGTTTTAAAAATTTTTAAGGGCAACCTTAACTTAGGTATTCGGATTTATACCATTCCACAAATTTTTTAAGGCCTTCTTCTTTGCTAACCTTGGGGCTGTAGCCCAATATTTTTCCCGCCTTGGAAACATCAGCCCAGGTGCGTTGCACATCCCCTGGCTGCATGGGCAGTTTTTTAAGTTGGGCTTTTTTCCCCGTATATTTTTCCAGCAGAAAAACCAATTCGGATAATTTTAAGGTATTGGATTCTCCCAAATTAAAAATATCAAATGGGCAATTGGCGGCATAATCCATCGCCTTTACCAAACCATCGCATATATCGGTAATATAAGTGTAATCCCTTTCTGTTTGCCCGTCTCCGAAAAAAGGTATCTCCTGATTGTTGAATAACAACTTGGTGAACTTATGTATAGCTAAATCAGGGCGCTGCCTCGGCCCATAAACGGTAAAAAAACGTATACATATGGAATTGATTCCATACAAATGGCTAAAGTTATAGCACAAAAGTTCTCCGGCTCTTTTAGTGGCAGCGTATGGGGAAACCGGGTTTCCCACAAAAAGATCTTCCGAGAAAGGCGCCGTATCGCAATTTCCATAAACAGAAGAAGAAGAAGCAAAGACCAGTTTTTTAATTTGATGTTTACGAGCAGCCTCCAGTAAGGCAGCTGTTCCCGTACAGTTTACATCCCAATAACGCACGGGGTTTTCCAGCGAAGGGCGAACTCCAGCTAGAGCCGCAATATGGAAAATGCCCTCGATTTTTTCTTCCCCAAAAATTTTGTCCACCAAAGCGGCATCTCTTATATCCCCACGGATATTTTTAAAACTGCCTTCACATGCTTTTGCAGTGGATTCAACAGCCCTTAAATTTTGCTGTTTAATGGACTCCGCATAAAAGGCGTCAAAATTATCCAGTGAAACAATAGAATGCCCCAATTTAAGCAGGGTTTCGCTAAGATGGCTGCCAATGCAACCTGCACCGCCCGTTATTAAATATTTAGCCAAACTTCCTCCAAATTTCAGTGAGTTCCAGCTTAATAGTAGTTTTTTCCTGAGCCAAAATAATATACTTGAGGGATAATCGGGAATTAGAAAAGGTCTTTTTTTAAGGCCTTGAGTTAAAAAAATGGAACCTCGCAATACAATATACGATCTGCTTTTTCCCAGCCAAAAGGATGAGCCCTTAAGCCATATTCCCCCCAAAGCCCTGGCAAAACAATTGGAATTGCACCAAAAGGGAAATTGTTTTTTGCACTTGGAAAAAGCCTGTACCGCTGCAGATGGAATTTGGCAACTGGATAAGGAATTTCAGCAACAATGCATGAAGGAATATGAAAAAGCCACGAGAAGTCAAAAAATCACCAAATTTGTTCCGGCCTCTGGAGCCGCTTCCAAACTCTTTCAAACTTTAAACGCCCTTAATAATACCTACCATCAAATTGATAAGCGGATGGTGAGCCAAAGCGATCCCTACACAGAAAAAAACCTCCATTGGTTTCGGGATTTTATGGAAAACATTCGGAAATTCCCTTTTTATCCAGATTTAAAAATGCATTTGAAAAACAAAAAAGAGGATTTGGAAAAACTGATTCAAAAAGGGGAGTACAAAGAGATTTTAAAATCCATTTTGGAGTCGGACGGCCTTGGCTATGGCAGAATTCCCAAGGCCCTTATCAAAGTGAGGCTTTATCCCGAAGGCCAATCGGGAAATTTAATGGAAGAGCAGGTCTTTCAGGATATTTCCTACCTGCTCCATCAAAACGGAACAATCCGCCTGCATTTTACTACCTCGGCTAATAACCTCACTGTTTTTCAAATTGCCATTCAGGAAATTTTAGAAAAATTCAATGGGCTTAACATTAAGCCCGAAATAGATATTTCGGTGCAAAACCCCGAAACCGATTCCATTGCTGTGGATTTGGAAAACAAACCCTTTTTGGATTTTAGCGGGCAATTTTTATACAGCCCTGGTGGCCATGGGGCCCTTTTGGAAAATTTAAACCGCATCCATTCCGATTTGATTTTTATTAAGAACATCGATGATGTATGTTTATCCGACCACGCCAAAAAATATTTGGAATGGCAAAAAGTTTTAGGCGGGTTTTTGTTGCTTAAGCAAAATGAGATTTTTTCTCTTATACATAAGCTGTTACAACCCGATTGTCCAAAAGAAGTACAGAACAAGGCTTTTCATTTTCTTCAATGCAATCATATAGTTTCCATAAAAGAGCCCCCGGACAAAACCACACTATTGGAAATTTTAGATAGGCCTATCCGGGTTTGCGCCGTCATAGCCAAGGAAAATCAAATGGGAAATATGCCCTTTTGGGTTACTGAGGAAAACGGCAAACAATCTCTCCAGCTTGTGTCTCCGGACCAGGTTAATTTTGATAACCCGCAACAGGAACTATTGTTTGCCGAATCGGAATACTTGAGCCCTTGTCATATTGTGATTTCGCCCACAAATTACAAGGGTGAAAAATTTAATTTGCCGGATTTTCAAAATGAAGAACTTCCCCATATACGTTTTAGCAGCTACCAGGGCGAGCCTATTAAAATTTTAGAAAAGCCCGGACTTTGGAATGGAGGCATGTCTAATTGGAACAGCTTTTTTGTGGAAGTTCCCAGGGAAACTTTCTATCCTATTAGAAATTTAATGGACCTTATTTAATACAATCTATGAAAACAATATTAGTAACCGGAGGAGCCGGGTTTATCGGCTCCAACTTTATTCATGAATTAATAGAAGGCGAAAGCGATTTTAATATTATCAATTACGATTGCTTAACTTACGCCGGAAACCTTGAAAATTTGCAATCCCTTGAAAAACAGCCTAATTACAAATTTGTAAAAGGCGATATATGCGACAAAAAGGTGCTGCAAAAAGTTTTTGAGGAAAATGAGGTGGACTATGTGGTGCACTTCGCCGCCGAAAGCCACGTGGACAGGTCCATTGGCGATCCTTCCATATTTTTGCATACCAACATAATCGGCACCTTTAATATTCTGCAGGCTGCGTACAACTGCTGGAACGAAGATCCCAAATCCATGGAGCAAAAGCGTTTTATCCATGTGAGCACTGATGAGGTATTCGGCTCTCTTGGAAAAGAGGGGCTTTTCCGGGAAGAAACCCCCTATCAGCCCAACAGCCCTTATTCAGCCTCCAAAGCTGGCTCCGACCATATTGTACGTTCTTATGTGCACACCTTTAACATGCCCTGCATTATCACTAACTGTTCCAATAATTACGGCCCCTATCAATTCCCCGAAAAGCTAATCCCCCTTATTATTAATAACATATTCAACAAAAAGCCCTTGCCTGTGTATGGCGATGGCAAAAATGTTCGGGATTGGTTGTATGTTCGGGATCATTGCAGGGCCATTGTGCGTGTTTTGGAAAAGGGAGTTCCCGGGGATACCTATAACATTGGCGGCCACAATGAATGGACTAACATTGATATTGTAAAACGCATCTGTAAAATTATGGATGAGAAATTGTCCCGCAGTGGAGAAACAGCCTCGGAGAATCTGATTACTTATGTTAAAGACAGGCCCGGTCACGATAAACGATACGCCATAGATGCGTCCAAAATCGAAAAAGAATTGGGATGGACTCCCCAAGAATCTTTTGAAACAGGAATCGAAAAAACCGTGGACTGGTATTTGGAAAACCGCCAATGGCTGGAAAACGTCACTTCCGGCGAATACACTAAATATTACGAAGACATGTATTTAAGAAGGTAGGATTCTCAAAACAGTAACATGGAAGTCATAGAATTTAAAATTGAAGGGTTACTCGCCTTCCAGCCAAAAATTTTTGGGGACTCCCGAGGCTATTTTTTAGAAAGCTACAACAAAGAAAGATATAAGGCCGCAGGGCTTGAGGTTGATTTTCTTCAGGACAACTTTTCCAAATCCAAAAAAGGCGTATTGCGAGGGCTTCATTTCCAGAACCCAAATCCCCAGGGAAAGCTGGTTTCTGTAATGGAAGGGGAAGTCTTCGATGTGGCGGTGGATTTGCGCAAAGGTTCCAGTACTTTTGGCCAATGGGAAAGCCAGATTTTAACCGCCGAGAAGAAAAACCAATTTTACATTCCCCCTGGATTTGCCCACGGTTTTGAGGTTTTAAGCGAAAGTTGCGTGTTTCATTATAAATGTTCGGATGTTTACCATCCTGAATGCGAAAAAACACTGCTGTGGAACGATCCAACTTTAAACATTCCCTGGAAAACCCAAAACCCCATTATATCTGAAAAAGATGAAAAGGGCTTTTTGTTTAAAGACTTGCCCGAGAATTTTTTGTATTAACAATGGTTCAAAAAACAAAATTCATCTTCCCCATGTCTTTAAAAACCCTGCTTTTCCTTGTCTTTTGCAGCCAGTTGTTTTTGGGATGCAGAACCTTTTACCAACATGGGAAAAAAGACGCCAAGGAAGATTTAAAAGAAGGCAAATACATGGTCTGCCGCTATGGCGACTCCCTAGAATATGAAAAGGAAATCACCGAGCTGTTAATTATCAAGCACAACATCGTTTGGTACCGCTACCCCCAAAACCCACTCCACAAAGACACCCTTAACTATTGCAACGGCTACAATGAAATTATGGAAGCCAAAATTGCAAAGGAAAAGGGGGCCACTTTTTTTGATAACATAAAGGCCGAAGCCAAAGAGTTACATTTGAGCCGAAAAAACAAAACCCCGGAGAAAAATGATTCTCTGGGGTCGCAAACACAAAAACCGGAAGCCTAATTAATTCGCGGCGCTGCCGTAATTTTCATTGGCCACGGCTAAGTCTTCCTTGCTTCCAATATCAAACCATTCGTCCAAGGGACGGGTAAAAACATTGGCTTTTTGGCGGACCAGTTCGGCAATCATTTCACCTGCATTTAATTCACCTTCGTGGGGCCTGGCATACAAGTCGGTTACCAGTTTTAAATGCTCATGCTTAATGATATACAAGGCCGTGGCAGCTAAAGCTGACTTTGGATTTTCCGGCTTTTCTTCAAAACCAGTTACTTTTCCATTGGGATCGCACAAAACCACACCAAATTTTTTGCGGACTTTTTCTACGTCTTTAAAATCATAAACCGCCAGAATAGAAGCCTGTTTTTCTTCTTTAAAGTCACAAATTTCCTTCAGGCTTACTTCAAACAAATTATCGCCTGCCACAATCAAAAGATCGCCTTCTACTTTATGTGATTTAAGCACAAAATCCACATCTCCAACTGGGCCCAAACGGTTATCATTGGAGGTGGTTCCATCATTGACTACCACTATTTCATAGGGTAGGTCCTTGCCTTTTTTAAATTCTTCTAACCAGTTATTAAAGTGACCCTCAAATTTTGCGTTGGTAACCACAAAAATCCGCCCCAAATCAGGTATCTCGCTGATTTTTCCAATGATTCTTTCCATCATAGGCACTCCTCCCACATTTAGGAGGGGTTTTGGGGTGTTTAATGTAAGAGGGTAAAGGCGCGTGCTGTAACCGGCAGCTAAAATCAAAGCATCTATTTTTGCCATTTTTTTTGTTTGTCTCCCTATTTGAATGAAATCCTAATCCAAAAGTAATAATTCTACAAATAGGATTTTACAAAAGCTTTTCAAAAACTTGCCAAAGCATTCAAATATTACTGACAAAAAGGCGATATTGAAAAAATGTCCATAATTTTTTGAAAAAACCCATTAAAAAGGCTAATCTTATGGGAATAACAAGGGATAATCCACATTCAAGTCTAGGCGTCCATTAAGCAATATGGAATCAGGTACATTTAGAAAAGAACTTTATAATAGGCGGGGCAAGGTGGTTTGCACCATTGGGCCCAGCTCCAATACTTACGAAACTATTTACGCCATGGCTCAAGCGGGCATGAATGTGGCTCGACTTAATTTTTCCCACGGAAACCATGAAGAACACAAAGCTGTTATTGAAATTTTAAAGCAGGTTTCCCATGACCTGCAAAAGCCGATTGGAATCCTCCAGGATTTGCAAGGCC
This sequence comes from Fibrobacteria bacterium, assembly GCA_050294405.1. Lineage (GTDB taxonomy): Bacteria > Fibrobacterota > Fibrobacteria > UBA11236 > JADFYW01 > JBNKOC01. Next base: position 21,514 of record JBNKOC010000033.1, on the reverse strand, counting down.
CAAAAATCAGGGTGGGTAAATTTGAAAACGGAGAGATTCATTTAAAACGCGGCGACGATTTTTCCCTTAGCATAGAAACCATTCCCGGCACTCAAGAAGCCGTTTCGGTTTCTTATAAAGGTTTAATCAACGATGTGCATCCGGGCAATCACATCCTTTTGGATGATGGGCTTTTAATGCTCGAAGTCAAGGATATTAAAAACCCCATGGTGAACTGCAAAGTTCTTCGCGGCGGGGTTTTAAAAAACAACAAGGGCCTCAATTTGCCAGGCTCAAAAGTTTCCATTGATGTTCTTACCGAAAAAGACAAAAAAGATTTGATGTTTGGCCTGGAAATGGAAGTGGATTTTATCGCCCTTTCCTTTGTGCAGAGCGCCAAAGATATCACCTATGTTAAAAACCTGCTTAGTTTTCACTCTATGGACATACCGGTAATCGCCAAAATTGAAAAGCCCCAGGCCGTGGACGATATCGAACACATTATTGATATTGCCGATGGCATAATGATAGCCCGTGGTGATCTGGGAGTTGAGATGCGCGTGGAAGAAGTTCCCATTATTCAAAAGAAAATCATCCGTCTTTGCAACGAAAAGTCCAAGCCAGTTATTACGGCGACCCAAATGCTGGAGTCCATGGTCACCAACCACCGCCCCACCAGAGCCGAGGCTTCCGATGTGGCGAATGCTATTATTGACGGCTCCGATGCGGTGATGTTGTCTGCCGAATCCGCCTCGGGGAAATTCCCAGTGGAATCTGTGCAGACCATGGTGCGTATTATCAGCCATACCGAACAAGCCCAAAGACAAGCTGGAGTGACTAAGCAATACAAAAAAGAAAAATCCACTACCACGCCAAGGGCCATATGCGCAGCGGCTTGTCATAGCGCCGAAATGGTAAACGCCCAGGCGATTATTTGCCTGACCTTGCGGGGATGGGTGGCCAGAACTTTAAGCCGCTACCGTCCCACCAAAAGCATTATCGCGGTAAGCAGCAATGAAAAAGCCCTTCGTTATTTGTCTATACACTGGGGGGTTTACCCAATTTGGATGGAAGATTTGACCAAAGAAATCAGCGAATCCGTTGACGAGCTTATGGAGAATTTGAAAAACCAGGAGTTAGTTAAACAATCCGATACATTGGTTGTTTTAGCGGGTCTTCCCTTTGACAAAAACGGGCCCACCAACTGCCTGCAAATCCGCAAAGTGCCTTAAATTTTTAAGGCTTCCAAAAACCGCCACCAACCCAAGAATATTTTTTATTCTTTTGTATTCAAATGCTTATTTAAAAATCCGGCTTTAACTTCCGGCCAAACCGACTCAGCCTTTAAGCTATGCAAATGGCTTTTACCCTCATAGGCTAATTTCTCAGAAGATTTTTGGCCCATCATTTTTTTATCTTCTGGGGAACGCAATATTAAATGCCCCCGATTTGGAAGGGCGGCCGTTTTATCTTCCTCCAGGAAGTAGGGCCCCGTTCGCTCTTCATCCGAAGGCCCAAACAAAGCGATACATCTTTTGCCCAGAGAAACAGCCACATGCATAAGCCCCGAATCGTTGCCTAAAAAAAACTGGGCTTGACTAATAACATAGGCGCATTCCCCCAAACTTTTTGCAGGAGCATCCAAAATAGCCTCTTTACATTGCGAAGCCAATTCATGGCGAAGTACTGCTTCTTCCGGGCCGCCCACAAGCACGCAGCATAAACCATATTCTTTATGAATGTTGCTAATTAAAATGGCAAACTGCTCTTTGGGCCAACGTTTTTGGCTCATGCCCCGCTCCGCGCTGGAGCCTGGATGGCATACAAAGTATTTTTGCCCAGGCAAAGGAATTGGGGTCAAATACTCCCGGGGGAAGATCAAAAAAACTTTAGCCGCCTCTTTCAGGGCAAACGTTTTTTGCGCCAAATTTAAATTCTTCTCCACATCGTGTTGGGAAGTAACATAGGGCATTTTTTGCTTTAATATAAAATTGGAAAGCTTATTGCCTGGATAATTAAAGCCCGAACGCTGGCCAGCTCCGCTTAGCAACATAAACAAGGAAAATTTCCAATGGTTAGTGGGAAAAAACCCCAGAGCAATGTGGTATTTTTCGCTGCGAATTTGCCGCAGTGTTTTAAGCCCGGACAGAAGACTTGTTTTATCGGGGTCCCAATAAAATATTTTTTCAAACCAATTGGAGGGAGCGGCCAAATCGCGAATGCCAGGTTTTAAAGCCAAAATTCCCAGACGAGTTTGGGGAAACTGGCTTTTCAACTCTTTTATAGCGGGAGTTGCCATTAGGTAATTCCCAATTCCAATGGGACAAATGAGTAGGACTTTTTTTTCCATGGCCATGCTTCACAAAATAATAATCGAAAAGCTCACTGTGACTTTCATTTGAAAATCCCGCGCAGAATACAAAAAGAATACGAAAAATGGTTGTGGAGAAGCCCAAAAGTCCTTAATTTAGGCTAACTTATGGCCCAAACAGCATTTAAATGTATATTTTCCAAAGGGAACCAGTCAGGAGAGTTTATGAGTTTTTTTACAAAAAACAGTGTTTTTCTATCCCTTTTAGGGCTGCTGGCCTTTTCGTCGCCGGGTTTTTCCCAGTTCCTCTGCGAACAAACCTTTTATTATCAAAAAGCTGTTTTGTACACTTTGACAGGTAACAATGTCGACAACCTCGAATTAATTTCTGAAGATACGCTGGTACAAAATACAGGATTTGTTCCAAATGTGCATTACTCAAGTGACTATAGTTACCAGCATCTGCCAGATTACATTGTTCCTCTCAAACTCAAATCCGAATGCAACCCTTACCCCACTTCTCCCAACACAAGTTTATTTACCGTGAGAGATACAACAGATAAAAAAACGAAGCTTGCAGAAATAGCAACATACAATCGATATGCGGATGAGGTAGGCTTTGCAAATGGTCCCACAATCAAAAACACTGTTTTGGTTTATTTTGACACTGCAGCCCCCCCCAGTCAATACATAACAAAAGATTCAACGGACGGAATCTATAAAGCAACCTTTGGAAGCGCCGTTTATTTTGACACTTTGCGATCTAGTTCGGGAACCCTAAAAGTAAGATCAAGGCAGGCTATGGCCTGGAAAATATATTTTGATAGCAGCGATTATATGGAAAAACTTATGGTAGGCCCCATGAGCGGCGAGCCTACCGACCACGAAGGTTGGAATGACCCTTCGGATATTGCAACCAGAACCGTCATCGCTCATATTTTAGTAGCCCACTACGATACGGTAGAAGCCTTTGACTATACCACCCCTGTTTCCGCCAAACTGCCACAGCGGGCTCCCATTCAGATATCCAGGCATGGCGCGATGTATCAAATTTTAGTGCCTCAAACTCACCGTATAAACGAAACCGCTTCCCTGGATATTATAAACATCCGGGGCCAAAAGCTAATCAGCCTATACAGCCAAACAGGCGTTTTCCAATGGGATAGCAAAAACCAGGCTGGGGAAAAAGTTAAGCAGGGTTTGTATCTGGTTAAATTTGGAAACCAGCAATACCACAAACTTTTTGTTCAATAGTATATAACAAATCGGCCTTCCATGTTGTGCCGCCATTTTTTATTTATGGCGGCATTCAGGTTTTGCAGCATATTATGGCCAAGGCTTAGAGCCATCCACTGATTGGATAAATACAAACCGTAATAATATCGGAATCCCGCGTCATTGGTGTATTGCAGCTGATTGCTAACGGCCGGGTCCACCCCTTCCCAATTTAAAAGGGCGCCCAAGGTCCAATTTTTAGTAATGGGATACATGGCTCGCTGGGCTAATTTCCAGGCCACAAAAGCCTTTGAAGCCTTGGGAATCAAATGAGGCTGCGTAAAGTGGTTGTATCCTATTGAGCCTTCAATATCTGCCTCATAAAATTTTTTGCGCACATATGCCCCAGCTAAAAAAATGGGGTCGTAGTGGATTAACATTATTTTGTTATTTTCCGGTTTCCCGGATAATTGCAATGCACTATAAAGTGTCAAATATTCTTTTGCCTGAAATCGGAAGGACAGCAACCAATTTTTAATGGGGTTATTCCAAAAGTCATCTTCAGAAACAGGATTATAACCGCTGGAACGTGGATAGGCGTTAAAAGCCGCCAATTCCATTTTTACTTTATTCAAATCCAAATGAAGCAATAACCCTAAATCGCTTCCCAACATCCCCACGGCATCTTCCATGACCGAACTCCAAAGGGATTCTTTTTCCATGAGCATATTCATTACTGGCCCAGATGTATTTAAAGCAAGTTGATGTTTTTTTAAATAGCCCGCGTAAACGGCAAAATTTTCGGAACCAGTATAGGCCAGGTGAAGCTGTTCAAAACCCCAATAGTCTTCCCAGTTGTCGTAGTGGAATTCCAGCATGTACTGCACATTGGCGTCTATTTTTCCCTGGGAACCCAGATCTAAAGCGCGGATAAAAAATTCATGTTTTTCACTAACATCTCCCGCCAAAGGATTTTGGTATTCCCATTTGTTTTGCCAAGTAAAAAATGGATTGAAATACTCAGAATTGAATTTGGGCTTTGCCCCCAGCGCAAGGACGGATAAAAAAACTATTCCAAAAATTTTGCGCCAACTGGATAACTTTAATAACAAAAAATATTTCTCCTAAAAAGTTTTATCAGGCCTCTTTAACAGTCTCGGCCTTTATGTTTTTTGAGTTATTCTTAAATTAAATTCAATTGATATCTTCCGGAGATTTTTTTTAACTCCAGAGGCTCTCCAAATAGTTCAGATATAATTTTCGACTTTAAAAGTTTTTCAATGGGGCCTTTCGCAAAAACCTTTCCCTCTTTTAAAATCAAAACATGGGTAAAGGGAAAACGAATCTCTTCCACATGATGGGTGGTAAAAACTATGGAGGGAGCTTTGGGCTGTCGGGCAATCACTTCCAGCTTGCGCAAAAATTTTTCCCGGGCCAACGGGTCCAGGCCCGCGCAGGCTTCATCCAGCAATAACATTTGAGGCTGGGTTAACATGGCCCGGGCAATACTCACCAATCTTTTTTGCCCCTGACTTAAGGCATAAAAAGGCTTTTCCAACATGGGCTGCAAACCCATCTCGCGGATGAGTTTTTTAACAGCCTTAAGCTGGCTTTTGTCTGGTTCATCGAACTTTAACCCCAGAGTTCCCACACAGCCCGATTGGATTATATCCCAGGCGCTTTCTTTGGGATTAAGACGGGCTTCCAAATCATTTCCCACCCAGCCGATATGTTTGCGAATTCCCGTAATATCCGCCTGGCCAAACTGCTGGCCCAATACTTCAATCTGGCCCTCGCGAGGCCATAACATACCTTGCAATAAAGACATCAAAGTGCTTTTTCCTGAGCCATTAGGTCCTAAAACAATCCAATGCTCATGTTGCTTTACTTCCCAGTTAAAATCGTTAAGCACATCGGCAGCGCCGCGAATCAGGCTAACATCACTTATTTTTAAAATGCTTTTGAAGCTGTCCAAAAAATCTCTCTATCAGGAATTAGTGGCGCGGATAACATCCACCATTTCATTCATGATGGCTTTTTCCTGACATTCGGAAAAAGCATCTATTTGGTTTTTCCAAACTTTTTCCCAATCATCACATCGAAGGGAGCTTAAGTTGTAGGTCCCATTATAAGCCATAGCGAATATATTGCGGACCCCCTCGTTGTAAGCCGCATAGGTGGCCTCGGAAACGCTTTGTTCATCATTTTTCTGGATGTCAAAATTTTTAATCCAGATTTGCGCTTCCAGTTCGTACTCTCCCGCTAACTTCAAAAGGCTTTCACTGGCTTCGTGATAGGTCTTGGATATGTTAGAAGCCTTTTCCCCTTTTTTCCAATATGGCTTTATGGAAATTTCATCCAGGGATGGCAGCTCTGCAAAAGATTTTAAATACGCTTGCGCCTCTTCACCCGCTTCGGGAATTAAACATATGCCATTGCGTTTTTTAAAACGATGGACCAAACCCATTAACTCGGAAAGAAAATCCAAAAGAGAGGCTTGCCTGAAATTTTGAACACTTTTAGTAAGGCTATTGGGGATTAAATGGCGGGATTTTTTCCTGAAAAATTTTTGGCAGGTTTCACAACGGCAGGACCAAACCTCCTCTTTTTCAGAACTGTAAAAATGAGGGTTATCCCAAATAATGGTTTCCACTTTGGTTTCACAAACAGCACTCACCCACTCTCTCATGTAACTTTGAAAATCCGGATGGTTGGGGCAAGAGGCAATGGTTTTTTCCCCGTGGCTGTCTACCTGAGCTTGAGTCGGATTTCTGCCTGCCAATTCGGTAAAAGCTTCGCCATCAAAGACCCGGCCAATTCCATCGGGAGAAACATAAACATCAAGGCCAAGGTCGGCGCTGAGATTTATAATTTCGGCCATGGCCTCGCGGTTGTATTTAAAATCAAATTCGGAATAAGGGTGGCACACATGAGTGACTCCCAGGCTAAGGAGGTTTTCCATATCCTGCTTGATGAATTTAATATCCCTGGAACCTAAATACGCCACGCCCGTTTTCATAATTCACAAAATTAGAATTATATTTGGCAAAGGGTAAATCAGCCTGAAATAAAGATGAAAAAACTATCTAAGTCCTTGGGAAATATTGTCTTATTCCAACCGGAAATTCCCCCGAATACGGGAAATATTGCCCGATTTTGCGTTTGCAACAATTTCAGGCTGCATCTAATCCACCCTTTGGGTTTTGCCATTACTGAAAAACAGTTAAAACGGGCGGGAATGGATTATTGGGAACACTTGGATTTAGAAGAACACTCTTCCTGGAGTAGTTTTGAAGAAAAATATGGGGAGGCTATCCAAAACAAAGCCTATTTTTTTTCTGCTAAGAGCAGCCAAAGTTATTGGCAGGTGGAATATCCAAAAGAGCCTTTTTTAATTTTTGGCTCTGAAACCAGAGGACTTCCCGGCACTTTATGGGAAAAATACCAGGAGCGTTTTTTAACACTGCCCATGTATGGAGACAATTCGCGTTGCTTAAATTTAAGCAGCTCGGCATGTATAGCGGGTTATGAAGTTTTAAGGCAGTTGCATATATAAGGTTTTAGCGCAAATGACTGTGCCCTTCACAGCTATTTAACGAAATGTCAGCAAATATTCCAGATTAAAAATTTTATTCCCTCAACTTTTGAATTTATGCTTAATTTTTAATTCGTAACTCGATTCATTCCAGGTGGCTCCACAAAATGGGACTATCAATGGCGAAGCCGTGCCAATTGTTTGGAAATTTCTGCAAGGTCGTTTTTTGTCCCTTGGTCAAATTAGTTTTTTAGAAGAAGCGCAAATAGAAAGGCACATTAATGTATTCTCAAATTTCAGTTCAGCCTGAATATTGGTCGAAATATTGGACATCAAAGGTTTGTGCAAATTTAAATATTTCTCCAAGCAGCCTGGCCTACAACCAATTGGAGAACATTCTTGGAACCTTCTTATCCGAGCATAGAACTCACCCAAAAAATATCCAAACAAAAGCCCTCCACGATTTTCTGGACAAATGCTGGTATAGCAACAGCGAAAATTATGTTATTGTATGCAAAGGGCTAATTGCACTTGAAAAAGTCATTAACTTATCACCAAACCATTTTACGAATATTACCAAGATTCGTTGGGAAAACAAGATGAAAACACTACTTTCGCAGGTTGAGGATTACATAGCCCTTAGAAATTTTAGCAACGCCACTCTTTTGAATTACCGGCGAATTATAAAGACATATCTATTGTTTTTACGCAAAAAACCAGGCCCTAATTTTACCGCAATATCCTGGAAATTTCGAGCCCCGTCGCCAATCTAAAAGGACAGAAAATTGGGTTTAACCTGCCAAGAGGGCATTCAAAAGAAAATATTAAAAAGCTTTTGTCAGTTATAAAAAATTTCAAGCATAAAACAATTCTAAAACTGGCCTATGGATGTGGACTCAGACTAAACGAGATTCGTATGCTACGCTGGCAAGATGTTGATTTTGATCGGGGAACCCTTAAAATTACAAAGGGAAAAGGACAAAAAGCCACTTAGCAAACGGACCATTGAAATTATTTATGACAAAGGTTGCGCTAAAGCAAAAATACATTCCAATGGAGGTATTCATTCCTTGAGACATTCCTTTGCCACCCACCTCATGGAACAAGGAGTTGGACTAAGGCACATCCAAAAGCTTCTTGGCCATAGCAACCCCAGAACTACGGAAATTTATACCCAGGTTAGCAATAATGAAATCAGCCAAATTCAAAGCCCTTTAAATTTTATCTAGGAATAAATAATGCACTTTTCCTACGGCCTTTTTACTAAAATATGTACAAAGCACGAAACACTTAGCTCAACTAAGGTTTGCGCAAAGGATCGTGCTAAGGGAGTTGGTTTCAATTCCAATTTCTACGCAGGAATGCTACTAAAAGTACAAATTCGGGATAACATTGGATATTTACCAATTATTTATAATTCGGTATAATGGTTGTTAAATTTTTAATAACATGAATTTAGATATCAAATCAATAATAATAGGCATTTGTGCTTTTTGTATTTTGTTAATGCTGAAAACACTATTGGATTTTCGTATTGCACATTTTATTGTCAAATATTTTTATTGGGTGCCGCTACGTAATTACTTTCGAACCAAACCAATAAACATTAACGGAAAGTGGGAACAGGCATGGGAATCCGCTGGGAGTCTAAATTTTCAATCTCAAACCGATCGTCATAGCCATCCAACAATCAGGCAAATGGGCACATATTGCTATTGTGAGATTATTTCAAAATCAAAAGTATATGTGGTATTTGGTCAAGTAATTGATAATTATTTCGTTGGGAATTGGTATGACAAAAAAGACCCCAAAGGATATTTTGGAGCTTTTCAGCTTGAATGTATCAATTCATCCAAAATGATCGGAAAGTGGTTGGGTCATTCAAAGATTAAGCATGAAATTCAGGGCGATAATTGGACATGGAAAAAGTTGGATTGATTTCATTAACCAGTAATAATTAAAATGAATTCCCCTATTGATAGTTTCGGAAAAACGGCACAACGCTTGGCTACAAATCCACTAGGAATAATAGCTCTATTCATTGTCTTAGTTTACGGAATTGCAGGAATTGTTTTCGGAGCCTCGGCTGAATATCTGGCAGTAAATCAAAAAGAAATAATTGTTTGGTTCCTGGTTCTTTTCCCAATTCTGGTACTGGTTGTATTTGCCTGGTTTGTGACAAAACATCACACTAAGCTTTATGCGCCAAAAGACTTTCAAGATGCAACTACTTTTCTTAGAACATTATCAGCTACAGAACAAAAATTTAGAATTGACAAAGAAGTCGACGAAATTGTCTCAGATACTAAAATCATAGAAGAAAAGGTTTCTCAACTGCCAGAAAGAATTAGTCTAAACCAACAAGAACGGTCAGAAATAAAAAAGAGAGTGTATCTGGTTGAAGAGCTTGTCCTACGAGATCTGGAAATAGAATATTCAGTTTCGATTCAACGACAAATAGCCTTTGGTAGTAGGGATATAAGCATTGATGGTATGTTTGCGAAGGAAGGGGCAGGTTATGGTGTCGAAATTAAATATACCCGTCGCAGTCTTTCAAAGAATTCAATCAATCAGATAATAAACATTTCAAAATATACATCAGAGAATTTTGGATGGAAAAAATTCAATTTTATTATAGCGGTTGTATATGAGGATTTAACCGATATAAAAATAAAAAAAGAGCAAGAACGTATTTCGCGTTTTTTTTCAGAGGTGGGAAGAAATATTATTATTAAGTTATATGATTTTAAGAGTCTAATGAAGAAATACGGAATTGATGAAGATGGTTGACAATTCATTGTGCGCCGGTGAATTTCACGGTAAAAAAATGAAATTGAAACTAAAACCAACAGGCGCAGTGCGGTTTCGGTCGCTACGCTCCCTTCACCCAAATTCACTTTGGGCCAATAAATACAGCCTCACCAACAGGTGAAAGTGCTACGTTCGGCCTTTCGAAAATTTGCAGATAAGGAAGCCAGTGGTATTGGGTCGAGATAATGACATGGGCAGCTATTGGCAAGAATATCGAGAGAAGGTGGCGCAAATTTCCGAAAGGTATTTATTGGCCCAAAGCGAACTTCGCCCTTGCGCCGGACGTTGTAGGAAATTTTTTTTCTAATCAAAAAACTAATTAACAAATAATTTTAATACCAAGTCACGAAATGAGGTGAAAGTTGAGTTTTTTAAGTTTTTCAGAAGATACCAACGGAAAAATAATAGCAGCAATTGCTGCCGCATTGATAGGGCTTATTCCTTTTGTTGTGAACAAATGTGACGAGACACAGGATGTTTATGACACAAGCAAACCCTTTCAACAAGAGTCTAAGAATACTAAAATATGTGAAACCATATTAGATAGAATTGAAGAGTATCAAAAAAAACCGGCAATTACTCCCAGAAATAATTGTCTTGAAAAATTCCATTCGACTGGTAATTCAATAGATGGTATGCATCAACTATATATTCGAGAAAACACAGATTTAAAACATGCTATTACAATAGCAATGGAACGGACTAGATCTCAATCTAACTTACATTATCTTAGGTACATCATGGCCCCAGCCGGAACAGGGAAAAGTTCTTTTTTTAAAGGAGATTTTTTCAATAGTCCTTGGAGGGAAGTTGAAAAGTCGAACGATAGAAGGATTAGAAAAATTCAAATCGATACCTCATACTATTTCCAATATTTCGATCTTCCAAAATGGTTTTCAGAGTCGGACAGAATGCCTGATTTGGTGACCAGAGATTCGACGGTCCTCAACATGCTACCTGGTACAAAAGGGGCAGCAGATTCTATAATACAAAGGATTTTTAGGGAAATTCGGGCTGACAATAATTTCAGAAATACCATTTATCTTCTTGATGGGTTAGATGAACTTCATTCAATCGCATCTAATCAAATATTAAAATATGTTGGTCAAGAATTAGAAAAAATAAGTGATCGAATTCTTGCCATCTTCGTAGTAGGACGTCATGAGGGTTTCCTTCCATATATTGAAAAAAGAAGAAAGGTTTTAAAAATAGACTCAGATAGACCAATTGACTTTAAGGCCCCTAGATATAGAAATATTCAAGAAGTTGAAATAAGGTATAAGGACTATAACAATATTTTTGATTCAAAAATATCAAGCTTAGATACCCTAATTTTGATACTTAAAGATGAATATTTGTGTGAAGCCTTCTCAATTCTACAAGTATCAAAAAAAATTATAGAAAACGCTAGTTTGTGGGCTGGAACAAAAGACTTGGATGTAAAACAATTTTTGTTCGAAGATATGATTGATAGAAATACAGATACTCATCGTAGACCTAGCAAAGGAGATTCTAAATATTTAGACGCATTTTCTAATGTTGTTATTTCTAATTATATTACAAATTTAAATGGAATAAAATTTCGAGTGTCATCAGAGGGCTATGTAAAATATAGCACAACAGAAATTAGAATTCGAGATTTACTCGATCGCTCAGGGTTAGTTTTGAGAGATCCCGTCGTAACACCTACATATCAATTCGATCCACCTTGGGTTGAAGAATACTTATTAGAAAGGGCCGCGGAAACTAACAAATGTATTTCTAACTAATTATAGAATTTCACGTAGTACAATTTATTAGTAATTTATTGATTTGAACGAGCTTGAAAATTGTTCATACGAAAAATAACATCCTACAACAGGCCCAGGGCGGTTCCGCTTACGCCTTCGGCTCGCTCCACCTAAACTGCTGCACTACTCCATTTTGTAACTGCCTGAAATTCCTATAATGAACACAGTATTTAGTAACATGAATTTCATCCAGACAAAATGGGCAGTCCAACAGCTTCGCCCTTGGGCCGGACGTTATGGGCAACCTTAAGAAACGACCTGCAAAATTGAAACTATGAATTTTGAATTAGAAGATAAACTTAGAAACCTGATAGAGAAACAGGAGCTTGATAACGCGATTCAGCTTGCGGAATCAGAGTTGAGCAAGATTCCAAAGACAGATTTTCACAAAATGATTGGTAAAGATATTTTACACTTATCAAATGATTTGATGGTTTACATTCAAAACTTCGATAAATCAACATCCGAGATTTTAAATAAACCCAAAGGATTGATAAAATCAGTTTTTGGAAAGCCTACAGATTATAGACCCGCTGCATATTATTGCGAAATGAATGGATTTACAATTAATTATGATAGGTGGTTTATTGACTTGTTTTCATTTAAGGAAATGGGCGGAGATGATTGGGATTGGTTGTGCGACTTTTATGATTCAACAGCAAGTGATTTTACAATAACTGGACTTGAAGATATTCAAAAGGTTTTCGAAGACGTTCACGAAAATGACCGATTTAAAGAACCGAATATTGAAAAAGCTTATGAAGTCTGCGAGTTGTTAGTTATTCTTAGACTGCAAGAGCTATTTAGATTAACATATTCAAAAATTGCAGAACCTTTAAGTAATATTCCAATGTTCATAACTGCACATGATTATGAATTAATTTATAGACTAAATTAAATGACTGAGTGGTTTAGAAATACTGATTGGAATAAAGAAATTGAAGATTTCTTTGAGCTTAAACTTAAGCGAGCAAGAGGAGGTCATAGCAAGGCTCAATACCTAAGGATTCAAGCTGGGTATCTACTTGACACAAAAAAACACGGACAGGTTGGTGAAAGATTAATGGTTAGGTTGTTCAGTGATTTTCCTGAAGAGAAATTTTCTGTAGTATTTGGTCATGAGCAATTAGCTGATTACTATTTTAAAACAAACCAATTTGACAAGGCGGAGAGTGAATATAAGATTGTTGTGGAGTATTACCATTCTGACAATAGAAGTGGTACGACTGGATTAGCAGATGTAAAACTTGCTGATTTGATTTTAACAACTAAGCAATCGGACAAATATGACTACGCTTACAAACTGATTACCGATGATTTTAAAGAATCTGGTGGTTCGGTAGACCTTAACGATAGCAAATACTTTTATTGTTTAACTTGTGCAATATTAGCAAATAGACTGGGATTAATTGAGGATTCTAAGGAGTTTGCGAAAGTCGCAATTGATTTGAGCAAAATAACTGAGACTCAATTTCCAAGACATAAAACAGTTGGGATTGTAAAGGCAAAAAAACAGGACTTGAAAGAACTTAAAAAGCTACTGAATGGATAAAAGGCAGCCCATAACATGCGGTCATAAAACAGTTGGGGTTCAGTGGTTTGCGAGCATTTGTTCTCGCATCAACTTTATCAACGGAGGATACGGACGCGCTCCGAAAACCCAACCGTTTCATACCGCAAAACCGTTATACGACATATTGCCTCCAATCTTTCAAGTCGGAGACAATGGCAGAAATATATTTTTAATGGGGGCAAGAGCGGAAATACCAAAACCAGTTTAACTACGTTACAACAATAACTTCCATTTATCCGACGAGGTAAAATGCCATTAACAAAATATGGAATTGAAGCAATGGGTTTCACAGAAATACCCGCAGGAACAAAGATTGATGCGGTCTTCAATCTTGTGAGCGTTTACAGCATGGAGGGAATCACCTTAAATGACCTAACTCCGGAGTCCTTTCACGATGTCAGTTACAAGGGAAATGATTTCTCTTTCGCATTCGGAAAAAGCGTAAATGAAATTTCCAAGGCGCTTCTTGGAGATGAATTTGCAAAGGACGAGGCAGAATGGCAAAAAGAAAATAATGCCAATCCTCCTTACTTTTTAATTCACTTTGGGTTCAAGGATCCATACACTTGTACCTCGGGATATTGGAAGAGAGCCGAAGAACAATTACTGACATACGATTGCTTTCCAAAGGCGAAACAAGATTTGAAGGTGCTTGAAAATAAAATCACGCCGCCCTTGGTCTCCTCCCTCACGGTGCAGTTGTCGAAAATCCATCGTCCAATTAGGTTCAAGCGCGTGGGCCACGCAGCATATGCTAAGACAAGCGACGGCGAAACCTTGATTGATATTCGTGTGGAATTTTCAGCTCGTGGATTCACATCAAAGGTAGCTTCATCATCGGAAATTAAGGATATAATCACAGACTCTCTGAAGCAATACCAAAACCTTGAACCAAGGGTAGGCTCTCTTTTTTATACTGGATTGAAAGAAGAGGACAGATTCAAAATGTTTTTAACCCTTTATCAGGCATTGGAAATTTATACCCACAAAACATTCTCTCAAATCAATTTTGAAAAGCATGTAGATGTCATTAGCCCCTCCCCAACAAGGTTGGAAAAGTCGGCTAGGCAATTTTTTATCGATAGACAGGCCGAAAGTAAAAATCTCACTCAGCGATTCATATGGTGCGCAATCTTAAGGTGGCAAAGTCTTGAGGATTCAGATGTGGAGAAATTCAAAGCGATCAAAAAGAGCAGGGATGCATTATCTCATGGAGAGGAAATTCTAGAGGCAGCCCTGCCAGTAGAAGACCTAGAAAATTTACTTCTCAAAATACTTTAAAAATGCAGCCCCCATTAAAAGCAAAGGAGAGGCAACACGATCGTATAACAGGTCGCACTTGGGCTCCGCTTATGCCTTCGGCAACGCTCCGCGCAAATTTTGCTCCGACGCTCGGTAAATTTATGGAAAATTTAAATTTACCGAGCGGCTCCACAAAACTTCCAAGGTGCGCCGGACGTTATTTGCAATTTTTGACTGGTAAGCATACATATATAAATAGGAATGGGGAAGACAATTGTTAGTGAATAAGAGCAGAATCCAACATCGTGTTGGATTCACAAGAATGAACAAATAGATTGCAAATACCTAATGGACATTATATGACCGAATCAGAAATGCAAGAATGGTTTGAGGAGCGAATTCAAGCAAAGAATATATTGGATTCAATTTCAAATGTAAAAGAAATTAAAGACACTATTAAGTCCTGGAATGGAATAAACCAAATTCCGCCATTTTCTATCGATTATTTAATGCGTAAAAAATGTTATCTAGCCGCTGAATCGGTTTTAGATAGTTTTCACGATTTAGTTTTAGTGTCCTCGGATACTAGCATATCTAAAACCGTTGGTGAAATATTACGCCCAGATTTAGTCTGTTTTAGTATGGAACAAAATGTTATTGTCCTATTTGAATTAAAAGAAAATTCACAAACCGCCAGACAAACAATGACTGAACTTCTTGCATATGAACATGAAATCAAAAACCAACTTCCATTCTTATCTTTTACTGACATATATTATGTAGTAGTATCCACAGAATGGTCCACACTAATGGAACACTCATTGGCCGCCCTGAATACCTGGAGTGGCCATAAAGTGTTGGGACTTTTACTTCAAGTTCAATCAAACAAATGGCAGCTCACCCCTCATATCCCTAACGCATGGTCATATATTCGTGCAAATGGGCTTCCTCCTGGTTCTCTATATACATTGAACCTTTGCCTATACCCAAAAGGAAAAGTTGCTAATATTGATGAACCACCCTATGAATTGTTTACTGCTAGAGAGATGGTTGGCAGAAAAGGTGAGCAAATACATTCCACAGGATTTACTTTAGCATGGGAAAATACTTTTCCTGACATCATAGCAAAATGGATTCTCACTGTTGGAGTTATTCATCCTATTGCGTTCTATCATCACTCAAGAATTCATGGTGATGAAAATAGATTAAGTGAATTCACAACTTTTTTAAATGATAAAGACTTAGACCATGATTCAAATCCTCCCCAAGCTCTTTATGAAGTTGTAAAGGAAGCGAAAAACTATTTGAATGATAAATGGGATGTGAGAATAGAAAATCATTTAGATTGGGAATCCCAAAGACAAAATATTTCTCAAATTAGTATTCCATTATATGGAGACTTTTTTGGTGAACTATATGATTATAGTTTGCAACGATTTACACCATCAAAAACAATGATTGATTGGACGGATCACAGATTTGTCATAGGTTTACTTGATGAACTTACGCACCATAAACCATTAAAAGATGGCGTTTTTCGTTGTTCTGACTTATTTAAGATAGGTGCGACTATAAGTAAGTTTAAAAGTTATCGAGATAATATCGAAATAAATGATGGAAAAGAAGGACAAAAGATTTGGATTGGCAAATATAAATGGGCATGTACTGAAATTTGCCAACAAATTCAAGATGTGGTGGATTTAAATATAGATTCCAAATATGTTGAGCCATTAGATTTACCAAACAACACATCTCTACATGAAGTTGTAGACTTATTCTTGAATTGGATTAGTAACGATTTATTAAAAAAACTAGGAGATAATGCTCACCAAGCTGTTTTTTGGTTAGGGACAAATGTTGGTATTTTTCTTGATGATTTTTTTACGGATTCTGTTGATGTTGAAACCCTACCAGAAGAATGGAAAGACAACACTGTAGAAAAAGTGATTCTAAATCTTCTAAATTATGCGTTTGAAAATGAATCTCAAAATTTTCCTGGCTCGGATATTATTGATAATCATCGCACAAATTTAACCGATAAAGGTTTTACGACCTTAAAAATTCCTTCATTAATCAAACAAGGGAAACAAACTAAAGTAATTAATACTACAGTGATTACATTGCTAAATTTCCATTTAATACCACTACTTGACTCTGTAATTGATGCGGTCCCTTTAATGTATTCAAAGGGGAAATTCCAAAATGTAGATTGGAATTACCTGAAAGATGGAGCCAAAAAACTTTTTCAATCCGGAGATCTTTTTCCTTCAATTACATTCATGGCTGATGGAACTCTTGGTGTCACACCTGGAATAGAATTGGCAAAATTAAATATTCTTCAACCTGTTTCTGATCCTGGAGAGGCTGTCTATTTTATCGATGAACTTGCAGGAACAAAAATTGCGGTTCTGAAAGAATGGGATGAAATAGCACAAATTGTAGAAAAACGCTAAACATTTAATACCATTCCCCTCCCTCTTGGGACCAGTATATAAAATCTGAAAAAGAAAGGATAGCATCTTTACACAAATACAAACTAAAATCAATAACAATTTATGCCAAAACACTCCTAGAAAAAGTTAAAAATACTAGACCAAGAATTATTACCTGTGTAACAGAAAATGTTTAATTATAAAGGAACCTAATGTGAGCGATAAAATATTCCAATTAATTATAAATAATACACCAGCAATTTTTGGTATGATAGGTGTTTTTATTGGAGGAGGATTTGCCTTCATTTCTTCTTTTTTTATTAAAAAATTAGAATTTAAAAATAAAATTTCAGAAATCCTGCTAAAGAAAAGAATCGAATCTCATGAAAAAGCCTACCAAATTGCAGATGAAATGAGTCTAATGATCTCCGGAGATACAATCGAAGAAGATAATGAATTAACGAGATATCCTCATATATTATCCTCTCAAAAAGTGTTCGATCAATGGTCAGTAAATTTTTACTTGCATACTTCTCAATCAAGATTTTGGCTAACTACCGATGTTGTTAAAGTACTAAACTTAATTCAAGATTACCAAATTAACCTAAGCTTATTTTTAAATGAATTTAATGAAAAACATTACCCATACATAGGAACAGTTGTTCGATTGGATTTAATAAATTTATCAAGTCAGCTAGAAAAAACTATTAAGAAATTCCTTTTGAAGACTATTTTCAATTCTAATATGAAAGATGTTTTTGCTTGGCATAAATATAAACCAGAATACACAGAAAAAAAATTAAATGAAACCGAATTTTTCAAAAATAAAGATATAATTAAACAGCATATTAATGAAATTGAAACAAGCTAAAACCCTATGCATTTTAGGCTTTTATGATTTACGCCTGCCACTTCCCTTTCGCAGGCTTAGCAAAGACGCACTAACAATTGTATAAAAACTACCAGTCAAAAACTCTACGACCTACGGCCTTGCCTGACGAGAAACTAACACAGGTTTGGTGGCTATTTGTCATTATTCAATGCCAATCGCCCAAATTTTACTTCGGCCAATGAAAACGAAAAATAATCGGAATAAGAACAAACCAATTGTACCAGATGAGCTGGAAAATAGGGTTGCCAGATTTTCGCTTCGCAAATATAAAATCTGGCAAGGCACCGGCATGCTCACTGGTAAATTGTGGCGTTCTCATTACCGAAAGAAAAAAAATGGCCTGCCCAAAACTTCACCAAACCTGGAACGTTGGCCAAAATTCTTGGGTTCTCTTCTAATGCAATGAGGGGGGGGAGATGAAAAAAGGAAAACAGGAATGAAACTATTCGTATGTCACAGAAGCAAAGATGAAGAAAAAGTATCAGAACTCCTGAAAAGCATGCAATGTGAGTTGCCAGATAATTTCTGTATTCAGAGAGAAATGAAACATACGGAAAATTGGAAGAAGAATGTCGAAAAACGAATCGACATGGTTGACGCAGTCCTCTTCGTAATGAGCGTTGATACTTTCAGTAGCGAAGCTATAAAATGGGAATTCGCAAAATCAAAACAGATAGGTAAGCAGGTTTTGGGATTGTTTATCGGAGAAGCGTTTTATGACAATCCATTATCGGAACAGGGCTATTCCGTATTTCATAGTAATGATGAAGTTGTGGAATACCTAAAACACTTCCACTCCGATAATAGGGAGTTGTTGATAGAGCAATATAAGATGATGGTAAACTCAACAGAAAAGGTTACCGAGCAGAGGCTCAAGGTTCATAATCTATTCTTTACAGTCACATCTACTCTACTCTCGCTATCCTTAGTTGTTGGGAAATCCTTGGGCTTTACAAAAGCAGGCATCGTTGGAATGCTTGTGATTGCTGCAATGGTTTATATCACGACTTTCTTCTGGCAGAAATTGATTGAATCCTACGGCAAACTCAACAAGGGTAAATTTCAGATAATTGATCAAATAGAAAAGCAGTTGCAAACCAACATGTTTGAACGAGAGTGGAATGTTTTAGTAAACGAGATTAAGTACGAATCAAATACAGTAACGGAAAGTAATATTGTGAAAAACTTCCGATACTTTGTGTTGTTCATTGGAATATCAGAATTGTGCTATTTGGCACATAAGGTCAATTTGTTGGTCACTCTAAAAAACATAGGAGGCTGGTGATGGCACCACGGATTTTTACAAGTTTTGCTATTGAAGACAAAACAATGAAGGACTTATTTGTGGGTCAAGCAAAACACGATAAGGTTCCCTATGAATTTGTTGATATGTCTGTTAAGCAGCCATGGGATACCCAATGGAAAACCCGCTGTCGAACCAAAATAAAGGGCTGCGACGGAGTAATTGCCCTTATAACAAAGAATCTTAAAAGGGCAGATGGAGCAAGATGGGAAATTAATTGTGCGAAGGAAGAAAACATATCAGTACTCGGAGTATACATGTCAGGATGCACAATTGGTGATGCATGTTCAGAATTGAATGGAATCAAAAAGATAAACTGGACTTGGAGTGGCATAGCCTCATTTGTTAACAATCTATAGAGAGGGATTTCGAAAATGACGTTCACAAGACCGACCAAGAATGAAGTGAAACAAAAATATGGAATTTCAGAAGATGACTTCGAAATATTGGTGCAGGACAATTTGCCTGCTGCAAAGGAACTGCAAGAGGAAGGTACTGTTTTTGAAAGAGTTGCCAGTTGGTTAGGGGTACCAACATTCTTGAAGAAATACAGGAAAACGGGAATACTCATAGCCTTGGTTCTAATACCAGGCTGGGGACCGATGGTCTGCGAAAAAGGTAACACAGTTATTACAACAAGCTATAATTTCTATGCAGAAAATGTAAATAGGCTGCAAAATTTTTACGATGAGAATTCAAAGTATCTGGTATTCTACCCTGACGGCGAAAAAGATGACGAAAAGAAGGAATTGAATTTTGGTGATATGCCTATTGCATCAGGGGTAACTGGTATATCGGCCACCGATATTAAATATTTCAGCTAAAAGCCCCCCCCTCATGAAGAGTGAAGAAGAGAACCCAAGAACTTCGGCCAACAGCGCGAGCCCAAAATTCACTCCGCTGCGCTGCGTAAACTTCGGGCGGGTCGCGCGGCACGTTGAGCCTGTAGAAAAACCCCTATTCCGCACTACAAACACTTATATTTAATACAAACATTGCTGGAATAACATCATGCCAAATTACCTAAAACCTTCGCTGAGTCAACTGAAGATGATTCCTTTGTCATTTGAGGATCAAATTCGACCAGGAACATTTGAATTTGCTTTAGACCACATCATAGACAATAGTATTGATTTATCAGTCTTTGATAAGAACTACCGTAATGATGATAATGGCAGACCCGCATATCCTCCAAATATTCTTTGAAAATCGTATTATTCGCCTTGGAGTTCCCCAAAAAAAGTGACCAGTTAACGTATCATTTTTTGAAAGGGAGTCAAAATGAGGATAAAACGACATTATGATGATGAGTTCATAAAAAACTCAGTAGAATTGGTAAATACCACAAAGAAAAGCATTACTCAAATTGCTAAATCTTTAGGTATACCAGTATCCACCCTTAGACAATGGGTTGGAGTTTATAAAAGGGAAGATATGCCAGAGAAAAAAAGAGTAAGGGTTCATCAGTTATCGGATATCGAAAAGGATAACCTTCGTCTACAAAAAGAAGTGGCTGATTTAAAAATGGAAAGAGACATATTAAAAAAAGCTGCGGCCATCTTATTAAAAAACCAAGAGTAGCTTACTCATTAATGGAACACAATGATTTCTCCGGATTCAGTGTTGTTAAGATGGCCCATGTATTCGGAGTATCCCGAAGTGGGTTTCGGAAATATAAGAACCGTCCTAAAACTCACTATAAATACAGGACGGAATTAAAGGTGATAAGGGACGTTTTTAAGAATTCATATCAGACCTATGGTTCTCCTCTGGTATGGCCGGAACTAAAGAAGTTAGGCTATAAAATAAGTGAAAATACGGTGGCAAAGATAATGAGAGAAAATAACATCTGTGTAAAACCCAGGCGCAAATTTGTGCATAAATCAGATAAAAGCAAGGGCTACCGGGTAGCCCCAAATATCCTGCAACAAAATTTTACGGCAAGTGGTCCAAATGAAAAATGGGTATCAGGAGAATGGAAGTATTTAGCAGTCATAATTGACTTATATTCCAGGAAAGTAGTTGGCTGGGCCTTTGACCACCATATGCGTTCAGATTTAATAATAGAAGCCTTATTAATGGCTGTAAGTATTCGTAGCCCAAAAGCGGGCTTAATTATTCACTCGGATAGAGGGGTTCAATATGCGTCAAAGGAATATAGATCCCATTTGAGAAGGTTTGGTATGGTTCAAAGCATGAGTAGACGAGCAAAGTGTTGGGACAATGCAGTAGCAGAATCATTTTTTAAAAGCCTAAAATACGAGTTTTTATTAAAGTGGAAATTGCAAAGTATGCATGAAACTAAAATGGCCATCTTTGAATACATCGAGGCATTTTATAATACACAAAGAAGTCACTCCACCCTTAATTATAAATCGCCTAGTGAATTTGAATTAAGTGAGGTATATTCTTAGTGGCCACTTTTTTTGGG
>JBNKOC010000032.1:0-98862 GCA_050294405.1 Fibrobacteria bacterium | reverse complement strand
CATATTGATTACAAGTTTTATCGTTCTAGCTGTAACAGGAAATATTTTCGCAGGAAATAAAAAAGAATGTTCAAAGCAAGTGATGATTGCTATAAAACCCCTTTTAATTCAAAAACAAGTGGTAAAGTCTAAACTTCAATCAGCAAAATCAAAAGCGCTAAGAGAAAACAAAGAATACATGAAGCTTAAAAAAGAGCAAAAAGTAAAGATGAAAGAAGCTGATGGGGTAGCCACTAATGAGTTAAAGGATTTAAGTCAGAAAATTAAAGCAGAAAAAAAGAAGGCAAAAAGTTCAGCTAACCTAAAGCAGCTGGAAAAAGAACTTGATGATATTGAAGCATCAATTGTTACGGCGAAGGCTGATGTTAAAAAGAACGAAGCTAGTTGTAAGGAATAGAAAGTGTAAAGAAATGGAAATATTGTTTAAAAGTGTTTCTAGGGGTAAAAAGGATGAATTTGAAAAGTATAGCGAAGCTGTTAATGTTTACCTTTAATAAATGTTTGAAGAACCAATAATTGAATTATGAGAATAAGTAAAATGTTTACGGTTTATTTAACAATGGGGCTTATTGTTATAGGTTATACGCAAAACAGTGAAGTTTCTACCATTTATAAAGATGATGGTTCTGTTGATAATGTTTCGGTTACTTATACGGATGGCTTAGGTCGGACCAGGGAATCACATGTAGGAGATCCCACTCAATCGCCCTTATGCGCAAATCGTCAAATTGTAAATGTTTCATCATATGATGCTTTTGGTAGAAGTTCTAAAAATGTGAAGCCGGTTTACAGTAATTGCGAAGGAGATACAATTGGAATTTCCAACGCGATTTCGCAGGCGCAGTCGGAATACTCAGAAACTAACGTTTATTCTGATGTTGTTTACACGGACGATCCCACAAATAGAGTTATTGAAACTGCCGGTCTAGGTGACAATTTTTCTCTAGGATCCCTGCATACGTTGAAGTTTTGGTATTTTGGAAGAGCATCAGTTGCATTTATTAACAATCCGACAGAAGCCCTATTAAACTCTACCGTGGATCAATTGGACAGTAGATATTTATTAATGGTGTCCAAAGATGAAAATGGGCATTTTGTTCAAGAAATTAGTGATCTATTTGGTAA
The DNA here is from genome assembly GCA_050294405.1 of Fibrobacteria bacterium. Lineage (GTDB taxonomy): Bacteria > Fibrobacterota > Fibrobacteria > UBA11236 > JADFYW01 > JBNKOC01. Next base: position 97,737 of record JBNKOC010000032.1, on the reverse strand, counting down.
CAAAATTGCTAAAAGATGGGATCCAAATCATGAGTTGACCATGAGCAATTATGATGGGATAGGAAATCTTTTAGTAAGCTTTCCTCCATTGTCAGCCGGTGTAGTAGACCCGACGATGGCGGAAACTAACCTTTATAATACCCTAGGGCAGTTAAATGAGTCATATCATCCTGATAAAGGGTCTACAAATTTTTTGTATGACGCTAATGGGAACCTTAGGTTTTCAAAAAACGAAAAATATACCCAGGAAATAGGAGGAGACCTCTCCAGTAAATTTAAAGTCATCAATTATGATGATAAGGGCCGAATCATTAGTGTTGGCTTGATAGAAGCAAGAGATGGAGTTGATTACTTTCAAGAAGCCTTTTCTTACGATTCAGACTTTCCGGAAGTTAATCATAGCGACAAGTTTATTCCGAAGCTAAAAAATTATTATGACGACATATCATTATTAAACACTGAATTAAATATTGATGCATCAATATTATCGCAATTAAAAAATTTGCACGGAAAGCTTGTAGCTGTAGTATCATTCGATGAATTTGGGCTAAATACACCTAGCCATCGAGTTGTTGATCTATTTTCATATGACAACGAAGGTAACGTAACTACTCAGTTTAAGTTAATTCCGTCAATGCCAGCTTATAAAAAAGAATTTGAATATGATTTAAATAATAGGCTGGTTAAAACAATATATCCAAATGGAAAAACTATTTCGAATGAATTCGATCACTTGGGTAGAGTGTCTAAGCTTATATTACCAAACGGTAGTTCTGTGGATTACTCATATGATAAAAGTGGTCTTATGATTTTCAAAGAAGCGGAATTGAACGGTAATACTTTTACACAAGAAAATTTTTTTAATATAAAAAACTGGGTAACATATATTAATTATTCTTTGAATGGTGTTTCGGCATTTGATGAAGAACTTAAATATGAAAGTCCAATAAATGGAAGTTCATTGCCCCAATACAACGGGAATATTTCAGAAGCAAATTACTCCTATGGGTTACCCACTGCAAATGATTTTATGCATCAATATTTTTATGATGAAAATAACCGTTTAATAAAAAATACCGTCATCGGTAATTCTGACTTAACTGAGGAGTTTGACTACGATGCGAAAAGCCGGTTAGTAATGAAAACTATCGGTGATATTTCTGGCACATATAATTATGATGCTAATACAAATCAATTGCAAGATATTTCTGATGTACCTATGCATACATCTATGGGTAAAAGTCAAACTCTCAATGGCTTTTCAAATTACCTTTATGATCCAATTGGGAATGTAGTTATGGATAGATCAAAAAAGTTGGTGATTACATATGATTGGCGAAATATGCCAATATATTTTGATTTTTTCGATGATATCCCTGATGTTTTTATTGACTGGAAAAAAACTCCAAATTTTGAAGCTGAGTATGGTGCTACCCATTTAAAAAGAGTTCGTATGATATATGATTACGAGGGTATGAGGGTTTACAAGGCCGAAGTTTCTATTAATTAGTATACAAAAAGATATTTTATATGCATTATGTTATTAAAAGATACGATTTGATTTCCATTAAAATAATCTCCTTGCTCATCTTTTTGATGTTTGAGGCCAATGCACAAAGTATAGATCCGCAATCTACAGTAAATCCTGCTACTGGCGCAATGTCTTTAAATATACCATTGGAAACTGTAAGGGGAATTAATGGACATGATTTTCCAATATCCTTAAGTTACCAAGCCGGTATTCGAGTAAATCAATCCTCTTCACCAGTTGGATTAGGTTTTGGCTTTGGAGCGGGTTCCATAAGCAGGAAAACGGTTTTAATCCCCGATTTAAGTCATGGTTACTCGGATATTGGGTTTGATGATTCTGACAGAGGAGTTGATACAGCATGGTGGTATACCATAATTTTTGTTGTCGGTCTTATCATAAGTATTGCTATTTCGATTTTGATTGAAAATCCAACTGTGGCTATCATATATTCTTCCCTTTTTACATTTGCATATAACGACACATTTTTACAGGTACATATTTCTGATTTTATAGCTGGTGGTAGTCATCAAATTGGCTACGATTACCATAATGGAACTGCTAAGGGTTATTTTTTTGGTGGTGAAAATCAGGACGAGCCTGATATATATATTGTATCAACTCCCTATGTGTCAGGTGAGATAGTTTGGCTTGGTGATGGAACAAGTGGAAAGTTTGTTTTTAGAAATAATGCTGGCCCTGACAAAAACAACAATTACTCAGAACGAATCTATTTTGATAAAACTGCAATGAAATTTACCATAAAAACAGCCCAAGGGGTTACTCTCATATTTGATGTGCATGACCAATCTGATTTATTCATGACAACTAATTGGGAAGATGAGGATAATGGGAATGAAGCTTGGGCAAATATAGTTTTGACAGAAAGCGCAATGCCATCGACTTGGTTTTTATCTAGGGTTTTATTTGAGGATTATATAGATGGAAGTTCTCCTGTAGATGATAATCCACTAACAAGTTCAGGTGAAGTTACAAGTGGCTCATGGATAGTTTTTAATTACATGGACCTTGGTAATTCAAATATCCAAAAGTATCCTTACTATGGAGACTATTCAATATCAGGTCCTTCTACAAGGCAGCAGGTAATATATGGACCTAATGTAATCAAAAATCGTTTGACAGAAATTATAACTCCAAATGAAAAAGCCCGGTATAATTACGTTATGGATAAAAAAGATGATATTTGGATTGAAAATGGGACAAGTAATCCTGTTTACACTGAAAGATTGCAAAGTATAGAATTAGTGGATCATGCAGGTGCCGTTAGAAAAACTATTGAGTTTGAAACATCCTACGATTTAAGACCTGGAACTTATGGGGCCTACCTTTCAAAAAATAATCCAGTACCTGGTAATATTAATGGAGCGAGTCTAACCTTAAACAAAATTAAAACAAAGGACAAAGATGGAAATTACTTAGAGCCCATTGTTTTAGAATATGGAAAAAATAACCCATCTCTTGGCAACGGAACCGTGAATTGGTCCGAAGCTGATATGTCTGTAATATATATTCCAAAGGATGTGTGGGGCTTCTATTATCCTGGTTCATACTTTTCAAATGTTATGAATTACCAAGGCTTGCAATCCAAAAGCGCAGATGCTTGGTCTTTATCTCGAATTCTATATCCAAACGGACTGGCATTAAAATGGGAATATGAACCTAATTGCTACACTAAAAGTAATGGAGTTTCTGTTGGAGTCAAATATGGATCTGGAATTAGGGTTAAAAAACTAACTGTTAGCGATGGCTTAAGTGGAAATTATACATATTCTTATTTTTACAATGGAATGACAACTCCAGGTCAGTTTGAATATGTTGATAATTTAAGCACTGGCCATATAACTGCCTCCCCCAACCCTTTTTTCTTAGCTGAGGGACAAGACCCAAGGCCTGATGTGACAAAAGGTGGTTTTTATACTCCAGCACAAATAGCTTATGAAAAAACTGTTATTGTCCAGAACTATGATGATAATTTGCAGAGTGCACCTAATGGCTATAATATATTAGAGTTTGTCACTTCAGCGGATTTTCCAAACCTTGGTACTTATGGAGAAATTGATGAAAGTTGGAAAAGGGGAAGATTAAAATCCACTAGAACTTACAATAATTTGAACCGGCTTATAAAAGAAAAGATTAATCATTATGATTACATAGATTACAATATTACTCAACTACAATTTGAACCAGAATCAGGTGGGGAACCAATGTCTGGGATAAATTTAACTTTCTCTCAACTATTACCCAATAATTATGGATGGACTTATGGATGGGTTAGAAATTCCAGTGTTGAGGAAAATGAATTTGGTATTAATAAATCCTTTCTTATAAGTTATGATTTATATGGATTTCCAAATAACCTATCCTTAAAATCGGATTCTTCTTTAATCTTAAACTACAATAAGGTTATCAATAAAAACTTTCGCGATGCAGACTTGGGCGGGTTTAGCGAATCAGATTATCCTAATCATTTATTCGTGGAAATGGCTGGTAATGGTGTAATCGGAGAAGTCAATTTAGACGGAGATCCTACTTTACCAGATTTAATTTACTTAGAAGTTTTAAACAGGAAATATAGTGCTGAATATGGAAATTATGATGGCTTGAGAATATATGTTGCCGAAAATGTTGACTTCTCATCAAGTCCTGGAGTCGTTTCTCAGTGGAATACTCTTCATCCTTACAGCATACTATTTAAAGATGAGCTAATTAATCGAGATTGTAGCAATACAACCGGCGGAGATTGCGTTATGCCGCCACCTGATTATTACAATGATATCACCAATTTTCAACCACTTCAAATAAAAGTGATGAACTTGGATGACAATGCTATTCCCGATATAATTTTTTCGTGGTCAGGAGAAGCACAAGCCTATGTGGATGCTGAGTATGACTCTTACGCTGGTTATACAATTATCTATGACCAAGATCCAATGAAGGTGTATTCACACGTAAGAAAAATAGATAGATTGTTTAATGCGGGGTCGGTTATTAGTTCAAAAATTTCTGGTTCTGGAAATGCACTTGATGTTTTAATTTATGGCACAGCCTTCCGGTCCTCAAGAGAGTTTAAAACCAGCGAAACGGGTGTTTTATTTGAAGATATTCCGCTTGCAGTTTCTTCAAATTATTTACTCAACCCGGCCAATACAATATTTTTGAGTAATTTGAATTTACTCCCCATGTCAACAGGTTCGCTGATTGATATGGATGGTGATGGAAATGAAAATGATCTAGTATTAATTCAAACTTCAAATAAACTACAAGTTTCAAAGGTAGTTTATAAAAATTTCAATTATAGCTCTGGCTATTCTGATGTAATTCAAAATTACTTACCCTCGAGCTATCAAGGTTCTGACGCTCGTTATTTTTGGAATAATGGCTATCAGTTAGTCCGAGGTGCCTGGCTGCCCTCGCGCGACCAATTTTTGTTAGCCCATACAAAAAAACCTGCGGAGGCCTTTAACGTAGGTTTCGATCTCAGTATGTATTTAGTTGAGGAAATTGAAAATCAACGTTATTCAGATTTCGATGGAGTTCCTGATTATTCAGTTGTACAAAATAGTGACGGGAAAGAAATAATAACAAGGCAGGTTACAATTTCCGAGGCGTATCCCAGCATTACTGAAGAAAAAAATATGGTGAATCAAAGTTCAGGAACTATCATCTACGAATATTCAAATCCTGACGATAAATCGGCTATTATTGTTAACTCGACCTCTAAAACAATTTCTACTCCAATCGATGAATACCAACTAAATCCCTCATCTCCCCTAGATTTAGAAGAAAGCGATGAAATTTTAATTACAATAAATTATTCAGGATTGGGTGGGGTTACATTTGGAAACTTGTTTCTCTCCTTTGATTATACAACTCTTTCTAGTGTGGAAATTCCTGTAAAAAACCAAGCTTTTTCTTCTACGGACAATCCTAATGTGATTACTATTCGGCATTTAATAAAAGAAGAAGGTTGGCAGGAACCTTTTGACATTTCTGTGGTTTTTAAGAACATGACTTCTTCAATTACTGTTCACAGCAGTCAAATTAATGTTAGTTCGCCATTTTCTACGGATAAAGTTATATCCGCCTCCGCCCAGACTTGGAAATCCTTTAATAACAATGGTGTTTACAGACCCGAGGCAATTTTTAATTGGAAAAGTGATATGGATCAGTCTGGTAAGGCAATAAATAGTTTTGCGCCTTTTGTTTATTGTCAAAACCCTACTAATTCAAATTGTGATTTACAAACAATTGCTACTACTAATTCAAATTGGCAATTACAGAGTGCTATTACTCGATATGACAATTTTGGAAATGTATTGGAAGCCAGCCAGCTTTTGGATGGTCATGTTATCCGGTCTTATCAGTCTAATATTTATGATGATGAAGGTATTTACAAGATTGCAGCAATTTCTAATGGCCAATATGGAGAAGCCCTATTTAACAGTTTTGAGGACTGTGCAGATGGGTCCGTACCTCCAGGAGCGAATCCTGATGCTGACATAAACTGCATTGCAAACGAGTTTCATTCAGGAAAAATTTCGTTGAGAATTGATAGGGGTACTGCAGCAGATCCCTATTTTGTTACTAGTCCTACACCCATAGACAATTTTAATTTGGCTAATTCCAAAACTTTCGTCTTTGAGTTTTGGGCAAAATCAGATGCGCCGAGTACCACAACATTTGCTCATTTACAAACTATGGATGCTGGAAACACCTGGTATGGAATGAATTATTTTACCGTCACAAATGAATGGAATAAGTATAGATTTGAGGCAAACATCCCCTCTGGGATAACAAAACAATTCAGAGTAGTTTTGCGTCCTCCAAAAGTTGAAGGAGGAAATTTTATAGATGGAAATATTTATTATGATGGAGTACGTGCTTACCCGAAGAACGCCGAAATGGAAAATTATATCTATGATAGGAATTTAGGCCTTTTGACAGAAACTGTTGATGTTAATAACTATGTTGCAAAAAATGAATTCGATGAGTTTGGAAGGTTGGTAGCTAGTTATAATAAAAGAGGGAATAAAATTTTAGGAAAACAATATGTAGAGATGGGAACAAAAATGCATATAGAATTTCCGGATTTACAATTTGTTTGGGATGGAACTAATTCGTATTGCGAAACAATAGAGCCAAGTTATGCCGGTGAACCTTTTACAGACTTTAATTTGTTAACTCCAAGCAATCCAGGTCATTTTACCGTGAACAATACGACTAAAGAAGTGTGTGTTGTTGCAGATAATGTGGATGGAACTAGTTACACCTTAATTCCATATGAAATTATCGGAACAAATATAGAACTATATTTTGTTGTTCATTCAAGAAGATTGATGCTTCTTGGTTCGGGTGATTACAATTGCGAACCAGATATGGACGAGAGTGTTTGCCAATTTGATTTTTCTGCTATAATGGCGGCCATTTCGGACCACGTAGCGAATATTTCAATTGATTTTAATTTCACTGATGTGCCTTTTATACATAGTAGCACAGGTGTATATCTTGATTACCCTTTTACTACTAATTGCGAGCAGGCTGCCCATTTACGTTTTTCAAATGTAGGAGGCTCTGGTGGTGAAAAGACTACACTTGATGGAGGAGCAAATGGGTGTAATCCACATCCGAATGTGGAGTGGATCAATATTAATACTAACGGGTCATTTGGATTCGCATTTATCCCTATTCAAAATGGAATATTTACTGGTCCTTCTGGATTTCCTCCTAAATATACGGGAACTGTCCATTGGGATTTTAAACAATCCGATCTCAACCAAGTGTCATGCGATAAATGTTATACTACCGAGGGTCCTTACATTCTTAAATTTGATATGAGAGCCCAAACTGGTGAAGAATATTTTTGGTATAGGTTCAATATTAACCCAGTTCAAAATACCAATATCAATGTAAAGATATGGGGATATCCATCATTTTAATAAATCAAAATTAAAAATGAATAAAAAATTAATATGGATATGTTAAACCTTAATTGCAGATTTTGAGTATGAAAAATAGTTTGTTTATATTTGTTGTTTTAGTGTTTGTAAACATATCTGTTACCAAAGATGTAGATGTAGGTCCATATGGACAGTATTCAACCATTGAAGAAGCCGTAACTGCCGAAATGCCACTAACGGAAGATTTAGATATTCATGTTTCAGTGCCACAGGATGGGTATATTACTCCCACTGAAATTGATGCTGATGCGTTGAGCCTTAATGGATTTGCTATCAATATCCTTGGTACCATTTCTAATGAAACCCTTATTAAAAAGACAATTTATTACGACGGCGGTTTTATTTCGGAATTTGACCTCGGAAATGCTGAACTTAAGGAATATATGACCTTTGGTAACTCTCAAGTTGAAGGTAGAATAGAAGTTGACGCAACGGACAGGTATTATTTTTATATTAAAGATCACTTAGGCTCTATTGTGGGTACTATAAGTGGAGACCAATTGATAGATGCAAATAAATATGCTTTGCATGGGGAAATTAATAAGGTTGTGGAATCAGGATATCCAACCAGGGAAAAATTTACAGGCAAGGAGTTAGATGAGGATGGAGTTGTTACAGGATTCACCGAGGGCATGGGTTTGTATTATTTTGGTGCTAGGTATTTTGACCCTGTTGTGGGGTTGTGGATTTCGACTGACCCGGAAAAACAGTTTTTTAGCTATTATTCATATGCCACTAATCCAATTAACTTTATAGATCCAGACGGAAGAGCTATTCAATGGGCAGTTATAGGTGTCATAGCATTGAAGGCTGCTACTGCAGCTGCAGTTGAATTGTCACTTCAATACGCGATGTCTGGTGGCGATAATAGCCAAATTCGTTGGGGAGGTGTGGTTGCCGCAGGATTCTCAGGTGCAATTACGACCGGAATTGATATGTCTGCAATAAAACATGGATGGTCAATAGCTTCAAATTCTTTTTCTGCGTTTGCTTCAAGAACACTATTGCATAATACTATTGATTTTTCATTAAGAGCGGGTGGACATATATATGATTCTCAAAAACATGGCTATGACTTGAATACAGCACTTAAATATCAGTTCCTAGCTAATACTATAAATGCTACAGGAAATTTGGCCAGTGGCGGCATTAATAAACATTTGATGGGTCATAAATATTATGACCCTGGGTTTCAGTCATTTAAAATTAAAGTCGATGACATGCTCAATCCAGGTGATTTTATGAAACGGTGGCAAGGCAATTTTATGAACGAAGCTTTGCATATATATGATTTCAGATATGGTTTTTCAAGAGATTTTACTTCATCATCTATTGTAACAAATATAACAGAGTCTATGAAAATGATTAAGGAAAAAGAACGATATTGGGAACAAGGAACTCGTAGGTAAGCTATGAAACTTTTCGATTTCCTTTTGATTATAATGTACTCAGCATTGTTCATCAGTGCTATTTATTTCGTTCCTTGGGTAATGTTTTCCGTAATTAATGCTGCTATGATTATTTCTTTGTGTTTTTTTTTAATTTCGGTCTCAAAAAAAAGACTAAGATATGTGGTATTTGTGGCTTTCCTATCGTTGTCACTCATTTCGGCGGTTGTTCATCTTATTTATGAGCTTGATTATTTTTCTGTTAAACAAAATATTATCACACTAGTTTTCATTTGTTTTTTTATTATGATTTTTATCTTGCGCAGGATAGGCAATAAAGAGTAATTATGAAAATTTATCAATGAACAGCTTTTGGTAGAGGATAAAGCTACCATAGGCCACCTCTTCGTGTAGTTTATAATTGAAGGCTAATTTATATGAAGTTTCATAATGAGAAATTTTACTTACCAAAAAGAATTTTCGTTGTGTACGTCTCGTCACCATCAAATACTCTTACAAAATAGATGGAATTAGGCATAGAACCTTTTGAAATTCTTAGTCGCCCTTTAACATCATAAAAAGTGGCAGCTATTCGACCCTCCAAGTTATAAATTTCCACATTTTTTGAGCTAGAACTTTCAAAAATTATGTAAAAGTCACTATTGAGTTGATATTGATAAATTTTTGATCTTGATAAGGGGAATGCCGTTTTTACATTAATTTCACTCCCATCACAATAGGTTACGGAGTCAAGTCTTTGAGTTTCCATGATATACTCATATGTGTTAGGGTTTCCCAGATATGCGGTTTGAGTAGAAAGCCATTCGATAAGTGTATCTGGCAAATTGCAAAAATTATTAAAGGCTAAATCCATGGCATATAAATTGGGCATGTTAGTTAGTTCTAATGGCAAATCTGATAAACCGTTAAAGGCTAAATATAAATGGGTTAGATTATTCAATTTTGAAATACTAGGGGGAATTTCAGTCAATTGATTGTGACTCAAATCTAAAATGGTCAATTTTTCCAGGGTAAATAACTCTTCTCTTAAATAGGAAATATTGTTTGTTTGGAGGTGTAACCTGTCCAAATTTGATAATGTTGCAATCTCCGAAGGCAAATCTGTTAACAGGTTGTTGCGGACATTTAAAGTTTCAAGCTTTGAAAGGTTGCCTATTTCCGCAGGCAGTTCTTCAAAATAATTTTCGTGAATACTGAGCTTTTTCAAATTTTGCAGGTTACCTATTTCTGGTGGTAAAGACTTAAGTTCATTGTCAAAAACTAGCAGCTCTTGAAGGCTATCCAGATCTCCAATACTAACAGGCAAAACTGTTAACTTAGACCCTGATACTTCCAAATATTTTAAATTTTTTAAATCTCCAATATTTTCGGGTAATTTTACTATTGAACTATTGGTTACATATAAAGAACATAACTCAGTTAATTGAACTATTTCAGGTGGAATATTTTCGATTGGGTTTATTCTTGATCCAAATTTTCTAAGTGTGCTAATTTCAAAAATTACATCTGGTAAATTTTCAAAATTATTATAAGATATGTCCAAAAATTCCAAAGGCAGATTTGTTAACTCGTCAGGCAAATCAACTAAACTACAGGAGGTTACAAGTAGGTGCTTTAAATTGGGTATGAGGCCAATTTCTTTGGGGGGAATAGTCCAGTTTACAAATTTTATTTCTAATAATTCCAACTTCGATAATAAACTCATTTCAGTTGGCAAGCTAGTTAAGTCTAAAATATTCGATTGGTTTCCGTATATTGATAAATGTTTTAGCTCAGATAGCCTACCTATCTGCGGGGGAATGGTATCAAATCCATATCCAAATCGAATGACCCTATTTGTCAAAGTGTCAATTGTCACACCATTTAATCCAGGGTTACTTATTCCGTTTAGAGCTAAAATTTCTTTAACTGCCAGGGTATCGCAACTCAGGGTTTGACAGGGCTCTATTTGTGAGATCGCATTTGAAACCAAGGCAAACGCAATGCAAATACTTTTGATAAAGACTCTAAAATATGCCATTTTTTTAACTTTTGATTGATAAAAATTTAGTGATATGGATAATTAACAATTGAAAGTTGAATAAAGAACTTGCTTTGATTAAACTAGATTTAGATGGTGATATTAGCTTATCAAAAAGTCTACAATTTTTTCACTCTCTGGCATTTAAACGAGTAATTCAGCAAAACAGTAATTTTTTTGGGTTAAATATACCTTTTTACTGGAGCTTTAGGCACTAATTTCCTTTTGGCTATGCCCGCTGTCCCCATTTCGATAATTTGCAAAATCTTAGATAAAACATGAATTATCTGCGAAATTACACAGAATAGTGGTGGTGCTTTTAATTTAGGGTTGAAATTGTTGTTTTAAAAAAAACTTTTTTTGGGAAGTTGTCACACCTAAAGTTGATAATGGAAAGTCAAATTTAATTCATTTTAAATTCAGCTCCAACACTCCTTGGACCCCGGGAGCAGTTCTGGGTGGAAAAATTTCTTAGGGAATCACCAAGGCTAGTTAAAATACTCGGGGAAGGCCATTTGTTTATAATTGTCTTAGGGGAATACTTAGTGCCGGGCATCTTGTCGATATAATAATGCGACATATCTAAGAATCCGGCACGCAAAAAAATAGGGGCTTGCCATTTACTTCGCCATAGCTGTGCCATTCATATGCTTGAAGGCGGAGCTGATATAGGATACGTACAGGCTATGGAAGTACACACCAAAAGCCACCCCGCAAGACTGGAGAGAAAATCTACCGAGGAAAGTTAAGTCCCAAGATACCCCACCTTCGCGCTAAGGCCATGAAAAAGGGTGAAGCAATCCGGCCGCTTTGAAAGCAAAGCTCCCTGCGTCTTACTTTACACTATCGCTTCGCCAGGTATCCTGGGTCTTTCCCATACCGCGTAGAAAACAGATCCGTCCAGCCATGCTCACACGCAGTTCGAGCCCGTGACCATGTGCGAAGCACGCCGTGCCCTTGATTACCCAAAAATAAATTCGCTATTTGCAAATATTATTTGCAAAAAATTGAATATGATCTTATATTCATGTTGTTGATAGGTTCCGTAATTCACAAAGCTGAAAAGCTAAAGTGGGCGGAAGCCTGTGAGTTTTACTTTCTGGGTAATGCTCAATTTTTTTGCAGAGGTAGGGTTGATTCCTTCCGTTGGTAGATTGGCTACTTAACTTTTGAATAAACCCCTTCCGCAATCATTTCATGCCACCGCTGTGAGAGCGGTGGCGAAACAAATAGGAGGTGAATAGGATTACGGTACGGACCTTTCTTGTGAGAGACTTGAATTAGGCCTGTGCGAATGTCTCGTGTAGGTAACCCAAGTCTGGAAAGGAGAAAAAATGATTATTAAACACATTAACCTATTAGCCCGTAGTCCTGTTGCTGAAAAGAAAAAAAGTCAACGAAAAATATGGAGACTTGTAATTATCAAGGTAATTCTTTTTTTGGTTAGACTGTTCATCTGGGTTTTTGGCGACTAGCTTCCTATTTTTTTTAACTCAATGATTATAACTATGGTAAATGAAGCACTTAGATTAATTAGAAAATTTCATGACATTAAATCTTACGACTTAGCGGCTGATTTGAGTATATCCCCTAGTTATCTGTCAGAGATTGAAAACGGGAAAAAGGAACCCTCTTTGGAGTTAATACGAAAGTACGCTAAAATATTTAAAACAACACCTTCTTCGATTTTGTTTTTTGCAGAAGATTTAGAAGCTGATAAAGGTAAGCGAAAATTTAAAGATCTTGTCCGAAAGAAAACAATACAATTTCTACAAAAGATAGAAAGTGCAACGGCATAAATTATATCCAATTACTTCCAGCCCTTTATATAAGCTTTCTAATAAAAGAAGGTTATGTCAAATATTGAAAATAGAGGTAAGAGAGCTTGCATCGCTAACGGACACAAATTTTTACAGAGTTTTTGATGCGAAGAAAGGTGCTAAGACTAGAGAAGTCCAAGAGCCAATACACCTAAGAAAAAAAATCCACTTTCGATTACAACAATTGATGATGAAAATTCAGACACCAGAGTATTTGTTTTCAGGGAAAAAAGGGGTGTCTAGTATTGATAACGCAAAATATCATGTAAGTAATAGTTACATGTTGGCGACTGACATTGAAAGCTTTTATACAAACTGTAAAAAGGAGCACGTGTTCAGGCTTTTTCGCTATCAGTTTAAAATGAGTGATGATGTGGCATGGTTGTTGGCAAACCTTACATGCTATTCAGATCACATCCCAACAGGTAGCCATTTGAGCCAAACTTTAGCCTACTGGACACATTCAAACCTTTTTAATAAAATATCAAAAGAAGCGAAAGACAGGCAAATGCTTTTTTCGCTATACGTTGATGATATGACTTTTTCAACTAACAATCCTATATCAAAAGATTTTCATTTGTTGATTGATAACAAATTGAAAAGAGCTGGGCTAAATATAAAAAAGAAAAAAACAAAATATTTTTCAAAAAAGAAGTATAAAACAGTTACTGGACCTATCATCGGCCCAGAAAAAGAGTTGTTAATACCAAACAAACATTATTATGAAATAATGAAGATGGTCGGTAAGCATAAGCAAAGCGGATCTATTACACAAAAAGATACCCAAAGACTTTTGGGGAAGATTGGGTATGTTAGACAAATACTCCCAAATAAATTTGAGCAATTAAACTGTTATTATAAAGTTTTATATAAAAAAAAATTGAAGGATAAAAAAACAATAAAGCCGAATACTATTCTGAATAAAGATTTGAATTGGTTTGAGCAAGAACACGCTTTATTGAATTAAATCTAGGTGGATGGCACAACCAGCTAAATAGAGGTTGTGGCTTTGGCATATTTAATAACTCGTTAAAAACAGAACAAATCCTCAACAAAACGAAGGATTTGAGAAAGACAAGACTCAAGTTTTTTTTAAATTTTGGACATGAAATTACGATCACTAACGGGCATTAAGCCCACAGGCATGCCTCATATTGGAAATTGGCTGGGGGCCATACGTCCGGCTCTTGAACTTTCCAAAGATTATGAGCCTCTTTACTTTATCGCGGACTATCACGCTTTAACCACAACTCCCGCCCCAGAGGATTTTAATGAATCTATCTACACCGTGGGGGCCACCTGGCTGGCTTTAGGTCTCGACCCCGAAAACTGCATCTTTTACCGGCAAAGCCATGTTCCGGAAATCACTCAGTTGAGCTGGCTCCTATCCTGTTTTGCCCCCAAAGGTTTTATGAATCGGGCCCACGGCTACAAGGACCGCATGACTAAAAATCAGGAAGCGGGTAAGGATTTGGACGATGGTGTGAATATGGGTTTTTACAGCTATCCTGTGCTTATGGCAGCAGACATTTTGCTCTTTAGCGCCAATGTGGTTCCCATTGGACAAGATCAAAAACAACATCTGGAATTTGCCCGGGATTTTGCCGATAGAATTAACAACCATTACGGAAAACCTCTTTTAGTTTTGCCGGAAGCTAAAATCAGTGAACATGCGGAAACCATAGTGGGTCTGGATGGCCGAAAAATGAGTAAAAGTTATGGGAATACCATACCCCTGTTTTTACAGCCCAAGCCACTGCAAAAACTCATTAACAAAATTGTAACCAACAGCCAGACTCCCGAAGAGCCAAAAAATCCGGAGGAAAGCTATGTATATTCTTTACATCGCTTGTTTTTAAATGGGCAGCAAGATGCCGAGGTCCGCAAAACCTATGAAGCCGGGGGAATGGGCTGGGGCCAGGCTAAAAAAATGTTTTTTGAAAGTTTAAATGCCCAACTGGAAAAACCCAGAGAAGAGTTTTTCAAGTTAATGGACAACAAGGATTATCTGGATGAGGTGCTTAAAAAGGGAGCCGAAAAAGCCAGAGCCATCGCCGGGCCCTATATGGAAAACTTAAAAAGGGAAATGGGTTTTTAATTACTCCAGGCGCTTTCTTCTTTTTTGGGCTTAATCAGTTCCCAGGCCGCGCGGCTAAAATCGCTAAGCCCAATTTGAGACAAGGTGGATGTTTTTACCAGGGGATAGGGCTCCCTTTCCAGTTCCTTTTCGATTTCAGGCTCCCCTAAATCCATTTTGTTTACCACAATAAGGCGAGGTCGTGAAAGCAGAGAAGGCTGGTAGTTTCTTAGCTCTGTAACCAGCTCTTTATATTGTTGGTAGAGTGGTTTTGTGCTGGGGTCTAAAACAAATGCCAGACAGCCCGATCTTTCTATGTGGCGGAGGAACTGGTTTCCCAATCCACGGCCCTCTGCGGCGCCTTCAATAATACCAGGTATATCCGCCAAAACAAAACTCTCATGGGGGGAGACTTTTACAATTCCCAGGGAAGGTTTTAAGGTGGTAAAAGGGAAATCTCCCACTTTTGGTGTGGCGTTGGAAAGGGCTCTAACCAAAGAGCTTTTTCCTGCATTGGGATAACCCACCAGCCCGCAATCCGCCAATAGCTTAAGCTCCAACTGCACCAATAGATGTTGGCCTTTTCCACCCGGGGTGGCTGTTTCAGGAGCTCGAATACGAGAGTTTTTAAACTGGGCATTGCCAATACCTCCCTGGCCTCCTTTTAACAGCGTGTAGCGCATTCCCGGTTTGTCCAAATCGGCTATGACTTCCAGAGTTTCCGCATTTTTAATAAGAGTTCCTACTGGAATTTCCAGAATAATATCGGAACCATCTTTTCCTTTCACAAAGTTGGGGCCACCTCTATCTCCGTTTTGGGCTTTAAACTTGCGCTTTTGATTCATGTCATACAGGGTGTGGAGGTTTTCCGATGTTATTAAAATTATATGGCCGCCTCTGCCGCCATCCCCTCCATCGGGTCCGCCTTTAGGGTTGTTACGGCTTCTGCGGAAATGTTTCATACCGCCGCCGCCATCGCCGCTTTTAAAGTCAATTACAGATTGGTCGAGAAACATCTAGTCGTAACTTTGCCTGATTTGCCCCAAATCAATTTTGTGTTTGGCAATTTTATTGTGAAAGGCTGTGCGACTGATATCTATTGTTTTAGCCGCTGCAATAACATTGCCTTGTGATTCTACCAGCGATTCAATTAAGTAATTTCGCTCCATTTCATCCAGGGCAGCTTTCATTTCCTCGTATTTTAAACCAGATAAACTTACATTGCCCCCGGAGGCAATGGAACTTTGGGGTTCAAATTGTATATAAGACTCCAACTCCTCCCGGCTGATAGTGTCGCTGGCAGCCAGAGACATGGCTCTTTGCACAATATTTTCAAGCTCCCTTATATTTCCAGGAAAAGGATAATTTTGCAGGAAAACCAGGGCCTCTGGAGAAAAGCGTTTGTTTTGGGATATATCGGAATACTTTCTTAAGAAGTGAGACACTAAAAGAGGAATGTCGCTTTTTCTCTCCTTGAGAGAAGGTAAGAAAATGGGAATAACATTGAGCCGGTAAAACAAATCTTCCCGGAAGCCGCCTTCTTTAACAGCATTTTCCAGGTTTTTGTTGGTGGCGGCAATAACGCGCACATTAACATTGCGCATTTTGTTTTCTCCAACCCGTCTCACTTCTCCTTCCTGGAGGACCCGAAGCAACTTGGTCTGGATGTTTAGACTAATGTCTCCAATTTCATCTAAAAAAATGGTGCCATTGTTGGCCATTTCGAATAATCCCTCTCTATCGGAGATGGCTCCGGAAAAAGCCCCGCGCACATGGCCGAACAATTCGCTTTCAATAAGACCCTCAGAAATGGCGCAACAGTTTACGCTCACAAAATTGTGTTTTTGGCTGGCGTTTTTACTGTAAATGGCTCTGGCCACCAATTCTTTGCCCGTACCGCTCTCGCCGTGGATCAAAACATTAGCCCTGCTTTGGGTGGCCCGGTCAATTAACCGGAAAACCTCTTGCATGGATTTGCTGGTACCCACAATGTTGGCTGGGCCGTAATTTCGCTCCACCAGTTTTCCCAAATTTTCCAGGCGGTTTTTTAGGTCCATTTTTAAAATGGCCTGCTCCAGGGCAATATTGAGTTGATCGGGATCTAGGGGTTTTAGAAGAAAATCATCGGCACCGAGCTTTAAGGCTTTACGGGCCATGGAAAAGGAGTCGTGGCCGGAAAAAATAAAAACCATTAGTGAAGGAAACTTTTCTTTAATGCGTTTTACCAGGGCAAAGCCATCCATACCAGGCATGACCAAATCGGTTATAACCAAGTTAAACGAACTTTTGGGGATTTGCTCCAATGCTTCTTCACCGTTTTCGGCAATAAGCACCTGATGGCCATATTCCTCCAGGATAATTTTCAGGCTCTGGGCTGTGGAAGCCTCATCGTCCACGATTAAAATGGAAAGTTTGGAATCGGAATTGTCCATAAAAATTGCTTATAAAAGAAAAATGGCTGAAATTCGCCTGAAAAAACCTTTCGCCCTTGAATCCATTGCTGCCTTTAACATATATTTTTTTATCCCGTTTTTTAATTCCTTTTTTAAGTCATTTTGATTTAAATTGCTACATAGACTTGAGGAAAGTTGTATGACAAAAGAAGAATTTGATGCCGACTATTTAGAAGCCTTACGCAACGAAGATGTAACTGTTTTCGAACGTTTTGAGGAATTCCAAAAATCGTCCATAAACGCCTATACCAAAATAGAGTGGACTCATGAGTTTTTGGATTTGCTTTCTTTTAAACTTCGGGAATCACGTTGTAAAATGGACAAGGAATTTTTGGCTCAATACATCCTTAGTTTTTTCCGCAAAACCATTAAAAACTACGACTACAATTCCAAGTTTGTGGGAAGCCAGATTAAAAGCCTGGTAACTTATTACCGCAACCGCAGAGAATTGGATAAGGCCATAGAGTCCCTGGAGTTTTTAATTCAAAATGGTATTGTGGATGATGATGGCCAGGGTTTTCACATTCAACTAGACGATTTATATCGCCTACGCCAAAAAAGAGCTGAAAAGCAGGGCAATTAACATCGTCTAATGGATTTGCCATTAAACGGCAAATTATAAAGCTCTTAAAAAGACCAGCCGATATTCCAACCGGAACCGCCTAATATTGTGGAAAAAACCTTTGAAATTGTTTCAAAAGTTTCTGTGTCGTCTTTAAATTGCTTGTCCGGGGTATTTTCCAGGTTTTCCCATTTGTAATCCCATTGAAGGGGGATGGCCACACCAAGTCTCCAGCTCATACTAAAGCCATTTTTCCATACGTAGGCATTTCCGTAAAAAATACTTAAAGAAGCTACAGTGGCTTCTAAACCCGCTTTAAAGGTTTCTTCACTGCCAACTTTGTAAGTTCCTTCCATGTTGTAATAAACCAGGGCTGCTCCTATGAAATTTGGGTCTTGTTCAAAGTATTCAAAATTGCGGACATAGAAGGCTCCGCCAATGTAACCTGTGGCCTTTGCTGTGGATACGGGTGACCAAATAGGCCCCCCAATTAAACCAAATCCATTTTTACCAGCAGTTAAAGAATAGGACATGGCATATATCCCTGAAAGAGGGCTTAGAGGAGACATTTCCACCGTATGATGGATTTTAGATTTTGAAGAAGAGTTTTGAGATTCTCCATCGCCTTCAGCAAATATGGGCTGAGTTCCAAGCACTAACATCAATAGCAGAACTGCGAAACTTATTTTTCTAAAGATGGTGGCTGTTTTCATTTTATTCTCCTGCGGGCCAATTCTACCAAATTAAAGTTAGAATATTCCCTTAAAAGAATAAACCCGCTAATATTTTTACTGGTATAATGGATTAAAAAACTCCACTACTGTGGCCTTGTAATTATTTGCGATATCGCTATAAAGCACATAAGGTACCTGACTATAGACGGCAAGACTAATATGCTCACCACCGTTAATGGAAAAGGAATTTCCAATTTTTTCCCATTCGCTTCCATTAAATTTTTGAACTGTAATTTTGCTTAATGACTCTAAATCCTGGTAAGCAACATAAGGAACTTCACCATCTAAAGCCAAGCTTAAGTAATCGGCACTTCCTGAAGAAAAACCCCGGCTTCCCACATATATCCACTTGCTACCGTCAAATTGTTTCACCGAAACAGTATTTCCTTCATTACTTTCCAAATAAGCCACAAAAGGAATGCCAGATTTCGAAATGGCAAATTGAATATCGGTGGCTGCACCTTCTGAAATTTCTTCTTCCCCAACATTTATCCATTGGGTACCATTAAAACTTTTTAGAGTTGGTTTTCCTCCTAAGCTATTATCGGAATATCCGGCATAAAGTATTTGGTTATGAAACTGAAGTTTGATATCACTAGCAATTCCATTTGAAAAACCGGGAGTGCCTACCGTATCCCAGCTGTTTCCATCAAATTTTTGCACTAAAATTTTTTTATCCAATGAAATGTCATGATCGCTATACCCCACAAAGACACTTGTTCCATCTGTTGTTAAAGAAATATCGCTTGCATTTCCATAAGATATTCTGGGTACTCCCAAAAAAAACCAATTTGCTCCGTCAAACTTCATAACAGAGACCCTATACGGAGTGGTTCTGTCCAAAAAGGCAATGTAATGGGTGTCTTCATGTAACAAATAGGAAAAATCAGAAATAGGAGAATTTGTAAACTCTGACTGACCAATATTTTCCCAGTTGGTTCCAATAAATTGTTGAACTGTTGGCTTAAGTGAGGCATTGTCAGTTGGGCTGCTAGCGTAGGCCGTATATAGTTCTCCTAAAGTATTTATTTGCAAACTTGTTTCATAAATTCGCTGGTTTGAAAAGCCCTCAATTCCGACCGCTATCCAACCAACTCTTACCAGATAATATTTTTTGGTGTTCGAGCGATCCTCTGATACGGATTTAATAACAACGGTATCTCCAATTTGTACATTTAAAGTCGGGGAAAAGCCATTTTCTTTTAACGGCAAACCGTCTACCTGTACGTTTGCAAATTCGTTCTCGGCAATAGGTTCAAAACCAATGGGATCTGTGCTGGAAATGGAATAAACGAACAAGCTGTCGCTGGCGTTAAAATTGACAGAACTTCCTGTGGAAAAGTTTACTTGAGTGATATTAGCATTGTTACTCATTCTGATTATCTGGATAGCGTATGATTGTTCCGTAACATTGTCTTCCGCTGTCACAATAATGGTAATGATTTCTTCCTTTTCCTGGATAGCAATGGGCTGGGATGGAGTTCCTGAAGCAACTGGAAGGCCATTAATTGTGATACTGGCTGCTGATTGTGCGGATGTGGGGGTTATGATAATATTTGACACATTGCTTCTTATTTTCATCTGATTTATTAATGGGATGCTGTCGCTATTTGATGTTACTGAAACACCATTGATAACAAGGCTGCTTAATCGAGCAATGGATGATTTTTTGGTATTAGGGCTGTCGGTTTCAGCCTCGGGAGAAGTGGAAAGACATCCCCACATTAAAAACATTATACTAAAGGATAATAAACCAAAGAAAAGTTGGGATCTGATATTTAGCATTACCATAAACCGGTTCATATACAGGTTCAGTTATTGACTAGCTAATTTTTAGTTTCCAATCGGGTAGCCAAATTATAGTAATAAAAAAGTTAACCACCGACTTTGCAAAATGCAAGTAATTCAAATTTATTTTGAATTGAAAAACCAGGAGATGAATAAATTTTAAGATTATTTCCCTAAAATCAATACTCTGGATCGTCCGTTAGGATTTCCACTCCGTCCGATGTAACGGCTAATGTATGTTCAAATTGCGCGGAAATGCCGCCATCTCTCGTTACTACAGTCCATCCATCATCCAGCAAAACGGTTTCATGGCTGCCTTGGTTTATCATAGGCTCAATAGTGAAAACCATTCCCTCACTGATTCTAGGTCCTCTTCTGGATGTTCTGTAATGCAATACCAAGGGCTCTTCGTGAAAATTGCGCCCAATTCCATGGCCACAATAGTCGCGCACCACCCCGTAGCCGTAATCATCGGCAATATCATGTATGGCGCTGCCAATATCGCTGATATATCCACCCACTTCTACCGCTTTTATGCCTTCCATGAGGCAGCGCTTGGTTACATTCACCAATTCCACCACGTCGGGGTCCGCCTCGCCAATTATCACAATTTTGGAGGTGTCTCCGTGGTAGCCGTTTAAATTGCAAGTAACATCGATATTTACGATATCCCCATTTTTTAGCACATAATCTCCCGGAATGCCATGAGTCACCACTTCATTTACCGAAGTACAAACTGATTTGGGATAGCCGTGATAATTAAGAGGGGAGGGGTAGGCTCCGGCGTCTACAGTTAGTTTGTGCACCAAGCTGTTGATTTCATCTGTGGTCACGCCTTCTTTGGCAAAGTTTGCGGCTTCTCTTAAAATATGAGCAGCCAACTTTCCGCTTTTCCTCAATAAGTCAATTTCTTTGGCTGATTTAATATGTATCATGTCACGTTTTTTTCTCATGGAGATTATTCTTCTTTTGAAACAAAATGTTTCCAATACATTTGATAAAGTAAAACTCCCAAGGCCTCTTTGTCTTCAGGGGATTCGCAAATTTTATCTACCAGGGGCACCATATCCTTGGAACGCTCCTTTTGGAATTTTTTTAAATCCCGCCATTCTCTCTCGATGTAGGCGATGGCCCTTTGGTGAACTATTTCATTGAATTCGGCGTCATCCTTTAATTTTTTTTCAATAAATTGAATTCCAAATTGAAGCGCAGTGGTTTTTAAAGAAATTTCTTCAATTTCCGTTACCAGAGAAATGGCCAGGCCTCGGTTGCCCGCCCTTGCTGTCCTTCCACTTCGGTGGATGTATACTTCGGGATCATCGGGGTGATCGTACATAAAGACATGGGTTAGATTGCTCACATCAATGCCTCGGGCAGCAATATCAGTGGCTACTAATAGATTGAGTTCTTTTGCTTTTAATTTTTTTAACACTTTTTCGCGGGCGCCCTGATTCATATCGCCGGACATCATGCCCACAGGCAACCCTCGCGATGATAAAAATTCGAACAGATAAGAAACATCTTTTTTGGTGTTGCAAAAGATGATTCCAGAATCGGGGTTTTCAACTTCTATAATTCTTAGCAGAGCTTTGTCCTTTTCCATGGCGGGGACCTTGTAATATATGCGATCCATTTTTGCCACAGAATGGCTGCTGGGAGAGAGGTTTAAGTATTTGGGCTGGTTTAAAAATTCATGGCCCAACCGTTTTACGTTAACGCCCATCGTGGCCGAGAACATATAAGCGCAAACCCCTTTGGGCATGTAGCGGGCAATTTTTTTCATGTCCGGATAAAAACCCATGGAAAGCATTTCATCCGCTTCGTCTAAAACCAAATCCCGAATGGAATCCAGTTTAAGATTATTGTTCATCAAATGATCTAATATACGGCCAGGAGTGCCCACAATAACATGAACTCCAGCTTTAAGGGCGTCTAATTGGGACTTGTATCCCACGCCACCGTAAATGGCAAGGCACTCGATTCCCATTCCCTGAGCCAGTTTTAGAAACTCTTCGGAAACCTGTACCGCTAGCTCGCGAGTGGGGACCAGGACAATTGCCTGGGGAGCCCTGTGTTCAGGCTCTACAATTTGGAGCAGGGGAATAGCAAAGGCTCCTGTTTTTCCCGAACCAGTTTTGGACTGGACGATTAAATTTTCGCCAGCCATAATGTAGGGTATGGCCTTTTTTTGAACCAGATTCAGGGAATTCCATCCCATTTGTTCAATATTTTCCCGAATTTGGGAGTTTAGTTCGCCGATTTCGTAATCGGGTCGAGCCGGATCCGGCTCAATAATATTTATGGACTCTGTGGATTCTTGTTCAGACAAAGAGTTACATCCTTTTTTTGCAGTTTAATTGCCTACAAGATAAGTTTAATGGTCCATGCTGGCAAAAATATGCTGTGCAGCTATGGCAAAGGAGGTGGAAACATTGAGGCTGTGTTTGCGACCGTAAAGGGGGATTTTTATGATTTTTTCACATAGTTTGAGGCAGGATTTTTCAATTCCACGCTCTTCGTTTCCTAAAAGTAAAATTCCTTTCGGAGGAGGGTTCCACTTTCCCAACTCCAGGGCGTCCTCTGCAATTTCCAGAGCAAATAGGGGGTATTCCTTGGCATAACTTTTTAAAAAAGCTGCCAAATCCATTTCTTTTTTAAATGGTACATAGGCCTCGGCTCCCATGGCTGCTGCAGCCACCGCTTTGTTTTCCGGTCCAGGGCAATAGCCTCCCAAGAGAATTTCTTCAAAACAAAAAGCATCAGCCAGGCGAAAAACGCTCCCCACATTGTGCCCGGAACGAAAGGAGTTAAGGGCTACTTTCCAGCTTATAGGAGGATGTCGCGGCAGAGCTAAATCGCGAAAAGCAGTATGCAACCGCAAAGGTCCGAAATTGTGCCCGGCTTTATCCAGCAAAAAATAATAGGCCTCTTCAAAATTACTGGGGATATGCGCAGCGTAATCCAGCAAAGAGGCTAGTTCGGAAAAGTTTTCGAGGCTGGCTTTGTCTTTTTGCTCCAGAGCGAATTTTAACTTTTTGGCCAAAAAAGAAGCTGCGGTTTTGGGCCGCAGCTCTAAAAATTTCTTCTTACTTATTTGTGTATTAAGCTTCGGCTTTTTTTCCAATGTAAGGCCTGATGTGATGGAAAATGGAAATGCAGCCAACAATGGTAAAACCAACGGCGTAGAGGCCTAAGAAAGGGCCAACCAAATACTTTTTGGCGTCGATATATATAATCAAACCAAGGAAACAATAAGCCCCCAGAAAGAGCTCCGCTAATGAGCCAAAGGGCAGTTTGGATTTGTAAGATTTTACGACTTTGTCGCCAGCCTTAGGAGTCCTGATAAAAGCTCCTTTGCGTCCGCTTAAGGCAGACAATACCGCCAGAGTGTTGTTAAAGGCAATTCCAACCCCTACAGACATAAGCACCGGCAATACAGGCAAGCGTTTTTTCCAGTTGGTGCTGGAAACCCGCTGGGCCACCATATATAATATAGAGGGAGCCATAGAGCTAACCAATATTAACATACATACCATGGCGAAGCTGTAAGTTCCCAATTTTACCGGATAAAACACCAGTAGGGGAGTGGCCAGCAATGCTGTTAATAACATCAATGGATGTATTAAATAATGGGTGGTATGCAAAAAAGACTGGATTTTTACAGCCAATGATTCGCGGCTCATCACCACTTCGGGCAGCAATTTCATGGCGGTTTGGATAGAGCCTTTTGCCCAACGATACTGTTGCGATTTAAAAGCGTTGATGTTAGCTGGCAATTCCGCGGGAACCACTAAATCGTAAAGGAATTTCATTTTCCATCCTTTGATTTGAGCCCTGTAGGAAAGATCCATGTCTTCTGTTAAAGTGTCGCCTTGCCAACCGCCTGCATTTTCAATGGCGTATTTGCGCCAGATACCAGCTGTGCCGTTAAAATTCATAAATAAGCGTCCCCAGGAACGGGCGCTTTGCTCAATAATAAAGTGGCCGTCGATACCGATGGATTGAGCCAATGTTAATGGAGATTGATAGGGGTTCAAATGTCCCCAACGGGCTTGTACCAAGCAAATTTTAGGATCTTCGTAAAAGAAGGGCACAGCTTTAACCAAATAATCTTTAGGAGGCACAAAGTCCGCATCAAAAATGGCGATGAATTCGCCTTTGCAAAAAGACATACCGTAATTTAAAGCTCCAGCTTTATAATCCACACGGTTTTTACGGCGAACATGGTGAATGTTATAACCTTTTTCCCTGTATTCTTTTACGATAGCAGCGGCGATGTCCTCAGAGCCATCTGTGGAATCGTCTAAAACCTGAATTTCGTGTTTGTCTTTTGGATATTCCATGGCGCAAACAGCATGGATTAACCTTTCCACCACATTGGCTTCGTTATAGACCGGAAGCTGGGTAGTGACATAGGGAAGTTTGTCTTCGCTGTTCTTTTTGTAAAAGTTGCGAACGATTTTTTTATCGAACACCACCTCGCGGCGTTTGTTTCGTAAAAAAACGGTAAGGAGCCAGTAACAATTGGTTCCGTAAATAAATAGACCGAGGGCGGCCACAACATATAATCCAAAAATAATATCCATTACCATAAGTTCTCTATTCCAATTGTTCCAGTATTATGAAAAAGTTGTTTACCCCTAACTTTTTTTGTAGAAGAATAGTAGTTTACTACTGACATTTGCAAAAGGTAAACTTCCCGAATTTAAGATAATCAAATTTGGCCTTTTGCCCTTTGTAATTTTAAAATAAATGCAATTGTAGTTATTCTGGGCGAAATTTTCTAATTTAATTGCATGTCTCTAGAAGGATTGCGTCCCAAAGAAGCAGAAACTTACCTCAAAAGACTAAAGCCGGGTTGCGTTTTGCTTAGCCACAAAACCATGGCCGACCCAAATTTTAGCGATACCATTGTGCTCATTTGCCATTACAATGAGGAGGGAGCTTATGGTTTGGTGCTCAACCGGGTATCCCATATGCCACTTTCGGAGGTCTTTAATTCTCTCGATTTTCACCAAAAAGGTGTAAAAAAGGTGTTTATTGGCGGCCCTGTACAGGAGGGTGAGTTGCAAATTATCCAACACAGCGAAGAATCGGTGCTGGAGGCCACCCAATTGGCAAGCAATATTCATCTTGGGGGCCATTGGACAGAAATCGATAGGATTTTAAACCTAAACCCTCCCAAAATTCGCCTTTTTCTGGGGTATTCTGGCTGGGGAGCTCAGCAACTGGAGCTGGAAATTCAGGCAGGTGGCTGGGAAGTTTACCAACCGGAATTAAATCATTTTCTCGGCCAGCCAGAAGATCCTTGGGATAAATTGGCTTTTGAGGAGCTTCGCCATCAGATGATGGCAGAGGCTGGTGATTTGTAATTTTTTCTTGCTATAAAACTCCCCATTTTAGAACGGTGTTTTTATCGGGTAAACCCCGGGAAAATTTGAAAAACCCCTTTTTTTGACTTAAATTTTCTTTTCCTTTTGAGTTAAATGGGAGCCCCGCAAATTGTGGGTGCAAAATGCCGGAGCTGCCCCTGCGCGTACCGAATGGAATTTCCTTTCAGTCAAGCACTCCTAAGGCAAAAGAGAATTAAATAAAGGAAACACGATGATTGAGAGACCAAAGGCCCAAGGGCTGTATAACCCTGACTATGAACACGATGCTTGTGGAATTGGCTTTGTAGTAAATATGCAAGGCAAAAAATCCCACCAAATCGTGAAGCAAGCCCTCATGGTTTTGGACAATTTAACCCACCGTGGAGCCAGTGGTTGCGAACCCAATACAGGCGATGGGGCTGGAATATTAATTCAAATTCCCCATAGTTTTTTCAAAAAAATTGAGCCTCAGTTGGGTTTTACACTTCCCAAAGAAGGGGATTACGGCGTAGGCATGGTGTTTTTAACCAAAGAAGCTGGCCGTCGCGATTTGGCCGAGCAGTTGATTGAAAAAGTTATCCGCGAAGAAAAACAAGAGCTTTTGGGTTGGCGTCCGGTTCCCACCGACGATTCCTCTCTGGGCAACACAGCCAAGGCTTGTGCCCCCTTTATTTTGCAGGTGTTTATAAAAAAGGGCAAAAAAATTAAAAGCACTCAGGATTTTGAACGCAAACTGTTCTTAATCCGCAAAAAAATTGAAAACGGAATTAATGAATCCACCGATATGGGCCGGGAAAACTTTTTTATCCCCTCATTGTCTTCTAAAACCATTGTATACAAGGGTATGTTATTGTCCGAACAAGTATACAAGTACTTTCCTGAACTTTTGGATAAGGATGTGGAATCCGCTTTGGCCCTGGTGCATTCCAGGTTTTCCACCAACACTTTCCCCAGCTGGGACAGGGCGCACCCCAATCGCTATGTAATTCACAACGGCGAAATCAATACTGTACGTGGCAATTACAACTGGATGCACGCCCGGGAGACTCAAATTCAATCCAAAGTTTTTGGCCCTGATGTATCTAAAGTTTTTCCCATATTAAACCCCAATGGTTCTGATTCAGCCATCTTCGACAACTGCTTGGAATTTTTGGTCATGGGCGGCCGCAGTTTGGCCCACAGCTTAATGATGATGATTCCCGAACCCTGGTTTTACCACAACGATATGGATGATGCCCGCAAGGCTTTTTACGAATACCACAGTTGCATTATGGAACCCTGGGATGGCCCTGCTTCCATCGCCGCAACGGATGGCGACAGGGTAGTGGCCGTGTTAGATAGAAATGGTTTGCGTCCTTCCCGTTATTGGGTTACTAAAGATGATTTGGTCATAATGGCCTCTGAAGTGGGCGTATTGGAAATACCTCCCGAAAATGTGGTTAAAAAAGGGCGTTTAGAACCTGGCCGTATGTTTATGGTGGATACCATTAAAAAGAAAATCGTTTCGGACAGCGAACTTAAAGACGAGCTGGTTAAACAACATCCTTACAGGGAATGGCTCAATAAAAATTTAATGAACCTAAAGGATTTAACAGCCGAAACCGAAGCCACATCCACTTCTGGAAAAGAACTGTTTAGCTTGCAACAAGCTTTTGGATACACCACCGAAGAAATCCAAAAGATTTTATCAGACATGGGTATTGCGGGTAAAGACCCCATTGGATCTATGGGTAACGATACGCCTTTGGCCGTTTTATCGAGCCAACCCCAGCTACTTTACAGTTATTTCAAACAGCTTTTTGCCCAAGTAACTAACCCTCCATTAGATGCTATTAGAGAAGAACTGGTGACTGCTACGGATTCGCTTCTTGGGAGTCAGGGAAATCTGCTTTCTTCCGATGAGACAAACTGCAAGCAATTGCGTTTGGATAGCCCCATGTTATCCAATCAGGATTTGCAAAAAATAAGGGAGCTCAATACCGAATCTTTAAAAACAGCGACATTGCCTATACATTTTCCCTTTGATAACGGAGCGGAAGGACTGGAAGCTGCGTTAGATAGCCTTTTTGAAAAAGCAGATGCAGCCATTGCGGAAGGCAAGACGATTCTCATTTTATCCGACAGAGGAATATCCAGAGAAAAAGCCGCTATTCCATCCTTGCTAGCTGTATCTGGCTTGCACCACCACCTTATCCGAAACGGCCAACGCACCCGTGTTGGTATTGTTATCGAAACGGCGGAAGCTCGCGAAGTACATCACTTTGCCTTATTGTTGGGGTATGGAGCTGGCGGAATAAACCCTTATCTGGCGTTGGATACATTAAAATCTTTGGCAGATAAAAATGAGTTGAATGGCCTTAATTACAAAGCTGCCGAAAAGAATTTCTTCAAAGCGGCCAATACGGGTATCATTAAGGTTTTATCTAAAATGGGTATTTCCACCATTGCCAGTTACCGGGGAGCTCAAATCTTTGAAGCCATCGGATTGGATCAAAACCTCATTCAAAAGTACTTTACCTGGACAGCCACTCGAATCGAAGGGGTAGGCCTTGAAGTGATTGCAAACGAAGCTCTATTGCGTCATCAGGCAGCCTTTGATGAAAGGGGCAACAGCAAAACATTGGGAGTGGGCGGTAAATTGAATTGGCGTAAAAATGGGGAACTCCATTTGTTCAATCCAAAAACCATACATGCTCTGCAAAAGTCCACAGCAGTGGGTGATTATGATTTGTATAAAGAATTTGCAGACGCTGTAAACAACCAATCCAAGCAATTATACACCTTACGTGGATTGCTGGAATTTAAAACAAATATGGACCCCATTCCTATCGAAGAAGTGGAATCCGTGGAATCTATTTGCCAGCGTTTTAAAACAGGGGCTATGTCCTATGGGTCCATTAGCGCAGAAGCCCACGAATCTTTAGCGATTGCCATGAATCGGGTGGGTGGAAAAAGCAACACCGGTGAAGGTGGGGAAGATCCCCGTCGTTTTACCCCCGATGAAAATGGGGACTTGCGTCGAAGCGCCATTAAGCAGGTGGCTTCCGGGCGCTTTGGTGTGACCAGCCATTACCTGGTAAATGCCGATGAAATTCAAATTAAAATGGCCCAGGGGGCTAAACCCGGAGAAGGCGGCCAATTGCCCGGCAAAAAAGTGTATCCCTGGATAGCAAAAGTTAGAGGAAGTACAGCTGGTGTGGAACTTATTTCTCCGCCGCCTCATCACGATATTTATTCCATCGAAGATTTGGCCGAATTGATCCACGATTTGAAAAACGCCAATAACAAGGCGCGCATAAATGTGAAATTGGTTTCCGAAATGGGAGTGGGCACTATCGCTGCAGGTGTGGCCAAAGGCCATGCGGATGTTGTGTTAATTAGCGGATACGACGGTGGAACTGGCGCATCTCCCATAACCAGCATTTATCACGCAGGGCTTCCCTGGGAATTAGGCCTTGCGGAAACTCATCAGACTTTAGTGATGAATGATTTACGCAGCCGAATTGTGGTGGAAACCGATGGCCAGTTAAAAACTGGTCGTGATGTTGCTGTGGCAGCTCTTTTGGGTGCCGAAGAATTTGGATTTGCCACGGCGCCTTTGGTGGTGCTTGGATGTATTATGATGCGCAAATGCCATTTGGGAACCTGTCCAGTGGGTGTTGCCACTCAAAACCCTGAGCTCAGAGAAAAATTCACCGGTGATCCGGCCCATGTTGTGAACTATATGCATTTTGTGGCCCAGGAACTTCGGGAAATTATGGCTTCATTGGGTTTCCGCAACCTGAATGAAATGATTGGCCGAGTTGACAAGCTGGAAACCCGCAAAGCCATCAAACATTGGAAGGCAAAGGGGTTAGATTTTTCAAAAATCTTGCACAAGCCCGTTGTTCCCTCAACAGTTGGTCAATACCACCAAATGGATCAGGATCACGGTTTGGAAGATTCTCTGGATATGACCGAAATTTTGGACGCATGCCGGCCAGCCATTGAAAAAGGCGAAAAGGTTGAGGCGAACTTCCTTATTAAAAACACCAACCGTGTAGTGGGAACCATTACCGGAAGTGAAATTTCCAGAAAATACGGAGCAGAAGGACTGCCTGCAGGAACCATTAAGTTGCATTTTAAAGGCTCTGCAGGACAAAGTTTTGGCGCCTTTGTGCCCTCGGGTATGACCATGTATCTGGAAGGCGATGCCAACGATTATGTGGGCAAAGGCCTTTCCGGAGGAAAAATTATAGTGTCTCCTCCCAACGTGGCGCCTTACCTGGCTGAAGAAAATATCATTATTGGAAACGTGGCTCTTTACGGAGCAACTGCCGGAGAAGCCTACTTTTCAGGTATGGCCGGAGAGCGCTTTGCGGTGCGCAATAGCGGCGCTACCACTGTTGTAGAAGGGGTGGGGGATCACGGTTGCGAATATATGACAGGGGGCCGGGTTGTCGTACTTGGACCCACTGGAAGAAATTTTGCCGCTGGCATGTCCGGTGGATTGGCATATGTATACGATCCTCAAAATATTTTCCCCGGCCGCTGCAATACGGGTCTGGTGGATTTGTACAAAGTGGAAGAGGATAAAGAAATCTCGGAACTCAAGGGATATATTTCTACCCATGCTGAAATCACCAGAAGCGCGCTTGCAAAACGCATCCTGGATAGATGGGAAGATAATATTAAGCATTTTGTTAAAGTTTATCCCCGCGATTACAAGCGTGTTGTGGAAGCCACAGAAATGGTAAAGGCCAAGGGACTTAAAGGAGATGAGGCTTTATTGGAAGCATTCCATGTAAGTCTTGCCTAACATCAAAAGGAATTTTATAAGTATGGGAAAACCAACTGGATTTTTAGAAATAAAAAGAAAAACCCACTCAGACCGAAGCCCCCTTGAGCGTATTAAGGACTGGAATGAGTTTCATATTAACCACAATCCTGAAGAGCAAAAGGAACAGGGCGCCAGATGTATGGACTGCGGCGTGCCTTTTTGCCATACTGGTGATATGGTTAGCGGGATGGCTTCTGGCTGCCCCATTAACAACCTTATACCCGAATGGAACGATTTAATTTATCACGGATTGTGGGAAGAAGCTTCGGAAAGGCTTCACAAAACAAACAACTTTCCTGAATTTACTGGACGGGTTTGTCCCGCTCCCTGTGAAGGATCTTGTGTATTGGGAATAAATGAGCCTGCAGTTACCATTAAAAATAATGAAGTATCCATTGCGGACATGGCTTTTGAAAATGGCTGGGTTGTCCCTAAAATTCCCAGCAAAAGAACTGGTAAAAAAGTTGCTGTAATTGGTTCCGGCCCCTCTGGTTTGGCGGCCGCTGGACAATTAAATTTCGCAGGCCATAATGTAACTGTTTTGGAAAGAGCTGATAGAATTGGCGGCCTTTTGATGTATGGTATTCCTAATATGAAATTAGATAAAAAAATTGTGGAACGCCGTGTCAATATCATGCGGGAAGAGGGAGTTGAATTTAAAACATCGGTAAATGTTGGTGTAGATGTTAAGATGTCAGAACTTCAAAAAGAGTACGATGCTGTAGTTCTTTGCTGCGGAGCCACCAAGCCCCGCGACCTTCCCATTGAAGGAAGAAATCTGAAGGGTGTCCATTTTGCAATGGAATTTTTAACAGCTAACACTAAAAGCCTTTTGGACAGCCAATTAAAAGATGGGAATTACATCAGCGCGAAGGATAAAAATGTAGTGGTAATTGGCGGTGGTGATACCGGAACTGATTGCGTAGGCACGTCTGTGCGTCATGGATGTAAAACTATTACCCAACTTGAAATCATGTCCAAACCTCCAATGGAAAGGGCTAAAAATAACCCTTGGCCCGAATGGCCAAAAGTATATAACATGGATTACGGCCAGGAAGAAGCGGCAGCTGTTTTTGGACAGGACCCACGTGAATATTCCATTATGACCAAAAAAATTGAAGGCGATGACCAAGGTAATGTTAAAGCGTTACATACCGTAAAAATTGAATGGGTTATGGAAAATGGCCGTCCCACTCCAAAAGAAATTCCCGGAAGCGATAAGGTTATTGCCGCTGATTTGGTTCTTTTAGCCATGGGATTTTTAGGCCCTGAAGATATTATTGCCGAACAGCTTGATTTGGAAAGGGATGCTCGCAGCAATGTGAAGGCGGATTTTGAAAAATACCGCACTAATGTGGAAGGTATCTTTGCCGCAGGTGATATGCGCCGTGGGCAAAGCCTGGTGGTGTGGGCCATTAATGAAGGGCGTGGAGCTGCTCGTGAGGTAGACCGCTTTTTAATGGGTTCTACCCAACTTCCCTAACATTTCCTTTTAAAATTAAAAAGCCAGTCTGAATTTCAGGCTGGCTTTTTTTTTGTTCTATGAAATCATGGCTTCAAAGTGTGGGGATTTTAATATATGCATACTTTGTTGCTGCCATATTGTTGACTAAAAGAATACGGTATTTTTATTAATCAGTTTCTTTTCAACTTATTATAAGTAAATTAATAATAACTCAACTAGCTTATAAAGGAGTAAGAATGAAAATGCCATTCATTTTACTGGGAATTTGTTGTGCTCTGATTTTAAGTTCTTGCAAACTTGAAAAAATTTCGGAACCGTCTGAAAAGACCAATGAAAATATTGAGATACAATCTTTAGATGTTAGTGGTGTTGAAAATGATGTAAGCCTTGGCCAAAGCATGACTTTAACTCCGGTTTTAGAATTAAATGAGGAAGGGGTGGGAAATGATGTGGAGTATACTTGGACAATCCAAAAGGAAGGAAAACTTGTTGAAAAAATAATTTCTGATGCCCTGGATGATTGGCAGCCCACGGAGCCAGGCCTATATAAAATTACACTTCAAGCAAATGTGGAAGATTCTCAAAAAGAATTGATCATATACATCCAGGTTTTGCAACCCATACTTGTTAGTAATGATGGCCTTATTGAAAAATTAAAAGAACTGAAAGCGAATTTGCCTGGTTACTATTTGGGAACAATGGAGACTCCATGGACTGAGCCCTATCAAATTGCTCTTCATATTGATGAGAATGGGAATTATAGCGCTTATAATGTTGATACGGATGCCATTCCCGCGTTTTATTATGGTACTGATAATGATAGTCCAGCCAAATATATTCAGCTGGATAATATCAGCGTTGGGGGAAAAGCATCGGGAACTATTCTAATCTTTTTCGAACATAGTACAGAAAATATCGATCAAATTAAAAACTTGTCTTTTTCAGAAGACTATTCCGAGCTAAGTTTTGAAATGTTTCACCACAATCAATATGGTCCCCTTAAAGCAAGCTTAAATAGAATTGCCGAGTCCGAATTGCCTCCAAGACCACTTCCCACTCCAAATATAATTTTGGCTCCCAATTCCGATACTTCATTTAGCGCTGGTGTTGTAGAATCTATGGAAATTATTGTATCCCCAGTAGAAGGGCTGGAACCCATATGCCAATGGTTGGATAGCCACCCTAATATAATCACCTCATTCAATGCTAACCATCTTTGGGACCCATTAGCCCCTAGCTTTAACTGCAATGAGAATAACATAGTGCCATACCCTGAATTTAAGGGGAAGCTTATCTTGGCGAGGTTTAGTGACGGAACTCGCTTTGGGGGAGTGAGTGCGCAGATGATTATTTTTGGAATGATGTAATCTATTTAACCAAAAATTTTTGGACAGCAAACACAGCATTTCCAGATATCTTCAAATTGTACAATCCGGGTTTTAAGCCTAATTTAATTCCATAATTATTTGCTAAGGACAAATTGTTTTCATATGCCATTTGCCCCTGGATGTTGTGTATTTGCAATTTGTAATTTCCCGATTTTATCCCGGGGAAAGATAAAATACCGCGGCTGTATTGGAGTTTTTGGCCTTTACCAGGAAACGCCACAGAAGCGCTGTTTTCAAAATCACAACTTCCATCATCCAAATTAGCATTTCCATTGTAATTAGAAGCTGTGGAATCGGTACAACCCATTGTGAATTCGCCCATGGCTTCAGGATAAGTTATTTTAATAATGCCGCCTTCGCATCTGTCGGTACCATACAATGAGCCCAAGGGGTCAATAACAAAGTCCACCACGCAATATCCATTTTCAAAGTCAAGTACTTCATGGCCCTGTGGGTTTAAAGTACGTATATCCTGGCTGCCTCCATTGTTGCCAAAAAAATACAGGCCCAGATACTCTTCGGGAAATTGCAACTCATGGCTCTCTCTTTTTTTGTTGTAAAAAACGCCTCCCATTAATGCGTTGCCAGTGCTGCCCCATGTATAAAGCGGCTCTACGCTTCCGCCACCATCATAGCCATAGCCTTCTCCGGCAATACCTTCGTTTATTTCGTCATCACGGTTGTTGTCCATAACATCGTTAAAATACATAAGGTTTGTCCCGGGCTGCCAGGTTAAATTGAAGCTGTTGCGCACACCCCAAATCCATATGGCTCGGGCATCGCCTTCGTTTTCATCGTAGAAGGGGTTGTCTTCGGGAATGCTACCGTCTTTATTTACCCTGAGTATTGTGCCGAAAATAGATGTTTTGTCGGAGGAGTTGCTTACTGTGTGGCCATTGCCTCTTGTTATGTATAGCTTGCCATCTGGTCCGAATGCCACATCGCCACCGTGGTGATACCCGCCTTCGCCAAAATTTTGCAAATCAAAAACCATTTCCTCTGATTCTAAATTAGCTGAATTGCCATCGGCGAGCCAACGAACTACATAGGCGTGGTCATCCACGTCGTTGTACCAGGCATAAATATAAGGCGTTTTAATAAAATCAGGATCCACAGCAACACCCAACAAACCTCGTTCCTGAGAGCTAATGGTTTTTCCGCTTATGTCCACAAATGGGGCTTCAAGCAAAACATCGTTTTCCACAATCATTATCTGGCCGGGTTTATTGGCAATAAATATTCGCCCATCCGGTGCCATATCCATCATAACCGGGTCGAGACCCTGGGCCACCAGCCCAATTTGGAAACCCTCTGGAAGGGCAAAAAGAGAAAGATTGGCAGATATTACCAGGGCCAGAACTTTTTTTGGCATTGTTTT
This sequence comes from Fibrobacteria bacterium, assembly GCA_050294405.1. Lineage (GTDB taxonomy): Bacteria > Fibrobacterota > Fibrobacteria > UBA11236 > JADFYW01 > JBNKOC01. Next base: position 62,946 of record JBNKOC010000032.1, on the reverse strand, counting down.
CCAAAAATTCAAATACAACATTTATTCTCCTGCTTAAATTACCCCGGTAGATAAATTTTGAATCACAAAATATAAGAAATGCCAAGGAGGCAGAATTGATTTAAAATTCCTCATGAATTTTAAAATAGTAATCAATAATCTGTTGAGTAAATTTTTTAGATCCACTTTCATTTAAGTGGTAGGGGTCAAGGTAAAATTTATTTTGTGGAATTTCTCTTGAAAAATCATGGTAGTCTCGCACTAAGCTATTAAAAGGTGAAAAATCAATAGTATTTTTATAGAAAGGGGCTGTGTAAAAAAACAATTGTATTTGGTTTCCATTACAATAATCAATAATTTCTTTAATGTGTGGGTTCATGATATTGTGAATTTCAGCTTCATATTCCGAAATCTTTTTGTTTTTGAAAGGATGGGTTGAATTTGAATACCCTAGTGATGGAATGACGTCTAATTCTTTTCCAACTAACTTAAAAAATAAATTTCTAACTCCTATTTTAGGGTTATTCAAGCTGTATCGAATTAAAGGAATATAAGATAAAACAATGTAGTCATTTCCAAGGTCTTTAAAATAGCCCTGTATCTCAGGTTTTTTTATGTAAGGCATCCATTGGGATTGGGCTAAAACATCTGGATTGCTAATATTCCAACTTTGGTCTATTTGAATAAAAACCTTTTTCAAATGAATCCTCTTCCTAAGGGCCATAAAGGTTAACTTTATTTCAAATGGCTTGGATGCGGCGTATCCAAAATTAGCACATTTTTTTCCTGTTTGTTCCTCAATCATTTTTGGAATAACATGTTGCGAAGAGCGAGATGAACCCAAAAATATGCAATCAAAACTAGTTTCTGGTGGTAAAGAAAATATCCAATCCGCATGGCTTCTAGCCGTTAACTTAGGGTATGAATATGTAATGACAGTGTCAATTGCAAATGCACATATAATTACGATAGCCAAAAGTTTAAGTAAAAAATTTAAAAATTGAGACATTTTAAAATTGGAAGTAAATAAATTCGCTATTCTCTATAAAAGAACCTAAAAGAATAATTAGTAACACAATAACTACGGTTTTTATAAGTGAAAATTTTGAATCCTGGAGAGGATGACGCTTCAACCTTGCAGACCATTCTAAAACGAAAAATAAAAGAATTATAGGAATCGCTTCAAAATTATATCGTTCAATACCTAAGTAATCTAATTTAAAATTAAACGAGAAGAGTTTTGAGATATATGAAAATGCTTTCCCCATGTTTTCTGAACGGAAGAAAATCCAAGAAAAGGTAACTAGGGAAAAAGTAAGAAGCATTTGAAAGAACTCTTGAATGTTAGGAAGGGTCTTTGACTCTGAAACCGTATCGGAATAGGCATTATTTCTTGATAAAAGCATTAGAGGTAAAAAATAAATAGCATTTAAAGCTCCCCATGTAACAAATGTCCAGTTGGCGCCATGCCAAAATCCACTCACAAGGAAAATAATCCAAACATTCCTGATTTTTTTTAATTGGGTTGTTCGACTTCCCCCAAGTGGAATATAAAGATAATCTCTGAACCAGCTGGTTAATGATATATGCCATCGTCTCCAAAACTCAGATATATTGCGTGAGAAATAGGGGTATTCGAAGTTAGACATGAATTTAAAACCAAACAATTGGGCTGTTCCAATAGCGATATCCGAATAGCCTGAAAAATCACAATATATTTGTACTCCAAAATAAAAAGCTCCCAAGGCTAAGGTTATACTTGAATATTGTGCATGCCTTTCAAAAATATCATTTACATAATTATTACATAAATTAGCTACTACAATTTTTTTAAACAACCCCCAAATAATTTGCTTTAATCCATCGATTGCGAATTGATGGTTGAAACTTCTTTTTTGAGTAAATTGGGGTATTAAATGCCTGGCCCTTTCTATAGGTCCAGCAACCAATTGAGGAAAAAAAGCCACATAGCTAAAAAATGCAATCCAATCATGTGTAGAGGATATTTTTTTCCGATAAACATCAATTGTATAGCTTAATGTTTGGAAAGTATAAAAACTAATTCCTACAGGTAATATAATATTCAAGTGAGGCCCATGTAGGTTAAGGCCGAAAAATGAAAATGTCCTTTCAAAGTTTTCGAGGAAAAAGTTATAATATTTAAATATGCCTAACATTCCTAAATTAAAGGAAAGACTGAGAAATAGATACAATTTTCTTTTTGACGGTGCGTCGGTTGTTTCGAGTTTAATTCCGGCAATGTAATCTATTGTGGAACTTAGAAAAATAAGAATGAGAAATCGTACATCCCACATTCCATAGAAAAAATAACTGGCTCCAAGTAAAAAAATATTTTGAGAACGAATACCTAATGAAGAAATAATCCAGTAAATACTGAAAACAATTGGCAGGAATATGCCAAAATCTAATGAGTTAAATAACATTGACCCTTAATTCAATTAATGTGATTTAAGGGTACAATAGGGGAGTTTAAAAAGCAAATAAATCAAAAAATTTAATTTTTCCCAAATTCTCAAATCAGGTTAATTTAAATTTTTGAACCGACTCTTTTAGGCTAGTGGAAAGGCTTTCCAGTTTTTCGGCGCTTTTGATAATGGTGGTAATTCCCTCATAACTGTTGCTTACCTGGCCATTTACAGAATTTATACTGCTGCTGATTTCTTGAAGGCCTTGGGCCGATTGGGAAACATTTTGAGCCACTTCCTGCGCGCCACCGTTCAGACTGCTAATATTTTGGGTGATTTCCCCCACAGTCTGGGTTTGGGTATTTACGGAGTTCACAATATTTTCGGAAATACTGCGCACATCTTCAATGACCTTTTCGATGCGCTGTATGGCGGACACTGTGGAATGGGCCGATTTTTGCATTTCTGAAATTAATTTGGCAATATCGTTAGTGGCTGCTGAGGATTTTTTGGCCAGATCTTTCACCTCAGAGGCCACCACAGCAAAGCCTTTTCCCGATTCTCCCGCCGAGGCTGCTTCGATGGTGGCGTTTAATGAAAGCAAGTTGGTTTTGTCTGCAATGGAATTGATAGTAGATACAATCCGGCTGATGTCCTGAGCGTTCTCCCCTAATTTTTGAATGGTCTGGGAGCCGGAACGGACTTCCTCCAGAGCTTCGTTAGAAATGTCCAACTCCCTTTGGCAGTTTTCCGATATGCTTTTAATGGACATGTTAATTTCTTCAATGGAAGCAGCCACTGTTTCTGTGGAGGCGGACATCTGATTGGCTGCTGCTGATATGGAACCGATGTTAGTGCTGGCTTGTTCCGAGGCTGAAGCCACATTATTGGATTGTGCGGTAATTTGCTGGGTGTTGGTGGCGATTTGGGTGCTGGAAACGGCAAGCTCCTGGGCGGAAATGTTAATGAACTCCGCATTTTGCACGATGTTTTGGATGATTTCTTGCATGTTGAGGGAAAGGGCTTCTGCTGCCCGGGCTAATTTCCCAATTTCATCTTCCCGCCGGATATCTTTGTCCTTGACGCTTTGGGTAAACTCACCCTTAGACATAATTGAAAGAATATCGCTCACCCTTTTCAGTGGCGAAGTAATGGATTTTCCGATTAAAATACTCATGGCAATGGCGAGTATCATGGCTAAACTCATTACAATTCCATTTAGCAGCATATTCCGGGAAGCGTTTTTTTCTGCCGCTAGGGAACTTTTGCCAAAAGAGCTTAAGGCCAATTGGGCCAGGTATTCCATTCCAGCTTCAATACCATCTGTGGCTTCCTGGTGCATTTCCATAAAGCGGTTGCCATCCTGGGGAGCAAGCATATCCATGGCATTTAGCTGTTCAAAAACTCCTAACGCCCCTTCCAAATAGGATTCCAGGTATTCGCCACTGGCCTTAAGGGTATCCAGGGGAACGCTGTCTTTAAAATTTTTAAGCAGCAGCAGTTCTTCTACATCTTTAAGACAGTTTTTTAAATCTGTAGCGAGTTGAAGAAAATTGCTTTTGGTTTCGGCTTGTTTTTCTTCCTGGCCTTTTTGAAGAAAGTATTCCTTTTCCAATTTTCGCAGGGACAGTATTAACATAGCTGCTTTATCTGCCTGGCTTACCAATTGGGAATCCAAACGAGTAAGTCTGGAAAGAGTATGCTTGGCTTGAATTTGCCCCCAAATTCCCGTTATCCCAATTAGCAGCGATATAATAGCCAGGCCCACAAAAGCAATTAAAAGCTTTTTGCCAATGTTAAAATTTGAAAAAATTTTGATGTTAATGGTCTTCATAGCACAGAAAACAGAATTATATCATGTATAGAGGTCTATATTCCTCATTTTTAAAAAAATTTTAAGGTTTTGAAACAAGGTCAAGATTGGCAAATTTATGTTAACAATTGGCACCTGGTTTTTAAAAAGCAAATCCAGAACAGAGAGTTTTTTTTTCTAATCTGGATTCATCCACTTCTTTTTTGGAGCTTTTCCATCATTTAACCAGCTTTATACCGTTTTAATGCTCTGGCTTGGGAAGAATAACGATTAAAACCTCCCAAAAAAAGTTGACTTTACGAAAGAAAAGTCTTGCGGACCAATTTTGAATACCATATATTGTGTTTCAGCTTTACTTAGGCACTATATTTTGAAGTCTTTAAAGTGAGAAGGAAAAAGCCCATGAATGCCCCCCAATTCAACTCCCGGTTCCGCTTAAATGAAAATGAGTTTCGCTTTGTGCCAGAAAAATCCGAAATGGAGAATGGCAGCAGTATTTTAAACGGCCAGCGGCAAAACTCCCAATTTAACAGTATTCGTTATGATTGGGCCTGGGAAAAATACCTGGATGCCTGTGTTAATCAATGGATGCCCCAGGAAGTGGATATGCAAGGGGATTTGGATTTGTGGAATCAATACAAAATCAGCGGGGAGTCCAAGAAAATTTTTAAACAGCTGTTGGAGCTTTTGTCCAAATCCAGGGCTCTGCAAACAGAAAATATCGTGCTTCAATTGTACAGGCATGTAACCAGTTACGAATGCCGTCAGTTTTTGCTTCGGGAAGCTTATGAAGACGCACTCCATGTTCACGGAATTCAATATACTTGTGAGTCCCTTAGGGTTTTTCCCAACCGTTATTCCCACAGTGGCTCAGAAGATATGTTTTACAAGGTATATAAGGAAAAACTGGGAGAAAGAATCCACGACAAGCTTGCCATGCCTTCTGGTTTGGCTCCTGGGGGAAATGATCCGGGAAATATGCTGGAGCTTTTAGGCCAATACTATTTGATATATAAGGGAATCGTCTCTCAGGGATGTTATGCCCTGCTCTTATATCTAAGCCGTGTTTTAAAGATGGAGGGTTGTCAGGAAATTGCGGAAAATATTCTTTCCTCCATAAATGGCCACATTGATTTTGGAGCTGCGGTTATGGAACAAATCAAAATGGAATTCCCTGAATCCCATTGCGAAAGCGCTCAAAGGTTGATTAAAGAGGAAATCAAAAAAGCTGTGGAATTAGAAATAAATTGCCTGAAGAAATTAATGGGAGATAGCTTAAAAGGAATTCCCTTTTCCCATTTGGAAAACTACATGTATTATGTAGGGAACATTCGCCTGGCCCAGGCAGGTATCTTACCCGAGGAAGAACTTGAGAATCCCATTCCCTGGATGGACGCTTATTTGTTGCCTATGGAGCAAATCAAAGAGCCATCCTTAAACTAGTTAAAAATGGGGCGTCGCTCCGCTCCTTCAAACTCAAATAGGCTATTCATAAGTTTCCTCGGTTGTTCTCACGACTTGATGGTTCCCCATCCCTGCGGTTCGGGGCCCAAAGGCAAGGCGTTGCACTCATCGTCAAAATAGTCGTCACAAATTCCATTTAAGTCGCGATCCTCAATTTTGTTAGTTTCTTAATCATTTGTGAAATCAAGTGCTTCCCAGGGGCTCGGGTTTTAGATCCACCACATCCCCAACAATTATAACCAGGGGAGAGGGGAGGTTAAGCTGCCCCATATTTTGAATTTGGCTCAAGCTTGTTTTCTCCTCTGGCATAGAGGCGTTTTGAATCAAGGCCACAGATGTTTGCGGGTTCCAGCCGGCTTCTAATAATTTTTCAGATAAATTTTGAAGCTTGGACGCACCCATGTAAAAGACCAAGGTGCCTTCCTTGGGATATTCGATGAATTCGTATTCAATATGATGGGCAGGTAAAAAAGTAAGAGTTTTGGAGATTTTCCTCATGGTAAGAGGAATTTGAACAGAGGCGGCCGCCGCCATGGATGCGGTCACTCCCGGAACAATGGTCACGGGGATTTTTTGCTTATGTAAGTAAAGGAGCTCTTCGCCACCGCGTCCAAAGATAAAGGGATCGCCGCCCTTAAGCCTGACTACGCAGGCATGGATTCCAGCCGCTTCGGCCAGCTTTATGTTAATGTCGTCCTGGGACATGGAATGCTTGCCCTTGCGCTTTCCCACATAAATTTTTTCACATTCAAAGTTGTTGAGGAATTCCTTGTCCACAAGGTCGTCGTAAAAAATAACATTTGCCTTTTGCAGCAGTCGATGCCCTTTTAAGGTTAAAAGTTCAGGGTCGCCTGGGCCAAAGCCCACTAAATATACATGTCCCTTAGAAGTCATTAATTATTACGCCTCCGCCTAATACACGGTTTTTGTGGTATATCACCGCGGACTGACCCGGGGATAAATCTACAGTGTCTTGTTCAAGTTTTATTTTAAGTCGTTCTTTACTCTCGGGAACTACCTCGCAGTTGATTATTTCCCCGTGGTATCGGACTTGCACAGTGGTTTCTTCAGGAAGATTACTAACATCTTCGTTAAAAACCAGGTTTTGAATGGAGAAAAAATCACGGAGCAATTCTTCTTTTGGCCCCAAAATAATTTCGTTATTTTCGGGAATTATTTTAATAACGTACCAGGGGCCGCCACTAAGACCCAGGCCCTTTCTTTGGCCTCTGTTATAATAGGGTACCCCCTTATGGTATCCAAGTTTTTTTCCTGAACTGTCTAAAAACACTCCGGGCTCAGGTGTTTTACCTGTATAGTCTTTTAAAAATTCCTGGTAGTTGTTTTCCACAAAACAAATATCCTGAGAATCCGATTTTTTAGCGGAAGCCAGGTTGTAACTTTGAGCCTCTTGTCGCACCTCTTCTTTGAGAGTGGAACCCAAAGGAAACAGGCAGTGGCTTAGCTGCTCCTGAGATAAGCGATATAACATATAAGATTGGTCTTTTTTTGGGTCTAGTCCACGATGTAGGTAGTACCTTCCATTTTCGTTATGGATTTGGGCGTAATGGCCGGTAGCAATTTTCCACTTTTCGGGTTTTCCCATTTTTTCCCATGCGTTTTGGGCCATGGCTCCGAAGCGATTGATTTCGTTGCAGCTCACACATGGATTGGGAGTTAAGCCCTGGTTATAACTTTCCACAAAAGGTTCCACCACTTTTTCCACAAATAAGGTCAGGGTGTCTATGGTTTGAAAAGGAACCCCTAAATCCTGACATTGGGAACGGCAGCCATCAATGCAGGCTGTTGTGCAGCATTTGGATTCAGGCCAGTGCCGGTGGCTGACGCCATGTATATGTTTGTAACTTTGGCTTAACTTCTGCAAAACCAAAGCCGAGTCTACGCCGCCGCTGAGCGCTACCATAACATGGGTTTCTAAATCCATATTAATCTTCAGTGGAGGTTTTGGCTGGCCCAATCTTTAATTCGGTTGCGCCAGTCTACCGCTTTTTTCACATTTTTGCTGCCGGAGCTTACGGCTACAGTAATTTCGTCCTGCTTAAAAATAGCTGGCGAAATAAAATCGCATAAATCCGGGTCGTCTGCCACGTTAACCAAAATTCCAAGCTTTCGTGCGTCTGCTAAAATTTGTTTGTTAACTTCACGGTTGTTGGTGCAGGCATAAACAAGGGAAAACTCCCGTAAATCCTGACCCTGATATTTTTCTTCGCGGTATTCCAGTCCCAGGTTTTTTATTTCCACAGATATTTTTTCGGCCAATATCACAATGTTACGGGTGAATTTTAACACCGCCGCCAATTTATGGGCCGCCACTTTACCTCCTCCCACAAATAATATGCGCTTTTGAGCGATATTTAAATTTATGGGAAGGTAAAGGCGTTCCATATTAACCAATAATTTTGCGGGTTTTCAGTTCCGAAATAACATCTGCCACCAATTCTTTAGTGGATTTGTTAAATTTCAATAACATATCGGGTTTGTATTCCTGAAAATAATTTTCGCCCACATTTACAACTAAAATGTCGTAGGGCTTGGACAGCAACTGGAGGGTTTGAATATCAAACCTGTCCAATTCGGGAATGGTGGATATGAAAATTTGCCCGGAGTCGGTTAGGATTCTGGCTAGCTCTCCCATACGGCGTACCTGCTCTTCCCGGTTGTCCGACATATCTTGGCCGGCATCATCCCTCAGGTTTTTAGCTCCCAGATAATACACATTGCAGTTATCCTGGAATAACTGCTTTTCCAAAGCCATAGCCAATTCCATGGTGTCGTAATATTTATCTCCTGTGAATAAGATAAACTGGGGCTTATGGCCGAATTTAGAGGCACGGGATTCGGAAGTCAGGCTACTGTGGGCCCAGGTAAACTCCCGTTTTTGAACCTGTTCCTTTAATATGGATTCTTCCCCTTCCAGCTGATCCAAAATGATTCCGCCACCTGCAATTTCGTAATTATCTACAATCACAAAGCGGCCTGTGTTTTCTAAATCCGAAGATAGATCAAAGGCAATGGGTTTGGAAGTTTCTAAAATGATTTCCGCCACATCGTGTCTGTCGATATGCTGTTTATTTTGCATGCTGGAAAGGTCGCTGGCATCCAACACATTTACAATTTCCACCAAACGCACAGTAGAGTGTTTTGCAGCAATTTTTAATTTGTATTGTTTGTTTTTGATCATGGGCGCTTTGCCCATCCAAAAAATGTTCACCTTAAATCGGGTACTAACATGGGGGGCGTTATCGCTCTCGTCTCCGCGAACCATTAACTCACCGGGGCGGATATAAATCTGCGAAGTTAGGGTAAAGCCAATGGCCATACCTGCACCCACGGTTTTATGTTCGGGGGCGCTAAAAGCTTCAATGGATTTAATAGTGGAAGATTTAAGAGAAGGATAAAAAACCACTGATTGGCCCACTGAAATAGTTCCCGAATCAATGGTTCCCGAAACAATGCGCCTATCGTCGTTTTCCTCTGTAAATTTATAGATGTCCTGAACCGGCATTCTAAAGGGCAGGCCGACATCTTTTACCTGTTTGGCGAATAAATCCATTTGCTCTAAAATGCTGGGTCCGTTGTACCAAGGCATTTTTGTGGAAGCTTTGGCTATGTTATCTCCCTGCAAAGCAGAAATGGGGATATATGTTATGGGAGTTACATTTAACTCTTTTAAAAAGGCGGAATATTCTTCCTGGATTTTTTTAAACACATCTTCCTGGTAATCCACCAGGTCTAACTTATTTACCAAAACCACAACCTGCTTGATTCCCAACATCGATACCATGTGCCCATGGCGTTTGGAATTTTCCTGCACCCCTTCTTTGGCGTCAATAACCAAAAGCGCCGCTTCCGCACGGGCAGCTCCAGAAATCATATTTTTCAAAAATTCAATATGGCCAGGGGCGTCAATAATGATGTAATGGCGTTTTTTAGTTTTGAAAAAACAACGTGCGCTGTCGATGGTTATGCCCTGGGATTGTTCATCTTTAAGGGCATCCAGTAAATAGGCGTATTCAAAAGGCCGGGAGTTGGCTGCGCAATAGGCCTTCACTTGCTCCAGTTTGCCTTTAGGAAGAGAATCCGTATCTGCCATTAAACGGCCAATAACCGTGCTTTTTCCATGGTCCACATGGCCCACGATTACAATATTCATTTGGTCGTGACCGATGGATGTATCGGTAGGACTGGCTGTTTTTTCCAATGTTTCTACTGAGCTCATATTACATATATCCTTCGCGTCTTAAAGTTTCCAAGGTGCCGCCATCTTCTTTGTCCTGTTCGCGGCCGGAACGTTCCGCAATGTTAGAGAACTTTCCGCTTTTCAGCTCTTCAATTATTTCTGACGTATTTTTTGCCGTAGATTCAACAGCTGATGTGCAGGGAAAGCATCCTAAAGAACGATAGCGTTTTCCTTCACCCTGGTCGAAATACAAATCCGTGATGGGAATATTTTCTCTATGGATGTACTCCCAAATGTTTAGCTCGGTCCAATCCAATAGGGGATGTACCCTTACATGAGTGCCGGGGGCAAAATCCGTTTTGTATTGATTCCAAAGCTCCGGAGGTTGATCGCCCACGTCCCAATCGTTCTGTTTGTCGCGCGGGGAAAAATAACGTTCCTTGGAGCGCGAACCCTCTTCATCGGAACGGGCGCCAACAATAACTCCGGTATAGGGCTCCTGATTTGTATCGGGCTCATACTGGCCTGTATTGTGGTTCATACGGTAACGGGTCCACTCTCCAGACAATGTGTGTTTTAAAGCTTCGCTTTTTAAATTTTTACAGCATTGAAGGCGGGATATGTTGCCATCGGGATAGGTTTGTTTTTCTGCCAGAGCCTTGGCATTTTCTCCGTACACCATATTTAACTTCCACTTTCTGGCCAAATCATCCCTGTATTGGATCATGGCGGGGATTTTAAAATGGGTATCAATATGTACCAGGGGAATAGGCACATGCCCGAAAAATGCTTTGCGGGCCAACCAAAGTAAAACGGTGCTGTCTTTGCCAATGGACCATAACATACATAGGTTGTTAAATTCCCTATAGGCTTCTCTTAAAATGTGGACGCTTAAGGCCTCCAGCTTGTCTAAATGATCCATGGGTTTTACCACGGGCTCTAAAGTAGCCTTGCTATTCATGGCATATATCTCCTTCAACTGTTAGAATCTTTTCCGGTGCTGATTTGGAGCAACCCGGACAATTTTCATTCTTGCTGAATTTTAGTTTTTGAAAAATCATGGTTTGTAAATCTAATGTTAAATAATAACCCGTCAATAATTCCCCTATGCCGCAAATCCACTTGAGCGCTTCCAAAGCTTGCATGCTTCCCAGCACCCCGGCCACAGGCCCTAAAATACCGGCAGAGGCGCAGCTTGGGACAGTTCCGGGTTCAGGCGGGGCGGGAAATAAACAGCGGTAACAGGGTGATTGACCCGGCACAATAGTGGTAATTTGGCCCTCGTATTTTAAAATGCCAGCCAGGCTCAGAGGTTTGTCATTTCGAACACACCAATCGTTTAGTAAAAATTTGGTGGAAAAATTGTCGGAACCATCGATGATAAAATCATAAGATGTTAACAACGTATCAATATTATTTATATCCAGTTTTAGGGGCTTAGCTTCGAGCACAACTTCTCCATTGAGGCCGCTCAATTTTTCCAGGGCTGAATCCACTTTGTATTTTCCCAGATCCCCTTCGTTATGGATAATTTGACGCTGCAAGTTGCTCTGGTCCACCTTATCAAATTCAATAATACCAAGGCGACCCACACCTGCTGTGGCCAGATACATAAGGCTTACAGAGCCAAGCCCACCAGCGCCAACTACCGCTACACTGGCTTCCATTAGTTTTTCCTGACCTTCGGCACCGATTTCGGGAAGGATAATCTGGCGGCTATAGCGCTCTAATTGTTCTTCAGACCAATCTCTCATATTTCAAAATTCAAAATACCGTCTAATTGCTCTTGCTTGTTTACCAACTGGCTAAGCGGGATTTCCAGAGTTTTTTGAATGGAAGCCTCGGCCTCCGCAAACACAGCTTGTACAGCGCTTTTTAAACTATAGCCTTCGCTCACCGGGTCTTTGCCCTCAAGGGTTGTGAGAATCGTATAAATATCAATCTCTTCGGGGGACTGAGCTAAGGTGTAGCCTCCTTTATTTCCCCGAATGCTTTTAATAAGCCCAGCTTTGCGCAGGCGATTAAACAATTGCTCTAAATAGGCTTTGGGGATATTGCAGCGCGTGGCAATTTCCTGAGTCTGCATAATTTTTTTTTGGTACATGGACCCAAGCTCCATCATCGCCTGCAACCCATAGGAACCTTTTGTAGTTATATTCAGCATAAAATTAAGTATACTAAAACAATCAAATAAATCAAGATAGAGCCGGGATTTTTTTTTAGACTCAACTTTTCTCGAAAATCTTTAAAATTTGTCTGAAAAGGCCTTTTTGAGTTAATAAATCTTATTGTTTTTGGCTGCGTCCTAGCCATGGGCGAGTCCTAAATTAAAACTAAAGGGCTTTTTATCTCGCTGTTGGATTGGGGGACATGGGGGCTTTTAGGCAGCATGTGCAGCTAGCTAAAGTTTTAATGGCTCCAAAATTGGCCAGATGAGGATATGAATTGGCATTCCCAAGCGGGCAAAAGTTCCGAATCCATGAATCCCATTTTCTCTTTTGAAATCTCTAAAGCTAACTTCTGCTTTTGCGCTTTCTTTATGTCCATTGGGTAGCCAATTTTTTATTAGGTCTTTGCCAGTGGTCCTTTATTTTATTTGATGTATTATAAACAGGCCCTTCCAAAAAAACATTGCCCCCTCCCGCATTCTATTGGAATATTTCCATAGGTACAGGGAGAAAACATATATTCTAAAAAAGGATTTTTATGCGTTATATATCTTATTTGAAAAAGTTTTATTTGATTGCCCTTATAGCCGGATTTTGTTTTCATATTGCCCCTGCTGCTGTTTTAGAGGTTGGACCTGATAAAGACTACGCAATGCCAAGCGATGCAGCTGATGAAGCTGAAAATGGAGATAGTGTTTTAATCGATGCGGGCGATTATGAGGATTGCACCTACTGGGGGCAAAGCAATATCACCATAATTGGCGTAGGGGGAAGGCCCCATGTTAGAGATGCCTCCTGCCAAGGTAAAGGAATTTGGATTTTCGGTGGAGATAATATAAGGGTGCAGAACATTGAATTTTCCGGCGCCACTGTGGAAGATGAAAACGGAGCGGGAATACGCCACGATGGGGGAAGTATTTTTATTTCCAATTGTTACTTCCACCACAATGAGAATGGAATATTAGCCTCTGGCGGTGGAAGCGACACTATTCTGGTGGAGTACAGCGAATTTGCTTATAACGGCTTTGGCGACGGGTATACCCATAACATGTACATGGGGAACTTCGGGACTTTTATCTTGCGTTATTCCTATTCCCACCACGCCAAAATTGGGCACAATGTAAAAAGCCGGGCCAATGAAAATATTATCATGTACAACCGGATTATGGATGAAGCCGATGGAACTTCCAGTCGGGATATTGATCTTCCCAATGGAGGCTGGACTTTGTTGTTAGGCAACGTGATTCAACAGGGCGAAGATACGGACAATTCCGAAGTATTTGGCTATGGAATGGAAGGCCTTTCCAATGATGGCCCCCATGAAATATATGTGGTACACAATACCTTTGTGAATAACCGTTCGGGAGGAACTTTTATTTCTGTTGCCGGAAGCACCGAAAAAGCATTTGTTCACAACAATATATTCGCAGGGAGCGGGACTTTGGTTTCAGGCGTGTCCGCCGATATGGGGCACAACGAAAATAACAGCGATATCGATTATTTTAAATTTACAGACCCGGACAATTTTGATTTCCATCTGGGGGAAGATAGCCCTGCGCTTAATAAAGCCGAAGATATGGGAGAAGCCAATGGCTACTCTCTTGTTCCCACTTTAGAATACAAGAATGTGGCGGACATTAAAAACCGGGCGGCCATAGGAGAATTGGATTTGGGGGCTTTTGAATATAACGATGGAACATCCATTGTTCCCCAAATTTATTTGGGAAGCGAAAAACAGCTTTCCAATGGAATATACTTTAATTCAAATTCAAATGTCATTGCGTACAAGGGCAGAGTGTACAACCCTGCAGGCAGATACATAAGATTTTAGTCAAAGCTATATTCGGAAAAACTCAGACCAAAAGCTTTTGCCACGGCAGGATGGGTTATTTTTCCCTCAGCAACATTTAATCCTTTTTTGAATCCCATATCTTCCTTTAGGGCCATGAGGCCCATATTGGCCAACTTTAACAAATAGGGAAAAGTGGAGTTGCAAAGTCCATAAGTGGAGGTTCTGCCAACTGCACCGGGTATGTTAGCCACGCAATAATGCACCACTTTATTTACAATGTATATGGGATTGCTGTGAGAGGTTGGTTTTGAAGTTTCGGTACAGCCCCCCTGGTCTATGGCAACATCTACTATCACACTTCCGGGTTTCATCATTTTTAAATGGGATTTGCCAATGAGTTTAGGAGCCTTCGCCCCGGGGATAAGAACCGCTCCAATCACTAAATCCGCATTTTTAATGTGATAATTTATGGCGTGGCTGTCTGACATTATGGTTTTCACATTGGCTGGCAAAATATCGCTTAAGTACCTTAACCTGGATAAATTAACATCCAAAAGCGTGACCTGCGCCCCCAATCCTGCGGCGACTTTAGCCGCGTTGGTTCCCACCACGCCTCCGCCTAAAATCATCACTTCTGCTGGCGATACGCCAGGTATCCCCGAAAGTAATTTACCCCTTCCGTGGGTGGGGTTTTCCAGGTATTTAGCCCCCTCCTGAACAGCCATTCTACCTGCCACTTCACTCATAGCCGTTAACAAAGGCAAGCTTCCGTCAGGCTTTTCTATGGTTTCATAAGCAATACAATAGGCAGCTGTTTTCTTTAGAGCCAATGTTAAGGGCTTACTGGCCGCCAAATGCAAATAGGTGAACAGTATTTGTCCCTTTTGAAGCCTGCTGTATTCATCTGGCTGGGGTTCCTTGACTTTTACAATTAATTGGCTTTTTTTGAACAGTTCGCCTACCGGACAAATTTGAGCTCCGGCTTTTTTAAAATCTTCATTGCTAATACCGCTACCCAGACCGGCATTTTTCTCCACCAGCACCTTGTGCTTATGTTTAACCAGGGATTCCACCCCTGATGGCAGAATGGCAACTCTGTATTCATCTTTTTTTATTTCTTTTGGAATTCCAATAATCATTACTGTCCGATTTGCTTAAAACTATCCTTAAAATAAATTTTATCTCAAAATGAGTTTTGAACTAAAGGGGTTTTTGGCAAAAAAATAAGCCCCGGGTAGGGGTGACCCAGGGCTTATTTTCGGAAAGGTTAGAGAACAGTCTAAAATGCGGGGCTCAATTGAAATGGCCGCTTTAATTCGGGCCTTTCCTGAGCTTCTTTTGTGGCTATGTTAAAAAGCGCTACGGCTCTGTGTGTGTCTAAAATTGGATAAAAATTCAATCTGATATCCCTTGGTTCCGGCGAAGCCGCCTTCCATAATCCATTTTCCCGCAACAAAGAAAAATTTGCAGATGAAACCCAAATTCGTCCAGTGGAGGGGTCTTCACTGGCATAAAAATCATTTTGAAATTCCATGCATTCTCCTGAGCTGAATTGTATGTGTAAACCGTTCTTTACACTAATTTATAATACAACAAAAATTCAATTTTCAAAGAACTTTTTTTGTTTTTTTCACAGGGGGGAAAACAAGATTGCGAGAGGGTCTTCCAATTCCCCAAATTATTAAAATTTTGAAATTTAAAATTTGGAGGTTTTTTGTTTTTTAGCTGTGCTAACAGAAAAACTGAAAGTTTTCAACAATACATTGGACAACATCCATTTGCCCACAGGTTTAAACAAAATACTTTCAGTTAGAGGCTTAATTAAATCGAGGTGAAAAGAATTTGAATCCAGGGAGGTGAGAACTACAATTTTGGTGACTTCATCTTCGGGGATTCCCGATTCCAATTCCCACTGGCGAATAAGCTGAATACAGCTGATTCCGTTCATATGGGGCATAATTAAGTCCATAATAATGCCATCAAATGGGTTATTATGCTTTAAACTCTGCGTATAGAGCTCAAAGGCTTTTACCCCATTTTCAGCCAGGATGAGTTGGATGTTTTTAGGCAATACCTTTTTCAAAGTAACGCCTGTTAGGGGATCGTCGTCCACCACTAAGATTTTTTTATGGAGTCTGGTCAATTCTTCTGTATTTAAATTGGTTATCATTGTATTATCAAATTTGACAAATAGAGGTTTGCAAATTTTGTTCCAAATAATAAAACCTTGATTTTAACAAAAATTTAACGATTTTAGGAAAACTCCGAGACATTATTGTCAAGGAAATTGGCTTATTTATAATATTCGTAAAGAAAATTTACGCCAATTGATAAAATTTTTTCTCAATTTAAGAAAGTTCTAATTAAATAAAAACTCAAATGAATTTAAAAACATCTGAAATAAAAGAAGAGTTACAGGAATTAAAAAAACAGCTAAAAGTCCTTTCTACCATATACAACGGCACCAGGGACCTGACAGGCCTGCTGTCGGTGGACGATGACAACGACTATACATTTATATCGTCTAATCAGGCGACCTTTGAATCCAACCGCAGATTAGGCATAACAAATTCCAACTTTCTGGACATTAAACTTTCCAAATTTCTTAAGGAAACTTTTAGCTTGTCCGAATCCCAGCTTAAGCTTTTTAGGGAAAAACTGGACGAGGCCAAAGCAAGCCTCGAAATTGTGGAATATGAGTCTTCTTTCGGTACACCTGACAATCGCTTTATCCATTTGAAAATTAAGCTTACCCCGATAACAGATCAGCATGGCCTGTGCGAATATATTTTGTTCAATTGTGCTGATGTTACTGAAATGGTGACAGCCCAAAAAAACCTGGAGAAAAGCGAAAAGCTTTATAGAAGCATTTTTGAATCTATTCAGGATGTATTTTTTCGGGCTCGCATGGATTGGACAATCCATTTGGTCAGTCCTTCCATAAGCAAGCTTCTGGGAGCTCCAATATCTGAATTGGAAAAAATAAACTTTAAGAACTGGGTGCAGAACCCTGAAGATCTGGAGTTCTTGTCCCAGGGTTTAAAAAACGAAGAACAAATCCAAAACTATGAATTGGTGATACGAACAAAAACCAAAGAAAATAAGATTGCATTGATTAGTTGTTGGCTGAGTGAAGACCCCGAATCCCAAATTCGATTTATTGAAGGGGTTATTCGTGATGTCACAGAGCTTAAAAAGGCCGAATTGGAGGCCTTAGAGAAAAAAGATCAATTGTTTCAATCTTCGAAATTGGCCACCCTGGGAACCTTGGTTTCTGGCCTGGCCCATGAAATAAATAATCCCAATAACAATATTATGTTTAACGCCTCCATAATTCGCAAATTTGTGCAGGATTTGGTTCCGCTGGTGGGAGGGTTGGGCAAGCAAAGGCCTAACCTTGTTATTGGTGGACTAAAGCACAATGAATTCGCAGATTCTTTGCTAAAAATTACCGAAAGCGTGATTCAGGGAACCCATCGAATTAAGAATATTGTAAGCAAGTTAAAAGACTATTCCCGTCAGGAAAGCGGTCTGGAAAAAAAATGGCTGGATGTTAATGAAGTGATCGGCTCTGCCTTAGAAATTATAAACATTAAAATTCAAAAGGCTACGGATAATTTTGAATTTAATCCCAATACCAATCTCCCTAAAATTTGGGGCAACTTTTCAGGTTTGGAACAGGTCGTTGTAAACCTGGTGGACAATGCCTGTCAGGCTTTGCAGGACAAAAGCCATTACATTAAAATAAGCACTCTCCTACAGGAAGATAAAAATAACATTGAGATACATGTTGAAGACAATGGGGAAGGCATTAAAGAAGAAATTATCCACCAAATTTCTGACCCATTTTTCACCACCCATCGAAAAAAGCAAAAAATGGGCTTGGGCCTGTCTATCGCCAATGCGGTGGTATTAGATCATGGGGGTAAACTGGACTTTTTCTCCCACCCAGGACAAATTACTGTGGTGAGAGTGAGCCTCCCAATAAAAGGCTCTTAATTTTCAGAGGCCATAAGCGCTCTGGCTTCTTTTAAAACGGAGTGGCTAATGGAAAACCCCATTTCCTTTAGCTTTTGCCAATTGGATATGAGCTCCTCACAGGAGATAACCCCCTCTTTTAGCAGGGCTTGCTGCGACTTTTTAGGCAAGTTCAATAAACAGGTTATGGGGAAAATTTTGTAACGCTCAATGAGCTGTTGGAGGTTTCCTTCCTGGGGGTAATTCCATCCAATTAAATTTAAATGCACGCATTTTCCATATTGTATGGCATCAGCGGTAAAAGCGGCGTTGGTGACCACCCATCCCTGAAAGCGGCTGGCCAATCCAGGCTTGGGTTTGTTAATAATGTCGTTAAAGCGCGCATGAATGTATAGGGGAACCTTAACATCGCTTTTGTAGCCGGGCTTGTTTCGAAATTTGCATTCCACCAGACAATGAGCGCTTTCATTTTCGGCCACTACATCCACTTCATGTTGCACGCATTTACCTTGCAGTATGACGCCTACCTTGTAGCGGTAACCCATTTTGCCAAAGAGAATTCCTACTAGCTTTTCAAAATGATAACCGCTTGGACCAAGCTCCATAAGCGCCCGTTTTAATTTGTATTTGGAAGCCTTGCTGCTGGATATCCTTTTTAAGGCGCCAAGAGCCTGACGGTATATATCCAGGGAGCTTACAGAAGCAAGGGGCTTGGGAAAAAGTTGCGCTTCAATATTTCGAATTTGAGACAGGCTTGCGCCAGCCCGCCGCAGAGATTTGCGGAATTTGTTTTTGGAAAAAGGGGCGCTGGTTCCCGCTGCCTTTCGGACCAGACCCCTTGTTTTCATTTAAAAACTGCCCTCACGACCAGTTTATTTTTTGCTTTTTTCGGAATCGGGTTTGCCTTTTCCAGGTCCCATTCCCTTCATTTCTCCATGTTGCTTCTTCATTTTTTCGTGCATTTTTTTGAAGTCAAATGGAATTTCTGTTTGGCCCACAAGTTTTAAGTCCTTGTCGTATTTGTAGAGGGTATTTCCTATTTTTACCACAACTCCTCCATCAGAGGTGGCAGTCATTTCGCCCATTCCCATACCGTGGTGGCCCTTCATTTTACAACTGCCTTTGCCGCATTTGCCATGGCTTCCATCACATTTTGAATGATCTTTTTTGCATTTTTCGCATTTCTTTACTTCTTCCTTTTTGACTTCAGCTGGTTTTTCTGCCAGGGCGCTTGTCATTCCTAACCCCAATAGAGTCGAAAAAAAGATGGCTTTTAAAATGGACATAATTCTCCTTTGGTTTAACATATCTTCGGCAATAAAGTACGATTTTTAAGGAAAAAAGGCCAATTTTGCTGGAATAAATTTTGCAATCATTGCGAGTTTTAACCTTAACCAAAAAGGAAGAAATATGTTGTTAGAGTACATTCCCGGCGTAAAAATTCCCTTAGGTTTCGCTGCCATTCAAATAATCATGCTTTCGGGTATTTTAATGTTATTGCTAAAAAGAAATCCTGCTCAAAAATAAAAAGGCATTTCAAATTGAAAAATTCAAAATGAAACATTTGGCGAAAATGTCCGGAAATTTTGGAAATAATTCGGAAAAAAAATTGGCATTCAAGTTGCAATAATAAGGGGTATCAATCAAAGGAGGATATCATGAACATCATAAGTTACAACAGCGGTTTACCTACTCTTGCCAACAGTTTATTTGACGACTTTTTTAACTGGTCCACAGCAGATTCCCACGGGGAGATCACCCCCAGGGCCAATGTATCGGATCATGGAAAAAACATCGTGGTAGAACTGGAAATGCCAGGAGCGACTAAAGAAAACATCCATGTTTCTGTGGAAAACGGGCTTTTAAAAGTTCAAAGCGATCGCAATAAAGAAAGCGCCGAAAACAAGGATGTAAAGTATTACATCAACGAGCTGGGATACGGCAGTTACAGCCGAAGCTTCAGATTAAACGAAACCATTGACTCTGAAAATATTGGCGCCAAATTTGAAAATGGCATATTGACCATAACATTAAACAAAAAAGAAGCGGCAGTCCAAAGAAAAATCGAAATCCAATAAGCTATCCCACAAGGCTCCCTTTAAGGGGAGCCTTAATTTTTTAAGGCTGGCGTATTTTTAAAATTAAAACATCCTTATTTCCCACATCCTGAATTTCGGAACTTTTATAAACCAGCCCATTTCGTATGGAAAGGCTTCCCATATTTTCACCGCTTAAGCTATATACATCAGCTAGAGTACCTTCGGGTAAAGCCTTTAGGGCAGATTCCAAGCCGTATACCATCTTTTGGTTTTGGCCAAAATTATTTTTTATGGCCTGCCTTAGGTTTGCGGGAGGGTCGATGTGGCAGTCCCCGCTGTATTTTATCTGATACAGGGAGTGGGAATCGTATTCCAGTAGATACATATCTCCGGAAGGAGAAAAAACCATATCTATGGGGCCGTTGTGAACTTCATTTTCCAAAAAAGGCACCACATCCAGCACATTTCCCAAGCTATCCATTTCGATTTCCAAGATAAAATCCCGGGACCAGTCCATGGTAAAGAGGCTGTTGTTAAAACTGGGAGGCAATCGGGATTCAGAACTTAAGTAGGCATCGTAATTGTAATAGTCACCAAGAATGGCGGCCCTGGCATCCTGGTTGCCAAATGCGTTGTACTGGCTGCTTCCTCCATCCGTATAGTCAATGATAGAGGGTTGGGCTGGGGGAAGTTCCGTAAGGCCCGTATTAAGGGGGCTGGCGTTAGTAGGGGCTTTTGGATTTTTGGTTTGGCCATTCACAACATAGGCCAGATTTTCCCCCACGAAATAGGGCCAGCCGTAAAAACCTGGCTCTTTGGCTTGGTTGATTTCATCACGGCCTTCGGGGCCAAAACTGCTGTTATCGCTACGGGCATCGGGGCCAGGCTCTGCCCAATAGAGCCAGTTCCGTTTTTTATCAAGAGCAATGCGAAAGGGATTGCGGTGGCCCATGGTGTATATTTCGCCCTTGGTGTTTTGCCCCTCTTCGAAAAGGTTTCCTTCGGGAAGGGAGTAGCTGCCATCTTCATTGACCACAATTCTTAAAATTTTGCCGTTCAAATCATTGCTGTTGGCGGAAGTCGCCTGGGTGTCTTCCTGCCGGTCTGATTCGTTTACCGAGGCGTATCCATTGCTGACGCTGGGGTCCACATTTTCCCCTGTGGCCAGATATAATATTCGGTCTTGTGTAAAGACCATATCTCCGGCGGAATGGTGCTGGTTGTTCCAGCGAATTCCTGGCACAGTGAGAATAATGGTTTTAGAATCCATATCCAAAACGCCGTTAACCTCTTCAAAACGGGCCAACTCATGTTGGGGCAGGCTGGGATGGGTATAGTAAAGATAAATGTAATGGTTGTTGTCGAAATCGGGGTCTAATACCAGGCCAATGAGCCCTTCATGGGCTGGAGAAAAAACATCCAACTGCCCGATTTGACTCAAACTTTCGTCTTGGGGGTTGTATTTTTTAACATTTCCAGATACCTTTTCTATGACATAAACCACCCCTTGGCTGGATACATCCAGTTGAATGGGGTTGTTGAAATCACTGCTCAATAACAGCTTTTCCAGATTTTGTTGTTTGGTTTCGCTGCAGGAATTGTCCTGAGCCTGGACGGCCACAGCCAAAAGGCCAAAAAATAAAATTTTAAGCAAAATAAACCCCCGTGAAAAGCGCCCAGCTTTTTTAGAGGAATATAAAAAAAATGGCTGGTTTTAAGGCCTTAATTGTTAACCACCACCGAAGCTTCACCGTCATCGCCGCCGCTAAATAATACAAAGGCTACTACTGTAGCGGTTAAAGCGACTCCCCCAGCGGTCCACCAGATCCAAGCCTTGCTTTTTTTGGGCTTTGCGGGTTCAGGGTCAGTTGGCTGGGAATTTGAGTTTGGCTCCTCATCTTCCTGGGAGTCTGTTAGCGCCGGAGAGTCCTTGCCCTGGTAACTCATAAGTCTTTCGTATTCTGTTTTAACGTTGTTAAATATGGCCTTGATGTTGTCGGAAATATACATATCAATAAGTTCGATACTTGGAACCAATTTAAGCAACTGGTACATATAGGATTCGCCTTTGTCCACAGTGGCGGGATTAGCCGCGTAAACCACAGCTAAATATTTATAAACAAAAATTTTATCCTCATCGCTCAAATCGGGATTGCGTTTCCGATGATTTTCCAGGATGTTAGTGACACTTTCAAAATTACCCTCGAAATACAATTTGGTTATTTTTTCTTTATCTAAACTTCCATCTATTTCGTAGCCCAGCTCAGCCACAGCTGCGAAAGGAAAAATGGCTAAAATAAGAAGGAAGAGTTTGCACAATTTCAAAAAATGCCCCTTGGTCATGATGATAGTTGAAATATATGTACTGGGGTTGGCTATTCAAAGCCCGGTAAAAAGGAATGTGATGCGGATCACAATTAAAATTGTAGATTATTGAAAATCAATTTTAAAAGGAGTTGAAATTATGGCAAAAGCGGGAGTGTTAGGTTCTGGGCAGGTGGCTAAAACCCTTGCGGCTGGGCTTAAAAAACATGGTTATGATGTTATGATGGGCTCAAGTTCCGTGGAAAAATTAACGGACTGGAGCGCAGATGGAGGAAAAACAGGTTCCTTTCAGGATGCGGCCAGTTTTGGAGAAATAATTGTGCTTTCGGTAAAAGGTTCTGCCGCCCAAAGCCTACTTTCCGGCCTTAGTCCTGAATCGCTTACTGGAAAAACCATAATTGATGTTACAAACCCCATAGCCGATGCTCCTCCAGAAAACGGAGTATTAAAGTTTTACACCAACCTGGATAAATCCAACATGGAGCAGCTTCAGGAGGCTTTTCCCCAGGCTAATTTTGTAAAGTCCTTTAGCTGCGTGGGAGCTGCCTTTATGGTGAATCCAAGTTTCAAAGAGGGAAAACCCAGCATGTTCATTTGCGGGAACAATGAAAATGCCAAAAAGGATGTGGCTGATATTTTAGATAAATTTGGCTGGGAGTGCGAAGATATGGGAAAAGCCGAAGCGGCAAGGGCTATTGAGCCACTTTGTATGCTGTGGTGCATACCTGGATTTTTATCTAACCAATGGAGCCATGCCTTTAAATTATTGAGGGCCTAAAGCCACTATCATAATTATATCTGTTAATCCCAGCTTGCTGAGCGGTCTTTTTTAATTTGGCCGCGCTTTTTTTTGCTCTCCAGGCGATTTTTAACAGATTGAAAACTGGGGCGAGTGGCTTTTCGAACTCGGGGCTTTTTCCAGCATTGGTCCCAAATTCGAAAAAATCGTTTTTTAATTTCCACGCGATTTTTAAGCTGCGTTCGGTGGACATCGCAACTAAGAAGTATGTCTCCTTCTGCCAAATAACTTTGGCCGAAATTTTTTCGGATATTGTCTAATACCCATTGGGGTAGGGAAAGGGAGCTGATTTTTACCCGCAATTGGACGGCAGTGCTTAGCTTATTGATATTTTGCCCGCCTTTTCCGGCAGCGTGAATAAATTTTTCCTCAAATAATCCGGGACTAATATTCGATTTGAGCTGGCCTGGCACCTGTGTTCCTCTTTTTTTAAATTAATATTAACAAATTCCACTATGTAACAAAAAAATATTGGCCGGATTGCAGAGAAATTAGCGGGAGTTTTGCGAGAATTGTGAATAAGGTTCTAAAAACTATGATGTTAGTAATACTGATTTTAATTGTGATTTGGTTTGCCGGGATGTTTTTCCTGGGAATCAAATCCAAAAAAGCGCCTGAACTGGGGTTGTCCAATGGAATCTTAAAACCTTGTCCAGATAGTCCCAATTGTTTGTGCTCCGAATACCCTGAGGATAAGTCCCATTTTGAAAAGCCAATTTCCCTTATTGCGGAGGGCGGGCTGGATGTTATCCAAAAGGCAATTGAAAAAACAGGGGGTGTGGTTGTCGCTTCCGACAGCAATTACATCCATGCCGAATATACATCGGGCCTGTTCAAATTTGTAGACGATGTGGAAATCAGGAAAGCAGCGGAAAGCCTATTCCACATTCGCTCGGCCTCCCGCGTAGGAAAAGGGGATTTGGGAGCAAATAAAAAGCGTTACACAAAAATTCTTGAAGCTGTAAAAGCGCTGGAATCCTAGAAAAAACAAGCTATTTGAGTTTATGTTAGGGTTGGCTCAAAAAACTAAATTATCTCTACTTTGGGACAGAAATGTTTCACGGGCGCTCCAAAATTATTATTTTCCAAATATGTTTTTAAAGCCACTTACTAATTGGAAAAATATCTTTGTGGGAGCCATTTTATTGGCCCTTCATTCCGCTTCAGCCTCCTCTGCCAATCCGGATATTAACGAAACATTGGCTTATTTAAATAAATGGATAAATAAAATTGGACTGGCTCCTGCGGAGAAAAACTGTGTGGGCTGTAAAAGTATTTTATCTGTGGCCGAGGACGGATCTTTGATTTACGAATATATCACCCTCACTTCGCGACTGGAACAAAAAATACCATCGGAATGGATAGTTCTGGGAGAGCTTCAGTTGGAAAAATCAAAGAAAGACCATAACATTAATTTGTCATGTCACGAAAAATCCAAATGCGTTCGGGTTGAATTTTATGAGTATAAAAAAGACAAATCCCAAATGGATTACCAGGATTCATTTTTGATAAGCCTGCAACCTTTATCTCCTTATGGGGATAGGGTATACAACGCCTTTCGCTATTTGATTAAAGAAGTAAAACAAAAATACGGACAGCCAGATCCTTTTGCTCAAAAATAGCAGGCTGGATTTTTTTATTCCCCTTTAAGATTTACTTTTATTTGCAGGGAATCTGATTTTCCTATTTGAAAAAGACTGTCTTTTTGGCCGTAGCGCCTGTGGATTAACATCAAAAGGTGTTGCCCTTCTTCAATTTCCTTTGACTCTAACATGGGTGTGGTGCCCCAATAAACATTGTCCACAAATATTTGAGCGTAGGAAGGGGAAGATAAAACCATAAGTCTGGAGCCTTTTTTGGGGCTTTGTTCAGGCCCCTGGGCGATTTCTTTGTGCCGGGTTTTCTCCGAAGTGGAGCGGGCTTTTTTTTTCCCGGAGGAAATATTTTCGCCATCGCTTTTTTCGTTTACCACTACCCTCACAAAAAAAAAGGGCTCTTGGGCGGCTTCATTGTGGTAACAAAATATTTTGGTATAGCCTTCCTTAAATGCATGTATCTGGTTTTGATGGATTTTTATAAGGCTTGGGTTTTCGGGAATGCAAAGGACGGAATCCAGTAGGGGAATGTGTTGTTTGAAAAAAACTGTTTTTTCTCCGCTGCTAAGCGTAAAAATAGAATCGGCGATAATGTTTTTATCGATTAAGTCTTTGCTGGTTGCGGAGTTTTTCTGGAAGGAAGAAGGTTTCTCTTTGTTTTCATCGGAGCAGCTTAGAAAAAGCCCCAGGAAAACGAATAGAAAAAAAGCCCAGGGCATTATGCACTTACTGATTAAATAAAACCACCAATATCAATCCAAAGGCAGCCAGACCAGCCAATATGTATACTTCCACAGGGAAGCTGGAGGCACCTGGAGCGGCATTGTTTTCTTCTTTAGGAACGACTGCCTCATTGGCTTTGGCGTGTTCTTCAGAATATTCGGGTTTAAGGCCAATGCGATGGGTAATTCCATCATTGGGTTTAACTTCAATATCGCGGCATTGGGTCTCGAACCCTGTGGCCGAAGCGCAAATTTTGTGTTTACCCGGCATAACTGGGATTTTTTTCCCTCCATCCGTGGCTTCTCCGTTGAGCTCTAAATAGGCATTGGCCGGTTCGGTGGTAAATTGCAACCAGGCTGCATTTTGCTTTTCAAGCTGAATAGCCATTTCCTGTAAGCCCGTTAAAATAAGGCTGTCCAGACTATTTACAGCGGATTTTTTGAGCACTGTTTCCGTTTTTTGGCTGCGGACATCTATGTACTTCAAAATAAGGGAATAGACCTGTTCCACCTGCTCAAAATATAAAAGCACCAACTTATCTCCCTCGATATTTTTTGCCATGTTAATGAAACAGGCCTCGTCTTTGCATTGTTTGGGATCCATTCTATCTTTGGAAAATTGCTCGTGAATTTCGGCACGGGACTGGGCGTCAAAGAGCCAAAGCCTTTGTAATTCTTCAATAAATTGCCGGGCGATGGATTCCGAATACTGTTCGGGAACCGCCGAACCCAAGGGATCCATTACAATAACTTTGGGACGTAAAATTTCACCGCCATGTTCTTTTTTAAATTCGTTTTTAGCTTCAAGGAATACTTCGATAATGGCATAACTGGCATCTGTGTTTCGAATGCTGGCGGCGGGGTCTGTCAAAAAAAGATTTTTAAAAAACTGTTTGGCTTTGGGGATATCGCCCTTAACCACGGAAATCATCCCCAAGGTTTTAAAGGCATATATGCTGTCCTCATGGGAAATTTGCATTTCGGGGCCTAAAAAATGGTTCAGATTATCTACGGCGGCGTCCACATTTCCATTTTCAATTTGGCTTTCAATATGTTTGCTATCAATAACCTGAGCGAAGGAAAGAATGGGCCCCAGCAAAAACACCAGCACTATTAATTTATTAGAAAAACAATTCATAATTACCGCCAAAAATATAATCCAGTTCCGGCCCATTGAAATAAAAGCGCTGGTTAAAGGAAAGAGATTGGTTCTGCTGAAAGTTATAGGAGAGGGTTATGGATTCACCCAGTTTTAAATCGTTTTTAACTGCGGAAACGGGGTATTGGCCCACATCCATACTCATCATTCCGGAAATTTTATTGGTAAAGTAAAAACTGGAACCCAGAGAAAAATTGTTAATGGCTTTTCGAATGCTGTTGGATGTTAAGGAATGTTTAACGAAAGGAATTAAACTGGCCCGCGGCCTTCGGTATTGCAGCGAAGTGGAAAGCACATTCGTAGAATTGCTAAAGGATGTATCTGAATTGCTGGAATTGGCTCCGTATATATAGTTTTCATTGTTTGTAATACTGTAGCTGGCGTTAATATGGAGCTTTCCCGGACCAGCCTTAACCTGGTGAAAGCCTCCAAGGTAAAGGGACTGGGTGGAGTACTGGGTTTTGGGAGTAAGCCCCGCAGTTTTATCTTCCGGTTTGGATTCTGTCCCCGAAAGCCCTATCCAAATGGAGGGGAGGGTAATGTGGGGAGAGTAGCGCACATCGCCCTTAATACTCAGTATGTTCAGGCTGTTGGCATTGGTGTCCAGGCTGTAAATCTCCCGGTTGGCATAACTGCCTTCAAGCCCAATGGCCATGCGGTTTTCCAATAGCTTAACCCTT
Organism: Fibrobacteria bacterium; assembly: GCA_050294405.1. Classification (GTDB taxonomy): domain Bacteria; phylum Fibrobacterota; class Fibrobacteria; order UBA11236; family JADFYW01; genus JBNKOC01. The sequence goes on along the minus strand of JBNKOC010000032.1, from coordinate 35,806 downwards.
TGTAAAAAGCGCAGCCCTTTTTCTCCGGAAGTGGTGAAAAAAGGATTGCCCTCGGAGCGGTATAAATCGCCGGTGCTGTAATACATGAGCTCGGTTTCAAAGCCGAATTTAGGAAGGGGAAAGGAGGTTCGAATTCCTGTTTGCAGAGCGCTGTTGCGCCCAGGGTGTTCCACATCCAATTGGGTGGAGGCGTTAACGGCCATAAAGGATTTTAAATCATCGGGAGAGGGGCCTGTAAAATGCAATTCAAAACGGCTGTCGGGGCTGCCTATAATAGTGGCATTTCGGTTCGCTGTCCAAAGGCTAAACGCGTAGTCCGTATACAAAATGACTTTTCGCTTAAAAAGGGCCAGTTGAAAATCAACGCCTGTGACCACATTTTCTTCCGGGGAATACAAGGGGATGCTGTCCATAACCACCGGATCCCATTGGGGGAAGATATCCCAGGTTTTAAGAGCACTTAAACCTAAACTAAACAACTGATCTCTGGAACCAAAGCCCAGGCGAAAAGCGGAGAGTTTTCTTTCAAAACTGCCGGAAATAATTTCTTCACTTAGACTGTCTTCTGCCTGATATACCAAAACATGGGGGTTGATTTCCCGTTTCACGTTTCCGTAGGCGAAATGCAAATTGTACCATTCGATGTCTTTAACAATGGCCCTGGATTTCGCTTCGATACCTCGTACGCGCAAATCCTTTAAAACCAAGTCATTCATTTGGGGATATACATCGCCTCCGGCCACTGTAAGCCATGGGCCGTAAGACAATCTTCCTCCAAAGCGGTTATAAGGCTGCCGATAGCGGCTCTCCTGGGAGTTTAGAGAGAGTTTACTTTGCAATTGGAGCTTCTTGTATTTCATTCTATAGGTGGCATGGAGTAGTTGGGTGGAATTGGCGAATAACTTTTCATCCACATCGGAAAAAACCAATTGTCCATTGTCTGAGCTGATTTCCCTATAGCCTTTAACTTCATTAATGGTAGAAGTTCCCCTGAATTCACTGCGGGCGTATAATATACCGCTTTGGGAAAAATCAGAACTGGTTTGGGCACGTTCTGGTTCTGGGAGCTGTACGAAAAAGGGCACTTCTTCCCGGTATACAATTTTGGATTGGGAGTCCAGAAAAATCACATTGAGGCGATGTATGCCGTGGTCCAAATTATTAGCGGAAGCGATAAGCAAAGCGCCTTCAGCCTCGGCGGGGTTGGGTAAAGGGTAGCCATCTAAGAGGATAGAGACAGAACTGAAAGATTCGGGCCCCAAAGCAATAACAATTTCCAGATTATTACTGTGAATAACATCGCCTTCCATGGGCAATACCATTCTGAATCTCTGGCTTTTACTGTTTCCTATTATTTTTTCCTGCTGCAAAAGCATGGTGTCTGGGAGGGCGTCCTTTTGAACCATATTGGAATCTTCGGGAGTGGCATTAAAGCTGGAATCCTTTGGCGTATTAGCAGATGAACTATCTGCCTGGGTCAAGCTGTCTGCCACCAACAAGCTGTCCTGGCCCATAGCCTGAGCTATACAAAATAAAAGGCCAAATCCAAAGCCTCGAATCCAAAGTAGGGAAAAACTAAAAGTTGGATTCATATTCAATTTCTAGAGTCTTGGTTTGTTCGGTTACGGGATCTATAAAATCGAGTTCCAGCAGGTTTTGCCGAAACAAGAGTAAATCTTCCTCAGTGGAATTTCCAATTTTTAAGCCGTTTAAATCACTGATGCAAGTTTTTCCCTCAGTAACATAGGCGGACATATCTTTGGGCCGGTTGTAAACTTTTATCTTTCCCTTTAACACTACCAGTTTTGTGGCCCCTTCCGAATTGAGTTCCTGATACCATCGGGCCCCTTCAGATTCCACCAGGGTATTTTCTGTATTTACAGGATATATAAGTCCTGCTTCTTTACTGATGTTTAAAATCAGTTCGCCATTGAGCAACTCTAAAAAAGGCAGGGCTTTTTCTTTAAGCTTTTTGTATTGGATTTTCAGTTTGGTATTGGGTTGCAAATCCACCTGGCCCGGAGCTAAAAATAACCTAAGAGAGGCTTCTGCTTTAGCTTTGGTTTCCAGGGTGAAATCCATGGGGATTTTAGTATAGGGTCTAAGGGGTTTATCTGCTCCGTGGGGAAAGTATTGCAGGACTTCTCCTTTAACAGACTTGACCACCAGCAAAGGGTTTTCTGAGGCGAAACTCAGGTTTAACAGCAAAAACAAAAAGCAAAATCTATACATCATTGGCGAAGCCTCATTTTTGTGAGGCTGTTGTTTTGTCGGGAAAAGCTTTGAGCTAACTTTTCCAATTGCTCCAAAGTGTAGGGTTGCCCATTCCAGCGAATCTGTCCTTTTACAGGAATGCGGTTGCCGATGCTGGCCACAAAAATTTCGTAGTTGTCCTCTAAAATTATTTTTAGGGCTGCAAATAGGCGTTTGTTGTAATCATCTCCCACCGATACAAAATTTTCTACCTGTTTGAGGGGATCAAAAGGGTCTTCCGTGGTGATAGTCGGGTTGTTAACATAGCGAAAAAATAAGGGATAACTGTATATCCATTTGTCCTGAGGACCCCGCAGACGCATGGCTATACGCCAACCGTAAAGAGCCCCTTCTTTTAAAGGAGGTTTGCTTAGGGGGTAAGTGGCCGCAGCGGCTGGCTCGCCCTCGCGAATGGTTATAAAAGGAATGGAACTGTTGTTAATGGCGTCGTAAGGGCTTTCTCCCTCCAAAATTTCGGTGAGGTAGATAATAAACTTTACCTCTCCCGTGGCGTAATGGATGTCCGAACTAACCAAACTGGAATTAAAATAAAAGTTGGGGTATTCTTCGCTTATGATACCAGGGTTTTGAGGGCTGGATGCTCCCGGGGATAAGGCATCAATATTTTGGATATTCGGATCGATGTTACCATTAAAAGAAATTTCTTCATCTAAAATTTCCTGCCAGTTTTGGCTGGTGTAGCCATCCACACAGGTGAGTTTTAATTTTGCTTCAAGACTAATGGGAACCGTTTTCCCGCTGTTGTCCTGAAAAGCTTCCAAAGTAGTACTGCTCACATAGGTTCCACTGCCGACTTGAGGAAAATCAAAGACCTCTTCTGAGCTTGTCCAAACTCCCGTATTTTGAGGAGGAACCTGGTAGAGGGCGTCCACCAGCACAGAAGGAGCCTGGCTGGATCCCTTGGGTTTGCCTGTTATGAGCACTCCCAATTTTAATTGGTTAGCCTGGGCCGCTTGTAGTAAGGCAGGGTCAATATATACACTGAAAAAAGACACCCCCCCGGATTCAAACCAGTCAAAGCTAAAATTAGTAACAGTTAAATTAGGCTGGGGGAAAGGGTTTGACAGAACGGTAAGGCCATTGCCAACTCCCAGGGAATCGGAGCAGGCCTGGGAATAAAGTTTAGGTCCTGCAAACAGCAATAAAGCTAAAAATACCCAGTTGGCAGTCATTTTTTTTAGTTTTAAGATTAAAATGGGCATTTTTATTTGGTTTCAATTTTGGTGCTAAAGGCAAAATATTAACTTTTTTCAGCAATTTTGTGGGCCTTTTATTTAGCGAATTGAATTTAAAAGCTCTTTATTTCTAATATAATTGTGGATTGTATTTTGGGGGAGGATTGAAAGTTAAGGCAGCAGCTAAGGCCACTGGGAAGTTGCTACTGGCATTTGCAGCCAGTGTTATTTTTCTGTGGGGTTGTCTAAGTAGGGATAATCCATGGGACCCAGTAAATTACAGCGGCCCGTTAAATCTGGAAGAAAGACGCCAGCAACTCCAAACCAATTTAGATGCCTTATTGGGACCCGTTAACTTAATTCAGTGGAAATACATCCGCTCCGATTCCCTTCAAGAGTATCTCAAATCCCAAAACGAATTTTATCAGGTAGTCAATAATACCATTAGGGCCGATAATGATGGCTCGTTAATCAACAACCAGGACATTGAATCCCAAAATGCCTTGTTGTGTGAAACGGGAAATGTCCTTTTTAAAATTTTGTTGGATTCTTCCCTGTTGTTGCAATTTTATGATAGCCTGCGGGCCATAGATAGCAGCAAATACTTAAGTTACTCAGATACATCCGTTTTAACGGAAAAATATCAGGAGGCTTCCCAATTGCTGGCGGGGGATACCCTTCTGGCGAGCGGCTATAAGGATAGCGTTTTTAATTCCATTAGCCAATTGCGTTTGTCCAGCGAGGCTCTCTTTTTGGAGGTGGATAGCAGCCAGGGGGTTTGGGCAAACTACAATCTGGTTCAAAGTCAACCTTACAATGACAGTCTAACCGTTCTTAACCAAAATTTTAAAAGTTACAACGACTCCATTGGCAGTATAAATAATTTTGATTGCGCCATTACCGTTAGCAACAATGAAGAACTCATTTCAAAAATTGATTCTTTAAAACCCGGTGATGTGGTGAATATCAATCAGGGAAATTACACCGTAGAATTATTTATTACCCAATCGGGAACTATTGACTCTCCGATTGTAATTACAGGAGATCCCCTTGGCAGAACTATTCTGGGAACCCAACCCAATACCCCGCTTGTCTTAAGCGGGGCCATGCATATACAATTTAAAAATTTGTCCTTTTCCAGTACGGCAGATGTCGGTGTACTCATGCAAAATAATTCCGACTCTATACTCTTTGAAAATTGCGACTTTGCAGCCAATGATATCGGCCTGCAGGTAGACAATAGCCATTTAACTGTTTTGAACTCCCGTTTTTATGACAACGGTTTTGGAGGAATTGTAATAAACAGCAGTTCTGCAAACCCCAGCCGCATATTTTTCGATAATTTGTTAGTGGTGCGTAACGGAGCTTCTGGAATTCAGGGGGGGGTTGTCGTGGGAACCATTTCTCATTCTACCTTTAGCAACAACCAGAGGGATGGGGTCTTTTTGGTGCCGCAAGATGGAAAATTAAATATCCTAAACAATAATTTTGCGGAAAACGGAGTAGAGGGTTTCGCCTACTTTAGCGAATTTACCGATAGCACCCGAACCTTGTTTAGGCAAAATAATTTCTTTAAGAATGTTGGAAACCCCATATACGATTCCATCCCCAATAGGGAAGAAAATTATCTCCTGGATCCATATTTTAAAAACGGGGGCCAATTGGAATACCGTATAGGGCCAGAAAGCGAATTGTATTTGTATAGCAACGACAGCAACCGCATAGGCTACTGGTATTTATACTGATTTATTTTGAGATGGATTCCAGCTCTTTTACCTTTTTCGGCCAGCTAAAATAAAATTTACTGCTCACACCCAGTTCTGATTCTACCCAAATTTTTCCGCCATTGTGCTGGACTATTTTTTTTGCAATGGATAGTCCCACACCCGAGGAGCTTGTGTGTTTTTTGGGGTGGGCAGATTTGAAAATTTCAAAAATTTTGTCGAAGTTTTTCCGTTCAATTCCAGGGCCGTTGTCTTCCACATAATAACCCGATTCACATTGATGGCTCCAGTACCCAATGTTTATGATGGTTTCTTCTTTGTCACCATAATTTATTGCATTTCCTATTAAGTTTTGCAAAAGTTGTTCCATTTGGATGGGTATGCCCATAACTGGAGGGAGAATGCCCTGAATATTTATTTTTACATTTTCAGGTGGCTCTAACATCAAAGAGATTTTTTCAACAGCGGCGTTCATGTCTATTTTTTCTTCCGTGCTGTCTTCCCTTCCCACCCGGGAATATTTTAGGACTTGGTCAATTAGGGAATTCATTTGGCCCACTTGATCCTGGAGCCGAATTAAGTTTTTACTTCCAGACTCTCCAATTTGGTCGGCGGAATCTTCCATAATCCAGTTAGAAAGCAGAGAAATACCTCGAAGGGGAGCTTTTAAATCGTGGGAAACGGTAAAAGCAAAGCTATCCAACTCTTTGTAGGCTTTTTCCAGCTCTACGGCCTGGGCTTGCAATTGTTGGTTTTGGGCCACCTGTTCACTTATATCCTGGGAGCTTCCCACATAAAAAGTTTTATCATCCAGCTTAAAGTGCGAAATACGAATTTCATAAATTTTATCCGCAGAGTTTTTCATTTTGAATTTTAAGGGAATGCCTTCTGGTTTAAAAATGTCCTCCGGGTAATCTTTTACCTGGGAGCTGGGTATTTTGTCGTAAAATTGCTGGCTAGCTCCCATAATATCTTTAAAATTTTGGGATTCCACCCATCTAGGAATAAAACTGAACTCTTTGTTAAATATATCATTGCAATTGAGGATTTTTCCCATTTTGTCCAATAGGAAATATCCATTTGGAGCAATTTGCAGGGCCGCTTTAAAGCGCAATTCTTCCTCGTTTAAATGCGATTGGAAGCGAAAGTATTTTTTGCAAAAAATTCCGGCGCTAATAATGGAAAATAAGATTAAAGAGCGGTTTATAAAACATTCCAGGTCAAAGTGGGTTAATATGTTTCTTAGTATTCCCAGTACAGATAAAAAGCTAAGCCAAATCAGAACCCGGTAAAATGATTTCGAATTGGTTAAAGTGTAAGCCGAGGAGATGGCCAGCAGAGTATAGATAACATTGAGGGCTTCCAGGTGATAAAGGTAATCCAGCAAAAGGGCCACCAGGGAAAAAAATACTATTTCCAACTGGTAGAGCTTTTGGATTAAAGCTGAATTTTCCTTGGTCAATGGCTTAACCCCTTATTAGGTATTTGGTTTTTCTTTTAATGTTTCTATTAGCTTGGGAACATGGGGTAAAAGGCTAATAGCAGTTAGCAAGGAAAAAATGGCGGTGATTACTTTTAAAATTCCCGACAGCCAGTATTCTGCTTTCCATATGTTTATAATTTCCATTAGGTGCGTGGTTCCACAAGCCATTATAAAAAGGGAGAATTGTAAAAACACCCAATTGTATGGGATTTTGCCCTGGCTTCGCAAAACGATTACGGTGAGTATCACCGGTATGGAATAATAGGCAAACACAATTAATAAGTCAGAAACAACATGGATTCCTATTAAAAGGGGATCCCAACGATAGCAAACTCCATGTGGCATAATTTTAAATTAAAATTATATCTATTATAGCCTAAAAGCCATTTTTTGGTAATGAATTTTAATTCATGCAAAACCATACAACCTTGGTTGCACCCGAAATAATAGCCCTGACCAAATTTGGTGTCGTCTGGCCTGGACCGCTAGGCATTGTCAATTTTTTGTGTCATAATAGTTTAGGGAATATTTCTGGTAAATTAGAACCAGTTAATGGAGCTGTAATATGAATCGTACATCCAATAATATCTTAATAGTGGAAGATAATGATTTAGATGCAGAAAACATCCAGCGGGAAATTGAAAAACTAACCTCTGTAGAACCGATTATAACCAGAGAAAAAAATCTGGTTTCCTTAAAAACTCTGAACCCTGAAGACTACAAGATGGTCTTTCTGGATTTGAATCTGGAAGATTCTGAAGCAGTGGAAACCCTGAATTATGCCACCCGGCATTTTGAAAACTGTCCCATTGTTATCATCACCGGAAACGATGATTTTAAAGTGCTAAATTACGCCAAGGAAATAGGGCACAAAAACTTTTTTATAAAAGGGCAAAGTATTGATGGACGCTTATCCAGATTGCTTTCAAAATATTTGAGAGGGGATAAAGCTGAGCTGGATGACTTTAAAGAGCCAGGCCCTAACAAAACCTATTTAAGAACGGCTTATTCCATATTATCCGCTGTGGAAAGAAAAGAATTACGGACTGGTTTTAAAAATATTTTTAATCTGGACGACCCCAAAATAAAGGGTTTTAAATCCAGGTTATTTTTTGTGGATTCCGAGTTAAACCGTTTAAGCATCGAGGATAAACAGGTCATCTTATCTAGCTGTAACTTAAGGGATGAGTATTTTTTGGGAGGCCTTAAATTTATCGAGGAAAAACTGAGGGAAATAAATACTTCTGAATACAAGAATATTTGCCTGGAGTTTTCGGACCCGCTCTGTTGGCGAAATTCCAAAATCAGAGAAGAAATCCTGGGGATGAATAAAAAAATTAAAAATGGCTTAATTTTGGAAATTAATGGGGAAATGGCGGCCTTAAATTGGGACGATTGCCTGTTAATCACCCGGGAAATGATCCAGTACGGAATTCATCCCTTGCTAGATTTGAGAAATAATTCAAATGGTTTTCAGTACCCGGAGTTCGAGAACTCCTTTTTCTTTATAGAGTTAGATATTAAACAAATATATTCCAATATATTAGACAACGAAGCTAAGTCCCTTCCTGAAGAAAATTTAAATATGTCTGCTTCCACCAGCCCCTTGGAAATTATTGTCACAGGTGCAGAACACTTGCACCAACAAAATATTCTTAAAGGCTTGGGAATTTCTTATTATTGTAAATAATTGTCTTGAAATCTTGTACTGCTTATATAAATTAACAAGATATCAATTCAATTTTAATTGAAGTAAATTTTTCTGTCTTTTTCTCAGGTTTCAAAATTATGGCGACCACAGCAACAGCTCCGGAAAACAATATTTTAATTGTGGAAGATAATCTCCTGGATTATGAAAATCTATCCCGGGAAATAAATAAAATGCTGGATCCTAAACCCCGCATAACCCATAGGGAAAATTTAAATCAGGCTTTAAACCAGGATTATCCTATACCCGATATGGTGCTTTTGGATTTGACCCTGGAAGATAGCGATGGCCTGGAAACATATATAGAGCTTCGTCAAAAATTTCCCTATTTACCCATATTTATTATTTCAGGCCTTGAAGATAAAAAAATAATTGAAGGCGCCCTTAGCTTGGGGGCGAATGCCTTTTTTGTAAAGGGTCAAATTGATTTTAGCAAGCTCAAAAATTTTATCAGCAATAGCATATTTGCAGATGATTCCTCGGTACAAAAAGAACTTGCTCCTTCGGCATTTAATGAATTAAACGAAATTTTACCCCTGGGTATTTTTCAATGGGATATTAAAACCAACAAGATTGAGGTTCAAAAAGGTTGGGAAAAAATTTTCAGCTCTCCAGAATCAGGGCGGCCAAGGTCGGTGTATGAATGGGCAAAAAAAATCGTGCTAGACGATCGAAGGCTTTTTTTACGGAAATTGGGCATTTTTTTTCAATCTAAAGAAAGTCAATTTTCCATGGAATTCCGCATGATGGACCATTCTGGAAAAGAACTTTGGTTAAGCCTTAATGCCACCCTCGAAAGGGATGTTAGGTTTAAACCCCTAAAAATGACAGGGGGTGTTCTGGATGTTACTCGTTATATTGAGCCCAGCCTAAATTACCATTGCAGTTTGCTAAGCGATTCCATAACAAACATTCCCAACAGGATGTTATTTTACCGGGAACTTCGCAGGCACTGCCTAAATATCAAACTCAAGGAAAAATCGGGTTTTGCCCTTTTTTATATCAGCTTCGACTCAGGAGTGAGAATTGCCAAAGTTTATGGGAAGAAATTAGCCGAAGGCGCCTTAAATTGCTTTATAGACAAAATTTTCCAAAGTATTTCTCCCTCTGATGTTTTGGGCAAAATGGGGGAGGGCGAGTTTGGGCTATTGCTTTCCCAGGTGAAAAATCCCGCGAAGCTTTCCAGTTTGGCAAACGAATTTTATAACAAGCTTTCAAAACCCATGATGTTGTCGGGAAAAATTATACAGGCTCAGATTAGCATTGGGGTGAAATATGTGGACCATGTGGGAGACAACCTCTTGCACTCTTTGGAAGAGGACTTGCGGGATGCGGAAAACGCCATGTATCGTGCGCAATATAAGCCAGGTAAAAAAATCGAAATATTTTCTGAGGAAACAAATTCATCTGCCATAAGGGCATCGGTACTGGCCACTGATTTTTATCCTCCCTTAAGATTAAAGTCCGACGCTTTGGTCTATCAGCCCATATATAACATGGAAAAGGCTGACTATGTGGGTTTGGAAAGTTATGTGAATTATGCGGATCCTCATTTGGGTTTTATATCTCCCAAAAAACTGGTGCAAATTTTAAGGCAGCACAGCAGTCAAAATGAAATTATCCAGGAATTGTTTAGCAAATTTTGTTTTGACTTGAGTCAATTAAGCGGCATTTTTTCCAGGAAATTATGGGCCTCTTTTTCATTAAGCATCGAACAGTTATCGTTGCCCATATTACAGCGGAGTTTTGTTTCTATTTGTAAAAAAGCGGGCCTGTCTCCACAACAAATTGTGCTTCAATTGCAAGAGCCCGAAGAAAATGGGCTTATTCTCAATTTAGCAGATGTTATTGGCCCATATGTTAAAGCCGGATTTGGCATAGGGCTGGATGATTTTGGAACAGGAAGCTGGTCCATGAACAGTCTTGAAAAAATCCCTCTTCGTTATTTAAAAATAGATATGGATTTGTTTCAAATGACTGTGGGAGAAACAGAAAACCACCTGGCATTTTCCAACTTTCTAGCTTCCTACGGGCAATTAAAAAACATTCAAATCATTATTAAGGGCATCGAAAAAGAGTATCAGTTAAAGCTCATCCAAAACAAAGGCCTCCAGTTCATACAGGGTGATTTCCAAATGGAGGCGCAAAGCTTTGAGGATTTGCAGATTGCATTCTCAAGACTTTGGCTAAAAAGACCCGCTTAATCCTGTAAAATTAGTAAAAAATAGATATGCAACCATTTGATTGCATATCTGCAGTGTTTAATTATTTGGGAATTTTCACCACAATTTTAACAAGTTTGCGCAGCATAAAGCAAAGTTGACATTGGCAAACATTTTTCACCCAATTTTAGTGGGAGCTTTTTGAGTTTTACTGGCTTTTTCCGAAAAGTGTGGCATAATATAATTACTGGCTGGCGCGCCAACTAATACAACGGTGAAGTAAAATTGGAACAAGAAATTTCTAACACTCTGCATGGTATCCACAACATATTAGTTGTGGAAGATAATCCGGTTGACGCCAAAGTCCTCTCCAGAGAAATTAAAAAGCTGGTGGATGTCGCTCCTGAATTTAGTTACTCTGCAAGCATAAAGGATCTCAGCGCATTTGAAAACAAAACATTCGATGTCATCTTTTTGGATTTGGGACTTCCGGATTCCAAAGGCAAAGCCACTCTTAAAACGGTTAAAGAAAAATTTTCAAATGCTCCGGTTGTAGTAGTATCCGGTTCCAAAGACATAACATATTTCAAATATGCTCAAAAAAAAGGGATACAGAATTACTTAGTTAAAGGCAAGTACAACCACCACAAACTTCTTCATGCTTTAATGGAAACCGTAAAAGGGTTTAAGCCTTCCAAAAAAATATTAGAAGAAAAAAACCGCAATGATATAATTTTCAGGGCTCTAAATATGGCCACTCTGGATTGGGACATTAAAAGCGGCAATGCCCATTTTAACTCCCATTGGAAAACCCTGCTGAAGTTGACCAACAATTTTCCTAAACATATTAAAGATTTTTTTAACCGCATTGAACCAGAGAGTAAAAGGAGCTTCGGGAAAAGCCTTTCACAGTTTTTTAATGGAATGGAATCCGTTATCCAGGAAAAAGTCCTGATTATGGATGAAGGCGGAGGAGAAAACTGGCTTCATTTTTCAGGGAGTCTAATACGAGATACTATGGGAAATCCATCGCGTTTGGTGGTTGGAGTACAGCCCATATTTTTGCGGCAATATTATGCTGATGAAAATATGTATTTATTGGAGAAGGACCCCTTAACAAATATTATGGGGCGCAAGGGTTTCGAATCAAAAATTTTGAATTTTAAAAAACAGTTGAGCGAGGGCCAAATATCAGGTTTTACCCTCTTGCTTATGGATATTAGGAATTTTGCCAGAATCAATAGGGAATGGGGGGCGGAGTTTGGAAATAATATTCTTAGAGGCTGTGCCAGACAAGTGAAAAAAATGTGCCCCAATGACGGAGAAGTGAGTCGACTTGGCAACGATGAGTTTGGGCTTATTTTCCCAAAATTTTCCACAGAAATAGAATTGCAGGATTTTATCAAAGCCCTTAAGCAAAGCATGAAGGGGCCGTACAAACATGGGAAGGAATCTTTATCTATTGATGTCTCTTCTTTCTATTTGTCTTATGGACATAATGAGGAGAAAAGCCCTGGAGAGCCTGGAGATTTAATCGAACAGCTGTTTTCACAAATGCGCAGGCTGCATAATTCTGGGGAATCGAAAATTAACGGGGACAATTCAAATGATTTTAAAAACAAAAGCCAGTTGGCCCTGTATCTGGAATTTTTAACCGCTTTGGAACGTGGGGAATGGAAATGCCAGTATGAGCCCATTCGAAATTTGAATGAAGGAAGTGAGCTGGAACTTTTGACGAAACTTAATTGGAAAAACCCAGACTTAAAAGAATTTGTATCAAAGCATTTGGTATGTAGAACTCAATATCAGGATTTACAGAAGCTCTATCTAAAAAAGAAATTCGAAAAAATCTTCATGGAATTTAAATACTTGCTAAGGGAAGGAAGCTCCATCCAAAAATTACACATTCCCGTAGATGTTTCTCTGTGGAATAGCTGTGCTTTTGAAAAAGAATTTATCCAACTTCTGGAAACTTCCGAACTTCCAAAATATAAGCTCACTCTGTGCTTTGAAAATTTAACAGAGGAAACATTAATACAGCTAATAAAAAACAGCCGCTTGCCCTCGATGTTAGCTTTGGGCGTTAATATCAAGGATCACAAACTTTTAGCCAAGTTGGAAAAACACATTAGCCCAGCCTATGTGGTCCTTGATTTGGATGTGCTGGAAGATTGGAAATTAAATGAGGGAACTATTCCTAAGCGCCTCCCGGAATTTTCCAATTGGAATGGCATTCCTAAGTATATCGTTGCAGGCCTTCGTCAAAATTACCAGCTAAAAACCCTATTGCATTTTTCAATAACACAAACTTCCGGCCCTCTTTTTGGACAAGCCAAAGGCATTAGGAACTTTATTCAGAAAGATTTTAAACTAGCCTAACTGGCGATTTCCAGAGCAAACGAGTAAGCCTTTTGGTAGTGCTTTAAAAGGTTGTTCCAGTCGAACTCTTCCGAGGAACTTTCGGCTCTATTGCGCTGGTTGATACGTTCCCGGCGGCTTTGCTGCAAAAAGCGAAACATTACATCCGCCAGTTGCTGGGAAGCGGACCCAAAATCTTTTTGGTAGCGGGGCACCACATAGATGCCTTTTTTCTCCGGTTGCTTAATATTCTCCATGGTATAGTCGCCAAAACCCGCTAAATCGCTGGTGATGGCCGGTACCCCGCTGGCAATGGATTCCAAAGGAGTATAGCCCCAAGGCTCGTAATAACTGGGAAAAAGGCCCAAATGGCATCCCCTCACGAATTGGGTGTAGTCCATGTTAAACAGCGGGTTGCTGGAGGTTAAAAAGTCAGGATGGTACACAATTTTAACTTTATCTTCCTGGCGGTTTATCAGCTGGGTTTTTCTGATGTAATTGAGCAGCTCATCTTGGTCGTGGTCCACCAGATTATGGGTTACAATTAAGGGCAGTGATTTGTTTTTCCAAGCCTGTAGGTTTCTGCGCAGGCGCAACTTCCAGTAATCGTCCACAAAGTCGTTGAGGTAGGGGAGTTTAAAATCCTTCATGGCCGCAACGGCATGAAAAAGCCGTTTACCCACCTGATCCTGAATGGCTTCGGTAATTTCCCTTGTTTCTTCCATCATGGCTCTGGACTGTAATACATCGGGGTTGATGGATTTAAATGGCATGCGGGTAATAAAAAACATCACCACTGTTTTATCCACTTTGTGGTGTTTCAACATGGCATTTAATCGGGCTAAAGCTTCCACAGATACATCAAAACCCTTGTTGCGGTATTCGTAACGCCCGGAAGTAAAAAAGTAAAGGGTTTTGTCCAAATCAAAGCTATAGCTTTGGAAAAAATGCCCCATTACAAATTCGTGAATTTGCTCTTTATAGTTTTGGTGCATGATTTGATGTTCATGCATGGCCGTAAAGCGCTCAATGTTTATTCCATTGGGAAGTAAAAAATCAGGTCTGCGGCCTAAAAGAGATTCGCATTCTCTGGCTGTAACCTGGGAAATAGTAGTAAATACATGGGCGCCATGAGTGGCTGCCCGCTCCAGCCGAACAGCTAATTCGATGTTGTATTTTTTTGCCTCGAGCTCCCAATTGTAAAAGGGCAGGCGGTCGTAAAAATGAAAATCGTTCATGGCCAAATAGCGCCCCAATAAAGTGGCGTGGGTGGTAAACAGGGTAGTTACCGGAACCTTTTCAAAACGAAGAGACGGTATGGCAGTAGCTACCATCCATTCGTGAAAATGGGCCAGAAGATTTTTAGGGGTTAAAACTGCCAACTCTTTAATAAACTCCTTGCAAAGCCAGCCAAAAGCCATTACTTGATTTTGAAGTTCATCTGCGCCGTCACTGCTAATGTTGTGATGTTCCCAGAGTTCGTATTTGATTTGGGCCAAATTACTAAAGGCGCTAAAGGGGTTTATCAACACCACATTGGGTCGCCCCGAAACCAACCAGGTTCCGTGAACCACCTCAAAGCCACGGCTGCGCATTTTTTCCACAGCCTTACCCAAGGGAGTGCTGAAATCCTCCGATTTATCAAACTCAATGCTGGCCTGCTCAGGAAAATACGGGCCCACCGCGCAGTAATTCACTCCCCAGGATTTGGTTATAGCCGGAGATTTCGAGCGCAGTACAGTGTAAATTCCCCCAATTTGATTGCATACTTCCCAGGCGACTTCCAAAAGCATGCTATCCCTATTTTTTCGATTCATATCCTGTTTGCAATTATAAAATTTTGGCGGGCATCGATCTACTGCAACAGGATTTTTATCGGCTAAAGCCCGGGAAGTTTTGCACCAAAAATTTAGAGTTAAAAGCTGTAGCCCAACCCAGGGGTAATATAGGCATTTCCAATTAGGTTTCGATTCAATCCAGAGGGAATGCCGCCCCCGAGTCCAAAAGTAAGATGGAAATGGGAGCTTAAAGAATGAAACAGGGACAAATAATAAGCCAGGTACTCCACCCCTTCCGAAAAGCCAACGTAGGGATTGGATTCTCTGGGGTAATCACCTTCGGTGCGAAGCAAACCGCCAACTCCATAAGAAAGGTAGGTCTTTTTAAAGGCTTTGTGTTTGTATCCAAAACCGAATTGAATGTCATTGTCGTAGCCATTTTGGCGAAGGCGGTAGCTCACATGGCCATTCCATTTTTTGTATTTGGCAAAAAGCCGGAGGGAAAAATCAAATTCTCCGTCGCCTTCGTATAAATTCACATTGGGGTTATAGTAGCCAAGGGGGAGCCCCAAACCAAAGCCTGCGCCCAAATTGATTTTTCCTTGGTAAAAACGGTAATGAAGTTGGAGGTTGCCGTCTCCCATACCAACACTGGACTGGTTCGGTTCCAGACTGTGGTAAATAAAATCGCTCATGTAGACCAGGGCAAGGCCATCGCCCCAGATACCGTACTCCCCATAAAAAAGTGCCGAGTGGCGTGAGTAATAATCGAAAACTTCAAAATTACCTTCGCTGTTGAAAAAGGTTTTTCCCAGTAGGGGGAGGTAAGAAATTTGCACATAGCCTGTTCCTTGTTTTTGCCCGGAAGCGCCGGAAGCCAGGGCGAGCTGGGGGCTGAGAAGGAGGAACAATAAAGTAGGGACTATTTTTCCCGTTTTATGCAATTGAATTGAAAGTTTTTCCATTTTTAATCTGTGATTTAAGTATGAGTCAGACTTATATTTTTTTCGTTACAAAATGACGCAATAAAAATAAAAATAACGGAAAATATTGTTTTGACATACTTAGAATACGGTTTTATAGGTTCGGCTGTGGTAGGTGGAATTTTTGTGGTGGGTCAATTCATCATGCAAATGATGGGATTGGACTCCGACAATTCAGATGGGCTTGATTTTGATAATCACAGCGATTCTGATATGGGATTTCACATATTATCCATCCAGGGTTTTTCCACTTTTTTGTTTATGTTTGGACTAACGGGCATGGCACTTCATTTTAACGGGGTATTTGGAGCATTTTTTTCCATTACAGGTTCGGTTGTCTCGGGTGTTGCCAGTGTATTTATTGTGTCCAAACTTTTTGGAATATTCCTAAAAATGCAATCTTCTGGTAGTATTAGTAACGATACTTTAGAAGGTTCCACAGGTACAGTTTACCTTCCAATTAAAGAAGGAAAATTGGGCAGAGTAACTATAAACCAAAATAATCGTCAGAGAGAGTTGGACGCTGTTTCTTTGGATAAGGAAGATATTGAGGTGGGAGAACCCATCCAAGTAGTGAGCCATTCTGGTTCGGTAGTCACTGTTGTAAAAATTCGATAATTCAACTCGCGGGAGCTAACATGCAATCTTTTTACTGGATATTACCCTTTATTGGTTTGGGAATACTGATTATTTCCACGGTGTCCTTTATGGCATCCAGATACAAACGATGTCCATCGGATCAAATTTTAGTTGTATTTGGAAAAGTAGGGGTAGGGCAATCTGCAAGGTGTATTCACGGAGGAGGAGCTTTTATTTGGCCCTTAATTCAGGATTACTCCTTTTTGAAACTCACTCCCATGACAATTGTAATCCCTCTTACTAAAGCTTTATCGCTGCAAAACATTCGTATCAATGTACCCAGTACCTTCACTGTGGGTGTAAGCACCGAACCTGATATTATGAACAATGCAGCAGAACGTCTGTTAAACTTAAATCAAAATGATATTGAGGAAATGGCCAAGGAAATAATATTTGGTCAGTTACGTTTAACAGTAGCTTCACTTACCATCGAGCAAATTAATCAGGACAGAGAGCGGTTTTTAGATGCTATTCGAAAAAATGTGGCTCCGGAACTCAACAAAATTGGGTTGTACCTTATAAATGTTAATATTACCGATATTACGGACGAATCTGGATATATAGACAGTATTGGGAAAAAAGCTGCCGCAGAAGCCATTAACCAGGCAAAAATTGATGTTGCCGTTCAGGAAAAAGTCGGTTCAATTGGTGAATCTGATGCAGTAAAAGAACGAGAAATAAGAGTGGCCGAAAATAATGCTGAATCAGAAAAGGGTATGAAAAAAGCCGACTCTGATAAACGGATTTTTGTTCAACAACAAGAAACATCTGCAAATATTGGAGAAGCCGAGGCCTTAAAAAACAGAAATATTAAGGTTGCCGAAAACGAGGCTGAAGCCGAAAAAGGAATTAAACGTGCGGAAGCAGATAAACGTATATATATGCAGCAACAAGAAGCAGAGGCCGTTGAGGGGGAAAATGCATCCAGAGGAAACATTATCGATTCAAACTCCTTATTAGCGGTTCGCAGAGCTCAAGCAGATCAAAAAGCCGAAGTAGCCAACAGAGAGGCACAGGTTGAAATTCAAAAAGCTCAGTACCGCTCTGAATTAGAAAGGCTTAATGCTCAAGAGGTTGTAAAAAAGGAAATTGAAAAACGAAACATCGAAATAGCAGCGGATGCTGAAGCAGAAAAAACTCGTAGGGAGGCTAAGGGTACTGCCGATGCAATACTTTTGAAATACGAGGCTGAGGCTAAAGGCTTAGCACAAATTTTGGAAAGTAAAGCTAAGGGATACCAAGATTTGGTGAAAAGCTGTGGAAACGATGCAAAAGCAGCTGCAACCTTTTTGTTAGTAGAAAAATTGGAATCTATTGTGGAAAAGCAGGTTGATGCTGTTAAAAATCTTAAAATCGATAAAGTTACAGTTTGGGATTCAGGAGTTGGCCCAAATGGGAAAAATGCGACTTCCAATTATTTGTCGGGCATGATACAAAGTCTTCCTCCACTTCATGATGTAGCTAAAATGGCTGGCCTGGACTTACCCGAATTTTTAGGAAAAATGACAGCTGTTGATCAAAAGAGTAAGGTTGAAGAATCTGAAAACCAGGTAGATTAATGCTCCAAATTTTGACAGAATCATAAATCCATGATGTAAAGATTTTTAGGGAATCGGGCCGTGTAAAATCGGTATAATCAAGTATTCCCATGATGGCGAAAAAATCCATTAAACTGAAATACTTTTGGTCCGTTATGTTATTCGGATTTTGCATGGGCCTGGTTTTCCCTGCTTATGCTGCCATATTTGTGAACTTCAAAAAAAACATGTTTTGGTTCTTTTTTGGAGGATGTATTGCTGCTGGCCTTTTTGTGGGAGGCTTTTCATATTTTCTGGCCAGCAAAATTATTTTCTCTGTTTTTAAAAACCTGTCTGAGCAGCTTAAACAAATGGCCAGTGGAAATCTTTCCCAGCGAACTCAATTAAATAGTGAAGATGAAATTGGGGAAATGGCCACAAACTTCAATATTTTTTGCGACAATCTTTCCGATATGATTAAGCAAATAATTAATTCAACGAACAACCTGTTGGAATTGTCTGAATCCTTATCGGGATTTTCCAACACGACATCTAAATTGTCCAAGGATATGTATTACAATTCCAACCACATTTCCAATGCTTCGGAAGAAGCCACCCAACAGGTGGAAATTTTAAATAAATTTTCGGGACAATTTGGTGCATTTATGGCTATGGTTTTGGATTCCATTAATGAACTTACCGTGAACATGGATGAAGTTTTAAAACGCAGTCAAATGGAAAGAGAAAAGTCCATGGCTGCCAGCAACCAATCCAGACAATCCGATGAGTCTATTCAAAAACTAACCCAGTCCAGCTTTGAAATAAGCCAGGTAGTAGATGCAATTAAAGATATTGCAGAAAGAACAAATATCCTGGCGTTAAACGCCACCATTGAGGCCTCCTCTGCCGGAGAAGCGGGAAAGGGTTTTGCAGTGGTTGCAGGAGAGGTAAAGGAATTGGCCTTACAAACAGTGGAGGCTGCTGAGGAGATTGACAACCATACGGAAAGCATTCGCTTTAATACAAATTATTCCGCAAAAACCATAGGCAGCATTGGCCATGTTATTAATGATATATATCAACTTTCTGAAAGTATCGCCCAAGCTGTCCAATCTCAAGGAAACAGTTTAAATCAAATACTGGCAGAGTTTACGGAGTTGAAGCAAAACAGTTCGAATCTTTCGAAAAATGTAGAAGCATCTGTTAACGGCCTTAAAAACATTTCTTCCAATTTAGGCATTTTAAATAAAGATATAAGCCAAATAAATGATGGTGTTATGGGAATGGATAAGAGCACCGGAAATTTGCGTTCTATAATTAAGCTGTTAAAAGAATCCACAGAAAAATTTCAATTGTAACAATCTGAATATATTCTTGGTCTATCTTATTATCCAAATAGGCTTTTTTGGGGTGTGGAAAGATTTATTTCAAATTTTTATTTCTCAATTTAAATGTGCAAGAAAGGCAAAATTGACAATATTTCAATACAACCCATTGAATTCTCCAATATATTGGAGAATTGTGCATGCCTCGAAACTTGTGTTTCAACCGTATTTTTTGCATTTTTTGAGATAGGATTGGATACTAATATTTTTGGGAGTTAGTAATTAAGGACATATATGCCTTAATTAATGCTAAAGCTTTATATTCTATGGAAAGTTTTTTAGGCTACAGGGTTCTCGCTCATTATAATCCCAAGGTCAACTTTAATTTTGAATACAGAATTGCCGAAAAAAAAATGGTGGAGAACTGTATCCAACGCAACCTTGTAAATGATGGTAACATTATTTTTTCCGGGGAGAGCGGCACTGGAAAAAAATATAATGCATGTTACATTATTAAGAGTTTCTGCAATCCCCATTACAATTGTTTAAAAATCGATTGCGGTGAATTCTTAGAAGGAGATTCTTATTTTCAAAATAATATATTGCAGCACAGTATTAATAACCAGTATAAATTTTTTACCGAATTAGAATCAACGGGCAATGCAGTGCTGTTTATATACAAACTCGAAAGAATTCGGGAGCGGGAGCAAACAGCTTTGGTTTCTCTTATTGATGAAATGTTGGAAGTTAAAAGAGCTACAAGGGGAAAGGTGAAAATAATCAGTACTTGTCATGAAAACCCCTGTTTGCTGCGCAGCTCAGGCAAGCTGATACCGGATTTATATAATAGGTTGGAAGGATTGTGTATTGGGTTAACCCCGGTGAGAGAACGTTTTTTTGAAATAAGGTATATTTGTGATCGGATTATAAATGAAATTTATGAAGGTATGAGAGGATTTCCTCAACTAAATGCCGAATGTATCGATTTGATAAAAAGCTATTCCTGGCCAGGGAATTTTTGGGAATTGCATTCCATGTTGAAAAATGCATCCTTGAGTGGAAATCCTCCAGAAGTGGATCCCTGGGTTTTACGCCATAAATTTGAAACCCTGGAAAAGATAAAAACTCCTAAATCTTTTGAGGAACATCAAAAACAGGCTTTAATAAGTGCCCTAAAAAGTTCTGGAGGAAAAATCCGTGGCAAAAGTGGAGCGGCGGAGATTTTACAAATAAAGCCTACCACTCTTGAAGCAAAACTAAAAAAATTAGGAATTAATAAACAAAAAATTTAATAACTCCAAATTAACATCCAATATATTGGAGTAAATTATATTTGGTCGTGCAAAAGCAAAAAAAGTTGCTGTTATGTTTTTTAGACAATATAATACTATTAACATAACATAGGTGCTATTATGAACATTATTTCTAATATATATTGCCTTGAATCAAAACGATGTGTTCTTTCTTATTTTCAAGATCATAACATCGAAGAATATTTTAGAATGCCTTCATTTCCAATTGTTAAACAAATTCAGCAAAAATTGCTATCCGGCAATATAAACATGGTGCTGTTGCAAAAAGATGCGGATAACAATTGGCTCCGTTTGTTGCGTCTAAAGTACCAAATGGAATTAAATGCCGGGATTGCTTTTGGGACCGGGGCTAAGGTTATTTTAGTCACCAAAGAAAAAACCAAAGAAATCATTTGGGGCTTTCGTTACGGGCTCAATCAATGTATTTCCCTCCCTTCCAGCCCAAAGGAAATCGAGAATAATTTAAGGAATTACATTTAGCTATTGAATCGCCCTACTTAAGGGCGGTTGTCTTTTTTATAAGGCGAATGTTATCAAGGCCTACAACCGCGTTGGCGCTTCCCAGGCTTTTAGCCATTACAAATAATTTTTCTGCCCGGTTGTATTCGCCCAATTCAAAAGCGATTTTTCCACCTAATAAGGAAAACTCCATAAACTCGGGGTATTTTCCCAGATTGTTTTCAATAAACTCAAGGGCTACAAAATGGTTTCCTGAGTTGTTGGTCAATTCCGCTATTTGATAGGCTAGCCATTTGTTTTTTTCATTCATGTCCAAGGCTTTTCTCATAAAATACAATGCCTCATCAAAATTTTTAAGTTCTCTGTGGATATCCGCTAAAAGCAGCAGCACATATTCATAACGCTCTTTATGGTCGGGGTATTTTGTAAGCCATCTTATGGCCTCTTCCAAATCTCCCATCTCACGGTAAATTTCACCTAAGGCTAAAAAGGCATTGTACTGATTTGAATGCTCTTCTACTACTCTTTCGAATTCGGCTGCCGCTGCGGCCAGTCCACCTGCACTTTGATAGGCCGAGGCTAAAAGTAGCCTGGCAGTGGGGTTACTGTTGTAATCTTCACTTAATCTTTTGGAGCCCTGTAATGTGGCTATACATTCTCCATATTCTTCCAAGGTGTAATATACAGTGGCCAGGTTGAGGTAACCCCGAAAAAAATCAGGAGCGAATTTAATGGTGGCCTTATAATAAACCACAGCTTGAGCAAGGCTATCTAATGAATAATAGGCATTTCCAATGTTGTAATAGGCAAGACCTGGGTTTTCACCCTCCACAATAGCTTTTTTGTATAAGGCGATAGCCTTTTTGTACTTTTTGTTGTTATAGCTGTCATTGGCTTTGGCCATGTATTGTCCAGCTATAATGCTGCCATGCAATATCCCTACTAACAAAAAAAACTTAAAGAGCAAGCTTTTTGTTATGAGGGTTTTTATCTGCATTTAAATTTTATCCGAATGTTAATTGAGTTTGAATTTTATGCGTTTAATGGCCCGCACCTTCACAGGGATTCCTTTGTTCTTTCCAGGTTCAAACTTCCATTTTGGTATAGTTCTTTCTGCTTCGCGGGTAATGCTGGGGTGAGGGGAATCGTTAACTTTAACGGATTCCACCCTGCCATCTCTGCCAATCACAAGTTCTACCACTAAAGTGCCGCCAGCCTTGGCCGAGCGTGCAGCTTCTGGAAATTTAAGGGGAGTAGATTGTAACTCTCTGGGAGGCTCTTCCACTTCACTTTCGCTGAATACCATAACCTCCATGTCCTGGCTTTCTACCCCCACGCCACTTCCACCTGCGGCTGATAAATCTGGAGTAAACTTAAAAGACTGGGATTTAAAAGAGGACATGCCACTTGAAGTTTTTACTTCCCGAACCTGTCTTGGCTTGGGTTTCTTTTTCTTCTTTTCTTCCTGTTTGATTTCCATGACAACCTGATAATTGGATTCTTTTTTCATGTTATCAAAAGAGCTGTCCTGAAGCAGCGCTTGTATAAGGGGCACAAATGCAAATAAAAACAGGTTCACCAATATGGTGCCTAAAATCGTAATGGACCAGTTTTTTATTTTGCCAGTCACCCTTCTACTCTTTTTCCGCTGCTACCGAAACTTTTTTCACCCCGGCCATGGCACACTGATCCATAACCATTACGGCCTTTCCAATGGAAGCGTCATTGTCGGCTACAATGACTACCGACAAATCAGGACGTTTGGAAAGCTCCTGGGTAATTAAGGTTTTAATATTTTCCATGGCGATTTGTCTGCCAAAAGCATGTATGGTACCTTCGCGGGAAATGCCAATCATAATTATTTTTTGTCCCAGGGAAACTGCGGATTTAGCTTGAGGTTTGGAAACATCCAGTCCGGTTTGACGGGTAAAATTCGTAGTAATTATGAAAAAAATCAGCAGAATGAACACCATGTCAATTAATGGTCCCACATTAATTTCTGAGGTGGTTTCATCTCCTTCTAATCGGTTGCGTCTTAACATAGTGTATTTCTTATTTAATTAGGGGCTACTTTTAAAAACTCTATATCTTTTAAAATCATAGCCGCCAGACGTTTTCTTTTTGACTGAATTAAATTCATAATAAGCATAGCAGGAAAGGCCACGGTCAACCCGGCTTGAGTGGTTAACATAGCCACGCTAATACCCTCGGCCATTAGTTGGGGATTTCCGATACCAAAAAGCATAATATTGGAAAAAGTTTGCACCATCCCCACTACAGTGCCTAGTAAGCCCAGTAGGGGAGCTACTTGAATAAATTGGGAAATAGTGTTGATGTTTTTACTTAAATCCTGATTGAGTGAAATTTTAAAGCCATTGAGTACCGCTTCCAGAGATATGGGAAGCTTATTTAAATTTTTTAGGCGTCGGACCAATTGGGCGTAAGTGTGGTTTTCAAATTTTCCCAATTCCTGGAGTTTACCGGCCTTAATGGCGTTGAGTACTTTTTTATGAAGCTCAGAGTACTGGCGCATGTATAGGAGTCTATCTATGCATAAAAGCCATATGACCAAGGAAATTACAAGGATAGGCCACATAACATAGCCACCCTTTTGAAATGAATCTTCAATAACTGTTGCAATCATCCCAAACATAAGTTCCTACAAAGACCTAGCTGTTTTTTGGATAGAGGTAGTTAATAATATCAATGCTGTTTTTTTCCAGGTCTGACTGGATACGAATTCTCCAGTTTTTAAGATAATTGTGTACTAACAATAAGGGGATAGCAATCATCAAACCCATTTGGGTGGTTACCAGAGCCTCGGAAATACCTCCGGCCATAAGCTGAGGATCACCGGTTCCATATTGGGTGATGGCTTCAAAAAGATTAATCATGCCTGTTACGGTTCCCAATAGTCCCAACAGAGGAGCCACACCAGCAATTACCGCAATGGTGTTTACATATTTGTTGAGCACAGGTTCGTCTTTAACCAGGATACCCTCAATTTTATTTTCCACATCTTCTCTGGAAGATTCCGGAGTGCAAACCTTCATCACATCGCTTACTAGGGAGTTGGATTGAATTCCCAATGTTCTGGCAGTTTCATTATCTCCTTCTTCCAATTTTTCCACAACCTGTAAACCGGCTTTAATATCATTGGATTGTCTTTTCAGGAATTGCATAATTTTAAGCACAATTAAAACCAAAGCCCAAATAGGCAAGGCCATTAATGGATACATAGTCATTCCGCCGGCACGAACAAACTCGGCAAATGCCGATGTGGTTGTTTTCTCTCCGCCTGAAGATAAAACTCTGGATTGGAAGTTCTGCAAAACATCCACGGTCACTTCCCCGGAAGGCTTCCCTTCGGAGATCCATTTTGGAAAGGACTTATCCAGTTCTGATATTAAGTCCTTGTTGCCAATTAGCTCGGTTTGAAAGCGGCCTGCTCCCAGTCTTCCGGTTTGACGGATAGTATAGTTCTGATCCTCCGCCGTTTTCCCATAAGCAAATACGCTGCCGAATCGTGCCAATGTCATTTGTTCCACGGACTTTCCATCGGGGGAAAGGGAGCTTTTATCAATACCGAGCTCGGAACCCTTATTTATAAAGTGCGTCCGGAATTGGACGTAATTTTCAAGAGTGGGTAAAAATTGAACTTTAATTTGATACTGAGAGTGGATTTGCTTTAATTGTTTGCGGCTATCTTCCATATCCAAAGGAAACATTTGTAAAATAACATCGCTATGGTTCTTTAATTCGCTGCCCAAAGCATCTTGCACGTTTTGCCAGTCCGATTTTTTCTGCGCCAATATGTTATTCTCGTCTTCAATCATACGCTCCCGCGAAAATATTTCCTCTTTAATGCGGGCTTGTTCCTGGTACAAGCGTTCAATATCCTTTTCATAGGCCTGTAACACCTGCTTGTCTTCCTCTCTTTTCTGTATGTAGAGCTGCTTTTTGTCCCAACGCAATGCTGTTTCATCATGTAAGAGGTCCCTTAATTTTTCAGTTTTTTCAAGGATTTGTCTCAATTCTTTACGGGCAGCATTTTCCTCTTCCTGTCCCCAAAATGAGTATCCGGTGGAAAGGGCAAAAAATATAAACAGGAGGATAATTTTCATATGTTTGTAACTCCTAAAAATCATAGGATGTGTAATGTTATTTTTCATCTTTTAAAGTCAAAGGTAGCGGAACCAACTCAGGAACAGATTTACCAATCCTTATGGATACAGCTTTTCTAATTCGGGTAACTGTGTCTTTGTCGTCGACCATTTCCCATTTTTGTTCTTTGAAATCCCATAGGGCAGCTTGAGTTCCCTTTTCATTTACCAGGGATTCAAAAATTCCTCCAATTCTGAGGCGATATACCACTCCAGTTATATTTGGAAGGGGAGAGGTGCCTTGCTCAACTTCAATACTCATTAATTTGTTATCGAGCTCAGTCAAAATGGAAAAAAGCCTGTTCATGGATTCAATGTTATCGGAGGTGGAGGCCTGGATTTCACTTTTAAGGAATTTAATAGACGCGCTGTTTTTTTCAGAAAGAAGTGGTGACAGGGCTTCGGTGACCTGTAAAAGGGTATCGCAAAGTTTTTCAAGCTTTTGTTTAACCCTTTGCTGGTAAATATCGTATTCCCGTTGGCTGGATTTGATGGAGTTTATCCTGGAACCCAATTGCCCGTTTTTGCTGCGCAATCCAGAGGCTATTTGATTCAAAGAATCGTTTTTTTGCTTGAGGGCCTTAAACTTTTTTCTAGCCCTTTGCTGGTATTCTTTGAATTGTTTATAATCTTCCTGGGTGGCTTCTTGAATTTTCTTTCTTTCTTTTTCAAGCTGTTCCAGATCTTTTTTGGCCCTCCTCAACTGGTTTTCCAACTCCACCTCTTCTTGTGAAAAAATGGGCTGCACCAATGCGGCCAATAATAAAAATAACGTGATTTTTAATTTCATTTTGTCCATACCCCGTTAGTATCGAATGGCTTAAATTTAGTTCAATTTTCATTTTAATAATTCCCGTTTTTCAAAAAAATTCTTAATTTTCGCCTGTTTAAATTTGCTAAACGAAGTAGTTTTTCTACCAAAATAATTTTGGAATATTCTAATGTTAGCAGGCTTTTGATGCCTATTGTTAATAGCTGAAACAGGAACTTAGACTTTTTTTTTGCCTTTTTGTTCCAGTGGTGAACCAGTCAAATAGTTAAGGATACGAATCCAACAGAGGAGAAGCCATTGCATGCAAAACCAATGGCCTGGGTTGTAAGTGAGGTGAACGAAGTTTCATCTTTCGTTTTAAACAGTCGGTGGGAAAATGAAAAAATATCTGCTTATTTTAGTCACGATAACATGTACTGGCATGGGTGCCTTTGCTCAATTGGATTATGCAGGAGCTTTGGATGCTGCTATAATGTTTTTCGATGCAAATCGTTGCGGCCCTGATGCCGGTACAGGTAACAAGTTTAGTTGGAGAAGCGCCTGCCATATAGGTGATGCAGTAACTGGCGGTTATCATGACGCTGGTGACCACGTTAAATTTGGTCATCCTCAAGGTTGGTCTGCAGCGACTTTGGCCTGGGCTTATTATGAGTACCCCGATGTTTTTGCGTCTAGAAAGGCTGATTTTTTCAGAATGCTTAAATGGTTTACAGATTATTTTCTGGCCAGTTGGAACGGTAGTGAATTTTATTACAACATTGGAGATGGAAATGCCGACCACGGTTATTGGGGAGCGCCGGAAGACCAAACAGGAGAGCGCCCAGCTTTAAAAGCTCCTCCAGGGGCCGATGTATTAGCCCAACACTCCGCGGCTTTGGCCCTTATGTATCTTATTTACAAAGCCGAAGACGAGGCCTACGCCACTCAATGTTTAAATGCAGCCCTTGCCATGTATGACTTGGCTCTGGCCAATGCAGGCTCCACAGCAACTGGCAGAGGTTCTGATGGTTCAGGTGGTAACTTCTATAAGAGCTCATCCCACTATGATGATCTTGCCTGGGGTGCAATTTGGTTGTATACGGCAACCGGAACAAGCTCCTATTTAGACCCCATTGAAGATTGGACTAAAATTCCCAATGACCCTGGAGATAACCATTATCAAAAGCAGTGGGCACCTGCCTGGGATGACGCCATTCTATTCGTGTTACTTAAAATGGCCGAAATTACCGGAAAACAAGAATATTATGACGCAATTGTTTGGAACTTAGAGTGGGTTCGTGACGCCGCTCCTAAATCACCTTATGGACTTCCCGTTATTGATGCATGGGGTGTTTTGAGATATGCTTCAGCCGAAGCCGGTTTAGGCTATACAGCCTATAAATTGCTTGGTTATGATGGCTTTAACACGCTTGGTGCAAAAATCATAGACTACGCCTTAGGTGCGAACCCTGAAAACCGTTCCTATTTAACAGGTTGGGGAAGAAACCCTCCCATTCACCCTCACCACCGTGCTAACGAACCTTCCAAAGGCGGAGCCACTAAAGGTTTAATAGGAGCTCTTGTTGGCGGCCCCACGGACGATGTATATGATGATAACGTAGATAACTACCAGGAAACAGAAGTAACTATTGACTACAATGCCTCCTTTATTTTTGGAATAGCCGGACATATGTGGCTGAAAGCGGGCGGCACTCCTAAAAATAGAGCGCCTTCCGTTAGAATTACCTCTCCCGGAAGCGGAATTACAGTTCCGGTTGATGCCTTGTTAAGTGTAGTAGTGACTGCTGAAGATGGCGATGGTTCTGTGACTGGCATTGAATTGTATGTTGGAGAAGAACTGGTTGCCAGCAGCCCAACTTCGCCTCTTATTTATTCTTACCAAAGCTCAGGGACTGCGGATGTGACTTTTAGCGCCAAAGCCACAGATAACAGCGGTAATGTATCTAACCCAACAACTTCTACTGTAAGTTTTGCTGCGGCTTGCACACCTGGCCAAAACATGGCCCGTACAGGTTGGAAAGCAACCGCTTCCCACACTTCTGCTAATGCGGGAGAGGGAACTATGAGCGCTTTAGATGGTGATTTGGCCACTCGTTGGACTTCCGGCGCAGGTCAGGCCCCGGGAATGTGGTTCCAATTGGATATGGGATACCCTAGAAGTTTTGATCAAGTGGTGCTGGATGCCAGTGGTTCAGGCAGCGACTATCCTCAGTCCTACAAGCTGTATGTTAGCAATAGCCCCACAGATCCCGGAACACCTATCGCCACAGGTGCTGGTGAATCTATCACTACTATTGCTATGCCCGAAGCCCAAAGGTCTCAATTTATACGAATAGAATGCGATGCAGGAAACGGAAGTTATTTTTCTATCCATGAAATTAATGTTCAGTGCGCGCCTCCGGTAGGCATTCAGTTCCCAAGATTGGGCAACAGCACAGGACCGTTGATGTGGGTAGATACAGAATCTCAAATCGTTCGTTATCAAATGCCCAATAGAGGAAGAATAACTATTGAGGAATACAGCTTAACTGGTGTTAAACAAAGGGTGCTATTAGATGGCGTTCAAGACGCTGGAATGCATCAAATGGATTTAACTGCCAGTCCTAATGGTTCCAAACTAGCCCTATTGAAAATCAGCTATAACGGCAAATCACAAATGAAAAAAGTGATTTACCTGGACTGATTTTTTACATCACATTTTTACAGACAAGCAGACTTTATGGAAGTACTGCCGGGGATAATGTATAGATGATTGAGAATATTTTTAAAAAATATGTCTGTGGCAGTTTCCACATAATACTTGCAGCCGGGATCTTAGGTTCCGGCTTG
This sequence comes from Fibrobacteria bacterium, assembly GCA_050294405.1. Lineage (GTDB taxonomy): Bacteria > Fibrobacterota > Fibrobacteria > UBA11236 > JADFYW01 > JBNKOC01. The sequence goes on along the minus strand of JBNKOC010000032.1, from coordinate 7,144 downwards.
TATGCTCAGGGTACTTCAGAAACATTGCCTTCCTTAGATACGGCTTCGGTATCTGAGGATGAAGAAGAAGGGGGTTTGCCCGGCCTTCCCTCCGACGATATCGGGCCGCCATTGCAAGGATTACCTTCTGACGATGTGGCCCCTCCCAGCTTTTCCGATAGCCCGGCAAAAAAAGATACATCTGCAAAAGAAGATGAGGAAAGCGATATTGATTTAGTGGATTCTCCTGATGCGGATTCGGATGAAAGTACTAATCAGTTTGTGGAAGAAGAACCCGAAACGGATACCGAGAGCCCCTCGGTTACTTCCAGCTCAGATGACAAATTGGTGGAATTGGAAACAGATGTAGTTGTGGGCTACGGCACCATGAAAAAAGAAGACTTAACCGGCTCTGTAGTGTCGGTAAAATCAGATGAAATTTCCAGAGATGCTGTATTCAGCGTGCGCAAATCCTTGCAGGGAAAAGCCGCTGGAGTGCACATTACACAAAATTCAGGAGCACCAGGAAAGCCTGTAACAGTGCGTATTCGCGGTGTGGGGACTATTAACAACAGCGATCCTTTATATGTTGTGGATGGAGTTCCAATTAGCGGCATTGATTTTTTAAACCCCAATGACATTGAATCCATTTCTATTTTAAAAGATGCTTCTGCCACCGCCATTTACGGGTCCAGAGGCGCAAATGGTGTGGTTTTGGTGACTACCAAAAGGGCAAAAGAGGGATCCCAAATTGTGAATTACGATTTTTCCATCGGTTCTCAAAATCCCTGGAAAACCCCTGATCTAGTTACTGCAGAAGAATGGGCTATATTGAATAACGAAGCCATGCGGGCCGCTAATTTGCCTGTAAACGAGGGCCTGGAAAATCCCTCCAGTCTTGGAGTGGGCACAAATTGGTTTGATGAAGTCACCCGCAAAAATGCTTTAATGCAGCAGCACAATGTATCTGTTTTGCGCGGAACAGATAAATTGAAATATTTCTTAAGTTCCGGATATTTTAGCCAGGATGGTATTATTAAAGGTTCTGGCCTTACTAAAAATACCTTGCGTTTTAATGCCGAAAATAAGCTTTCAAGTTGGTTTACCCTGGGCAATAGCCTGGGAATTGCTCATACAAAAACCAGCCTAACTAATGAAACCGATGAATGGAACAGTGTATTGGTCAATGCCATTGCCATGGACCCTGTTACTAAACCCAGAGATGCGGAAGGAAACTTGGTGCCTTCTGAATTTAACAACGTGAAAAACCCTGTGGGAATCATTGAAAACACCAACAATGATGTTAAGGCTACAGCTATTACCGGAACATTGTATTCTGTTGTGGATGTTTTTAATACCATTAAATTGCGAACTACTTTTGGATTGGATGCCGCATTAAACGATACATCTGAATTTATTCCCAAGTATTACATCAGCCCCAGTGATAATCAGGCTAATGCGGTGGTAAGTAAAAAGAATGGCACAGATTATACTTGGGTATTGGAAAATACCGTATCTTACGAAAAGGCTCTTTCCGAAAATATGTTTAAGCTTATGTTGGGAACAACCGCCCAGGAAAGAAATTGGGAACGGGTGTTGGCCCAAAATAGCGCCACCCCCAGTAACGATCCTTCTTTGCGTTACCTTGATGCTACCACAAGTATCAACCCCACAGTTAGAGGCCTTGAAGGCAGTAACTCTTTGGCCTCCTTTTTTGGCCGACTTGAATACGACTACGCCAGCAAATACCTGCTAACATTTACCTTTCGAAGAGATGGATCTTCCCGTTTTGGCCCAGGAAGCCGTTGGGGCGATTTTCCCTCTGTGGCTGGCGCCTGGAAAATATCCCAGGAAAAATTTATGAGCCGCATTAACTTTATCGAAGATTTAAAAATAAGAGGCGGTTGGGGCAAAACTGGTAACCAGGATATTCCTGATTATTTATATACCACCACCACATCGGATAAACAAAACTATGTGTTTGGCGGACAGATAGTTCCAGGCACCACTTTCTTGAGCGCCGGAAACAGCCTCATTGGTTGGGAACAGCAAGAAGCCACGAACTTAGGCTTGGATTTTACTCTGTTTGAAGGAAAAATCGAGTTTTTAGGCGATGTATTTATTAAAAAAACCAATGGAATGTTAGTACAACCTACTATTCCATATATGGCAGGTCTTCAAACTTCTCCCATGGTTAATGGAGGTTCACTGGAAAACCGCGGTATTGAGCTAGTTTTAAACTATAAAGAAAAAATTGGCGGTTTCACCTCAAACATCGGTGTTAACTTCGCAACTTACGACAACAAAATTTTAAGTTTAGGCGAAAATGGCGCTCCCATATCTGATGCCGCTTTCAGAAATGCTGGAACTGTAACCCGAACCGAAGTGGGAAATTCTATTGGTAATTTTTATGGATACAAGACCGATGGGCTGTTCCAAAATCAGGCTGAAATAGATGCCTTTACCTATGTAGACCCTGTGGATGGAAATATTCGTCTTGTGCAACCCAATGCTGAGCCTGGCGATATTAAATATCAGGATGTTGATGGAGATGGGGAATGGGACAAAGGTTATATTGGAAGCCCCCATCCAGATTTTATTTACGGCGTAAGTCTGGATATGGCTTATTTAGGAATTGATTTAAACCTTTCTCTTCAGGGGGTGTACGGTAACGAAATTTTTAACGGTGGCCGCTGGTATACAGATAACGGAACCGCATTTTTTAATATGAACCGTTCAATGTTGGATAGATGGACGGGTGAAGGAACCACTGATGATGTTAACCTTCCCAGAATGAATAATAAAGATGCCAATAACATGCTTATTTCGGATAGGTTTATTGAAGACGGGTCTTTTATGAGAATTAAAACAGTTCAGTTAGGATATACTTTTAACAATTCTTTTTTGCGCAAGGCCCAGGTTAAAAAACTCAGGCTTTATGCAGGGGTTGAAAATTTATTCACATTCACCAATTATTCCGGCTTAGAGCCCGAAGTTGGGTTGGGGGAGAAACGGGGGGAAACACGGAATACTTCCCTCACTATGGGAGTGGACAGAACCACTTATCCCCAGGCAAGGACTTTTCTTTTGGGGCTAAATCTTACGATTTAGTAGTTTAGGAGATCACGGATTATGGAAAAACACAAAAAAATATTCTTTGCTGTTGCAGCCATAGCAGTGATGCTAACAGGTTGTTCAGACTTTTTGGATAAGCAGCCCATGGGCTCGGAATCTAGTGCTGACTTTCTAAAAAAAGAATCTCAGGCTATATTAGCAACTAATGCTGTTTACGATGCTAGCGCATGGCGCTATTCCCAGGAAATATTTGAATGGTTTTTAGGGGATATTGTTTCGGATGACGCTGAAAAGGGCGGAGAAAATGCGGCGGATTGGGCAGAGCTTCAACAATTAAAAGAGTTCAGGGCCAATGCGGCTAATTCCATTTCTTTTGGGCGTTGGAGTGAGTTGTATCAAGGTATATATCGGGCCAATGTGGTGATAAGCGGCGTGCCAGCCATAGATATGGACCCCGAGTTAAGAGCCAGATTGGTTGCAGAAGCCAAATATTTACGTGCCTTCTTTTACTTTCAGTTAGTTAAAACTTTCGGGGGTGTACCTTTAATTACGACTCCCTTAACTCCTGACCAGTATTGCCAGGCCCGTTCTCCCATTGAGGCTTGCTGGGGCCAAATCGAATTGGATTTAATTGAAGCAGCAGATATATTACCTGAAAAAAGCGAGTATCCGGCAGATGACATGGGGCGGGCTACCAAAGGCGCAGCCAACTCTTTGCTTGCAAAAGCATACATCTTTCAGGGCAAATGGGCTGAAGCTTTGGATAGGTCTTCACGCGTTATCGAATCCATGGAATACGACCTGGAGCCTAATTATGCGGACAATTTTAAGCTTTCCCATGAAAATGGAATTGAGTCCATTTTCGAAATCCAACATGTGGAAATAGCCACCACCGATTACGGAGATTTGAATGAAGGGCAGGAAACATCCATTTACCAGGGCAGTCGCAATGCCACCTACTTTACTGGCTGGGGCTTTAATTGCCCCACTCAGGATTTTGTGGATGAATTTGAGTTAAACGATCCCAGGTTGAATGCCACTGTAGTTTTTGACAATGATATCATTTATGAAAATACTCCGGTGCAACAGCGGGCGGATAACAGTTCTAGCCCCACTGGATACGGCGCTAAAAAATATGTTTTGGAATACCAACCAGACGAGCCTGAAATCAGTAACTCCCCTGCAAACTGGCGTTCCATACGCTTTGCAGATGTATTGTTGTTTCATGCTGAAGCCGCCAATGAGTTAGGCGATCCAACCACTTCACTGGCATCCTTAAACAGGGTTCGTAGAAGGGTGAGTATGCCAGCGGTGACTGCAACGGACCAAGCGGAGCTAAGGAATGCTATTTATCACGAAAGACGAGTGGAATTGGGCCTTGAAGGGCACCGTTTTTTCGACCTGGTGCGTCAGGGTAGGGCTGCAACGGAGTTGGCCGAAAATGGATTTGTAGCTGGAAAACACGAGTATTTTCCCATTCCTCAATTGGAATTGGATGTATGTCCTAAAGTTGTGCAAAACCCATATTAGGGATAGGATGGTTTTGTGCTAGGAGGAATTAATATGAAAAAGGTAATCTTATTAAGTATGGCTCTGGTTTTGGGTAGCCTTTTGGGATGTAACGAAACCACAGTGGTTATTGGGCCACCACCGCCAGCCCCCGATTTTGTAGTGGATCAAAGTGATCCCAACAATGTGGTGTTTACCGTAACCTCCGCTGAAGGGTTTATGATAAACTGGGATTTTGGGAATGGGATTCTTTCTCAAAATACTACGGAAACCGTTTATTACCCTTTTGCCGATACATATACTGTTTCTCTGGCTGTTTCCGGAAAGGGCGGAGCCACCGTAACTGAAAAACAGGTGGTTATAACCCAAACCGACCCAGAAATTTGCAGTAACGTTTACTATACATATCTCACCGGCGGATGTGGCGTTCCTCAGAAAATTTGGATGGTGGCTGATGCGGACAGTGCCTTTGGGAATGGCCCTCCTTCAGCAAAAGATTCTTTGGGTAATGGAACCAGCAGTTATGATGACAAAGTTTCTTACTGGTTTAACTCCTCAAAATCAGGCTCACCACCCCTTCCGGATCCACGTTCCCTGGACGATGAATACATTTTCAAGTTAAAGGGCTTTGTCTATGAAAATGATTGTAAGGGTGATTTTTTCTTTAACTATAAATGGGCTAATGCATTATTTGGCGCAACCCAAGCTACATTTGCGGATACTATTTGGGGTTATGTACCTAATAATCCGGCCACTTGGGAAATGGAAGTTGTTCCTGAGGCGGATACCACAGGCGGAAAAAGGGCTTTCTTTACAGACAGTACTACGGGCGAACGGTTTAATTTAGTCATTAAATTTTCAAATGATAATTACATTGGATACGGAAGCGGAACAAGCATATATCAGATTTTAAAAATTGATGAAACCACCCTTCACTTACGCCATGAACTAGCAGAGCCAGATGATCCAGCTGCAACTGGGCCCAATAGGGTAGAGTGGCGCTATTTAAGATTGGTAGCAAAGCCGTAGTCCTTCGTATACCTGGCGCTTTGGTGGACAGCTTTAAATAGAAACATCAGCAACCCTTAGTCATATAGGATGTTAATAAGCTGGGCCCGAATAAGCGGGCCTTATTTATTAAAGTAATAAGAAATGGAAACGAGTGCTGTATGAGGTGTGTCTTTCGGAGGGCGAAAACTCAGTCAAATAGAGGATTACATATATAATGGTAAAACCATTCAAAATATTGTTTCCATTAGAAAAGACTTATGTTAGATTATCGTTATTAGGAAATTTATGGCTCATTTATCCCATGTTTATTGTTATGGCATGCTGGCTCCCAGCACCTTACACCTTTTAGAAACAGCCTATCCTAAGCCCAATAGCTATTCAGAAATCAAACAGTCCTTAGAAAATTTAGCCGGTGAAGCCATTGCCGGCGCTTGGGTATTGCAACGCCTTGGCATACAAACAAAATTAGATGGACGTTGGCTAAGTGACTCCGCCCAAAGTCAAAATCTGCTTAAGAGATTAAAAGAAGCAAATATTGATGTATCCCGATTGAGGCTTCAACCAAATTATCATCCCATTGAAGAAATTATAATTTCAGATGGTAATACCAGAACCATCTTTGGGGGATACCATAAAATTCTTTTCACAGACAGGCAATGGAACCTTCCTAGCGAAGAGGATATCGAAGCATCTAATATGGTTTTATTGGATCCTTTTTTGGGAGAGGAAAGTATTATATGTGCAAAGTATTGTGTTAAGCACAATGTCCCTTACATAACCTGTGATATCGAACCCACATCTTTTATCGCTCAAAATGCGTTTTCCAATATTATATCATATGAATTTTTGTTGAGGGAATCATACCGAATTTTACAAAAGGAAAAAATACCCAATCAATCATCCAACTGGGACACTAGTGATAATATGGATAGCCAAGATTTGATTAGAGTGTTTCAATTATATTTGGAACATTGTTCGGGATGGGTTGTTTTTACTTTCGGGGAAAAGCCCCTTTGGTATTCAACTCCCTTCAATGATTCTGGCAGCAATGATAAAAGTCGGAGAAAAAGGCATATATTCAAACCCTGTAAGATTAATGTAAAAGATACTACAGGAGCAGGAGATAGTTTCAGATCTGGATTTGCTTATGCTTGTTTAACAGGCAAAACAGGAGAGGATATTATAAAAACCGCAAGCGCTGTTGCTGGTATCGTTTGCGAGAGAGCTCCTGGTGTATTAACCAGTCCTAATAAATCTGAAGTGGAAGAACGTTTAAACTCCATTTAACCAAAATAATATCTGCAATTTAATGACACTTGCAGATTTTTAGAGGCTTTTTGGAGCGGGATAAGAGGCACACGGCTCCGCTTCCTGCTTCGCTCGCTCCTTTAGGGTTGGCTCAACCTCAAAGTAGGGGGCATTTAATCCAGTGGTAAGTTAAACTCTTGCTACGACACAAACTCTAACTTAGGAGGATTAAATGCCCTTAGACTCAATATTACTGAATTTACCCTATTTTCGCATTAAAAAGCTGTTGAAAAGAAACCCGTTAGAACTTGAAGTTTATTCG
>JBNKOC010000031.1:0-108181 GCA_050294405.1 Fibrobacteria bacterium | reverse complement strand
TGTCAAAATGGTTGCAACCATTTTGACATCAGAATTTAGCTACATAGATTTATACCAAACAGCCTTTAGCCAACTAAATCTTTTTGGTCTTGAGAAATAAAAATTAGATCAGCACTGGAGCTCAATACATTTTGAATGCAGTCATTATGTTCAAAAACCTTAAAGCTTTTTCCATTTTTAAAAGCGAGAACATGTTCAAAGTTGAACTTATTTTCCTTTATAACATTCGCTTGTATTTAGCAATCGCTCGAATCATGTTTTAAATTGGGCAGATATTCCCTTCGCCTGTGCAGCCAAATAACCTTTAGATAATTGACTCTCATTTAAGCGAATATTTTTCCATCTGATATTTTACCAGATTATTTAACAAAATTGCAAAATGGACTTTATTTCCTTAAAATCTGCAAAAATTCAAAGGCTATCTAAAATAACCCTCTGTTTTTAATCCAAATTGGGGTAAAATTATTTTACGGGCCTTTTTGCTATATTAGCCCAGTTGTTTTAATTAAGAGGAATATGTCACCCTTTCCTGATTCTCAAAAAAAATTAAATGATTTAAAAAAATATTTAGAACACGATGTTAGTTACCAAAATCAATTTCAAGACAAGCAATTACTAACCAATCAATTTTTAAAAAAATACCATTACTCCCTTTTTTATTACAAACATTTTTACGATGATTTCCATGAATTTGGTAATAAATTAGAATCTGATTTTATTTTTTATTTTATTCCCGGCTTTAATGGCACCCCTGGCCAAATAAAATTTGGAATTCCCAGTATTTTAAGGGCGTTTGGAAACAATGTGTATATAAAAAGTTGTTTTTTGCCAGAGTTTTCCTGCAACCTACCTACCTGGCTAAAGTACACCCAGGCCAACATGGAATTAAAAAGAAAAGCTATCGTCAAGGATTTAACGGAATTGGCAAAACTGGGAAAAAAAGTCAGGGTAGTCGTTTCCAGTTCTGGGTTTTATGACTTCTTATCTATTTTTCCGAAGCTCTCCCCAATCAAATCGCAATTAATTTTATATTGGGTATCCTGCGCTCCAGATAAAGTATCGTCTTCACCCTGGGAAAAGGTTTTTTATAAAATAAACGGATTTAAATTCCAAAATTTTAAATGGTTTTCTTACCCCAACATTCAGCTTTTAAAGTTTTTAAACCCCGAATGCGGCACAAAAAAAAGGTGGACAAGCGGCGGACAACGAAACCTATTTCGAAAAAATGATTTGGAATCTCGATTCTACAAATTTGGCATTATGTGGGATTACATTTCCACAGGTTTGTTTAATGAATTTTTAAAATTAAATCTCGATATATTTAAAATTGAAAACCAGAAAATAGATATTGAGACCCATGCGCTAGCTGCAACAAAAGATGGATTTTGGGATGACTCCAGCATTGACAATATTCGTTCTACCATTGAAAAATATATTGTAGATGCAAAAATATTTTATAAAAAAACCAGTCATTTATGGATTGTCACTCCCGAACATCTTTATGAAATGTTCGAGAGTTCATTAAAGAAATCTGGTTAGTAAATTTTTTAAGGAAATTTCGAAAATATTTTAATACCGTGCATTTCTGTTTTCACGAAGACGTGAGTGGAATTTGTAATAACAGAAACCAATTGAGATTCAGCTTTGTATCGCCCAAGGGCCTTGATTTCACTTAAATCCGTCAGGTCGTAAATAAAAAGATTTTTCCCCAAATCGGTCCAATAAAATATATTTCCATCTAAATAAAAGTTATGAAGTCCCAAGCTATGATCTATGAAACTGGTAATTTTCATGGAACTTGGGTCGCTTACATCAGCAATCCAAATTTTGTAATAACCATCAATCAACAATTTCCCATTGTGATAAATTACATCTGAAGCTTCATTTTTCAACTTCAGACTGCCAAGTTGCACTGGAGAAGCTGGGTTAGACACATCATAAGAAACAATATAGTAGCCCCCTTGATAATTTGAAAAGGATACATACGCGGTATTTCCGTTTACAGTAATCCGCTGGGCATCATAGTCCTCCTCATAAAGCGTGCCATCACCATAAAAGAGCATTTCAGCTGTTACACTCCCGTTTAAAATGAGTAAACCCTGTTCATGGGCTGCCATGTAATAGTTGTTATTAGCAAAAACCGCATCATCACTTACTTCATAATCTCTGGATGAATGGCTCCGACTAGCCAGGCCGTCTGCCGAAATGGAGTAAGCATTTATTTTTTCTTCTTCAACAAATAAAAGGTTGTTGTAAAAGCCCAATTCATAAACTCTTCGACCTATTGTTCCCGGCTCATCAGAGGTAAAAGTTGTAACGGGAGATAAAGGGTTGGCCAGGCTTGCTATTTTCCAAACATTACTATCTGCATAAAACAAAAATTCATTGGTGCAGGCAAGCCGATGGCCATTAATATTCCAAGTATCGTTATGGGCGCTAATAGAGCCTGCCGGAACTAAAGTTTGTTCAGCAGAAAAATCTACGGATAACTCTATGGGGTTTGGCTCTTGCGTATTTGGATCCTTGTTTCTATTGGGATCTACGATGCCATCAGAATTGTTGCCCTCATCGCCACAGCCCGTCATAAAAAAAGCCGTAAAACACAATAAAATAATAGATGCAAAAAATTGCTTAAAAACCATAATGTCCTCCTGGAATTGCCTTAGGATAATATTTAGAAAATTTTAAAAGGAAGTGGAAAATGGGTCCAAACAATGTGATTCAGATCACAGTAATTTGGAAAAATTAGATATTCATCAATTTTTGAAACCTAATCTAAAGGAAATCTTGTAAAAACCCTGGGGGTAATTTAAAAATTTTTATTTCATGGAGATCTAGCCCTCAATACATCACTTCTTTCATCCAAATGGGCCGTTCTGGTTTAACCGCGTCTTCACTAAGCTGTTTTTCCCATTCCTCATCATTTATCCTTATAGGGGCTTGGGGGTCTGAGGTTATTACATCATAAAACGAACCCACAGGACCTACAAAAACAGCTTTACAGGTATCTAGCTCCACCACAACAGCCATAAGGTTAATGTAGCCAGTTGCTCCATGGACCACCTTAGCTGGCCCCTGAATATCGGCAGGCTTGGTATGCACATCTGCAATGGAAGTAAAACTTTCGCTGGTTCCAGGCTCTCTCCATTCGGCGTCTGTATCGTAAATCAAATCAAAAAACCAGCCATCTAAAATCTTGGCGTTTCCACATACAACATTCACATAGTCAGGTGTAACCATTTGCTTGAGCCATTCAATTTCCCCTTCAGGGCCCTCCTTACCTTCAGCAGCATATTGTGCCAAAGCCATTAAACGAAGGTTTATTTCTTCCACTCGGGTAAAATAAGCGGCAATGCCAGGCTCCATTGCCTGAAAAAAGCTTTTGGCCTGAGAGGCATAGCCGGCCACGGATTTAAAGAATTCGGGATAGGGTTCCACCATCGCTTTGGGAAATTCGCAAGTAATTATTCCAGTGTAAGACTGCTTGGCGTATAATATTGTGTTATGCCTTAGATGGGCCCAGGAGGTAAGCTGGGTATTGCGCATTTTTTTCCGCCATCCCAAAGTTCGAAAGACTGGTGAAACAGCCTGGTTTTCTTCAACCCCGCTTAAATTTCTTAAAAAATTAATCCAGGAATAATACATATTAGCCTGCCAACCTTTTGTACTTATTTCGTCATATAGCTGCCGTTGGCTACCCAAAATTCCCGGGACAGTAGCAATGTTCAATTCTCCGTGATCCGCAAGTGCGCTGTTGTCGCCTAAAACAAAAGCAATATCTAAAGAGGATGGTTTTTCCCGATAGTTGACCAAGGGATACACCAATTGAGAAAAAGTGTAGGAATCAATTATAAAACGCTGAGGCATAAAGGAAAAAATTTGAGGCAAGTCTAAATCATCAACAGGTTTATCAAATACAACGCCTGCAGATAATATTTTTTGAACCCCAGCTCCGCTTTGAACTGCAACCGCGTCAAACAAACTATCGTTAAAATTTTCTATAAATCCGGGTATATCCGTTACACCCAAAGCATTCACAAGGCTACCCATTCCCTTTACATGAAGTCCATCGCTTTGGCCCACCATAAATTCTATATAGCGATTAAAGTCAAGCCAATCTCCATAGGCTCCCGAATTCACAACACAATCCCAAAGAACAAGAGCCGCTTTTTTATTACGGGGTGCAGCATTGTCTCCGGAAATTTCAAAGGCTAAGTCTGCTCGGCCCAGCCACATCATGGCCTTAAAATAGTTAGTCAGCTCTGGAGTTTCTGTATAATGTCCCCTGGGTTTAAACTGGGAAAAATCCAGATATTTATATATCCCATAAATTTCTGTTTCGAACATTTTTTCGTTGCTGATATTTTGCAGATTTGTACTTACCTGATTTGTAACTGGTAGACTGGACCTTGTGGGCTGCAATAAGGCCAAAGCAGTGGTTAAATAGTCTCTCACATCCCTTGCATAATCTTCCTCTTCACTGTAATGGGCTACCGCATAGTTTAGGGATTTGTTTAATATATTCACGAGCATGTTATTAAATTTATTAACCTCTAATTCCATTAAAATATTGTCGTAACTGCGGTAAATAGTTTGAAGCATGGCATCGGTAGTAAATATTACGGGGAGGTCGGTATTGTGGATAACATCGAAGGCTGAGTAAAAATTGGGAAATACACTACTGTCTGTTATAGCGATTCCGGATTTAAGTAACTTTTGTTTAAAACCCACTGTGGGGAATAAATTACCGGTTGCTCCAAGGCCTTCCACACCCATCACATAGGTTTCCAATTTATCCAGGGAATCCAGAAACTCCACTTCTGCGGCAACATAATTTAAATCTTCTTTACTGGTATTATCGCTGTAGTTGGATTTTAAAATTTCTTCTGTCCAAAGAGGCTTACGTTCTTTTAAATTCTGATAGTAGTTTTTATAGGCTGATGTATCTTCAAGACTCTCTATAAATAAAGGTGGATAATCCGGGTTTTGATAGAGTCCATTTACCCATTGTCCATAGAAAAGGGCGTCTTTAAGATCAATAACCCCATCCCCATTCAGATCAAAATCAGTGCTTATTGCACTGCCGGCATGAATCATTTCCAATAAAGCCTGGGTATCCTCTTCAGTAATTTTACCATCATTATTTACATCTTTACCATCGCTCCATGTATAGGAAGCTGTAAAAGCGATTATAAGTAACCAGGTTTTTGTATTCATTTTCCACATTAAATTTTTCATGGGTTATGCCTCACTTTTTTATTGTAGGTGGATGAACCCATTTCTAATTGCATAAAGTACACTCCAGCTGAGGCGGGATTTTCAAACCCATCTGTTCCATTCCAGGTGATTTTTTGCATACCTGCAGCTAGTTCAGTATTTACAATCTGCTTTACCATGTTTCCCTTTAAATCCATAATGCGGACTTGCACCGGCATTTTTTTAGCCAGGTTGAAACTAATGCTATGTAGCCTGTTTAAGTGTTGGTAGTTTATTTTTGATTTTTCTTCTAAGCGGGATATTTTCCCTTTTATACTGGTCATTTCTCCTAATTGAAAGTTGATGGCAGAAATTTCTTCGCCAGCAGGGTTGAGCGCTTTTACAACCTCCAGATTTTCAATTACATCTGCCGAAGTCAAGGCATTTGATTCGCTTTCCAGGGCAATATGCAGTTGAAACATACTAACAGAGCTATTATCTCTACTGGATAACATCAGTGGAGAAAGTGCCTGGAGTTTTATAGTATTATTATTTTGACTCAATACTGGTTTTATTTGGGACCAAACACCACTTTGTGCTGGAACAAGCGATACGGAAGATACATTTAAACCAGAGGCCAATTGCAAACTCAAATCAATTCCTGAAATGGGCTCCTGTGAAGGGGTGTATTTCACCTCAAGCCAATATTGACTAGCAGCTCCAATTTTATTTGCCTTGAGCTGGGCTTCCAGAGACCAAGTGAAAGAGGCAAATAGGAGCATTGTTCCAACAGTTAGATTAGCTATGGTTGTCATAAACGAATTCCCTTTTTTCTCCTTACGCAACTCCCAGGCTGTTGCGCCGCTTATTTTAGCTGTTTCAAATCAAAAACGAGGGGTATCTTAAATATAAATATTATTTTTGAAATAAACTCGCACTTTTTTTGGTAAATATTTACACTGCAAACAATATTGCAGTCCTAAACTTAAAAGCCCATTTCAATCTGATTGAAAAAATTGAGTCAAGTTCCCCTTTAGCAATATGGAACGGATATAGAGCATGCAAACGCTTAAACTCAGAGCCACTCCAACTAGTAACACCACAAAGCCTTCAACATGAAAGCGCCAGGGCAACTCCAGAAACTGGCTATTCAAAACGAGTACACCAAATTGCGCTACGGCAAAGCCTAGAATAGATGCTCCCGCAATTAATCCTCCGAACTCATAAAAAGACCATTTTAAAATTTTATTCGCGGGAAGACCTAGAACCATCAAGAGCAGAATACGTTTTTTAGTTTCGTGGATAATAGAGTTTAAAAGAAGGGACAGTATAATGATGCCTATAACAAGCCCCAACACGGCCATGGTGATAACCAGCCAGCCCATTTTTTGGTAAAGTCCCATAACTTTGTGGACAACATCTTTTACATCAATAACGGAGACATTTGGAAAGTTTTTGGCTAAAAGCTTTTCAATTTCATAACCCCTTTTTTGCCCCAATTGAGGAAGAGTGCCGATGTATGTCTTAGGGGCGATCTCTAAAACTCCTGGTTGAAATAAAAGAAAAAAATTGGGCTGAAAGCTGGCCCATCTTACCCTGCGCAAACTGGTTACCATTCCAGCTATCGGAACTCCCTGAACATCAAACTCTAATTTATCCCCTATCTCAATTTTGAGCCTGGTTGCAAAGCGGTGTTCCACAGAAATTTGAGGAAGCTCGCCCTCTTTCTCCTCAAAAGGTCCCTGCCACCAACTTCCTTTAATTATTGTTTCGGAATTTCCGGGCCATTCGCGGTAACTTAAGTTATAGCCCCGGTTGTTAAATCTTTGGCGCGTATTCTCTTCAGGCGTGGAGGCTTCGCTTAAATCTTTACGGATGGGTTCCCCATTTTTAGAAATCAGACGAGCTCGAATCATAGGAGAAGCGTCCCTTATGTTTACACCCCATTGGGAAAGAGAATCTTCCAAAAACGGGAATTGTTCACCTTGAATATCAAACATAAAGTATTGGGGAAGAACCAGGCCCTTTGGAGATTCTATTTCTTTAATAATTAACTTCTGCATGGCAGGCACGATTTCCGTCAAGGTTACAGCAAGCCCAAGTATGCAAAAAGTCATCAGGGTTTTATCCCAGGCCAGTTTGTAATTACCAAGTACGAGCTTTCCTCCGTAACCAAGTAAGGATCTGGAGCGATGCAAAATAAAATAAATGCAAAAAGCGGCTAGTCCCAAAAACATGAATCCAACTGCCACAATGCCCAGAAACAGGGCGCTTTGCACAAAGGAAGAAGTTGTATAGAAACCCAGCCCATAAAAATAAAGCCCCTGAATTATAGCCGGAATTATTTTATCCCGAAAGTTCATGCTAACATAAGGCTGAGGCTGAATTAAAATGCCTGGGTGCACTTTCCATAATTTTTTTAAGCTGCTAATACTAAATACCAACGAGGTAACACAAGATACACCAATAGCTTGAATAAGCAATCTTTGGCTTATCACAAAAGGAATATGTACATCAAACCAATTGAGAAGGAGCGGAGTTAAAAGCAACCCCATTAAAAAACTGATAAGGATGGATAAAAAAGAACTCAAAATCGCAAGAGCCAGATTTTGAGTGAGTCCTATTTTTATTAGAGCCAAAGGTCCATAACCCACCATAGCGAGCTGGGCAAATTGTTTATTTTGGGATACTAAATTTCGATAAAAGAAATGACCCGCGCCCAGCGCGGAAAGAAAAAAAGCGGATAAAGTGGCAAGAGATAAAAAGGAAAAAATCCGTGTAGCAGCCAGGCTTAGTTGACCAGTCTGTGTGGCATATGTGGTGATCTTTATTTCCGGATCAACAAGTCCTTTTTCTAGTTGCTCTTTGATTTTATCTAAGGAAGCTTCCTCAGGAAGAATATACAACCGGTCCTTAAAAATACGGCTTCCCTTTTGTAATAATCCGGTTTGAGCTAATGACTCCAGAGATACATAAAGTTTTTCACCCAGATTAAAAAATTCCAGACCTTTTTGTGGCGGGCTTAAATACTCTTTTTTTATGTAATATTGTTTCTCCCCTATTTTAATTGAGTCACCTATTTTAGCCCCGAATTTTAACTCAAATTCCGGGGGAATCCATACATCATTTGGGGAAGGCTTGGGGGCGTTTCCTTCCGGATTTTTAAATTCAAAAACTCCTAATAAAGGATAGCCGGAACTTATGGCTTTTATTTGAACCAGGCCTGTGTTTTCCAATGTTTGCACCATGGAAAAAAAACTCCAAACTTCGGCGGATAGGGTACCTTCCGGAAGTGTGGCCTCAATCCATTTTTTTTCCTCTTCAGTAAAGTCCCTGCGAGATTGGATTTTTAAATCCCCTTCCAATATTTCCCTGGATTGATTTTGCAGATCTTTTTTAAAATAAAAAGCCAGATTATCCGTTAACAAAAAAAGCGAAAGCCCAAGAGAAAATATCAGTACAAAACCGGAAATAAAATCCCGGTTACCCCGAAACATTTTAAAAGCCAGAAAAAAAGGAGACAGCTTCATAGAAATATGGTAACCCAGGTTTATTGGGAAGCCAGGTTACCTTGATGTAGCAAATACTGGTGTTGGCAACGCTGTGCCAGGGAGGGATTGTGAGTGATAAGTAAAGTGGTCATGCCGGTTTCTTCCACCAAGGAGAAAATCAGATCCTCAATGGATTTTGCCGTACTTTCATCCAGGCTACCGGTAGGTTCATCGGCCAACAAAATTTTGGGTTTTCCAGCCAATGCTCTGGCTATAGCCACTCTCTGTTGTTCCCCCCCGGAAAGTTGGTGTGGAAAATGGCCTTTTCTATCAGACAGGCCTACCTTATCAAGCCAATACAAAGCCTCTGATGTGTCTACAGCATTTTGGTTTTGCACATACAGAGAAAGGCCAATATTTTCCTCAGCCGTAAGGGAGGGTATTAAATGGTAGTCCTGAAAAATAATCCCAATATTAATGCCTCGGTAAATAGTAATATCCCTTGGCGGGCGGTTCCATAAAGATTCTTTATCAATGTTAACCAAACCCGAATCGGGAGGGACTAATCCAGCTAATATACTCAGCAATGTGGATTTGCCGCTGCCAGATTTTCCCAAAATAGCCACGGTGGTTCCCTGGTTTACTTCTAAGCTTAATTGATTGAGGACTTGTATTTTCCCATAAGACTTGGAGATTTCCTTTAACTGTAAGTAACTCATTACTTTTGTTCCCCATTGGTTTTTAAAATAAAAGGAGAAAGAAACTCAAACATGTTATTCGCCATTATTTTATGCCCCTGGGCATTGGGATGTATGCCATCCACCAGATTTTTATCGGGCTCGCCGGCAACGTCCTTGAGCAAAAATGGCAATAAGGGAAGTTTGAATTTTTTGGCTAAGCCCGGATAAATTTTTTTGAAGCCTTCGGTATATTCCGGGCCATAATTGGGAGGAATTTGCAATCCAGCTAAAAAAACCTGCCACTCCTTGTTCTGAGCAAATTCGATAATTTTTTCCAGGTTAGTTTGGGTTGAGGATAAGGGAACACCCCGAAGACCATCATTGGAACCCAAGGCAATCACTACAGCATCTGGTTTGGCCTTTGCATACCATTTTAATTTGCTAATCCCCGATGCAGACGTACTTCCACTACTTCCACCATTTATTATTTTTATGGTGAAACCTTTGGATAAAAACAAATTCTCCAGTTGTGCCGGAAAAGCCTCTTCTTCATTTACCCCAAAACCTTCCGTAAGACTATCCCCCAGAACTAAAAGGGTATAAGTTTTAGATTGGGTATTTGATTGAATAACAGAACCCATAAGAAACAAATGGGCCAAAAACAGCAAAAATGGGCGATTCATCATGCCTATCAATGTACAATTTCTAGTATAAGTACGCTATAGAAGGCGCTTTGAGCCAGGGCTTAGCAAGAGCCCTGACTTAAAATTCTTTTATGGAAATTAGATGCGGCATAGGAAGAAAACCATGCACCATGCCACGAAGACAATTTTAGAAGTCCTCTTAAAAAATCCCCTGGAAAACAATCATAACTATTCCGGAAAGGATGACATAAAAGAACTCAATACCCAATGCCGCAGCACTCTTTTTAACATAAGCACCGGCAGATACCGTCCAAATGCCTACAGCTAATATTCCCAGAATAGCAGTTATGAGATGGTTAAAGGTCGCAGTGATTCCAATTAAAACAGCTAAAACCAGCAACGCCACAAATTGGGACAACATTGCGAATACCGGCATTTCTCCAGCTTTTCCTAGTTCAACCCCGGAGCCCTCCGCCCATTTTTTTCCGAAGAGTTTGGGACTATACCAAGCCCAACCTACCAAAAACGAGACAATCGTACCCACAATAACTGCCAACCAGGAAACCTTCGAAAAATCTTCCATTTGATAAACTCCTTATTTTGAATGAAATATTTTAGACATTTACCTTAAGACGAACCAGAGAATCATTTTTGGACAAAATATTTAAATATTTTTCCAAGTATTTATAAAAATCTTAAGGCATACACTGGAGGGAGGTTTGAGCTTAGCAAAGACCAAGAGTCTCCCTCATCAGCTGAAACCCATACCGAGCCGGTAGTAGAGCCAAAGGCAAGCTGCTTACCTTCTTCATCTATATCCAAAGCATGTCGATAGATCAAGTCATATGCATGTTCCTGAGGAAGCCCTTTATGAAGCTTTTCAAAAGTTGCCCCGCCATCCCGGGTACGGGTTACAACCAGTTTACCGTCTACGGGTATTCGTTTTTCATCTTTTATGGCTGGGACAAACCAGGCTGTGTTCCCATTTTGGGGATGGACCGCCACAGCAAATCCAAAAGCCGAAGGGAGCACATCTTTAATTTCCACCCATTTACCCAAGTCATCTGAAGAACGAAAAATGCCATTGTGGTGCTGGGACCACCAAACATCGGGCTGGCCAGAGCATTGAACAACACAATGGGGATCCTGGGCATCCGGGTCAAAAGCACTTTCAGGTGGCATGTATTCAGCACGCATGCCATTAGCTCGGTTCTTCCAACTATTTCCCCCATCTTCACTAACCCATACTCCGGCACAGGATACGGCAACAGCAATGCGATCTGGATTTCGGGGATCCACACAAATGGAATGGATTCCCGGATAGTCGGCCCCACCGCCATTCCATTTTTTTTCCCGGGCAATGTTCCATAAAGGCTCATTTAGGCGCCATGTATCTCCTAGATCATCGGAAACAAAAAGCCCTCCTGGAATACTTCCTGCATAAACACGCCCCTTTTGCTGTGGATGGCCGGAAGCAAAGGCCCAAATTAACTTGAGTTTCCATTCCAGGTCACGGCCCCAGGCATCTTTGTGCTCCAAGCCTTCGGGCTTCTCCGGATATGCGGGAGCAGGAATTTCGGTCCAGCTCCCACCCTTATCATGGGAGCGATGCAGTTTTACTCCAAAATGGCCATGGTCCAAGGCAGCAAACATGGCTCCAGTGGAAGAGCATTGGTGTATAAGGCTCACATTGTCTCCCAAAAAATGAGCACTTTTGATAGACCAGTTTCCTTTGCTATTATGGGCAATAAAAAGCCCTTTGCGAGTAGCGATTCCAATTTGTCCGCTCATATCAATTCCCTAACCTCCCGATAAAGCCTGGATAACATAAATTGTAGACTCCGTTGAAACGGAATCACTTAAACCTATGCGATCGTGGATGGCTGTATTATCCACAAAAATGTTCATATGTTTACGCAAGGAACCCTGCTCATCCAATACATAACTTTTGGCAATGGCGTTGCTTCCAAAAAAGTTGTTTATAGCTTCGGCAACAGTCGAACCTTCCACAGCTTTAGTTGGCAATTTAACATGCCGCTGGATATTTTCAGTAAAACTGATTATTGGCAATGGACGTCCTTTTAAGGGAACTAAATTAGTCCCGCGCTTTCTCCAAAGTCTCTGAAAAAATACTAACATCTTGAGCTCCTGAGATGGCATATTTTCGATTAAAAACAAAAAAAGGGACCCCTTGGATTCCTAATTGCCCAGCCTCTTCAATATCCCCCATTACTTCCTGGGCAAAACCCGCTCCTTTCAGGGCTCGTTCCAATTCTGCTCCATCCAACCCCAATTCTGTAGCCAATTTGCAGAGTACCTGGCTGTCGTCAATATTTAGACCATCTGTAAAATAACCTTTGAACAGTTGCTCTTCGGCTTCATGTTGTTTAGCGTATTTTTTGGCAAAATGAGAATAGCGATGGGCATTAAAGGAGTTAGCGGCAATAGCCTTATCAAAATTATAAACAAGTCCCTCTTTGACAGCCCAATCGGCCACCTGTTTATTTAATTTTTTAGCCTGCTCTATTGGCATATTTTTATGTCTGGCTAAATATTCATGCCCATTTAAACTTGAGTCTGTTACCATCATAGGGGAAAGTTGAAAACTCTTCCATATAATACCCACCTCATCCTTATGAGGAAATATATTTAAGGCCGTTTCAAATTTTCTTTTTCCTATATAGCAAAAAGGACATACCACATCGCTCCAAATTTCAACTACCATTCCATTAAGCTACATTAATTAATAAAAATATCCATTATTTTTCGTTTTCCATGACTTTCGGTTAGGAAACTCAATCATCATCATCATGGTGTTTACGTTTTTTATAATTTCCATTTTTTCGCCAACTATCTTTCTTTTCAGGTTCAAACTCCCAGGTATTGTTTTTATTTGATTTCCATTTTCGCTCAGCCTCTTCTTCATTTCCGCTTCTATGGCACTTTACACAATCAGTGTAATTGCGAATACCTTCCTCCAAATGCTCCCTTTTGATTTTTGATGGAGTATGTTCATGGCAACCATAACAAGTGTATTTAGAATAGTTCTCTTTTTGATGGCAGCTTATACATTCAGATTTATGGTTGTTATCAAAAACAAAGTATTCCCTGTGATCAAAATCAGCGGGTTTCCATTTAATTATGGAATGGCAATGGTTGCAATTATTCTCAATTTTTTGGTGAAGATGGCCCTCAGGCTTTACATGACAAATATCACATTGCTCACGGGTGCTAATATTTAACCCTTCATGCCAAACCCGGCTTTCGATTTTGGTTGCCAAGGCCTGTTCATGAATTTGATGGCAGTCCACGCAGGCCTTATTTTCCACAATATTAGCATGGAACTTTTCCAAGGCCGCTCTTTGAGGTGTTAATTTTGTGCCATCTACCTTTGTTAAGCCGATAGTTTTTGCTCCATGGCAAACATAACAATTTTCATCCTGAACATTTTTAAAGGGCCTGTGGCAACCTAAACAATTATTTGTTTTAGATGTATGTCCCTTTGACATAGGCCCCGGCGATAACATTAATTGCGGATTTATAAAAATGAACCAAATTGCTACTGAGAGGGGAACCAGTGTTATTAAAGCTGTTTTCATTACCTGGCCCCTCCAAAAAATAAAACTGCAGCCATATGAAATAAGGCTAACCCCAAAAATATAGAGGTGATAGGAAAATGCACAGCCCTCCACTTTTTCATTAAATCAATTGTTAGACTGTCCCAATGGAGGATTTCATCTACCTGGCTTGAGCTAAGCCCGGAATGACTTAAGTTAGCCCTTTTCCCAGCGACTAAAACTTTAGACCGTTTTAGCAAATATTGCCCGATTATACCGCTAAGCACGGTAGCCAACATGGCGGCTATGGCAAGCCATCCCAAAAGTCCATTAAAATGGATTCCAGCATGGACTAATAACGCTAATGCACCCAACCAACCCAAAGTTTCGTGTATTTTTAAATAGCTTTTAGCGGGGCCTGACTTTATAAATTTTCTTTTTCTCAAGGAATACACAAAAGAAAATCCAATAATAAAAGTACCAACATAGCCCAAGTAACGCCCTACCCATAGAATTTTCAGGCTATGTAATGCCCAATCCACAGCCAATGTTATGGCCAATAGGCTTAAAAAAATCAATAAAAAGGGCAGGATTTCTTTTTTCAATACATTTAACATAGTACTAACCTCCTTTAATATTCTTTTATCTGTTTCCAGGAATAACTCCCTTGAATACAAGGGAAATGAAGGAGGGCTTATACCCGAAGTACTATGGTATTTTTATAAACAGGGTAGCTAAAATGATTATCTATCCCTAAATTGTATCTGGAAAAGCCATGGTTACTTGAAGTTTCAAAATTAAAGATTTGGAGCCTTGCAGGCGCAATACTGCCGCTATTGGTAAAATCCGCAAGTTCTGCTTTATCAACAGATAAAAAACTGTTGCCTATGGAAATATCACGGCAACTGCTATGAATATGCAAATCACCTGGGGGATAGTTCCCTTTGGCATGGTTGAATTGGGGCTGACTTTGAGAATCAATACACAATCCATTGATGGACTGCTGAATTGCGATACGCCCATTTCCCTCAAGACAAAAAACCGAATTGCCAAAATTTTGAAAGGACCAAGTTAACTGGGAAATGAGCAATAAACCCAATGTTATTTGTTTTAGGAAACTCATTTATTTTAATCTACAAATTTTAAAATGCCAGGATATGAAATGTGCAATTTGTCAAAAAATTCCTTAAACCCCGGTGTGGCCACCACCGGAGCCTCGGATTAGCTAGCAACAGCCAGAGTTTCCGAAAAGCTTTTGAGACGAGCGGAAGAATTCTTTTAAAGTATTTGTATTCTCAGGGTTTTTGGCCCTTATAGATACAAGGATTCCTTCTTCATCCTCTTTTACATTACAATCCACTACATCTTTCCATTTTTCGGATGCAATAGTGCAACAACTGCTTTTCATGCTCCTCACCTCCTTTCTATGTTAATTATTTTATATTTCGATAATTATCGAAGTATTTTGGCAAAAAAAGTCAATTTATAAATGTTTTAACAGCCTCCAAAGCGTCTCGGTTAACCCTGCAATTAAACTGCTGCCCCACCCGAGTGCAAGTTATCAGGCCTGCTCTTTGCAATTCCTTAAAATGGTGGGAAATTGTTGAAGGACTGATATCCATGCAATCACAAGCTTTTGTAAAAGCCCCCTCCACTTCCTGGGTGCAACAGGCGTATTCCTGATTTTTTCCCTTTAGCTGAGCTGTACACCACTGGCAAATCTGCAAAAACAGAGACAGGCGTTGCGGGTTAGATAGGGCTTTAAAGATGCCGGCTAAATCTTCAGTTTTCGATTGTTTCATAACTATCGAATAATATAAAACAAAGGAGCTAAAAGAACAAGGTTTTCTTATCCCCCCACCTCTGCCCGTATTACCCACAGCACCAATTCTTCCATTTTTGAAAATTTCCAAATTTGAAAAATAATGGACTGCTGAGCCTGTTGCTTGGGCTTTGCATACGCTTTATATTTGATTTGGGAGATAAACATGACCACAAATTGCACAAGTTTTTTTTGTCGATTTCTGATTGGCGTCTTATTTATTGCTATAACATATAGTTTTTCTGAAATCCCTGATGGGGTTACTTTCGAGCCCATTTACGATCAGAATAAATATGTTTTTAAAGAACCCACCTTTGTGGGCGGTGTACCAGAAAACCCCAACATGTTAATTGTTACTGTTCGGGAAGGTATCGTATACAAATTAGAAAAAACGGACGAATTATTTGAAGTGAGCGAATGGTTTTCGGTGGCAGCCAACACAAATACAACAACCCATTGGGATGGTGCCTGGGCTGTGGAATTCCACCCTGACTTTTTGGAAAACAAACTATTCTACATTTTATACCGACAAATCAATAACGAGACAAAGTCTGTAATAGAAGAATGGACAGTAGATAATCCCCAGTTAGAAAACCCCAGAAAATTAAGAAGTGTTATTGAGTTTAAGCAAAATAGCATACATTCTTCGGGGGACATGCACTTTGGACCCGATGGCTATTTGTACTCCTCCCAAGGTGATAGAAACCCGGGAAGTGGCCAACCAAACGCCCAGGATATGGGCTGGTTAGGTGGAAAAATGATTCGTATTGACGTAGATAACAAATCTGGATCTGCCCAATATTCTATTCCGGAGGATAATCCTTATGCCGCACATAACAGCTTTCGACCCGAAATTTGGGCTTCAGGATTGAGAGTGCCCTTCCGATTTTCTTTTGATTCTAAAACGGGAGACATTTATTTGGGAGATGTGGGAGATGTTATTAGCGATGAAATTAATATCATTACGAAAGGTGGAAATTACGGAGCCACCTCGGTGGAGGGAATGTGCGAAGGAGGCAACTGTTCCAATTTTATTGATCCCATTTTAGCTCCTCCCCGTTCACAAATCGCATGTATTATTGGCGGATTCGTGTACCGCAATGACAGCAACTCCCGATTTTACGGAGCATACATATTTGGAGAATACCAGCGCAGGGGATTGTTTGCCCTGCGCTTAAATGAAAACAAAGACGGGGTTAGCGAATGGAAAAGTATTTCTTCCAATGTGCCTGGCAACATTTCTACCCTGGGCCAGGACGCCAAGGGCAACCTTTATGCCGCCATGTATAATGAATTTGGACCCGATACCCATATTTTTAAACTATCTCACTCTGAGCTATTGGAAATTCCCGAACCTGAAATTATCGCCATTGCAAAAAAGAAGGAGCCCGGTTATTTCTCTCCTGGAAAAAATGATTATGGAAGTTTTGAGTTGCTGGATATTCGCGGAAGAAAAATCCCCCCAAACCAAGATGTTGGCATTCCTGGAATTCGCTTATGGCTGGATAAAAACACAGGAACCATGGTTAAGCAAATATATTTACAGTAATCCAAAATTTTATTTTTTGAAATTCTTGTAATAGATTCGGCTTAGGGGTAAGTTAGTATTATTTTCTAATTCAACATCGTACTTCCCTCCCCCGTGGGAATGCACATGCTTAACATCTCTTTTATCTACAATATAGGAACGATGTATACGGGAAAATTGGGCGGGGAGTATTTTGGCGAGAGAATCCAGCGTTTGGCGATGGTACTCCAATTTTCCGTTTTTTAAACAGATCTCTACATAGTTTCCGTCACTTCTGAAAAAAGAAACCTGTTCCAGAGAAATTAGAGATATTCCGTTGGGTTTTCGGATAGGTAAAAACTTTGCTTGTTTACCTGTAAAGCTTGTATCACGAATTCTGTTTATAGCTTTTTCCAGACGCTCTTCAGAAACAGGCTTTGGAACAAAATCCAATACTCCATATTCAAAGGCTCGCAAGGCTTGATCTTCATTGGCAGATACAATAATAGTGTGGAAGGAAGAGGCTACCGCGTCTTGCAAAAGTTCAAAACCGCTTTCACCATTTAAGTTCAAATCTAACAATAGCAAGTCTACTGGGTTTTCCAGCATGACCTCCCGAGAACCTTCCAGGGAAAACTCCCAACCCAGCCAGCTTATTTCTTCGCCCAAAATTTTTTTAAGCATGCGCTGGACGCCTCTAGCAGCAACTTTTTCATCTTCAACCACCAATACTCTCATATTTCTTCCCCCAACTCAGCTTTAAGAAGTAGAAATAGTTGACATATCGTTCAATTGAGAATTTGCATCATTTACAATTCCATTTTTAGAGCTTTTTTTGATAGTTATCTCTACTTGCCACCCTCCTTCTACCTCCTGGGAATTCAGTTGCCAATTATGGGCAAAGGCTTCTTGCAGGCGGGCCCGAACGTATTTTAACCCCAATCCGTTAGATTCCAATTTATTCTCCGAGGTTTCTCCATCATTAAACAGTATAAATTGAATTTTATCCTCATATTCAATTCTGCTTAATATAAATTCTCCATTTTCTTTTTTTCCATATCCGTGGGTGATTCCGTTCTCCACAAGAGTATGAAAAATCATGGGGGGAATTTTTTCTTCCAATATTATGTCTTTAAGAATCAAAGTAAAACTCTTATCATGCCTCAAACTCATCACCTCCAAATGCTTTTCGCAAATCTGGACTTCTTTTTCTATGGAAATTAATTTTTCACTGGCAATTTTAAGAAGTTGTTTTAATTCCTCCGAAAGGGCAAACAAAAGTTTTTGAGCCGTAGAGGGGTCTTCCTGCAACCACATGGTGGCGGCATTTAATGAGTTGAGCATAAAATGGGGATGTATGTTTGCTTTTAGCAATTCCATTTCAAGGCGCATTGCATGTAATTGCTCCTGCTGGAAAGCCTGGATGGCTGCTTGTTGGCGAAGGTGTTTTTCCTTGGCTTCACTTTTAATGGCTTTAATACTTTCTCCGAGACTTATAAAAAGCAGGCACATTTCTCCCACCGTTCCCAGGGGGATGGCATTTTCTGTTATAAAATTCGAAGGCAAAATTCCTAATTCCTTTAGAGTAAAAAGCATTAGACCCGTTACCATAAACACCCAGGCCACCATAAAGCTTTTTGCTGCCCGCAATTTTTTCTTAAGGCAAAGGAAATTCAACAAAGAGATTATGACAGAGAAGGCCACAAAATAAAGAACCGCCACGAAAAGGCTTGCTTTAGTACCCAGCGCGATAGCTGTAGGAACAACCCCTGCAATATCCATAGCAAAATAAAGCGTGTATAACACTGTGGCAACAAGAAGCCCCAATAGTGCCCTGTGTAACTTTAATGAATGAGCCTTGCTGTTTAAAATGGACATGGTAAATAATATGCGGCAAAAGAAAGCGATAGCTATGAAAAATGGAACATTGTGATTCGCCCACCAACCCCATTTTGGCCATAAATATTGGTATGCCAAACCGTATAAACTGAATTGGAACAGGCCATACCCAGTGATATACATGAAGTAAAATAAATAACCTGATTCGCGGACTTTTATATACAGAATCAAATTATAGAGCGCCAATACTAACATAAATCCAAAGAAAATTCCGAACAACAATTGTTCTCCAAGGGCAAAAATTTGATATTGCTGATGAGCAAACAAACGGATGGGAATAGTCATGCCCGACTCATTTTTATAGCGCAGGTAAAAAGTTTTTTCCTGGCCAAAGGGCAAATGAAGATTGAACAATAAGTTTCGGTTTACAATTCTCCTGGAGGAAAAAGGCAATTCCTGCCCCAACTCCATAACTTTCCAATTTAAACCATCATTTATATACACTTCCACATTGTCCATATCTGGATTGGCTGCCTGTAAAATCCAGGATTCAGAAAAGGTGAGGTTTTTTATTCGAACCCTCACCCAAACTGCCGATTGAGTTAATCCCAAATTGGGAATTTTTTCTGTATGGGATAAAAATTTATTTGAATATTTATCCGAGGATATTTCATGAATATTTAAATTAGCCTTTGGGTCGATTAAGATGCTTGACTTGGAGCCCAGTTCTAAAATTTTTTGTTCATCAAAAAGGGTGGCGAGTTCTTCGCGTGCAATTGATCCAACGGTTAGAATGCCTAAAACCAGGCTCAGAAATGAAAAATCCTTCAACATATTGGAAATGCTAAATTTAACAAGGACAACCCAGCCAAAAGTTAATAAATTAGTAATCCTAAAAAATCATGGAAAAAGACAAAAAAAACAACCAGAGCCCGGAGTCCAGACGGGACTTTTTTAAAAAATCACTAAAATTAACAGCCGTAGGACTGGGCGTTTCTTTTTTTGGTCCCTGGAAATACAACAGAGTTTATGGCTCTACCCAGGACAAACCCATAACTCTCGGCATAACCTCTGCCGCAACAGGCCAGTACGCCAACAGCGGGGCCAGCGAAATGCTCGGTATGCGCATGGCTATTGACGAGTTTAACCAAAAAGGCGGGGTTTTGGGTCGCAAAATCCAATGGATTCATCAAGACACCGAAACCAATGTGGCCACCGGGGCCAGAGTTGCCGAAAAACTTATTAACCGAAACGAATGCAATTTTTTGTTGGGTGGCCTGAGCTCAGAAGTAGCCACAGCTATCGCCCAAATCGCTCAAAAATATGGGGTCATTTACCTGGATACCAATTCAAGTTCGCCCAGCGAATCAAGGGAACGCTGCCATCGGGTTAAATTTGTATGGGATGGCAACGGAAATAATTTTGCCCAAGCCATATCCAAAGATATTTTAAAATCCAAAAGCGATAAATGGATGTTGTTGACAAGCGATTACGACTGGGGTCGACAGGTAAACCAGGCAGTAAGAGCCACGGTGGAAAAAAAAGGGGTCAAAATAATGAAGGAACTTATGGTTCCGGAAAAAACCCTGGATTTTTCTCCTTACCTTGATGAAATTAAAAAGCAAAAACCCGCAGTAGTAGCCGCTTCTTATTGTGGAGAGCATCTTAAAGCACTCAGGGCCCAGGCCAAACACTACGGCTTGGACAAATCCATTGCCTGGATTATCAACCAACAAGACTGGCCGGATGTATATGGTCTAACCAAAGGAAGTTTGTTTGGGATATTTGCTACAACCTGGTATCATAAATTTGATTTACCAGGAGTGAAAGAGTTTGTGCAAAAATACAAAGCTAATTTTCCTAATGCGGCCATCCCTGTTCCTGGGAACGTATTTTACAACGGTTATATGGCCACCAAGGAACTTTTGGGAGCCGTGGAACGCGCGGGAACGGTTAATAACATTGCTGTTATAAAAGAGTTGGAACATCTTAAAGTATCGGCTAAAGACAGAATGCAGCATTTTGATGCATATATGAACCCCAATACCCACCAATTGCAGCAATCTGCTTACACAGCCGTGGAAAATTTAGAGCGAACCGATAACGACGATATTTTTAAAATCCTATCGTCTCTAAATCCCAAGGATATTGCTGACACAGTTGGGGAAAAGTCTTGTATTCTGGAGTCGTACCACGACACTCCCAGCTACGAGATTTAAACAATCTTAGCGCATTTCAAATCTTGTATTAAACCAGGTCACCTGTAACCCTTTAATTTTGATGAAAGCTGTCTTAAATTAACTTCCAAGATGGCTCTTATTTCTTTAAAAGATGTGACCTACTCTTATGGTGGTCCTACCCTATTAGATAGTATTAACTTTCAAATTGAAGCCGGAGAACGTATTGGCCTTTTAGGGCGCAATGGCGCGGGCAAATCCACTTTGATGAAACTCGTCAGCCGCGAAATCGAGCCTGATTCCGGAGAAGTTATTTACCAGCAAAATGTGACTGCATCCAGGCTAATACAGGAGGTGCCCCCTGGTGAAGAAGGGAATTGCCTGCACATTGTTTTATCCGGCCTTGGCAAGTTGGGAAGCTTATTAGATGAATACCAAGGCTTGTTGGATAAAATGCCAGCCTCCCAAACCGATGTTAATATGGATAGGCTTGATAAGCTCCAACACGAAATTGAAAGCAATGACGGCTGGAATGTGAACATAAAAGCCGAGTCTATTTTAACCCAAATGGGCATCGAGCCGAAAGCCGAGTTTAATAGCCTATCCGGCGGCATGAAACGCCGGGTACTTTTGGCTAAGGCCCTTGTTAGCGAACCTCAGGTTTTGCTCTTGGATGAGCCCACCAATCACTTGGATATACATTCCATCCGTTGGATGGAAAATTTTCTTTTAGGCTATCCGGCGACTCTGGTTTTTGTGACACATGACAGGGCATTTTTAAAAAAACTTTCCACCCGAATAGCTGAAGTAGACAGAGGCCAGGTTATCAGCTGGCAATGCGGATACAGGGATTTTCTTATTCGAAGAGACGAAGTATATGAGGCCGAGCTTAAAAACAACGCCGTGTTCGACAAGAAATTAACTCAGGAAGAAGCCTGGATTCGCCGGGGAGTCAAAGCCAGACGCGCCCGCAATGAGGGCCGGGTTCGAGCTCTGATAGCTATGCGAAAAGAACGGGCAGCCCGCAGGGAAAAACAGGGCGATGTAAAGATGAACATCGCCGATGCCAACAAATCAGGCCGCCAGGTTTCCGTGGCCAGAAACATCAGCTTTAGTTATGGCGACAAAAAAATAATTTCAAACTACAGTTTTGATATTATTCGAGGCGATAGAATCGGGTTCGTGGGCGCCAACGGCTCCGGCAAAACCACTTTACTCAAATTATTGCTGGGCCAATTAAAACCCCAAACGGGCTCGGTGGTTTTGGGCACTCAGTTGGAACTCACTTATTTTGACCAACTTAGAGATACATTGGACCCATCGAAAACTGTCCTGGAAAATTTAGGAATCGGTGGAGACTATTTTGATTGGGAAGGCAAACGCAAACATGTAATGGGCTACTTGCAGGATTTTTTATTTAGCCCGCAGCAAATCCGCAACCCTGTTTCTTACCTTTCCGGGGGAGAAAAAAACCGCTTACTCCTGGCACGACTATTTATAAAACCAAGCAATGTAATGGTTCTGGATGAGCCCACCAACGATTTGGACATCGAAACCTTGGAACTTCTGGAAGAAATTTTAGGAGAATACAAGGGCACTGTAATTCTGGTTAGCCACGACAGAGAGTTTGTAAATAATCTAACTACAACCACCTTGGCCATGGAGGGTGATGGTAGCGTAAAAGAATATGCGGACGGCTACGAGTCCTGGATAAAGGAGTGGGATAAAAAACAATCCGCCGAGCCTAAAAAGAAAACCGAATCCCCGCCAAAAACAACTCAGGTCACCAAAAATGAAAAGGTTAAGCTCAGCTACAAAGAAAAAGAGCTGCTTAAAAATCTGCCTGGCAAAATAGAACAATTGGAAAAACGACAATCGGAACTAGAGGCCCTAATGGCTGGCGCTGATTTTTATGAAAAATCGCTGGCAGAGCAAAAAAAAGTGCAGGATGAATTCGCCACCCTTGCCCAGGAACTGGATTCAGCTTATGCAAATTGGGAAGAACTGGATTCTAAAGCCTAAATTTTTTTCATATTTTCGCCATTTTTCGAAAATTTTTAATTTACCACAACACAAATTCCCTTAAAACTCATATCTTTTTTATGGGGAAGAACGGTATTGGGCGACTGTTCCCGTCTTTTAATCTGAAGATTCACCGGGGGAATATAAATTATGCTTTTAAACCATAATTTTGGATTTAGGAATTTTGGTAAAAAATTTTCGGCAGCTAGCGCAGCCCTCACACTCGCAGCTAGCCCCAGTTTATTCGGGGTGGAAGTTGAGTTTACCAAAGTAACACTCACAAGTAAATATTTTACAGAAGCTGTTGCCTGGGGTGATTTTAATCACGATGGACAACTGGATGTAACTTCGGGCAGTTATGTATATGTAGGGCCCGAATTTACGGAAAAATATCAGGTGGCCAATTTTAATGAAGTTACAAATTTAGAAAACGCCTGGGCCGCTGTGTGGCAGGAGTTTGGTTACGATATCAACGGAGATGGCTGGGATGATAAAGTAATTCTGAACTCCGCGGGTAACGGAAGGGCTTATTGGTACGAAAACCCCAAGAACACAAATTCACTTTGGCAATCTCACACCGCCTTTCCCCGCATTGATGGTGAAACTCCGCTTTTTACCGATATAAACGACGATGGCAAACCTGATTTTGTCGGGCACAGCAACGGAGTATACGGCTATGCCTCCGCCGATTGGGACAACCCTTATGATGCCTGGACTTTCCACAGAATTTCCGCTGAGCCCTGCGCCAACACACACGGCATTGGTGCAGGTGATGTTAATAACGACGGCAGAACAGATTTAATTATTAAAGATGGCTGGCATGAACAACCAGCAAGCCTCAATGGAGATCCAGAGTGGGAATTCCACCCCTTTAATTTTGTAGCGCCTATAAGCGGATGCTCTCAGGGGCCTGCCCAATTATATGCTTACGATGTAAATGGAGATGGCCGTAACGATGTGATTACCGCTATTAACGCCCATGGCTGGGGATTGGCCTGGTTTGAAAATAAAGATGATGGTAATGGAGGCATTACTTTTGAAAAGCATACAATTATGGGTACTCCAGAGGAAATTGATACCTATGGGGCGGCCTTTTCCCAACCTCACGGAGTATCCCTGGCTGATATTGATGGAGATGGACTCTTAGATATTTTAGCGGGAAAAAGGTGGATGGTACACGGCTCCGGTAACCAGGACCCTGATGCCACTGGGGACCCGGTTGTTTACTGGTTTCAATTGCAACGGGAAGAGGATGGCTCTGCAAGCTATATTCCTCACCTAATTGATAATAAATCGGGAATTGGCGTTTCTGTGGCCTATGCTGATGTAAATGACGATGGCTTTATGGATGTTATGGCTGGCGGCAAATACGGCGCTTACCTTCACCTACAAGTTCCGAGGGAAGAAACAAAAATAGAACGGCCCATCCGCAACCATTTCGGGTCTGCTTTTGCATTTTCCAAAAGCAATGCCTATCCCATGGCAGTAACTACTTTTTCAGCTGCGGGAACCCAAACTACCTTGGAAATTTATACCACTACTGGTAAAAAAATCAAAACACTTAGATCCACTTCGGATAATTCAAACGAAAATACTATTCGATGGGATGGCACAAACAAAAGCCAAATAGCAGTTAATCCCGGACTTTATTTATTTAAAGTTGTTGCGGGAGAGCAAATGACATCCCAAATTATGTTAATAGAATAGGTAAATTTTCTCTAAAAAAAGAAATGCCAGGGGCAACCAAACCCCCGGCAAATCAGCACAGCAAAACATCAAACCAATTTCTTGTAAACTACTTCATCAGTTCCAGTAGCTCCAGGATGCCCAATCATTGTTCCCGGAAGAAAAATGGAAGTAATAGTTTCCATTAACTTTTGCTGGAAGGGGCATTTGTCCCGGGTTTAAAGTAACGCCATTTACTTTAATGGTGCGGCCAGCCATTTCCGATGCCTGCCATCCATTTACATTTCCAGAAACCACATACCAGCGTTCCCCTGTGGTATTAAGCACCGCGTTTGTTTGGGGGGACAACGGTTGGGCCGATAGACAGGCGCCTGTGCACACAAATCCAGGAGCCTGGCTTGAGGCTAATTCTGAAAAAATAATCTTTTGATTATCGCCAGCTGTGGGGTAATACTGGATTACATTAGCCCCATCGCTTTGGGAATTACCGCTCACATCCAGTAGGAGATTGCTGTTTTTATTCTGCAGGTTGTATTCATATTCGGATATATATATTGGAGTAAATAATTGATTATCGCCTCCAGTACAGCTGGCCACCTGAATATTTGCACCCGTTTGATTGCTGCTTCCGCTAACCTCAAGGCAAAGGTTGTCACGAACATCAATAACTTCATAATATACGCCAGATTTTTGGTTGAACTTCCACTTTTGATTTTCTCCTCCATGACAGTTCCATTGGCCCACATTAGCTCCGCTGAAGTTGTTAAAAGCATCAAGGCATTTTAATGAATGCGCAAATTGAAGCTGAAAGGTTTTACCTGTGATTTCGGGATAACCTCCAGGCATCTTAGGCCAATCATAAGCATCTAATATAAGAGACTGTTCTGCTGAATAACCAGAATTACAATTTTGAAGGCTTAGAGCCGAGCTAGTAAACCCCTGGTTTCCATTATCAATACAAGTGCCAGATGCTACATTGTTAAGCTGAAAAACATTGGAACCTATTTTTGTCCAGCGGAAGCTTGAGTTATTTTCCTGGCAGCTAGCTACACTTACATTGTTTCCTCCATTCCAATAGGCACATTCAAAACCTTCATCGGGATTGCCGTTGCGAACCAAATATTCGCTGTTATTCACAGGTTGTAAATGCCAACGTCCTCTATCTCCCAGGGGATATTGGTTTGTTTGCCAAAGACTGGAGCTGCTTGGATTGCGATAAAAAGCAGTTCCGGCAGTATTGAACCTTATGGCATTGTATTGATATGTAGCTGCCGACCTTCCCAAAACTAAGGCAGTCCCAATAGTTTGCCCGGAATTTGTACTACCTCCTGGTTTAGACTCAATTTTTAAGCCCCGATTTGTACCGTTAAAAGGAAATAAATCTTCCAGGTAACGAACCTGATTTCCATAGAAAACGGCTTGGCCGCCAATGGATGTGGGTATCCAGGAAGGGGGAATAGAATAGTTTATACTATTGCGGCCTGATGTGGCCTGGGAAAACATTTCACTTATCAAAGGAAAGCTTAAACATTGTCCGTTCCATTCATCCGGACACAAATCGATCCCAATCAGCCAGGACCTAACCGTAAAATCATCCAATTCCAGTTTAGCTCCAGATCTCCATGCTAATTCACCATTTTCACTAGCAATTGGCCGAGATTCATTAATACCGCCATATCCGCGTCCCTCGGGGACAATCTGAGCTCCCCCTCCTACTAGAGTCAAATGATCAAAAGTCCCTCCCCAATGGCTAAACATACCATCACTTGTACAGAACCCATTAACATCTGGTTGACATAGATTTGAATTATCATCTTCCACCCTGGTTTCCGGCACAAAAGCATTTCCCACATCATCATATAATTGCATTAACACAATGTAAGGACGAAGTTCATGTGGTGGATTTCCTGGAAGATCTGAAGAGCGAGCGTGCCATAATTCATCGGTGTCCGGAGCATTGCGCTGTAAAGTGGCTGCTGAGTTACAGCAAATATCCGCTCCCCCACCAACCATAATCCAAGGTCCATCCTGCATATCTTCAGCATCTTGTCCGCAGGACGTTTGCACAACCTGCCTGTCGTTCATGGCATCATATTGGCTTTCCGCGGCTTCGCAGGTTTTGACACGTATTTTAATGGTTCCGCTACCATCCCAGTGATCCACTTTGCTTATCTGGCCGAAGGACATTCCGGTAAATAAGACCAAAATCGTTGTTAGTAATTGTTTTTCAAGCTTCAAAATTCCTCCTTTTTTCGAACCGAAAAAAAGATAATTCTGCCTGACTAAAGTTTTAGAAATTTGGGACGAAACGCACTTAGTTGTGACCAAATGCACTTTAAAAAAATCACCAAATCCTTCAAGATTAGGCTTTTGGGGTTCATTTTTCCGGGTTAGTGCATTTTATCCCATATTATAGCGTTTCATCACAGGATGGCCCATAAGAGCTTTCTTTCTGATTAATTTTTTTTCAAGTAAAGGAATTAGGGAACTCTTTTACCGGCAATTTAACGGCGGTTCATAAAGCGAAGAGTTTCTGCTATGTCTTATTATTCAGGAGAGTATAAGTGGAAATTATAAAAAAAGCAAGGTGGGGATTTGTTGGGCTTGGCATCACCTTGGTTTTTGCCTGCAACCAATCTGAATCAAGCAAGCAGCCATTAAATCAGGAAGAAATGCCATTTACATATAATTCTCCAGATGAAGTTCGTTTTTTATACGACGATTACGGCAATGTTCCCCTTCAATTTCCGGTAGAAATGCTTCGTGAAATATATCAACAGCTTATGGCTCAAGATAGAAAAGACTTAGCTAAGGATTTAGAAAACCGTTATGATATGTTAACTGGGTATGTTTTAGATCCGGAGGAAGCTGGACGCGCAGAGAAATATCTAAAACATACCCTACCCCAATTTGAAATGGACGAATCGGACGGAGCAACAGGACCTGTTGCCCTGGAAGAATTGCAGGAAGGAATAGATATTCCTGAAGAAATCGCCTCCCAAATTAAAGAACATCATTCTGAGAGAGGCAAGTAATGCGTTTGGGTTTTCAATTATCAGTTATCTTCATTGTTATGTTAGCATCCCTTTCTTTAGCTCAACCAACGCGGCAGCAAATGGAGGCTATTACAATGCCCCCTCCTCGCTACGACATGACAACAACATTAGATTATGTTGACGATTACGGATACTTTTATGTTGGTTCTGATAGGAGACTTTCAGACGTAGATCCCATTTTTCAGGAACATGTGGAGAGTTTTACTGTGGGCACCAATTATATTCGGTGCTTTATTCTCTCCCCTAGTTGGAATTCGTGCTAAGATGTGCATGAAGGGCACCTCTTTATCATTGCCTCAAGGAGTGCCCTTTCTGCCATCCCAGCGAGTACAGCAATTAAATTTCACTGGCTTTAGTACTTTTTGAGTTACTCTTTTGCTTTTTTAATGTCCTATTGCCGGAAAGTAAATCCTGGCAAGGTTTTACCGAAGGCACTCAATTTGAAGTTCCAGCTAATTCTTCCTTTCAGCTCAAAGTAAAAGAAATAACGGATTACTGCTGCTCTTTTATTAAGGAATAATTAATTCCAGCAGTTCTTTTGCATTTACCAAAGGGTTGTCCAGAATGATCAATGAAAATATTGTTTTGGGAAAAGATTGAAATTAACATTTTACTTTCACTTCAATTCATCCCTAAAACATTTCCATACCATATTCAAAGAAAAGCCCCTGATAAACTATTACCCCCTTACCACTAGTCGCCCCACCATTTCATGTAGCCCCTGATCTTTATAAAGTATTGCCCCGGGATGTTGGAGGTGATAGAACATTTGGCGTACCATGCCTTCCGTATGAAATTCAAAGGAGTCGATTCGATTGGCTTCGGCAATGGTTGAGTTATCGAAGGAAATGATATAAGGCCTTGCAATCCCCCTTTCTTTTAAAGTTTCAATTAATATTAAAGCTGTGTGATCATTTACCGTAACCCATACGGTTTCATCCAACAAATCGGTCTCATCGAGAAAGTTTTCCAATATTTGGCGAATGATTTGTTCACCCTTTTCAAAGCCAGCCATTTTATGGATTGTTCCCGCACTGTCATATTTGTCATCTGTATATGTATTGAGCGAATTGGACAAATGACAAAAACCCTGCTCCAAACCAGCAAGTCGGTTTAAAGACCACTCACTCCCGTGAAAGGGAGAAATAAAAGCTATACATTTATGCCCGCAGCTGTTTAAATGTTGGCCCACAGCAACTCCTGCGGATTGGCCAAATGAAATGTTAAACCCAATAGTTGAAGGCCTGTTTCTATTCAACCGGGGAAAATGCTTCTTTGGGTGTTCCCACCATATAGATACCGGGATGTTTAATTTCCATAGGCTCTTCAATACATACAAGGGAGATCGCATCAACCAGGTGGATACTATGGCTCCGAAAAGCACACCGCCAATAGAATCCATTTGGAATTTTTTGCCATTTTGGTCCAGGAATTTGCCAATACCAGAATCATCTTCAAACCAACCGGCAACCTCTAGCCTCAAATTCAATCTCATCCGTTCCCTTTGAAAAGCTTTCATAAAATCCGTTTCCCGTTCGGAATTAAAAAGCAATTGACCATGGACATTGCATCGGGAGACCAAAAGCACGGTTGCACTAGAGCGACTTAAAAGAGGAGGCGAAAGGAAATATGAACGACCTTTGCGCGTAAGCACCCCAATTTGATCAAAATACCGCAACAAAACACCTATTCGGGATGGAGAAACTTTATATAACTGGGATAGGGCTTGTTGGGTGGGAAGCGGATTACTGGGGTGGTAAGCTCCGCATTGAAAATCAGAAAATAAACGGGCCTTGGCCTCTTCAAACTTGGATGTTGTCCGAGCACTGGGCATCTTTTTTTTTTCCGGACCATCACCCCAAAAAAAACCTTTACTGGGAATACAATAGATTTTTCCCTGGCCTTCAATCTCCCGCAAAGCCTTGTGGACGGTCGTCGTAGACATATTGAAATGGACGGCTAATTGCCGGATAGAAGGCAAAGCTGCATGGTCTAGACCAGGGTTTTGCAAAATTTTGGCTACAAAACTATCCATCAGCGTAAAGATATCTAATACGGTTAATACGGTAAAGTTATTTAATGGTTCACTTTAGCTTGTCCCCAACTACTATCCAGAATAGCTTGTTTCTAAAACTATTTCTTAATTCCCATGAGGAGAAATGATGTTTAGCAAACTGAAAGTAAGTGTCTGTCTATTTATTTTACAGGGGGGACTTGAATTGATATTTTCCCAAACAGTTCCGGATGGAAAAGCCCTAACTGATAATGGCTTGCTTATCGGCGCCACGGCTGAAGTGGGATTTGCAGAAAAGGAAGGGCTTTTTGAGTGGCCTTCCTCAGCCAAAGTCCAAACAGTCATGCAACGGGAGTTCGGGCTTGTGCAAACAACTGCATACCCTGCCTGGGATACATGGACTGGTTCCGGTTTAAATGATGTATCCTTTGATCTCAGCAAAACTAACCGCGTCATTAACTGGGCGGAAGCTCAAGGCAAAAAAATCGCTGTGCATTTGCTTGCTGGCTCTGGAAACTACTTTCCTACCTGGCTTCAGGAAGGAACTGGATCCTGGACGGAGGCCGAGCTTGAAAATTTGCTTAACCGATGGATCGCCGAAATCATGCAATCCAACAACAATGCCCAGAAGGTGGACTATTGGAATGTTGTGAACGAAGCCTTTATGTGGAATGGAAATTATTGGGAAAATAAACCCTCGGATGCCAATGCCGATAAATGCCCCTGGCAGGATATGGGATGGGAAGAGGATAAATCGGGACTAACCGGTGAAGAAAAAGTATATGACCAACATCCCAAATACATCCGCCGCGCTTTTGAAATCAGCCGTCAGTATACAAATGCCAAACTGGAGCTGCGGGACTATAGTATAGAATTTTGGGATGGTTCCAAAAAATCTCTGGCCTTTTATCAGCTCGTCAAACACTTGCTTAATTCAGGGGTGCCCCTTGATGCTATAGGTTTTCAAGGACATTTTCGCACAGACAAAACTTACAACTGGGATAATTTGAAAAACGCTATCAAACAATATCGGGACCTCGGGCTGGAGGTTTATATAACGGAAATTGATTATGGGGATGACGATCCTATTGCTGCCTCCACCAGCGCCCACCGTACTCCGGCCTATGACAGCCTTCAGGCTAAAAGTCTCTACGATTTTGTCAAAGCATCGGTAAGCGCAGGGGTGAATTGGCTTTGCATGTGGGGAGTTGCTGATAACTCCAACGAATACTGGCGAATGGGACAAAGTGCCTTGCTTTTCGATGAAGACTACAACCCAAAAGATGCCTATTACCAGTTTCGGCAAGGTATAGTGGATGGTTTGGAACCGGAAGTCGGGATCCGTTCCTTAAAAAACGCAACCAAATTGAAACAGATGCACATTAGAGATGGATTTCTTTATTTGCCCGGTAAGCAGAACGAAGTTATTAACATTTCAGATATATCGGGAACGATTCAGGCAAAAATTACGTTAAGTGGCGGGAAAGGATTAGCCCCAAATCTTCCTCAAGGCTTATATATATGGAATCTGGAAGAACGCCCTGCTGAAAGTGGAACGCTTATCTTGGAGTGAGGATACCCTTATTTCGGTTGGTAAAACGAGGGATTTACTTCCTTTGGGTTTTAAAAAAAATAAAATCATATATTATTCCTGAAGTTCCATACAACTAAAGGAGGGTTTAAATGAGGAAATTGTTTATTGGATTGTCTTTAATTTCCATGGTAATTCCAGGGCTGGTTTTTTCGGGAGAAAAAAAAGACATGGATAAAAAAAGCAGCGAGATTAAAGTTCCAGGGGCCAAAGATAAGGAATATTACAATTCTAAGTTCCCCGAAATTGGGCAAGATGAATTGGTTAAATACATTAAGTCTAAAAAAGTGGTTCTAGTGGATGCAAATGGACAGGAGTCCTATGAAAAGGCGCATATTCCCGGAGCTATTCACTTCAGTTCTTCAGATTTTAAAAGCAAGTTGCCTAAAGATAAGGATGCGCTGATAGTCGCCTATTGCGGAGGTCCCGGTTGTCAGGCCTGGTGCAAAGCGGCTGATGAACTTGAAGCCCAGGGCTATAAAAACATCAAACATTATAAAGGCGGCATCAAGGGTTGGCTCCAAGCTGGACTGGATGTAAACAGCGTTAAAGAGAAAAAAGATAAAAAAGAAGGTTGAAGCTATTGTTAAACCGGGTTTCAAAGTTTCCTTTGTGCCCGGCTTTAGCCTTTATATCCCCCGCCACTTTAACCGCAAATTAGACTTCACCAGCTGTTTGTGCTGTTTCGAAACCTTTGCCTCATGGGCATAGTCATCCCAGTTTTTAACCAGCTTAACAACATCGCTCAAAAGAGACTTGGCTTTTCCATTTTTAAGCCCTGCCTTTTTACCAGCGGCTTCAATGTCTTCCAATTCAAAATTTTCCCGTTTGCCATTTAAACTCATTTGATGCCGTGCCGTCCAAAGCCCCTGAGGCTGATAAGCGTAATTCAAATCATAAGCAGGAGCCAAACTCCACTGCCCTTTTTTATTCATTAAAAAGGCGATGTTCTTAACATGATCATCCTGGTTACGGGCCACAATGTTAAAGATAGCACGCTGGAACAGCTTTTCCACCGTATCTGTGGCAAGGCCCAATTTTCGAACCACATAAAAAGCCTGCTCATAACTTGAAGTTCCCGCCATGTTGTAGTCTAAATGAGCTATGGAACCCAATGTTTGCATGTGAACCTTTTCGCCCTTATTTCTTCGATCAAATCGCCTGGTCATAAAATGCCTGCGCCCATTTTCTTCTAGTAGCCTACATTCAGCCATCTCAATGCCAATGTCCTTAGCCATTAAAGAATAGGCATATTCAATGGCGCCATACCCCTTGGGATCGTTCAACTCCTTGTCTTTATTATCCTCCACGCCATCAAACTTTAAAATCCAATGTTCGTATCCATCCGGTGCGTCCAGCTGGCCGGAACGCACTTCTCCCGTTGTCGGGTTCCAGGCTATAACCGCTTTGGCCCTCGCGCCGCCAGCTGAAGTGCCCACATTTAATATTCGTTCCAGGGCTTCACTTCGTTTTTTACCTTTAAAATTTCCTTTTATCTTTCCTCTGGAGCTTAATATTTTTGAGGCTAGCTCCACCAATTCCTTAACTTCAATAACATCACCTTTTTCTGCGCTGGGTCCTGTCACGGGATAAAACTCAAGAGCTCCCATTCCCCTTTGACCTGTATAACATAAGCGTTCAATAGCATTAAAAGTGGAGGGCTCTCTGCCCTGACTTGCCAACCAGGCATCTATGAGCGCATTTCCAAAGGTATCTGGCAGAGAATCGGCCAGAAGGCCCGGTAAGCCGTGGAATGTTTGCAGGTTTAAAGAAGGAAAACGGTAGATGTTTCGGGATAAGGGCATGGTTAAAGGGGCCACTTCAATGTTACTGGGCAAAAAGTCGGGATTATATTCAAATGAGGCTGTAGTCTGGCCAGGATCTAAGGAAACTGCTCCTACCGTAGTTCCCCAAAGACGCACCTCGGCCACTGTTTTCATTTATCTTCCCCCCAGACCCACTTGCCTTTAGTGGGATCTTCCATTTTGCTACGAACCCTTTTCTTAATTTTTCTTTCCCCACGCAATACAGACATGGGACCTTCCACTTTTTCAGGTATTAGAGATTTTAATTCCTGAAATAGATTTAGTTCCTTTAAAATTTTTAGGAAGGTGGAAAGGCCAATGGATTCGCCTTGTTCAAAGCGTTCCAACGTGCGCTTGGCCACTCCACAGCGGTTGGCCAATTCTGCTTGGGTGATTTGATTTTGTATTCTTGTGCGGGCCACCCAACTTCCCAGTTCTTTAATGTCCGCTTCTATGGTCATTTTGCACCCTTTTTTACATCGCAATTTTTTGCGACTTATGTGTTAATTATACAATATTTCGTAATTTTTTGCGAGTTATTTTAGGGGTTTTGGGTGGAAATAGGCCGGATTTATGACCTTCCCCGCCAAGGGGGCAATCCCAGCTCTTTTAAAAAGGCATTGTACTTTTTTGTGGAGCTCACAATGGGCTTTTCCAAATCATTTTCAAGCCCAATTGTAATACCCTTAGTGTTTTGGTTTTTTTCAGCTAATTCTTCCAGAACATAACCCATATATCTTTGAATTTGGCCAACTAAATTAACAGACGATGTGGTCTTAGATTTAGAGGAGATTATAAGTTTTTTAAATACGCACAGGGTATTTTTAAGCCCTGCTGGAGCGTCGGCTGCGGCAATTTTTTTTTAATTTTTGGACAAGGTCAAAATATTATGGGCAAAAAGTTTTCCTTCCAGTGCAAAAAATGCGGGTACGCCGTTGATGAGATTTGTGGTGGAATTGAAAACGGAATGCTTATAACCTTAGAAACTCATATTTGCCTGGATTGCAAGGAATTGGTTGATATTGAATCAGATGATTTTCGAAGGGAATTAAACCTCGAAATGTACGAAAATAACCCCTTAGACCAAACTTGTTCTCATTGCCAGGGAAGACAAGTCTAATTAAATGGAAAAAATCCCACCCTTGCCCCAAATGTAATGGAAGCATGACCAAAAATACAGATTTTGAAAATGGTGGCTCAATAACTTTATGGGATTAAATTCTTTCAAGCTTGCTAAAATTTTATTTGGGCTTTTACTTGCTGCAAGTATTACGAATTCAAAAAATAATCTAAAACTAGCCCTAAATTATTTTGATGTGAGCGGAAGCATTTCTTTTGAATATTTTAAATATGGAAAAATAAATTTTGGCGGCTATATAGAGGGTGTTCAAAATTTTTGTATTGTATGTGACGAAT
This sequence comes from Fibrobacteria bacterium, assembly GCA_050294405.1. GTDB lineage: Bacteria > Fibrobacterota > Fibrobacteria > UBA11236 > JADFYW01 > JBNKOC01. The sequence continues at coordinate 73,678 of JBNKOC010000031.1, read as the reverse complement.
GGTCGGGTTATGTATATTTAATAAACCCCTCAATATTAATTGGCAAAAATTATTGGCTAAAAAATTTGGAGTTAAGCTGTTATTCGGGTTTCGGGTATTTTTACGGAAGAGAACGTTTTCAAAAAAGAGGGCAGCGACCTCCGGATTATAAAAATTATTCCTCTCTCAATATTCCTATAAAATTTGAATCTGTTTATTACATAGATATTGGGAAAAGCAAAATGGGTATAGGCCTTTTGGGAAGATATGAATTGAATTTTTCCAAATCTTTTTTTGGAATTGGCTTTCCCGTAAGTTTTGTGTTTTGACTAAAAAATGGAGGCGGCGGGAGTCGAACCCGCGTCCGAATAAAAGTCCATAACCGCTCCTACATGCTTTTCAGCTGATTTGAGATTCGCCCCCTCCCCCGCCCAAGCTGCCGGCTGAGTTGGTCGCTAGTTTAGAAAATCTCAGCCGATGCACCTAAACATTACATCGACCCAGCCTGAATGTATGGCGGTTTGATACCCCTTAAGGCGTAAGGCAGCAAACCGTGGCCGTCCTATAGACTAGGCAGCCATTGCATAAGAGTAATCTTCTGCATTTATTGTTTTTCGGTTTTTTTAAGAGGCCAACCGAAACCTCTGCATGCAACTATTACTTCATTAAACCCGTCGAAACCGGAGCGCCCCCGCATTTCAATAGTTCAAATTCATCTCTCAAAAGTATACATTTTTTGTTGGCCAGGTCACAAACGGGCCTGTTTTTTTTATCAATCCCTCGGATTTGCCAGGGCTTTTTCTGCTAAAACCACTAATTCCAGCCAATTATTAAATAGAATACACTACGAATACAGTATTTTTTAGAATTTTTAAAATAATAATTGCTTATTTTTAGGTTTTACATAATATTAAATACACTACAATTTAAATGGAATAATGAGTTGGCCGAGCAAAGCAACCCAAAAGCCGAATCAATAAGAAGATCTTTCCTGTTATTAAAAGATCCTCGTTATTATCAAATAACCGTGCTTTTATCCATAATATGTTATGGCATATTTTGGGCTCAATTCAAAGTATCAGCTCTTCAAATTACATCCATATTATTTAGCGCCCAATTTTTTCAGTGGAGCGCCATGAAGTTTTTAAAAATTCCTTTCTCCTTTTTAAGCTCCCTAATATCCTCCCTGTCTCTGGTTATATTACTTCGAACCGACTCCTGGTTCTGGCTATTTACCGTGGTGGCTATTGCTATATACAGCAAATTTATTATCCGTTTTCGGGAAAAACATATGTTTAACCCTACGAACATTGCACTTGCATTAGGGATGCTTCTTTCGGATAAAGTCTGGGTATCCCCAGGCCAATGGGGCACAGAGCCCTTTATTTTTTTCTTTTTAATGTCCATGGGCGGCCTCGTGCTATATCGCTCTCGTACAAGCGATGTTACACTTAGTTTTTTAGCCACATTTTTTGTTTTAATCATGGGGCGAGCCTTTTATTTGGGAGATCCTTTAGCTATTCCTTTACATCAAATTAGCCGTGCCGCCTTTTTACTTTTTGCATTCTACATGATATCCGACCCCAAAACCCTTCCTAACCAAAGGACAGGGCGGATTTTATTTGCCATTAGCGTAGCTCTGGTATGTTACATAATGCAATTTCACTTTTTCATACCCAACGCAGCTATTTGGGCTTTAGTTATTTGTTTTCCTCTGGTTCCTATTTACGATTTTTTCTTTCCTGGTCCATTATACCAATGGAAGCCACAACCACAGCCACAACCACAAGGAGTTTTCCATGAAAAAAATCCTAACACCCGCTCTAATTCTGGCGACGTTATCCCAAACCATTTATAGCTTTTGCGGTTTTTATGTGGCAGGTGCCGACGCCGAACTCTTTAACGAGGCCTCTCAGGTTATTCTTACTCGGGAGGGAAACAGCACCAGTATTACTATGGCCAGCGATTTTAAAGGCAATGTTAATGAGTTTGCTACGGTTATTCCCGTACCCGAGGTCTTAACGGAAGATCAAATCAAAGTCATTCCTCAGGAGCTTTTGGACCATATTGATAAATACTCTGCTCCGCGATTGGTGGAATATCAGGATTACGATCCTTGTTATCCCATATTGGAATTTGATATGACAGGAGGTCTAACCAATTTTAAAACTTTAGATGACGAAGTCACAATTGAAGCTCAATACACAGTGGGTGAATTTGATATCACCATTCTCTCCTCTACAGAAAGCAATGCGCTTGAGAGTTGGCTTAATTCCAATGGATATAAGATTCCCCCAGGGGCCACGGATGTATTGGGAAGTTATATCAAACAAGGGATGAAATTCTTTGTGGCTAAAGTAAATGTGGAAGAATTAAAAAAACTAGGTGTAAACAGTTTAAGGCCATTGCAGGTAAACTTTAATTCTGAAAAGTTTATGCTGCCCCTTCGTCTAGGTACTGTAAATTCCCAGGGCTTGCAAGAGTTGCTAATATACGCTATCTCCAGCAAAGGCCGGGTAGAAGCCCTTAATTATCAGAATGTGGAACTGCCCACAGGGCTTGACTTGCCTTCTTTTGTGGCCGAAGATTTTGGACCATTTTACAAATCCATGTTTTATAATTTAGCGGCAAAATACAACCATCAAGCCGTTTTTACAGAATATTTTTGGAATATGAGAACCTGTGATCCTTGTGCCACCAACATCATACCCGATACCAGCCTTGTTAAATTGGGGGTAAACTGGATAGATCCTAATGATGTAAAAGGCGGAACCCCTGTATACATAACCAGGATGCATGTTCGCTATAATGCGCAGTCTTTCCCTGAAGATATAACCTTTCAGGAAACGGGTAATACCCAATTTTACCAGGCCAGATACATATTGCGCCACCCCTGGAAAGGTGAGCCCGAATGCCCAGAGGCAATAACTTATTTGGATGAACGAGAGGCCGCCTTAGCCGCAGAAATGCAAAACCTATCAAAAATAACAGGCTGGGATATTGAAACCCAAATTATTCCCAGAATAGAAAACAACATCCCCATTCCCGTAAATAAACCCCAGTCTGCAGCCATTGTATATATCCCCAATTCAGACGAAATATTATCTGTACACCGAATTGACGGCAGTCGTATAGAGGTTCAGGGAAACAATTTTAAAGAATGGGCTCAAACTCAAAACCTAAAAGCAGGAATATATTTTGCGCTTTATCGTGATGGGAAATCCAGAAAATTTGTTATTTCAAAGCCCTAGGCAAAATTAATCCAACCACCCACCTGCAACCTGAAGGGGAGTTAAAAACAGATCTTCACTCACCCAAACTACTATGGCGTGTTTGCCTTTATGTTGGAAAGGGGGCATTTCAAACTCCCAGACTCCATTGTTAGAAGAGAAATTTTCCAGAGATAAAACCACAAAATCCTGAGTTATTTTTTTACCTGCATTTTCTCCCTTATCAACATGGTTTGTAAGCCCAAATCCTAGTTGAGACACCCACAGGCGCAAGGTTTTGGGTTTCGCCAAACTACCTAAGGAGTGGTATTCAACCAAAATTTTATTTCCCGAAATTTTGAACTTCAAATTCCCGCTAGTCTTTTTACTGCTTTCTAGCTCCTCCCCTTTTCTCCAACCTCTCCACTCCTGGGCATTTAAATAAAAACCGGGAGTATAAATAGAACCGCTGGTATTTTCGCCAGCCAGCATTTCCTGTCTGGAGTTGTATTTAGCATTGGCAAAAGGGTCTTTCCAACCCAGGTAATCCCAATAACTTACATGAAAAGCCACCGGGAAAACTTTTGTCCATAAATCGGGATGGTACAACATGGCGGTAATCCACCTTTCGGCGGGCGGACAAGAGCTACAGCCTTGAGAAGTGTAGAGTTCCAACAATTTAGATTGCTTTGATTTGTTTTCAAAAACCAGGACTGCGTCTTTAGCCAAACAAAAACCAGAAAACTTGCCCAATATCAGACTGGCAAACAACAAGAATTTAATTGAATATTTATTCAAAATAATTATATTAAAAAAAACTTTACTGACCTGGTTTTCCTATTATAAAATGCATAGAAGTCGTCGGACTTGTTCATCCATTCTAATTCTAAACCAAGTTGTCATTATTTCCTCAGAGACTAAAACAGTAGAATTATCCCCTCAAATTAATTATGGAGGCTTCCCATGAGGACCTTTTCCAGAATTATTTTAGCTATTTGTTTTATTTTTGCCCTTCCCCTCTTTTCTGGAGAAGAGGTTCGCCACTCTTTATGGATGCCTTTTACAGGAGTTCAGGTTAACAGCTCCAGCCTTCCACTGTCAAAAACAGCCAACCAAAATACCTCCGAGGCCACTCCCTTGGATATTTCCGGTTCAACTATTTACTGGCCCACTGTACAAATGGTGGATTTTACCGGATACAGTTATCTAAAGTTTGATTATTCCGGTTTTGGAGCCGCTTTTTTAAACCTAATGGGGCTCAGTAATTTTTCTTTTACAGAAAAAAGAGTAAACCAGCAAGCTGAAGCAAGTTTGGAGTCCTCCAGAGATAACCGCCTCAATGTGGTATTAATTGAAGCTGTTGGGTTTGTCCCCCATTTGGAGCTTGGACTTTTCGCCGGGGAAAATGTATTACATGGTTTAGGCCTCAACCTAAATCAAATTAGCATTGGGTATATACATGCCAGTTCTCCCAATTTTGCTCCGGAAAAAAACCTTGCCCAGGAAATCGGAATCCAATACCAAACGGTTTTTCCCATAGCTGAAGGTATTCACGCCAATCCATCGGCAACCGTTAACATGTTAGGGAAAGACTGGTTTCAGGAAGCCCGGGGCAATTCCTTTATTTTAGATTGCAGCTTTGTATTTAAAGTAATGGACCAAATATCCATTTACTGGAATGTGGGTTACGCCAGACGCAACATTGAAATAGAAAACCCCTTAGCGGGAAACTCTAATCGGGAACATTTATCAATAAATAGCTTTACTATGCGGCTTGCAACCGCATTTCACAATGTATTTTTCTTTGGAAATCAATTCGGCGCGAATTAATGGCCGAAGGCCAGTCTAATTGTTTTCAACAAATCCCTAATCAAATAGCGGGCCACATCCAGGGACTTTTCACTGGGGTCTTCCAAAGCCTTTTGAGCCAACTCATATACTTCGAAAATGTGAACCGCGGCCTCGCCATTTTTCAAATTAAGCGACATTTGCAACTGGGTTAAAATGTTTCGAACCTGGCGAATGTTATTCAGCATTTCCTCTTCCTCAACTTCATCAGGAGGACTTAATAAATGGGACGCCTTTTCCAGTAAAAGCTCAACGCTTTTAACCTTGCCTGCGGTCATGACATTGGAATTGCGATATTGCTCGCTGGCCCCTTCAGGATTTTTTTTCATGGTAGAAAACTAAAATTGTCCCGATAACAAAGCACTTAAATTGTTACGGGCTATGTTATTAAAATTTCGGGTAGCTTCAATATTGCTCTGCTGAAGCAAGCTGGCACGAGCTTGGTCAGCAACCCCTTCCGCATAATCCAAATCCTCAGCTAAAGACAAAGCATTGGCGGTATTGATACGGGTGTTGGCAGCGTTCTCACCGGCAGATTCCAAACGATTATAGCTGGAACCCAGATTGGTTCTAACTGAACTTACCTGTGCCCTAGCACTGTCGATGGCGCTAATGGCAGAGCTTATATTAGCCGGATTGGAAATATCCAAATTATCAATACCCAAAGTGCTGGCCCGCACATCGGCTCCCGGCAAGGTTACCTGATCATTGGATGTATTGTTCGCCCCGGCCTGGACCACTCCTGTGCCATTGCTTAAAGCGCTTTGGCCATCTAATAGGGACTGCTTGTTAAATTGAGCGGCTCTGCTTTGCCTATCAATTTCTGATGTTAGTGCTTGAAATTCATCATTTAAAGCATTGCGCTGGCTCTGATTTAAAGTCCCGTTATTGGCCTGAATAGCCAGTTCCCGTTGGCGCTGCAACATATTAGAGATAGAATCCGTGGCCCCATCAGATACTCTTATGGCGCTTAAAGCATCGCCAATATTATTTTCTGCGGCCTGAAAGCCCCGTACCTGTTTTTCCAGTTCCTTGGCAATGGACAACAAAGCGGCATTGTCGCTGGCTCTGTTGATTTTTTTGCCCGTGGAGAGCTTTTCAAAAATGCTCTTTAAACTCTTGTCATTTTTTTGGGATTGGGATATTAGGGATAGACCCTGCGCCTTATCGATTACCATGTGAATCTCCTTTAGATATCATACATAATGGCATTTTGTTTGACCCTTCCATGATACTAATTGGCGTCCCTGCGGAATTTTCCCGGCTCCCGGAATTACCCAATTTGAGCCAAAAAAGATCCTTGTACTTTAATTATCGGATTTTTCAGGAAAAACTTAAGCAAAAATTAAAGAAAATCTTTAAGTTTGGAAAAAGCCTTAAAATTTTGCAAAAAAAGCCAATATTTGGTAGCTTTGTGGCATGACAAACCCCCATTTGCCCTTTGATGCCATAGCCCTGGATTTGGACGGGACTTTACTAAACAGCTCCCATAAGCTTTCTGAAGAAAATGCAGAGGCTCTCAGAAAGGCCCATAAATTGGGGGTTCACCTCATTCTCGCCTCGGGGCGCATGACTGCTACAATTAAACCCTTTTGGAAGCAAATTGGAGTTCCAGCCAGCATCATATCTTACAATGGTGCTAAACTCCTGGAGGCAAATGGAAACGGCCTTAAAACCATATTTTCTGAAAATGTTAGCAGCCATACCCGAGTTGAGGTAATTGAATTGTGCCAACGGGAAAACCATTTTCTAAACATTTACGCCAATAACAGGCTATATGCTTTCCAACCCCAAGGTAACTGGGATTGGGGACATTTTTACAGCAACCAGACCGGCGCCAACTATGCAGCTTATTTTACTCAGCCCGAAGGTATTCCTTTGGAGGGTATCACAAAAATGCTCATCATTACATCGGCTGAAGCCAGAGACCCTTTAGTGGAAAAAATTGAGAAAGAATTTCGACAGCATTGCCAGATTATTAAGTCAAATCCCGAATACACTGAGTTTGCCAAGCTTGATGTTAGCAAGGGCAGTGCCTTAAAAAAATGGAGTGAGTGGATTGGTATACCTCTTTCCAGAGTTTTTGCCATGGGAGATGCGGAAAACGATTTGGAAATGCTTCAGGAAGTTGGGTTGGGAAAAGCCATGAAAAACGCCACCCCCGGATTAAGGCAAACCTTTCCTACCTGGTCAACGTGGAGCAATGATGAGGATGCGGTTATGCGGGAAGTTGCAGGGATATTTGGACTGTAGTTTAAAAACATTTGCCTAAAAAATATCCACCATTTTAAAATGAATCTTCGCTTCTTCGACTTTTAATTTTTATTCAAAAAATAAAAGCAAAAGTGCATTTCATCCCAACATAGTGCATTTCATCCCATTCATTCCTATCGCATTTTACTTCTGTTTAGTTTTTAAAGGAATTTGAGATTCTTTAGATTTAAGAGATTTTTTTTACTTGAATTAAAATAAAGCTCTCAAATTAACTCATCACCATTTTAGTCAAAGGAGAAAATTAATGATTTCTTTTCATAAAATAACGACTGGCCTTATGTACCTGTCAGTTGCTGGCTTAGTTGCCTGCAATCAAGGAGATAAAGGCCAATCCAATCTAGCCGAAGGGCCTATGCTGGACGAATACCAGTCCCCTCAAGAAGTAAAATTCTTATACGATGACTATGGAAACGTCCCCCATCAGTTTCCAGTAGAAATTCTAAATGAAATGAGAACTCAGTTAGAAAGCCAGGGCCAAACTGATTTGATAAAAGAACTCGAATCCCGCTACGATATGAAAACTGGCGCTGTTTTAGATCCTGAGGCAGCCACACGGGCTGAGGCATACCTTAAAAAAACTTTAAAACCTGTTGAACTAGAAACATCAGCTGATGAGAATGGCATTAATCCTCTTAAGGAACTACCTGAAGATATCAGCATTCCCGAAGAAATCGCAGCTGAAATTGAAAACTACAAAGCTCAAGGAGGTAAATAATGAAAAATTCAATTTTTACTTTTTCCATGATTTTTGGTGTTCTGGTTTCTTCAATTCTAGCTCAACCTACCCGGCAGCAAATGGAAGCCATAACCATGCCTCCTCCCCGTTATGATGTCACGACTACATTAGATTACAATGGTGACTATGGGTATTACTACGTGGGATCTGAAAGAGAATTTACCAACACCGAAAATCTTGGTGATCCAAACAAATGGTACTGGGTACGCTACAAAAATCCCGGGAATACTCGTAACATTTGGGCTTGGGTATCAATGGGTACCAGCGGTGTCTGTTCTCATGGTCATTTATCCTATGGAGTTTGGGGCAAATGGCAATACAATTTTGGATTTTCCAAAGTTAGCGGTTGGTCCCGACTAGGTATGGGAACAAAATCCGGCGACAGCCAGCCTTATAGCTGTGTGTGGGATGTGAATAACAGTCTGACTTCAATTTCTCAGGATTTTGGCTGGGGAGACAATTATGTTAACAGAAATATTTCTGGAGTTGGATCTTATTTTAGGTATACAGAATATGTTGTAGGAGGTATCACGGTTTCGCACGGCGGATACTGCGCCAGCCCTTACAACCATTGTGGTCATAAAATATACTCAGTACTCTATTCTCTTCCTTATTAATATAAGCTCTGGTCTGATGCGAATAGGCATCAGACCTTTTTTCTAACGGGGTCGGACATCAACTGAGAATGAATTTATGTCGCTTTAATTCAAGCGCGACAATTCTAAATGTTGTTTCACCCAATCCGCGCATACCTTTGAAATTGATTTTAGAGCGGGCAGAACGAGGCCGCAGGGAGAGGTTCGGGCGATGATGTACTTCCTGTACATCGAGGTCGGACATCAACTGAGAACCAAGTTATGTCATTTTAATTCAAGCGCGATAATTCTAAATGTTGTTTCACCCAATCCGCGCATACCTTTGAAATTGATTTTAGAGCGGACAGAACGAGGCCGCAAGGAGAGGTTCGGGCGATGATGTACTTCCTGTACATCGAGGTCGGACATCGACTGAGAACGAAGTTATGTACCTATAAAATCAATTTCAACTAGTCGTCGGTAAGCTTGGCAATATCCGATGTCAAGTCTTCTTCGCCGATTTTATTTTTATCCAACTCATCTAATATATCCTCTTCCTCTTCGCCTTCCTTCTTATCTTTTTCCATTTCTTTGGCAATTGCCTCAGAGCTCAATTCATCCCCTTTGGCTTTAGAAATGGCCTCATCTATGGAACGCAAATCCAATTCCTGAGGCAGTTTTTCAATTCCTTCCCTGACTGGAAAGTCCTTTAATTCCGATTCAGGAGGATACAGCAAAACAAAAGAAACCGGAAGTTTAGCCTCGTTGTTATTGAGGGCTGTTATAATTGCCTCAATGGATTCATTTGTATCTGAATTAGTCGCATCAATTATGGCCACTTCTGGAACATCAAATTTTTCCGGAATCTCCTCCCCTTTTTGCACGCTGAGTTTATATTGTTGGGTCTTCAAATAACCTTCCACCATAGGCAACATCCGTTCAGGCCTGTTCAGATACATCAGCTTAGTAACAGGGGCATTTTCAATCTCAAGTTCCGTAAGGGGGAAGCTTCGTCCTTCATCCAATTTCAAAAATTTATTATAAACATTCAATTGATCATGAATAGAATTTAATATGGCAGGGGTGATTCCCAGGGGCAATTTAATTTTTTTAACATGTATATCATCAATGGGACGAATAAACCTGTCACATTCTGTACCCAGAATATATGTCTTAGTAAGCATATTTGCCATACCCACTACCTGAGTAAGGGCTTTGTTGTCTGGGGTAGAAGCAGGAATTTCTCCTTGGAAATTATTGTGGTTTTTAATGGCAAAACCTATGCTTCCTGGTAACTTCCAGTTTTCAAACAGTTGTTCCACTATATCGTTGTGGCTGATTCCGATAGTGTTCACTACCTCATCTACAAAGCAGGAACCATTCTCAGTGGTTTTCTCCATTACTGTTTGAAATACATCACTAAAAAACTCATCCAGTAATATTACTCCAAAATCATGGAGCAGGCCTGTTAAAAATGCTTCACCGGTTATGGGAAAACCCGTATTCTTGGCGAGCCTTTCTGCAAGCAGGCCCGTTGCCAGACTATGGTACCAAAAATCAATCCTACTAAATCCAAAGTTAGTTTTATCATTATCAAATAGTTTCATCACCGAAAGGCTTAGGGCTATATTTCGGGTTTCCATAAAGCCAATTCGAATAATCGCATCTTTAACGCTGGTGATTTCTTTATCGCGACTGGCAAAAATTACAGTATTGCTTACCTTTAGTATTGTGGCTGAGATTACAGGGTCAGCTTCTATGGCTTTGGCCAAAGCTCCGGCGCCCGAGTTTTCATCTGATGTTACATTTAATACTTTAGCCACTGTAAAGGGAAAGGCCAACATCTTTTTAACATAGCCCACAACCAAATCGATTTTTTCCATGGGTGGTTTGGATAAATCCAAAAGATACTTGATATCATCTTCCCTGTCCGATGCTTGTTTTTCAGCTTTATGTTTAAAAATATCCTGCTTAACTGGAATAAGTTTTTGGATGGATTCCGTTAAAGGAATAAACTTTAATGGTCTTATCATATAAGCATTAAAGCCATCCTGAAGAATTGTTTTAATGGTGGACTGTTTGTTATGGTTCCCGTAACCTAAAACTGGTATTTTTTTAGCCTGATTATTTTCCTTTAACATCCCCACAAATTTTTTTTGCGGGTTACAATCTCTGGGTAGTTCAATAATGACAATATTCGGCTTTGTTTGAACGGCTTGAATGTAATTGGCAAAAGTGGGTTTGGACATTACGATTTTAATATCATATTGCTCAAATGCCTGCTTTAAAATATGCCCTTCTTTTTCATTCTCAATAATTAATAAAAAGCTAATCACATAGAATCCAATTCTAATTTTCCGGTGCAGGAGTTATTTGCCTAAATATTTTACTCCTATCCCCCCATTAAATCCAAAAAAAAATGGATTTATGACCGCTTCATTGGTAATTTTAAAGTTCCCCTAAAATTAAAGGAAATACTATGGAGCTCATTGCCTCCCAAATCGAAGGTTACGCCAAAGAGTTTTCAAGTGAAGAATCCCCCATTTTAAGAAAAATTCGTGAAAATACCGAAAAAAATGTGCCTTATTCCGAAATGCTTTGCGGCCCCCTTGTAGGCAATTTTCTTGGATTAATGGTTAAAATTTTGGCTGCGAAACGTGTTTTGGAAATAGGAACTTTCACTGGATATTCTTCTCTATTTATGGCAGAAAACTTGGGTGACGATGGAAAATTAACGAGTCTGGAACTTTCCAAAGAAAATATGGAATTGGCACAAAAATTCCACCAGCAAAGTCCCCATGGCAAAAAAATCGAAATAATTAATGGCCCAGCGCTCGACTCCCTAAAAAAACTGGAAGGGCCGTTTGACTTTGTGTTTATCGATGCAGATAAAGAAAATTATCCACAATATTATGAAACAGCCCTGAAAAAATTGAGAATCGGCGGGGCGATGGTTTTAGATAATTGCTTTTGGGATGGCCGGGTTTTATCCCCTAAAGATGCCGAATCCATGGCTATCCATAGTCTTAATACTTTGGTTTCAAAGGACCCCTCTGTCCACCATGTTTTGCTTACCATTAGAGATGGGCTCCATTTGGTGTACAAATCCGTGGAAAAATAGCTTTGGACGAGTCTGATTATTTTGTTTGTCCTCATTGCGGGGAGGAGCTTCCTCTTAAGGCCAAATCCTGTAAATTTTGTGGAAGCGATTCCGAGACCGGATGGAGTCCAGACGCCGACCCATTTGCATCCGAGGCACCAGATTCCTTTGATTATGAGGAAAGTGTGGAAAGGGAGTTCGGCGAAAATTCTGGCAAAAAGTCCCTTAATTGGGTTTCAATTACCGGGTTTATCCTGTTGTTACTTATTGTGCTTTATTTTCTGAAAGCCTATTAGTTAGTAGAATTTATTTCCCGCTAGCGGCACCAAAGGCTTAAACAGCGCAACATCAGAGTTCCATTGGGAGTTTACCATATTAACCCCTTGCTCCACCCATAATCTCCATTCGTCCTCGCTGTAGACCTCTTGAGTAACGTATGTCCTGCCTTTTTGCACAAGAACCCCCTGATCCTCCAAACGATAATACTCTCCCTGCACCATCCATCCATCTTCCATGTTACGAATTAGCCCTTCACAAAAACTAACATGAGAGGGTTTCCAGCCTATCAACTGGTTTCCTCGGTATTGCAGATTAATTGCCACATATCCACCAAACACATAAGTGCGGGAGTAGTTGGAAGCGGTTTGAATTTCGGCCAGTTTATCAATTGTTTCCAAGGAATCAATTTTCCAATTTAAAAACAGCGGGCTTTCCAACATAGAGCATTGGGTTTCCCAATTTAATAGCGTGGATGTTTCCGGCATAGCGTCCCCGCCATAGATCACCACGCATTCCACATGGAAATCACCAAAAACACCATTAAGCTCAGTAGCCATACCTTCTTTTAACCCACCCTCGGGAATAACATACAAATGCTGCTTGTTTCTGGATCGGCAAGCCTTGGACAAGGTATACAAGCTCAAAAACAAATCGAATATGGCGCAAAGTTGTGGCGAAGCAAGTAACTGGCGACGAACTTCCTTAGTTAAGTTTTTAAGGTCGTTTAAAAAATCTTCACCTGTATCTTTTTTTATTATAAAACCCGTATTGTCTTCCGCAGCGGCTTCTACAAATTGTTCGGCAGCTAATTTAGGCTCTGTTTTTTCGCTGCCCAAATCCATTTGGGTTAATATTTTGCTTAGTCCATTGCCATTTTCGGACTGCGGCTTTGACATAGTGCTTGGACCGGTATTATAGGGAGCTGACTCAAAAAGCTGATTAATAAGGGCGTCACGAAGGGAAATGGGCAAGGACAGGGAATCAATGGATTGCTTAAAACCCATAAAATCGAGTTCCCCCTTTAAGGCGCATTCAGCATACTCAATAGCCCGATTTAGTTTAGGCAAAAAAGGTAATTTTTCAACTAATAAATTGGGTGAACTGACTTCGGAACCATCAAATACCAAGTCGGCTTCTACTTCGCCACCAAACATACCGCTCTGCAAGGTGAAACTTATGGGCATATGAATTTGAAAGCATCCTTCAAAATTTTCCAGGCTGCTATTGTTTACGGAAAATGGCTGAAAACTTCCAACCCATGACGGCAACTCAAAAATATAAACGAATTTTTTACTCATAAATAATAATTGTACGACCTTTTTGAAATATAACAAAAATACCCTGTTTTAAAGAATATATTTTTGACCATATGGACAAACACATTCATAATTCCAAAGTTGTATTTCATGTGGATATGGATGCCTTTTACGCTTCTGTGGAAGTTTTAAATAACCCTTCGCTAAAGGGTAAACCCGTCATAGTTGGGGCCCGGCCAGGTGGTCGGGGAGTTGTATCAGCTGCCAGCTATGAAGCCAGGAAATTTGGAGTCCACTCAGCAATGCCTATTAACCAGGCTTATGAAAAATGCCCTCAGGGGATATTTTTATTGCCTAATATGAAAGAATATATTTTTTACTCGAAAAAATTAATGGATATATTCTATACATACACACCTCAAGTGGAACAAATTTCAGTGGACGAAGCCTTTCTGGACATGACTGGAACAAAAAAATTATATGGCCCCCCATTAAAAGCTGCCCAAACCATACAAAAGGACATTCTGGAGAAATTAAAGTTAACATGTTCCATTGGAGTCGCGCCGAATAAGTATTTGGCTAAAATCGCTTCTGATGTAAATAAACCATTCGGAATAACATTAGTGCCGGATAAACAAGATGAAATTGTTAAGTGGCTTGCTCCATTTTCTATTAAGCGAATTTGGGGAGTAGGAAAAAAGACTTCAGAAATTTTAGAAAAAATGGGTATCGATTATGTATCGGATCTGCAAAGAAAAAAAAAGGATGAGTTGGAAAACAAATTTGGAAAGATGGGGCTTAACCTCTACAATTTATCCCGAGGCATTGATTTTAGAATTGTGGAAGCCGGAGAAAAAGCCAAATCAATTTCAAGAGAACACACTTTTTCAAAAGACAACAGCAACATTCAGGAGTGGAAAAAATTATTGCTGAGCCTGTCCAGTGAGGTTGCTCAAAGAGCCCGAAAAGCTAACATGAGCGGCAAAACAGTAGTATTAACCTATCGCAACAGTGATTTTTCCAGACACTCTAAAAGGAAAACTTTGGCACTTTCCACCAATTCTTCCAAAACTATTTTTGAAACGGCTGTGGAGTTAATAGATGTTTGTAAAATTAAAGGCAAAAAAATAAGACTGATAGGCGTGGGTATCACTCATTTTGACAATGGAACTCAAACGGATTTGTTTTTTAACCAAAATGAAAAATTTAGTTGGGAAAAAACCGAAACCGCGATGGACAAGGTAAAACAAAAATTTGGCAATCGATCCATTTCTTTTGGAGGAGAATTATAATTAAAAACTACTCGTTTAAGCTAAACATTCCGCTTAAACGTTCCAGTTCCACCGATGCTAACTGATATTGAAACTTAGCCTGAGCTAGTCGAACTTCCGCTTCAAAATAGGCTAATTGTGCTTCTCTGAATTCCAGATTTTCTGCCCCGCCTAATTTCAATTGTGCCTCACTTAAATCCAAATTACGCTTGGAAAGCTCCACCGCTTCTTTCTCATAGGAAATTTGGCTATGGGCATTTACCAGCACAGCATATTGCCTTCTAACCAATGATTCCAATTCCAATTGAACTTTATTTAAGTTGAGTTCAACAGCCCGCCGTTCCAATTTTGCATTTTTTGCCGCAGTTAAGTTTCTAAAACCAGCAAATAAAGGGAGTCTTGCTTGAATTCCAATGGAAAATCCATTCGATTCCGCATGAACATCCCTATCTCCAATGGATATATCATTACTGCTGAGAGCATAACTTCCAGTAGCAATTATCTGCGGCCAATAGCTGGACTTCGCTATAGATACATTGAGTTCTTCCAGATTAATCAATTGCTGATTTAGGCTAAGGCTTTTGTTTTTTTCATTTGCATTTCTTATCCAATAGCTAACATCCTTTAAACCTTTTGAATGGTGGATTTCTTCATTTACTAAGAAGCTATCTAATTTGGGATAACCCAAAAGCATTTTTAAATTTTCCACGGAATTAAAATGTTGTAAATTGCGATTATGAAGCAGTGATCTGTCGGCATTATAGGCAACTCTGGCATTTAAAAAATCCCTTTCCGTAGAAGCTCCCAGCTCTTTTCTCATTTCCATTTTTTCCATACGCTGCTTGCTAATTTCCAGTTGTTTTTCTGCCATCCTTATAAAAAACTGATTGGTAGCAATTTCGTAATAGTTCTGAATGATTTGAACCGCTAACAATTCCATGTTTATTTTCAGTTCTTCCTCAGAAATGGACAGTTGTCTGTCCAATACTTTTTTATAAGCAAACATTTTAAATCCATCAAACAAAGTCCAGTTCATTTCAATGCCGGCATTGATATTAGTATTGGTTTCTATCCCGCTTCCAAGACTTGTTGGGGAATCTGAGGTTTTGTCGCTTAAGGAGTGATTGGCTCCGGCTTTGGCATCGATGTTGGGAAGTAGCGCCCCTAAACTTAGCAATTGATTGTTTTTTATCTTTTGATCCCGAGTTTGTTGAATTTGGATATCAAAATTTTTTTCCATACCTATTTTGAGGGCATCGCTAAGGCTGAGGCGAATAGGTTCAGCTGATACCAAGGCCAATAGAATAAATATAAGAAAATACCTAATCAATGTTTATCTACCCCTTCCGACTCCTCATCGACATGTTTTTGTTCTTCCAACTCTATGGTTGCGGGCTCAACGGATTCTCTGGTAATTTCTCTATCGCTTACTGGAGCCACCAAACCTTCCGTTTGCCATTTCCAGTATTTCGCAAAATAGTACCGAACATCATTCAAGGCCAACATCAGCGAGGGGACCAGGTATAAAATTATTATAGACGAAAAACCTAGGCCCCAGGCAATGGAAATAGCCATGGGAATCAGGTATTGAGCTTGCCTGCTGGTCTCCCCTATTAAAGGCGCCAAACCCAAAACTGTGGTAATTGTAGTGAGCATTATGGGACGAAGCCGGGTGAGGCCCGCATTGTGAATAGCTTCATATATAGTCATTCCGCTGCGTATGTTTTTATTTATTTTATCGATGTATACAATACAATCGTTTATCACAATTCCTGCGAGAGCCACCATACCATACATGGAAAGACGGCTAATAACTTTATCATGTGCAAAATGCCCCAGAATAGAACCTATAAATCCCGTGGGAATCATTAAGAAAATTATCAGGGATTGCAAATAGGAACGAAACACCAAAATTAAAATTAAAAGAATGGCCAATAATCCAAAGAAATAGGTGTGGGTTAACCAATGGTTGAATTTTTGGTTGTCTTTTTCACGACCAGCATAGTCCGCCATTACCCCGGAAACCTGTGATAAAACTTCAGGAACGGTTTTATTTTTCACCTCTTCCATAATAGGAGGAACTGGAGCTTGAGGATCTTCCATATCCGCTTCTACTCGAATTTCTTTTTTGCCGTTATAGTGAACAATACTAACAACTCCACGCTCAATAGAATATTTAACCAGTTCTGATAAGGGATACTCCTTAGCAGCTACCCTGATTCTCATGTTTTCTAATTTTCCCAGGGAATTTCTATCCTCCTTGCTGTACCTCACCCAAACCCGAATTTCATCGCGCCCTCGCTGGAGGCGCTGAATTTCCTGGCCAAAAAAGCCCTGTCTGATTTGTCTGGATATTTCCTGGGATGTTAAATTCAAAGCATGGGCTTTTGGCAAAAGCTGAATATTTATTTCTCGACGACCGGATATGTCGTTGTCCATGACATCCTTCAGAGAGCTGTATTCAGATAGCTTTTGTTTGAGCAATTCCGCAGCTTTTTTAAGCTCCTTGTGATCATTGCCAAGCAAGCTAACATTAATGGGTTTGCCCCAACGGCCTCCGCCTCCGAATTCCAATTTTTCCACTCCGCTTAAGCGGCCTACTTTATTTCGAAGCAAATTGGAAACCAAATAAACATCTAAGTTGCGTTTTTCTCCATCAAGCAATTCCACTTTCAACATGCCCGCGTGGCTCCCGGATTCTCTTAGGGTATTGCTTCCAAGAACCCGTTGTACAGATACAACAACTTTTTCCCCATCTTCACGTACTTCAGAAAGAGAATCATTTAACAGCCATATTTTTTCCTCAATCAATTGTAAAAGAGAGTCGGTAATATATTCCTGGGACCCTGGAGCTAAAGACAAGCTCACATTAAAATTATCTCGAGGTACATGGGGAAAAGGGCTAACTCCCACCAATTGACCTTTTACCATTCCAAAGCTCCACATTAGAAGCGCAAAGGGAATAGCCATGGTGATATATTTATGCCTTAACGACCAGGCCAGGGTCGGACTAAATAGTTTATCGCGAATCCAGTTAAAAATATTATCGAACCAACGTCTCACAACAAAGGGCTTTTGATTGGGAATTAACCCTTTGGAATGGGCAAGATGCGCCGGTAGAATTAACAAAGATTCTAACAAAGAAAACAATAAGGCCGCAATTACCACAAAGGCAATTTGCCAGAAAATTTTTCCTAGTTCTCCCTGCAAGAAGAAAAACGGTAAAAAAGCAAATATGGTTGTGAACACCGCGGTAAATACGGGAGCAATAACTTCCACAGTTCCTTTTATGGCGGCCTGCATAGGAGACTCGCCATTTTCATGTCGTTGGTAAATGCTTTCTGCCACCACAATAGCATCGTCCACCAACATCCCAACCACCACAATCATTCCGAACAGTGAAATAACGTTAATGGTGATACCAATCATTTCCGCAAGAATAAACATTCCTGCAAAAGAAATAGGAATACCCAAAGCCACCCAAAAAGCCACCCGGGCATTCAGGAAAAAGCCAAGGGACAATATGACCAAAATAAAACCAAGGATACCGTTCTTTTGTAAAAGTTGTATACGGCCGATAAGATGCACAGTTCTATCTACAATGATAGCGAACTCCACCTCAGGATGCTTTTGAGAAAATTCCTCCATTTTCTCTTTCACATTTTCAGCGATGTATAGTATGTCTTCATCAATGGTTTTTGTAACATTAATGATTACCGCTCGCTTTCCGTTGTAAAAATTGCTTTTGGGGTTGTCTGCCCATTTTTCCTCAACCTTGGCCACATCCCCTACTCTCAATAAATTGCCTTCCGCCGTGCTTTTCAAGACAATGGATTCGATAGAATGGGCGTCGTATTTTTTGCCGCGGCTGCGAATCAAATATTCTTCCTCGGCGCTCTCCAATATACCCCCAGATATATCCACATTAGTAGAGCGCACTGCGCCCACAAAATCATCGAAACTCAGATTGTATTGACGCAACGCGGCTTCCCGAACCTCTATGGCAATTTCCCGCTGGGGAATACCCTGTATTTCAATTTGCGAAATCCCAGGAATGGCAATAACTTCATCTCGAAAATTTTCGGCCCGTTCTTTTAAAGCCCACAAATCCGCATTGCCGTACAGAGCCAATGTTAAGGTGGGGAACTGGCTTTTACTCAAGTATATAATGGGCTTTTCCGCTCCAGCCGGATAAGAAGAAATTCGGTCTACCGCATTTTTCACATCTGTCAAGACTTCATTAACATCGTAGCCATCCATTACAAAAACTTCAACGCGACCCGAGTTCTCTGTAGAAACAGAAATAATATCTTCTATTCCTTCTATCCCTTCCAGATTTTCCTCAATCTTAAGTATAATTCCGGATTCGATTTCTTCAGGGCTCGTTCCCGGATAATCTGCCTGAATAGTGATCAACTGGCTTTGGGATTCAGGAAAAAAACTCGATTTCATGTTTATAGCGGACAAATAACCAAATATCAAAATGCTAAACATCAGGGCATTGGCCCAAATAGGATGCATTATGAAAAAGCGAATGAGGCTATTCATATATTAATGCGCGCTAAGGGAGGTGGAAGCCTCAGGTTCCGCTGGTGAAGCAGGCATTAGACCTAAATCGGCGCGAACGTTCATACCTTCAATGGCATCGGCCAAACGATCCAACGCAACTGTGTCGCCTTCGGCAACACCGGATAATATGTATCCATTGTTGCCAATTTTTAAAAATTCCACTTCTACTTCCACCATTTTTCCTGCGGAAATTTTGAAAATTTTATTCCCATCTTTTATTGCTTTAAGAGGAAATTCAAAGCTGGTTTGAATGGTATTGGCCGGTATTTCCACCTGTCCATACATACCGTCTAAAATATCCTTGGAACGGCCTTTATTGAGAGTTACAAAAAGGGAAACTGTTTGGTTTTGCTGCGACAGTGATTGGGCGATTCTAGAGACTTTCCCCTCTAATTTTTCTCCTGTGCTTTCCACTTTCACTGTAACATTTTCGCCGACGTCCACCCATCCTGCTTCAACTGTTGATATGGGCACTTCCACTTCATATTTATCTGTTCTGGAAAGTGTTCCCAGAGCCATACCCTGGCCTACTGTCGAGCCTGGTCTAACCTGCGACTGAACTACAGCTCCGCTAAATGGAGCTTTCAATACATGTTTGTCTAAATTTATTCTCTGGGTTTCTGCCGCGAAGTACAGCTTAAACAGGTTATAGCGGCTTACATACAACTTTTCTTTTGATCCGCCTTCGGGAGGCAAGGGAGGCAAATTTTCAAAAGAAAGCTTTTCAAAAAAGCCTTTCCACTTGTCAAAGGCCTCGGGGATATCCACTTGTATTTCCGGCAAAATGTTAGCAGTGGCATTCATTAAATCAGAAACTGCCGTTTTAAATTGGAGCTCCGCCCTGCGAGAATCAATTTTTAAAAGTATCTGTCCTTTTTGAAAGGCCACTCCATTTTTTAAAACAAAATTTTCGTTTTCCACAACACCGGAAACTTCACTGGCTAACTGAACTGGTTGTTCGCTTCTTATTTGCCCCAAGGCTGATAAAACAGGCTTTAGTTGTTTAAACTCGACTACCTTGGCCTTAACTGTTTTTGCAGAGGGCGGTCTTTCAAATTTTTTTGGCTCCTCTTTCATGCCGGACAACCAGCTAAACCCTAAAAAGGCCAAAAAAAGAATAAATATTGGAGGTATTAGTTTTAAAAGAATCATCGGGGGGTTCCCAGGGCTAATTTGCTAATAAAAATACAATTTTAATAGCTAAAAACTATGGGTTAGCCATGAGAAACAATTGTCTTAATTCAAGTAATGGATTTTGTGCGCCCTTCCGTTTATAGAAAGAGTGTAAACTCCTGCCGACAAAGACTGAGGAATAAAATAACTCCCATTCCCCAGGTTTTTGAGAGGAATACTTTTGCCATGTAAATCTCGAAGTAGGATTTCCCTGACCATATTTAAATTTCCAAAAAGCTGCAATTGCTGTCCTGCAAAGCGAAGATCAAAGGATTCCCTGTTTTTTTGGGAAACTGGAAAATGGACAGAAGTCAGGCTGTTATTTTTTACCGCAGCCATCCACCAAGCTGGATCATCTACAAATTCGTCCTCTTCCACAGAAGGTCCGGGATCTGGGCTCATTGGGTTGCAGCCCTCGGGCTGCCCCCCAAGCTGACAAATCCAATCTGAGACCGCTTTTAAGGCATGTTCCGGTACTAAGAAAGTTCCAAGGGGAGGCATTTGGGAGTAATTTTTTGTAACAAAAGTTCCCCTGGAAGTCATTCGTTTAAGGATGTAGGAGCTATCTGGCCTCCCAGCGTACACAAATTTAGGGTAACCCACCTCCGCAAAACTTTCCATATCCAGATAATCTGGCTCTTGATTTTCCGTCCAATAGCTAAAACTATGGGCCCCTCCAGCTTTGTACTCGTTGGAATGGCAATACCCACAGTTCATTGCTAAAAAGGACCTCGCTTTTTGTTCTGTAGTCGCAGAAGCATCCTGAGTATTATACCAACGGTGTAAATTGGGAGTTTCAGCCAGGAGGTTTTTAGAAAGGATTCCTTTATCCACTAAATCTTCCAATTGGTTTTTACCCGGAGTAAGAGCGCTTTCCCGATTCATATTAGGCCCATTTATTCCCACAGCTCCTACGGATAGCTGATGACATTGCATGCACTGGCTTTTGCTAGGGTAGTTCCATCTCCAATGGACTAATTGGCCATTATCCCATCTGCGAAAAATGGCATCTTTTCCATATCTGTCATTTACCAAGTAAGCTTCAGTTTGATCCAGTTTCCATTCATAAGTCAAATAATACCACTGATCAGTTTGCTTAACTAATAGTCGCGTTTCAATTAATATTACACTATTAACATCGCCAACTATAGTATCCAAGGAAAAGTTTTTCACAACAACTGCTCCATCCGGATAATCCCAGCCAATGGAATCATTGGGTACGATACTTGCGCCCTGAGGTAACCATATATAACGATGTTTATAAGAAGCATCGGCATCTGACCACAAAGGAGAATTTACTTCATAGGGAATAACATCCGGACTCAATTGCCTTGTGGCAAAATCGCTATACATCCCAGTCAAAGACAATTGTTTGGGAACTGTGGCATAATCTCCACTAAAGCTGGATACAGACTCTACAAAACCAGCAAACAAAGGCCCGGAAGCCAGAAACATAAAAGCTATAATGCGAATCCAACGAGAAAACATAACGCGATATCCCCTATTATAAAGCCTGTTATTAAATTACACAATTCCTTCAGAATTTGACCATAGCCCAAGCAAATTTTTCGTTCTTGGGCTTCCAGCAATAGCTGATAATCAAACCAAATAAAGATGTAATATGCTTAAGGCTTACCCAAATTTTGGATTTTTAAACTTTTTGCCCCAGCTTTTATAATGTAAATCCCTGGGGGCAAAGCATCCTCAACATAATAACGGCTAGCCCCTAATTTTCTTAGCTTCAAGCTGTTGCCCTTTAAATCTGTTAGGATAATTTGGCTTTCCTTAACATTTACCCCATTCACAAAAAGCACCTGGTTTCTAACAAAAGCAGTAGGAATTGAAATGGGGTCTATCTTAGAATGAGGATTAACCGGAAGAGATTTTATATTAGGCAAATAACCCTCGGGATCGTTAATAAATTCATCTTCTTCTACTGTTAATGGTTCACTATATGCAATGGGGTTACAACCCGCAGGTTTGTTGCCTAGTTCACAAATCCAGTCAGAAATAACTTTTACCGCTGCAGAATCCACAATGTATGTCAACTCAGGAGGCATTTGGGTTCCATTATAAGTGTTAAAAGTTTTTCTAGAGGTCATCCGTTTTAGAAAGTAAGAACTATCTGGAGCGCCAGGTACAATTAGCTTTGGAAATTCCGCAAAAGCATATGCTGGTAAATCTAAATAATTAGCTTCCTTATCTTTCTTCCAATAAGTAAAACTATGCGCACCACCAGGGCTGTTATCGTCTCTATGGCAATACCCGCAATTCATAGCGAACCAAGAGCGAGATTTTACTTCTAAGGATGCTTCTGGGTCATCCAAGTCTACCCATTTATGTAAAGTGGGGTTAGCCGCCAATAAATTAACAGAAAACACTCCCCTATCGGCCAAATCTTGCAGTTGGTTTTTTGTGCCGTCCAAGGGGCTGGTTAAATTCATATTTGGGCCGTTTATACCAATTGCACCAAATGGATCATGGCAATTAGTACACATTCCTGTATTTGGGTATTTCCAACGAAATAAAACTTGATTTCCATTAGCCCAACGCCTGAAAAACACGTCCCTAATTCCTGATTTGGCTACCAAATTGGCATCTGTTTGATCTAACCTCCACTCAAAAGTAATATAGCGCCATCTTGCAGCCCGCTTAATATTTAGCCGGGTCTCTATTAAAATTTCAGAAGCAGGATCCCCAATAATGGTATCCAGATAAAAGTTTTTAGCTATAACCGTACCCTCAGGATATTCCCAGCCAATGGAATCGTTAGGAACAATTTGAGTTCCGGGAGGAAGCCAAATCCAGCGCTTCTTATGGGTGCCATCCACCCAGTAAGGCGTGTTAACTTCATAGTAAACCAAATCTTCCGCCAAAACCTTATTGGCTATATCTGAATACATACCAATTTCAGATAACTTTGCAGGTATAGTGCTGTGATCATTATCAAAATCCCGAATAGCATCAATAAACCCTGCAAAATTAAATGATGCTAACATCAATACAAAACGAACAACCTTGAGTTGTGGTTTCATTGCCCCCCCCTTTATGTTATTTTTCAAGTAAAGCTAAAACGCGAGTAAACCAAAAATGATTAGCTTTATAAATAAATTACACAATTTTTATTAATTAGGGGTAACAAAAATTAAAAAAAATGTTAACCCCTGAAAAACCTATTGCAATATTCCAAGAAGTTATCAGCGCAATTTTAATTTTTGTCCATAAAAAAAGGCGGTTAAAAAAAACCGCCTTTTAAAAATAATATCAAATATATCTTAGAACATATAGTTGAATTTCAGAATTTTGCTTCCGGCTTTCAATACATATACGCCAGTCTTCAAAGAACCTTTAACATAGAAACTGTCTTCTCCCAAAGGCAATAATTCAATAGCCTTTCCTTTTAAATCCATCAACTGGACTTGGCTTGCATTCACATTTAAACCATTAACATAAAGTGTCTGGTTTTTGATAAATGCAGATAGTGCAAATTCTGCATTGGGCATGGCATGGGGAATAACGGGAAGAGCTTTAATCTTAGGCTGATAGTACTCAGGATCAATGACAAATTCGTCTTCTTCCACAGGTCCTGGGTTTTCCCAAGGAATGCGGTTACATCCGGCAGCCTGGCCACCCAATTCACAAATCCAGTCGGAAATAACTTCAACCGCAGCAGAGTCCACTTTATAGGTCATAACAGGAGGCATTTGATCTCCGTTAAAGGTGGTAAAGGTTTTTCTTTCTGTCATTCTTTTTAAGAAGTAAGAACTATCTGGAAAGCCAGGTACAATAACCTTGGGGAATTCCGCATATGCAAAAGACTGCAAATCTAAATAGTTGGCTTCTTTTTCTGCTTGCCAGTAGGTAAAGCTATGGGCTCCGCCAGGGCTCTGGTCATCTGCATGGCAATATCCGCAGTTCATAGCGAACCAGGAACGGGATTTTACTTCAAGAGAAGCTTCTGGATCATCTATACCCGCCCATTTATGAAGGGTAGGATTAGCTGTTAACAAATTAACTGAAAATACACCTCTTTCTGCCAAATCCTGCAGCTGGTTTTTGGTACCATCCAGTGGACTGGTTAAGTTCATATTAGGTCCGTTCATACCTACAGAACCGATGGTGGGTGCATGGCATTGCAAACATTCAGAGTTTGTGGGATATTTCCAACGGAAAAGAACCTGGGTGCCATTAACATGACGACGGAAGAAAACTTCATTGCCCAAACGCTTATCTGCCAAATTCGCTTCTGTTTGGTCTATGCGCCATTCATAGGTCATATAACGCCAGCGTGTAGCTCTTTTCACAATGATACGTGTTTCGATTGTGATTTCAGATGAAGGATCTCCCACAATGGTATCCAGTGAAAAGTTCTTTACAATTACAGTTCCTTCTGGATAATCCCATCCAATGGAATCGTTAGGAGTAATTTGAGTTCCGGGAGGAAGCCAAATCCAACGCTTTTTATGGGTACCATCCACCCAATATGGTGTGTTCACTTCGTAGTAAATCAAATCTTCGGCAACTACTTTGTTGGCAAAATCTGAATACATACCTGTTTCAGACAGTACAGCGGGAATTGTGCTGTAGTCGTTATCAAAATCGCGAATGGCATCAATAAACCCACCCCATGTGGTCGAGACCAGTGCCACCAGCCCCAAAATAATTTTCAGTTGATTTTTCATCTAACCTCCTCCTGGCATTAGCAATAACACTCAATTCAATTTTGTGCAATACCCTACATCATCACAAAATTCAATTGTTTACCCCTTTTTCTGAAAAGTGAAGATAATTAGGCCAATAAAATCGGGCAAGTTTTTTGCCAAAAAATTATAAAAAATACCGATTTTTACTGCCATCACTTCTTTTTTTCCCTTCCAGCTATCCGCCAGATACCCTATAAATAGCGAATTAAGCGAGTAGAGCCCGAAATTTGAAGCCAAAAAACTCCAGATTGAACAGACTCTTCCAATAAATATAAGCCATTTCCCATGTTGCGCAATTGGATTTTCTTTCCATTTAAATGAAAAAGAGACACATGGGCCGGATTGCCAAGAATCTTAAGGGTTCCAGCCTTGAGTTCTGCTTGGAAAGCTAATTTTTTATTTGTCCGGTTATCGCTAAAGTCTATGGATGTTTGCATTTCTTTTGCCTTCCACTTGGACGAATCTGCCATAAACTCCTCGTCTTCTACGCTCACAGGCTGGGGAACAGCAATCTCATTGCAATCCTCTTTCTGCCCCAATTCACAAATCCAATCTGAAATAACTTTAATAGCTCCCGTATCCGGTAAATAGCTGATCAAAGGAGGCATTTGATCCACGTTTCCGTTTATAAAGGTTCTTCTTTCGGACATGCGCTTTAGCACAAAGGAGCTATCAGGTTTGCCGGGGAAAATCAACAAGGGGAATTCGGGATACCGGGAGGAGGGAATGTTTAAATAGTTAAAATCCGGCTCATCTTCCCAATAGCTAAAATCATGTGTGGTTCCCACAGGTTTATCTGTTTGATTGTGGCAATAGCCGCAATTCATTGCAAACCAGGAGCGAGCTCGGTGTTCCACGCTGGCTGTGGTGTCTTTTATATTCGCCCAGGCCATAAGATTGGGCTTTTCAGCTAAAACATTTTTACTGAGAACCCCCCTCACCGCAAGCTCCACCAATTGATTGACACCATTTGTATGGGGACTGGACTTATTTAGATTGGGAGCCGAGATACCCACCACTCCCACGGCATATTTATGGCATGTGATACACTCAGCGGTGCTGCCTGGAAAACGCCAGCGCCAGTAGTCCAGCTTTCCATTGACATACCTCCGGTAAACCACTTCATTGCCCGCGTTGTAGCTGACTAAATTAGCATCCGTTTGATCTAAACGCCATTGGTAATTCAAAGCCCTCCATCTGGTTTTCCGCTTGATAAGCAACCGGGTTTCCACCAGAATTTCACTGGCCGTATCCCCCGCCAAGGTGTCTATGTAAAAGTTTTTGGCGACTACGGCCCCTTCGGGAAATTCCCAGCCCACAGTATCATTGGGTACTATTTGAGTTCCTTCTGGAAGCCAGATATAGCGGGTTTTTCGGGCCCCATCTACCCAGTAAGGCACATTTACCGAGTAAAAGACCAATTCCGGAGACAATTCCTTAGACACAATGTCTGTGTACATCCCAGTGGCAGATAAAAGTGCGGGAGCTGTACTGTAGTCTCCATCAAAATCCCGGACAACATCCGCAAATTTTGCGAAATTTTCAACAGCTAAAATGCTTAAACAGACAAAAATGAATTTTTGCATTCTGGAAATGTTTGTACCCCCCAAAAAGAATTTACCCTGAACTGCCCGAAATTTCCATCTGTTCTCGGAAATTTTTGCAGATTAATTGCCAAAAATGTCTAAAAACGCTCCATTTTCGCAAAAAAGCTATTGGTATTTGAACATGTTCTGGATTAACCAGCTGAGTTTTTCCGCAATAACCCCGTGGTGGAGCTTTTCCTGTAGCACCTGGAGGTTGTGGAGCACCATTTGGTTGCGTTGTGTAACATTGGTAAGCAATTGAAAACACTCATCAATCGTTGAGTTTTCGAGCTTGCAGTTTTCCACAGATGGCAACATAAATCCGAGCTGTTCAATATCTCGTTTGTAAATAGGGTATTTGTTTATAACCACAGGAAGCCCCTGGCTTATCATTTCCAGCAAATTGTTTCCAAAGCCTTCTACCTCACTGAAATAGGTGCCCATTCCACCGCAGCGAGCCACCACGGCGGGAATATCCGCAAAACGATAATATTTTTTCTCCACCAAAACTTCTCTTTCGGGGAGAATGTATTTTTCCGCAAACAACAAAAACACCCGGCCCTTGCTATCTGGAAATTTTTTAACGGTTTCAGAAAATTTTCGCTTGAGATACATTAAATGGGAATCATGTTCATCGCCAGAGTGGCCGGAAACCAAAAGCGCAACGGCTTTGTGCATACCCTCTTTGCGGAATTTTTCTTCCAGTCTAATGGCAAACTCAATGGATACATCAATTCTTTTCCGTTGGACCACTCGGGTGTGTTGGAGCAGAATTACGGTTTCTTCAAGTTCAAAACCTTTAGCTTCCAAGTCTTTTATAAGACCGATATCCTTCAAAAAGGTTTTATTGTATTGGTCTTCGGGAGGAGCCACCAGCTTTTTGGTCTCTAATTTAAAATGGCTCCAATCCCAGGGAATAGAACAGGTATTGGGGATAAAAACTGTTTTTCTTTTAAAAAACAAATCGGAATTAGCCATTTTAAACTCTTCGGCGTAATAGCGGTTGGCGAGCAGTTCCTGCTCTGTGTTAATAAAAACAATTCCATTAACATGAGGACCTGGCAAGTACTTTAAAAATTTTCGGATAATAGAATTGGGCTTTTTAAAGCGATCCCGTTCGAAATGGCTATCGTGCCACCACAATAAAAATTTAGGAAGAGAACGGCCTTCGTTATGAATTTCTTCAAAATACATGCCCGTAGCCACAGCATATACAAAGTTTGAAGGATGGCAACTGTTGTGAACTATAAACAAGTCGATGTCATTTTTTTCTATAAACTTGGCTATTATGGATTTTGCGTAATTGGCGTGCTCTAATATAAAGTCTTCCAAATCATCCGGTGCCGGCTCCTGACTGTAATGAGCCAAAATGTATTTGTTTTGTTCGTTTTTATGCCAGAAAATATCGTCCAGGGTAGTGTTAAAGCGGGGAGGCGAATGGGCGGCCAGCAAATGTATATTTCCCAGAGGAATTTCCATTTGATCAATCATAGCTTCGATGGTTTGATCAATAACTATGGAAACGCCATCATTTTTACCTATTAAGGAGTGGAGAATGCCTATTTTAAGCCTCGAGATATCCATTTTTTACCGTACCAGTTTTGAAAAAGCCAATAATTCCTAACTTTATAAAAAGTACTTATGCCAAAGGGTTACGGCAATAGCTTTTAGAAGCCCTAGAAAGCAATTGACCATCCAATTATGCGAAAGTAAATTTCCATTTCCCTAAATAAATTTTAGCCCCGCCGGGAAGGTTTTGTGAAAAGAATAGTTAAAACATTTTTCAAACAACAGTTACTATTCCTGCACAAACTGGGTACCCGGTTCGGCATACATATATTGCCGGTTCATTATTATTCTCCCATGCCTGACATTGTGGCTTTGGAAAAAAAGAAGTCCCAATGGGCTTATAAATCTGAATTGCCCGGTATCGATATTAACCTCAATAAGCAAATTGAAGATCTCCAATCTATTTGTTTACCCTATCAAAGGGAATACGCCAACAACGAGGCTTATAAATATGCCGTTGAAAAGGCTTTTGGGCCAGGTTTTGGATATATTGAAGCCCAAGCTCTGCATGGAGCCATAAGACATTTTAAACCCAAGCGAATTGTTGAAATTGGAAGCGGGGTTTCTAGCTGGTGTATGTTAAATGCCATTGAAAAAAACAAATTTGATACTGGATATAATTGCGAACTCACTTGCATTGATCCCAATCCCACGCAAAACACTAAAAATCTGATTGGATCTAAAATTAACCTGATACCGGTGCAGGCCCAGTCTGTCCCATTTGAAAAGGCTTTTAGCCATTTAGAAAAAAACGATTTGCTATTTATTGATTCCTCCCATACAGTAAAACCCGGGAGCGATGTCAATTACCTCTGCCTGGAAATTTTACCCAGGTTAAAACCAGGAGTTATTGTTCATATTCACGATATATTTTTGCCATTCGATTATACCCGGGATGTTTTGCAAACTTATTTTCACTGGACAGAAACATCCCTGGTTAGAGCTTTTTTAACCCATAATCCCAAAGCCAGAATAATTTTCTGTTTGAGCCACCTTCATTATGAACGTCAAAATGAATTGGCTAAAATTTTCCCCGAATACAACCCTCAAAAAGATAAAGACGGGCTTATTGACTCCATATACAAGCCCTTTACCCTGCCCCCAAAAGAGCATTTCCCATCTTCTCTATACATACAAATCCAATAGAATAAATTCTTCCAGCGTAGGTTAACACTTTAAATGAACAGAGTTGAATTAGCCAAACTTATTTTACGTCGACTGGAGCAAACCGCATCCAATTCAAAAAAAAATTGGCAAGAATCCAAAAATCAAATAGGATATTTTGTTATTGATGAACTCTTACCTTTAGATGTAGTGGATAAAATCAATGAGGTTTTCCCAAAACCCCGGGAAATGAAACGGCTTAAAAGCATCCGGGAAGACAAGTTTGTTTCGGCCCAAATGGACCAGCACCACCCTCTTTTGGAAGAAATTATTTACGCATTCCAGGAGCCCTCTATTGTGAAAGCAGTTAAAGACATTTGCCAATTAAACAGTTTGTATCCCGACCCCATGTTGTATGCGGGGGGGCTTTCTTTAATGGAAGACTCCCAGTTTTTGAATCCCCATTTGGATAACTCCCACAACAATGGAAGAAAAAAATGGCGGGTACTAAACCTTCTCTATTATGTATCACCCAATTGGGAGCCCTCATTTGGCGGAAAACTCGAACTCTGGTCCGATGGACTTAAATCCACATCAATTCAGATCGCCTGCAAATACAATCGACTTGTGATTATGGCCACCCATGATAAATCCTGGCACTCTGTAGAAAAAATAAAGGGAAATTTTAAAAGGCAATGTGTTTCAAATTATTTCTTTTCCGATAGCCCAGTGAAAAAAGAAGATAAATTCCATGTAACCTCTTTTCGTGGCAGGTCCAATCAAAAAATTATAGATTTGGTATTGCAATTAGACTCTGGCTCCCGCATGTTATTGAGAAAGCTTTTTCCAAAAGGTGTTGTGAAAACCAAGCATCTCTATAAAAAGCCTTAGTTACTGGGAAAGTTGCCTTAGCTTTCCAATGCCTTTTTAAACCTTTCTCCCAATTTAGCAAGGGAATAATTTTGCGCGGTGTTCCTGGCCAGCTTTTGTATCGAATGTAATCTGTCTGGGGAGTTTCTATATTCCCAAAGTGCATCTGCTATTTTCCCTTTTATTTGTTGAAGGAATAAAAGGTTCTTTCCGTGCTGGCCAAAATCCCTGACCCCTCCTTTCTCCGAGC
Source organism: Fibrobacteria bacterium (assembly GCA_050294405.1). Lineage (GTDB taxonomy): Bacteria > Fibrobacterota > Fibrobacteria > UBA11236 > JADFYW01 > JBNKOC01. The sequence continues at coordinate 43,327 of JBNKOC010000031.1, read as the reverse complement.
AAAGCACTAACATTCCATAAGCCATAGCTTCAAGTACAGGTAGGCTGAAGGATTCAGGAAGGCTAGATGTTTGGATTAATATCTTTGAACTGGCCCAGTCAATTTCTTCGTCAGGCGTATTGTCTTTTCGCTGCAAACTTATATCCAAATTCGCTAAGCTGGAAAAACATTCTTCATAATAGGCTTTATATTTTTCGGTGTAGCTGCCATAAAGCGTAAGTTTTATGTTTAGCCATTTTTCCTTTAAATCTAAAAGAAGGGGACCCAATGTATGTAAGCCTTTTCTGGGGGAAACCGTACCCACCCAAATTAAATCCAGCGCATCTTTTTCCAAGGGATTTTCAATGCTATCTATATTGGGAACATAAACCCCATTAGGCAACAATTGGGATTTTTCCGAGAACAAGTCCATTACGGGTTGTGATACGCATAAAATTTTTGTGGCGGAATACTGGACCTTTTTAGCAATTGCCCTAAACAGCCATTGAGGCGTGAGATAAAGCTCATGCACCCACCAAATCAGGTTCATTCCCTTTGGATTCAAAAAACCGGCACCGTAATTTTCAAGGCAATTAATTACAAGGGCCTTAGCATTTTGCTCGGTATAAAGCCGGCGAACTTGTTTTTCCAACTTTTTAGTATGGATAATATACCTAAGCCAGAAAACGGGGTTATATCTGCGCTCCATTCTGGGAATAAAAGCATTTACATACTGGCAACCTGAATAGCTACCGCAACTTGAAAGGTAACTTCCTTTTGATGTTAAAACAGTCATGGAGTAACTTCCCTCCAGAGACTGAATCAAGCGTTTTAGAGCAATGGTACTTCCAGAAAGGTCGCTGGTGTAATTTAGTAGAATAAGGTTATGCATTTTGGAAGCCTCCAAAAACTGCCCTTTTGCAAGCTATAGCTTTCCCTGTAAAAGGTCTTTGAGTTGCCGTAAATCCGTAATAACCACGTCGGGGTCCACACCCTCTAATTTGGGATGATCCACCCTTAACCTCAAGGAACGTCTATCTCCGGCAAACAGAGCTGTTTTAAACCCGCAGGATTTAGAAGCATAGATATCATTTAACATGTCGTTGCCCACGAACAAACTTTCCTCAGGTAGAATACCCTTTTCTTTAAGTTTAGCCGCCATTTTTTGATACAAATCAAATCCTGGTTTAGCCTTGCCCTCCAAGTAAGAATAAACTTGCAGGTCCGGATTAAAATACATTAAAGATTCATAGCCTTCGGTGATTTCCTGGTTCATAAAAAACTTCAAGAGCATGGGAGTAAAATACTGGGCATTGGATACAATGCCCAGTTCAAGCCCCATTTCGCTAATGTTTTTCAAACTTTCTTCCATTCCGGGCATGGGATATGTCGGGTTATTCAAAAATTCGAAATGCATCGCCAATTCCTTGCAGTCGAATTTTTCAGGAGCCGTAACCAGTTGTTTTTCTACCAGCTTCTCCACTAACTGCTCCCAAATTTTTTCAATCACCACTTCGGGGTAACTATTCCCCTTAGCCTTTTCATCTTTATGATGTATTTCTATACATTCCAGGTAATTGTTAACCACATGTTTGCCAATATCCACCGCCAAATGATCGGGATTAAAAACAAAGCGGGCCTTTTCTAAAACTTCTAAAGCGTGTTTTACTCCATGGTACACGCCGCCAATATCCCCGCTATCAGAAATCAATAAAGTTCCATATATATCGAAAATCACAGCTTTAATGTTTGAAAATTCCGATTTATCGCAATTTAATGCAAAAGCTTCTCCCGTTTCAACAGGGTCCAGTGGTTCAAACAAATCAAAAAATGCTTTCATGTTTATTTTCTTATAAGATGTAATGAAGAAGGGTTTGAAAAAATTTGAGCCATAGTTAAACTCCCTGCTTTTTTCTTTACCCTTCCGGCTTTATTTTGGGAATATAAAAACTCATATATATTCCACAAAGTTTCTCCATAATTGGTTATGCCAAAATTTTTGTATATGCAATTTTTATTGTCCAATATTTCCTTCGAGGGCAGAGTGGAAAATAAGCGACTCAGCTTGTTTTCTCTTAAAACCCACTCCCCTTCTTCCGGGGATATTAAAACTCTTTTTATAATATCCTGCTGGCGCATGCTGTCTAAATAACAAAAATCCATTTTCCCATTATACAATAGCTGGTTTTTAATAGTCGCCGCAAAACCTTTGGGGGTGGCAAGCCCGTTAGCTTTGTAATTAGCTTCGCAGTTTTTTTGTACCGCTTTCCAAAACTCAGCCTTGTGCAATACCCAACTGTAAGGAACCCAGAGCTTTTTGTAATTTCTAGGAAATTTCAGCCCCCCTTTTTTAAATTGCTGGGTAATTTCAGGCAAATCACGACCCGCAAGAGTCTTTCCCCAGGTCCAGGGTTCTAAAAAGGCCATTCCAAAACCCTCAGAAACACTGGTGGTAAAAAATCCGGTAGCTTCATTTTTTATAAGATCAAAATCGGCCTTAATCCCCATCTCAAATAAAAAGGGAATCTTATTTGCTTTGGCAAATTTTTTCCAGTTGTTATAAAACTTTAACTCCAATGGATTTTTGGGGGGTTGGGTTATTCCCAAAACATGAGTTCTAGAAAAAAGAACGCTTAAAAGGAGCATCTCCCCCAAATTCTTACGGCGAATTCCCCGCACCGGGTAAACCCAGAGTTGCTTTTGTTCTGCAATTTGGAAAAGCTCTTTTAATGAACGCCCATTTCCCACATCAACACTTTTGCTGTGTTTCTCTATGGGATTCTGTGCTAAATGGACTCTGTTTTTACCCACTCCGATTTTTTTAAGGTTTTCAAAATCTCTACCATTAATCAAGGCAAATTGGTAATTAGAAAAGGCGGGATACAATACATCTTCAACATTTCCCTTATAAAATATTGAAATCCATTTTTTCAAATTATTCATATTATCGGGCCGCCCGTCTTCCGCAAAGTCGTGGCAATGGTTGATAATTTTATAACCCTTTTCTGCCAGCCAATGGACTGCGAGATTTAACAAGGGGTTTTTTCCCAAATTGAGATTGTGGATATGCAATATATCTGAAAAAGCCAACTCTTTTTGAAACCAATTTTCCAAGGCATGTAATTTCTCTTCGGCTTCTTTTTTTCCCGAAATTTTTGGCAAATATTTTAATAGAGGATTGGTTTTAATCGCAACATTTTTTGGCAAAGCCAGGCTTTTGGCTGGAGGCTCTCCCAACCATAATTCTATTTTAAGATCTGGGTATTGTTTTAATGCCTTAATTTGAAAGAGAATGACCTGGGTCACCCCCCCAGGATTCATATGGTGGTGGGCAATGCAAAGCTTCATAGAACCAGTTTTTTGGCAGCTCTAAGGTGGCTTTATTTTGGGGAAAGCTCGGATTTTATTTTTTGATAATCGGGAATTTCAATCATAGGTGGACGTTCAAACTCTTTGATTTCCGTATCTTCCATTCCCGGAATGCCTTCTTCCATAAAGACCTGATGCATGGTAAGGTTTTCCACCTGAATATTCATATCTTTTTTGTACAAATTGAGGCGGTTAAAAAAGGTTTGCAAAATACCAAAGGCCATTTTTCCTAAGGACTTGGTTTCTTGATTGCGGTGGATTCGTTTGTCCAAATCGGTTTGAGCAATCACATCTAATCCGTGTTTTTCATAAACATCAATTAACATAGCCGTTTCCACCCCATACCCAATTGGGAAGGGAAGGGTTTCCAGCAAACTTCGATAGCCGGCATATTCTCCGCTTAGAGGCTGAACCACCCCGGTAAGAGCAGGATAGAATTGGGAAAATAAAGGGCGAATTAATATTTCGGTCACCCGGCCACCGCCTGAGCTGCGAACCCCTTGCTTTAAACTAAGGGGCCTATCGTAAAAGGCCTTTACAAATTTAATATTGGTATCCATTAACATGGGGCCCACCAGGCCGTAAACAAATTTAGGATGGATATTGGTGATATCCGCATCGATATAGACAATAATATCTCCCCTTAATAAATAAAGGGCCTTCCAAAGGTTTTCGCCCTTTCCTTTTTTATCACCTAAATCCTTTAAATAATCTGAGGCTAAAAAAACTTTGGCTCCAAAGGAACGAGCTACTTCAATAGTTTTATCCGTGGAACCGGAATCGATTACAGCAATTTCATCTAATAGTGGATAACGGGACATAAGTTCCGACTTTAAAAGCACAATTTCTTTGCCAATGGTTTTTGCTTCGTTCAAGGTGGGAAAACAAAGGCTTATAGTTACTCCTAGCTCCCTTTTACGCTCCACAAGTTTTCTAATATCACTGAAATCAGAGTGATGAAAAGTTCGCTTCATCAGCCAATTTTTAAGATCTGTCATCGCAATTTCCCTTATCAATTTCCTGTAATAACATCAAAACCTGGGCCATGCCTTTTTGTATATGAGGGATATCAATATAACCATCATTGGGAATGGTGCTTTGTTTGCCCGTAGTTATCCCCAATGTAATTGAGGGAATCCCTCTGGATAGAGGCACAGCTATCTGGGTATTCGTGGGAGCCACAATAGGTTTAAACTTTAAGCCTTCCACTATCCGAGAAGCGGTTTTAACCAACGGATGGCTAAAACGCAGTCCCGCTGCATGTTGCCGTCCGAAAAATTCCAAATCAAATTGGCACTGGTTACGCGACCCAATATCACCGCAACATTCCCTTATATTTTCCATCACCTTTTGAATTTGAGAGTCATCTTCACTGCGCACATACAAATTTACGGTGGCCTTTGGGCAAGGGGTAGAATAAGAATCCCCTCCCCGTATTTTCCCAATGTTCATACTGAGTTTAGGGCGATTGGGCAAAGGTATGGTCAAAAGGCTATTTATCAGTTCGTTAATGATAACAATGGCGTTGGATTGTCCAAACCCAAATACAGAATACTCCTCGTCGTTTTCCACCCGGCAGGTAATATCCGCACGTACAACACTTTGGGAAAAGTGATCCAATCGGCCAATGGTGGTCGCTGTGAGGTTCAGCACAAAATCGATGTTAAAGGGATAATTGTTAATAAAGGTGCGCATACCCTGTAAATCACCCCGACCCAAAGACATAGTGGTTGCCACCAAAATAATATCTGAGTCCAATTCTAAGCCGGCATTGGGAATAATTTCAGGAAGGGAAATCAAGGTGGCTAAGCCCAAACTGTTGTTCGCTACCCCTGGGCCACTGGCCTTTTCCAGGTTAATATTGATGTTGTGGTCGAGCGATGAGGCAAAACGGGTATCCATACTGGCAGAAATCACAATTTTTCTTTCAGAGGTTTTTCCCTTAATTACCCCAACTACGTTGCCAATTTCATCCTGATAGCAATCGATATTGGGATACTCACTCATTCTTTGTTTTACAAATTCCGCTCGCTCTGACTCGTAAAAGGTCTCTGCAGGAATTTGGCCCACTAGCACCAAATTTCCCAGGACCAGGTCCCGCATACTCTCTAAAGAGCTAAATTGCTCCTTAGAAAATCCTGGTTCGGTTGGTTGTACCTGTGCGTTGCTCAAAACTCCTCCTTTAAGACGCCCGGAATGCCACTTGGCTAAATCCGGATCTTAGATTCTCGACTTTACCCTTGAAGGTACATTTGTACCGGTCACATTGCAATTTAATCCTGATTTTGGCCATTTTTCCCATTTTCCCACCAGTGGCCGGGGGAATTTTGCAAATGCCAATTAAGGGAGTATTTTTCATGCCATGTCCGATTACAGCCTTATAAAAAGTTTTAGTTTTGAAGCGGCTCATTTTCTACCCAATGTCCCCGAGGGACACAAGTGCGGTAGAATCCATGGCCATAGTTTTCAATGTGATATCGAAGTAAGAGGTCCCCTTAATGAGCAAATGGGCTGGCTGATGGATTACGGGGATATTAAAAAAAAATACAAGCCCATCCGCGAACAACTAGATCACCATTTTCTTAACGAACATCCCGAACTTAAAAATCCAACTTCAGAAAATATTTGCAAGTGGATTTGGAAAGAGCTAAAACCCCAATTACCGGAATTATATTCGGTGAGTATTCGGGAAACCTGCACTTCAAAATGCGTTTACCGGGGATAAATTGGCCTCATCCATACTAATAATCGGTGGCGGTTACCTGGGGCAAAGACTAGCCAGGCGGTTTCGGGGGGACAAGAGAGAAGTTAGTGTAATCACCCGCAGCCAAAGCAACCATCCCATACTGGAAAGTTTAGGCTGCAAATGCATTACCCGTGATATAACCCACCCTGCATTTAGTTTGGGAAAAATAAGTTATGACAGCGTTTTCCTATGCGTGGCCCCCACTGTAGACAGGAAAAAAGTGAACTACAAAGACACTCTTTACAGGCGGGGATGTTTTGCCGTGATGAGGGAATTAAAAAGAATAAAATTTTCTGGAAAATTCTTCGTAGTAGGTTCTACAGCTATGTTAAAAAGCCTTGAGTCCTACCCCCATTTTGGTCGAGAACTAATCCCTTTTAAAGAAGAGAACTTGGATATGAAAGCTGTTTCGGATCCCAACGCCTCTTATAAACAGTTTGAGTTATTAAAAGAATGGTCCGCAAAAGCTGATTTTTCCATTTATCATTTTATTTCTGCCGGGCACTACGGGCCAGGCCGCCATCCCGGTAAAAGAGTAATGCAAGGTTTGCGGGAAACATTGGACAACCCCCAGCGCTGGTTAAACCTTATTCACATAGAGGATTTGGAAGAAGCCATATATCAGTGCCATGAAAAAAAATGGGAGCCCGGTTTTTACTTGGCCGCAGACGAAAACCCTGTGCAAATTGAAAAGTTATACAATCTCTACGCTGAGAAACTGGGCAGTGACCCGATTATTTTCACTAAAGCTGAAAAAACAAATCCCATTGCCGATAATTGTTGTATTATTTTATCCGAAAAGTTAAAGTCCCAGGGTTTTCAATTTAAATACACGGGAATTATCCCCTACATTCAGTCACTTGCGGAACTCACATGAAAAAAAAATCTATAACATCAGTAAAATTTTTATTAGGGTTAATATTTTTTATTTGTCCGGTTTTCCATTTGGTTTTCGCCCTTAGCCTTCCTTTTACCCACCCTTATGTTAATAGCCTCTCCAATAATGCCGGGGCATTTGGCAATCCTGCCGGGCTAAGCCCCAAATCCGGTCCTTATGCCAATTTGAAATTAAATTTAGAAAAGAACAACTCCTTTGAATCCCTGCAGCTGGACATGAAAGGATCCAAATTTGCAATAGGTTATGAATACATTGATGCAAATTACCAGGGAAAATTGGCCATGGCAAAATCTTTTTCCCTGAGCGAAAATTTTCATCTGGGGTTGGAATGGGAGTACGTGGATTGGGCGGGTGGAAATGGCTTTGGTTTCAATTACGGAATTCAATGGGAGCCTTTTTCCTGGGTAAAATTTGGATACTTTACTCAAAACTTATGGCAAAGCCATTCTACGAATGGACGCCGGGCTTCCCAGCAATACGGAATAGGACTGCGTCCTTTAGCCATGGTTGCCAGGAACAGTTGGGGACATCAATTCAGTTTATATTACGAAGGCTTGATAGCCGGATTTTCCCAAAACGAATGGGAAGATCAACAAAAAATTTTAGGCGCCCAGGCTGAGCTGATAAGAGGCATATATTTAAACGGGCAATTCGATTTGGAAGAGCCTGAAAACATGAGCCTGGGCTTTTATATACAAACATCTCCACGGGATTTTTTAGGCTATTTGCAAAGCGAAAGCAATGGCCAGGCTGCTAAAAACCAATATTTGTTACAACTACATGGAAATCTCAAACAAAGCGCAATTGGCCAGCAGGGAAAAGTAGCCATTTTAGATTTAAACACTAACATTCAGGAAGGCTATGGTATGGACGGCTGGATTTTGTCCGAGCAGGAAATTGGCCATTTGGATGTTATTAAACAAATCCAGTTGTTGTATGTTACTCCGGGAATAAAATCTATTTTGCTGAAAACCGGGCGCACAGGCTGCAGCTTTGCAGTGGCCACGGAAATCCGCAAAGAGTTGCTAAAAGCCAGGGAAAAGGGCATTTACATTGGAGCCTTTATGGAAACCACCTCCACCCTTAGCTATTATCTGGCCAGCGCTGCAGACTACGTTTCCATGCCACCCAGTTCCTATTTTGATGTTCAGGGTTTTAGCGCCCAGGTGTTTTTTATTAAAAACTTTTTGGCAAAATTTGGTATTGAGCCTCAGTTCATTAAACATGGAGATTATAAATCCTACCCGGAAATGTTTACCAATGACAGCATTTCTCCCGAGTACAAACAAAATCTAAGCAGTTTACTGGAGGAGTTATTCGAAACTTATGTAAAAGATGTTTCCAGCTCTCGAAAACTTACATCAGATTCTTTGCAAAAGCTTTTGTCCTCTCCTGAAATCAGCATTGCCGCCGCCGTAGAAAGAGGCCTCTTAGACAGCGCCATGTACATACATGAAATGGTGGAAATGGAGGCCTTTAAGTACCCCAAATTTAAAGTAGAATTAAAAGGACAGGACCTTTATGAAGAGGCCTGGTCCTCTCCCCCAACCCTTGCTGTTTTACAAATCGAGGGAACCTTAATGGAAGGAGGAAACGGAAATGGCAATCCATTAACAGGTGAAATTTCGGGAAGCGATCATATAATCAGGCAAATTCGAAGAGCCAAAAAAGACCCGCACATTGAAGGCCTGCTATTGCGCTTAAACTCCGGTGGAGGCTCTGCCGTAGCTTCGGATGTTATATATGAGGAGTTATTACAATTCAAAAATACCGGAAAGCCCCTTATTGCATCCGTGGGCAGCGTATGCGCCAGTGGATGTTATTATTTGGCCTCTGCTGCTGATTTAATTTTGGGAACAGAGAACTCGGTCGTGGGTTCTATTGGTATTTTTGGTGGAAAATTTGTGGCTAAAAATACTCTGGAAAAACTAGGAATAAATCATGAAACTATTAATTCAAATGAACATGCGGATGCCAAGTCTATCCTTAGACAATGGAACTCTAAAGAAGTTGAATCCATCCAACAATTTATGGATACATTTTACGAACGTTTTTTGAATGTCGTTCAGAAATCCCGCAAAATTGAAAAAGACAGCCTGGAGAATTTGGCCTCTGGCAGGGTCTTTTTGGGAAGCCAGGCTATTGAAAACGGACTCCTCGATAGAATCGGAGGGTTTGAAGAATCTTTGGAAGCCTTAAAATTAAAAATAGGCCTTCCCAAAGGCCGCTCCATCCAGCTCATATCCTTAAACAAAGCTCCAGACATTTTCCATTCCTCTAAAACTTTACTCCAGAATAACCTCAAAGGTGAATTGCAGAGATATATGGAGGATCAGAAAAGGTTTACTCAAAATTTTAAAGTATGGGCTCTTTGGCCGGGAAGCTTTTACAATTGGCAGCTAGATTAAAAGCCCTAAGGGATTAGCCCTAAATAGAAAAGTTTTGTTCCAGAATGCTATTAATATCCTGGACACAGGAGGGTTGGCTATGGAAGAAGCCTTGGAAATACATACAACCTTCTTCCTTTAAAAATTTTAATTGGGATTCAGATTCCACCCCTTCGGCCACCGTTTCCAGGGATAGATATTTGGCCATGGAAATAATAGCGCTCACTATAGCCCTGGAATCCTGATTGGATTCCAGTTCACTTACAAAGCTTTTGTCTATTTTAAGAATGTTGACCGGGAACATCCGAATACTGGACAAAGAAGAATAACCACTCCCAAAATCATCCATAGCTACTTTAACTCCTAAATTTTTTAACTCCTGAATAACTTCCTGACACAATTCTTTATTTTTAAGGGCCGCGGATTCCCGTATATCAATTTCAATGTTCCCTGGTTTAATTTGATATTCCGTTAAACATTCCTCAACCTTTTGTAACATCCGAAAATCTTGGAATTGCCTTGAACTAAAGTTAATGGCCATGGATAAATTAGGATATCCCAATTCCTCCCATTTTGCAATTTGCTGGCAGGCTTCTTTTAACACAAAATGTCCCAGATCGGTAATAATTCCAGTTTCTTCGGCAATAGGAATAAAGTCCACCGGAAACAACATTCCCTTTTGGGGATGATGCCAGCGCAATAAAGCCTCCATCCCGCTTATGCAGCCCGTTTCCACATTGATTTTAGGTTGGTAATATACCTCTAGTTCTCCAAGCTCAAGGGCAGAGCGCAATTCCATTTCCAGGTTGAAATGTTCAGCGGCTTTGTGATTGGCTTCCCCTTCGTAGAGACAAAAGTTTTTTCCCGGCAAACTTTTCACTTGCTCTGCCGCACGCACAGAGTCTCTCAGAATATGGTCTGGATGTTTATATCTGGAGGAATCCACCACGGCACCGATTCGAAGGCTGATATGGACGCTGTCTCCATATATATGAAAGGGTTTTTTAAATTCATTTTGTATGCGGTTGATAAAAACCAAAATATTTTGATACTCTTCCAGGTTTTCCAATAAGATAACAAATTGATCACCAGCTAAATGACCCAAAACATCCTTAGGTCTCATGGTTTCTTTTATCCGTGAAACCATATCCAGCAGCAGTTGATCCCCAGTGCTATATCCATAGCTGTCATTTATGCGGTTAAAATCATTTACATCCAGCATAAGGACTGCAAAAATGGAATCGGTATCATTTTTAGCCCGCTTCATAGCATAACGAAGCCGGTTTTGAAACAATAACCTGTTGGGAAGGCCAGTCCAGGAATAATGTATATTGGAATTTCTGGACTCATCCATTAAAAATCTACGCTCCATGCAAAACTTAATGGTGCTTTTAAGCTTGGCGGATTCAAGTCCCTCCATTTTTAATATCTCCGACGCCCCCTCTCTTAGAGCATTCATGTTTAAATGGTAATCTTCTTTTTCTGAAAGGTATATTACTGGAATTTTTAGCCCGCTGAGAGTGCATTTTTTTAAGAAGTCAAACCCTCTCTCCTCATTTATATCCTTATGCAGAAAACATATATCAAATTGAATTTGTTGCAACACGGTAAGACCGGATTTGCAGTTATCCACTTTATCCAGATAGTAGTGGGCCTCAAAGTTTTTATGAGGTTCTGTAAGAAGTTTTTTTAGGTTGCTCTGAAGATTGGAATCCGAACTAATTACCAGAACTCGTATGGAACTTATATTAGGATTTACAGGCATTTAAATCTGAGAGCCCATTTGCACTTGCAACATTTGGGTAAAGTCCCGCACAGGCAGAGGTTTGCTGTATAAAAATCCCTGGAACTCCTGGCATCCTTCTGATTTTAGAAATTCCCGTTGGCTGTCTGTTTCTACCCCTTCGGCAATGATTTTAATTTTAAGGTAATTCGCCATAGAAATAATGGCCTTAATTATTCCCTTAGAGCTCAATTGGTCTTCCAAATCTCCCACAAAGCTTTTATCAATTTTAAGGTGGGTAATGGGAAAAGAAGCCAAAGAAGAAAGGGAAGAAAACCCAGTGCCAAAATCATCCATGGAAAATCGAATGCCGCGTTTTGCCAGGCGAGTCATCAAATCCAAAGTTTGGGTTTTATCGTTTACCGCCGTGGTTTCTGTAAGTTCAATTTCTAAAAGTCCAGGATCAAAACCTGTTTCCTTAAGCACATCGTCCACGAACTCAATAACATCGGGAGAACTAAATTGCTTGGCCGAAAAATTCACCGCTAACCTCAAACTGGGAAAACCGCTGATTTGCCAGTACATAGCCTGCTCACAAGCGGTTTTTAAAACCCAATTGCCAATAGCGCCAATTAACCCGGTTTCTTCCGCAAGGGAAATAAAATCCTGAGGCAAAATTTGCCCTAACCTGGGATGGTTCCACCTTAAAAGGGCTTCGGCCGCCTGAAGTTCGTTGTTTTCCAAATCCACAATAGGCTGGTAGTATACTTCAAACTCCCCTCGTTCCAGCGCCAGTCTTAACTCCCTTTCCATTTCCAAAATTTTAGCAACCTTTTTCCCAAGGTCCTTTTGATATATGACGTGTTTCACACCGTCCTGGTTTTTAACTTCCTCCGCAGCTCGAATAGCATCCCGCAGTAGATGTTCAGCCTGTAAATAGCTTCCATCCGCAATAGCAATTCCGCTTCGAATGTTTAAAAAATTAGGTTTGCCCTGATACATAAAAGGGCGGGCAAATTGGGAATGTATCTTATTGGAAATAATAAGGATTTCATTTATTTCCTCAAAACTATCTGAGTAAAGGGCAAAATGATCTCCTTCCAGGTGATATAAACTCCATTTACCAGCCAGCTGTTTGCTGATGCGCGTGCTTATTTCCCTTAGAATTTCATCTCCCACCCCGTATCCATACTCATCATTTATTTTGTAAAAAGCATTTACATTAATGGAGAGCAGGGCCGCTTTTCCTTTTTCTGGTATTTTATCTTTGGCAAGATTGGTTTTTACCCGATTCAACAACATGGTACGGTTTGGCAAGCCTACCCAGGAATAGTGAAGGTTTGAGTACTTAGGAGGAGTTAACCCGGAAAAATTGTGTACCGCGTAACGAATAGCCCTTTCCAACTTAACTGGAGTGAGATCCCCTTTTTGTAAAAAATCTACAGCGCCTGCCTCCATCCCCCGGATATCAATGTCTTTGTCCATGGAGCCACTTATTAACATCACAGGCATATTTTCTTTTTTTTCTTTGATATCTTTTAAAAGACGAATGCCATTTTCTTCACCTAAATTATAATCCACCATACATAGGTGGTACTCAATTTTTCCAATGGCATCCAGCGCAGATTTGGAGTTTGTAACCCAATCCACAATATACCAGTTAGAACTGTCCATGGTGGATAATACGTCTTCCACGACCATGTATTGCATTTCATCATCGTCAACCAGCAATATGCGCACTGGCTGCTTTTTTTCAACGGCCTGAATCAACCCACTCCCTCACAGCATAATTTTTTAACGATTGAACAAAATCTAAAACTCTCCAACCGCCCCAATTGTACAACTGTTTTGAAGGGCGTTGCAAAAGGAATTTTGCCCAATAAAGCTAAAAAAACGCAAAATTTGGGGTTTTAAGGAGCTAATTACTCTAATATTTTTTTTCTTTTTGGAACTCGCTTTGGTATAATCAAAGAATGCCAACGAGTTTTGCAAATATTATCCATTCCCACCCCCTGATTCAATGCTCGAAAGGTCTGAATTTTCCAGTAATTGTGACAGATAACGAGTATTTTATTTTATTCGCAAATGTGGCCGCCCTTTCTTTATTGGGTTGGAGTCAGGAATATTTGCTTGGCCTGCCCTATTGGGAAATTACCAAACCAGACCCAAATGGAGCTTCCATTTCGCAAATCATGGAGCAAGTTAAAGAAAAGGGAAACTGGCAGGGAGAGCTCAGCCACAACGGGACGGATGGACGTGTTTATGTTAACAGTTGCATATCCTCTCATCTGCTGAGTCTGGAAAAAGAAGAAAAACCCTGTTTATTCCACTACAACATCGACATCAGTGAAAGGGTTAAACAGGAAAAACAACTGCGCTTGGAAAAATTGCAGGCAGAGGGAATGAGCGATGCCAAATCTATTTTTGTATCGACAATGAGCCATGAAATTCGCACCCCTATGAATGGCATATTAGGAGCTACAGACTTGCTTTTGAGTTCGGAATTATCAGCAGAAGACAAAGAATGCGTAGAAATAATTCACCATTCCACCCGCTCCCTTATCCGCATAGTAAACGATATTTTAGATTTTTCCAAAATTGAATCGGGACAAATGAAGTTGGACGTTATGTCCATTGATCCAATAAACATTGTACACGATGTATATAAATTGTTGCGCTACAATGCCGAAGACAAAGGCTTGCAATTCAATATAAAAATACCGGAAGGCGGACCCAAATTTTTTGTGGGAGATCCCTTAAGAATAAGGCAAATATTATTAAACCTGGCCTCCAATGCTATTAAATTCACTCCTAAGGGCAAAGTTGAAATCCATTTGAGTTACAAATTGGAGAATGAAAATACTTATATGTGTCGGTTCGATGTTATTGATACGGGAATAGGCATCCATTCCAGTGACATTCCAAAATTATTTAAAAACTTTTCTCAATTAGGGGAACAACCCAGTCACGCCTTCGAAGGGACCGGCCTTGGCCTTTCCATAAGTAAAAACATAGCCCAAATAATGAAGGGTGATATTATAGTCTCTTCCAAACAGGGGCAGGGTTCCACTTTCTCTTTTATCGTCCCCTTGGAAAAAACCGAGAAAAAATTTCTTAAAAAAGTGGTGAATTTAAAAGAATTAAAAAGAAATTACCATAAGCATATTCTGGTTGTGGAAGATAACAGAGTAAACCAGCAAATTATTAAGAAAACTTTGGAGCATCTGGGATCGAAAGTCACCATTTCCAGCAACGGTGCTGAAGCCATTGATGTTACTAAAGAAACAGTTTTTGACTTAATCTTAATGGACATACGTATGCCAGGCATTGACGGGCTCCAAACCACCGCCTTTATTAGAAAAGAAACAAATCCTTGCCATCAGGTTCCAATTGTTGCTATGACCGCTACGGCGTTGGTGACAGATAAAGAATCAGCGCAAAAGGTTGGCATGAACGGTTTTCTGGAAAAACCAGTGCGAATCGAATCCCTGGTTGAAATTTTGGATAAGTTTTTCCCCGCTTAAGAAAAACCGTTTTTTCCGGGAATGAAGCGGTTCCCTTTCCCTTTTTTATGAAAATCAGCCTGCTAAAAATGTATTTTTATGCTTTTTGGAGGCAAATTGAAGGGGCTGCAAAAAATACTTGAGTTTAAACTTTTGGATGTGGCAAACATCAAGTTGTCTGTCTACCACCTCCTTTTAGTTTCTGCCATAATTTTTACCACCTGGCTAGTATTATTTATTGTCACCCGCTTATTAAACCGACGCTGGGGCGGAAAAAAAACCACAGCCTGGGGCCGCGAGTACTCCTTATTTCAAATTCTGAAATATTTCATTTGGATTTTCATGATAATCATGGCTCTAGACACCATAGGTGTCAAGGTCACTTTTTTCCTTGCTGGCTCCGCTGCCCTGCTGGTTGGAGTGGGTCTTGGGCTTCAACAAACATTTAATGACATCGTTTCCGGCATAATAATTTTATGGGAAGGCAGCATTAACATTAACGACGTTGTGGAGATTGAAGGAACAGTGGGGAGAATCCGTTCTATTGGTTTGCGCACATCTCAAATTCGCACCCGGGACAACATAACCATTATTATTCCCAATTCAAAATTTGTAGTGGATAGGGTAATAAACTGGTCCCATTCTGAAAACCTGACGCGCTTCCATGTTAATGTTGGTGTGGCCTATGGCTCAGATATTTCAAAGGTAAGAAAAGTATTATTGAAGTGTGCGGAAGACCATGGAAAAATCGCCTCCTCTCCCTCACCCTTTGTGCGTTTCCTTGATTTTGGCAACAGCTCACTGGATTTCCAAATATTTTTTTGGGCTGAAGACAGTTTTGGAGTGGAAAACCTCAAAAGTGATTTACGCTTTATCATCGAAAAACAGTTTCGTGAAAACAATATAAGCATACCTTTTCCTCAAAGAGATTTATATTTAAAATCCTGGCCCGATGGCACATCAGTTCCAATTTCAAATAAGGAATAGTATTTTTTTTCATGAATTCCGGTCCTGACAATTTTGAGCTTGAGGAATACTTTGCCCAACTTAGGGAACATCTGAAAACATTATGGGAGAAATTCTTTGAGGAGACTCAAAAGCCTTTAAATAGCTACAAAAATGTAATAGAAGACCTCGAGAATAAGTTAAGTTCAATTGAACCAAGTAATTGGTACAGCCTCTCACAAGATCTTATAAACCAACTCAACCATTGGGTGGATACTTCAGCTTATCCTTTTGATTTACTTTCCCTGGCTGAATCCAATGTTGGTGCTCCGATATTGAAAGAAGTTTCGAACTGGCCACTGGAAACCAAACCTGTTTTTAATCCCGAGTGGCTAAAACCTAGCCCAATGGATAATTGG
Source organism: Fibrobacteria bacterium (assembly GCA_050294405.1). Taxonomy (GTDB): domain Bacteria; phylum Fibrobacterota; class Fibrobacteria; order UBA11236; family JADFYW01; genus JBNKOC01. Next base: position 27,358 of record JBNKOC010000031.1, on the reverse strand, counting down.
TGGCAAAAATTCAAAAAGCTTAAAAGTCGATTTTTTTATGGGATTAAACTTGGGCTGTTTAAAACCTGGAAAAAAATTCTGGTTTTTTCCAAAAATAAAAACACACGCCTTATTTTACGCTATCCCGTGCCTGCCCGGGAATTCGCTGGACTATATGTTAGTATTCCTCTCATTGTTCAGGTGCGCAAACACAGCCTTTCTCTGTCAGAACATTGGGACAGCCAGGCCCTTAAACTGCAAGATGCCATTGGCAATTGGAACATGGCCCTGCAAAATAAATCCGAAAGTTTTTTCTCAAAAATACAAACCTGGATTGGGGAACAAAAATCACAGATTGTTTTGTTGGAAGATGAGGCCCTTAATTTCAATAAAAAAATCAAAGAGCAAATTGACAAAGAAGCAGATGGAAGAAAAATATTTTTCCAATATCAGTACCAATTGTCCAGTGCGGGATTGTTAGCACCCAGAATTATAAAAAGAAGGTATTTAAAAAATTGGCGTAGGCTGCAAAAGACCTTGCAACTTCAAAAATCTGGCTGGAAAAATTTTTGGAAATTTAGAGTCAATGAATGGAAAAAAGATTTGGTGCTCCAATCCATTTTATTTGAATCTTGTTACCATTACGAAAATTTGGGAAACCCTTATAAAAACAGAATAGGAATTCCGGGCCGGCAACTCATCGCTCAGGTCAACGAAACTTTAAACAACATGAAAAGCAATGTGGAGTCTGCTAAAGGAAGCGACTTCCAGCTCGAACAGCTAATCCTTCAATTAAGGGCTAATGGATTTGCCCATTTTAAATGGCAAATAAATCAATTTGTAAACCAAATTGTGGCCACTGAAATTGCATCCCCTATTCATACTAACATTGAAAAAATGGAATCGCTAAAAGCCCAGGTTGCCCAACCTTTCCAGTTGGTAAAATTAAGGCGGGTTAAATCCGGCATTCCCCTTTTCAAAGAAGTAGAAGTCAATTTACAAAGCACTATTAGCTATCAAGGTCTGAAAAAATATTCCAAAAATTTGCAAAACACTATTGCCGATTTAAATAAGAAAAAAGCTAAGTTTTGCGAATCCCTGGTAAAGCTAATCGATGTTCTGGAGTTCAACCTGGAAGTTTCGTCTAACATTCAGGATAAGCTTGAAGAGCAACAACTGGAGTTAATTGCAAACATCATAGATGGCATACACAGAATAGAAGCTATTACCAATGACATTAAGCTACAAATTGAAAAAGAAGAAGACGATTGGGGAAACATTGTTGTAAATGAGCTAAATCAATTTTTGGAATTGCTTTTAAAATTACAAAACCAAGACCAATTGTTTAGACATTTTATTGCGAGCTCCCAATCCAACATTACAGAAAGATCCAATTTTTATCGGGTAAAATGGGGTAGAAAATACATTCGTCTGCGTCGTAAATCCCTAATAGCCGGCGCCAGCACCTGGAACAAAATAGCCTCTGTTTTCACCCAAGCTAAAAAAGTTTCCCGATTGGAGAACATAGCAAACGATGGGACTGGCGGGTTAAACGATTATCTAAGGGATACCGCCAAACAAATTTCAGATCTTCCTTATATATACAAAACCGTATTCAAGTTTAGCGCCTTGGAGAATGAACGCCTTTATCTGGAACGCAAAGAAGAGGCTCAAAAATTACTTAACAATTATACCGGATGGCAAAAAGGGCAACTGGGAGCAACTGCCATAGCAGGAGAAAAAGGCTGTGGGCTAACATCCTTTTTAAATATTGAATTGGAACGCATTGCCCCAAAAGAAAAACAATTCAGGCTATTGGCCAAAAGAGGAATAAACAACGAAAACGATTTAGTGAATTTTTTCTCAGATTTGGATATTACGGCTCAAAACATAAATCTGGAAGGGTTAGCACAAAAAATTCTGGCTCGGGAAGAAAGAGTTATTTGTATTATTGAAGATTTTCATTTGTTGTTTCTAAGAACTCTTGAAGGAGTAGCCCTAATTGAAAAGCTTCAATCTTTTATCAGCCAAACCGAAAGCAAAGTATTCTGGATAATAACATGCAATATCTACAGTTGGAAACTGCAAGACCCCATCTTGCAGTTGGCTTCCGCTTTCAAAGAAGTTTTGCAAGTAGAAAAACTAAACATTGTGGAACTGGAAAAGCTGATTGATTCCCGGCATTCCTTAACAGGATTCCAATTAAATTTCTTAACAGAAGTGAGAAAAAAAAATCTTTGGGAGAAATGGAAAAAAGAAACTCAAGAGGCATTAAAAAAAGAATTTTTGAAAAAACTGGGTTCCGTTTCAGATGGTAACATCAGTGTTGCCATTTTTTACTGGCTCCGATCTATTGCCAAAATTGAAAAGGAAAAATTGTTTATTCAGTCCGAGCTGTCACTGGATAAGAACTTGATTTATCTATTGTCCTCCGAGCAACTGTTTACCCTGGCAGCCTTGGTACAGCATGTAAGTTTATCGTCCAAAGAACATGCCCTGATTTTCCGGCAAGATCCAAGTAAAAGCCAGGTTCAATTAAGGAAATTGGCCGACCTGGGAATTTTGTATGTTCAAAATGACCGCTATGAGTTGCATTTTTTCCTATACAGGGCTCTCATAAAAATATTAATGGAAAAACACTTACTATTGAGTGATTGATGGAAACAATTTCTATGAAAAAACCATTTTTGCTGTTTACCAGAGTCTTGGTTTTATGGGGCATACTATGGAGTTCCGTCCTTGCCCAGGATAACATTTCTGATAGCTCCTCCATACAAAAGCCAGACAGTGTCCAAGCCTCCAAAGCCGACAGCTTGATAGCGGAAAAAAAGACTAAGCCTGAATCCCTTGTAATTTCCGATACCACAAAAGACAGTCTCAGGGACTCGTTACTATGGAAGCAAAGCTCCGCAAAAGACAGCCTTCAACTTGACTCCATCCGCCTATCCAAAACGCCTAAACAGCTAACCCCTGCTATAACAGATACCCTTGCTAAAGATAGCTCGGCAAAACTATCAGCTGATAGCTCAATTGCTCAAGATAGCGCAAAAACAAAAGATAGCCCGTCAACCTTAACATCCAGTCCAAAACCAAAAAAAGACAGTTTAAAAGCAGAGAATGTATCTAAGCCAAAAGAGGAATTGGTAAAAAAACCTATTCCCATTAAAGACAGCATAAAGTCCTTTAAAAAGCCGGAGTCTAAAAAAACAGAACCCGCTATTACCAAAACAAAACCTGCTCTTCCCAAAAATCCTCCCAAGGACAAAGCAGCAATCGTCAAAGAGAACCCTAAAAAGGAAAAAAGCTCTCCCTCATCCATAAAAAAGGCCGACTCCTCCTTGCAACCCATGCCTAAAGAGGAACTGGTAAAAAAGCCTATTCCCATTAAGGACAGCATAAAGTCCTATAAAAAACCAGAGCGCTTTAAAGCTGATTCTCAAGTAGTTAAAGGGGAACCAGCTCAGAAAAAAACATCTCCTAAAGATAGCGTAAAAAAGGCCAAACCAGATACAATCGCTTCTGTCTCCAGCCTGGCACAGCCTTCAGACAATGCGGCACCTGAAAATGAAGCTGATGTTATTACTCAGTTAAAAAGCAAATTAACTCAGGATGTTCCCAATATTCCCTGGAAACTATCCGTGGGAAAAATTCTCTGGGCTATTTTGACCTTTTTTATTGGTCTGTTTATTATTCGATACATAACCAAAATATTCAACCTGTTGGCGGAAAACTGGGCGGCTTATCGAATCCAAATAAAAGGCCTTCTCCCTATCTTTCGAATTTTAGGTTGGGCGTTTATTCTGTATATTATCATTGCTGGAATCCTACACCCCCCAATTGAAACGATTTTAGCCATGACTGCCTCGGTGGGCCTCGCCGTGGGTATCTCCTCGCAAGATATATTAAAGAACATTTTCGGCGGTATCGTCATTTTAATGGACAGGCCATTTACTGTGGGAGATAAAATTGAAATCGGCAAATATTACGGAGAGGTAACATCCATCGGCATCCGCACCACCCGGTTGCAAACCGCTGATGATAGTATGATTGCAATACCTAACAGTGAACTTATGAACAGCTCGCTGTCCAATTCGAACTCTGGAGAGCACGATTGCCAAGTGGTGGCTGAATTTTACCTTCCCTTAAATGTGGACTTGGCAAAAATAAAAGCCATGGCCATTAAAAGCGCAGGTATATCCAGATATATTTATTTAAAGAAGCCTATCGCCGTTATTTTCAAAAATGAAATCCACCAAGGAAAATCTCTGCTCAAAATGCGTTTAAAGGCCTATGTATTTGACCACCGTTATGAACCTGCCTTTATGAGCGAAATGACTGAAATATTTTTAAGGCAGTTGGAGCAACATAACATTTGGGAAGGCTAAAGCTCTTGGGAACTGGATACAATAGGTATTATTTTAGACATTTGGGTGGCGTTTAAAGTTTGCCGAATAGCTGGGTTAGGACCGACTAAACAAAAACGTCCCCCTTGGTTGTCGATTAACTTTTTTCCAAAAGAAAAAATGCCGAGGGCCAAACTTCCCACAAAACGAACTTCCGTTAAATCCAGAGCGACTTTTTCCACACCCTGTTGGCAAAGTTGCTCAATTTGTTGTTTTAGCCGGATGCAACCTTCGTAATTTATTTCATTGGACATTACAAGCACAGTCCAGCCGTTAATTAGTTTTGGTTTTTGCCGACTCATTTGCCAATTAATTTTAAAATGTCACCTTCCGTAAGATAGCTATCCACAGATCCCACAACCACTGTTTTCCACATTTTCACATATTCCTTTTCTAATTCTTCCAATTGATTGCTGGCGGGTAATCTGGTTTTTTTATTCAACTGCAATTGCTTGAAGGATGTTTGAAAGACCTTACTTTTCCATTTAGCATCCAGCCCTATGTTTGGTTGCATTAAAATATCCTTTTTAACAGGAATCATTCCAAAGTTATTGAGTTCTTTCAATTGAATTTCGCTGGAAGTCATATATTCAATTAATTTTAGAGCGAGCCCTGGACTCCTGGATTTTTTAGGAATCCCCCAAAACCAGCCACCAGTGGTAATCCGCTTAAACCGGGTATCGTAATTCTGCAATTCCACAGAGCTAGGCATAACGGAAAATCCCAACTCATCCACAGATGTCAAATATTTTTTATTCCCGCTTCCCTGTAAAAAATAGGAATCAATTTGCGTTAAAAAAGTTAGGTAGACTTCTCCTTTACCCATATTTTCCCACAAATCTTCCCCATCCCAGGCCTCTGTCCACATTTTATAGTTGTAAATGTTATTGGATACAAAAAGAGATTCCCATTTTAAGACTTCAGTGATATAAGGTTTAGCGCCTTTTAGGACTTCAGAATCATTGGCGCCCATGGAATACATTCTGTCCATTAGCCCCAGTGCAGTCCCGCTGTAATCTTTGCCTCTGTGGGCAATCTTACCTATTCCGTTGGATTTTAATTTCCAATAATACCCTACAACATATAAGTCAAACCAATCCCATTCTGAAGGGTCTAATTCTAATACATAGTCAGGAGGAAGGCCATTGTGGTTAGATTTTTTTAAACTTTCATTAATTTCACTTTTATGTTTTTGCCAATTTACCTGGGCATCGTTTACTTTGGTTTTTAAAAACACCATAATGCGGGTTTCAAATTTTCTTGGCAGATAAAAGAGGCTATCTCTGAATATCCCAAGGCCGGATAAAAAATAAGATTCCGATATTTTCGACAAATTTTGGGAATCCGCAAAGGACTCAAAGGGCAAAAGCAAATTTTCTTCAACTAATTTTTGAGACATGCCCATGGGCACTTTAACCAAATCAAAAATACCCGGAGATTTTAAGGAATCATTTAAATCCCAATTGTCCCGGTAATCGAACAAATTGATTTTGCATTGTTCTTTCTTTTCAAAAACTGGAAAAATATGGCTCTGATAATAGGTTTTTTGCTCAGGAAGCATTTTGAGTAAAATATTCAACTCAACCTTTGGATTTGCCCAAGCCCCAAAACTAAGGAGCAAAAGAATGAGTTTCATGTTTTTCAAAATACCAACCCTTTAGATTTTTTAGTTTAGTCATTTTTAGGGGCTTTTTCCAGTTAAATGACCCGACAAATGCGCAAAACTAAGGGGTTTAAACTGCGCAAAAAGCTTCTCAGTATTTCAAAAATTGCGTTTTTTTCTAATAAAAGGGCATTTTTTCATTGGCATCTGGATTGCAATAGTGAATAAATATCTGATACTTTTTATTGAACACTAAAGATTTTTTACTCGTGCAACCTTAAAAGAGCGGACAGCCCCACTGTCCGCCTTTTTTTTGCCTTTGGAAAAAACCAAAGGCATCACCCCTAAAATTTTTCTGCTAACGAAGGTCTTCTCCAGGGCAGAAACACCCCGGGATGTATAGAGTTGGGTGCCAAAGGAAGGGGTGTTCTGCCTGGACGTGAAGAACAACAAAGGGCCTTGAACTAGCCAAAATTTTTGATTGAATACCCCTATTCAATTAACCCATTAAAAAGCGAATTATGTGCCAATATGGCTATTTTAGAATGCCTTATTTTATTTCAAAAAAAGGGACAAAATCTGCAATTTCAAGTGAAATTACCAAAATGTGGATACTTAATATCCAAATTTAAGCAAAAAATATAAACGAATATACAGTTTTAGCAGTTTCCCAAATCAGGCTGGGGATCGCTGCTATTTGGCGGATCGGGGCACTGAGTGGCATTCCACATCCATTCTGAAATTTTTCGAATGGTTTCCTTATCATAAGGCAATTTAGGCATAATTTTATGTTCCTTGATTGCCCCGGGAATAAGCGTTTTATTTTTATTGGGATGGCTTACCCAATCTGAAACTTTTTTAACAAAAGTCGCGGAGTCGGGATAGGCATTGTGGTAAACTTCCAGCACCTGTGATAATGGCGGAGCCACATCCTTGGGAGGCGTTATGGAGTGGCATATGCCGCAATGGAGCTTGTAATTCAAAAAGCCCTCGGATTCATAAGCCTTTATGGCCTCAGAGCCCTCAACCTCAGCATCGGCGGCATAAGTAGCAAGCAATCCGCATACACTAAGGCCAATAAATATATTTCGAAACCTATTCCCCATATTATTAATATACATTTTCTGCCAAGACCAGGTTACTTCGCTTCGTATTATTTAATTGGCTAAGCAAATTTAAAAAGGGGCTCAATTTTTTTAGGCCTTGAGGCACACCCATTTTAAAAATCGACTGGTTTATTTCCAACTCCAATCCCAAATATGAGCTTGCTGGAAAATGTTTGCGCAAATAACTGGTGAAGCCATCGGCAATTCCCAAATAAGGATAATTTTTTCTGAGAATCCAGTTTTGTTTTGCTTGCCGGGTATCGGCAAAAATTCGGTTTACTACGTTTTTTTCCATCTTCCTCTTGGGAGAATAAAGCAATCCGATGTGGGCGTTGCGAACAATGCCTCTTAATTTTGGAGTAAAACTGTGAACTGATATATGTATAGTTCCGAATCCGTTTTGGAAATTGGATTTTATTTGTCTTTCTAATTTTTGCCTAAAAGGAAGATAAAAAAATTCCAAAGCCCTTGATTTAAGCGCGGCCTCCATGTTATTGCTATAGTCGCTGAAGGGCCGCTTCCCATAGAAGGAACGGTTGCAATCCACCAAAAGCCGTGACACATCCGCCGATAGACCATAGGCCCCGGAGCATCGCCTTAAATACTCAAAAACTTCCCTTGCCCCCAGATCGTAAGCCAAATGGCTACTCAATATTTTTGCCGGAACCTTTAAATGGGAAGCGAAATCTTTGGGGATGTGATTGGATGCATGTTCGCAGCTTAAAATCAATTTGTATTTCATCAAGCTGATTTGCGGGGAGAAAAAAAGCTATTGCTAGCCAGGCAACGGGCCAGTTCTCCATAACATTGGAGAATGTTAGGCCGGTTTACGCTATTATCCATCTTTTTCAATATCCTTGTGGACAAACTACCGTTTTCCAAAATCCAGATAAATGGATCTTTATAGGGAAAATCCAGTTGTTCCACAATAAAACGCCATAAATCCCCTACCATCATTTTAGGTAAAGAAATACCAAATATTTTTAAGAAGTCGATGTTTTCAATTAATGTATCTTCACCGCTTTGGATGGTTTTTAAGAAAATGCTGTACAATTCCTTTTCAGACCATTTACATTGGTTTTCGTAGGAAAGCCAACTTTCGGATACCAGTTTTTTAAGCACTTCCACAATTGCCGATAACACCGCCACATCGCCAAGAGGGCATTCCTGAATATCCAAAAGCCTTATTTCAATGGCTCCCCGGTCAAATCGGGCGATTGCGCCCCGAGAATTTAAAAACTGATGTTCTAAAACATGTTTTGGATCCAACTTTTCCATATCCTGCAAAATTGGATCGAATATTTTTTCATAATAATCTTTTTCGCTGAATACCCTTTCGGGAATAATCAAACCTGATATGCTGGGAACGGCTTGTTGGTTTTTCCGGTAGTATTCCAATCGAGTGCTTTTAAACCCAGTTTCCTTCAATTCAATAATAGGAGAGCTTGCGCTAAGAGCGGGAATAAGAGGAAGAATAAGCCGAATAGCCGCATGAAGCCTCCCGAACTCCTCATCCCCATGGAAAGGCAGATTCAAGTGAACGCTTTGCAAATTCGACCAACCATGCCCTTTGCAATTAAAAATATCATTGTAGCAATCATAAATTTCCTTGTTGTCATAAGGCCATAAAACTGTTTCCAAATCAGGGTTGAAAAAAGGATGAGCCGCACCGGGCAATAACATGGCATTCCACTTTTCCAATCGCTGGTTTATTTCCTGAATTTGATTTAGAAATTTGTCCGGCAGTCCGTTTAAAACGGAACTGGGTCCATTGGTTTTTAGTTCAATAACATGGCTTACTAATTCATTGGACCAGGCAATATCGCCTTCTTCCACATCATTTGCGATGTGGCCCAATTTATCCTCTATCAATTTGTGGGCAATGGGCATCACAGCAAGTGAATCACGGTCCACTATCATATACTCCAGCTCCACGCCAAAGGCTTCAAACAAATGCAAGGGACTCTTATTTGACATTTCGCTTGGACTCATCCAGTCTCCGCTTAAAAGATTGAAGTACTATTTTATAGAGCTTGTCTTTTAGAATAAAATCTTCCAGACCCGAATCAATATTTGGGTTGTCATTAATTTCAATAACATATAATTTTTTGCCTTTTTGCTTAAGGTCTACTCCATATAAACCGTCTCCAATGAGTTGGGTAGATTTCAAAGCAAGCTCAGTGACCTCTTTTGGCACCTTTGCTACCGGTAATGTTTCACTTTTTCCTGACTGCTGGGATTTTTTTCCCTGAGACCAATTATATATTTGCCAATGGTTTTCAGCCATATAATATTTGCAGGCAAATATCGCTTTTCCATCCAAAATCCCAATTCGCCAGTCGTAATCTGTGGGCAAAAAACTTTGGCCTATTACTAAATCCGAGCTTTTAAGCATTTCATCCAATTCTTTTTGCAAACTTTCCAGATTTTCGGCTCGCACAACCCCTTGAGAAAACGAACTGTCGGGCCTTTTTAATACACAGGGAAAGCCCAAATATTCCGCAGCCTGGGGAATGTTATTTTTGTGCAATATGATGGTTTTTGGTGTTGGAATTTTTGCTTTTGCCAAAATTTCTGCCAAATAAACTTTGTTGGCGCAGCGCAATATGGATTGAGGATCATCGATAACAACCAGGCCCTCTGCCATTGCCCTCCGGGAAAATCTATAGGTATGATGATTCACCGAGGTAGTTTCTCTGATAAACAAGGCATCAAATTGGGGCAGTCTGTTGTAATCTTCCTTGGTAATAAGTTCCGCATACATGCCTAGTTCCTCAGCGGTATCCAAAAATTTATCCAGAGCTTTTTTATCCGAAGGAGGCGCTTTCTCTTTGGGATTATGTAAAATGGCTAAGTCGTAATTGTATTTGGAAATTTTGGTGGAGTGGTATCTGGATTTAGAAAAATACTCCTTGGCAAATTCCTGTACATAGGGCTCATGGGTTTCAGGAATGTCCTTTGCAGAAATAGGGGCTATGCTGTTTAGTATCCATTTTTTTTGATGTTTGAATTGTGCACGCAACATAGGCGCCTGAAAAAGGTTATAAAGCTGGTTACACAAAACATCGTACTGCATAGATGGGTTTTTTCCAAAATAAATACTCAAAGTAAAAGTATCTGAGCGAATATTTTTAAGAACTTTTTGGATTGTTTCTTCAATTTCATCGCTAATAACTTTTATTAGGTTTTGAGATTTGAAATCTTGTATGGTTGTTACGCTGGGAATAACCTTGTGCCCACGCCCTTCGGCTAACAAACTCACATAATACCCTGAAGACAGGTATTTATAGGATTTAGCCAAATTAAATACCCGCAAATTTTTGCGTTCAAGAAATGCCGGAACGGTTAAATAATCCCTGGTGGAAACTACTTCTAAATTGGGTATATTAAAATTCCAATCGGATGGGTCATTGACAACAATAAGTTTATCCACTTTTTTCCCGTACTTTTCTAGGTTTTAAAATGAGCAAATTTGCATCGTATGTTACTATTCCTAACATAATGGAATTCAATAAGCGATTGATTCGCACAGAGTAATAATTGTTATTTGAAATTGGGTTTTCACTGTATGGGTCGGCTACCACCACCCTTTTTTTCGCATCCAGACCGCAAAGCACCACAAAATGGCCTTGAGGAGATCCTTTAACATCATCATATACACTTTGGCCATTCGAAGCGGTATATTCCCTCTTGCAATTGTACAAATAGGTGGAACTGAGGCCAGTTAAAATAGGAGTTTTTTGGCTAAAAAATTTTTTGAGTAAACGCACACTCAGGTCCTGGAAATATATTTGGCCCCCTAATCTCAAGTATTTTACATATGCGGATGTGGCTCTTTCCATTTTTTTTGTGCGCTTTAATTCAACTTGTTTTTCTAACTTCTTAATTAAGTCTTTAGGGTTTTTAAATTCCCAACTTGGATCAAATACCTGAAGATTGTAAGTGTATATTTGGGCATCATAGCCCCGTTTTAAGGCATGATTAGCTAACATAACAGCCAATGTTCCCCCATCGTCTAACGAAGAAACTTCTTTTATAATTTTATTTAAAGAAATGCTGTCTTTATAAAATTTGTAAACGGCATGCAGGCTTGTTGGTCCGCAGGTTGTGTCGTCCGGCTGTGATAAGATTTTAATTGGAATCATACACTTCAGACTTTAAACCTTAAAAAGGCTTAAAGAAATTCATTTTTTAAATAAAAAAGAATTCCTCATAAATTAATTCATTTTATTGGGAAAAGATATATATCTGCGTTTTTATTTTTACCTGGACAGAACCATTTTAAAACTTCGATTTTTATGGCCAGGCAAACTTAACAAGCCCAGGTAACCCCCGGAAGGAAGAGGTCGGCCTAGGCCGTCCGTTCCATCCCAGCTAAAAAGCTGATTTCCTGAACTTATTTTGCCCTTATGCAGGGTTTTAACTTTATCCCCATTCAGTTTATAAATTTCAAGTCGCACTTCAAGCTCGTTGAAATACACCCAGGATGGGATACTTACACTAAATTGGGTAAAAGACGAAAACGGATTTGGAAAGTTTGGTTTTAATTCCAGAGTTAATTGCCCAACGTCCCAGCTCTCAAAAAGCTCCTTTGAAAACTCAGGAGTTCCGATAACAATAACATATTCTTCTGTTTGAAGGTTTTTCCCAGAGGGAGCAAAACTAATTTTTCCATTATCAAATTTCTGAACAACTCCGGTCATAGGGTGATATGCGGAGGCTTCAAAACCTTGAGGAAGGGGGCTTTCCAAATTTAACAGCATTTCCATATTTGTTTCTGAAGGGCTTTGGATCCTTAATAACCAGGAGTTTCCCTTATCGTTATGAGCCGCCAATTCCATTTGATAGCGACTGAGTTCATCTTTTGCCGACCAGAAAATTTGTGAATTTTTTCCAAATGTGGGCAATGATATGGAAAGCCTATCCTGGAGGCGGTCATTGGAAATAAAAGTTCCAAAACTTAAGGAGTTGTCAAAGCCTTTAAGTTTTAAGTTTGCCCTGTATGTTTTATCCGTTTTAACTGTAGATAGTTTGCCTTGAGAGAGCACAGTATTTCCCCAATGCCAAGGAATAACCAATTCGTCGGCCCAGGCTGCATCCTCCTCACCATTCCAAATAATGTAACCCTTCCATGGATATAAAGAATCGCTAACATTCAACTTTTCAAAGCTGTCTAGCTTTCCCTGATACACAATGAGTTCCGGCAAATTATTTGAATCCGCCAGGGCTTTAAGAGGTATGGGATAACTGTAGGGGTTGGATATGGTGTTCCATCCTTCATGTAAGCTTACGGTAAAGTTTCCCTTTAAATTATGGGTCTTATAACTATTTGCTTTTAACAATAATTCCGGCACGTCCCCTTTCATATTTACCCAGTAAGCCTTGCCTGGAAGAATTCTGCTGCCCTCAAAAATTTCTATAAAGGAGGAATTATATTGGTATAATCTCCAAAGGCTTCTGTCGGACTTTCCCCATAAAGGGGTTAATAAATTTTCCACTTTATTTTCCTGAACATTGGCAGGAATGGAAAACATTTGATATACATCGGGTTGCAGCTTTTGAAGTGGAGCCCAATCTTTTGTTCCTATCACTTCAACAGCAATAGGTTCTGTAGAGCTGGTGGTATGGCCATCTGTCATTTTTAAAGTAAAGTTTAAACCCCTTTTGCTGATAAACTGCGCAGGAATTTCCCAGGACATGGACTTTCCGCTGTTATAGCTAATTGTTTCCCGGTAAACATCCTCCATCCCCCCAATGCACAGTTCAATTTCTACCCTGGGATTATCGATATTATCCTGCGCAATGTAAGCAAAATTTACCGGCTTGCCTTCTACGGCCTCAATGCTGCCATTTAGAACTTTGACTGATGGAACAATAGTATCTACTCCATTCACAAATTGCTTATAGTTGTTGTCCTCCACCTTAATGGCAATCCAGCCATTTTCGATGTCACTATCTACTTTTTTCCAAACCCCGTCTCCTGCTGAAGCGTAGCTCAACAACTGAGAGGGTATTATTTGTCCGGGGGGAAGATTAAATCTGATTTCTTCAAGAGCCCCTTCATTGCTGTTAAATTGCAAGCCCTGACCAAAAGGTTCTATACCTTCCGGTAAATTTTCTGCAGCTATTATGTTAACCCTAGTGGGGTAATTTTCTTTTGCCGATTCAGTATACTTAATTTGCAGATACTCCCCTACTGAAAAATATTCCGAAATATTTGTTGGGGCGGCAAGCTCCGCCTGGTATACAGTTATGTTTGCTTCTGCGGATATATCCCCATAGTTTGCAATTATTTTCACATCTCCTAAACCTGTGGATTTAAAGTAGCCATTGTTAAGCTCGCCAGGGCCATTTAGAACCCATTCCACATTTTCCAGCGGCTCCGTTATAATGGTATCTTGTCCCTGGGAATTAAGGCTGTGCGGGAAGGCCCTAAAAGTTAAAGGCTCACCCATGGGGAACCTACCTGAGGAAGGAGCTATTTCAATTTCCTTGATGTCAGCTAACATGGAAATTTGCGTCCAACCTAAAGTTACAGAAAGCTGGTTAAAATCGTAGGCCGAAAAAATTAGGTTGTAAATACGACCATAGGGCAACTCTTTCTCAATACCAACATCGTAATGTATTCCTGCTTTTAACTCTTCTTCTTCCAGAACTCTGGTCCATTCATAAGTTTCCAATGGGTTACCGTCAATATCCTCATCGGAAATCCAGGTTAATGTGCCAGCGCTTAAATCTTTGTTAGAATAATATGTGACTCCCCCATGAAAAGCCGCGGCCCCCAACTGTGGGCTTATAAGCTGAGTTTCCAGGGGAACACCATCTACCCTAATTGAGCTATATTTGCTGAGCCGATTTTCTTCATCCATATTTATGGCAACATTTTTAGAGCCGTTATGAGTGGTTAAAGTTGCGCCATTTTGCAAAAAGGCTGTTGTTATTTCCAATTCCGGGGAAAAATTACCATTTTCAATAACATAGCTAAGCATAATGCTATCTTTATTTTCAAAGGGGCCGTGGCTAAGCACCACATCAGTTGCCCCTGTTTCCAGGTTAAAATTAATGTTTCCTCCCCTTAAGGATACGGATTCTGAAAAAGTAACGATAAGCTCTAAAAACGCATTTGTTAAAAGAGGCGAGGAACTGGTTGATTCTATTTTTTTTATAAAGGCTCCATCATTAGAGAGTGTGGTAAAACACCAGCTATCGCTTACATTAATTCCCCCATAAAAATTTCCGGCCCCATCTTTGGCGAATCGGTTGTCGACAATCAAATATATTTCCGAATTTTCCGGCAATTGCGCATCAAGCGTAAATTCCAGGTTGGCGCTTCCCCAGCCTTTTAACTTAGAATTGCTGGTTTCAATATGCTGTATAAGCTGGTTATTCGATTTATTGTATAAACTGAGCTTTCCTTCTCCAGGATACACCGCTTCTGTAAAACTAAGGAAAAACACTGGAGTTTTGGACACCAGAGTTTCATTTGGCATTAGAGATACGCTCATAGGATTCGTAACATCAACTAACAAAGACTCTTGAAAAAAAAGCTCGTTTCCGGTAATCTGAGAAGCTTTAAACTTTGCCAAATAGTAGCCCTCAGACAAGGAGTTGGAATTAAATACATTACTATCCAAAAGCCAAGTTCCATTTGCATTAACCTGACATCCCAATTTTAAGCCATTTATTTCCAACTCCAATTTGGCCTCAACATCTGAAATTTTTCCAGACAAGCTTGGAGTAGAGGAATTAAAAAGTGTTTTGTCCAACGAAAAATCAATTTTTGCCAGTTTAATCTTGAGCTCTGATTGACTGGCATCTCTTGCCAGCTCTTCATCTGCATCCAGGGCTAGGGCAAGAACATCAAACTCTCCCTCTTTCAAACTGGCAAACGTTCCTTCGGGGATATTCCAATTCCCATTTGGTTCCACGATAGCCTGATGATTTTCCTCTGCAATATAAATGCGCACTTTAAGTTTTGGATCACTAACAGTGCCGCTTAAAGCAGGACTGATTTTATCGCTAACAATCTGGTCGACAGTTATTACTACCTGGCTCATTGCCAGAATTGGAAACATCAGGAAAAACAACCAAAGACAGCTTTTGGTATTCCATTCAATGGGAGTTTTAAATGATTTCAGAATTTTGATTATCAACAGGAATTAAAAGAAACCATAAATTCATTTTAGGTAAAAATGTAGCTTTTAGGCTCATTCCCAAAATTTCATTTAAATTTAATTTCTTTTTTTTACAGCTAATGAAAAAAACTTTTAAAAGTTTGTTTTTCCCTGTAATAGATTGCTACAAATAATTAACGAGATATTACCAGTTTGAAAATCTTTGAACTTTTGGAAGGAGTAACAAATTGGTAAAAATACGTCCCGGAAGGAATCTTCTGGTTAAACTGGTCCTTACCATTCCAAATTAATTCGCCCCCCTTTCCAGCTTCACCTTTGAGGTTAAATTCCTTAATTAATTTACCTTTCAAATTGAAAATTTTAAGCTGAGCTTCTGTGCTAAAATCCCCATCTTCCCATCCAAATCCATATTGGAAGCGGGTGTATTCGGTAAAAGGATTTGGAAAGTTTTGGGCTATAAAAAAGCTAGAGGCCAGTTCCAGGTTATTTTTTTGCTCTTTTATCCATTCAGGACTTCCCATAAAAAATTGGAGAGACTCTAAACCTTTGGAATTCTTGAGCAAAACTGTTTTCTCTTTGGAAAATACCCCTAATTCCGTCCAGCCGCTTCTAACCTCATCCCAAAAGGCAATATGAGGTGGATTCTCAGATGCTTTTGCCACCAAATTTAAATTCAAGCTCTGGCCTTTTTGCAATTTTGCCCTTAAATTCCATTTCAATCCTTCCGAAAATTCACTGCTTTCTAAATGGGATAACTTTTTCCCCTCATAGTCGATAAACATTTCCTCTTTTTTTGCCTTAAAAGAAGGCAAAGCAAATTTTAAATTGCTCTGGGACTTGGCTACTCTCACAGCCCCCAACCATTTTTCTCCCAATTTCCCATTTATTTGAACGGATAAATTTTCGCTCAAAGCTTTTTTCCCCAATACAACTGGGGTTTGTGAAATTGTCTGATTTATTCCCCTCCAAATCAAACTGTCAACCCATTGGCTGTCTGGGGGACCATTGTAAAACAAGTACCCACTCCAGGCATCCAGTTCAACCTCATCGTCTTCCAAGGGAACAAAAACTTCATCTACCAATTCATAGATATAACGAGGTTGGCCGCGGTTAAACTCCCGTAATTTTTTTAACGGCACCTTAAAACTAAACGGCACGGCAATGGTATTCCACTCAGGATTTAAATCCGAATAGAGAAATTCGTTTAGAGGCAGGACCGAAAAAGAGCCTCCAGGCACCTCAATTTGAGGTTCGAACCCGCTGGTATTTACAAAATAACTTTTTCCGGGTACGAGCCTGCTGTCCTCACTAAGTTCGTTGAAACCTTCATCATATTCATACAATCTCCAGGAAGTTTTAGTAAGCTTTCCCCAATCGGGCACTAACAAATTTTTCACTTTGTTAGCCACAGGCTTTTGTGGAATACTAAACATGATATATTCATCATTCTTTAATGGGCTAGGAAGATCCATATTGTCCTTCATAGTAATACTTAAGTGCCCTGTATCCACTTTAGCATATTGAAGGCCGTCCCAAACTTCTATCCAATAACTTAGGCCTTGTTCGGTAAAATTTTCAGATTTAATTGTGACGCTAGCTTCCTCATTGTTTTCGAAATCAAGCGCCGTTTTCATGGGAGCTTCGGTGAATCCTCCTTTCTGCATAACCAGAAAGGCCTTGTAATTTTGAATATTGTCGTTTAGGATGTAGGTAAATGTTATGTTAGAATCTGAACTTACCGCATTTGCAACTTTATAATTCGCTGTAGGTTGTTGTTCGTCAATGGCTACTCCTATAATTCCCAAACTATCATTTCGCAGTTGGAACACCAGCCTTTCGTCGCTTTTTCTCTCCACTTCCAATAGTATGGGCCTGGAATCTTTTCCTTCTGGCCAGCAATAGAGTTGGGCTAAATGCATTTCATCTGGCCTGATAAAACTTGTATCCGGTAAAAACCGAAAATCCATGGCTTCCACCAAAACATTTTCAAATTTATAAATATAGCCAGCTTGTCTCAGACCGGACATGTTTACTTCTGAGCTATCAATAATGTTTACCGGAATAGTTATTTGTTTTTGTTCTTCCCAGGTAGGAACCACCACAGTTAAGTTAGGACTCAAGGTGAAAGTGGGGTTAGTTCCGTTTGAAATTTTTAACTCACTTGTTGTGACATATAAACGTACCGTATCCGCCAGCGCCCCCACAGTAGCAATAACATCCACATGCTCCATTTTTTTAAATACAATAACTCCCGGAGCAATTAATTCCGCTTCCCCTATTACATCCCATTTGGCATTGGTAAGAAATACGGTGTCCTTGTTAATAACTTTTCCCGCGGAATCCAAATCCAATCCGAGGGCTCGAAGAACCAATGTATCTGAAGGAGAAAATACTCTTTCCTGATAATCGATGACCAGAGAGTTGGGGGGTTCTATTTCGATAAGTTCCCTGAAGCCAGTAATACTGTTATCCGAAAAATCTCTAAATTCGAAGAAGACAGTGTAAATCCCCCCTGAAACAAGATTCGGGAAAAGGGGGATATCTTCATAAACGCCCCTGGAAAGCACATCGCTGGTCAACAATATTTCTTGATTTTCCAAATCCTCCCCATTTGGTCCAATTCCATTTATCCAGGAAATTCTACCCCAGGCAGCATCCTTGTTAATTTCATAACCTACGGACGCAGTTCGCACTGATTTATTAGTCTCGGGCTTAAGGATGGTAAGTATAAATTCTTTGGCATCCAATACGATTTTTACAAAGTCCGAAACATTGGATCCCCTTGGAATATCCAACAAAGCCAAACTGTCCGCTGCGTTTAATAACTGGGCTGTACTATCTAGAAACATACCTAATACATTGAAGTTCTTTGTGGAATCGCCCTCTTGAACTACGTAGTTAAAACTCACAGTCTCCCTTAGATCAAAAATATCCAGAGAAACTGTGTCCGGAACAGTCCCGGTTTGCAATATTAAGTTTAGGCTCCCATTTTTAAGAGTTACAGCCTGATTAAATTCCAGGTTTAAATTAATGCTATCTCCCTTTTTGTATATTCCCGCGGCGTTACTGGATGTTATGGCATTCAGAAAGGCCACTGAAGAATCTGCAATGGTAAAGGACCAAGTGCTATCTGAGTCAAAACCGGCAAAACTATTTCCGGCCCTATCTTGAATAGCATTATCTCCAATGCGGACCCCATAGCGCTTCCCCGCCTCAAAATCTGTAGAATATATAAGGGATAAGCCTTTTGTTCCCTCTTTTTGAATGTTGGAATCATTAATCACTATGGTTTCAATAATGGAATCTTTTTCCAGGTCCACCAAAGCTATTTCTTCCTCGGAAATAGCGAAAATATCTTCATCAAATTCCATTTGCAAATTGGGTCTAAACACGGTTAAGGACTGGTTTGGGGAAATACTTACCAATTCAGGAGCTGTTAAATCCACTATTATATATGCTGAAGAATCGCTGCCTGTATTTCCCGCACTGTCGCCGGCTTCTACCACAAATAAAATGCTATCTTCAGGGAGCGGGTCTAGCAAATCTCCATTTAACAGCCAGGTTCCATCCCCGTTATTTTGAGCAGTATATATTTCCCCCAAGATATGCAGCTCAATCTGAGCCGACAAATCATTGATTGTTCCTGAAATATTTGGGTTTGTGGAGTTTGTATATAGGTTGTCTGTTTCAATAACTATCGGATCCGCGTCAATTTCCAATTCATTATTGGTTCCATCGCTTCCTGATAATCCGTACTGATTAGTTGCCGTAGCAACAACATCGTATATTCCAGTTTGTAATGAAGAAATGGTGTTATTAGAAAGCACCCAGGTTCCGTCGCCTAAATTCTCTGCGGGGTAGCTGTTTCCATCCACTTCAACTAAAATACTAGCCCCTGTATCATTGACTGTTCCGCTTAAGGGAGGGCTGGTATCGTTTGTTAGAAGCTGGTCTACGCTTATTAATGGGGCTTTAGAATTTATGGTCAGTTCATCACTGCCATTATGGACAGCCCTATTGCCAAATACATCAAAAGCAATTACTGTAACGGCATATACACCCGAGTCCAGATTTCTTCCCAGAGAGTTATCTGGTAAATTAAAACCCGAACCCACCACATTACCTCCCAAAGTATCTCCATCAATCACAAATAAAACCAGAGATAATAGTTCATCTGCTGTTCCTGAAAAGCTGGGATCCGGATCGGGAGTTATTAGCTTGGGAATGGTTAAGCTTGGGTACTCATTATCAATTCTTACCGTATCTGAAATTGCAAAGAACCCCTGGACTTGCCCTGCTTTGGGTTGCAGGCGAAATCTGACATCAGGCAAGTCCTGCTCCACCATTTCCGGTATATTTTTTGTGGTAACATTGAAACTTTGCACTGGAGCAGTAGCATAACTATTTCCTGCCTGCCAATTTTTGGTAAAAAAATCTGCTGGCAATACATTACTTGGTCCGTTAATATCCTTCCAATTAACCCCACCATCCACGCTGTAAGAAAACAAATTGATTTTTGCAGATGTGGAACTGCTGTCCACAATTTTAAAACTTATTTCCACAGTGCCTAGGCCACCCGTCTTCTGGACGACTTGGGCTGCGGGTATAACATAGCTTTCGGTATAGCCAACTTCCGGTCTATTTGAGTTTCCGGAGGCCCCTAAAGAATATAGCAATGCGGGGTAAGCTATGTTTTGGTAGTACAGGCGGTTCCAATCATCTCCCCTATTGGCGTTTTCAATGCGAATTTCATCCAGCCCCCCCACAAAATAACTTTGCGACCCATAGCGCGCCCCAATAAAAAAACTATTGCTATTTGATGCTTGACTTGTATCGCTTACGGTAATATCCAAATTACCGTCTATGTATATCTTTTTTTGGGTGTTAGTTTTAACCAGGCTGACCAAATGCCAGCTGCTATCATTAACATCTGTATTACTCACTAAAAACTGATCCTGGCTGGAAAAATTGACTCGTCCCGAGCCACTGGCCAAATTTAAAAACCATCCTGCATTGGGCCCGGAAAGATCTTTATCGAAAATACAGGCATTTTCAAATTCATTAGCCCCCTGGCCAGTTTGGGTGGTGCGCACCCAGGCTGAAACTGTAAAATTGGCTATGTTAATGGAACTTGAATTATCCACTACCACACTTTGCGAACCCTTAAAATTAAATGCCTTTCCCACTGGTCCATCAATTAAGTCTGCTGAGTCCCAGCTTCCCTGTAAGTAGCCCGTGTTGTTATTATTGGTGTTATCTATTATTGGGCCTGAAGGGGGATCTGTTTCCAAATGCCAAACTGCCCCGTAATTCTGAACACTGGGAAAAACACCGCTGGGATTATGTAAGCTTACCGCTTCGGGATTGCCCCAGTACAGATACAGAGTTTGGGTATTGGCATTTCCAGTAACATCTGTTTTTATCCAAACAGCTGCGCTTTCATTGACATCATCCCAGCTTTGGATTTCCAGGGGCAAAGCATTCCCAAAACCATCTGTTACCCGAAAATCTTGCCCCCCTGAGGAAAATTGGGAAAAATCAAAGGTGTTATTGTCGAGCTTAAGGTATAGCGGGTAATCAGTAACATTGCTTAAAACATTAACGCCATTGCTGGTTGTGTTAAGCTGCAAGGGCATGGAGTAACTCCAGTCATCATAACCGGAAAACAGTTGTGGGATCTGGTATTTTTCCCCCAAATATTTTTCAATTTTAATTCTATCTGCATCGCTTAAGTCGGCATTAAACATAATGAGTTCGGCCACCCCACCTTGCCAAAACCGTGAAAAATTGCTGCTGGCATTCCCTATCCATAAGTCCTGGTAATTCTTTGTATTTTCGGATTTCGCAGAAACAACATGCCAGCCATTGGGATTTATTCCCGTTAAAGTTCCATTTACCCAAAAATTGCTATCTGCTGGCGCGTTGTTTATAAAGTCATTTACATCGGCCCCGAGAATTCTGTACTCCCTACTTGCCCATTCTTTTCTGATGTTTAATTGATCGTTTCCATTGGAGAGCAATGTGCCAAATTGGGTGGTATTATTGCTATCTAACCGGGTTACAATAAAAATTGTTTGCACATTAAGATTGGCGCCTGATCGGGTTAATACATCATTACTTCCATCAAATTGTATTACTGGCCAGTGATTTAAGGCATCTTCCACATAAAGAGGTTGGTTTGATGTATTTGAATTCGACAAGTCAGTAAAGCCGCAGCCAGATACATCCTGCCAGCGGGAAACATTTTTTGTGCCCGTTTGAAATGTCAACCCTTCAGAGGCTTTGAGCCACAACACTACTCCGGAGACCCCTGCTGGGCTGCATTGAGACCAAACATGCCTTGGCGACAAAATCAAGCCTAACCAAACAATTACAAAATGTCCAAAGCGCAACATTATTTTAATATCACCTTTTTTTTGCAAAGTTTATTTTAAAAAGGCCAAAATTATTACCCAAAATTTGGCATTTTGCCCCCCAACTATGCCTATAACTAATCTAAAGAATTGTGGGCCAAAAAGCCATTTAAAACATGTTTAAAATGGCCAAATTAATTAAATTTCGATATCTATGTCTTCAGAAAATAAATTTGACCTTATGGTTTTGGGTGCAGGCCCAGGGGGATATGCAGCTGCATTCCGGGCGGCCGATTTAGGGCTTAAAGTGGCCCTGGTAGATAAAGAATTGAATCCCGGGGGAGTTTGCCTGTATCGAGGCTGCATCCCCTCCAAAGCCTTGCTACATATGTCCTATCTTAAAGAACATATTTCCCACTTGGAAAACCACTGGTTAGACCCCTCCCCATTAACCATAAATCTGGAAAAATTGCGAAATTTTAAAATCAGCGTGGTAGAGCAAATGACCCAAGGTCTTTCCAAACTGGCGAAACTTCGCAAAATTCAATTTTTTGAGGGAGTAGGCCATTTCGAAAATGCCAAATCCTTATTAGTGGAGAACGGTGAAAACAAACAAACTATCCATTTCGAATATGGAATAATTGCCACTGGCTCTAAACCTGCCTGGCCCTCTTTTTTACCCCCCATGGGTTCCACAATAATGGATTCCACTAAAGCTCTTGATTTAGAAAACATCCCTGAATCTCTCCTTTGCCTGGGGGGAGGAGTCATTGGGATTGAGCTTGCCTCCATTTATAACGCCTTAGGAAGCAAGGTTAAAATACTGGAAATGGCCGACCAAATTTTACCGGGATGCGACTTAGATATGGTGCGTTTTATTCTCCGCCAGTTAAAAAAAAGGGGCATTGAATTTGAAACCGAATCCAAACTTACAGGAATACAAAAAAATAATTCTGGATTAGAAGCCCAGTGGGAAAGCAGTAAAAATAAAGAACAAACAAATTCACAAAACTTTGAGAAAGCTCTGATTTGCGTAGGCCGCGTTCCAAATGGAAAAAACCTTGGACTTGAGAATACCAAAATAAAATTAAATGAAAAAGGCTTTATTGATTTGGCAGAAGAATTGGAAACGCAGCAAGAAAATATTTTTGCAATTGGCGATGTTATAGGAAATCCCATGTTAGCACACAAAGCTTCTTCTGAGGCGCATCGGGTTGTGGATTATATTGTTCAAAAAAAATGGAAGCCCGCACCTCTTTCTATACCTAATGTTGTATACTGCTATCCCGAAATTGCCTGGTGTGGTTTATCGGAAGTCCAGCTTAAAGAAAAGCAAATTGAATACAAGATGGCGAAATTTCCCTGGGCTGCCAGCGGCAGAGCTACAACATGCGCAGAGAACGAAGGTTTCACAAAGCTTATGTTTGATCCTAATAGCCATAAACTCCTGGGAGCCGGTATTTACGGGGCTGGAGCAGGGGAACAAATTGCCTTGGCAAACTTGTGTGTGGAAATGGAGTTAACATTAGAGCAAATTTCCAGAGCCGTTTTTCCCCACCCCACTATGTCCGAAACTTTTTTAGAAGCTGTGGAAATTGGACTTGGACATGCAGACCATTATTATATTCCCAAAAAATAGTCTGCGACAAAAGCTGTCTTTTTGAGAATTTTGAATAATATTTTGTCAAGAAAAATTGGCTCCAATATTTTTTTTAAAACTATTCAATAGAGTCTATTGACCTATTCTGGTTTATTCTTAACTTTATATATAGAGAATGTGATTGGAGGCGCAATGGATCTTTTTCCAGAAGAATCATTTGAAGATGAATTAGGCATCACAGACGATTTAAAAAATGAAGTGTTGGAATTTGTTACCAACTTTGACGCCACTGACGGGCGCGACCCCTATTATACCGCCGAATTAATTTATTCTGTGCCAGAAGAAACCATAAAAAAATGGGTTCGGGAACGGGCCACTTTAAAATTGAAATCTGCTTTAAATAAGCACAAACCAGAAATTGAAGCCAACATTGCCACTATTACCGAGTCCCTTAAGCTTATTAAAAAATCCATGCTAAAACTGGAAGAGCACAATAAAAAGCTCATTCAGAAATGGAAAGAAAACAAGAAAAAGTCAGACTCAGATCAATAAGGGAAGTTTCTCAAAAATTAGCCATTCACTTTGGCTAGCCCTTGGTTGGACTTGCTTGTTAAATCCCTTAAAATTATAGCGTGGTTACCCGGATCTTCATCCAGGTAAATGGCGGCATTTTCCAGACCAGAGGCAATTCTTGCAGCAGGTCTTCCTTTGTGATCCCAAATATCTCCCACTACCATTTTTTTACTAGAGCCGGGAGTAATAATTTCAATGGCATCTCCTGACATTAGGGTTCCCTTAACGGATAAAACCGCTTTTTTCTCTTCGGGAAGGTATTCCCGCACAAAGGCCGCCACATAAGCACTATCAGATTGCACTCGGGTGGTTTCGTAATTTTGGGGCAGGTCTCTATTAGGTATAAAAAATCCCGGAATAGTACCGCGGCTATCCAGCTTGTTAATTTCTTCCAAATGTTTTGGATTCCAGGGCTTCCCCGCCAAAAGATCATCGACTGCTGCCCGATAGGATCTTACCGCCTGAGAGAGGTAAAAAACAGATTTGGTACGCCCTTCGATTTTAATGGAGACTACACCCGCATCCCGTATTTTGTCGAGATGTTCAATGGCGCACATATCTTTAGAATTCATGATGTATGTACCGTATTGATCTTCATCAATTAACATCATGTTATTTTCGGCGTCGCCATTGGGCTTCAGATAGAACTCGCCTTCCAGGGGAACATAATTTTCGCTTTGAGGTTCGTTTTTGGCATACAGCTGATAGTTCAGGCGGCAGGCATTGGAACAGGCGCCCTGATTGCTGGCTCTGTGGTCCATGTAATTGGAAAGCAAACATCTTCCGCTATAAGCCATACAAATAGCCCCATGGACAAAGACTTCAATTTCAAGGCCAGGCACTTTTTCATGTATTTCAGCTATTTCGCGCAAGTTAAGCTCACGGCTCATTATCACTCGCTTAATCCCCAGTTCATACCAAAATTTGGCTGTAGCCCAATTGGTGCAATTGGCCTGAACGCTCAAATGAACCTCTTGCTGAGGGTGATTTTTTAGAACGTAGTCTATCATCCCCGGATCAGACATAATTAAGGCATCTGGCTTTAGCTCGATAAAATTGTCCAAAGATTTTTGAAAAGGGACAATTTTATTATTGTGGGCTATGATGTTAGAGGCAAGATAAAACTTTGCCCCTTTTTCGTGGGTGTAGGCTATGGCCTTCGCCACAGAGTCAGCATCAAAAAAACTATTTTCCCTGGCTCTGAGGGAAAATTGGGGCTGCCCGCAATATACAGCGTCTGCCCCGTAAGCTAAGGCATATTCCAGTTTTTCAAAATTACCTGCCGGTGCCAGTACTTCCATAATAATCAGCAACGGCTCAAATAACCGTTAATCTCCAGTTGAAGATTGAGAGACCTCGTAAAGGTGGTTTACCAAGCCCTTAACAGATATAAGCCCAATTTTCCCATCTTTTGTTTTAATGGGTAAATGCCTGAATCCGCCCGCCGCTAATTTATTCATAGCATCGCCAATGGTATTGGAATGGCGGATAACATCGGGATTTTTGGTCATAATTGTAGAAATAGGAACATGGTCCCGGTCAATGGGCTTGCCCAGGACACGTAATACAATATCTCTTTCGGTGAGAATGCCTTCTAGAGTATCGCCTACCATAATAGGTATGCACCCTATCTCTTTATCTTTAAATAACTCAATGGCTTTGCTAATAGAAGCATCCGGCGATAGATAAAGCACTTTTCCTGCGCCATGTTTATCCAATATATCTCCCACCGGAGTGTTCAATACCCTAAGCCAGGGTTTTTTCTCCAGGCGTTTTTGGGCCAAATGGATTTCATCCATAATTTCCATTTCTTCGGTGGTACGGGGATGTTTTTTGGTGATGGGGATGGCCTTTGTAGTATGTTCTCCCACCGATTCTACTTCCCAATATTGACGCCCCTTTAGAAGGCCAGCTAAATTGCCGCGACCATTAGCATCTATTGAATTTTTAATTTGCTCATGTAACTGCTCTTCATAAACAGGTCTTGAACTTTCAAGACTGCGGAATACTCCCATTGGAGTTGGGAATTCGGGATAATTTAATTGAGTCAATAAATAAGCATAAGTTGGATCCAGACCATAGGCATCGTGAACCAGCAGGTCTTCTTCTTTAACACCTTGTTCGCCTAAAATAACCACTTCGGGTTTTAAGCCTTTAAGACGAATACCTTTCTTTTTGTCTTTGCCAAAAATCAAGGGCTTACCATGTTCCAACATCAATAACCTGTCATCGCGAACCTGACGGCCAGAAATACCTTCCCAGGCCTGGTTATTGAAAATCACACAGTTTTGAAAGATTTCAATGAAGGATGTTCCTTTGTGCTTGGCGGCCGCTTCAAAAACCATAGCCATGTGGCTGGGGTTAGTATCCATAGTGCGAGCCACAAAAGTAGCTTCGGAGCTAATGGCAAAGCACAAGGGATTAATGGGTGCATCAATGGAGCCCAAGGGGGAGGTTTTGGTTACCTTACCTAATTCAGAGGTTGGGCTGTACTGGCCTTTGGTTAATCCATATATGCGGTTGTTAAACAGCATGATATTAACATCCACATTGCGACGTAAAATATGCAACAGATGGTTTCCGCCGATACTGAGGCCATCTCCATCGCCTGTCACAACCCAAACAGAAAGATCAGGATTGGCTACCTTAAGGCCAGTGGCAATGGAAGGCGCCCTTCCGTGAACGGTGTGAAAGCCGTAAGTGTTCATATAATAGGGAAATCGGCTGGAGCATCCAATGCCGCTAACCACTACAAATTTTTCTTTGGGAATTCCCAAAGTGGGAAACACTTTCTGTACCGCATTTAAAATGGCATAATCCCCGCAACCGGGGCACCAGCGAACATCCACCGAAGGGATAAAATCTGACCTGGATAATTTATTTTCTACTGAAGTAACCAAACCCACTCTCCTTAAATAAGCTCCAATATTTTTTCTTTAACTTCCTGAACTGTAAAAGGCCGTCCTTTTGTCTGATTAAAACCCTCGGCCTCTATTAAATACTTAGAACGAATGATCATTGAAAGCTGCCCTAAGTTAATTTCTGGAATAAGAATTTTCTTAAAACGTTTTAATATATCTCCCAAGTCTTTTGGAAGAGGATTTAAATAGCGCAAATGCACTGAACTCACGCTATGCCCCTCGGCACGGCATTCATTCACAGCTGAAGTAAGGGAACCCCAGGTTCCTCCCCAGCCCAGCACCAGCACATCACCGGAATCAGCACCATTAATTTGCGTAGCCCCAAACATATCCGCTACTTTTTCAACTTTGGCCGCACGCAGGGCCACCATTTTGTGGTGGTTTTCCTGATCGTAACTTACAGCGCCTGCTTCGTTTTTCTCTAAACCTCCGATTCGGTGCTCCAAGCCGGGAGTGCCTGGAATAGCCAACTCTCTGGCAAGCGTTTCGGGGTCTCTTTTGTAAATCACATAGTTTTCCCCTGCCTTTACATTCTCTTCATTGATTTCGGGAAGCTCACGCACCGAAGGAATACGCCAAGGCTCAGCTCCATTAGCAAGAAAGCCATCGCTTAAAATCAATACGGGAGTTTTATAGCGAAGGGCGATGCGCACGGCATCAATGGCAACGTAAAAACAATCACTAG
>JBNKOC010000030.1:0-108396 GCA_050294405.1 Fibrobacteria bacterium | reverse complement strand
ACATTTATTTTTAATTTAGATTTTTAATTTAGTTCATTAAAACCTTTAAATCCATTTTTGAAAGAAAAATTAGAAATATTAATTAGTTTTAAATAATTAATTTAATTCATTAACCCCGATTTAGAGTTTTTTGAGTTTTTTATGCCCGTATAAAAAGGATTGATACGGAGCTTACAGATTTTCCTAATTTTAAAGAACATGGCCCTACTTTCTAAATCTCATCCAGATAATAAGCCCGGCAGTTTGTTTGTGGATGACAGTTGCATTGATTGTGATTGCTGTCGTTGGCGAGCCCCGCAAATTTTTGGCAGAAGCCGCGGCCAATCTGTGGTAACCAAACAACCATATAGCCAAGCTGAAAAAAAAGACGCCGCCAGAGCCCTTTTAGCCTGCCCCACTGCAAGTATTGGGCTAACATCACCTACTCTTCCCCTAAAAGAGGAAAGCAAAGCCTTTCCCCTTTTACTTTGGGACAATGTATATGATTGTGGCTACCATTCCGAAAAGTCATTTGGGGCCACAAGTTATTTTATCAAAACGGCCAATGTGAACATTCTAATTGATGTTCCCCGTTTTTCCGCGCCCTTAATAAAAAACCTCCATCAAATGGGCGGGGTTACCAAACTTTTGCTAACCCACATTGACGATGTGGCTGACCACGAAAAATTTTACCGGGAATTTAATTGTGAGCGTTACATTCATGAAAAAGATTACCGGAAAAGTTTGGGCTCTCCATTTGAATTATTTGAAGGATACGAAGCGTTAGATTTTACCGAAGACTTAAAGGTTATTCCTGTGCCAGGTCACACCAAAGGCCATGTTGTTTATCTGTACCGGGATAAATTTTTATTCAGCGGCGACCATTTGGCTTGGTCCCGAAGGCTTGAACATTTATACGCCTTTAGAAGCGCAAACTGGTACAATTGGGAGAAAACCATAGAATCCATGGAAAAACTATTGCAGTTTGAATTCCAATACATTTTACCTGGCCATGGAAGACGAGCCCAGTACAGCAACGAGCAAATGAAATTTGAAATGGAAAAATGTATTCAATGGATGAAAGATGTGGCATAAACATAATACCAACAGATATTTAACAGGAAAGTAATTTTGGAAGAAGGATTTCAATTCAGGGACGTCTTTAACTCCCATACCGTAAAAAAAATTGCTCTGGGAATTAGCAAAGCTTATCCTCAGTTTCCCCGGGAAAAGTTTTGCAGGGAAATAAATAAAACTTTAACCGAATTGGCTTTTTTAGACAGGGCAAAACTAATATCAGAAAATTTAAAAAAGCATTTGCCCGACTCCTTTCCAAAAGCAGCTGAAATACTTGTTCAATCTCTTGGACCTGAACCCTGGCCGAAAGAGGAAGAGCTTAAAGGCTGGGAGGGTTTTTACATAATGCCACTTTGCCTTTTTATTAGTCAAAATGGTTTAGGCCATCCTAAAGAATCCCTGAAAGCATTATACGAAATGACCAAGCGCTTTACTGCAGAGGGAGATATCAGGCCCTTTTTAATCAAGCACCAAAAAACAACCCTTGAGTTTTTAGCAAAACTCACCCAAGACAAAAGCCCCTTTGCCCGCCGTTTGGCCTCAGAGGGCACCCGCCCACGGCTACCCCTTGCCCCCAGACTCCCGGAGTTTCAAAAAGACCCAACTCCGGTTTTTAAACTGTTAGAATCGTTAAAAAATGATTCGAATTTAATGGTTAGGCGAAGCGTTGCCAATAACCTCAATGATATTTCCAAAGATCATCCCAAAAAGGTGGTAGCCTTGCTCAAAGAATGGCAAAAAGAAAAATCCAAGGAAATGGACTGGCTTATAAAACACAGCCTAAGAGGTTTGCTGAAAAAGGGTGAGCCCTCGGCCCTGGAGCTTTTAGGCTATTCTCCAAATGCAAAACTTGAATTAGTTCAGTTCCGGCTTTCTAAGAGGAAAATAAAAATCGGGGGCCAGTTACCCATAACCCTTAGCATAAAAAATATGGATGGCAAAAAGGCAAATGTTATGTTGGACTACGCTATACATTACATGAAGGCTAATGGAAAACTTTCCCCAAAAGTTTTTAAGGGGGTTCAGAAAAAGATGTTGGCTAACGAGGAATTAATTTGGAATAAAAATCACAGTTTTAAAAAAATTGGTATCCGACCTTTTTACCCGGGAAAACACGAAGTTGAAATTTTTGCCAATGGGAATTCTCTGGGTCGAGAAGCTTTCCAGCTAGTCCCAGAGGCATAAATTTTAATTAGCGCTTTATATAGCGGTTTACCATGCCCATTTTTTTCGGTTGAGAGGTATTGCTGGGCACCCATTTTTTCCCCAAAGATTCGACTCCATTTTTAAGCATTTCGGCCTGAACTTCTTTTTTCAGGTTTTTGTACGATAAGCCAAAATAAGCCTCTTTTTTTTGCTTCTCTTTGGCCAATTGCTTTAACTGCTCTTCAAACATTTCAACTTCCTCCTTCAAAATGAAATCCGAAACGAATCCCCATCCTACCCATTAATTATGGTACAGTTGTTTTTATTAAATATCAATGGGAAAGCAAGTTTTAGAGCCCAAAAGGATAAAGGCCCAAATCCTTAGAGATTTGGGCCTTTTTAAGCTATCTGTTGCCAGAAGCTTATTTCCCGGCAAATAAAAATTCTTTATTATTAGTATACTGCCAGGATATGTTTTTAGCAGGGCGATTTTCATAAGCTTTCCAATTTAAGCGCTTACATTGATTAAAAAATTCTAATTATGAATTAAATATACCATTTTAACCCAAAAACAGACTTAAGTTTAAAGCAGCACAGCTGCTTTCTAAATTTGAGGCCATGAAGTTTTTAGAAAAATCCTGGTTCATTAGAGGGTTAATACTCCTAATATTTATGGGATGTGATTTTAGCCAAAGCCCTGCAGCTGCTCCCGGCCAGCGTTCAAATTTTGGGGAAAATCCTGGGGAGATACAAATGGGTATTTACCTCAATTCCGGCCAAACATCGCAAAGCCAGGCCTTGGAGTTAGACAAACAAAACTTTTCCCTCAAGCGTTGGGAAAATGGGGTTTTAGTAGATGAAGTACGAGGCAGGTGGCAGCTCATGGATGATAACATCTGGTTGGATGAAACGAGTTGGAAAATCAAATTCCAGTCTAAAACGCAATTTTCTACCTACTCTAAAGGAACTTGGCTACAATGGAATTATTGCATCTTTTGCATCCAAAACCCAAAGCCCTGAAATTATTTTTTTAGCCCCTTATAAATAAGGCCTTAAAAAAGCTAACTTGCTATGCTATGCCAAATTCAAAACATAGCAGATGGAATACAGAAGGGGGCTACCGAGAGGTTTTGCAAATAGCCCTTCCCCTGATTTTGAGCACGGGATCCATTTCTGTGTTGCTTTTTAGCGACAGGATGTTATTGAGCTGGCATTCTAAAATTTCTCTGGCGGCAGCAGTACCAGCAGGAATGTTTAATTTTAGTTTCCTATGCATTTTTATGGGAACCGTTTCCTACACCGGGACTTTTGTGGCTCAGTATTTTGGAGCTAAGCAAAAAGATAAAATCGGGCAAATTATATGGCATGGCATATACATAGCCACGCTAGGCGCCATAATCATGCCAATAATAGGGATTTTTTCTCCCGAGTTTTTCGCCTGGGTAGGCCATGCAGCCGAAGTTCAGGCAGAAGAAGTCCAGTATTTTCGAATTCTAAATTTCTGCGCCCTGCCTTTTTTAGCTAATGCAACTTTAAGCAGCTTTTTTTCTGGACGTGGCAAAACCTGGACTATTATGCGGGTTAATTTTTCCATGATGATTATAAACATTGTTCTCGATTACATTTTTATTTTCGGGAAATTTTCGCTTCCTGAATTTGGAATCCGGGGGGCTGGTTACGCCACATTTGTAGCTTCAGTATTTAGCTGTCTTGTGTATATAGTTCTTATTGCAAAACCCGCTAATTCAGAATTCCAATTTGCCAGGGGATGGGTGTTTAAAAAAGATTTGATTAGCCGTTTTATAAAGTATGGTTTGCCTGCAGGAGTCCACTTTTTTATTGATGTCATGGGATTCACTTTTTTTATGCTTCTGGTGGGACGAATTGGCGCAAATGAATTGGCAGCCAGCAATGTGGCCATGCAAATTAATCTATTAGGCCTCTTACCTCTAATGGGACTTGGCATTACGGCAAATATTCTGGTGGGAAAATACATCGGCGCAAAAAATCCCGAACAAGCCGCAAAGACAGCACTTCGGGTTTTAAAAATCACTCTGGTTTACATCTCCTTTATGTCTTTAATGTATGCCCTTGTACCCCAATTATTTATCAATCCTTTTGGTTGGGGCCAGGGTTCTGAAAATTTCGCCCCCATTTTTGATATTAGCAAACATCTTTTAAAATATATAGCTGTAATTACTCTTTTTGATGCCCTTAGCATTATCTGCTCCAACGCCATAAAAGGAGCAGGTGATACCCGTTTTGTAATGAGAGTAATATTGTTGACCTCGATTTTTGTTTTATTGCTTCCCAGTGGAATCTTAACATACTTGGGAAGTCCCAATATTTTCGCTTTTTGGAAATGGGCCACCCTCTATGTGGGGCTCAACAGCCTTTTGTTTTTCCTCAGATTTAAAAAAGGCGTGTGGAAATCCATGAGCATCATTGGAAATTGATTTTTTAAGCCAGCTATTAATTTTTTTCCCTAAATCCACATTTAGAATCTGCATTTCCCCGTGGTCTAAATTTTCGGCCACTAATTTATTATCACAACATTTTAAATTAAGGCATACAGGCTTATGCTTAACCATGGAGGCCAGCTCTTTTTGAACCTTCTCATAATTGTGTTTGCAAGCCTCGGAAACATTTACATTTTTTTGGCTTAAATAATTTAAAACCAATTGGACTTTTAACTTTTCAACCATCTTTTTTAATTGTTCATTTAAAGAAAAGGACTTGGTTTTCAAAATTCCATTTTGATTGATATGAGCCGTTACATTGGATTCTCCAGTATATGAGCTTTCTATTCGGATTCTCGTATAGTGAATCCCCTTGAGTTTGTCTCTTTGCAAGACATCTTTAATAGAGGCTAAAATGTTTTCCAGCTTAGTCTCTTTTTCGGAATTTGATGATGCGCAACAACATGGGTTGTTATTAATTCCAGCTAAGCTGGACTGGAATGTATTTGCAAACGTGTTGACAGCAGACAAATCGCCTTGCCTGAAATACTCAAATTTTGAAATCTGAAATTGTGATTGCCCCTCGTTATATTCCACCTTAACCTGGGTATGCGTAACCCAATGTTCCATAATGGCCTCCTTATTTGAATATTTTAGTTATGCAATTAAAGTGCCATCTAGCCTAAAGCGATATATTAAACCCCAGGTAAAAGTTTGCTTTAAATACATTAAAAAAAATAAAAGGGCAATTTCTTAAAAAATTTAATCCATATGATTAACTTTGAGTTATATGAGAAGATGGAATATTTTTAAGGGAAAAAAATTCCAGAACCT
Source organism: Fibrobacteria bacterium (assembly GCA_050294405.1). Lineage (GTDB taxonomy): Bacteria > Fibrobacterota > Fibrobacteria > UBA11236 > JADFYW01 > JBNKOC01. The sequence continues at coordinate 102,901 of JBNKOC010000030.1, read as the reverse complement.
TGAGGAAAATTTCGCCCCAGCTTTAGGAGCTTTGCAAAATTAATTAGAAAGCGCTGTGCTCTCGAATTAATTTGAGTCGGCTGCTTTTTCTGTCCGTGGATAATATTAAGCTTTTCTTTCCGTTTATATCGTATACCTCTCCAAAAACAGAAGCGTTGATCCCACTCCAGTTATATTTTTCCCCGGATAGATTTATTTGCAACTTGCCCTTTTGAACAGTTAAAATGGGCTCCTGATATTTATCCAAAAGTTCATTGCGCACTAACCTTCCCGAACGGGAAAGATCATTGTCCTGCCAGCCCCCTTCGGTACCTGCATTGGGAACCAGAGCCGCTGAAGTTTCTTCCACCCGAGAAAGGGACCAATTAGCCCAGCTAATGTGGTTCTCATCGAGAAAATCCCACCAATCATGGCTTTCATTTTCTCCAAAATACCCGCCGCCTGAGGCTTCGCTGGTTCCCCATTCTGTCACTACAATGGCGATATCCTTATCCAAAGCATACCTGGCTTTGTCCATTAGGTCCTCGCCATGAGTGCCTGCATAATAGTGCAATGTATATGCTACATTTTCAAAGTTTTCAATAGGGTCGTCAGCGGCTTTATCTACGGCTTGGGACCAAACCGAAGTTCCACAAATAATCAAATTATCTCCGTCTATTTCCCTTATTCCCTGAATTACATATTCGTGATAAGGCTTAATAACCTGGCTCCAGTCATGTATGTTTAACGGCTCATTCCATAATTCGTAGATAATATTAGGGTAATGCCCGTAGCGTTGGGCCACTTCCCTAAAAAATTCGCGAGCTAACTCCCGTTTATTGTCTGCATGGTGATCATGCCAATCTACGATAACATAGATGCCGGCTTCAATAGCTGCATCAATTACCCTAAACACTTTATCCTTTTCTTCGCCTTGGTTTTCAGTATAACCGCCCTCTTCAATGGCCATTGCGGCCCTAACCCAAGTACACTTCCAATTTTCCACCAGCCAGTTCACAGTGGATTGATTGTAAAATTCTCCTTGCCATTGGCTCCAATACAAGGACATCCCACGAAGCTGAACATTGTTATCATTCTCATCCACTATTTTGTTGCCGTTGACTTTCAATTTTCCATGGGCTTCTACCACCGAAACATCCTGGGCTGCGGTAAACTCAAAAAATCCCAGTAAAAAAAACGCAAAACGCCACATAGGCAGATAAATTATTGTCCGCATTCCCTTCCCCGTTTTTAATTTATCTTACAAAATTTGTAATAATTTAAACAATCCCTAATAATATAGGGGAAGACCCGTAATTGCGCTGATTGTTTCTTTTCCCCTATAGACTTTTTGAAATTACTTAAAAAACGAATAGTATTATTAACATTTTTGGTATATTTTAATCAAAGGTTGTTTTTCGGGGGAATTGGGCAGCCTGTAAACTTTAACAGTTTTTGAAAACAGGGTGAAAATGGCCATTTTTTATAATAATTTACAAATGCTCCAGGGTGAAAATATTATGATGCTCCTGGAAAGCATCCCCGACATTCAGTTTTGGATTAAAGACACAACTGGCAGGTTTATTTTATTTAACACCGCCTTTTTGCAAGCCCTTGGGTTTAGCCTGTCCAAAGAGTTAATGGGCAAAACCGATTTTGATGTTTCTCCCTATCCCCTGGCAAAAGAATATGTTGCTGATGATGAACAGGTAATTTCTACGGCTAAACCCATTTTAAATAAAATGGAACTTGTGAGAAGCGATGGAGGCAAATTGCTTCAATACTCCACTTCTAAAATACCTCTAAAAAAACAAAATGGTGAAGTTTGGGGGACAATGGGTTATACCCGTAGAATAGCCAAATCGAATAATAGCCTTTTGCCGATTCGCGGGATTAATGATATTGCACGGCACATTAACAACCACTTTGACCAACCCTTAACTGTTAAGGAAATGGCAAAAATGGCTAACCTAAGCGTAGTCCAATTCGAAAGGAACTTTAAAAAAGCATTCCATGTATCTCCTAACAAATATCTAAACATGATTAGGATTAAGGCGGCATGTAGGATGTTATCACATACAAGCTTATCCATTGGAAAAATTTCCCAGAAAACCGGTTATAACGATCAAAGCTATTTCACCAAGCAATTTGCAAAACAAATGGGAACATCGCCAAAGGATTACCGTTCCAGCCATTTGGGATCGAAACTGGAAAACACAGGTTATTAAAACTTAAAGCTTTTAACGATGCCGGATAAATCCTGGGCAAATTTAAACAAGTTCGAGGCGTTGTCTTCGATCTTCTGTACTCCGGTGGCCGACTCTTCCACCACCTGAGTTACCCCCAACATATTTTTGGAAATTTCTCCTATGCCGGTAGATATTTCCTGGATGTTTCTGGAAATTTCTGTAGCCGCCTGGCTCGCGCCAGCAACATTCCCTGATATTTCGTTAATGGTGGAAGACTGCTCCTCCACTGCAGAAACAATGTTATGAGAAATAGTATTAATGTCTCCAATAACACCATTGATTCCCTGTATTGATTTTACGGATTCATCGGTATTTTTCCGGATTTCATTAATGAGAGAAACAATTTCCTCTGTAGCCTGGGCCGTCTTCTTGGCCAAATCTTTAACCTCATTAGCTACAACGGCAAAACCCTTTCCAGATTCCCCTGCGGAAGCTGCTTCTATGGTAGCGTTCAAAGCCAACAAATCGGTTTGACTGGCTATTTTGGAAATAACATCAATAACTTTTCCTATTTGGTTAGCTGATTGTTCCAAACGGCTGATAATTTCCAAAACAGTTTTGGACTGGCTTTCGGCTCTAGTTGCAATTTCCAGCTCCTTGTGGCAGCTCTTTGCCACTTCATTCAAGGAAGCGCTCATTTCTTCAATAGCGGAAGCCACCGTACTTACCGTTATGCTCATTTCCTCTGCCCCGGCAGATATGCCATTTACTCCTGCATTACTCTGTTCTATAGAACTAGCAAGTGAAATGCTCTTTTCGGCTGCCTGTCCCGCACCTTCGCCAATATTTCTTGAATAGTTTTTTAAGTCATCTACAGAACTGGTAACCTGCGACAATTGGCTATATAGTTTTTGCACAATCATCTGAATTTTTTCTATAAACAAATTAAAGTTTTGAGCCATTTCCCCTACCTCATCCTTTGAGGTAACCGGTAACCGAAGTGTAAGATCCCCCTCCCCCGAGGCAATATTTTTAAGGTTGTCCCGAAGCGTACGTATGGGTGTTAAAAGGGATTTAAAAATAAAGAAGCCCACTAACATAACGATTAACATTGAAATCATTCCAATAAATATTGTGGTTTTAAGACCTTTGGCAGCCATTGTATTCATTTCCTGATTGGCCGTGTTTAATGCTCCCACCTTGTATTCAACCAATTCATTTATATCCTGAAGCAACTTATTCACATATGGATCAAATTTTTCCATAAAAATATTGCCTGTATCCCGACCTTGATTTAAATAAACCCCAGCCATCTCCAAACCTAATTTGTAAAAATCATTAAAATTGGATTCGATGGATTTGGATTTCTCGAGAAACTCTTTATTGTCCGCTTCTTCGAAATAGCTCTTAAAAATTTTTATTTCTTTTAAAAATTTGTCTCTGTATTTTTGTGCAAGGCCTAAGCCATCGTTTCTCCCAGTTAAAGCATAATCAGTTAACCACTGTTGGACTTCCACAACATTAAAGCGCATTTCTTCTCCCAGTAGGGCATGTTCTACGTATACATCCTTTATTGTAGAAGATTTAGCCTTGATTTTATTCATAGCCATCAAATTGGCCACAATAATGCCAATAAAGCCAGCTAAAACCACAGCGAGAACCAAACCTATTTTAAAATTTAGATTGGGATTAAATTGCTTTTTCATATTTTTCGAGCCTGCATTTTATTTCATTTTATCGCAAATCTTGCCAAAATAACAGGGTTTTAAAAAAAATCCTGAATTGAGTATGGAATTGGCCTAAATTAAGGCTATTTTAGCGGACAATTTTGGTAGGGTAAAAAAAACTTGACGCTTAAAATCAGCTATTTTTAAAGGGCCCATTGAAAACGAACGAGCCAATACCAGTGGGAAAGTTCATTGGTGATAGGGATGGACATGGGCTGGGCAAAGTCATTTTTTGGGCGGAAATGATCGTTGGCAACTTGGAAATACAAGCTTGTAATGCTGCCCAATTTTCGACTGCCATGTAGCGTCCATTTTACATCGTCTTTAGTGATATTTTGGTATCGGTAATCCATGTCAGGGGATAAGTCCAAAATATCATACGTGCTTTTAATGCTTTCTATGTTGGGGTTTTTTAAATACTCCAGCTCAAAAGACAAATGATCAAAAATTACCGGAACTGGAATACTCAACCCTATCATCGAAACCAAACGCTGGCTATATTTTGTATAAAAAATTGGATAATTTTTAGTCCCAATTAAGGATGTTTCGCCATAAAGCATAAATTCTGGAAAACTTTCCCTGTCTAACCCAATTAAATCCCGAAAATCCAGGTTAAAGTAGGCCATTAATTTTATCGCCCTATTATTCAGGGTTACTGTTTGAGTCACATAGGAAGCGCTATCTGCATATTTAATAGGATCGATGTTTTGGAGATCCGAAACCAAACCGGTAAATACTGGAGAAGGATGGTCCTCAGTAGGTGTAATGGGGACATCTTTTACATAAACCTTTGGTTTCGTTAACTCTTCCCTTACTCCAAAAGTAGGAACAATAAACCTATGTAAGGAAACTCCAGCTCCAAATCGCAAAAAAGAAGTAGGGTTGAGGCTCCCAACATAAGCCGGGGTAATGTCATAAATTGGGCTGTTAAACATTTCCATGAACAGCAGAAAGTCTGATTGAAAAAAACCTTCTCCAATGTTAAAACTGTATTTTGCTCCAGTACTGGTGTATGATGCTGAATTCAACCATACCCAACCTCCAGTAAACACAATGGTAGGGTATGCCTCCGTGCGAAATAAATATTCACCTAAATTTTTCGCTCCAGGGTTGTATTTATAGTCAAAATAGCCATAGGTTAAATCCATATTTTCATTAAATGAATAAACCATTTTTGCATGAGAAATTCCTGGACCAAATTTAAGCGTCTTATCACCAATTGCCTCGCCACTTTTTAGGTATGGTTTAAAGAAAAGCCCACCTACTCCTAAGCTAATAAGATTTTTTTCGTCCAACTGCTGGGTAAAAGAAAGGTTAAAATAATTTCGGACTAAGGTGTATCCTTCCACATCTCGTTGCTGATTTTTCAGCTCCATATCCTTACCCTTTTCAATTCGACCGGCATCCAGTCCAATGAAAACATTAAATTCAGGATCGTTTGCACAGACAGATTGATGTGCAGTCAGAATCAGAACTGCCACAAGCCCTATTGTCTTGCTAGCAATGAGCACTCTTTGATTCATGTTTAATAAGTTACCCATGCTAATTTACATGCTCCATTCTATTCTGGTCAGCCAGTACCAATGTGAGGGCTTATTTGTTACAGGAATAATAGACGGCTCTGTAGTACCCCCATCTTTTAAGCGCAAGTGATCATTGGCAAATTGAATGAAAAAAGACATTGGGCCCATTTTCCGGCTGGCATTTATACTCCACTTAAAATCATCTGAATTCCAAACTTTAAAAGCTTTGTTTTCCGCATCAAGTCTGTCATCCTGGAAGGGAACTACTTGAAGGTTAGCCTGCAGGTTTTTAATACTTTCTGCATTTGGATTGGGAAGGTGTTCAACTTCAATAGAAAAGTGGTCCAGAATGTTTAAGCCTCCGAATTTTAAAGGCAAACTAAACCCAAACATTTTGACTAGTCTTTGACTCGCCTCCGTATAAAAAATCGGATAATTTTTGGTTCCCAACAGAGCCACTTCCCCATAAAGGTTAAAATTTCCTAACTCCTCTGCCTCAAAACCCATTAAGCTTCTTAGATCCAGATCAAAATAGGCCATTAACTTTATGGCCGAGGTTGAAAAGGAAATAGAATCAAAAGTGGCCTGGGCAGCAGGATCAGTAGCTAAGAAAGATGTATCTGTAAAGGTTGCTAAATCTTCTTTTAGGCCTGAATAAAGAAATGCTTCTTTGGCGTTTGTATAGCTTAGTGTGTCCAGGATAATTTGGTCTGGTGATGTAACTCCACTAATTAAAAGCTCTACCGCATCTGCATTATCAAATATTTGCTGTCTAATAGCTGCTTCTGTTATTGTTTCGCCACTTGCCCATTCGGCATTATACTCTACTTCTTCAAGACCAGTATTGTCAGCTCTAAATCGCCCCCGATTGGGAGAGGCTGGAACGGGCAAGTTTTTGTAATACCCATATTTTTTTGTGACAGCCTCGCGAACTTCATTACTAGGAGTAATAGCTCGATGCCAGGAAACAGCTCCTCCTAATTTTATAAAATTTGTTGGTTTATAATGAATCAAATAAGCCGGAGTTAAATCAAAAATAGGAACGCTAAAGTACTCCGCAAATAATGCGATATCTTGCTGTAAAGAACCTTCTAAAGAGGAAATATTCAGCCTTAAACCGAAAGTATTATAGGAGGCGGAATTCATCCAATTCCAGCCACCTGTATAAATAATCGTAGGATAAGCTTCACTTCGAAATAAGTACTCTCCCAGGTTTTGAGCTCTATCATTGTATTTGTAAGGCATGTAACCAACATTTAAATGCATGGACTCAGACAAGGAGTATTTCATAAAGGCATGGGAAATACCAGGACCAAAGGAAAGATATTGTTGGGCTCCTGCGTCGTTTTTTTTCTCGTAGGGCTTCCACATAACCCCACCAACTCCAATACTTAGTAAGCTTTTTTCATCAATTTGATTGTTATAACCAACATTAACATAATTTCTGATTAAAAAAGTTTCACTCGCATCGTATTCGGCACCAATATCATAGCCATTTTCAAGGCGACCAATATCAAAGCCTGTATATAAATTCAACTTAGGTTCAGAAAAAGCAAAACTTGAAAGGCTTAGCATAAAAATCAAAAACCATTTTCGATTTTGTTGAATACTCTTTTTATGTACAATTGAGAAACTCATACTAATTATGCCATTCCAATCGCATTAGAATATGCCAATTGCCTGGGAATGGGATTTTATTTAAAGCTTCGCCCTCCGTTGCAGCTTGTTTGTCCCATCCCAATAGCCGAAAATGATCGTTTGCCAGTTTTACGCGTAACCCAACCCAATTATTTAAATTTTTGGCAATATTCAAACTCCACTTCCAATCATCTCTGTGATATGTTTGGAAGGGTTGTGGAAAATTAGGGTCAGGCAAATCTACCCCCGGAGGTAGTGGAGAATATTTACTGGAGCCAGGTTGGTCCACTAACAAATATTTCTTATCCTTATGCGGGTAACTCAAGTATTCAATTTCAAAGGCTAACTCATCAAAAAAGCTAAAACTAGGTATGTCTATCCCTGCCATTATTGGAAGACGCTCGGATAACTTGGTGTAAAAAAGGCTGTCCGTTTTCAAGCCAAGTAGAGCAGCCTCCATATAAAATTTAAACTTATCTTTACTTTCAACGCCCATTAAGTGATACAGATCAATGGCTCCCCTTACCATAAATACATTAGCGGAAGTCGTTAACCCCTGGGATTTTATATAATTCAACCGCACAGTATCAGGATCTTTAAATTCCTGATACACGGAACCAAATTTTAACAGCCTTCTTGAGGAGGCACCGATTTCCAAATCAAAGGCTCCTGTATTTAATCCTCCAAAAATTGCAATGCTTAAATCATTTGCAGGAATATTTGTCTGTTCTAAAAATATAAGCCCCCTGGCGTATAGGGGATTTGCCTTATAATCAAATTGAATGCCTCCAACTCTGGCATGAGAGGGTCTGAATGCATCTTTTCCCTGGCCATTTTCAATTATCAATGGATAGGCTTCAGATCGGATTAAATATTCCCCTAAATTTTTTGAATCGGGATTGTATTTAAATTCATACAACCCAAATTTTAAAAGGTTATTTTCATTCATTTGATAGTTTAATGAAGCCTCGAGATCTGCATCGAATTTAATTCCAACAATATGAAATTGATTTAAACTGGAAGCATGATTTCTCCACCATAACCAGTGAAGGTTTATTTCAGAATTCAGTTGTTCTGAAATGTTACCAGTGATATTCCAACGGGCTCCCGTACGAGTAAAAAAGTCATCGCGATCCCATGTTTCTTTTATAAACAGGCGACCACCATCAACATAGGCTCCAACTCCAAAATCAATTTTCTCGAGTGGATTGGAATAAGAATTATTGGAAAAAGCTAGTAAAACTGCAACAATGCAAAAACATGCCATGCAGTTCACAGTTTTTAACATCCAATTCCAAATTCCCATTGTATTATTACCTACCCCTAGGTTTTTCCTTACCTCAGTATAAGTTGCGAAAAATTTAAGAATTTCAACATGAAAATCACATCTTTTATTTGTAAAATTTCAGCCTATATGAAAGCCATTACATTTCATTCAATAATAACTGAGTTATATAGATTTTCATATTCCCTTAAATAGCAACTCTATTGTTCCATTTAAAATAAACTTCTCCTTAAAAGTTTTCTCAGCAACTTTGCAGGGTTTAATGCTTTGAATCGAATTCATTTTCAATTTTAATCCATTTGTTTGATTCTTTTTTGGACCCTTTTTAAGGACCAGCAAAACCAACCTGGATTTTGCCATCTGCACAAAACATGCTATTTTGCAAACCCGTTAGGAACTCTGTACGAGGATTTCCATTTTAAATTCATGACTTTTTTTTGTATTTTTTAAGCCTTTAACTAAAATTTACGCAATTATTTTTAAAATATCCGCAATTTTCCCATACTTCAAAAAAAACGCTGTGTCCACAAGCCAAACTCAGATATATTAAGAGAGCAATTTGTGTTTTGGGGGATAAAAACAATGAATTTATCATTATTGAAATATTGTAAACTAATGGCCTTAGGTATGTTGTGCGGAATAGGCGCTTCTTTTGCTCAGGACACTAAGCCCGTTAAGGAGCATGTGCGTTTATTGGTAGCAAACGGAGACACCAATTACGTGAAATATACTTCTAAGTTAACACATGTGGTGGAATTGAATTTCACTATGAACTATCATCACAACCAGGGTAAACCCATTTTGACCGGCGCGCTTAATAACATTGCCCAAAGAGAGGGTTTTACAGTTTCTCACTTTACTGGTGCAAGTGAAGGTACCTCACGTGGCAGCGTGCCCGATTTCACGCTAGACGATCTAAAAGAGGGCCAGGTAATTTTTTCCAATAACATTAGCGAAATTGGTCAATCAGGTGTGGGAAATGCAAAGTGGAATGCCATCAGAAATGCCATTGTTGACGAAGGTATTGGTTATTTTGGAATTCATGCTAGTGGTGATCAACCGGGCAATACCAACTGGGGCTTTTACCTTGACTCCCTCCATCCAATGGTTTATGGTGGGCATTTAGAAAATGATAAAGCTGCTCCTGTCTACAAATGGGAAGGCAGTAAAAACCACATCGCATTGCAGGGAATATTGGAGGAAGATGTATTAATATCCTCTTATAATGGTCAACCAACTCGTGGAGTCCTTATGGGCGTTGACGAAAATGGCAATGACATTGAAATGGAAGGTGTTCCCTTCAGAATGATGAGAAATGAATGGTATCAATTTGGCCGGGACATCAGGGAAGTTGAGCCTTATGCGAGTAGAGTGGTACAGCTATTGAACTATGATTACCGATCCGTTGGAACGGCTCTACCTGCAGACAAGCGCTTCAAAGGCGGTAATATGCACTCCTTTTTGCAAAAAATTGGAAAAGGCTGGACTGCTTATTTGCCAACAGGGCATGATAACCTTGATTTGAACGACAACTCTCCAGGTAATACCAGCTTTGACGGTGGCACTGGCGATTTAGAACAATACATTGAAAATGTGCTTTACTTTCTCGCAGGTTATGATCCCAGCATCTGCGCAGATGATCGTTCTGATTGTATCGGGCTTCCCATTGTTGATGATGACTTTATGTTAACCGAAAGAGTTGTGGAAGAACCTGTTACCCAAGGCATTAAAGTGGCGGAAAAGCTGGACCAAATTCAAATCAATTCCAGAAATATCAAAATTGCAGGGCAGGATAAATTTTCTGTAGAGATTGTCGATGTTAAAGGGCACATCATTTCCACAGTAAATGATGTTAGTTCCTTCGAATTATCCACCGCGGACTTTAAGTCCGGGCTTTATTATGTAAAAATTAAAGTTGCAGGTTTGGGAGATTACACCAGAAGCATTTTAAAGTTGTAAATCAATTACATCATATTGTTTTTCGCATTGTTTTTCGAAAAGGGAGCTTACATAAGCTCCCTTTTTTATTTTAATACAAATTAGCCCCTTTCCATTCACATCGCTACTTTTTACAAAAATTTACCTTGTCTAATATTATAGAACTTTTTATGTTTTTTAAATCTCTCGATTCGTAATATGATGAAATTCCAAACAAGAATAATGCTTCTAACTGTTGCCTACATAGTTTTTGTTACCCTTAATTCATATTCCCAATCCAAAACAACTACACCAGTCAAGGAACATGTTCGGCTAGTAATTGAAAATGGCGACAGCAGTTACGTAAAGTACAGCTCAAAATTAAGACATGTTGTGGAACTTAATTTTACCCTGAACTACCATCATAATCAGGGTAAACCCATTTTGACCGGCGCGCTTAATAACATTGCCCAGAGAGAGGGTTTTACATTTTCTCACTTTACTGGTGCAAGTGGAGGCACCTCACGTGGCAGCCTGCCCGATTTCACGCTAGACGATCTAAAACAAGGCCAAGTTATTTTTGCAAATAATATTAGCGATTTTGGACGTGATGCACTTGGGGAACAAAGGCGCAATGCGATTCGCAACGCTATAGTGGAAGAGGGTATTGGCTACTTTGGAAACCATGCCAGCGGAGATCATTTTGGAAACTCCTCGTGGAGTTTTTATATAGATTCTCTTCACCCTTTAAGTTACTATGGAAGTTTGCAAAACGATGTAGCTGCTCCGGTTTACAAGTGGGAAAAAAATAAAAATCATGTTGTTTTAGATGGCATTCTCAACACAAATACACAGCTATCTGCTTTTAATGGAAAAGAAACTCCCGGTGTTTTGATGGGTACAGATTCTTCTGGATCCCCAATTTCGTTAGAAGGCATACCCTATCGCATGATGCGAAATGAATGGTATCAATTTCAAATAGATGTGCGAACCGAAAAACCATATTCGGACAATTTTATTCCTCTTTTGTTTTTTGACCACCGAACTCTTGGAAACGCCCTACCCGAAGCAAACAAGTTTCCTGGTGGAAATGTCCATAGTTGGCTTCAGCAAATAGGAAAAGGCTGGACGGCCTATTTTCCTTCAGGACACGACCAGTTTGACTTGAGTGATACTACCGAAAATAACCGAAGTTTTGACGGGGGCACTGGAGATTTAGAAAGGTTTTTTACAAACATGCTTTATTTTTTGGCAGGATATGACAGTACGAAATGCTCAGCTAATTTGGCTAATTGTGATGGACTCGCTCTTGTGGATTCTAATTTTCAAATCACCGAACATATTGTGGAAAAGTTGGGAGTGAAAGGTTTTTCAAGTCCACAATCTCCACATATTATAAATTTTCCTCAATATATCCAGCTAACATCTAAGGTAGCTGGTAGACTTGAAATTATAACAATCCAGGGACAAAAAATGTTTTCTAAAAATAATGTTAGTAATTTTCAGTATTCAAAGAAGCGATTAGTAAAAGGCCTATATTTCCTTAAATTTGTAATGGCTGGAAAAAGCCCAATTTTGCAAAAGTTCACAGTTCTTTGATCTCGGACCGAATTTACCCTGCGCGGAAAAATTATCTTTTCTTGCGCCCATTATAATTTCAATATTCCACTATGCTCCTCAATTTCCCCATAAATTACGGCTAATATTCCCCAGCCCCCCTGCCTTTTTGTAAATTACTTAGCACAGAATTATGGCCCAAGCAGCAGCAATTCCCTCCCCAAAACCCTGGATTCACAATTCCCTCATGGATTGGATATTCTACCTGGGCACCCCCATATTAGTCATCCCCGTAGTGGTCTTTTATTCCGATACCAACGCCTCCTTAAAACTGGCCTTTTTTACCGCCAGCTTTTTAGGTCTCGGCCACCATTTCCCCAGCTTTTTGCGCGCCTACGGAGACCGCCTGCTTTTCAAAAAATACAAATGGCGTTTTATCATCGCCCCGCTTGTCCTCATCCCTCTAGCCGGCCTATATACATTTTACGACATCAAAGCCTACTACTTCCTCATCCTCCTTTGGATAGCCTGGCACAGCGCCTCCCAAATTTTCGGCATCGGCCGCATGTACGATTCCAAAATCGGCAAAATCGATTCTCTTACCGCCCGCCTTGACTGGATGTTAATACTCGCCTGGTTTTACTGCGTCATCATCCTATCCCCCTGGCGACTGGGTGGATACATGGCGGTTTTTTACCAAACCGGAGGCCCATTTTTAAGCGCCAGCAACATATTGTTTCTGCAAAATTCTGCGAAAATCTTTCTAGGGCTTTTCACCTTATTATACCTGCTTCATTATTTTGCCAAGCGTTCTATCTTCCCCTTAAAAAACCATTTGAAACTGGCTCTTTTTATCACAAACATAGCCATGTGGTATTACGCCTTTGTGGAAGTTAAGAATGTAATTGTGGGCCTATGTATTTGGGAAATTATCCATTGGGCTCAAATCACGCCCCTCACCTGGACTTACAACCACAACCGTTCTCAGAGACATCCCGAAATCGGTAATTTTATAAAAACCATTTTCTCTCAGAAAAAAATGTGGATCTTTATATATACAGCCCTGGTTTTGTCTTACGGCGCCTTGGGCACCATCCCCCATTTATTGGAAGACGATTTTTACTACAGATTAATCACCGCATTATTGGTATCTTCGGGCATACTTCACTTTTATTACGAGGGCTTTGTTTGGAAAGTCCGCGATACAGACATACAAGAAGGCATGGAGCTCAGCCTGGGAAAAGCCAATCCCACACATTTATTTAAATCGCCCCAATTAAAACACGCCTTTATGTGGTCGCTGTTTTTTATCCCACTGGCGGCTCTCACTTATTCCCATTTTCATTCCAATAGGGATAACCTTGAAATATACCAGAAAATTATTGAAGCCAATCCCAAATGCTGGTACAGCCAGTACAATGTGGCCGTGGAACTTGAAGACCGGGGCGATTTCGCCAATGCAGCCATACATTACCAGAATTCCATTAACATCAATCCCCGCTATACGGATTCCCGGAACCATTTGGCAAAAATATTAATCGACCAGGGAAATTACGATTTAGCCATTAGCCATTTGCAAGCAGCTTTGGATTTTGATTCCGAAAATTATTTGACACTCAATTATTTGGGAAACGCCCATTTCAAAAAGGGCAATGTTGTTGCAGCTAGGGACTATTATGAAAAGAGCCTTAAACTTCACCCGGACAACCCCGAAGCGCTTAATAACATGGGGTTTAGTTTCCTCCAGGAAAAAAATTTAAACCAAGCCAGAGTTCTCTTTGAAAAAGCCTTAAAACTGGCCCCCAACTACTCCCCTGCCCAAATCAATTTTGCCCAATTGCTTATTTTCGAAAACGACTACAATAAAGCCTATTCCGAGCTTCAAAATGTGCTGCAAAATTATCCTGGAGATCCGTTGGCCACCGATGGTATGGTTTTTATCCTTACCAGCCATCCCGACAGCAGTAAAAGAGATTTTGCCCAAGCGGACTCACTTAAAGCCCTAGCCAGCAACTCAATTCAGCATCAAGATCCCAATAAGATAAAGGCTGAATACAAACGAATAGGAAATATTCGACGCCCTGAAAACACTAAAATTTTATAAAATTTTCGATTAGTTTTCCGGGGAAAGCGTTAAAGGCTCTTTTTCCTGGCTCAGCAAAACAAAAGCTACCACGCCGCCAGCCACAGCGACTCCACCCGCAGTCCACCAGATCCAGGCTTTGCTTTTCTTTTTTTTCACTTGTTTTTTGGTATCGGAGTTGGAACTTTTTTTGTCGCCGCTTTTTACCGTACTGGTGCTATCAGAACCGGCCTTTCCAGTGAGATAACGCTGCCTTTCTTCAAACTCTTGTTTTACATTCTGAAAAATAGCCTTAATATTATCGGAAATGTACATATCAATTAAAGAGGCGGTGGGAACCAGTTTTAATAATTGATACATAAAACTTTCGCCCTTAACTCTGGTATCGGGGTTAGCAGCATAAACCACGCTTAAATGTTTGTACATAAAAATTTTATCATCCACAGATGGATTGGGGTTTGCTTTGCGGTAGCTCTCTAAAACTTCCACCACTTTGGCAAAATCACCGTCAAAATAGAGCTTTTGAATGGCTTCTTTATTTAAGCTCCCATCTTCGTTTAACCCCTCCAGCGCAGGAGCAAACTGGATTAATATGAGAAGCAGCAGCCAAGATAATTTTCGCACAAATTCCTCAAAGTGAAAGAGCATTAATTCGCTTTGAATAATAAAATTTTTATTGCCTACTGACTACCGCCTATAAAAAAGCCAGTAGCAGAGATAAAACACCGGCGATGACACCCAAAATGCCAAAAATGGGGGTTATTTTATTTTGAGACCTACTACCCTTGCCGGCCACAATACTAACCCCTCCCAGAGGAAGGGCTACAATAAGCTGGGCCAGCAAAATGCCTAAAGCAGATGCCAACGAAAAGTTCTGGAAATCCTGAGGGTTCATCCCAAATACAAACAGTGAAGAGCTAAGTCCCGAGCCCATTAAAAACGCTGTGAACAACGCAACGGGAAATGCCAGGACTTTTAATTTCCAGTTCAACCAAATTGAAAAACCAAAAAATAAAATACCCAAGGCATAAATTGCCTGGCCCAGGTTATAGTCAAAACTAAACTGACCTTTAGCTGAAAGAAAAAAGGCAACATAAAGGCAAAGGGCGTGGAGCAAAAGCAATCCCGGCCCCATAATAAAAGTGCGCCCAAAAATTACGAATAATGCTCCCAGGACCAGGGGCCAATAAATGGAGCTAAAGGAACCTAAAAAGGCCAGTTTAAAAAACTCAGAAAATGGTTTGGGAGGTGGGTGCTTTAACCTCTCTTCGGCTTTTTTAAGTTCCTCCATTCGGGCTTGTAGTTTTTCTTCTGTTAATGGAGCGAATAGGGATTTATCCAGGGGAACTATTTCCTGATAAAGTTCTTTTCCCTTCCAGTTAACCTTGGTGTTGGCCAAAGCTAAAATTCCATATTCGGCAAAGGTTTGCGCTGTAATTTGAAATTCCTTTGCTCCTTCGGGAACAGGAAAATAAATGGATATGTCTATAATGGAATCCCTAAGGTTGCTGCTGTCCAGCAAATCCGTCGGGCCGTTTCCGTTTTCTTTCCAACGTATAACTTCCATGTTAGTGGCTACTTCCCCGTCAAAGGCAATGGGAAGGCGGCTAAACAAATAGCTTTGGATTTTGTTGCACATGGATTCGGGGTTTTCATATTCCTGGCCATATCCAAAAACGCCGGCGCTATTGCCAATATCCCCCATGTTGGCATTAACATTTAAAATCAGGCTGTCGGGCAATTTTAAATCAATGGTCAAAACAGACGAGCCATTGGGATGAGCCATTAACATGGGGACACAGCCAAGGGCAAAACACAAAATAAGGAGCCTTAGAATTCCCCGGAAATGGTTTAAGCCGTTGCCAAATATTGAATTTACCATAACAAACAAGCTATAAAAATCATTTGGGTTTAATTACAAAATTCACCAGTTTATTGGGTACCACAATGAGCTTTACCAGTTGGCTTCCCTCGAGATGTTTTTGGATATTTTGGTTTTCCCGGGCCAGATTCTCAAGGGCTTCTTTGCTAAGCCCCTTTTCCACCTCCACCTTGGCGCGCAACTTGCCATTGGTTTGAAAAACTACAGTGACCAAATCGTCCTTTGCCAGGTTGGCATCGAGCTCAGGCCAGCTTTGGTAGGCGATGCTATCCGAATGGCCCAGTCGACTCCACAATTCTTCCCCTAAATGAGGGGCGAAGGGAGCCAAAAGCTTGGTCATGGTCTCTGCCGTAAAGCGAAAGTTCTTCCCGTGCTTTTGCATTTCGTTGGAAAAAATCATGAGCTGGGAAATGGCAGTGTTAAAACGAAGGTTTTCAATATCCTCCGTTACTTTTTGAATAGTTTGATGGGCTAGCCGAAGTAAATCTTTCGGAGGATTTTCCTCTGAAATTTCCAGGGCCGTATCTTCATCGCCCACAATCAAACGCCACACTTTACTTAAAAACCGGGTTTGACCTTCGAGGCCTGATGTACTCCAGGGTTTCATACGCTCCAAGGGGCCCATAAACATCTCGTAAAGACGCATGGCATCGGCGCCGTGGGATTCAATCACCTCATCGGGACTCACCACATTGCCCAAGGATTTGGACATTTTTTCGCCGTTTTCTCCCAGGATAATGCCTTGGTTCACCAATTTTTTAAAAGGCTCCGGGCCGCTCACGCAACCAATGTCGTATAAAAATTTAAACCAGAATCGGGAGTACAATAAATGCAGCACAGCATGTTCTGCGCCCCCGATGTATAGATCAACAGGCATCCAGTATTTTTCAATGTTAGCATCACAAAAAGCCTTGTCATTGTTAGGATCGAGATAACGCAAAAAATACCAGCAGCTTCCGGCCCACTGGGGCATGGTGTTGACTTCGCGCATACCTTTTAAGCCCGTTTTCTGATTAAAATAATGAACCCAGTTTTTATCCTTGGCCAGAGGGGGCTCCATTGTGCCGGTGGGTTTAAAATCATCCAATTCAGGGGGAAGCACTGGAAGCTCGGAATCTTCCACCGATTGAATCCCATTTTCAGAATGAACCACAGGGAAAGGCTCGCCCCAGTAACGTTGCCGGCTAAAGAGCCAGTCTCTGAGTTTGTATTGAACCTTGGCTTTACCAAGACCTTTTTCTTCCAGCCACTCAGCCATTTTCTTTTTGCCTGTGGGAACGTCCAGCCCGTCTAAAAAACCGCTGTTAACATGGGGGCCATCTCCAACGTAAGCTTCTTTGGAAATATCTCCACCGGAGATAACTTCTATGATAGGCAATTCGAATTTTTTGGCGAAGGCGTAATCCCTTTCATCATGGGCGGGGACCGCCATAATGGCCCCGGTTCCGTAACCCATCATAACATAGTCGGAAATCCATACGGGAATTTTATCTCCGTTAACGGGGTTTATGGCGTAACCGCCAGTGAAGACTCCCGTTTTTTCTCTGTCAATGCCACGTTCCAATTCAGATTTGCCTTTTGCCTCATTAACATAAGCTTCTACTTTGGCTTTATTTCCACTGCTGGTGATTTTTTCAACCAAAGGGTGTTCAGGAGCCAATACCATGTAAGTGGCCCCGAAAAGGGTGTCGGGGCGGGTGGTAAATACTTTTACGCTTTCGGAAATGCCATCTAATACAAATTCCACCAAAGCGCCTTCGGAACGGCCAATCCAGTTGCGTTGCATAATTTTAATGGATTCCGGCCAATCCAAATCTTCCAAATCATCTATAAGCCTGTCCGCGTATTTAGTAATACGCAACATCCATTGTTTTAAAGGCTTTCTTTCGCAAGGGTGGCTGCCTCTCTCGCTTTTTCCATCAATGACTTCTTCGTTGGCAAGAACTGTTCCCAAAGCCTCGCACCACCAAACAGGCACCTCATCCAAATAAGCCAGGCGATGTTTAGATATATAAGCTTCTTTTTCTTTGGGGTTGGCGGCAATATCCTTTGGGATGGGAAGTTCGGAAATGGGCCTGGCCTTATTTAATTCGCCATCGTACCAGTGGTTAAAAAGCTGTTTAAAAATCCATTGGGTCCATTTAAAATAGCTTGGATCTGTGGTGTTGACTTCCCTATCCCAATCGTAAGAAAAACCCAGAGCCCTGATTTGCCTGCGGAAATTGTTGATGTTATTTTCTGTAGTGATTTTTGGATGGGTGCCTGTTTTAATGGCGTATTGTTCGGCGGGAAGGCCATAGGCGTCCCATCCCATAGGATGAAGCACATTAAAATTATTCATGCGCTTATAGCGGCAAATTATATCGGTAGCGGTGTAACCTTCGGGATGGCCCACATGCATTCCCGCACCTGAAGGGTAAGGAAACATATCCAGGGCGTAATACTTTTTTTTCTCGGGATTTTCCGTTGCTTTAAAAGTTTTGTTTTCCAGCCAATAATCCTGCCATTTAGGCTCAATTTCTTTAGGATTGTACTTTGCCACTTTTGCTCCATTCCAAATTGTTTGGGGTAAATATAATAAGGCCCCAAAAAATTTCAGATTTTGGGAAAGTTTTACAGGGATTTTGCGGAAAAAATGACTAAAAGCCTTCTAAAATTTTAGGTTTTAAGCATGGAACGCAAAAAGCGTAAAACGGGCAGCCTAAAGGTAAATGAACTTTTAGATGTTAAAAACTTAAAAGTCAATTACTACAAAAATCAGGAAGAGTTTCAGGCCGTTAAAGGGATCAGCTTTCAAATAAAAAGAAACAAAACCCTGGGCCTTGTGGGCGAATCGGGCTGTGGGAAAACCACCACTGGCCTTGCCATTGCCCGCTTGATTCCCACCGCTACGGGAGCGGTTTTTTTTAAGGGAAAAAACCTATTGGAAATGTCCCCTAGGGAATTCAAACCCTATCGCAAAAAGATTCAAATTATTTTTCAGGATCCTTATTCTTCCCTCAATCCCCGGCTTAGCTTGAGAAAAAGCCTTTCGGAGGCACTGGAATTAAGCCACCCGGAAGATAAAAAACAGTGGCCCCAAATTATGGCCCATAAAATGGAACAGGTGGGGCTTGTTCCCGAATACCTGGACCGCTTTCCCCACGAATTTTCCGGGGGCCAGTTGCAGCGTTTGGGAATTGCCCGGGCCCTTTGTGTAGAGCCGGAACTTATTATATGCGATGAACCTGTTTCCAGCCTGGATGTATCAATCCAAGCGCAAATTTTAAACTTGCTCATGGATTTACAGGGGCAGCTTGGCCTTTCCTATCTTTTTATCAGCCACGATTTAAGCGTGGTAAAACATATATCCGACGAAGTGGCGGTGATGTCCAAGGGCTGCATTCGGGAAATTGGCACAGTGGAAAATGTTTTTGGCAACCCCCAATCCACTTACACCAAAACACTTTTAGAATCTATTCCCGGTCAGGGAAAAAGCGCCCTTGCGGTTTAAGTCCAAAATAAGTTCGCCATAGCTGCGCTGGGAAGTCTGCGCAAACTTTTTACCTTTTAACCTTTTTGGAGAAAATCTGTGGAAGCAAAAGGCCCGCTCATTGTTCAAGGTGATATGAGCATTTTAGTGGAGGTGGATCACCCCAATTATCCCGAAGCCAGAGATAAAATAGCCCCCTTTACGGAACTTGTTAAAAGTCCCGAACATATACATACCTATTCCATAACCCCTATATCTCTTTGGAATGCCGCCTCTGCAGGACACAACGCAAAAGAATTCCAGCAGACTCTGCAGGATTTTTGCCGCTATCCGGTGCCCGGAAACGTGCTGAGCGAAATTCAAAACCTAATGGAGCGCTATGGCAAAATCCGCCTTATCCGCGAGGGAAGCGATATTGTACTGGAAACCGATTCGGCCATTCTTTTAAAAGAAATTAGCAGCAGTAAATTAATACAACCTTATCTGGCTGAGCCCAAAAGCCCCACCAAGGCTGCCCTACTTCCCATGAGCCGGGGCCTTTTAAAAATGGAACTTATAAAAATTGGTTTTCCTGCGGAAGATCTGGCCGGGTATCAAACTGGTGCCCCCTTGGAGATCTCCTTTAAAGAAAAAACCGGCGACGGAAAAGATTTTGGACTTCGGGACTATCAGCAAGAAGCCTCCCAGATTTTTTATGCCGGAGGGTCTGAAAAAGGAGGTTCTGGCGTGGTGGTTCTTCCCTGCGGCGCTGGAAAAACCATAGTGGGAATGGCGGCCATGGCCCGCTGCCAAACAGAAACATTAATTTTAACCACCAATGTGGTGGCCACCCGCCAGTGGATAAGGGAAATTCTCGACAAAACCACTTTAAAAGAAGAGCAGGTGGGAGAGTATACCGGGGCCAACAAGGCTTTGCGTCCGGTTACTGTGGCTACTTATCAGATTCTCACCTACCGAAAAAAGAAAACAGACAAGTTTTTGCACTTTGACATTTTCCACCAAAATAAATGGGGACTTATTGTTTATGACGAAGTGCATTTATTGCCAGCCCCCCTATTCAGACTGTCCGCGGACATGCAGGCCACCCGCCGCTTAGGCCTTACGGCAACTTTGGTAAGGGAAGATGGTAAAGAGACAGATGTATTTTCCCTAATCGGCCCCAAAAAATACGATGTGCCCTGGAAGGTGTTGGAAAAACAAGGTTGGATAGCTACTGCCCATTGTATGGAGTACCGCATCCCCCTTCCCATGAGCGAAAAAATCAAATATGCCACGGCGGAAATGCGCAAAAAAATTGTGGTGGCCGCCTGCAATCCCGACAAAATTAAAATGGTGAAAAAGCTATTGGAAGAGCACCGAAAAGACCGGGTGCTAATTATAGGGCAATATCTGGAACAACTGGATCAAATGGCCGGATGGATTGATGCACCGTTAATCACGGGTAAAACCCCTAACCCGGTACGAATGGAATATTACCAAAAATTCCGCACAGGAGAAATCAACACCTTAATTGTAAGCAAAGTGGGAAATTTTGCCATTGATTTGCCCGATGCCAATGTATTGATTCAAATTTCCGGCACCTTTGGCAGTCGGCAGGAAGAAGCTCAAAGGTTAGGTAGGGTACTTAGGCCTAAGTCCAATGGCTCACAGGCCCATTTTTACTCGCTGGTATCCAGAGAAACCCGGGAACAGGATTTCGCTATGAACAGGCAATTGTTTTTAACAGAGCAAGGCTACAGTTATACCATTGAAAATGTCTAGTCCATTGTTTAATTATCTCTCCCAAAAGCTCCGGCCAAGCCTTTGCGGCAAAATTATGAATCGGGCTTGGAGTCGTTTTGGGAGTCAGTGAGAGAGATAACAATCAGAAACAAGCAAATTTCAATGGCTGATTTTAACGCCATTTATGATGGACTCTTTTAGGGCTGGTGGGAAGAAATTATTAATTTAATGGGACTTTATTGGCAAAACCAAGAATAACCACAATAGGAAATTGGAAATGATAAAAAATTGGATAGGGATATTATCGGCCCTGGGGATGCTTTTTCCCCTTAACATTAACGCCGAAATTAAGGTGCAACATGTTCAATTTGAAAATGGCATGCAAGTTTTAATGTATGTAAACAAACAAGCGCCCACAGTAGCCTGCCGTTTATTTTACACCACCGGCTCTGTGCACGAAGGACCTGGAAGAACGGGTATCGCTCACATGCTGGAGCATATGTTATTTAAAGGCACTAAAAAGGTGGGTATTACCGACAGCACTGTGGATGCCCTATACATTCCCCTATTAGACAGCTTAAAAAGTGCCGAAGCCAAATTAGACCCCGCCACGGACAGCGAAACACTGGCAGAGCTAAAAGCGGCTTACGATTCAGTACTTAACGAACATCGCAAATTTTTTATTAAAGATGAGCTCTGGGGCACTTATTTAAAAGAAGGAGGCACTGGCCTTAACGCCTTTACTTCCGATCTCATGACGGCTTATTTTGTAACCCTGCCAAAAAACAAAATGGAACTTTTTATGTGGCTGGAATCCGACCGCATGGAACACGCCATATTAAGAGAGTTTTACCCAGAGCGGGATGTGGTCATGGAGGAACGCCGCATGCGCTATGAAGACAGCCCCCTGGGCCGGTATTGGGAAACCCTAAGCGGCATGTTTTACGAGGCCCACCCCTTTGGACTTCCCACCATTGGTTATGAATCTGACATTGCCAACCTCACTCGGGAACAAGCAGAAGAACATTATCGCAAATACTACAAACCCAATAACGCCATATTAGTATTAGCTGGCGATTTTGATCCTGAAAACGCCCTGAAAATGATTCGCAAATATTTTGAGCATATTCCCCGGGGTGAGGATTTTGCCAAGGTGGTGACCCGGGAGCCCGAACCTGTGGGTGAAAAACGGCTCACAGTCCATAAAAATTCTGCCAAGCCCCGTTATGATTTGATGTTTGTGACTCCAGGGATTCCCAATAAGGATTTGTATGCGCTGGATATTGTAGAGGGAGCCTTAAGCGGAAAAAGCGGACGCTTGTACCGCAAGCTGGTAACCGAAATGGGTATTGCCACTTCGGCCTATGCGGGAAATGGCGTGGATAAATACCACTCTACCTTTCACATAGGAGTGGACTTGGGAGGAGAAGCCCAACATGAAAAAGTGGAAGCTGCGGTATGGGAAATATTAGAAGATCTGAAAAAAAATCCACTCTCGGAAAGGGAATTGCAAAGGGTTAAAAACCAGGTGAAAGCCACCAGTCTCAGAAAATTGGAAAACCTGGAAAACCTGGCCACCGAACTTGCCTTTTACCAAATGTGGGGAACCTGGGAATACGTAAACACCTTTCCCGAAAATGTTAGTAAAGTGACTGCGGAACAAGTGCTCGATGTATGCAAAAAATACTTTTCAAAAAAAGTGTCTACTGTTGGCCTGGTATTGCCTGAAGAGGGAGGTGAAAAATGAAAACGATTTTAACCATAACTTTCCTTTTAATATTACAGGCTTGCGTGCCTAACCCCAGACCGGTGGTTAGTTCAGCTGCCCCTGAAAAAAAATCAGATGCTGTTAAAGCTGCAAAATCCAAAAACAACATAGTCCCCCATTTTAAAAATTTGGCCTATCCCGATTTTAAATACATTCCTCCCCACCCTAAAGACTACAGGGTGGAATTGGAAAATGGCCACATAGCATATATGGTTCCCGACACTAGTTTGGGCCTTATTCACATGGAGTTTTATTTTACAGGTTCAAACCTGCCTAAAGACCCCAAGGAGGCCGCTGAAATTTATGTCTACTCCCAACTGATTCCTGCGGGTGGAACAAAGGATTTAACCCCTTCTCAATTGGAGGATAGCCTTGAATTTATTGCAGCGGGCCTTAACGCTTCCATTAACGACCAATATGCCAATTTGGAACTGAACGCACTTAAGGAAAATACCCAACCTTTAATGGCGCTTATGAAGTCCGCCGCTTTGGAGCCCCGCTTTGATTCGGAAATTTTAAAACTGCAAAAGAAAAAATACATCGAAGCCATCGAACATCGTTTTGACA
Organism: Fibrobacteria bacterium; assembly: GCA_050294405.1. GTDB lineage: Bacteria > Fibrobacterota > Fibrobacteria > UBA11236 > JADFYW01 > JBNKOC01. The sequence continues at coordinate 79,592 of JBNKOC010000030.1, read as the reverse complement.
GGCCCCAATCCATTTTGTCGAGAGCCTACGAGTTGAGTCTCTATGGACGGCACCCCTCCAACTATTTAGGGACAGTGGATGATGTTAATGCCATTAAACCCAAGCTCTACAAAAACTGGGTGGGACGGGGGTTTGCTTCTAAAAAAATCATTATATCTGTGGCGGGTTATTTCAATAAAGATTCCATGACGGTGGAACTCAATAAGCTGCTAAAAGACTTTCCCAAGCCCAATGCCCAAGATTCAATTCCTGGGTTCAAAGGCCCTGCGGAAGCCGGAGTTTACCTGGTGGATAAAGATTTAACCCAAGCCAATATTAAAGTGGGATTCCCCGGAGTAAAAAGGCCTCATCCCGACTACTACAAGCTAAGCCTTGCCAGCTACATATTTGGCAGTGGCGGCTTTACTTCCCGCCTCACAGCCAAAGTGCGCACTGATGAGGGGCTCGCCTATTCTGTCCGCAGTTTTGTAAACAGCAGTTATGACCGGGAAGAAACAGTTGGCTTTGCCTTGCAAACCAAAGTGGAATCCGGTGTGAGAGCCATAGATTTGTGTTTTAGCGAAATGGAAAAGATGGCCGATTCCGGTGTCACTGACGAGGAACTGGGCAGCGCTAAAGACGCATTGATTCAAAGCCTGCCCTCCATGTTCGACAGCCCAAAAGCCACCGCTTCCATTTTTGCACGCAGTGAAATTTGGGGACGAGATTTGGATCACTTTGTGAAATACCCGGAAATAATCGCCGCTCTTACAAAAGAAGAGATTTTAGAAGCTTTTAAAAAATATTTTGTAAAAGAAAAAGCCAGAGTGGTGGTGGTTGGGCCCAAAGGCATATTAAATCCTGAAAACGGGCCAAAGGAAGAAAGCCTGAGTAAATTTGGAAAGCTCACTGAACTTAGCGAAGAAGATTTGCTGAAAAACCAGTAAAACAATGGTATTCTAAGCCTATGAAGCACTTAGGCCTGTTTCTTCTGATTTTTTTGGTTTCCCTAAGTTTTGGGTTCCGGCTGCAAAATGAATATTGCAGCCTTTTGGCCAAATGCGATTTAGGTCCACCGGAAAAAGAATGTCCGGACTCTTTAAAAACCGGTATTCCAGACATTGTTTACGATGACGAACGCTGCAAAGAAGCCCGTGTACTGGTCAAAAATGGAGTCTCCATAAAAAATTACCAGGGCCAAAAACTTTTTGGTTTCCTTGGACAAAAATACCGGGTGGAATATAAAGTAAAAGATGCCCTGCCCATTCCAGTGGCCCAATTCGAGTATTTGTTAAATGACATTCCTCTGGCCGCCAAAGTGGTTAACATATTCCAGAAAACAAAATACAGCGCCGAATACCTGGATGGAGATCAGAGAAAATATTGGAGAGGTTCCAACGGCTCGAATCTCACTGGAGAGGCCTACTTAATTGCCGGTGGAGTGGATATCAAACATTTGAGTTATTTCGGTTTTGGTGTGGTTTCCATTTTAACCTGGAAATTAAAGGGCGATGTATTGTTTGACTATAAATACGAAGTAACCGAAGGCGGCCCCATTAAATATGACCTTAAAGTATTGGTATTCCCCGGAGGCGCAGTCATAAATGCCATAATGAACATGGGCCTGTTTAAAAAAGTGGTGCGCAATAAAATCCTGGAAGTATTTGAACACATCGTCCATTCGGCTGAAGAACTCAACAAAACCAATTTAGAGGATATCCTCAGTAAACACAAATGGACCGACCTCGAAAAAGAAAAACTCAAAGCCTTAATGGAGCTTCGGCCCAATTAGGCATACTCCCTGTATTTTAATAGATTGGCCCCATGGAAAATATTATGGGTCAATCCAAGTTTCTGGGCAAAAGCGCAGAAGAATTTATTGAGCAGTTTGCATATAAACTAACCCCCGAACGCCGGGAAAAGTTCGATAAAACGGTCTCTCACAGAACCAAACATTTCACTATGGTTTTAGAAGATTTAAAAGATCCCCACAACATAAGCGCTGTTATCCGAACTTGCGAAGTTTTCGGATTGCAAAATGTGCATGTTATTGAAGAAATCAACTCCTATTCCACCGTAAAAACCATTTTAAAGGGCAGCTTCAAATGGCTGGATATGTACCGTTATAAAAAAAGGGAAAACTGTTTTAAATCGCTAAAAAGCCAGGGATACCAAATTGCCGTGGCCTCCACCAATACCGATAATTCCCTTTTTAATCTGGATTTCAGTCAAAAAACAGCCTTTTATTTGGGCTCCGAAACGGAAGGAAACCACCCGGACAGCCTGGCCAAAGCCGATGTACACTTTAAAATTCCCCAGTTCGGGCTTACCGAGAGCATGAATGTTTCCGTATGTGCAGGCGTTTTAATGTCTTATTTAACTCTTTGGCTGGAAAAAAACGGGCGGGAAAAATTTTGCCTGAGCCCGGAAGAACAAGTCCAGTTAAAAGCCGACTTTTACGAACGCAGTGCCTTGGGTATGGAACGAAACAGCCCCATTCATTTTATGGATTGAGGCTTTCAGGCTTTTCTCGGGTTAGAGACTTAATTTAAAAGCTTCTAATTTTTTTTCCTTTTGAATGCGGTTCCCAAGGCAATTTTTTTAAATTGGGGCTTGCTTAAACAGATGGCCAAAGCGGTGGCCTCTGATTTTTATAACAACCTGGAATTTACACAATGACTGCAAGGCAACAAATCCCTGAAATTACTGAGTTTCCCTTATTCTCCAAAGGCAAGGTCCGGGAGATGTACGATTTAGGGGACAAATTGTTAATGGTGGCCTCAGATAGAATTAGCGCCTACGATGTGGTCTTGCCGAGCTTTATTCCAAACAAAGGGGCCATACTAAACCAGCTTTCTGTGTTCTGGTTCAAACAATTAAAATGCCCCAGTCATTTTATCAGCGATAAGCTGGAAGATTACCCCAGCGAACTTCACAAATACAAAGACTATTTGCAGGGCCGTTCCATGTTAGTAAAAAAAGCCAAACGTTTTGATGTGGAATGCGTGGCCAGAGGTTATTTAGTGGGTTCGGGATATAAAGATTACCAAGCTACCGGAAGCGTATGTGGCCACAAGCTGCCTCCGGATTTGCCAAAAAGCTCCAAGCTGGATCCCCCATTGTTTACACCGGCTGCAAAAGCGGATACAGGCCACGATGAAAACATCACTTTTGAAAAGATGGTGGAAATGGTTGGGGATGATGTTGCCAACAAATTGCGGGACCTTTGCTTAAGCATATATTCCCAGGCCCGTAGCTACGCCTTCGAAAAAGGAGTGATTATTGCCGATACCAAATTCGAATTCGGAGAAGTGGATGGCGAGATTATTTTAATTGATGAAGTTTTAACCCCGGACTCCTCCCGCTTCTGGCCCGAGTCGGCCTACGAATTAGGGAAAGAACAACCCAGTTTTGACAAGCAGTTTGTTCGAGATTACTTATCCGGACTGGATTGGGACAAAACATATCCGGGGCCCGAACTTCCTGATTTAATTGTGGAAAAAACCGTGGCCAAATACAAAGAGGCCTACAAACTGTTGACTGGTGAGGATTTCAAGTGAGTAAATACGCCTTAATTAGTGTTAGTAATAAAGAGGGAGTGCTGGATTTCGCAAAGTCCCTGGAAAGCTTTGGATATAGCATTTTAAGTACGGGTGGAACCCTTAAACATCTCAATGAGGGAGACGTCAAAGCCCTGTCCATTTCCGACTATACCTCTTCTCCCGAGATATTAGATGGCAGAGTAAAAACCCTGCACCCTAAAATTTACGGTGGAATTTTGGCCCGCCGCAATCTGGATGAAGATATAAAACAAATTTCCGCCCTGGAAATGGAACTCATCGACATTGTGGTAGTTAACCTCTATCCTTTTCAGGAAACCATTGCCAAGCCCGATGTTAGCCTGGAAGACGCCATTGAAAACATAGATATTGGAGGACCCACTATGTTGCGGGCCTCTGCCAAAAACCACGCCTTTGTAACAGTGGTTACCGACCCTGCCGATTACAATTTGGTTCTGGATGAAATTTCCGATAAAGGTGAAACGTCTCTGGAGCTACGCCGCAAGTTGGCTGTAAAAACTTTTAACCACACCGCCAAATACGATGGAGCCATTGACGAATATTTATCCGGTAAATTTGCTGAAGAGCCCAACCTTCATTTGCATTTTGATTCAGGCAAAAAATTGCGCTACGGAGAAAACAGCCATCAATCTGCGGAATTTTATTACGAGTCCAAAAAGTCGGATCAGGAAGAAAGCCTTGCCACAGCCAAACAATTACACGGCAAAGAGCTTAGCTACAATAATTTAGTAGATGCCGATGCCGCTCTTGAAGCTGTTAAAGAACTCTGGGATAAGCCCGCAGTAGCCATTATAAAACACACGAACCCTTGTGGCTATGCTACCGGTAACAGCCTCAATAAAGCCTTTGAACTGGCCTGGGAAGGAGACCCCGTTTCGGCCTTTGGCTCGGTGATAGCCGTTACCCGAAAAGTGGATTTAGCCACTGCTCAACTATTAAAAGGCCGCTTCGTGGAAATTTTATTAGCCCCCGGTTTTGATCCGGATGCTTTGGAGTTTTTGCAAAAGAAAAGCAAAGACATTAGGCTATTGGAAATTGGCGAAAATCATAAAGCGCAAGACCGCAAAGTTTACAAACATATTATTGGCGGCATGTTAGTGCAGGATAGAGACAATCTTCTTCACGAAAAATGGGAGCCCGCTACCAAAGCCCCTTTTCCCGAAGAAAAATACGACCTGGCTAAATTTACCTGGAAAGCCTGCAAACATACCAAATCCAATGCTATTGTTATGGGCTATGAATATGAGCCCGGCCAGTACATGTTAATGGGTATGGGGCCCGGCCAGCCCAACCGCATTGATTCCAACTTGCGATTGTGCCAACCCCGAGTTCGCGATAACGCCCGTCGTATGGCTGAAGCCTTGGGAAAGAATCCCGAAGAATTTACCCGGGAAGTATTTGCCAACCTGGTTTTAGCTTCCGATGCCTTTTTTCCCTTTGACGATAACGTGGAAGCCGCCAATGAAGCGGGCATTAAATATATTGTTCAGCCAGGTGGTTCCAAAGGGGACCCTGGGGTGATAGAAACTTGTGATAAATATGGCATCGCCATGGTGTTTACGGGCACCCGCCATTTCAGACACTAATTGGAACATAAAACAGTACATATCATTGGGGCCGGATTAGCCGGTTCTGAAGCGGCCCTGCAATTAGCCAGGGCCGGAGTTTCCGTAAAGCTTTATGAAATGCGCCCTGGGTTAAATACGCCGGCCCATAAAACTTCTCTGCCCGCAGAACTGGTTTGTTCCAATTCCCTAAAAGGCACAGGCACTACCAGTGCTCATGGGCTGTTAAAAAAAGAATTGGAAATTTATGATAGCGCTCTTATTCCTTTAGCTTATGAAGCCAGAGTGGCGGCGGGAGAAAGCTTAACGGTAGACAGGGAAAAATTCAGTATGTTGGTAGATGGAGCCATAAAGGCAGAGCCAAATATTGAATTTTTGCGGGAGGAAGTCACTTCATTAGACCCCAAGCAATATACATTGGTGGCCACAGGTCCTCTTACGTCTGAAACACTGGCTAAAAAACTGTCCAACTTATTGGGAAGCCAACATCTGGCTTTTTTTGATTCCATAGCCCCTGTGGTAGAAGCGGATTCCATTAACATGGAGGCCGCCTATGAAAAAAATCGCTGGGAAAAAGGAGAAAGTCCTGATTTTATAAATTGCCCCCTTAATAAGGAACAATACGAAGACTTTGTAAACGCTCTTAGAGAAGCGGATACTGTAGAAGCCAAGCCCTTTGAAAAAGGCCAGCTTTTTGAAGGATGTTTACCCCTGGAAGAAATGGCCCGCAGAGGTGTGGAAACCCTTCGTTTTGGACCCATGCGCCCCATAGGTTTAAAACATCCGGAAACCGGGGAAATGCCTCATGCTGTGATTCAGCTTAGGGCAGAAAATGAACACAAAACCCTATACAATTTGGTGGGCTGCCAAACCCGCCTTAAATGGGGAACCCAAAAAGAAATTTTTTCAAAAGTACCTGCCCTGGCCAACGCCCAATACGCCCGCTTGGGAGCCATGCACCGCAACACTTTTATTAATTCCCCGGAAAAATTAAACTCCTATCTTAACATGCCCGGAACAAAGCTCTTTTTTGCAGGACAAATCACAGGGGCGGAAGGCTATACCGAGGCCATTGCCACTGGCTTTTATGGGGCCATGAATATATTGGCCCATTTACATGGGGATAAAATCGATTGGCCGGAATTTTCCTGCCTGGCCTCCCTTTGCCGCCATTTGAGTTTTCCCAATCCTGAGTTCCAGCCTATGAATTTTAATTTTGGACTACTTCCCCAACTGGAAAAAGCTCCAAAAAAGCAAAAAAAGGCGCTGAAATCTGAAAAATGCCTCTTGGAAGCTCAAAAATTTGCCGATTTTCAACTCAAAGCCAGCCGGGATAATTGGAAAAGAAATACCAGTATAAAAGTATAACCTCCCCTTCATTTTTGTTGTAAAATCATAAAGCTCGTCCCAAAACGAACTTTATGAAGCACATGTTTTATTTGCCTTATATAATGGTATCCATGGTTGTATTTACTATGGCAAACTTAGCCCATATGAATATCAATAACATCGAACCCAAATGGGGCACTTGGATTATCCCTGAGCTAATGGGAATTGTTTTTGGCCTGACCATCGCAAAACTGGTGGAAGAGCATAAAAAACTAATCAAAAGCCGGGAAGAGCTATTGCGCAAAAAAGAAAAAATCAATGAGTTTATTGGCACCGTGGTGCACGATTTAAAAAACCCCTGTTCGGCCATTCTCAACATTTCAGAAATGATCCAAAACGGAGATATTAAACCCCATGAACAACAGGAATTTGTGCAGTGTATCTACGATGCATCTGAATCCATGAAAAACCAATTAGAAGAACTGGTGGAATCTGTGAGAATAGAAAACGGAGTGCTTAAATTAAATCTTTTGGAGGGCTTTCCTCAGGAGGAAATTTCTCCCACAGTTAAAATATTTGAAGCCACAGCCGCCCGAAAGAATATTAATCTTAGCTCTTATGTATGTGTACAAAATCCAAAAATTCTTTTTGACCCCATCGCTTTTCGGGATGCCCTTTCCAATTTAATTTCCAACGCCATTAAATACTCTCCTAAAAACTCCACTATTAAAATTTATTCAGAAGTTGAGGCCAACCAGTTTTTCAAAGTCTTTGTGGAAGACGAGGGCCAGGGTCTCTCAGAGGAAGATAAAAAAAAGGCCTTTGGCCAATTTCAAAGGCTAAGTTCCAGACCCACCAATGGAGAATCCTCCAGCGGACTGGGACTGTACAATGTAAAGACATTTGTGGAAGCTATGAAAGGTATTGTGGGCGTAGATTCAAAGGGAAAGAACCAAGGCTCAAAATTTTGGATGGCTTTTCCTATCCAGGCTGGGTAGAGCGGTTATTAGCTTCAATCAAGGCATTTTCAATTTCTTTTTGAGCCCTGAGCTCCAGGTATTCTTTTTGAGTGGAATCAAAAACACAGCCAGGATCCCAGCTAAACTGAGTTGGAGTATGCTTAAACTCGCTGGTGAGGGTCCCCAGACAAGCTCGTCGACCTTTGAGCATTAACTTAGCACAAGCCTTAAACCCCCTTTGGGAGTCGCCATAAATTTCCAGAGAGAAATACAGGGAACGATACCACATAATTTAAGTATCGGCCAAAGGGCTTTTTAGCTTAAGACTTATTCCGGATTTTTGCTTTTTATTTTAAAAATTGCAGATATTTCCACAGAAGCGTTTAAGGGCAAGCTGCTCACCCCCACTGCAATTCGGGTGTGCCGTCCAGCGTCTCCAAAAATTTTAAGGCACAAATCAGAGGCGCCATTTATCACCTGCGGCTGTTCATAAAAGTCGTTGGCAGACAAAACATAACCGGATATTTGCACCACCTGCGCAATTTCAGATAGAGGAGTGGACACATAGCTCAATGCACCTAAAGCATTTATAAAACATAGCCGGGCTGCCTGATACCCCATATCCAGATTAATTTGATTGCCCACAGAACCGGAAAACTGGAGTTCCCCATTTTGCAGGGGAAGCTGGCCAGATACATAAATCAGATCCCCCACTACCAGGCTGGGAATATATGCGCCACGGACCGTAGGAACAGGAAGGGTTATATCCAACTCCCTCAAAATTTCTTCTGGACTGGAATGTGCCATAATTTCAATATATACCTTTCTCTATTTAGACTGTCTCGGTTTAAAGCCTTGTTGTAAAAATCTATTTTTGTAATTCAACCAGTTAAAAAAAATCAAAAAATAGGTTAGCATACTGGATTTAGTCCTTAAAAAGTATTAGATTCAGAAAAATATCTAATCTTTTTTATAAATGAATACTTGCAAATTGTTTATTTTAATGAAGTTACAAATAAAGGTACTGGGATGAGAAATAACACAAACCGCTCTGTGAGGCGCACACAGAACCAATCCAGGGGCAAACCCAGCCTTCGTCAGCAATACGAAGCCACCCGCGGACCCGCGCCAAAAAGAAGCAACCCCAATCCCCGGAAAAAAGGGGTGATTACCGCTAAAATCATTACTTCTTTGGCAGTAGTTGGGGCTATGGCCTTTGGGGTTTACGGTTATTTTCACAAACAACAAAACAGCCCAAAAATTGGTTATGTTAATGCCAGTGTTTTAGTGCAGGATCTGGGCTTTTTAGAATCTGCGCGCAAGGATTTATCCAGCTCCATTGCCAAATGGAATCAGGAAGTAGAGGCGAAATACGCCAGCCTCGGTCTTTCCATGGAACGGCTTGAAGTAAAAAAAGCCTGGGTAAGCGATTTAACCCGCCAACAACTGGAAGAAGAAGTATCCCAAAAAAAGCAGGAGTTAGAATTACTCGTACAAAAAATTGAAGCCCTTACCCTGGATAGGGAATTTCAGTTGCGTTCCCAAATTTCCGCTCAAATGAAATCTTTAGTGCGCACCTGGGGCCAAAAAAATGGCTACGATGTATTGTACACCGTCCCCGCCGAAAACGAGGTGTTGGTATCCATGCCCAGCCTTGATGTTACGGAAAAAATCCGCAAGGATATTGGCGGGGCTTTATAAAAATTATTGGGCCGCCACAATTTGATTGACCATTTGGATTAACTCCTCCAGCGAAAAGGGCTTTTGCAAAAAGCCTTCGCATGCCAAATGGTAATTTTGCCTAATATGGGCCAAGTCTGCATGGGCAGACATAAAAATAATTTTAGTCTCCGGAAAATTTTCTTTTATGGCGCGGGCCATTTCCGGTCCGGAATGAAAAGGAAGCACAACGTCTGTTAGCAACACATCAATTTTATTTGGATGGGCTTCAAAAATGGATAGGGCGACCTTGGAACTCCCCGCTTCCAATACATGATAGCCCTGACCGCTTAAGGCTTCCCCTATAAGCTCTCTAATGGATTGTTCATCTTCCACTATGAGCACGGTTCCGCGGGATCCTTTCTTTTTTTCTTTGGGATTGGGGTTAAAAGGGTTGTGCTCCTTGATGTGTATAATTGGAAAATAAATCTTAAAGCTGGAGCCGCCATTGGGGGAGCTTTCCACATTGATAAAGCCTCCCGATTGCCTTACTATCCAATTGACTTTGGCAAGCCCAAGGCCCTTGTCTTTGGAAGCGCCTTTGGTGGTAAAAAAAGGTTCGAATATATGTTTTTGAATATTGGAATCCATACCGCAGCCGTTATCCACAACGGATATGCAAACATAATCCCGGGACATGCTTGAGATTTCATCTGAATTCTCCGAATCCAATGTGGATTCATTATGTATATCCACCAGAATTTGTCCCTCTTGTGCTGGCATAGCTTCCTTGGCATTAATAATCAGGCAAGTTATGGCTTGTCCTATTAGCCCTCTATCTGCCTTTATTAATTTCACATCAGCGGCCGCGTGGATTTCCAGGGAAGCCCTGTCCCCAACAATACTTCGAAACATGGGCTCCATTTCTTCAATAACTTGTCTCAAATCTATTTTTTCCGGCAACAATAGATTTTTACGGCTGATAGCAAACAGTTTTTGAGTTTGGTAATCCACTCCAAACACCGCCCGTTGGATTTGGTCGATGTATTTATACAATTCGTTATTTCGGGGAATATGTTCCTGCAACTGGTTGGCACAGCCATTAATTATAGTGAGCAGGGTGTTTATTTCCTGGGCTATTTCTCCAGTTTCAGCTCCAATAGCTTGGGTGAGCTTTATAATTCTGTCTTTTTTATCTTCAGTATCCGGCAAAAAATTAACATCCACCTGGTGCAAATAACGCAGTGTTTTTTCAAGAATGTATCTATCCAAGTTGCTTTTGAGCAAATTTTCCGAAGCGCCCGCCAATTTGGCCTTTTCAATGAGCATGTTACTTTGGATATCTGTGAGCAATACAATAGGAAGAGAACTGTTGGCGTTTTTTATTTCTTTAACGGTTTCCAGCTCTTTTTCATGGCTTGCTTCAAAATCTAAAAGACATACATCGTACTTATTTTTTTTTACGCAATGTATGGCGGATAATTTATCCGGAGCCCATTCCACTTCGGGCGCCCTGGGGTCTTCGCCTGTTATGGTGGTGCGAACCCTTTCGTATTCCAGAATATCTGTATTTACATACAGAATTTTTTTTAGTGGAATTTTATAATTGCTATTTTCCATTTTACCGGGTTCGGATTTTGCCTCTCAAAAAATCTTACCATAAGCAGGCTGAAAATGTCCATTTTAGTGTTATTTCCCGGTATCAAGGTGTTTTTTCCAGCAGAGCGAGCACATTTTGCTGCTGGCGCTCCCTGGCCATGTCCAAAGCGCTTTGCCCTTTTGAATTTCTCGCATCAATTTTCACATTTTTAGTTATTAGAGTTTTCACCAAAGTCTCGTTTCCCTTGGCAGCAGCCACCATCAGAGCTCTGTTGCCGTCCTCATCGGCTAGCTCCGCATCGGCAGCTTTCTCCATTAATTTTAAGGCCAATTGGGTTTTTCCATAGAGGCAGGCCAAAAGCAAGGCACTGGCTTTAAATTTATTCTGGCAATTGGGGTTCACTCCAAAATCCAAGAGCTCACTGCAAAATTGCGGGTCCTTTTCAATCTCCGCCAAAAAAATTTGTTCAACCAAACGGCCCCTGGGCTCAAGCCCCCGTTCAAACAAATATAAGCAGGCTTTTTTCTGGCCCGCTCCATAAGCCACACTCAAGGCGCTTCCTTTTTTTGACTCAAAATGAACATCAGCACCCTCGTCCAAGGCCTCCTTAATTTTAGCCAAATCTCCCAATTTGCAGGCTCCCAACAATTTTTTATTGGAATTCTTCAATAAAGATTTAAATAAACCCATAGCCTAAATATAATTTTGCCGCTATAAAAAATGGGAACTATTGCTTTTATCGCATAAATGCCGGGATTAATTTAGCCCTTGCTTATTGACAAAGCCGATATTTTGATTTATTCTTATGTTATGAACAGCTTTAAAAACAATTCTTTGCTACTTCTGGGAGTCTTCTAACAGAGGAGTGAGACTGTTTTTGTTGAAAAGGCCCACTCCTCAAAAGAGTGGGCCTTTTTTTTTGGTTTAATTTTTAAAACGAGGAAACAATGTCAGTTGGAAATTCGAAAAAACCATTTTTCTACGACGTCACTTTAAGAGATGGCAACCAGGCCCTTAAAAATCCCTGGAACTTAAAAGAAAAAGAAAAGGTTTTTAACCAGCTGCTCAAGCTGGGAGTGCAGGGAATCGAAGTGGGCTTTTCCGGCAGCAGCGAAATGGATTTCGCTGCATGCAAACATTTGGCCGATCTTTCCCCTGACAATGTGGTTATATCCGGTTTGGCCCGTGCGGTGAAGTACGATATTGAAAAGGTATGGGAAGCTATTAAACAAGCCGCCCAACCCCGGATTCATACTTTTATCACCACGAGCTCCTATAATATGGAACATGTGCTTCGCAAAAAACCCGAGGAAGTTTTAAAAATTGCAGAAGGAGCTGTGGCCTATTGCCGCGATGTTATGGGCGGAAAAGGCGACATTCAGTTTTCTGCCGAACATTTCGGGGACTGCCAGGACAACATGGATTTTGTGATTGAGGTTTTCCATGCCGTGGCGGAAGCCGGCGCCACTGTGATTAACCTTCCCAATACGGTGGAGCGTTACCGCCCACAAATTTTTTGCGATATGGTTGAACAGGTGGTAAAGGCCTTGCCCGATAACATCACTGTGGCCGTGCACAACCACAACGACCTTGGCATGGCTACCGCCACAACTGTGGAATCTTATTTTAGAGGGGCCTCTCAATTGGAAACCACATTAAACGGACTTGGAGAACGCGCCGGAAACACAAACATGTTTGAAGTAGCCTGTGCCTTATACAATTGCGAGGTGGATGTTCCCTTAAATTTTGGGGAAATATACGAATCGGCTCTTTTAATGTCCCAATGGTCTCAAATTCCCATTCCGGAAAAAGCCCCGCTTGTGGGACACGATGTGGTGGCTCACCGAAGCGGCATACATCAAGATGGAGCCATTAAAACCAAGGGAAAATCCAAGGGCGCCTACAGGGCCATTGACTCCAATTTAATTGGCCGCAAAGAGGGCGATCGTCTTGGCTTTACCAGCCAATCCGGCAAAACAGCCATTTTTGAAATCATAACAAATGCTGGTTTACCCATAACTATTGAAGAGGCCAGTTCCTTGCAGCCTGTATTAAAAGCCCTTTCCGAATCAAAGGGGGAATTAAGCCAAGATGAAATACTTGAAGTATATGATAAACATATATTACAAGTGGACGGCCCTTTGATTTTCCAAAATCTTGAAGTAGATAACGACCGGAAGCATTTTGAATTCAGCTTTGAATTAAATGGAAAATCCAGTCAGGTGACCACTACAGGTACCGGCCCAGTAGAAGCTTGCTACCAAGCCTTAACCAAATTGGGGATACAATTTCATCTGGTGGAATACAAGCAACATGCTTTGGATGTAGAACACAAAGATTTCGCAGCCTTTGCTTTATCGGAAATTACCGTAAAAGGACAAATGCCCGATGGAAGCCCTCTCCATGTAATTGGCCGTTCCAAGGATATGGATACAGTTATGGCCAATGTAAAAGCCATGTGCAACGGAGTCAATTTACTTCTTAAAGAAAATTTTGAGCTGGTTGCCTGATACTTTCTTATCCCAGCAGTTTCACTTAAATGCAGATTTTAATTTTAATCTGCATACTCCCTTAACTAGTCCGAAGCTTCAGGAGGTTTCCAGAGAATGGACCCATCAGGGAGTGTTGTATGGATTGGGGGCTAATATATGTTTGCTGGAAGGCAGAGCCGACCCCGAATATATCAAATACATCCAAAAAATTTTAAACCAAAATTTGAACTTAAGAGAATTCCCCCATCTGGAAAAGAAAACCCCCTACAGCCCTCACGGTTGGGACAGTAATAGTTTAAAAATTTTAAAGGCCCACCAACCCGAAAAGTTAAGTGAGATTCCGAAGATTGAGGCTATTCAAAAAGCCAACGATCGCTTTTTGGCTTCCCAACTAGAAAGAGAATCCGGTCAAATAGAGCCATTGAGTTATACCGTCCAATCCCTGGAAGAAGTGAACAAAGTGGCGGATATAATATCCGGACCTATGTTATTTAAAGCCCGATTTAGCAGTTCGGGCCTGGGCAATAAATTAGTTTTGGAAAAAACAAAACTTCCCTGGGATTTTATTAAAAAGCAGATAAATAATTTTGGAGGGTTCGTAATAGAGCCCCTATTAGAACGGATAATGGATTTTGCATCTCTTTATTTTTTAGATAAAAATGGCAAAGTCCTTAAAACCGATGAACATATCTTGTATGCCAGTAAAAAGGGAGGTTTTACTGGCATGGAGTTTCATCCTCAACTTAACTTGCCCATAAAAGAGATGCAAAAATCAGTTTCTGCGATCGGTTCAAAGCTCTATAACATTGGTTATTGGGGTCCCTTTGGCATCGACTCCTTTTACTACAGCAATAAGGGTAAAAAATATTTTCGCCCTTTGGTGGAAATTAATTCCCGGCGGACACTGGGCCATTTATTCCATTACATTTATAAAAGTTTATCTCTCACAGAATGGGCCCATTGGAAACTTTACCCAATTCGAAAACTAAAACCAAACATAAGTTATCCAATGATTTTGAGTAAACTAGGCTCTAATAATTTTAATCCTCAATCCAAAAAAGGAATCTTACTAAGTTGCCCCCTGAACAGATATATGGGCTCAAACAAAGTTTCCATGCAAAAAATTGCGCTGTTATTTTGCGGACCAAATAAAGAATATATTTTAGAATTGGAAAAATATTTTGAATCTCAATTCGCAAACTAATCGGCCCCAACTTTATGTAATTCTTGGGCCTACTGCTTCAGGTAAAACCCGGCTAGCGGTGCAATTGGCAAATGAATTTGCTTTGGATATTGTATCTGCAGATTCCAGACAAGTATATAAGGGACTTGATTTAGGCTCAGGCAAAGATTTATCCGAATACCAGATCGCCGGAAAAAAAATCCCTCATCATTTAATTGATATTGAAGCTCCCCAAAAAATATACTCCCTCTATAATTACCAGCAGGATTGCTATCAAACATTGACTCAAATTTTTCAGAAGAAAAAAGCAGCCATTATGTGCGGCGGTTCGGGTTTGTATCTCGAATCGGTATTGCGGAATTATCAAATTCCCGAAGTCCCGGAGCAGCCAGAATTTAGAGAACGGCAAATGTTAAGAGATAAAAAAGAGTTGGAAAAAGAACTCCATAGTTTAAACCCTCTATTACATAGCCAAACTGATTTAAGCAGCAAAAAAAGAATTGTACGGGCTTTGGAAATCCACTTCTTTAAAACCGATTTTCCAGACAAAAAAATCATTCCTCCTCCATTCCATTTCCACATCTATTGGCTTCAACCTCCAAAAAGCCTGTTGCATTCCAACATTCAAAGCAGAATACAATCCAGATTAGAGCTCGGTATGATAAAAGAAGTGGAAGCACTATTAGAAAATGGGCTATCCTTCGCTAGAATGCAGCAGCTAGGCCTGGAATACCAACTCATAAGCCGCCATTTAATGGGGGAAATCAATCTGGACCAACTAAATACGGAGTTGTATTTGCGGATCCGCAAATTTTCAAAAAGTCAAAATACTTATTTCAGAGGAATGGAACGCCGGGGCCTTAGTTTGCAACCAATTTGGGGGGAGAACTGCCGATTGCTTTGGAAACACATTAATTTTACTTTATCCTAAACTACATCTAAAGCTTTGCTTTAATTTTAGAGAATATGAAAAAATCTGCCTCAAATTTTAGAATAGTTGTTTTATTGCTGGGCTGTTTAATTTGGTCTTGTAAACCAGGGGTTAACTACAACCCCAAAAAGCCGGACGAATTAAACTATATGATATTTGAAGAATACCTTTCTTCGCCCAGGTTAGAAAATATTGCCGAAGCCCGTGAACGGGAAAAACCGGGCACGGGATTTGAAATACATACCCATGTACATGTCGAAAAAAACGATTCGGGGACTTACATTCGCTGGAGTCCCAAGCAATTTACCTCAGCCGGATACAATAAAAGCTTGTTGGCTGAAAACATCCAAAAAAAGCTCCCTTTGGAAATACATTTGGATTCGGAAGGCAATGTAACAAGCATCAGCGGTTATAATAAATTGCGCGCCACGGTAGATTCCATGAAACTTCAGGACAATTATAAGCAAAGGCTCATTTCCAAATTGGACAGCAATTATTTTAAGGACTTATGGCAAGACCGCTGGCACATTAGCCGCTTCCTACCTCCTGGTCAATATCAAACCGGACAAAAGCTGGACACTGCGCTGTTAAACCCAAAGCTGAAATCTATTAAAGCCGATTCGGTGGTCATTTCCGCAATTCGGAAAAAGATATCCTCAGAATGCCTGGAATATTCCGTATATTATCGGGCCAAAAGAAATTTACAGCTGGAGCTGGAAGAGTTTTTTGTTGTCCATCAAAAAAACCTCTTTGATGTTTTCCAATTTAGAATGGGAGATTTTTTTGAAAACCAGGATAAATACGGCCGAGTAATAAAAAAAGGCTATCTGGAAGAAGAGGAGGTTAATGGAGTTTGGAGATTTTCTGTGACCTTAGACGAGGGCCTTCCCTGTTATGAATTTCGAAAAGAAGAGTTAACCAAAGATATTGCTGATTCCATCGAAACTAAATTAAAAGTCACTTTTTTCCGGACAATTGAAAATGGTTTCAAATTTTATTAAAATATCCCTCCTATTCGGAATGGCCATGTTATTAAGTTGCAGCCTATCCAATCCCGCTGTAGAGAAATCATATAACGAATACAACCAATTGTTAAAAGAAAAAAAGGCGCTGGAAAAGGAGTACTTTATTACCCTTGGCCACTTGCAGAAGTTTCCTAACGAAAGAGTTTTGCGGCTTCAGCAGGCAGAGCTTAAAACCAAGCTGAGCGAAATAAATTTAAAGATTAAAGAAAGCCGCTCTCAGCTTGATTTTGCCATTAAAGAGTGGGAACAAAAAGTAGCAGATGTAAGAGCTGAAAAACAATTAATTGAAGGGGAAGAACGCCGCTCAGGTTCTAACGTAAGAAGGCGCAATTCTCAAACAGCAGACGAGTCCGAATTTAAATAGTCCGCATTAGATGCCATACATTTGTCGGGTATTTTCTCTGGCAAGAGCGTAAATTTCATCCAAACTCGTAGCCTTAATTTTAGCTAATTCTTCGGCAATAAAAGGAATATATCCGCTATGGCAGGGTTTACCCCTGTAAGGGACTGGAGCTAAATAGGGAGCATCCGTTTCCAAAAGGAAACGCTCATTTGGGGTCATCGCCGCCACTTTTTTTAACTCTTCTGAATTCTTAAAGGTGATTACCCCTGTAAACCCAAGGTATAAATTCTCAAAATGGCTTAATAAGTTTTCTGCCATGTTTAGCGAACTCGTAAAACAATGCACATGCACTTTCCAATTGTTAGGAATATGTTCCTTCATTATTTGAAGGCTGTCTTCTTCTGCTTCCCTGGTGTGAATGACTATGGGCTTATCCAGCTCAATGGCTTTCTCTATTTGGCGGATAAAAACTTTTTTTTGAGTATTAGGATCTGAAAAATTGTAATGGTAATCCAACCCGATTTCACCCCAGGCAAGGGTTTTGGAATTTGCCATACATTCCTTTAATTTTTCTTCCAAAGAATCCGAATATTCTTTGGCATCATGGGGATGTATGCCAAAGGCGGCATATACTTCTTCAAACTCCATTAGCCCCAATACAGCTTCAATGGAATTAGGATCGCAGGAGATGGTTATTGCTCCCTCAAAATTTTGGGGAAAGTGATCTGCTTTTAATTTGGGATAATCGCTAAATTCTTTTTTCTTTAAAATGCCATCTATGTGGCAGTGGGTGTCTATGTAATTCATATATTATCAAATACCTAATTGGAGTTTTTTTCGCACGCCTCATTCAATGCGGCATTCCTCAATTTTAAAAACTCCTTTAATTTTATTCTTTACTGGGTTCAAAACGTTCCATCATATTTTTCATGGACTCTTCGGAGGAACTGTAGTATTCCTGTAAGACAGGCTTTATAAAAATCAAAACTTCCCTTTCTAAAACCACATCCTGCTGGGTGGAAAAGAATACCCTTAGCAGAGGAATATCTTTTAAAATGGGAATTCCTCTGCGGATTTTAACTTTTTCTTTTTTGTTTAAACCGCCCAAGGCAAAAATGGTATTATTTTTAACCTTCACCTCCGTATCCAAACTTCTCTCAAAAACAATCGGCATTCCCTTGGGGCTCCATCCTGTTAGATTTGCCACCACAGGAATAATTTTCAAATTTATCATGCTATCTTGTTGAATAGTTGGTGTGACCCTAACTGTCGTTCCCGTTAAAGACAACTGAGTAAAGGGATTTGCCTCTGCTAAATTTTGTTCAAAAAACTGGTGAGGCAAATATTCACGGGCATTTAATATGGCCTGTTTATTATTTCTGGTAATAATTCTGGAGTTGGCAAGCACGGCGCCATCGGCGTTTTCATTAATAAAATTAACTAAATCACTGATGTTTATTTCTGAACGCAACTTGTGCTGGCTGCTTCTGTCTAATTCGGATATTAAAAATTCTCCGCCGGTGCTAATGGGGCCTTCTCCCTTATTTTGCAAAGTAACAGAAGTTCTGGTTGTTCCATCGTCCATTTTATAAATATCAATACCCGCATTTAATCCCTGCAGCCAATCAAATATATTAATGCCTAATTTCGAAAAATATTCATTGTTAAATTCTACCACACTTATTTCAATGGCAATCTGGGGGTTAGGAACATCAATTTTTTCCAATAGGTTTTTAACTTCGCCGATTTTCGAACTTATATCAGTTACAACCATGGCATTTAAATTAGCTATCTCATACAGATTCCCTTCTCCGGAAAGCTTGTGGCGGATTATACTGCTTACATCAAAAACATTTTCGTGTTTTAAATACATTACTTCCGAAACCAAATTGTTTCCGGCTTTAATATTTTTCAAATCCAGGCTAGGCAATATGGCTTTCACATCTTCAATTTTTTCTTCAGTATCAGTTAGAAAAATTGTATTAGTAACTTCATTTACATAGATAGAACCAAAAATAGAAAGCATATTTGCCAGGATTTGCTTTAACTCAAGTGCCGAAGCTTCTTTTGGCGTATATGCGTAAGTTATGGTTTTACTGTATTCTTTTTCCAAATTATAAAATTTTATGGGAGAATTTTCCCCACCGCCACCCTGGCCAAAACCCAGATAAAACAAACACCCAAGGATAATTAAAATAATTTTAGTGCGCATTATGCCCTCTTTCTACAGCTTTTTATTCTGATGTAAACTAAGCAAACTTCTAACAATTGTTTTTTTGTCCAACCTTCTCGGAAATTCATGCCGTTCATTTAAAGCAGAATATATATCTAATATTCCACCGCTTTTACAAAGACTATTCAAATCCCCTGATTTATGAACCGTGTTATAAATCACTCTCTGGTAATCTAAATAAGTCCAATTAGGACTGGAAGAAATTAAAAGGCCAAAAGCTCCAGTCACAAAAGGCGCTGCCAGACTGGTGCCGGATTGAGGGAAATACCCGCCGCCAGGAGCTGTAGATAAAATGCCAACTCCTGGTGCAAATATATCCACTGAGTTTTTGCCAAAATGAGAAAAACCCGCCTTTATCCCATTTTTTTCCGTGGCTCCAACAGATACAATGTTATCTAACTCATAGGAAGCGGGGTAAAAAGGAAAATCATCGTTATTTCTCCTGGAGTTACCCGCTGCAGCTACGAAAACAACATCATGAGATTTTGCATATTCCAAAGCCGCAAATAAAGTTGGAGAAAAACCTCCTCCACCCCAGCTGGCGTTAATAACCCTTGCCCCATTGTCTACGGCATAAATTATGGCTTCCGCTAAATCGGATGTATAGCCAAAACCGTCATCTGACAGCCCCTTTAGAGCCATTAATTTACAGCGCTGTATTACTCCCGAACCTCCTAAATGATTATCACCCCGGGCGCCTACTACTCCGGCTACTAAAGTGCCATGGCTATTCCCATCCATAGGGTTTCCATCTCTACCGTGAAAATCCCAGCCATATACATCATCTTTGTAGCCATTTTTGTCATCATCAATATTATTATTGGGAATTTCTTTTGGGTTATTCCACATATTATCGGTTAAATCAGGATGTAAATAATCAACACCAGTGTCAATAATGGCAATAACTATTGATTCATTTCCCCTATACAAACTCCAGGATGCGCCAGAATTTATCCCTCTTTCTGCGCTGGAATTTTTGTGAAGGCCCCATTGATCTTTATACAAAGGATCATTCGTGGGATCCGATGTGATTTTATACAACTGTTCTTTTTCCACAATTTGAATTCGGCTATCCCCTTGCAAAATGTTTTCCATTTGCAGCATGGACATTCCTGAACTATTGTAAACTGAAACAATGGGCGAATTTCCATCTCTCAAAATACGCGACTTGATTTTTAAGCCATGGTCTTCAATTATCGATGTTACGAGATTTTGTTGGGGACTTTTTAAAATTAAAATGAAATCCGCTGGCTGGGAAATAAGGCTTGTTGCAAATAGAAAAAGCCACAAAAAAGGCTTTAAACAAAATAATTCAAATGGCTTGATAATCATTTTCCTAAAATAGCGGAGCAAAAACCCCAGCTATAAAATTAAAAAAATGAGCAACTTTGAACTCAATATAGCCTAAAATCCCTGAATTTTATTAGGCTATTTGGTCATTTTTATCAGTTTTCTTGGATGCAGGGAATTAGCGGCATTTTTACTTTACTAGTTTGACCAATATTGCAGTTTATGGCTGCATTTGCAACCAAGCTCCCGTGCAGATCTCTCCATTGGATTTGAAAAGCTTGGAATTGATATTTTTAGACTACAGCGAAAGCATTTTATTTTGATTTACAAATACGCGTGGAGAAACATAATCAAGTCCGCGTTAGTCCCACCCGTTTCCGTTAGAAATGACCGGGTTTCCACAGAATAGCGAAGGCCCCTAAAAATAGTCCAGTCAAAGCCTAATCCGCCACGGTAGCCAGCGTCCTCTTTAAGTTGTAAATCGTCATCATAGAAACTAAAGTTCGCTTTTAAATTCAATCCATTCTGGACCAAATAGTCCAACTGCACAAAGCTTCCATGTTGGGATTTATAACTGCTAGCCGTCCGGTTTTTGTAACCGTAAACATATTCCATTTGAATAACTATGGGGTACGCAAATCGGGTTTTAGGCAAAAACTTCCAAAGGTTAAAATATCCGTTAACACTTAGCGCCTGAATATCGCCTCCATCCTTAAATTTTCTCCACTTGCCCATGTAGGAAGCCCCTGCTCCCCAGCTAACATCCCTCCAATACAAATTAAAGGCTGTTCCCAAGCCCGTGGAATTCCAATTTTTATCCTGCAATTGGAAAAAAGAAACACTGCTATATGGATAATTTGGAGCCATACCAATTTGAAAACCCTGTACCTGATTTTCAATCAGAGAAGGGTCCATTTCAAAATATTTCCGATTGGCCTGGGTATGATCTTCCTGACGCAATCCAAATTCCGGTAAAAACAAACCTCCCTGAAAATAACTTTGAAAAGGAAGTTCATGGATTAGTAAAAAAGCATTTTGAATTTTAATTGGACTATATTCTGGATCATCCTTTCCTGAAAGGCCTTCCGTTCTGCCCTGCAAGGCTCCTGTGGATGCAAGGCTAATATGTTCCACCGGATGTATAGCCGCTCCGACCTCAGCCTGCATGGGGAAAATAAAATTTTCACCGGAAGCGAACCAATCAGCTAAACGAAAGTTTGCTCCCAATGTAAGAAAGGGATCCGCATTTATAGGTCCCATTCTGTCTTGCTGGTAAGCGTAGGAGCTCTGATTTGATTTTGTCTTTAAGGGATACCCATAACTTAGCCAATCATCAGGATAAAACCACTTTCCCTCCTTGGAAAAATCAGAGGCTTCTGAGCCTTTTGGCTTGGTTGTTGAAGCGGAATCAGAATTAGACAACATTGAGGTTAATAATTCTATATCTCTGCTGCCCACATCCCTGTAAGGCCGTAACTTAGCACCTAAGGTGGGCAACGTGCTCATTGCGTAAAATCTTCCTGGAGCGTTTCGCAACCCTCCGCCTGCAGGATTGATATGGCAGCCCTGGCAGGACATATTGCATTTCCTGTCTTTTAAATCAGGGTTATCCCAGGCTTTTTGCGTTGGAGTTTTTAAGGGGTTCACATGGCAATTGGAACAAACTCTGGCCGACCTGGCTGCATATTGGGGAAGAGCCAATAATTCAGATGTCAAAAACAACATCCAAAAAACACCAAGTGGCAAGCTATTCTTTAACAAAACCTTGTTCCTTCCAACGCAATAAAATAGCTGTTTCTTTAGGAGTTAACCTTTCCTTGCTTCCTGGGGGCATTGACTTTTCTTCAATTGCGGCTTCCTCAATCCCTTTCCAACCCCGGTGCCCGCCTTTTTTAGGAATACAATCACTATATTTATCGTACGAAATATCTTCAGCCATTCTTCCCGATTCAGAGGAATGGCACAAGCTGCATTTTTCTTCAATGATAAACTTTACGTGGCTTTCATAAGTGGGATTATCAGGCATGTCCTGTGGCTCCAGGTCATCATAGGTCTTGGAACCCATAGGTATGCAAGATAGAAAGAGGAGGGATGTGGCCAGTGCCAGGCCAACTATTGTTATTGATAAATTCTTTTTCAAAATTGGAATAAATAGAACTTTATAATTTGAATTATTGACAGGCTGCAAGAATCTTTTCGGTTAAATCAAGCATTGTCGTAAAACAAAAAATTGATAAGCCACAAAATCTATATGCGATTGTAAGCTTAAATAATTACTAATCCTTTATGCATCTAAGGTTAAGGCCAAAAAAGTCCCAGGTTGCTCTATGCCCACTGGAGCTCAATCCCATTTCGATATTAAAGAAATAGGGATTTAAAAAGGTACCATTATCAGAATAATTGGAAGTCCAATAACCGCTATCAAAACCTTCGCTCTCAAAGCCGCCATTTCCCGTACTTGTACCAACAATATTCTGCTGGATATCTGCCCCGGAGTTAATTAGCAAGGTAACTTCTGCAGTGTCAGGAATATGCCAATTTTGCGGACAGATTCCCTGGGCCTTTGCCTGCCTATTATTACCCATGGCTTCATACCAGATATACATACCTCCACTTTGAGTACACAGGGATGAAAAATCATTCCAGCAAAATTTTTCAACTGTTCCGTTGGTAGCATCTTGGGTTGTAGTGGAACTATTAATATAAGTACCCCCATTAAAATTTTCCCCCATCCAACACTGGCTTGATGCCACTACGGTTGAATAGGACTGATTTCCAAATCGGCCGTCCACTAAGTTATCTCTGCCGCATACCCAAAAATTAGCAGTAACCGTTCCATCTGATGTAATATTTGTAATAGTTGTGGATGATGAATTTGCATTGGTCACATTTAAAGAACCGGTCACACTCCAATTTTCAAAATCATTGTACGAAGGGGAAGGAGATGCCGAAATATTTAGGTTAGAACCGTAAAATACGGTTTGTGCTCCAGATGGATTAACGCTACCCCCATTGGCTGCAGCAATAGTAACCGTAAATGTTTGCCGGGAATATTGCGCTGAGATAGTGAGGTCCGTTGTTACATTAGAAAAACTGATATCCCATCCATCAAAAATCCAACCTTCATTTGCCAGCATGCTTGGAGCGGAAGCTGCTGAACCATGATTTATGGTTTGGCTTAACGCCCCTCCCCCAATCCTGGAACCATTTGTTCCCTCAATGAAAGTGACAGAATATTTTTTTATGGTGAATGATGCCGTTACCGAATGGCTTGTCTGAATATTTGTGAAAGTATAAGAGCCAAGTGAAGCTGCTGCGGCATTCGCCAAACCATCAATATAAACATTGGTGATTTCATAACCATTATCTGGAACAAATGTGACTGTTAAGTTTGATCCGTCATCCACCTCAGTTAAATCACCAGCCACAGAATTATTTATGCGTATTTCTCCATTATTTACCTGAATCACACTAATGTTGTGAGTGATTTTTTGAAATACCACATCAATACTATGATCTGAAGTAACATTTTCAAATGAATACGTCCCACTGAAATTCGATAAATTTAAATCACTACCATCAACAGTTATTTTTGAAATTTCATAACTTGAATTTGGGCTTATTTGAAAATCTGCATTGCCACCATGTTTCACTATAGTTGCTGTTGAAGGGGTTACATTCCCATTCCCGGTTACAGAAGGAGTAATCGTATATTCCTTTTGACTATAATGGGCCACAGCCCCTACTGTTTCAGCTTTTACCAAAAGATCTGCAGACTCCTGGGTGCTATCACTATTTATATATTGAATGAACCCATCATTCGAAGCCGTTAATTCCCAATGTTCAAATATCCAACCATCTGTTGTGTTAGGATTTGCTGAAAGAGCAATAGTGTCTCCCCAGAAATATTCCGTTTTTCCAGGCTGAGGGTTCCCTGGGTTTTCCAAATCTGGCAAAGTAGACAGTTCAATAGTTATCGGAATTTTAGAAAACGTTGCCGCTCCATTAATGTCTGTTTGTCCCACAGTTATTTCCAGGGGATTTTCTATCCCGGTAAGTTGATTATCATCCCCTTCCCATCCAGAAAATTTCCACCCCTCTTTTGGGCTGGCAATAAGGCTAACCACCGTACCGCTGTTGTAAGAATTGCTGTCTGGGTCTAATGTTACAGTTCCTGAGGACAAACCAGATAACACCGACATATTAATGCTGTATTTTCCGATTAAACTAAAGTTAGCTTGCAAATCATAATTTTTGTCCATTACAACAACCAGCTGACTTTCATTTGAAGATATGTCTCCAAGCCAACCTGTAAATTTATAATCTACGCTGGCAGGTATTGCTTCAAGGATAACGCTGTCCCCATATTGAAATAAAGAGCTATTTGGTTGCAAAGAAACACTGCCCATTGAGGAATCATTTAAAGAAATTTTTAGGGAATAGCTGGCCTTTTTAAAGCTCGCAACAATATTAAAGTTTTCATTTATATTTTCTAAAGCTAATTCTCCACTTAAAGCAGCTTCATCATTGTTAACTCCATTTAGAGAAATAATATCGATTACATACCCCGGGTCCGGCTCAAATACCAAATTCGCACTTTCCCCTTTAAGTATGGATAACTTTGAAATTGAGCTATCCATATACATAACCTTTCCATTTGCAACAGGAGCAACGGTTATTTCAAAATATTCCAATTCCGTAAGTTCCATAAAAAAACTATCGGAAACAACTTGATCTTCCCACGCCACATTAATAATGTATAAACCAGTATCCAATTCACTAAAAGAGGCTATTGAATAGCCTGCCTCACTGGAAACCACATTTCCTTCTTTTTCCCATGAATAACTCACCCCGGATAATTTATTCACAAGTGCCTTAATGGAAACGCTCTGACCCTCGGAAAGAGAATAGTCTGGAATTTTCTCAACGAATGCCAGCGGATCTGAGGGATTAATCACATATAAGTTTGCGACCTCAACAACTGCTGTATCCTTTGTATATACTTCTACCGAAATTTTGGCATTGTTTAATTCAAGGCCAACAGCAGAAAGGGTAAAAGTGGAACCAACTTGACCTTCTACTATTTCTCCATCCAAGCTCCAACGGTAAGATATACTTTCACCTTCTGCCATTATTTTAAATTCCGCATTTTCCCCAGCACTCGCCAAAACATTTTCCAGAGGAGATAATATGGTCAAGGTATCTTTATCTTGAGCTTGGGATAGCACCGTAACATAACAAGTATCTGTAAGATCATCCGCCGCCCCTATTATTTGCAAAGTTCCCTCTTTAAGTGGAGTTATGATACCCTGGTTTGTAACTGAAGCAAACTCTGGGTTGCTGGAACTCCACTGAATAGGCAATTCTAAAGATGAAGGAAATAACTTATATGCTAATTGAATGGGTTCTGCGCCTGCTTGCAATGATAGCTTGCTTGGAGTAATTTCCAACTTTGGATCAATAACAAACGTTTTATTTTTAAATGTATAGCTGTATTTTTCATTTGATATTTCCAGCCCATTAATATCATACTGAATAATTATCAACACCACATTAGACTTTTTGGAACTGGCTTCCCAGGGACCCAAAAATCCGGTTGACTCTTTACTTCCCTCGAAAATTACCAGGGTATCCCCATTGTCATATGCCAGCAATACTTTTATGCTTTCAATATTATCCTGGATTGAGTTTTCATTGGGATTGGAAAATCGAACCTGTACAGTGTCGCTTTCTGAAATGTGCAGACAACTCAAAAACGCAAAACCAGCAAGGCATGAGAATATCAGAAATAGAAATAAAGATTTAAAGTTGGGGGCAGATTTGTTCATTTTTAGCCGTTTTTCATATTTAAATAGGTCAAATTTGTCGCTGCCGTAAAATATAACTGATATTCAAAATTTTGGCTCCAAAAGCATCCATGTAAAATTGTCAGAAATAAACAAAAAAGGCCTTTCCGAAGAAAGGCCTTAGATTAGTTATTGGTTGCGCGAAATTTGTCAGAAAACCAACTCTCCAATATCAGAAGCTGATTTTTTAAATAGGTCTATTAATAATTAGACGCTTCAACGGACAATTTTCGCTCATTTTTTTTACAAAAAAGGAAACCTTTTTTTTAATTCCGACACAAAGCTCTTTAATCTTCTAATAAGCTTCGCAGCATCCAGGCCGTCTTTTCATGAACCTGAAGACGCTGGGTCAATAAATCCATGGTAGCTTGGTCAGAGGCTTTTTCTGCAGTTGGAAAGCAACCTCTAACTGTTTTGGCAACAGCTTCATGTCCTTTTACCAAATTTTTGATCATGTCTTTAGCTTTTGGAACCCCTTTATCTTCTGATATGCTGCCAAGTTTGGCAAACTCCGAATAGGTACCCGGGGCCACGTGGCCTAAAGACCTGATTCGTTCGGCAATTAAATCAACAGCCAAAGCCAATTCATTATAGTGAGTTTCAAACATCAAATGCAAAGTTTGAAACATAGGCCCGGTTACATTCCAATGATAATAATGGGTTTTAAGGTAAAGGGTGTAACTGTCAGCTAAAACTTTATTTAATCCTTCGCTGATTTTTTTTCTATCTCCATCTGAAATTCCTATTTCAATTGAAGTATTTTTTGGCATAATAGTTCCCCTTAAAGGTTGTTCCAAATAAACTTAGGATTTTTAGGCTGTTAAGGCCAGATTTGAGAAAAACCACAATTACTTATGGTTTAGGGGAGTACCAAAACCCCTTTTTAAAATTGAGAAAAGAATTTCCAGGACTCATCGACTATCCAACTTGGTTTTGCAACCTTCAAAATCATAACAAGCATGGGTTCTACTTCTAATTGATACTGTTGGCAATGCTACTTCTAGCGCTGGCCCTCCGGAGCTTAAAAATCCAAATTTTTAGAACCGGATGCTAAACGATGCAAAATAGCTAAGGAAGAAGCGGGTGTGCCCTTCCAATTTTCCAAAATTTTTTCCCAACCTTCGGTATAAAATGGTGAAAATATTCAAATAAAAAGTGAGCAAGATTGTTTCTGGGTTTAATTATCTATTCGCTTATTCCATATTTGTTTAACTTACGTATTAATTTTTTCTTCTCAACAGGTTTAATAAGATACTCCTGGCAATCTGCCATAAACGAATCCATGACGGAATCAGCATCGTCCAATGCTGTGACCATAAATACTATTGATTTATTTAACATATGTTCAGACTCTATTTTCCTCAATATTCTTAAGATCTCATGACCATCCATTCGAGGCATCATAATATCCAGAAAAATCGCATCGAAATTATTTTTTTCTCGCGAAGCTTTGACAATTTCATCCAAAGCTTCTCCACCTGAATGGCAGCAAACACATTCCCCAAATTCAACTAATATTCTTTCTAAAAGTTTGGTATTTACGGACTCATCATCAACAATTAAAAACTTTGCCATTATTCAATTTTCGCCTTTTTCTTGTAACAGTATTTCCTTCACCAGGTTTTCAAGTTCAGCCAATTCGTCTCCGGTAATCACAGATTCTTCAATAACAATTTTGATGGTGGAAATTAAATCGCTAAAATTGCAGGGCTTAAACAGTACTTTTTTGGCGCCTAAAGCATAAGCTTCATCAACCATAGGGCTATGTTTGGCACTAGTTAGCACAATAACTGGAACATAATTATTTTTATTTTTTAAGCTTTGCAAAATTTGAATTCCATTAATTTGGGGCATCATTAAATCAATAACGAGCACATCCGGATTTTCCTTGACAATCATTTTTATTCCATCAACACTACTTAATGAGGTTATCACTTTAAAATCGTTTTTTAGCCTGAGCTGCATTATATTAAGCAAAGGCTTGGCATCGTCAATAATTAGCACTTTATTCATTTTACGTTTATAACTCTGTTGTTCCTGACTTTTAGTTCAACATTTTCGATAACTTTTGGGACTATTAAAATTTCCCCTTTGATGTTTAATATTACCCCAGGATATATTTTATTTGCTTTCACACAAACATCCTTTTTGGTAATCAAGTTCTCTTTGCACTCTTTTATTTGTATAAGCTTTTCAGCTAAGGTCCTTTTCAAGATTCCATTTGCTTTTTCAGATTTCGAAAGCAAATACATGTATTCGGATTTTTTGTGCCATTTCGAAAGTTTATTAAATAAATACTTTAATCGTCGTTGTTTTTTTTCCAGTTCCTCTAATTCGTCGCTTAACTTATCTAAGTTTTCCTCCAACAAAAAGTTTTTTCCTATTTCAATTAACGTCTTTTGGCCTGTTTCATTTCCAATCACATTGGCATTGAGCCCCAAATAACTGCACAGATTTCCGCCGACAATAGAAATGGGATCTCCGTTGCAATTAATACTTCCAGCACATTTTAGTTTAGCGTCAAAACATTCTTTTTGAATAACAACATTCCCCCCACACAATACGGTCTGATTATGTATAAATCCCATGACAAGATCCCCTGAAGAACAAACAATCTTACCATTTCCTTCACCTATAAAACCTCCGCTAATATTAATATTACCAAAAGAACTGACTTGGCAATCCTCAACAGAACCACTTATTTCTAGCGATTTGCCTTTAACCTTAAAGCCGGATTTAATGTCTCCGCCGATTATTACATCTCCACTAAAATCTATGTCGCCCGATTCAAAATCCACATGACCGTTTATTTCTAATACTGGACGGACAGAAGGAAGGCCATTCTTTAACTGAAAAATGCCATCCCATTTAGCTAATAATTGTGTGTTATCGGCTGGATTTATAAATGTTCCTTCTCCCGAACTAAACTTCGCCTGTTTTGGAGGCTTAACTTCAACAACTTCACCATAAACATCCACCCCCTCCACACCTGGAATTGGGTCTTGAATGACGGCTATAACAGAATTTTCCTCGATTTTAACAAAGGAGTTATGCGCCTTAAAATCTATTTTTTGGTCATCCGTTTCACTTATTAAGTTTTCTGGGACCTCATTATATAAAACATTCACTTCGCCATTTCTCCCAGGAACTGGTTTTTTTCCTACGGAAATTATTCCTGAAACCTTTTTTTTGTCTTTTGCAAAGCTTGAAATTAAACCACAAATTTTTGGCGCATTTACTGATGCCCTAATTTTTTTACTTGTTAGGTCCTCTAAAATGTTTTTTGAACTTTTCCCGACATCTTTTATTTTAGATGGATATATTTCCAGGGCGACAGCCATCTTGGCTGAATCAATGTTTACTGAGAACTCAAAATCATTTTGAAACGGAAGGATTTTGTATTTTTCTCCATCCCTATATAGCAATCCGTTTGCATTGGAAAGAATTTGCTCCCTTTTTACTAAAAACTCCGGAATATTATAAGGGTAAAAATCTGGGTAGCAAGATTCATTTTCCCCAAAAACATTAATTTTTTCGTTCCCCTTTGCAGAAAAAAGCAGTTGACCTATAACCTGACCAGGAACTAAAGGGTATATCTCATTGGGAAACTCATCAGGTTCATAGAATTTTCCCGAATTAAAATCATGTTTGTATTTGCTAATATAATTTTCAGGCGTAACTAATTTTTCATCAAAAGAAAAAGACTGGATCTCGGGAAATGATTTTTCTTTTCCTTTTGCTATGAGGTAATTGTTAAGTCCACCATCAATTTTACACTTTATTGCCGCTTTTTTTATGTCTTCCGCGGAATACCCATAGATAACATTATTGGAAACCAATAATTTTTCAATTTCCACATGTGTTATGTTTTCTGAATTCCCATTCTGATAAATCACATCTAAGTATGCACTCATTTTGTCTTCACAAATGAAAACCCGTGTAATCATTTCAGGTTCCTAGCGATTATTGGCGCCTTGATTTGAGTAAATTTTATCTCCGTTTTCTATTAAAGCTTTTTGATTTTGAGAATTGCATGTGAGTAATGGTTTCATTTTCGCAATTAAATTTTACCTGAACTTCAAACCCAAAAAAAGGTGCAACAATTGTTTACACCTTAAAAATTGGCTAGAGAACTAGCCCAAAGTTTGATTTATACTAAGGATTTCAGCCAAATTTATTAGGTAAGACTTATTTCGGCCTCAGGATAAAAAATAATATGCAAAAAATGTATTGAATATAAAATGGGTTTGTAATACACTTAACTTCGGTAACGCAAAACCGATTTGGCTGAACTTAGTTCTTCAAATCTCATTCCTCAGTCAGTCCAGAGGCACCAATGGGTGCCTTTGGTCTGATTTTGTTCTGGCACAAAAAAGTATGGTAAAATCCAAATATGGGGCAAGGCGAGGAACTTTTTTTCAAATGGAGCGAACAACTTTCTACACAGGTAGAAAAATTTGACAAACAACATCAAATGCTAATCCAAAGCATGAATCATTTTTATACGGCAAGCCAAGCTCAAAATTGGAAGCAAGCAGGGGAGCATCTAAAAGAGTTAAGCTGGAAATGTCAGATACATTTTAATGATGAGGAAGCGGAATTGAAATTGCGCCATTACCCCGAACTTAAAAAACACAAGCAGGCTCATGAAAGGCTCCTTGCCCAATTATCCGCTTACATCACTGAGTTTCAGGAAAATCGCGATCCCCATTCCTCAGCTAAGATCTGCCGATTCCTTAAAACCTGGATTGCCGGTCATATTTTAGGGATGGATAAAGCTTACAGCCCTTTTGTTTCAGGAAACAAAAATTGAAATAATTAGTGTTGCCCAAAATTTTTATGAAGAGCAAACTTCACAACCTTCACCTCCGACTCCAATTTCACAGGCCATAGGTTCGGTATCCTTTGCTTTTGAAACCTTTTCCAAGGCACGGCCACTGCGCACAGTGAATTGAACAGCTTTTCCCGCTGCTTGGCTTCTCAGATAATACATTCCGGTTTTAAGCCCTTTTTTCCAGGCATAAAAATGCATAGATGAAATTTTAGCCGCTGTTGGAGTTTCCATAAATAAATTCATGGATTGGGTTTGGCAAACAAAAGGCCCTCTTTGAGCTGCCATGTCAATAATTGACTTCTGGCTGATTTCCCAAACTGTTTTATATTTGCGTCGCATATCCTCAGGAATTTCCGAAATATTCTGTACGGACCCGCCGGCCATTATAATTTTGTTTTTTATATCCAAATTCCAAAGCCCGCTATCCATGAGATCTTTAAGCAAATGCTTGTTAATAACAATGTACTCTCCGGACAAAACTCTACGCGTATAAATATTTGATGTATAAGGTTCAAAACATTCATTGTTTCCTAAGATTTGGGAAGTGGAAGCCGTAGGCATTGGAGCTACTAGCAAAGAATTGCGCAACCCATATTTTTTCAAATCCGCTTTTAAAGCTTTCCAATCATACCTTTCTGAAGGCTTAATGTCCCACAAATCAAACTGCAGCAGCCCTTTGCTTGCCGGGCTTCCTTCAAAAGAGTCATAAGGACCAAACTCTCTGGCAAGTGCAATTGATTGCTGGACAGCCGCATAATAAATAGTTTCGAATATTTCCCGATTAAGCATTTTGGCTTCGGAGCTTTCAAAAGCCAGGCCCATTAAAAGAAAAACATCGGCAAGTCCCTGGACTCCAATACCAATTGGCCGATTTCGTAAGTTGGATTTTTTGGTTTCTGGGACAGGGTAATAATTTTTGTCAATAATACGGTTTAGATTTATGGTAATAATTGAGGTAATTTCTTCGAGCTTTGAAAAATTGAACCTCCCATTTTCCACACATTTTGGCAGAGCGATAGATGCTAAATTGCAAACTGCGTATTCTTCGGCCGAAGAATACTCCACAATCTCAGCGCAAAGGTTGGAATTGCGAATCGTACCCAGATTTTTTTGATTGGATTTTTTGTTACAAGCGTCTTTGTACAATATATAGGGAGTACCCGTTTCAATTTGAGAGTTCACAATAGAAAACCACAAGTCCTGGGCAGAAACCTGGCGTAACGCCAAACCTTCCCGCTCGTAATGTAAATAATGGCGTTTGAAATCTTCCCCATAACTATCCACTAACATAGGGGCCTTGGTTGGACAAAACAAAGACCACATTCCATTATTTTCGACCCTTTCCATAAATAAATCATTCATCCAAAGGGCCGTAAATAAGTCCCGAGTGCGTAATTCTTCCTGCCCGTGGTTTTTTCGCAAATCCAAGAAGTCAAAAATATCCGCATGCCATGGTTCCAAATATACAGCAATCGCCCCTTTACGTTTACCTCCCCCTTGGTCAACATAACGGGCAGTATCATTAAACACCCTTAACATAGGAATAATTCCGTTGCTCTTTCCATTGGTTCCATTTATGGAAGAGCCCTTAGCCCTTATGTGCTGCACGCTAATTCCGATTCCGCCAGCCGATTGAGAAATTTTGGCGCAATCCTTTAAACTTTCGTAAATGCCCTCAATGCTATCATCTTTAATGGTCATTAGAAAACAGGATGACATTTGGTTTTTTGGGGTTCCGGAATTAAACAGAGTGGGGGTAGCATGAATAAAATTTCCTTCGGCCATGTGATTATATGTTTCTTTAACTTTTTCAATATCATCACCATGGATTTCCACCGCGCATCTCATAAACATATGTTGAGGCCGCTCCACAATATGATCGCCAAGTCTTAGCAAGTAGGATTTTTCTAAAGTTTTGATTCCAAAGAAATCAAAATTAAAATCACGCGAGTGTATGATGCAGGAATCCAATTCATCATTGTATTTTCGAATAGTTTCCATGAACCGATTTGATAAAAATGGTTTATCTGGAGTCTCCCTCCTCTCTTGTCGAAAAAGTTTTTCCATAACCTTTGAAAAGGATTTCTCTGTGCTTTTGTGCAAATTTGAAATGGCAATGCGCGCCGCTAGCACTCCATAGTCAGGATGCTTGAGAGCAAGGCTCGCGCAAATCTCAGCCGCCAGACTGTCAAGTTCTGAGGTAGTAACTCCGTCGTACAGTCCATTGATCACTTTTTTGGTAATTTCTATGACGTCTAATTTATCTCTGTCCAGACCATAACAAAGCTTCTCAACTCTCCATGTGATCTTGTCAAAATATATTGATTCTTTTTTTCCGGATCTTTTTACAACAAACATATTTCCTCCTAAAAGTCTTCTGTCAGTGAAAATTTCTCGCCCGCAAGAACACCCACAGAAGATTTTCGATAGTCCCCGACCCTTTTTTCAAAAAAGTTTGTCTTTCCTTGCAAAGAAATGAGCTCCATAAAATCAAAAGGGTTTTGTGCTTGATATATTGGCCCATACCCAAGAGCCTCCATCCAATAGTCCGCAACATATTCAATATATTGGCCCATATCCTGGTTATTCATGCCTATTAAACTGACAGGGAGCGCTTCTAAAATAAACTTTTTTTCTACTTCTACTGCACTCTTGAAAATAGACTGCACAATGTATTCTTCAGGCTTATTTTCTAGCATGCCATACAACAAACATCCGAACTCACAATGCATAGCCTCATCCCTTGAAATCAATTCATTGGAAAAGGTGAGTCCGGGCATCAGTCCTCTTTTTTTTAGCCAAAATAAAGCGCAGAAACTCCCAGAGAAGAAAATTCCTTCCACCGCTATAAAGGCCAAAAGCCTTTCAGCAAAACTCCCCTTATTTATCCAATCCAACGCCCACTTTGATTTATCTCTTACACATGGTATAAGTTCTATTGCACGGAACAGC
Source organism: Fibrobacteria bacterium (assembly GCA_050294405.1). Classification (GTDB taxonomy): domain Bacteria; phylum Fibrobacterota; class Fibrobacteria; order UBA11236; family JADFYW01; genus JBNKOC01. Next base: position 45,791 of record JBNKOC010000030.1, on the reverse strand, counting down.
TTATTTTTTTCTTCATAATTGGGTATTAATGTTTCTATCATCAAACTGTAAACCTCTGAATGTATGTTTTCCATCATTATTTGAAACCCATAAAAACATCGTATTTCGGGAATTTGTATTTCCCGCATAAAATTAAGGCACAAATTTTCATTTACAATTCCGTCACTGGCGGCAAAAAAAGCGAGGACATATTTGATAAAATGTTGTTCTTCATCCTTAAGAGTTTGCCAATGCTCTTTATCAAAAAAGAGATCTATTTCCTCAGCCGTCCAAAAACTGGCCTGCGCCTTTTTGTAATACTCCCATATTTCCTTATGATTGATGGGGTAAATTGTGAACCGCTGCTCATTTGGCCGAAGCAGTTGTTCAACCTCAAAGTGGCCTTCATCTCTATTAACATGTTTAATATTATTTTTCCCCAAATCCATGTAACCTCCTTTTCTTGAAAAAAGACAAACAAATTCCAATGATGTATAAACTTGGATAATGGAGGCGCATTGATTGCCACCTATCCCCGAGTGTTTTCAAATCAGGCAGGTCTTCGGACTTTTGGGCAAATAACCTACTTGCTGAGGCTTCCCATTTGCTCTGCAAACAGTGCCATAATTCAGCTTTCGTTCCCAATTACCGCTGCGGGCCAGCCCCGGATTTTCACCGGGTTCCCTCTTGCGATACCAACATGGTTGATAAACCTGATAAGATGAAATTAATTCATTAAAAAATGACAGTCAATAAATTTTTTAGAGAAAACACAATATTTTGTACTAAACCAAATATTGGGGTACAATATTTAGTCCGGCATTAAGTTCTTATACAGCTGGTTGGGACTTAAAAACTTATGCCTTTTTACTAAACGATCCCTCTACTAGCCATGGGATGCAAAGTCAGTTGCTTGCTTTTTGGAAAAACTCTGGTACTACAATAAATATTTAACTAACAACCAAACTGAGTTGCTTAATTTCACTTTCAACAAAATCTTGGATATTATTAGAATATTCGGAAATATTATGTCCACTATCGATAAAACAAACCTAAGTTCCAAGTACAGCTCGGGAATTGAAAAGCTTGTGCTGACAGTGCAACAACTGTCACTTGCGCAAGACTTGGATTCGGTTATGAAGATTGTCCGAAAAATAGCTCGTGAATTGACGGGAGCCGATGGCGCTACATTTGTACTCAGGGAAAATGGCCATTGTTATTATGCCGATGAGGACGCCATCAGCCCGCTCTGGAAGGGAAGCCGTTTTCCTATTAATTCATGTATCTCTGGTTGGGCAATGCTCAATAAGAAACCGGCTGTAATTGAAGATATTTACCAGGATGAACGTATTCCCCAAAACGCCTACCGCCCCACATTTGTGAAAAGTCTTGTAATGGTTCCCATCCGCACTATCGATCCACTTGGAGCCATTGGAAATTACTGGGCTTCCACATACATGCCCAGCGAAGAAGATGTCCTTCTATTGCAATCTCTCGCTGACATAACAGCAGTATCGATAGAAAATATCAATATACGCAGTCAATTAGAATCCAATCTCCAGCAAAAAGAAAAAATGCTTACGCAGATACAAAAGCAAAAAAACAGCTTAGAAGAGTTTTGCGGCATAATTTCTCACAACTTAAGAGCACCTCTCTCTAATTTGATGCTTATCAATGACATGTTGCAAGAAGAGTCCAGCGACTTAGAAAAAAGTACTCTTTTAGAAGACCAGAAAAAAGTTCTTAATAACATGAAGCTACTCACCGAAAAATTAATAAGCACAACCCAGATTATGACCAGCAATACAGGAAAAGTGGAGGAAGTTCACTTTAAGACTTGCTTCGAGGAGGTAATTCAATTATTAAAAGCAGAAGTAGATAAGGCTGGAGCCAAGATTGTCTCAAACTTTTCTGAAATAGAAAGAATTCGGTTTCCCAAAAAATACCTTGAAAGCATCTTTATAAATTTACTTAGCAATTCAATTAAATATGGGATCCCGGATAGAGCCTCATTGATACAAGTTCGCAGTTATTTGAAAAAAAATTGGATATATCTTGAATTTAGAGATAACGGGTCCGGGATGGATCTAAACGCCTACGGAGATAAAATTTTTAAACTTGGCCGAACCTTTCACAAAAAAACGGACTCACGGGGGTTTGGGCTATTTCAAACAAAAACCCAATTGGCCAAATTAGGAGGAGACATATACGTGGAAAGCCTACCCAAAGCTGGTTCTGTTTTCACCCTTAAATTGTGCGACACATCTGGTGAAACCTAACATTGATCATCTTTGGATGCTAGATGACGATGAAATTTTTCTTTCCCTGATAGAAAGAAAAAATAATAAGTTGAACTTCGCAAATACAATAATTTTTTTTACAGATGGCAACCAGGTAATTAGCCAATTAAAACGGCACCAGAACTCCCCGGAAAACCTGCCTAATGTGATACTCCTCGATTTAAATATGCCGGCTATGGATGGGTGGGAGTTCATAGAAGCTTATTTACCCTTGCATAAAAAATTCGCTAAACAGGTTCGTTTACATATTCTTACTTCTTCTATTAACCCATCGGAAATTTTAAAAGCAAAATCTTATCCTGAAATTGAATCTTTCATAGTTAAACCATTTTCAACCCAAGAATTGATAAACATCATTCAAAATTTAGGTTGAAATCACCTAACATTCAACACTTCAATGAATTTAAAAAATAATAATTGAAAATTATTTCTTTCGCTTTTTCCTATAACCCAAAAACCCTAACATTCCAGCTCCTAGAAGAGCCAAACTACCCGGCTCTGGAACGCTTTCAGGCAAATCTCCTGGATCTATAACACCAGGATCGACCACACGCGCACTAACCTGGTTTAAGGTAAAGTTAAATTCGTAAAAATCAAAGAGGTCATTTGTGTATGGCCCCGACATAATTTGGTGGTACACCCCAAAATACCCCGTAGTAGAATAGCTTCTTGAAGGATCTGCCTCCCAATTAAATTCCTGCGCTGTGGAAACCCCATTGGTAAAAGAGCCATCTGTAAATTCACTTACACTTAAACTAAATTGCTCAGACCATGTATAGTGCAAGCCGCCATCATAAACATCTCTCACTTCGCGAACTCCAAGCTGATATTGGTCTGAGACATAGCTGCCGCCAGGATAACTATCATAATCGTAAACGTTTACGTAGTTCCAGCCGGTAAAATTTCCGGGGTCTGTTAAAACCGAATTCCACTCATTATTGGCGGTGCCTGATCCATTGTGAAAAGATTCAGTAACACCCAAAATGGAAACAGATACATTTAACCATTGTAGGTTAGTTCCATTGTAATACCCAGTAAGGTCATATGGGTCAGAATAGGGATAAACATCAGGCCCGGAATCATCGGTTTCATAGCTAAATGTGCCTGTAAAGCTTGTTCCATGTAAAGGAGCCGAGTAACCCATTCCAAAGTGATTTGTATAATCGTAGCCGGCATTAACCGAACCGGAAAACGTACCTTCAACAATTACAGCATAGCTTTGAAAGGCCAAAACCAAAAGGCCCATATATGTTTTTAGTATAGCAGATTTCATTTTTAGCTTTCCTCAATTCAATTCGCTTACAACAAAAAGCTAATAAAATTGACGAAGGAGGAAAGTTTATTTGAGAATTTTGACCCAATTAATTTTCTAAACCACAGGAAAGTGTCGAGATTTTTTACAATTTAAATCCATATATCAAAAAAAGGCCCCTGGATTTCCAGAGGCCAAATACTCAAATACATTTGATATACATACATCAGGATGCTGTAATCAATTCCCGTTTGATTTTTAGATCTCTCAGTTTATCCAAAGCCGCCTCTTTAATTTGACGCACTCGTTCTCTGGAAATATTTAAGATTTCTGAAATTTCCCGAAGATTCATGATCTTATGAGAATCCAATCCGAAAAAGTACTTTAGCACTTTTTGCTCACGGGGTTTTAAGCTCTTTAAAATCTGGCGGGTAGCCGCAGCTTGCGACTCCGCGTTCAATTCGTACTCCAGTTCACCTTGAGCTGATAACATCTCGCTATCCTGGTAGTCTTCCAACGAACTCACACTGCCACCATTTTTCAAAACTTTTTCCACTTTGGTTTTGGCCAACTGAAGGTTTTCAGAAAGGACATCCACATCGGGTCCCATGTCTCCACCGATAAATTGTTTTTGAGGACCGGACACCCTGGAAATGCGGCTTAAAATCATTTCGTTGTATGCAGGTATACGTACGGTGCGGCTTTTTTCAGCTAAAGCTTGGGTAATAGATTGGCGCACCCACCAGACCGCATAAGTTATAAAACGCACTTTTTTCTCCGGATTAAATTCCCGTGCAGCGCGGATAAGGCCTAAGTTTCCCTCGTTAATGAGTTCGCCGATAGCCAGGCCTTTGCCTCGGTACATAAAGGCAATTTTAATTACAAAACGAAGGTTAGAGCATACTAGCTGATTTAAAGCTTTTTCGTCTCCGGCTTTTATTTTCTTCAAAAGCTTTTGCTCGGCTTTTTTGTTTAAAAGCGGATATTTTTCAACCTCCTTAGCATACTTGTAGTACAAGTCGAAACTTTCAAATGAAGCGGGGGTCTGTGCCATTTTTTGCCTACCTTTAGTTTGTTTATTTAAAAGAGTAAGAGTCGCAACTAGTATGCCAAGACAAAAAGCGCCTTTTTTTAATTAATTTAGTTTCTTCCTTTTCTAAAGTGATTTAACTTGGAATAGCATTTATTTTTACCATTTTATTTTGAAACAATGTCTCAACCTGACCAAAAGACTAGAGTTCACTGGCCTTTCCTAAGCTTTTTGGGCATGGCCTTTTCCATATTGGGATTAGGCGTGTTTTTTGTGGGCTGGAGCTTTGCCCCGGATTTTAATTCCAGCGTGCCCATGGCCATTATCTATTGGGGTGCTTTGTTTTGCGCCTTTTGTTCCATGGTGTTTTCCTTTTCGGTGCGGGGTCTGAACTGGGGGGCCTATCCCATTACCCTGATGCATTTGACTTCCAGCTTTTTGCTGGGTTTTTTTACTCTGGCCCTTCCTCTGCTTTTACTAAAGAAAGTATTTGGAGGCCTATACTGGCTTTTGCCCATATCCAAAATACATGCTGGCCAAACCATTCAATGGGGTTCCTGGCTGGTGCTTGCTCTCTGTTTACTTATGATGTTATGGGGAATGTTAGGCGCTTACCGCACTCCCTCCTTTAAAAAAGTGACTGTGAAATTAAAAAAAATAAAGCCCGATTTTTCAGGCTTAAACATCGCCCAAATCAGCGATTTGCACATTGCCGCCACCTTACCCAAGGAGTTTGTGGAACGGGTCGTGCAAAAAGTCATGCAGGCAAATGCTGATATTATTGTTATTACCGGCGACCTGGTAGACGGACCGGCGGAGATCTTAAAAGGGAAAGCTGAGCCTCTTAGAAAATTAAAGGCTCCTCTCGGAGTTTATTTTGTAACAGGCAACCATGAATATTATTCAGGAGCTGCTCCCTGGCTGGTACTCCTAAAAGACTTGGGCCTCCACATTTTAATGAATGAACATGTCATTTTAGAAAAAGAAAATCAGAAAATAGCCCTAGGAGGCGTTAGCGATTTGAAAGCCGGGCAATTCGACCGGGAAAATCCCTGTTCGCCGGAAAAAGCATTTGCGGGCATTCCCGAAGACCTACCGCGCATACTTTTAGCGCATCAGCCCAATACCCTTGCGCTGGCGCAAAAAGCCAAAGTGGATTTACAAATTTCCGGCCATACCCACGGTGGACAGTATTGGCCCTGGAACTATTTTGCCAAACGCTCCAACGTGCTACTATCCGGTCTAAAAAAATTTGGAGATTGCTGGCTGTATGTCAGTCAGGGAACAGGATTTTGGGGCCCACCCCTTAGAATTGGCGCAAAAAGCGAGGTTACGCAAATAAAATTACTTGGAGTTCCCTCCTCCGGCGAAAGGGGAGCATCTGGGGAAGACACTCACCCTCACGATCAGAGAGAAGACAGTGAAAATCCATTTTTAACGCAAGCTTAAATCAGGGAAAACCTAAACCCGCTATGGCTTTCACCGGAAAAAAAAAGCTTAAATGCAGGCAAAAAAGCTTTTTCTTCTCTCCATAATTTTCGGACAATTAAGCTGGGAACTTTAACAAATTTTTACAAAAAATTATCCCTGAATGTTTGAGAGATTTTTAAAAAAAATTCAATTTTTCTACAAGGGGAAACAGTTCCTCAAAATCGTGCTATTTGGCCTCATTTTATTTTTTCCGGGATGCGGGTCTAACTCCCCAAAAAACAAGGCCTCAGAAAAAAGAATTTCCTTACAGGAAAACCTGCGGCTGTCTGTAATCCCATTAAAAGATGAAACACAAGTTCAAAATTTAGAAAACTGGCCAGAACAGTTTATAAATGAAAACCCCATGGAAAAATTAGGGGACGAATTGCAAAAGGAATTTACCAACCGGGTAGGCCTCTACTCCCCCACCAAAAAAATTGAAATTGTCCATCAAAGCGAGCGGCCCAATTACCGAATCCAGCTGGAATTTTTAGAACTAAAATTTTTGGATTCCGGCCTGGAACTTAAAGGAGAAGTCCATGTTTTTGACCAGCTTTCCGCTTCTGGAGATTTCAGCCTGCCATTTTCTGTAAAGGGAAAAGCCCAGTTTGATGCCGCCTCAAAAAAAGATTTTTACAATTGGGGCAAGGCTTTTGATAAGATTCGTAAAAGTTTTCCCCACCAGGATTTATTGTCAAAGCTCTTTTTTTCACCTACAAATAAAGGTACTATTTAAACAGGAAAAAGCCTGAATGCCAAATAAGCCTAAAACTTTCCGAGCTTACTATTCAGCCGTTTTGATTATCATGCTGGTATGGTGTGGGCTGGCTATTTTTTATTTACATCAGCCAATTTTGCCTATATTTTTGCTTTGTCTGGCCGGAGCTTTTTGGGGCATAAGACATTTGGAGCTTCTTGAAAAGGACGAGCTTTTCGACAGCCAACAAAAACGACTCAAACGGTTGGAGTCCAAGTCCTGGTATTTTGAAAGTATCGTTTCAAACTCCAAAGACATTATTTTTACCACGGATTTAGAGCACCGAATTATAAAGTTCAACCACGGCTCTGAACAGGCTTTTGGAATTCCCGCACTGGAGGTTTTGGGTAAAGATGTACGCAGTCTTTTCGATGACCCCGACGCCATTTCAGTTTTGCTAGAAGAGGTTAAAGAAAAGGGAGTTGCTAACGCCATTGAGCTGGCCATTAAAAACAAATCCACTGGAGAGAGCATTTGGCTTTCCGTAACGGTTTCCAGTTTATTCGATAAAAAAACGGGCAATGCCCAGGTTCACCATCACAACAAGCAATTTTTGGGAGATATTTTTACGTGCAAAAATGTGACCCACCGCCGAATGCTTGAAAAAGAACTCAAAGATAAAAATGAGCAGCTCACTCAACTTTCCATTACAGATAGCCTCACAGGCTTATACAATGTGCGTCACTTAAAAACAGAAGCCACCAAGTTGCAAAAAATCCACAACCGTTATCCCGACAGGCCCCTTTCCCTGGCCCTAATCGATGTGGACAAATTTAAGGAGTACAACGATAATTTTGGCCATCTTGCCGGGGACAATTTACTGGTGGTTTTGAGCAAAATAATCCAGGACCAAATCCGCAAAGATTTAGACTGGGCCTTTCGTTATGGGGGCGATGAATTCGTGTTGCTTTTTCCCGAAACCAACGCCAAAGGTTGCAAAATCATCTGCGATAGAATTTTACTGGATTTTGTGAATCAAAAACTGGGAGCCACTTCTCTGTCTATAGGAATAACGGAATACCATAAGGAATGGGGGCTTATGAGCGCCAATCTTTTGGTATCCAAAGCCGATGAGGCCATGTATACGGTTAAATGCAGAGGGGGTAACGGCCTGCATGTTTACTCCACGCCTCTTTCCGAAGAATTGGCCAAAAGAGAAGTAATAGACGATATTAAAAAATTGCGTTAAAAATGCGCTTGGTTGCCGGCCTAAAACTCCACTCCAAAATTCATTTTTTTTGACAGTTGCCGGTATTCCTTTATAACAGGGGTTTCTGTCTTTTTCTTTTTTATCTTCCCGTCAGTGCTAACTTCGTCTTGTGAGCTTATATGGGCCTCATAAGCTTTTTCAACAAGGCTTTTATAGGGCCATGTTAACTGCCAATAATCTTTGCGTTGGCTAAATCGCGCAGAAAAATCGTATACATATTCTTTAAGAAGTAAACTGTCTAAAAGAGGCAAGTTAAACCCGGGTTCTTTGGAAATGCAACTTACCAGGCCCCGCTCTTCAAAATAGCTGTCCAATCCCATTAATATATGGGAAGGAGTCATGATGTTAAAACATACGGGCCTTTGTGTGCCGTTATACAAGGCCACATCCATTAATACCATAGTTTGGACATCCAGCAATTCATATTGGCTATCTTTCCCCAGCACAACATATAAGCTGCTGTCTCCCGGAGCTTTTAATCTTTGGGGGCTGGAAAATTTATACCAGGCTGTTTCCGGAAATTTTCCGCTGTCTTTTAAAACATTGGGAAGGCTGAGGGCGTTTTTCCCTTCGGCCAATTGACGCACATACCACTCTAAATTGCTCAGGGAAAAATTAATAATACGAACATCAGGCCTTATATTTTTCACACTTTGCAGATACCAAAGAGGAAAAGTATCGTTATCTCCATTAGTGTATAGCACCGCATCGGGGGGGCAGGAAATAAGGCAATTCATGGCAAAATTTTCGGCCACATAATCACCCCGGCGGTTGTTACTATTAAAATGGCTGGCAAAGCCGGGTACCCACAGCAAAGAGGATACAACCAGGGGAACTGGTCCTAGGTTCTTGCCCCCTAGCCTTTTCCAAAACACAGCTAACATCAGGGAAAATATCAAAGAAAACCAAATAAAAGCCGGGACAAAGAAATAATCTCTTTCCCTCACTTCCCTATGTTCGGTTTTGGGAACCCGGGGAAAATCAAGTCCCTGATTTTTGGCCATATTTTGCAATTGAATAAATTCCATAAACATTTTCCCCCGATTCCCGGAAAGCCATTCGGATCTTTGCTCTGGAAAACGTTCCAACAGCAATTCAGTTTGGGCCAGTTTATCGGGGTCTGGAAATTCAGGAAGATTATCTGATTTTGTTTTTAATAATTCATAGCTTTCCTTGGCTTTTACTAACCAGCGTTTTTTTTGCTGATGGCTGATTTTACTTCCATCTGAAAAATTCATATAAAGCGCTAAACCCAATGAGCAAAGACTATACATACAAAGAAGATACATAGCCCAGTTCTTGTTTTTCTTTCGCAAACCCCAAAGAGCTGAAAGGGAAAGACCCCACACAATTGCCCCCAGCATTCCATTAAGGCTTTTAAAGGGTAATACCCCATTTAAATTGAAATACTGTTCCCATTGGTAATTTAAAAAACCAATATGGCTGCCGTTTGCCAATTGGGAGCTCCAAGCGCCCCGTCTGTGGAACATTCTGGACAACATATTTTCCGAGCCATATTGTTTTCGCTCCAATGTTTCCAAAAAGGAGGACCAGCTTTGGGGGTTATTTTCATTTAAATAGGGGTTTAACGAGGAACGCAGAGGTAAATACATTTGGTGGCTGTAGGCAACTACAACCAACAGCAAAGAAAGGCTTGGAAAAAGCCAACGCGGTTTCTTTCCATAAAGATAAACGCAGGTAAAAAACAAAAGAAGAAAACACACACTAACATAAAACCAGACAGGATTTACGATAACTAAAAGGCATGCTAATCCGCTAACCCAAAAAGCCCAATCTTTAAACTCCCCTAACCTAAAACCCAAAACGATTAACATTATTGAAATAGTGGCGGCTCCTAGCAAAAACCAGGGTTTTTCAGACAGGGCAGGAATAGCAAATCCCAGAGAGGCCGAAAGAAAGATAAAAAAGAATAGAAAAAGGCCGGTTTTACCAAAGCGAATCTTATTCCAAAAACCGCCTAAAATCATGTAAAGAGGCAAAAAAAGCAACATAGAATACATATGGACCCCAATGCCCAATACAGATACATATATAAACAACAGCCCTTTTTTCTTTTGCAGGAGAGGGGAGCTTTGGGGAATACTAAGTACCAGCCAGGCTTCCAATAACATAATCGCCATGGCCGGAGCATAAACTTCAGTTTCCACAGCATTAAACCAAAAGGTTTTGGAAAAGCTAAGCAGCATGGGCGCCCCTAGGGCGACCCCGAACTGCAAATTGCTTTCTTTAAAAAAATTTCTGGCAAAAATAAGTGCTATATCGAATAACAAAAGCAAAGAAACCAAAGCTGAAAACAAGGACAATAAATTATGACGGAATGCAGGTTCAACAAAAAAAGAAAAAAGCAAATCCCAAAACTTGCCCGCAATCATATACATGGGAGTTCCTGGCGGATGGGGAATTCCCAATTGGTTAATGGCAGCAGAAAATTCTGGACTATCCCACAAAGAAATCCCCGGCGCCAGGCTAATGAAATAGCCCACAAAAGCCAGTAATATTAAATAAGCCTTCAAAGAAGTTTTTGGATGGGATTTCAAATAACGAAACAGACGGGCCATAGAGCTCAACAAATGATAAAAAACTAAAAATTGAGGGAGTTTTTCCACATTTTTGTAAAAATATGGTGAATATTGGCGATTTAGGCAATTTGGTGGGATAATTAAAAAGGGGGAAAAGTTAAGGCCCCATGGAGAAAAGCTGTGAAAAGCTTGCTTTTACTTTTTCTGTTTTTGGGCTGTTCCTCCTTTGAAGAAAGCCAGTTAAAAGGCAGTGCAAAAAACCCCGAAACCCTTCAATGGGAGTTTGAAGCTCTTTCCAAAGCTTTAGCCGGCGACCCAAAAAATGACCTGGCTTTAACAGGCCTTGGCTGGTTAAAAATTGAGGAACAGGATTTTAGCAGTGGCATACATTATTTTAATCAGGCCCTTAAACTTAACAAAAAGAACCCCAGAGCTTATATGGGACTTGGCATATGTTATGGAAACATCAATCAATACGAGTTCGCCATTCAATCCTTGCGGCAAACCCTTAAAATAAAGCCCGATTGGTATTACGCCCATTACGAGCTGGGCAAGATATATTACAACATGGGCGATAAAAAAAATTATTTCGCCCAGTTGGATACCTTGGTGGCGCGTAATCCCGAGTTAGCCCAGGTGTTAATTAAAATCATTTACCGAAAACCCGATTTATCCTGATATGTTAGCAAAAGTATCCAAATGTTATATACCGGTTATCCGCGCGCTCTTTGTTGCCCTACCTGTCTTCTACCTTTCCGCGGGATTCTTCCAGGGATGCATACTTGACCCGCCGGACGCCATAAAAAAAGACCCTGCGGCTTCGGACAGTTTGGCCCTGGATAGCATAACCATAGATTCAGCCCAGCGAGATGCGGATATTTTAGCCTTAATACTGGAGGAAAACGGTATTTCCAACTCCAATGAAACAAAGTACCGCGTCCTTAAAAATAACCGCATCGTAAAACTCAACTTCGCGAATTCCCAACTTAAAATTTTGCCCGACACAACTGCCTTTTTAACCGAGTTAACCTCCATAATTGCAGATGGCAGCTTATTAGCCAAACTGCCCAATGCCATAGGCCAATTGGAAAAATTAGATACATTGAGTTGCTCCCGCTGCCAGTTGCAAAGTATTCCCCAATCTATGGCAAAGCTGCCTAACCTAAAATTTTTAGATGTAAGTTACAACCAATTAACTAACCTGGTTTCAGAAACTACTCGCTGGGCCAAATTGGAGCATTTAAACGTTAGAGACAACAATTTGGGAAGCTTTAGTAAAACTATTGACGACCTATCCCAACTTAAAGTTTTAAATTTCCAAAACAATAAAATCAAATCCCTTCCCGAAAAAATAGACCAACTGAGCAGCCTGGAAGAAATTTATGGCAGAGCAAATGAAATAAACCAGTTTCCCGTAAAACTTACCAAAGACAGCCTATTGCGAATAATGGATTTTTCACAAAACTTAATGGTGAACCTTCCAAGCGACTTGGGAAATTTAACAGAACTGGAAAAGATTTATTTGGGCCGCAACCAAATAATTTCAATTCCCGATTCACTAATAAAACTTTCCAAGTTGGAAATCCTGGATTTAAGCCACAACAAGCTGAAAAATCTTAGAGAGTTTTTTGGAGGGCTCATTTCTCTCAAAGAGTTATTCCTGGAAAACAACGAACTGGAATCCATGCCCAACAGCCTGGGCCAAGCCAATAAACTCATTACCCTAATGCTCAGCCAAAATAAGCTCCGGGATATGCCCAGGTCCCTGGGAAATTTATCTGTCCTTAACAGCTTAAACCTAAAAGACAACCCATTAGATTCCCTTCCCAGGGAAATTACCAGACTTAACAAGTTGGAATTTTTAATTTTAAACGATGGATTTTGCTTTCACGATTCCAGCCAATTGGACTTTTTCAAAAGAAAAACCACTTTATCCGGTTTAACCCTTTGCCCCCAACCCCCTGAAGTAAGTATCGTCAAACAGGTCATTTCTGACAGTATTCCCGGATTTAACGGCTGGGTTTCCGATACCCTGGCCACTATCATCCTGGAGGTAAAGGGCCTAAGGAAAAACACAAAGCCAAAGTCTGACGGCAGTTGGGAGTTTTCACCCGGGATCTTCGGCGTCTTTGAGCCTGGAGTCTACGACGTCAACGTTTTTGCTACAAACACCCTGGGAATCTGGAGTCAGGATAAAACCAACCAGGAATTGGAAATTTTAGAGCAAATTAATTAATATTTGCCCGAAAACATTTTTAATAAGGATTTGTAGAATGCCACAAATTAAAGGAAAACGAGTAGTGGTAACAGTGGAATGCACAGAGGCTCGCAACGAAGGAAAGCCGCCTAGCCGCTACATGTACACAAAAAATAAGTCTAAGCAGCCTGGAAGAATTGAAATTAAAAAGTACAATCCTTTTTTGAACCGCCACACAGTTCATAAAGAGATAAAATAATTTTGAATGTATATGCCTGCGCTGCACAGGCATATCGATTCCATTCATGCCAAGTATTTTTACCAAAATTATCCAGGGAGAAATACCTTGCGAAAAAATACTTGAAAGCGACAAGTATTTCGCTTTTTTAGATATTCGTCCCATTAATCCCGGTCATTGTCTGGTTATTCCCAAACAGGAAACCGATTACATCTTTGATTTGGACGACGATATTTTATCCGGCCTTTTGCCATTTGCCAAAAAAATAATTCCCGCTTTAGAAAAAGCGGTCCCCTGTAAAAGAGTTGGCATTATGGTGGCAGGGCTTGAAGTACCCCACGCCCATGTGCATTTAGTGCCCATGTTTGGGGAGGGAGATTTAACTTTCTCCCGAGCTAAGCCTGCCATTCCCGAAGAATTGTCTGAGCTGCGCAAACAAATTGTAGCGGCCCTGTAAAAAAGGAAATATTATGACTGAAGAATGCTGTGATCACCACCATCATCATGGCGACGAGGAGATATACATTCCTTCTCGCCCCAGACGCAACAGGGTAAGCCCAAGCATTCGGAGCATGGTTCGGGAAAATCAGCTCTCCCCTAGTGATTTCATTCTTCCTCTCTTTGTGACCGAAGGGAAGAATATAAAACAGGCCATAGGGTCTATGCCCGGTCAATATCGCTATTCCATTGACGGCATATTAAAACAAGTAGAAGAAGCTTTAAAATTAGCTGTTCCCGCAGTGGCCTTATTTCCAGCCCTGCCCGCCGAAAAAAAAGATAAAACAGCCAGCGAATCGGCCAATCCTAAAGGGCTGTACCCCAACACCATCTCTGAAATCAAATCAAAGTTTCCCGGCGTTACCGTGGTAACAGATGTGGCCATGGATCCATACTCTATTGATGGCCACGATGGCCTGGTGGAAAATGGCAAGATCAATAATGATGCCACTTTGGAAATACTTGGACAAATGGCAAAAATACAGGCTGAAGCCGGGGCGGATATCGTAGCGCCCTCAGATATGATGGATGGCCGCGTGGGATACATCCGCTCGGTGCTGGATGAGTTTGCATTTAGCGATGTTGGCATCTTATCCTATGCGGCAAAATACGCTTCTGCCTTTTACGGTCCTTTTAGGGATGCCCTTGAATCTGCGCCTAAAGGTTCAGATGACATTCCCAAAGATAAAAAGACCTATCAAATGGACCCTGCAAATTCCAGAGAGGCGCTTCGGGAAGTAATGATGGACGTGGAAGAAGGTGCGGACATGGTTATGGTAAAGCCCGGCCTTCCCTATTTGGATATTATTGCCTTGTTAAAAAAGAATGTAAACCTCCCCATTGCGGCCTACAATGTTAGTGGTGAATACGCCATGATAAAGGCGGCAGCTCAAAACGGCTGGCTTGATGAAGAGGCCGCCATGATGGAAAGCTTGCTTTGTATGAAAAGGGCTGGAGCAGATATTATCCTGAGCTATTTTGCTCTGGATGCCGCCAGAAAACTGCAATAAATCTTGTCATTTCGCCCCTGGTGATTGATGATTTTGGGTCATTTGAGGGGATTTTTTAATAAAAATCCTGATTTTTTTATGGGTAAAAATCAACTTCCCCTGTATAATTTGAATAGTTTAGGGTTGTTCAGTTTCGCAAAATTTTTCAGCATCATGTTAACAAATACAAGAAGGCATCGTGCCTAATAGTCCTAAAAAATCTATCCTTGTTGTGGACGATTCTCATATGATGTTAAAGATATATGAGAACCAGTTTAAAAACTCGCCTTTTCTGCAATCCTTTGAAATGATAAAATGCAGCTCGCCACAGGAATGCATTGATTCGTTGGAAGTGATGGATAACCTTCCTTCGGCCATAATTTTAGACTGGATTATGCCTGGCCCTATGGATGGCCTGGGCCTTTTAGACTATTTAAAGAAAAACAAAAACTACTCTCACTTGCCGGTGATGATGGTATCTTCTGTTAGCGATAAAGCAAAAATTGTTAAAGTTATGAAATACGGGGTAAAGGATTATTTGATTAAACCCATAAACACTTCCCAATTGATAAACAAGTTATTGTCACTAGCCAATAGAGAAGAAAATATCGCTGCCTGATAAAATCAGGTTACATAAAAAATCCGGGCGCTTCTTTTAGCCAAAAACAAAAGCAGTAAGGGTACTGCAGCAACTGGCAATTTGCTTTGGTGAAGCAACAGAGCCATTATATCCAAAAGAGGAATACATCCTAGCATAACCCCTACAAGCTTTCCCGTGTGCTTGGCCGAAGGCTCTTTGAAAAAATTTAACATAGGTCTCATTACAAAGTAGCCCAGTAAGGCCAAAACCAAAAGCCCTGCCCATTTTTCGCGGCTCCAACTGCTGGATAAAAAGTAGCCCAGCCACATGCCTCCCCACAACATCATGCCTAACATAAAAGCAGTGGCTCTTTCACGACTATTGCCTCTAGTTTCATCCCGGGCTAAGAACGTCACTAAATAGATGTACATCCCAAGAGATAATAAAGCAAAAAAGGTTTTCAGATTTATAAATTCAAAAAGGCCTGTTTGTCCCAAACCTAACATAACACCCAATAGCAAATTAAACACCCGGCAAAGCGCCATGGCCAAGGGCCCGTATTTTCCTTTTTTCAAAACAAAATTATAGAGATAAATGGAGTAACATAGTATGGCTGCTACTAACATGGCGCTTAACTTTATGGAAAATATTAGCAAAAGCCCTATGACAATAATGGCTATGGAAAAACTGGTCGCCTGCTTGGCTTTGATTTTTTTGGAGGGAATGGGCCTATCCGGCCTTTCTAGGGCATCCTCTACCCTGTCCGCCACATCATTTAAAGCCATACCCGCCATTATAAAAAGAGCAGAAGCTATTAAACCCGATACCAAAGCAGTAACAGAGACTCCTTCCTGAAAGCCAGCGGCTATAAAAAAGCCTGCCCATATATTGGACATGGCGCTAAAAATGGAGGGAAAACGCACCAGGGTTAGATAAGCATACAGAGTGGCATTTTTCTTCATTATTTTTTCAATTGTAATTTTGTTTAACCTTGTTGGTACCACTGGTTTTTTCACCTAGGGTAGAAACATATTTTGCAATGCTTATAATATAACTAATAAACACCCAAAAATAGTTTCACAGCCGCAGCAAATTATAAAAAAAACCGATAAAATATAATCCCGAATCTGAATTATTAATATAAGTTAGCTAGGTAGGTAAAAAATGTCGCCACTCAATTCGCCAAATGGGGCCTTGCCTCTTCCCCAATTTCAAAAGTTGTTTGACAATTTGTTAGAAGGCTTTCAAATAATTACCCCAGACTGGAAGTACCTGTATGTAAACGAGACTGTTTCCCGTCAGGGAAAAAAGTCTAAAGAAGAATTGATTGGCAAAACCATGCTGGAATCCTATCCGGGAATCGAACACACGGAAATGTTTGCTATCCTTCGCGATTGTATGGAAAACCGCAAACCCAGAGAAATGGAGAATTTATTTTCTTATCCCGATGGTTCTAAGGCATGGTTTGAACTGCGTTTTGAACCTGTGCCAGAAGGGGTGTTTATATTATCCCTGGATATCACTGAACGAAAAATGGCAGAAGAAAAGTTAAATTGGATGATATACCATGAAGATTCCACGGGGCTTCCCAACCAACGCAGCCTCCTTCGCTCCCTTGAATTGGAATTGGAGTACGGAAAAGACAAAAGCAATTCCGGAGCATTAATATTAATTTCTTTGAAGAATTCCATGGAAATTGAATCCGCTTTTGGCAGTTCCAGCAAAGATGAACTGCTTTTTCAACTGGAACAGCATATTGAAATTTTATTGCCTAATTGCAAAATTTTCAAGGCAAACTCTAACCAGCTAGCCTTGCTGATACGCTCCAGTTTATCAAACCAATTAGAATACATATTAAGCGACATACGCTCAGCCATTCGCATGCCCTGCCAGGTGGGAAACCTTTCGCTGCATGGAGACTTTTGCGTGGGATACGTTCGTTTAAACAACCAGCTTCAAGATACAGAATCCTACCTTCGAGCTGCAAAGGTGGCTGCTATCGCCGCCTGCAAAAGTAAACTAACATTAGTGGAATTTGATTCCAACTTTGAAAATAAAATTAAAGACAACCTGGAAATTATGGGCGAATTAAAGCAAGCCCTGGAATCTGGAAATGTAGATTTTCACTATCAGCCAAAGGTACAGTTGGAAAACGGTTCTGTGATTGGGGTGGAAGCATTAATACGGTGGGAACACCATACATATGGCCAAATTCCGCCTTCCAAATTTATTGTGGATGCGGAAAAAAGCGCAAATATACATTTAATAACCCAATTGGCCCTTGCCAGGGCACTTGAAAGAAATGCCCAGTGGAGGGAACTAGGAATTTTCATAACCACGGCGGTAAACATTTCCACACAAAACTTATTGATGCCCAATTTTGTGGACAGCGTTTTGGAATTGTTAGAAATATATCAGATACCTTGTGAAAGCCTTGAGTTGGAGATAACCGAAGGTGAACTTATGTCCGAACCGGAGCGTTGCATTCAGGAGCTTTCAAGATTAAGAGATGCGAATATTTGCGTAAGTATTGATGATTTTGGTACAGGATATTCTTCTTTGCAGTATCTAAATGAATTACCTGTTTCTCACGTCAAGCTCGACAAAAGCTTTATAAAAGATTTACCCCTAAAAAGCAGAAATACTTACATAACCGCATCCACCATTGAGCTCTGCAAGAACCTGGGTATCAAAATTGTTGCTGAGGGAGTGGAAACCCCCGAAGCCTATAATTTTTTAAGAGATATTGGATGCGATTATGCTCAGGGATTTTATATCGGCCATCCCATGGGAGCAGGCAAGTTCAGAGAATGGTACTCAAAATCCGGAGGGATTTTTCTACCTCAAACTCCCATTTTACGTGAATCCAAGTTGCGGTGAAACCCTGGCTGCTATATCCCATTTGCCTTCCAGTTATAGTCCTTGAATTTAATATCCCAGTTTTCCTTAGGGTTTACTTCTGGCCAATAATGGCTTAACCAATGGGGAAGGCTTTTAGACTTCTTAGTGAAGTCCCCCTTAAACCAAGAAAAAATTTCGCTGAGCTCCAGTTTTTTTGTCTTTACATTAAAAGAATTTTCTTTTGGATTGCTTAAAAACATTTTTGTTTGTTCCTCCAGTTGGGTTTCTAGCTTTGAGGCCACATAAGCCTCGCCTCTTAAAGGGGGACAACCTATGGAAGCGCAGTTTAAAGCGAAATGCACCCGAGGTTCCGCATAGTTTTTTCGAATAACATCGTGCTCCAGCCAATCCAAACTGCGTTTTTTACCAAGCAAATTGTAAAACTCAATTTTCCAGGGGCTTTTTAGCACACTGCCAATGTCTTTTATGGATTTAACAGGCCAATTATCCACCATTAATTTCCAGGTAAAAAGATTGTAGGCATTTAACAAAAAGGCCAATTGATTTTTAGAATCCCAGGAGTCGAATTCCTTTTGGTTAACTGTGCTGAACTCCGCAAGGACAGGCTCCAACTCCTTTTTGTTTTTTTTTAGCTCAGTGTAAAGCACCTGTGTTGTTTTTCCAGTTTCTTTTGCTCTGACATATTTTTTAAGAAGGCTATCCCAACTCTTGAATTCTAAGTCAAAGGCAAAGCTATGGGCCAGTCCCAAAATAAGCAGCATCCCTGGCAGCAAACATTTTCGCAAAAAAGTCATTTTAAAAGATCCTTTATCCTTTTTTTATTCAGTAGGCTGAGACAAAAATAAGTTACAAAATTACACAGAAAAGTTTCCTGGCGTGCGGGGAAAAGGAATTACATCCCGGATATTGGTCATTCCCGAGCAAAACTGCACCAATCTCTCAAAACCAAGGCCAAAACCCGCATGGGGCACGGATCCAAAACGCCTTAAATCCAGATACCAGGACATGGACTCCGGCTCTATCCCGCTTGCACGCATTCTGTTTTCCAGCAATTCCAGCCTGTCTTCTCGTTGGGCTCCCCCAATAATTTCTCCCACCTGGGGAAGCAAAACGTCCATAGCCCGAACAGTTTTCCCATCCTCTCCCAGCTTCATGTAAAAGGCCTTAATGTCCTTGGGATAATTGGTGATTATGGCGGGACCTTTGCAAATTTGCTCCGTCAAAAAGCGTTCGTGTTCCGATTGCAAGTCCATTCCCCATTTTATTGGGTATTCGAATTTTTCTCCGGATTTTTCCAACTCCGCCACCGCTTCGGTATAAGTTAAGTGATTGAATTTGGATTCCACTAAGCTTTCCAGAGTCGAAACAATTCCTTTTTTTATCCTTGCTTCAAAAAAAGCCATGTCTTCTCCGCATTCCTCCAAAGCGGCTTTAAAGACATACTTTAAAAAATCTTCCGCCAAAGCCATATCGTCTTCCAATTCTGCGAAAGCCATTTCCGGCTCCACCATCCAGAATTCAGACAAATGGCGGGATGTATGTGAATTTTCCGCTCTGAAAGTGGGGCCAAAAGTGTATACATTGCCCAGGGAGCAGGCATAAGATTCCAGCTCCAACTGTCCGCTCACTGTTAAGTAAGAAGGTTTTGAAAAAAAATCCTTTTGGTAATCCACGGTTTTTTCATTCTTTAATTTTTCCAAGTCCAAGGTAGTTACTTGAAACATCTCCCCTGCCCCTTCACAGTCCGATGCCGTGATTATGGGTGTTTGCACATATAAAAATTTTCGTTCCTGAAAAAAACGATGTATAGCAAAGGAAAGGGCGTTTCGCAGTCGAAACACTGCGCCAAAGGTATTAGTCCGCGTTCTTAAATGGGGTATGTCACGTAAAAGCTCAAAACTCACTCTTTGTTTGCCCACCGGATTGCTTTCGGGGTCCGCCAATCCCAGTACAGATATCTGTTCCGCTAACAATTCAAAATTTTGT
Organism: Fibrobacteria bacterium; assembly: GCA_050294405.1. Classification (GTDB taxonomy): domain Bacteria; phylum Fibrobacterota; class Fibrobacteria; order UBA11236; family JADFYW01; genus JBNKOC01. The sequence continues at coordinate 25,903 of JBNKOC010000030.1, read as the reverse complement.
TTCCCACCTTCTGACTTTTGAACCCGGCCAACCACCTCCACAGAACTGCCCACGTAAAGGCGCAACACCTCGCTTTGGTAATTGCTCAGATTTCCATCGGCCACCACCTGCAAATTGCTCTGGCAACTGCCGTCGTTGATTTCCAAAAAGGAAAAGCCACCTTTGGAGTCCCGGCGGGTGCGCACCCAGCCCTTTACGAGGGTCTCCCCGGAGTGATTTCCAGCTAATATTTCTCGGACAAATTTTCTTTCCATGTCTATTTGCTCATTTTTGTGGTCTTTTAAAGTTAATTTTTTGGCCGGTATCAAAATAGGCTTTTGTGGGTGCCTTTTTCCTGGAAATTTTGGCTTTTTCAGGCTCTGAAATGCGGCATCCAAATTTCATTAATTGCCTACCAACTTGGTAGATAATTAATAAATTATATACTATTATAATCAAATGGGACTTCGAAGCCTTTTAACCGGCAATAAAATGGAAAAACAAAACAAGCCAGAATATTCGCAAAAAATCATGGATTTGGCCGCCAAGCCAGGACACCGAGGCGCCTTTTTTCAAGAGGACGCCACCTTAAAAGACATGGCTCTGGTGGAAGCTAAACATCAGGACATTAAATTTTACTGGCTGGTGCACCCCCAATCCGACACGGTATACTCCACCCGCTTTTTCGCCTATGGTGGCACCTTATCTGTGGCCATTGGGGAAATGCTTAGTATTATGGCCGAAGATAAGCCTTTTTATCAGGCTGTAGCCATTACCCCGGAAGAAATTGAACAACAACTGCGGGATGTATCTGACAAACCATTAGATCCTTCTTTAATGGAAAAACATTTGTCTGCCGTACCCGTTTTGTTATTGGGGCTTAAAGAAGCCTACCCCAATGCCAAAAACGTGGCTTTAACCGCCATTGAGGTGAAAAAAAATAAGGCGGCCCATGCCCCCAACTTTGAATCCTTAGGTGAAAAAGAAAAAAAATGGATGGAAACTCCCGTGGAAGAACAAATTGCCCGCATTGAAGAAGTGCTGGACCGGGATATTCGCTACGGTCTTAATACCGATGGCGGTGATGTTACCATTATGGGACTGGAAGAAGGCTATAAATTAAAAATCAAATGGGAAGGCGCCTGCGGCGGATGTTCCTCTTCCCAGGGTGCAACCTTATCCTATGTGGAAAACCACCTTCGCAACGAAGTGTTTTCCGGCATAGAAGTGGTGCCCGAATCTGAAACCTGGTACTAATTTTATGACTGTTCCCGAAAACGCAACAAGCAACGAAAAATTTCGCAAACCCAGAGAATACCTTCCCGGTTTTACCACCACCATTGAAATGGAAAAAATCGAAAAGGGTTTAAGCGAAGAAGTTATACGTTTTATCTCTCAAAAAAGAAAAGAACCCCAGTTTATGCTGGACTTTCGCTTAAAAGCCTATAAGAAATGGCTCACCATGAAAGAGCCTAAATGGCCCCATGTGCATTACCCACCTATTAATTATCAGGATATTGTATACCACGTTCAGCCCAAACAAAAAAAATTAAACAGCATGGATGAGGTTGATCCTGAGCTGATTAAAACTTTCGACAAGCTGGGCGTTCCTCTTGAAGAAAGAAAACAATTGGCCAATGTGGCGGTGGATGCGGTGTTTGACAGCGTGAGCGTGGCCACCACCCATAAGAAAAAGCTTATGGAAGTGGGCATTATTTTTTGTTCCATTAACGAAGCTGTACAGGAATATCCCGAACTTGTGGAACAGTACTTGGGCAGTGTGGTCCCCATTGGAGACAATTATTATGCCGCCCTTAACAGCGCCGTATTTACCGATGGTTCCTTTGTATATATACCGCCAAATACCGTAAGCCCTATGGAACTATCCACCTACTTTAGAATCAACACCGAGGAATCGGGTCAATTTGAACGCACCTTAATTATTTGCGCTGACGACAGCTATGTATCCTATTTGGAAGGTTGTACCGCTCCCCGTTTTGACAGCAATCAATTACATGCCGCTGTGGTGGAGCTTGTAGCAATGGACAGAGCGGAAATAAAATATTCCACTGTACAGAACTGGTATTCGGGAGATCCCGAAACAGGCAAAGGCGGCATCTATAACTTTGTGACCAAGCGCGGATTGTGCAAAGGAGAAGATTCCAAAATTTCCTGGACCCAGGTAGAAACCGGCTCTGCTATCACCTGGAAATACCCTTCCTGTATTTTAGCCGGAGACAATTCCATAGGCGAATTTTATTCTGTGGCCTTAACCAACGGATACATGCAGGCAGACACCGGCACCAAAATGATACATGCCGGAAAAAACACCAAGTCTAAAATAGTATCGAAGGGAATATCTTCGGACAACTCCAACAACAGTTACCGGGGCCTGGTCAAAATAAATAAGGGAGCTAAAAACGCCCGAAACTTCAGCCAATGCGACAGCATGTTAATTGGCGATAAATGCGGCGCCCATACTTTCCCCTATATTGAAGGAGCCAATTCAAGCTCACAGGTGGAACACGAGGCCTCAACTTCCAAAATCAGCGAAGAGCAAATCTTTTATTTAAACTCGCGGGGCATTCCCACAGAAGAAGCCGTAAGTATGATTATCAACGGTTTTTGTAAAGATGTGTTTAACCAGCTTCCCATGGAATTCGCCGTAGAGGCCAGGCAATTGCTTTCTCTAAAATTGGAAAATTCTGTGGGTTAAGGAAAATGAGCCAGGTTCATTGCAAACAATGATTATTAAAGGAAATAAATGTTAGTTGTAGAAAATTTACACGCCAAAATTGAAGATCCCATTTTAAAGGGCATTAACATTAAAGTGGAAAAAGGCCAGGTTCATGCGATTATGGGCCCTAATGGCTCAGGCAAAAGCACTCTGTCCAAATTGGTGGCCGGACATCCCGACTACGAAATTACAGATGGAAAAATTGAATTTGAAGGTGAAAACATCATGGAGCTAGAGCCTCACGAAAGGGCCGTACGCGGTATTTTTATGGGCTTTCAATACCCGGTGGAAATTCCCGGAGTGAACAACGCCGAGTTTTTAAGGGCGGCTTATAATGCCAAACAAAAGCATTTGGGCCTGGAAGAATTGGACCCCCTTGATTTTGACGATATTCTCAGTGAAAACATGAAACTTTTAAAAATGGATATTAAATACAAAGACCGTTTTTTAAACGAGGGTTTTTCCGGCGGAGAAAAAAAGCGCAATGAAATTTTGCAAATGGCTATTTTAAAACCCAAGCTGGCCATTCTGGACGAGACAGATTCGGGTCTGGATATTGACGCCTTAAAAATTGTGGCCAATGGCATTAACAGCCTCAAGGGCCCCGATAATGCCATTATATTAATTACCCACTACCAACGACTCCTCAATTACATCCAGCCGGATTTTGTCCATGTATTAAGCGCCGGACAAATAATTAAATCCGGTGATAAATCACTGGCCTTAAAACTGGAAGAAGAGGGTTACGACTGGCTGGTTTAAAAGTCATTTAAAGTTGGACGTTATGGAATTAAATACATCAAATAACCCTCTGGAAATTTTAGAACAGTGGGTTTTGCAAAAAAACAAACAAAGTCCTTTTGGTAATAATAAATTGAGGGCTTTGAAAGAAATAGGCCTTCCCAACAGAGGCCAGGAGGAGTTTTCCTATTTAACACATGAAAAGTTAAATGCCTACGCCTTCCCAGATAAAGATAAAAGCACAGCTGCCAATGTTAACACCCTGCCCGAAAATATTTTTAACCAATGGAAAGGGCCTAAAATTGTTTTGCGGAATGGAGAAATGCTTACAGAGCTTTCTTCTGACTTTAAAGCCCTGGGCCTGAGTTGCAAATCAGGCGAGGTTATTAAATTTAATAACATTGATTTTGAGACAGAAAACTTCAACTATTTGCCTAAAGCTGATTTTTTTGAGGAATTGGCAGATTTATGCGCCCACGCCCCGCTTAGCCTCGATATTTCCGCTAATCTGCCGGAGCCTTTGCTCATTTTGGATGTTAGTGAATCAGACGGTAACCGGGAAGGATTTCGAACGGACAGCCGCATACATATAAATATAGCTGAAGGCATTAAGGCCAGCGTTGTTTATCACCGGGTTTGCCATTCAAAAAATTCCCTTTTACAAAACAACTATGTAAGCCTTAATCTGGAAAAAGAAAGCGAGTTAAGCTGGATTCAAAGCGATGAAATGGATGAACAACATTTTAACTTAACCCGCATAAAATGCAGCCTTAGCGAAAAAGCCGTGCTAAAGGCCAATAATTTCAGCAAGGGCTGCCAATTGTCCCGGCAAAATTTTTCGGCGGTATTGCGGGGCGAAAGCGCCGATGCCAGCTATACTTCCACCGCTCTTTTATACGGCACCCGGGAAAGCAACCAATACATTAACATCCATCACAGAGCTCCCGGAGCTTATTCAAACCAGCTTTTTAACAACCTGTTGGGCGATAAAAGCCGATGCACAACCGATGCCACCATAGTGGTTTATCCCAAAGCAGACTTAACAGAGGCCAAGCAACTTATCCATAATCTGATGTTATCGGATGATGCCAAAGCCAATAACAAGCCCAACTTAATGATATATGCCGACGAAGTAAAATGCAATCACGGCGCCACCATTGGGCAAACCGATGCCCAGCAGCTATTCTATTTATTATCCAGAGGAATAAGTCCAACTGAGGCCCAATGGATGTTAAACCAAGCCGCCATCGCCAAAAATCTGGAAGCTATTGCCGAACCGGAAATCAAAACTATTTTCACACAGTATTTTAAAAAGCCCTCTTAATATGTCCCAAAGCCTAGCCACAGTAACCGCCAAAGATTTTAAGCAGGACTTTCCCCTGTTGGTAAAAAATGAAGGGTCGCTCCACTACCTAGACAGCGCTGCCACCACTCAAAAACCAAAAGAAGTAATTGATGCCATTACACGTTTTTATAGTGAAGAATACGGAACGGTGCGTCGGGGGGTGTATAAATTAAGCTCCAAAGCCACGGAAACCTATGAAGGCACAAGGCAAAAAATCGCCAAGCTGATAAATGCCGACCAGCCTTCCGAAATCATTTATACATCGGGCACCACGCAAAGCATAAACCTGGTAGCTTATTCTTACGGGCTTAATTTTTTATCCAGAGGCGATGAAATATTGATTTCGGCCATGGAGCACCATGCTAACATCACTCCCTGGCAAATGCTGGAAGAAAAAGTGGGAGCTAAAGTAAAAGTGATTCCCATGAATGAAAAGGGAGAGCTCATAATGGAAAGCTTCCACCAATTGCTTTCCCCTCGAACAAAAATTGTGGCTGTAAACCATGTATCCAATGCTTTGGGCACTATTAATCCTGTTTCAGAAATCACCCAGGCAGCCCATCGGGTGGGTGCAGTGGTTATGGTGGATGGCGCCCAATCCACGGCGCATATGAAAGTGGATGTACAGGAAATGGATGCGGATTTCTACGCTTTTTCCGGGCATAAAATTTACGGGCCCACTGGCATCGGAGCCCTGTATGGCAAAAAAGATTTATTGGAAATGATGCCCCCCTACCAAAGGGGTGGAGACATGATAGAATGGGTAACCTTTGAAGGGACCACCTTTCAAAAACCTCCCCATCGATTTGAAGCGGGGACACCGGCCATCGCTCAGGTTATTGGCCTAAGCGCCGCACTGGATTATGTGGAAAAAATCGGGTTTGAAAATATCGAAAAACTGGAAAATGAATTGCTTGCCTATGGCGAAGCCAAACTTCGGGAAATACCCAGCCTGAAAATTATTGGGGAAGCCTCACACAAAGCGGGTATCATAAGTTTTACCCTGGAAAATGTGCACCCCCATGACATTGGCTCCCTTTTAGATGACAAGGGCGTTGCCATTCGGGCCGGCCACCATTGCGCCCAGCCCACCATGCAGTTTTTCGGAGTGCCTGCCACCACCAGAGCTTCTTTCGGAATTTACAACCGCGCCGAAGATATCGACGCATTGGCTAAGGCCCTGGAAAAAATTGTGGAAACTTTTAGCTGATTCTAAAATTTCGAATCTTCTCCCAAAATTTTATATTTAGCCCAAACTTTTGGGGTTTAATATTATGGAATTTGATGCGGTTGTCATAGGTGGGGGAATTGTGGGATTGGCCACAGCCTTCAAGCTATCCGAAAAAAATCCCAAATTAAAAATCGCTTTATTGGAGAAAGAACCTGAGCTGGCAAAGCACCAATCCGGACGAAACAGTGGGGTAATCCACTCCGGCCTCTACTACAAACCCGGCAGCTTAAAAGCGCAAAACTGTTTAAATGGTTACAAAATGCTTCTGGATTTTAACCAGAAACACGGCATTCCCTATAACATTTGTGGCAAAGTGATTGTGGCCACTAAAATGAAAGAGCTCCGACCCCTGGAACATTTATACAACCGGGCTCTGCAAAACGGCTTGGATCAGGTAAAAAAATTAAAAATTGAACAAATCCGCGAAATCGAGCCCTATGTTAGCGGAGTTATGGGCCTGTATGTTCCCTATACAGGTATCATAGATTTTAAAACTGTGGTTCAAAAACTGGCCGAATTATTTCAGCAAAAAGAGGGGCGGATTTTTCTTTCTGAAAAAGTGGAAAAGCTTGATGTAACTGGCGAAGGCAGTATAAGCATCACCAGCACAAACCATAACATCCAGGCAAAGCTGGTTCTTAATTGCGCGGGGCTTTACGCCGATGTGCTGGCCAGGCAAACCAATCCCAATTTGGACATACGTATCATTCCCTTTCGAGGCGAGTATTACAAACTAAAACCCGAAAAAGAGTATTTAGTAAAGTCCCTTATTTACCCGGTTCTCGATCCCCGCTTTCCATTTTTGGGTGTGCATTTTACCAGCCTGTTAGATGGTGGGGTTCACGCAGGGCCAAATGCGGTTTTTGCCTTTCGCAGGGAAGGTTATAATTTTTTCAGTTATAATAAAAAAGAGTTTTGGGAGTCCTTGGAGTGGCCAGGCTTTAGAAAAGTTTGCCTAAAATACTGGCGCACTGGCCTAGGAGAAATATATCGTTCTCTCTCCAAAAAAGCATTTACCCATGCCTTGCAAAGGCTGGTGCCGACCATTGAGGAGGATGATTTAATTCCCGATAAAAGTGGAGTGCGCGCCCAGGCATGCCACAGAGTGACAGGCCTGGTGGATGATTTCTGGATAGACGAACAACCTGGTGTAATTAACATATGCAACGCGCCTTCTCCAGCGGCCACATCGAGCCTTTCCCTGGGCGATACCATTTCTTCGCTGGCCCTGAAGCGGCTCGCCTAATTTAAATACCTAATACCCGGAGTAAAAATGAGCGATTATGGAATATTGGAATGGCTAATACTATTGTCCACACTAATGGAATTAAACCCCCTTTTCCAGGGTGTAAAAATCCTAAAGCACAAAAATGCAGACAATGTTTCCTTGGGAACCTTTTTCACCATATTTTCCTTGGGAAGCCTGTGGATTGTTTACGCCATTAAAATCGGCAATGTTCCCCTAATTTTGGGAAATTTGTTTAAACTTTGCACCAGTGCCTTTGTAATGATCCTTTATTTTAAATACGGAAAAAAGAATTCGGCAGTATCTTTAGGCTGATGGGAAAATTAAAGGGAAATTCCAAACCACTTTACTTTTTAATAAGCTGCCTTTTTACTCAAAATATTCTGGGCCAGAGCGATATTGAATTAGACAAATCCCGCCAACTGCAAAACTTTGAGGGTTGGGGCACCAGCTTATGTTGGTGGGCTAATGGTGTAGGACGCTGGGACTCTCCCAATTTTTTATCTGTTATAGGATATCTCACGCACCCCGATACGGGCCTTGGCTACAATCTTTTTCGCTACAATATTGGTGGCGGAGATGCGCCCGGCCACGACCATATGAGACAATACGGGGATATACCCGGATATAAAGATTCTGAAGAAGGCGAATACAACTGGGAAGCTGACTCCTACCAGAGAAGGGTTTTGGAGGCATTAATTGCAAACAGTCAAAACACCCAGCTCGAAGCCTTTTCAAACTCTCCGCCCTGGTGGATGACAAAAAGCGGTTGCGTAGGAGGAAACACCGATGGATCCGATAATTTAAAAGAGGAATATTTTGATGTCTTTGCCCAATACATAAGCGATGTATTGTTAAACTTTAAAAACCAATGGGGTATTGAATTTGAAACCGTAATTCCTTTTAATGAGCCCAGCGCCAGATGGTGGACAGGGCCCGATAAAAATCAGGAGGGTTGCGGATTTAAGAATAACCAACCTCGTATGGTAAAGCTATTGGGTCAGGCTTTAGTTGAAAAAGAGTTAAATCACACCAGCATAAGCGCACCTGATGAAAATTCAATCAGCGAGGCCATTGCAAGCATTAATGGTTATGACGATTCGGCCCTTAGCTACGTTTCCCAAATCAACACACACAGTTATAACGGAAAGCAAGACCGAGGCAGATTTAACAACATGGTTTCTGACTTAAACAAAAAAAGCTGGCAATCCGAAAGCGGACCTCTTTCCTGGCCTGGAGGCAACCAAATGGATGTCAGCCTCTGGATGGCCGATGTTATTATTAAGGACATTAACCTCATGGGGGTTAACGGCTGGTTGGATTGGCAGGCATTGGATGGCGGAGTTTGGGGCTCGTTTAACACCAACTGGACCAGGCAAACTTCTGTTCCCAATAAGCGGTTTTTTATGCATGGGCAGTTTAGCCGGTTTATCCGGCCCAATTCCATAATCCTGGAGCAGACAGCTGAAAATGTATTGGCGGCCTACCGACCTGAAACAGGGCAAATTGCCGTGGTAGCCTTGAATAGCGGCAATAGCGAAATCAGCCAAAGTTTAAGGTTAACTGGTTTTGATCTTGAATCAGAAGATGTGGCACATTATCGAACTTCGGAATCCGAAAACCTGGCTCAATTGGATAATAAAATTTTGGACAACCAAATATTAACACTTGAATTACCCGCCCGTAGTATCAGCAGCTATGTTATTAAAGCTATACCAGAACTCTCTTTTAGCTTACCGCAAAGAAAATTTGAGTACCCCAGTCCATCTTTTAAATTTGGAGTTACTGAAAAAGGCCTGCTTATCCTAAACTCAAAATCTGGAAGACTAAGAAATATCCTCGGTAAAAAATTGATGGTTGATGGCTTCAGGCTTTCCGCTTTTTGAGGACAAATAAATAGCTTCCAGGGACGCAAATGTACTGAGAGAGCTTTTAAAATCCGAAGGGTAATCTTCCTCACCCTTAAGCCATAAACGAAAAGCCTCTAGGCTGCGCATAAAAGATTGGGGACCCCATTTGGGTGCTTTATATATAGGAATATTAGTTGTTAAATTGTGTTTCAAACTGGAGGCGGTGAATCCCTGATAAGAACAAAATCCTTTTTCACCTTCAATTTTAACCTGAATTGGCTTTGAGTGGCGTTGGTGAGCAGTGGAATACAGCTGCATACATAACCCACTTTCCAACTCTAACATGGCCAGGCCTGAGCTTTCAATTAAGGAATTTGGATATGGAGCCAGATGACTGCACCCCCAGGCTTTTACGGGCCTTTCATTCAACAACCAAAAGGCAAGGTTTATCAAATGGGAGCCATGTGCGCTTAAGACTCCCCCTCCGGATTTCTCCGGCTGTCCATGCCAGCTTTCTGTGCCAAAATAGCTGGCCTTTCTGTAAAATAGGCTTTTTAGGGTTATGTTATAAATCTCACCCAAAAGCCCTGCGGATAACATTTCCCGCAGCTTAAAAATATTTTTATCAAAGCGAAATTGAAAATTTATTCCCACTTTTGCTGAAGAATGATACAGGGTTTTTAAAACCGAATTAGCGTCCTCCCTATCGGTCACAGGAGGCTTTTCGCACAAAACATGAGTACCTTTTTCCAGAGCCTTAACTATTTGTTTCCCGTGCAAAAAATGTGGGGTGGCGATGTATACGGCTTCGGGCAAATGACTATCAGAATAAAACTCTTCTTCAGACTCGTAATATTTGGGAATCCCATATAGCCTAGAAAACAATCTGGCCCGGGACAAATTGGGGTCCATACAATGGGTAATTTTGATATGGCGATTCAGTTTTGCCGCCAGGGCCATAAAATGGGAAACTTGCCCGCAACCAATGATCCCCATTTCCAACACCTGTCCCATACATCAGGGGTTTAAGGCCGAATCAACTGAGGCAATTTGCATAGATTGCAGTAAAATTTTTTGGAAGGCCGGATTTTCAAGGCTGGAGGCTTTATGGCCTGGGCTTAAATACACAATGTTTCCTTTTCCCCATTTTTTTGACCATACCAAAGGAATATTTTTGTTTTCAAATTCCGTATAAAAATGGACAGAAACCTCGCCGTAAAAATCGTGGGTATATATTTCATCTTTTAATTCAAAACTCTGTTGTGCCGAAAACAATTGGGGCTCCAACAAACTGGAGTGGACCACAAATTTTTGTACCGGATAATGGCTTTTAAATTTGCCGCCCAGGAAGGGTGCAAAATTTTTGGTTTGCTTAAAAGAAGCGGAGACACTATGAAGGGCCACAAGCCCTCCCCCTTGGAATACATAATCTTCCAAGGCTTTAAGGGCCGATTCATGTATATTTTGCCTGTGAAAGTACAGTAGTAAAACTTTAGATTTTGATTGCGTTAAATTTTTAAAGTCATCAAAAGAACTTAAATATTGCACATTAATATTCCTTTGGCTGTTTAGCCAGTTTTTTAAGGCCTTCTGTGCAATGAGGCTGGGGTGGATCACTCCTTGGGTTAAACAACTCAGTTTCAAATTTCCATCACCTTATAAGACAAATTGTCATTCAATAAAAATACAAAGTTCGCTTCTGAAAAGCCTAGGGCTATTTTTTCCGTGGCATAGGCTTTGCATAACATATTTATAACCTCTCAGAGAGGAGAATATGAATCAAGGAGGTTAATTATGAAAAGCATATTCTTAGCTATGCTTGGAGCACTGTTTCTTATATCCGCCTGCTCCAGCAACAGATACAAAATATATACTGAAAATTGTCCCGAAGATGAAATGGCTGCCCTCACTTCTTTTACAGTGGCAGTGAACTCCAAGCAGTACGAAAAGGCCGTAAGTTATTTATCCGAAAGAGAGCGTTTTTTCTTTTTAAATGATGAAGGGAAAGTGCCTGTTCAAATGCAAAAAAAACTGGATGCCTTAAAACTTACCACTTTGGCCCATTCCAAAGACATATATCTGGAAGAAGGAAAGCTCACTGGTATTTATAAAAAGCTGCAGAATCTGGAACTCGCTTCATACACTGAGGAAGAATTAAACTCCGAGGAAAGTTGCCCGGAAGGGCCTGCAACATTAGATCCGGACGAATTAGAGCGCCATGAGGTGAAAATCGTGTTCCAGGATTTTTTGAAAGCCGTAAAATCCAAAAACTGGAAAAAGGCCCTTGGGTATGTTGAAGAAACAGACAGGGAAATCTTTTTTATGCAAGGGCCCAAAATCGACCCCTCAGTTCCAGATAGGCTTGCAAAAGTTGATGTAAATGCCTGGAAATACTTAAGCCTTAAAGATGGCAAACTGGAGCGGGTCTATTTGGCTATTCCACAGGATAAAACCCCTCAAGAAAAGGCGGCCAGGCAGTTTATCCGCTATGTGAAGGCCCAAAAGTGGAACCAAGCCCTTGCTATGCTCACCAAATACGAGCGGGATTTTTTAACAGATTCCAAAGGCAATATCAAACCTCAATACAGAGAGGTCTTAAAAAACCTCCACGAAGAGGAGTGGGAGGCTTTTTTCCTTTTTAGGGGCCAGTTGTCCGGAACTTTGGAATGGATGAACCTGGGGGTTTATGGGGAAAAGTAACAAGAAACCCTTTCAAAATAGTCTGGCAACAAAAGGAGCTTAAAAGACATTATTCAGATTTTGGTACTTTTTCTAACTCTGTATTTTTTTTTGGCCATGTATCTTACAGAAAGATAAGCTCCAGGCCTTTATTTATAAGCCTTGTGGATACCCGGCAAAAGTTGATTTTTATTTTGATTGAAAAAAGCATTTTATCTATCTTTTAGGAACCGGATTTTAAAACGAGAATTCTCCCATGAAAAAAATTTTTAAATACAAAAAGCAATTAGGTTTGAGCCTGGTTTTGGCCCTTTTGGTAAGCTGTTACGGGAGCTTTACATTAACAAAAAAACTTTATGCATGGAATGGCAGCTTGGGGGACAAGTATGTAAATAGCTTGGTAATGTTTGTGCTAATAGCGCCATATGGGGCCATAGGTTTCATTGACTGGGCCTTTTTAAATACCGTTGAATTCTGGACAGGCTCCAATCCTTTGGCCATGCCCGAAAAAGTGAAAGACTCCAAAATGGTTCGTGTTGAGGGAGTAGATTATAGAATCGACACTCAAAAGCATCAGATTGATTTATACGAAATGGCTGGAGATATGGAAAGCCACAAGTTTACCTTGGTGTTTGAAGAAGAGTCCAACACTTGGTTTGCTGTAACCCAAAAAGGCAAAATAGAAGTAGCTCATCATAATCCAAAAAACCCGTTGGTTTTAGAGTTTATACAACCCAATCAAGAATCCGTGTTTTTTGATTTAGAAAAACACGAGTTAATGGCTCAGGCCGAATAATTTTAGATTGGCTCCAACAACTGAGAGCTAAATTCAAATTTAAATAGTTTTCTATCTGCCGTTCTAGCGATACCGCCTTTGTGAAGGCCTCTTGTATCTGCAAAAATCACATCCCCAGCTTTTCCAGTTAGGGGAATAATATCTTCTTCCTCACATACATTTTTCATGGATTCATCATTTGCCCTTCTCTGACCGCAACGAGGTTCATAAAACCATTCCGGATCTTTTTTGTTACGGCCTTTCAAGTGGGTATCCCTGGCATATATAAAAGGACCTTGTCCCAATTCCACATCTTCCAAATAAATAAACCCCTTCAATAACATTTTATCTTCCACATCCCTGTGCCAAAGCTGAGAACGGGTTTCCGAAGTGGGAGAAGCGAAGGTTAGCCAAAAATCGTAGTAATATAACTGGGTAAAAAGCCCAAAATAAGAATCGGCAATTTTTTTTAAGCCCGGATTAGATGCCATTTTTACCATGGGATTATGAGCCTCAATATTTTGCCGTTTTAAATCCCCAGATTGGGTAATAAAACTGTATAGGAAGTTTTTTCGCTTAGTATTGCTCCCCACTTCCTGCCTACATTGCTCAATTTGTTCCGCGTATTTTTTTTCCAAACGAAAATATTCTTCCTTTAAATTTTCCCAATCTTCACTGGGAAACAGTTTGGATACATGAGAAGTGGCAAAACCATCTTGGTTAAGGGATTCTAAAATTCGTTTTTCCTCTTCATTTAATTTTGGGGGATGGGTCTTGAATTTTATAAGAGGACTTAGATTATCAATATAGCGCCATTTGAATTCGGAGTTCAGAAAATCATTGGCCATATCTTTTATAGGCCGTGGGATAGTCTTTAAAACTTGTTGTTTCATGTTATTCCCCATAACAGGACGCATTTTGACCTGTTTTAAAAATTATGGACTTAATAAATGGGGGATTCCAGCTTTTTTTGACTTTTTTTAGATTTTTGTACCCGCTATCCTAAAAATTGGGGATAATCACTTAAAAACCCTGATTTTTCATGAATTTTAATTCAATTCATTACGCCCTTTTTTTGCCCTTGGTGGTGCTGGCTTTTTATTCGATGCCAGCGCGTTTCAGATGGATACTGCTTTTATGCGCCAGCTACTACTTTTATATGTGCTGGAAACTGGAGTATATCTTCTTAATTGTGGTATCCACATTAGTGGATTATACCTGCGCCATAAAAATTGATAAAAGTCCAAATCAAAAAGAAAAGAAACTGTTTCTGACTTTGAGCATTCTGTGCAACCTGGGGATTCTGTTCGCCTTTAAATACTTCAACTTTGTGGCTGAAAACCTGCAGCAATTATTTAACACTGTGAACATAGGCACACAAATCCCCTATTTTGATGTTTTGCTCCCAGTGGGTATATCCTTCTACACTTTTCAATCCATGAGCTACACCATTGATGTGTACTTTGGCAAACTAAAGCCCGAAAAACATTTTGGCTATTTTGCCTTATATGTTTCTTTTTTTCCACAGTTGGTGGCAGGTCCCATTGAGCGTTCCACTCATTTTCTACCTCAGCTAAAAAAACATATTCAATTCAATCCGGAAATGGTTATAACGGGACTGCGCTTAATTCTTTGGGGCTTTTTTAAAAAGGTAGTAATTGCGGACAGATTAGCCCCTTATGTAAACAGGGTTTATGACAGCCCGGATAAATACGAAGGTTTTCCTGTAATTTTAGCCATCTATTTTTTCGCCATTCAAATTTATTGCGACTTCTCCGGCTATACGGATATAGCCCGTGGATCGGCCCGACTATTAGGCATCCAGCTTATGAAGAATTTCAATTTACCCTATTTTTCCCATAGCATTACTAATTTTTGGCAACGCTGGCATATTTCCCTCAGTACCTGGTTCAGGGATTATGTTTACATTCCTCTTGGAGGCAATCGATGCAGCAAAGCCAGATCCTATATTAATATTGCCATCGTATTCATAGTAAGTGGCCTTTGGCACGGGGCAAACTGGACTTTTATCGTTTGGGGCGCCATGCATGGACTTATGTTGTCTGTGGAAAAGGCTCTGGGTATTGCTAATTTACCCAGTTCAAAAGGGATAAGAGTTTTAAAAATATTTTTAATTTCCCAAATTGCTGTTTTTAGCTGGATTCCTTTTAGGGCCAATAGCTTAACAGATATTCCCACTATTATTTTTCAGGCTTCGAAAATAAGTTTTCCCATTCAAGGAATTAACATCGCATTAAATCCGGAAGAAATAATCCTGGCCTTTCTTTTTATGACAATATTATTGTTCGTTGATTTTTTGTGTTATTTAAAGCCCCAGGCAAAAATAAGCCTAAAAGGATTAATGGGATACACATCTCTTCGTTGGGCGAGTTATTTCCTTTTAGCAACAGCAGTCTTGTTTTTCGGATTTCACAACCAAACAGAAGAATTCATTTACTTTCAGTTTTAAGCTATGTATAAAGGTTTTTGGTTTAAATTTTCTTTTTTTTCCCTGGGAATGGCCGCCATATTTTTTCTGGTATCGGCCAGATTTGACCCATTTTTTGAAACCAGACTCACAAAAAGCAAACTCTTTCCAAAAATCATGGAGGAACGTCCCTTTGAGTTCCTTGTTTTAGGAGACTCCCATGCGGAAAAATTTCGCGATACGGCTTCTCTTGAGGGGGCCTTTTTTAACTTTGCCGAGGGCAGCGACAATTACAAAAATATGTTAGTGAAATTGGGATATGTAATTCGCAATAAAAAATTTAAAACCCTAATATTGGAAGTGGGTGAACATTCTTTTAGTTTGTATCGTTCCGGGCAAAGCAATGTGTTACAGGCCATGCGTTTTAGCGACTATGCGACAGCCCGGGATTTATTCGATTTAAACTTTCTGGAGTTTTTAAAAAACAAATTTTCCTATTATTTCCCCTTAACCTATCAGGGGAACTTGCAAATATTTCGCCGCAAATTTTTTAAGGATTTAACCTTATCTTCTTTAAGCAGTGGGGAAGTTAAAAAAATATCCAAAATGAAATATAACGACTACTGGGAAAAATTAAGCCCAGAAGAGCGCAGGCGCGATTCAAAACTCCGGGCCAAAGAGCACTATTCCGAACCGTATGTAAAAAGCACAGAAACCATTTTTTTAAAAATCATTGAACTTTGTAAGCAAAATGGAATTGAAATTATTTTCATCAAATACCCAGTCGCCAAAGAGTACCTGGATTTTAAGTCCCAGTATTCTCTCCACCAGGCCAAGGAGTTATTGGCTCGATTTCCAGAATACCCCATAATGGATTATTCCAACTGGAATTCGGACAATCCCAAGCTTTTTAAAAACTGCGATCATTTGAATCAACGAGGGGCAATTATGTTTTCCAAACAACTCGTTGCAGACCTAAATAGGCATTAAAAGAGGACCTTTCATTTTTTTAAAACCCGCCTCTACATAAATGGAATCATAAAACGCCCTCTATACACCGTCCCCATTTGACTGCCTGAAAAAAAAAGCATATTGGAACTTTTTTCGTTTAAGTTAACGATTTTACGCTCCCGGGGTGATAGTAACCAGGAACCCAGGCTTTTTCCGCTAATAACAAATAATTCCACATTAGTTTCTAACGCAGAAGCATTCCATATTTCCACAGCGCCCTGCTCAAGAGCTCTCAGGCTAAAGAGCTGTTGATGAGGAATATTTTGGGCCGCAATAATATCGTTTTCCAATTCAACTTCCCAAATAATTTCTTGCTGCAGTTTTTCCAAACCTTTACGCACCCAGTCCAGACTATCAGGATTGTTGTTATCTGAATTGGCGTACAAAATAATTTCATCATATACATATGCTTTAACTACATGGCTGCCTGCAGTAGCACCAAACTTTTGCAAATAAAGCACCTCTCCCCCATTTTCCTGCAACAATTCCCCATCCATATACCAATCCACCTTAAGCACTTCAGGGTCAATCACTTTAACCCAAAGGGATTCTGGATTTATTAGACTTTGTTGGCTGTCCAGGTGTTCATCCACCGGGTCCACAATATCGTAAATATCCAAAATTATTTTTTCAATACTGGGCATATTATAGGGATCGGGAACCAGATTCATTTTGCTATTGGGAGTTGGCCTATAGGTGCCCACATCCGTATAATAACCTCCCTCATAAATGTCTGTTTCCACGGATATAACCTGATTAGATTGGTTGCCGCGAAAGCCTTTTTGAATATAGCCCATCCAATGGCCCCATTTATTTTGCGCATCCTGCTCACTTACGGCCATATTTATATTGCTTATACTATTTGGAACGGGGCTACTTCCACCATACTCATCGGCTAAATTGTGAAACGAATGCCCCCCTTCGTGAAGGGCTATTTCATCGTAATAGTTTTTAGAAAATACACAGTACTTTCCCCCACTATTGTAATAGCCTTCGGAATTTAAAATAACGTTCACCCAATCGGGCGTATATCCTTCCTCCATATATTGCTGCTGGATAAAATTATCCACCAACCTTTGGGTAACCGTTCCCAATCTATCGCAATCTCCTTTCCCTTCAAAAAGGTTGTTTACCACAGGCCCATTGCAAACTGTAATACCCTCCTCGGGGCTTATAACATCAATCCTGTAGTAATTCATAAATTTGCCATAACGATTAAAGGGTTCAGCAAGGGGAGCACTATCCCGATATTCCATGGCCAAACGGGCTATCCCGGCAAAGCTTTCCATTTGGTTTTCTGTGAAACCTTCGGCAATGTATAGAATATCTATCCTGTTATCCACAGGGCCTGATATTTTAAGAGGAATAATTTGCGACCAGGAGTTTTGAAAAATACCCACGGCGATTAACAGCTTTACAAGAGCTGCATAGTTTTGTTTACAATTCCCCATAACCAATGCCTCTCCTTACTGGTTTATGGCCCCCATTCCTAATTTAAATAATTATGTCAATGTGAGAGTAAAAACCGGAGGATGGTCTTGGGAAAATATTCCTAAAAAAGCTCCAATTTTTATTAAATTAAGCCCCCTGAAATAGTTACATTAGCAAGCTTTATAATTTGTGAGGGTATAATGGCCGATTGCAGCAGGCAGGATATTGAGTTTTATTCCGAAGGAAAGTTAATCAAAGGGCACTATTACCTTCCCCCCAATACGGATGGGGGCAGCCCCATTCCAGGAATGGTACTTTGCCATGGCTTTGCCGGGTTCAAAGAATTGCTCTTGCCCAATTTCGCCAACCACTTTGCCCAAAATGGATTAGGAGTATTGGTTTTCGATTACCGGGGTTTTGGAGAAAGCGAAGGGGAAGCTGGTAAGCTTTCTCCCACACTGCAAATTCAGGATATAAAAAACGCCATCACATTTATGGAAGCTCAAAAGGAAATAGATCCCAATAACATACATCTATGGGGAACCTCTTTTGGCGGGGCTAATGCCGTAATGGTAGCTTCCCAAGACAACCGGGTAAAAAGTTTAATTGTCCAACTGACCTTTGCCAGCGGTCGCAGGGTGATAACTGGAGAAATGAACAGAGACGAGCTGGAAAAATTAGAAGCCACCCTTAAAAAAATTGAAACTAAACTGGTGCTGCAAAACAAAAATATGTTAGTTCCCATTGCCAAGGTATTAACAGATGCCCAATCCCTGGAATTTTATCAGGAAAAAAAGGATATCTTTCCTCAGTTAAATATTAAAATTCCCTTTTTAACCCTTAAAGAAACCATGGGGCATAACCCTGAAGAGCAGCTTTCTAAACTTAAGCAGCCCATTTTAATATGCGCCGCGGAGAAGGATTCTGTAAACCCTTTATCTGAATCCCAAATTTTATTTGAAAAAAGCCCCGAACCCAAAGAGCTTTTTATTGTTCCCAACGCCAGTCATTACGAAGTTTACGAAGGCCCGCTTTTTAATGAGCTATTTTCAAAACAAATATCCTGGCTAAAAAAATATTTGTAGTTGCTAAATTTTTCAGGGTAGTGCCAAATACCAGCTTAGCTTTATACATTTAGCCCATGACCAGTTGGGAAATCATCACAACCCTTTGCCTCAATGTCTTTTCCTGGATGTTGCTGGGTTTTTTTTCCGTTAGCTTTTTCAGCATACCGGTAAAAACTCTGAGAGTCATGCTAAAGCGGGGCTATATTGGCTTTTTACTTCCTCTTTTAATTGGCCGCAACATCCTGATTCACATTAATTGGGATGACCTCCATAGCCTTCTGTATTTGGCCTTAGGCGCTTTTATAATGGTAACGGTATCCACGGCCATTTCTTTTTTCACAGCAAAATTAAAAAAGTTGCCTCAACCACAAATAAAAACCTTTGTGTTAATGACTGGTTTTCACAATTACGCCCTTATGGCCTTTCCCATTATCCAAAGTTTATTTCCTCCTAAATATTTGGCGCTTTTATTTTTTTTCACCTTTATATGCGATGCGCTGTTTTGGTCTCTGGGCGTATTTATTTTGCAAAAACCATCCATAAAAAACATTCCCTGGAAAGAAATATTCAACCCTCCTTTCAGCGCCATATTAATTTGTTTGCCTTTAACTTTATTTCTGCCCTACGATTTACCAAGTTGGGCCATTACAGCCACTCATATTCCAGCCATGATAACCCTTCCCTTTGGACTATTTTGCTTTGGGGCTATTTTGCAGCCTGCCCTAAAGGGATTGCATTGGAAAGATATGACCGGGCCCTCTATGTTTTACTCTTATTTGTTGCGCAGCTTAATCTTGCCAATTTTGTGGGTTGCTGTCATCGCTTTTTTTCTTAATCCGGGGACCGTTTCAAAAATTTTGCTGGTGGAGGCTGTTATGCCAGCAAGCATTGGTACCATTGCCCTGGTAACATTATATGGGGGAGATTCCAAGTTAATCAGTTTGTATTGCATGAGTTCCAACTTATTTTCCGCCATAACCCTCCCCATTTATATCTGGATATTATTTAGCTTTAAGCTTTTATAAATACTTATGAACTCCTCTAAAATACACATCACAAAATCAGGGGCCCTCAACCTTCAAAAAGAGTTGGAGCAACTCTGGAAAGTAGAACGCCCCAAACTAACCCAGGCCGTAGCCGAAGCCGCCGCCATGGGAGACAGAAGTGAAAATGCCGAATACATATTCGGCAAAAAAAAGCTAAGGGAAATAGACAAGCGTATTCGCTGGTTGCAAAAGCGTTTGGACGAAGTAATTATTGTGGAAGAGCGCCCGGTAAACACAGAAAAAATATTTTTTGGGGCGCATGTTAAGCTCAAAAACAATCTGGGGAAAATTTTGGAATACCAAATTGTGGGCCCTGACGAATTGGATATAATGCAAAACCTGATAACTTTAAGTTCCCCCATTGGCCAGGCACTAAAGGGTAGGCAAAAAGGAGATATTGTGGAAGTAAAGTTGCCTAAAGGACCTTTTAAATTCGAAGTCCTGGATATATGGTACGACTAGCTTCCTATAGATCTTTCATCATGGAAAGAATCATTCCCTGATGCAAAGACTCATGGATAGAGTCGAAAAAAATCGCATCTTCAATACAATTTAAAGGGATACCTGCGCTAGTGGTATAAGACTCAAAATTCTCAAATCTCTTTTCCACATAGTCTTTTTTTAAGCGCTCCAAGGTAGGAAGCCAAAACTTCTGGAGTTCAGGCAAAAGAGAAGACATGCCTTTTTCGGGAAATGTCCCTTTACGAAAGGGAGTCAATAAATGTTCAGGAACCAAAGTATCAAGACCGCTCCGCGCATAATTAAGCAATTGTTGGGTAGACAAAATATGCCCAAAATTCCATATAATGTTGTTTTTATGACCATCGGGAATAACCTCCAGCTTTTCATTTGGTAGCTCAGAAATCAATTGAAAAAGCCTTTCCCGATAAAGAAGTATACTGGATATTTGATTAATAACTGCATTTTCCATTTATTCCTTCTCCCTTTTTGAGATACTATCAGTTCTGGATTGAATTTACCCACGGCTAAGTATAAAATTAATAGGTCGCGGAATATTTCAAAGGCACAGCAATCAGGTGAAAATTCAAAACCTCCTTTCAGAGGCCATTCAGGCAGAATCCTTGTTGGAAGCATTGCTTGTGTCCAGCAAACATCCTGTGCTCATTTTAAGCGGTAGCGGTGAAATTTTATGCCCTTCCCGCTCCGCCAGCGAATTATTTAAAATACCTCTGGAAAGCTCCGATGGTCTTAATTTTACTCAATTTTTACTTCCCCCTTTTGATGAGCAGGTCGGTAAAATTTTTAGCCAACCCGAATCCGGCGATCCGGAAAAATTATTGGGCAATGAATTAAAACTTCCTGGAAAAAATACAGAGGGAAAAAGTTTTCCTATGTCTTTGTTATTGGTTCCAATTGAGATAATAAATCAGAAATATTTTTTGTGTTTGCTCGAGGACTTATCCCTGCAAAAAAAACGAGAAGACTATTTAGTCAAAACTTTTTACAACGCCAATAAAGCCAGGCAAGAAGCCGATAAAGCCACCAAAATTAAAAGCCGCTTTTTGGCTAACATGAGCCACGAAATCCGCACCCCTTTAAACGGCATTATTGGTTTTACAGAACTGCTAATGGATCAAAAAATTCCCGATGATATTTATGATACTGTGCATACCATAAAAAATTGCGGTGAATCTCTTTTAAACTTGGTGAACGATATCCTGGATTTATCCAAACTGGAAGCTAATAAAATTTCCCTGGAATCTGTTCCCTTTAATGTGGAAGAACTGGTTTACGAAGTAAATGAGGTTGTCCGGAGCAAGGTTCTCTCCAAGCCTGTGGAAATGTTGGTGGATATTGGTGAAATATACGCCAGTGTTATGGGAGATCCCACGCGTCTCAAGCAGGTTTTGCTTAACTTACTTAGCAATGCCATAAAGTTTACAGACAGGGGATATATACTAACCCGGCTCACTGTGGATTCTGAAAGCGACGATGACATTCAAATAAAATTTGAAATACAGGATACTGGTATCGGAATGACGCAAAGCCAGGCCAACGAAATATTTCAGGCTTTTACCCAGGCGGATAGTTCCACCACCAGAAAATATGGAGGTACAGGGCTTGGACTTACTATTAGTAAAAATTTTATATCCCTTATGGGCGGTGAGTTAAAAGTAAGCAGCGAACCTGGGAACGGAAGCATTTTTTATTTCTCCGTCAATTTGCCTAAGCATAAAATACCCAGTTACAATAGCGAAGTTGGTATAACTCCACTGGAGTTGGAAGGTAAAAGCTGTCTGATAGTAGATGACAACCCCCTTTCCATCCGCATTTTGAAACACCATTCAGAAAAATTAGGTCTTGCTGTCACTGAGTCTGGCTCAGTACCAGAAGCAAAAAAACTATGTAAACTTCACAATTTTGACCTGATATTACTCGATATAATGATGCCAAATGAAAATGGTTTTGATTTTCTAGAACAAATAAAAACGGAAAACATCGCTCAATCTTCAAAAATATTGGCTATCACAGCTGATTTTACCAGAGAAACCATTCAAAATCTGAAAACATCCCGATGTGATGGCTACTTAATGAAACCCATCGGTTACAAGAACCTTTACAATATGCTGGCTAAGCTTTTCCGGCACAAGGACGACAACTCCAATTCAGATTTAGCCACACAGGATTCCTTAAATGTTCCTGAATTTAAAGTGAATTATATATTGGTTGCCGAAGATAACTTTACCAATCAAAAACTAATACAACGGATGCTGGAAAGAATGGGCCAAAAGGTAAGGCTTGTTGAAAATGGAGAAGAATGTTTGGGTGCCTTAAAGCAGGAGCAGTTCGACTTCGTTTTCATGGACATGCAAATGCCAAAGTTAGGCGGTATCGATGCTACCAAGCTAATTCGGCAGGACGGTAATCAAGTTCCCATAATAGCTATGACAGCGAATGCTATGAAAGAAGATATGGAAATATGCTTAAGTGCCGGGATGAATGATTATATAGCAAAACCCTTTACTCGAAATGATATCCGCCGCATAATTCTTCAATATGGAAAAAAAGACGGGAAAAAGTTTCTTTCTAAAGAGCTAAAAATACTGGTAACCGAAGACGATTTGACTTTGCAGGGAATCATAGTTAAAAAAATCTTGAACAAATTTCCAATGGTGCAGGTTAAAACAGCAGCCAATGGCGTAGAAGCCTGCACCTTAATAGGCTCTTTCAAACCCAATTTAATTTTGCTGGATATAAAGCTTCCGGGGCTGGACGGATTGCAGGTGGTGAAGTATTTAAAGGGAGAACCAGGTTACAACACCATAAAAATTGCACTTTGCACTGCCTTAGCTAGTCACGATACCAAAGTAAAAATGTCTATGGATTTAGGTGCTGATGCTTACCTCTCCAAGCCCATTGATTTTGATGAGCTGGAGAACTGCATTAAAGTATTAGCAGATAGCTAGCCTGCGCAAATATTAATGGAAGGCCAGACCGGCCAATATTACAATTACACTTGCTGTAAGCAGCATAGCGCCACCTAATTTTGGAATTTTCGCCATAATAGGGCCGCCGTTTGCCTTCTTGGCCTTTTTAATCCATACCTGCATAAGTCCGAACAAACCGATAAATACCACAACAAGAAATAACTTGGCGTGAAAATAACCTCCGCCCATGGCCATAACAACCTTGGGTCGCATGGACAGCATGCCGATACCTGAAACAAGCAATAATATAAGGCCTACTGCCCCCATTTTACTGATAACAAAAGCCCGAAGCATATATTTAGCACGCTCCGGCTGCTCCATATCTGAAGTCGCTTTGCCCAATACCATCATTGCAAACCCCGCTCCCACACCTGTGGCGATCCCGAACATATGTAAAATTATGAATGCCGTATACATTTTTACTCCTGTAAATGGTGAAAAATCATCTTTTCCTAGGTCACAAATATAAAAATAAGGACAAAATGAGTTGGATAAAAACAAAATAGCGTTACTTGAACGAATGCTAGAATGAAAGCAAGTATGCTAACAAAACATGTGATTTTGCCATTTTTTCATTAAAAAAAGCAATATTATGTATAAAAGTACATCAGATGGTATGTTTTTCATATACAAAACATTCTAGTAACAACGATGTTTTGTTAATAACTAAAAAAAATCAATAATATTTTGAAATTTTCTTGCCTAGTGTTATTTAAATGTGTATAATCATGATTCAATTACATTTTTGTTATAACAAAGGAACAAAATATGGCAGTAAAAAAGAAAAAAGCAACCAAGAAAAAAGCAACTAAGAAAGCGGCCAAAAAAGCCACTAAAAAAGTTGCAAAGAAAGCCACAAAAAAAGCAGCTAAAAAAGCTTCTACTAAAAGGGCAAAGAAAGGCCAAAAGGCTATTCGTTATCCTGAAGCGAAGAAAAAAGCTGTGTGCAATTTTGTTAGAACTACTAACAAGAAAAAAGGCACTGGTGGTATTGCTGCAGCGGTACGCAAATACAAAGTATCCGCTCTTACTATCACTCGCTGGCTTAAATCCGGCAGATAATAGTTTTTTTCTAAAAAAAGAAGGGCTTGTATTTAACAAGCCCTTTTTTTTGTCTTAATTTTTGAATTGAAGCGCCATTTACCTTATAATAAATCTACGGTATCAAAATGGCACAAAGCTTCCCCCCTCATTTCAAATGGATTACCTACAGAGGGAAAAAAATCCTATTAAATAATTATAAAAATATGAGTGGAGAAGAATCTGTTCCCTTAATTAAAGAGGGAGTAGAGTACATAAAAGATATGGCTGACCCTTCTACTAATCTTCTCATTGATGTTACAAATGCACTGGATACTCAGCATACTCAGTTGGAATTTCGTAAGGCTTCCATAGCTTGTAAGCCTTACATAAATAAAGTAGCGGTAATTGGGATCACCCCGTTAAAAGCCATACTCCTCAAAGCTATTAATAAATTTTCGGGAATAAACGCTATGCCTTTTAGCGATGAAAGCAAAGCCAAGGAATGGCTCATTTCTTAGACTCATTAAAATAATTCTAACCAAAAAAAAAGCCCCTTAAAATAAGGGGCTTTTTAAAATTTAGTTCCTGGCAACGACCTACTCTCCCAGGGAGAATGACCCAAGTACCATCGGCGCTGAGAGGCTTAACTACTGTGTTCGGAATGGGAACAGGTGTGGCCCTCTCGCAAAAATCACCAGGAAAAACTTAACTGATAAAGACAACATGCGATTACGCAATTTAAAACAAACTTGCAGAAATAATTGAAGCTAGCTATTTGCTGAACCCCATACATGTATTGGGGAAGTCAAAATAAAGCCACACGACCTATTAGTATCACTCGACTGAACGTATTTCTACGCTTACATCTGTGACCTATCAACGTCCTAGTCTCGAACGGGTCTTTAGGGGACTAAAAGTCCACGTGATGTCTAATCTCAGGATGAGCTTCGCGCTTAGATGCTTTCAGCGCTTATCTCTGCCGAACGTAGCTACTCTGCACTGCCCTAGGCAGGACAACAGATACACCAGAGGTTCGTCCAACTCGGTCCTCTCGTACTAGAGTCAGGTTCCTTCAAACATCAAACGCCCACATTAGATAGGGACCGAACTGTCTCACGACGTTCTGAACCCAGCTCGCGTGCCGCTTTAATTGGCGAACAGCCAAACCCTTGGGACCTTCTCCAGCCCCAGGATGCGACGAGCCGACATCGAGGTGCCAAACCTCCCCGTCGCTATGAACGCTTGGGGGAGATAAGCCTGTTATCCCCGGAGTACCTTTTATCCATTGAGCAACGGCAATTCCACACTAAACCGCGGGATCACTAAGCCCAACTTTCGTTCCTGCTCGAGATGTCTCTCTCGCAGTTAAGCTCCCTTATGCCTTTATACTCGACGCGCGATTACCATCCGCGCTGAGGGAACCTTGGGATGCCTCCGTTACCTTTTAGGAGGCGACCGCCCCAGTCAAACTGACCACCAGACACTGTTCCAGACCCGGATTCACGGGTCGTGGTTAGATTTCAAATTACCTAAGGGTGGTATTTCACAGGTGGCTCCACGCAAACTGGCGTCCACGTATCAAAGCCTCCCACCTATTCTACACATAAGCAACCTAAAAGCAATGTCAAGCTACAGTAAAGGTTCACGGGGTCTTTCCGTCCAGATGTGGGTAATCGGCATCTGCACCGATACTGCAATTTCATCGAGTCCATGGATGAGACAGCGTGGAAGTCGTTACACGATTCGTGCAGGTCGGAACTTACCCGACAAGGAACTTCGCGACCTTAGGACCGTCATAGTTACGGCCGCCGTTTACTGGGGCTTCGGTTGGGAGCTTCGCTTGCGCTAACCCACTTCCTTAACCT
>JBNKOC010000029.1:0-67624 GCA_050294405.1 Fibrobacteria bacterium | reverse complement strand
CCACAAAAAGGCCGCTGGCCTTTAACTCTTCAAATTTGGATTCCCCCTGCATTAGAATTTGCGGGGTGTGGCCGGCGTTGCAATAGCGAAACTCCCTAGATTTTTGGTTGTAAGTTCCGTAAAATACCGTAACATAGTTAGTGCTTTTGATTTCGCGCAAAAATGTATCGTTGATTTTTTCCAATATGGTCTTGGGCTCTTTTAATGTGGGAGAAAAGGTTTTAAGCAAAACCTTGAACATGGACATGATAAGGGCTGCGGCAATGCCGTGGCCCGATACATCGGCCATGACAATTCCTACGGTATCTTTGTCTATGGCAAAACAATCGTAGTAATCCCCTCCCACTTTACCGGCGGGAATGTAGCGGGCGGCCACATCCTGCAAATATTCTCCGGGAAAGCGGCTGGGCAATAGCCCCTTTTGAATGGAGCGTGCGTGGTCCAATTCCCGGTTTATTTTTTGATGGGTAACATTGAGTTCGTTATTGAGGGAAGTTAAGACCTCATTGCTTTCTTCCAGGCGGTTGTTTGCCTTTTCCAGTTTGGAATACATGTCAAAGGTTTCCATTACCATGCCCATGTGGCGGTTTAAAGTGGTTAAATGGCCAATGGCATCCGCGCTGATTTCTCCATCGGCAGCTTTGGTATCTATCCATAAAACAGCCCGGCATTTAAACTGGCTGCACTTCACGCATTGCTTTCTTTTTTCATCTTCGGTTTCCGCGTCTAAATCTAAGGCGGCCCCTTGCACGCTCCAACAATAGGGGTTGTGACCTTCGTAAACAGGACATTCCGTGTGGCCGCAATTTCGAACTTCCCAGCACTTGCTGGTGATACGGGAAACAATGGGCATCACCACATAACTGGAGGTAAGGTTGAAAAATGGATCGGCCTTATCCGCATTTTCCACGATAATTTGTTTGTTCAAAAAAATGCTGTCGGGGTAATCTCCACTCATAAAATCCAGGGGCAAATCCAACTTTTGCAATTCTGGTTTTTCCAATTCCATGGACTCCATGGGTTTCAGGCAAAAATCTTCCGAGTCAATTTCAAAGAGAACAATTTTGTTTAGGCCCGATATTTCCGTTATACCCAAAAAATAGCTGTTGATGGCGTCTTTTAAGGTTCGGGAAGAGAGCATGACCCGGGTGACTTCATTCACCAGAGTATTGGTCATCAACTCCCGGGTGAGCTGCTCATTTTTTTGTCCGTTTGAATTTTGTGTTGGGAGCATGGGCTGGTATGAATCCATTATATTATGAAAAAAAAGCCAATGGGTAGAAAAAACAGGCTTTTTGCTCTTAGGTCAGGCTTAATTTTTTGGCATAAATTGACCACTATTGAGGGTATTTTTACCTTTGCGAGCTCAAATTTTAACTTTTTGAATTTAAAAAGGGTCTTATGGCTAAAAGTTCGAATCCCGAAAATGCGGCGCCAGCATCTCAAATGGCAATGGCTGATATCTTCACGCCGGATTTCTTAACTATCTATGGAAAAAAAATCGGGATAGGAGTCCTTCTATTGGCACTGGCCATTTCCGCCTTGATATATTACAAAGGCACCCGTAACAAACAGGCCGAAGAAGACCACAAATCCTTAGGCCTTGCCATGATGTATATGTCCAAAAATGAACTGGACTCGGCGCAGATGGCCTTGGAGAGCTTTTTTGCGGAAAACCATTCCGGAATATCCCAAGCCAAGGCCAATTTGCTCATGGGAAAGACCTATTACCTGCAGCAAAAATACGCCGAAGCTTTGGCGAGCTATCAAAAAATAAGTTTAAGCCCCAAAGATTACTTTATCATTACCTCTGGCGCCGATCACGGCATTGCTTCCTGTTATATTCAGCTTGGAGATTATGCCAAAGCCGAAGAAGCCCTGCAAAATTTTCTTTCCACATACATGCGTAAAAACGAAAGCAACTTTTTTGATTCCAAAGTGCAGGATTTAAGCCCTGCTGTTCCCAACGCCTTGTGGAAGCTGGCTCTTTGCCAAAACCAGCTTGGAAAAAAAGAAGAAGCCAAAGCAAGCGCCAACAAATTAATCAACCTTTATTCCGGCAGCGACGATGCGGCCAAAGCCCAAAAGTTTTTATTGACTCTTTAAATTCAATTGTTCCCTTAAAAGGAATGCACAAATTAAATAGGCTTTTATAAGTTTGGAACTAGGGTCAGCTATGGCAGGTTCAATATTCCAACTTAAATCTCCCTATGAGGCAGCCGGGGATCAACCCCAGGCCATTGAAAATCTGGTGGAGGGGTATGAACGGGGTGAACGCCACCAAACTTTAATGGGTGTTACCGGCTCGGGCAAAACCTTTACTATGGCCAATGTTATTGCCAGGTTAAATAAGCCCACGCTGATTATTTCTCACAATAAAACCCTGGTGGCCCAATTGTACCAGGAATTCAAAAGCTTTTTTCCCGATAACGCGGTGGAGTATTTCGTGAGCTATTACGATTACTACCAGCCCGAAGCCTATATGCCCACCACCGATGTATACATCGAAAAAGATTCCAGCATCAATGAGGAAATTGAAAAACTGAGGCTGCGGACCACGGCCTCTTTAATGAGCCGTAAAGATGTTATTGTATTGTCCTCGGTTTCCTGCATATACGGATTGGGTTCCCCCGAAGAATACCGGCAGATGATGGTGAAGCTGGAAGTGGGGGAAGAAAGGGAGAGGGACAGCATACTGCGGGAGTTGGTGGATGTGCATTACAGCCGCAATGATTACGAGTTTGCCCGCGCCACATTTCGGGTGAGGGGCGATGTGATTGAAGTTCGGCCCGCTTACGATGATTTTGCCATCCGCATTGAAATGTTTGGCGATAGTATCGAAAAAATCTCCCGGGTGGATCTGATGACGGGAAGAAAGCTGGCCGTGCTGGACCAGGTATATATATATCCGGCCAGGCACTATGTCACCCAGGAAGAATCCATGGAAAGGGTGATTAAGGATATCCGCCAGGAATTAAATGGGCGCCTCAAAGAATTAAACGGCCAAAATAAACTGGTGGAAGCCCAACGCCTTGCCTCCCGCACCCACTACGATATGGAAATGCTGGCGGAAACGGGGTTTTGCTCGGGTATTGAAAATTACAGCCGCATTATTGAAAACCGGGAGCCCGGAACGCCCCCCTATACCTTGATGGACTTTTTTGGAAAAGACTATTTGCTCATCATTGACGAGTCCCATGTGACCATGCCTCAGGTGGGAGCTATGTATGGGGGAGACCGCAGCCGGAAAACCAATCTGGTGGACTTTGGCTTTCGCCTGCCTTGCGCCCTGGACAACCGGCCATTAAAATTCGAGGAGTTTGAAGCCCGCCTTCCAAATAATGTGATGTATGTATCGGCCACACCGGCCCAATACGAAATGGAAAAATGCGAGGGCACTATTGTGGAGCAAATAGTGCGTCCCACAGGTTTACTGGACCCCATGATCCAGGTTCGGCCCATTGAGGGACAAATGGACGACATATTGGAAGAAGTGCAAGCCAGGGTGGCCTTAAAGGAAAGGGTTTTTATTTTAACCCTCACCAAAAAAAGCGCCGAAGATTTAAGCGATTACCTGGAAAATATGGGCCTTAAAGCCCTATACATGCACAGCGACACGGAAACATTAAAGCGCACGGAAATCCTCCAGCAGCTTCGGCGCGGGGATATTGACATATTAGTAGGCATTAACTTATTGAGGGAGGGCCTCGATGTGCCCGAGGTTTCCCTTGTGGTTATCCTGGATGCAGATAAAGAAGGGTTTTTGCGCAACCGGCGCACCATGATTCAAATCATAGGCCGGGCCGCGCGCCATGTTCACGGCACGGTGCTTATGTATGCGGACAGAATGACCCAAAGCATGAAAGAAGCCATAGAGGAAACAAACAGGCGCCGAAAAATCCAACAGAGTTTTAACGAAGAGCACGGGATTACCCCCACCTCGGTGGTGAAGGAATTAAGAGGCAATATCCAGCTCATTGAAGACACGGGAGACTTGGAAAGCAACCCGGATGTTAATGAAGAAGATTTGTATTCCCTTGAACTGGAAGATGAAACGGACGTGGAAGAACTGGAAAAACAGATGCGGGAGGCCGCCGAAGATTTGGATTTTGAAAGGGCAGCCAGTTTAAGGGATAAAATAAAAAGTTTACGAGGCAGTGCATGAAAATCATTATCGTAGGAGCCGGGACAGTTGGGCTAAACCTCGCTGAAAAATTATCTCAGGACGGCCATGATTTGTTTTTGGTAGATAACAACATCAATCAGCTGCGGGGCGCCGAAGAGGGAATGGATGTATTTACTATTGTGGGCGATGGCACCAGCGTGGAAGTGCAAAAAAAGGCTAAAGTTGAAGATGCCGACCTTATGATAGCGGTCACCAGTTCTGATGCCGCTAACATTTTAACCTGTCAGCTCGCCTCAAAACTGGGTGCCAAAAAAAACATAGCCCGCATTCGGGAATCCGAAATTTTTGCCGACCCCTCTATATTAACTCCCTATGATTTGGGAATAGACCTGGTGATATATCCAGAGGGGGAAGTGGCCAAGGAAATTTTAAAGCTTTTATTCCGTCCCTATGCCTCGGAAGTTTCCACATTTTTTGAAGACCGAATGGAATTGGTGGGGCTGGTGATTCCCGATTCTTCTCCCTTAATCGGGAAAACCAAAGAAGAATTAAATTCCATGACCGAAGACAGGTTTATTTTGGTTTCCGTGGTTCGGGAAGACGAATGTATCATATCCAACTTGTGGGATGGGGCTTTCCAGCCCGAAGACAAAATATACATCGTGGCTTCCTCGGAACAAATGCCCGAGATTGTGGGGAAGCTGGGTTTTGAGGTTAAAAAACTGTCCAATGTATTTATTTACGGAGGCACAACCATCGGCCTTAACCTGGCCAAAAAACTGGAAAACTCCAAAGTGCAGGCCCGTATTTTAGAGCCCTCCAGGGAAATAAGCCGTCGCCTGGCCTATGATTTAAAAAGAGTTTTAGTGTTACACGGAGAAGGTACCGACTCCTCCCTTTTGGAAGGGGAGGGAATTGAAGACGCGGATTTTTTTGCAGCGGTTACCGAAGCTGAAGAAGCCAATTTGCTTTCCTGTATTTTGGCCAAACAAATGGGAGCGGCTAAAAGCATAGCCCTTGTGACCAAGCCCGACTATGTGCCATTAATTTCCGAACTGGATGTGGATTCGGTGATTTCCACCCGTATGATGACCATTAACCGAATTCTGCAATTTGTTAGGCGGGGTGAGGTGGTTTCGGTTTTTGAATTGAGCGAAGAAAAACTGGAGGCCATTGAATTCAGAGTGACCCAGCACACCATTGTGGCTGCCCAGGAAATCGGAAGTGAAGAATTTAAAGAAGTTTTTCCAAAAAATGCCATAATTGGAGGCATTCAGCGAGAAGAAGGAGAGGTTATTATCCCCGATGCAGAAACCGAACTACAAGTGGGGGATAGAGTTATGATATACTCTACTCTGGAAGGAATTGCTGAGTTGGAAAAACTTTTTGTATGAACGAAGAGCTGATACAGAAAAATCTCGCTGCCAGAGATAGTAAGTCTGTAGAAGCCGCCCTTCGTTTTCTGGAAAAATCCGGAAACCTAAGCCACATTAAAATCATAATGGATAAACTCCAGGGCCTGGAGGACAAGTATTTAAAATCCCTGGCGGCCAAGGCAGCAGCGGCTATTATCCGCCGCAATTTGACAGAAAATTACGGGGACTTAAACGCAAAAATGCGGGGTAGCCTGGCCCAAATTTTAAAAACTCTGGACCCGGCGGTAATTGACAATATAGCTCTGGGTCTTCAAAGCACAAATCAGGATATTCGCTTTAATGCCATTCGGGTTCTGGGTTTAATGGGAAAAAATCCCAAGGTCAAAGACCTTTTAAAAAACCTCATTACTGACAGAAATGAAATGGTGCGGGCCACCTCTATTTCCCTTTTAAAAGAAATGATGGAAAACGCAGATGTGCAGCTCATCGCCACCTTGCTCAATGACAAAGACAACCGGGTGGTGGCCAATTGCATCGAATGCATTGAGTCCTTAAATCACGATAGGTTGAGCCCCCTTTTGCTGCGCTTTAAGTCCCACTCCAACAACCGCATTCGGGCCAATGCCTTAAAAGCCCTATGGAAACTCAACTATTGCGATGTCTTCCCGGATATAAAATCCATGTGTGAAAATAGAAGCGATTTTCTGATGAGGGCTTCTGCTTGTTGGGTAATTGGAGAATGTGCTAAAAACAGCGATTTTAGATTTGTGGAACTTTTGTCCAGTCTCAATAAAGATGAAGAAAAGCTGGTTCGCCAAAATGTTTTAAAAGCTCAATTTAAAATTGGTGGGGAAGACTTATTGAGAAAGATGGTGGATGAAGCCGATCCCAAAGAAATCCTGGAAGCCAAAAAATTGCTGGATGGCTAATTTTTGCTATTTGTAATAAAAGCAAAAAACCGCTAAAGAAATTTTTCTCCTTTTCCGATTTATAGGATAGTGAAATTCTTCTAGAAGTGTTTCCACCAGAAAAGGGTTCCAGGGAGGGAGAAATCTCTAGGGAAGGAGAGTTACCCTTTTAAATCTTCCCCAGCTTCAAAAAATCCCAAAATCAAAAAACCAAGGTCCATTAATCCCATAAAAAGTCTATTCCCAATTTTAGAAAATTACCTAATTTGAACGAGAAGATATTGTTGGGGCTAAAAAAGTTCCATTCCTATATAAAATTATCCTGTGAAATTTTTTGGTAAAATAGTTTGGCTGAGTTTTGCTTTGGTTGCCCTTTTTAATTGTGCTAAAAAGCCTTTGCCCGAAGAATCTATTTCCATGCCTGATGCGAAACCCGCAAGTGAGCCCTCTGATTCTATCCTTCCCTTGGATTTGGAATTGGCCAATTACATTCTGGAGGGCAAAACCGAAGATTTGGTGCGCAAAGCCTCCACTTTGTTAACCACAGGCTCTTCCAAGGACACTATTTCCGCAGCAGTATATTGGAGGGATATAGCCATGTTATTTATGGGAGTGGAGCAATTGGATTGGTCCGGCGATACGACCCGGGTAGATTCGGCCATCGATCAAAAACGCTGGGAAAAACTCCCCGAAAATACCAGTTACCAAATGCTTAGGAAAATAATTCTGGAGTTAAATAGCTGTGTGCGCTCCCACGCCGAACACGAGGGCCTTAAATCCCAGGTGGCCAGGTTGAAGCAGGAAAATTGGGTGCTAACCCAAAAGAATTTTAAAATGGAAAAACTCCTGCAGGATTTGGAAAAGGTAAAATAAAGCTTTTTTCAAAATAGGCGGGCCACTTCCAAATCCAATCCCGATTTATATTTTTAAACCATGGAAAGTTTAAGAGCCAATGTATTTAAAAGCCTTAAAAATATTGTGGTTAAGGTGGGCACCAAAATATTGGTGAATCCCGATGGCAAAATCAATCACACTAAGTTAAACGCCATTGTCCGCGATATATGTTTGTTAAAAAAAGAAGGCTATTCGGTGGTCCTGGTTACATCGGGCTCCATTGGGGTGGGTATGTCTATTTTAGGCCTTCAAAAAAGGCCCAAGGAACTGCCCTTAAAAAGAGCCTGTGCGGCTATGGGCCAGATACATTTGATGAAACAGTACTCCACCCGTTTTGAACGCCGTCAGCAACATGTGGCTCAATTGCTTTTATCAGGTGAAGATTTTAAAAATAAAGAACGTTACCAAAATATTAGGGACACCTTAAATACCCTTTTGGCCCAGGGAGTGGTTCCCATTATCAATGAAAACGATACCATTAGCCACAAAAGCGAAGTGGTGGGGGACAACGATAAGTTAAGCTCGGATATCGCCCACTTTCTGGAAGCGGATATGTTAGTGCTACTCTCCGACGAAGATGGGCTGTATAACAAAAATCCAAAAATCCATTCGGATGCAGAACTCATATCCATTGTGCCTAAGGTGAGCCCGGAAATCGAAAAGCTGGGCGGCGGCGCAGGTAGCGAAACCAGCACTGGCGGAATGCGCTCCAAGCTGCAGGCTATTAAACAAGCCACCTCGGCGGGCACTCCGGTTATATTGGCTCCCGGTAAAAAAATCCAATTGGCGAAAATCGTGCATGGTAAAAAACTGGGCAGCTTGTTTTTGCCTAACCCTAAGAAATTGAAGTACCAAAAACGCTGGTTGGCCTATGTTTCCAAACCCCACGGGCGTCTTTATTTAGACGATGGAGCCATTGCAGCTCTTCTCACAGGGAAATCTCTTTTGGCAGTGGGAGTGGTTAAAATCTTAGGCCACTTTAAAAAGGGGGAATTTGTGGAAATATCGCCCTTAAAAGGAAGCCCTATTGGCCGGGGGCAAGTGGAGTTTTCCACGGAAGAACTCCACAATATACGAGGGCTTAAGAGCGGTGAAATCTCCAAACTTATGAAACGAAGCCGCTCCGAAGAGGTGATTCACAGGGACAAGCTGGTCATATATTGAGAGCTGGAGAAGGTTTATTACCTTTACTTTAAATTGTTATAAATAAAGGAACATTAAAAGTGGCGGATGTGAAAAAATTGGAAAGCTATGGGGCCAAATTGGGAAAAAATATCCGCAGCGCTTCCCTAGCCCTTAGAGGGGTTCCCCATAAACAAATTGTGGCCAGCTTAAAAGAAATTGCCAAGGGCCTTAAAAATTCCGAAGCGCAAATTTTAAAAGCCAATGAAAAAGATTTAAAAGAAGCCAGAAAGGCGGGGTTATCCTTAGCCATGATAGACAGGCTCACTTTAACTGCCTCTCGTTTGGATGGGATTGTTAAAAGCGTTTTGGAAATATCCAAACTGCCAAACCCCCTGGGAACCCAACTCAGCCATTACATCCGAAAAGACAAGCTGGAAATCAAACGTATTTCTGTTCCCATTGGAGCCATATTTTTTATTTTTGAATCCCGGCCCAATGTTACTATTGATGGGGCTGCTCTTTGCCTTAAAAGCGGTAATGCGGTTTTACTGCGGGGCGGCAAAGAATCCAAGTACAGCAATGAAATATTAGCCAAAGTAGTGCGTGGGGCTTTGGTAAAAACCGGGCTTCCCGAAAATGCGGTGCAGCTTGTGGGAAAAAGCGACAGGGAGTTGGTAAACATCCTGCTTAAGGACGACGCCCATTTTGATTTGGTGATTCCCCGCGGCGGTGAAAGGTTGATTGAGGCGGTGGTTGCCAATTCTAAAATCCCTGTAATTAAACATTATCAGGGTGTTTGCCATATGTTTATTCACAAAACAGCCAGTTTGGAAATGGCGAAAGAGATTTCCGTCAATGCTAAAATGCAGCGCACTGGGGTATGTAATGCCATGGAAACATTACTTTTGGACGAAGCCTTGCCTGCTAAAACAATAACCCAGATTTTGGGAGCTTTGGAAATAGCCGGAGCTCAGCTTTTGGGTGATGTTAAGAGCCGAAAGATTTACCCTAACATGGGAAAAGCATCTTCAAAAGATTGGGAAACAGAATACCTGGATCCCAGGCTTTCCGTTAAAATGGTAGCTGGAGTCGAGGGCGCTGTTAAGCACATAACCGAGTACGGTTCTGGGCACACCGATGGCATTGTGGCCAAGGACAAAAAGGTCCAGCAATACTTTTTGGACAACGTGGACTCCTCTTCTGTTATGGTTAATGCCAGCACCCGCTTTGCGGATGGGGGAGAATATGGCCTAGGAGCTGAGGTTGGTATCAGCACGGACAAGCTCCACGCCCGGGGTCCCATGGGAATAGAGAGTTTAACCACTTATCAATGGCAGGTTGTGGGAACCGGCCACACGAGGTAACAGGAATATTATGATAGATACATTTATTGAAAAAGTGAAATTTGACGCTCATGGCCTAGTCACGGCGGTGGCAGTGCACAACCAAAGCAAAGACGTGGTGATGTTAGCCTACATGAACAAGGAAACCCTGCGCCAAACACTGGAAACAGGGGTTATGACCTATTGGTCCCGTTCCAGAAAAAAGGTTTGGCTCAAAGGAGAAACCAGTGGCAATACCCAAAAAGTGGAATCTGTGCGTATAGATTGCGATGGGGACGCCCTGCTTTTTACCGTAGAGCCTCAGGGAATTGGCGCAGCTTGCCACGAAGGCTATCGTTCTTGTTTTTTTCGCAAATGGAATGGCGAAGGCTTTGATATTTGCGACGAGCGGTTGGAAGACCCCGAAACCATGTATGGCAAAAAACAATAGGAACCCCTAAGGCTTTTTCCAGGGACAGATGACACAAACTTCTCCCTGGAATTATATCAAGGCCTTTTGCCAACGATGGGATATTAGCTTTAAAAACAAGACCCTGTTATTGGCTTATTCGGGAGGGCTAGACTCCACCGTACTTTTCCATGTAATGGCCTTAAAAAAAGAGGAATTGGCTTTTAATTTATTAGGAGCCCATGTGAACCATAACCTCAGGGAAAGCTCAGGGGAAGATAAAAAGTTTTGCCAGGCCCAATTTGAAAATTTGGGACTTCGCTTTGAATCCCTGGACCTGAACCCGGCCCATAAAAAAAAAGGAGAGTCTCTTGAAATGTGGGGGCGTCGGGAAAGGTATGGCTTTTTCCAAAAGCTTTTGCAAAAACACGGAGCCCATTACCTGCTTACAGCCCATCACCAGGACGACCAACTGGAAACCCTTTTGTTGCGCATAGAGCGGGGGGCGAGTTTGCTGGGATTAAGGGGGATTCACCCCAAAAGAGACTTTATTATTCGTCCCCTTTTGGAATGCCCCCGGCAGTGTTTGGAAAATTACGCCAGGGAGCATGGCCTTAAATGGCGGGAAGATGTAAGCAATGAGGACATACAAATTCCCCGCAACTATTTGCGTCAAGAGTACATTCCCCGGTTGGGCCATTTAAAAAAACAGTGGATGGAAAAAGCCAGCTCCATTACAGGGCAGTTGTATCAGCTGGTCCAAAGTTGGGAGTCTGAATGGGAAAAACGGCTTCGGCGAAATGAAAAAGGGGAAATTGAGTTTTCAAAAGCTGTTTTGGAAGAGGGTATGGTATATGAATTAGGGTTGGAGCGTGAGTTTTTCGCCTTTGTTTCGGGACAGTTTGGAGTGGAAATTTCCGGCAAATTTCTGGTGGAATTAAAAAAGCAATTAAAGGCCAAAAGCCAGGTTAAAATATCCCTGGGAAAAGGGCTTTGGCTTTATTCCAGTGGCCCGCAGCTGCGTATTCGAGAGGGAGAATTGGAAAGTTGGGGGACAAATTCTAAATATGAAGAATTAGTGTTTTCCAAATTGGAAAAAAGCTCAATTTTTGTTGGATTTTGGAAGGGACGAAAAATATCATTAAAGGCAAATAATTATGTTAGGCCTTTGGATTTCTCCCCGCCTCGATTGGTGAACCAAAGGGTTTTCCTTGATGGAGGACGTTTTTCTAGTACATTAATCATCAGAAATCGCAAAAACGGGGACAGGTTTAAGCCCCTGGGGCTGTCTGGAAAGCCTCAAAAATTAAAAGATTTTTTTATAAAAAGGAAGGTCAGCCGGGAACAACGGGAAAATCAAATTTTAGTGTGCGATGGCGAAAACATTGTGTGGATGCCGAACCTTGAGATTTCCGAGAATTACAAAGTTACCGAAGATACTGAGCAAATTTTAGAATTGGAAATTTCATGGCAGTAAACCCTAAAGACAAAAACTCAGAGAAAAAAAACAATCCTGCCGGCGGGCCGGATATGGATCCCAACGGAAAACAAAACAAGTGGAAGCGCAAAAATGTATCCCTGCTTTTGTTTATGGTGCTGGGGCTTTTGGTATTGCTGCGCATCATGAGTATGAAAAACCCCGAAGAGGAGGTGTCCTATTCCCAATTCAAAAAAATCATGGCCTCTTCCGAGGAAAGCTATGACAAATTAAAACTGCGCCGCAATAGCGAAGGTTATTTGCTTTCCGCCTCGCGTCCTGTGGCCCCTCCTGAAGAAGAGGGAAAAGAAGCCAAATCTTTAGCGCCCGTCACCAAAACCATTCGGGTACAACTGCCCTTTAGCGATGAAGTGCATAAACAAATAGAAGAATGGGATGCCGCCGGTGTAGAAATTGAGTTTGAAAAAGAAACGGCCTGGATGGGCTGGATAGGCTCCATATTACCATTAGTACTGATAATTGCCTTCGTGTGGTTTATGATGTCCAGGCAAACTCAGGCAGGTGGGCCCCGGGGGATATTTTCCTTCGGGAAGAGCAACGCCAAACTCTCCATCAGCGAAAAACCCAGCGTGCTTTTTAAAGATGTTGCGGGCTGCGATGAGGCCAAGCAAGATTTGCAAGAAATCAAAGAATTTTTGCAAGACCCCAGTAAGTTCAGTAAGCTGGGTGGAAAAATACCCAAGGGTGCTTTGTTGTTAGGCCCTCCGGGAACAGGTAAAACCCTTTTGGCCAAAGCCGTTGCTGGTGAGGCCTCGGTGCCCTTTTTCAGTATGTCCGGTTCGGACTTTGTGGAAATGTTTGTGGGCGTGGGCGCCTCCCGCGTACGGGATTTGTTTGAACAGGGAAAGAAAAATGCCCCTTGTATTATTTTCATTGATGAAATTGACGCTGTAGGCCGCCATCGCGGAGCCGGACTTGGCGGCGGCCACGATGAAAGAGAACAAACTTTAAATCAGCTTTTGGTGGAGATGGATGGCTTTTCTCAAAATGACGGCGTGATTCTTTTGGCGGCTACTAACCGTCCCGATGTATTGGACCCCGCCTTGCTTCGCCCAGGGCGCTTTGATCGCCAGATTGTGGTGGATGCTCCAGATGCCAAAGGCCGTGAGGGCATTTTGAAAGTGCATTTGAAAAAAAGAAATGTGCCTCTTTCCGAAGATGTGGATGTATCTAAAATTGCCAAGGGCACACCTGGCTTGGTGGGCGCCGATTTGGAAAACCTGGTGAACGAAGCCTGTCTTTTGGCCGCCCGCTTTGGCAATAAAAAGGTTTCTATGCTGGATTTTGAAGAGGCCAAAGATAAAATCATGCTGGGCACCGAACGGGTTTCGCGAATATTAACGGAAGAAGAAAAGAAAACCACTGCCTATCACGAAGCCGGTCACGCTCTAATCACTACTTTAATGAAAAATTCCGATCCCCTGCATAAAATTACCATTATCCCCAGGGGCAGAGCTTTGGGAGTGACCTTTAGCTTACCGGAAAAAGATTCTTACACCATGTCCTCCGAATATGTATTGGAAAAAATCGCCATTTTAATGGGCGGCCGCGAAGCGGAAATTTTAATGTTCAATCAGAAAAATACCGGTGCTTCCAACGACATTAAAGTGGCCACGGACCTTGCCCGCAAATATGTATGTGAATGGGGCATGTCCGAAAAGTTGGGCCCTCTGGCCTATGGCAAAAAACAGGAAGAGGTTTTTCTGGGTAAAGAAATGAACCAAAGCCGTAACTATTCCGAAGCCACCGCCGTTGAAATCGATAAAGAAGTTAGGGAAATTATCGATAGGCAGCGCAACATGGTGGTAAAGCTCCTGCAGGAAAATAAGGACAAGCTCATTAAACTTTCCGAGGCCTTGTTGGAACATGAGACTTTGGAAGGGGCGGAAATTTTTAACGCCATTGAGGGCAAGCCTGTGGACGCTCCCCGGAAGAGCCGCTCTTTCTTGCGCTATATGGAGCTTGCTGCGGCCCAGAAAAATGGAAAATCCGAAGAGAGCGCTCCACCAGAAGAAAATCTGGAAAATAAAGAAGAAGTGGCTGTGGCCAATGGAGAGGATAAAGACTCCGATTCCAAGGGCTCCAATGTGGACACTTCAGCCTAAGCCTTAACTTTTCCCTTTATGTTTGAGGGTTGGCAAAATTTTAACTGTGTAAGATCTTCCCCCTGGAAAATCGGGGATAAATTTTGGGCAAAAGAGCGTCCCCTTATTATGGGGATTTTAAATACCACTCCCGATTCTTTTTTTGATGGCGGCAAATACAACCAACTGGATAGCGCCCTTAAAAGGGCCGAAGCCATGTTGGCAGACGGGGCCGATGTTATTGATGTGGGAGGGGAAAGCACCCGTCCCGGATCCCAGAAAGTAAAAGCTCCAGAAGAAATGGAGAGGGTATTGCCGGTAATTGAAAAAATTAAGGCGAATTTCCCTGTTCCCGTTTCCATTGATACCAGCAAATCCGAGGTGGCTCTGGCGGCTATCGAAGCGGGAGCCAGTATTGTAAACGATATAAGCGGACTTAGCGCCGATGCCAATATGCTTCGCTGTGCTCAAAAAAATGTGAGTTTTGTACTGGGACATATTCAGGGGACTCCTCAGAACATGCAAATCAACCCACAGTATGAAAATGTGCTGGAAGAGGTGGAAAATTTTTTGGAAGAAAAAGCAAAACTTCTCATGGAGCATGGAGTGGAGCCCGAAAAAATTGCCTTGGACCCGGGAATTGGTTTCGGAAAAACAGTGGAACACAATTACCAATTGATTCGCGGTATTTCAGTTTTGGCTGAAAAGAAATTCCCCATTGTGATGGGACTTTCCCGCAAATCTTTTATGGGTAAAACCAAGGGCTTGGAAAATTCCAACCGGCTTATCCCTACTGTAACCT
Organism: Fibrobacteria bacterium; assembly: GCA_050294405.1. Lineage (GTDB taxonomy): Bacteria > Fibrobacterota > Fibrobacteria > UBA11236 > JADFYW01 > JBNKOC01. The sequence goes on along the minus strand of JBNKOC010000029.1, from coordinate 53,080 downwards.
TAGGGATTCTGTGTTTATTGAAAGGGGCAAGCGTGCTCAGGGTGCACGATGTAAAAGAAACCAGGGAATCCATTGATGCACTGCAAAAAGCTCTTGGCGAATAATTTTTCCTAAAAACCATTTAAAAAATTATTTTATGGCAATTCTACAGGTATATTTTTTACCCTTATAGGTGATGGATAATAGTTTATTCTGGAAAGGCGTTTGGGAGATAACTTCCAATAAAGTTCCTTACGATATTACGGATCAGTCTGGCGTGTATATGATTTTAACAGGTCATAAAGAAGCCCTTTTAAAACGCTGGAAGCTTTTGGATCAAATCATTGCCATTGAATATTCAAAAAATATCCGCAAGGGACTCAGAGATTCCATGTATTGGGATGAATGGGAAAAACACAAATCAAAAAGTTTGGTGGTAAAATACGCGGCGGTGGATTCTCCAGAAGTGGGGGAGAACATCGTGAAATGTTTAAAGTATAACCACCATCCCTTGGTCAATGACGAAAAGGAACCCGAAGGAGAGCACACAGGAAAAGTTATCGAAGTTAAGAACAAAATGAAGCGATGGCCTTTGCCTGAAATGTCCACTTGGCATATTCGCATATCTACTCCTCCTCCCAAAACAGATTCCGATGGAAGCTCATAAGAAAAACAAATGGAAACTCATTTTAATGGGAGCCGCTCTGGTTCTTGTTTTTGTACTTAAATTTGTCCTGGAAAAAGTTGCAGCTAACCCTTAGGCTGGTTTTATTATTCTTTTTTAGCAGCCATTGCACGCCTGAAAATTCCGTTTTAAAATACACACCGCAAATTCTGGATGTATGGCAACAACATGTGGAAAAAAATAAGGGCGTCCATAAATGGAATAGCAATAATGGAGGGCTTCGGGTCTTTCAGGAGTGGACCAGTTTGCTGGCTCTGCACAAAAACAAATCTAAAATAAGCCGTAAAAAAATGGCGGATAGCCTGGAAAACTATGTGGTACGCCAAAACATGCAGGCTCTGGGCAAAGTGGGCACGGACTTGCCCCTTCTGGGCGGTCCCAGGGCGGATTTTGATATGTCCTTGCTTTGGTGCATCAGTATGATATATCTGTTTGAAGAAGAAAGGGATTTATTAAACGACGCCAGCTATTTGCATTTAATTAAAAATGTAACCCGGCTTTGGGGACAAGAGCCCAAGTATTATTTCGAAGTGTTAATGATAAGCTTTCAGGAAACCGAAAACCATGTGTTTATGATTGAAAGCACCCGCTATTTAATGAATCAACTTATTATGGAAAACAAACGTGGCCTTCCGGAAATAACCCAACTAAGAGATTCCCTTACTCAAATCGGCGTGGAATTGGATAACAAAAAAGGCCCTGTGCGGAGTTTGTTGTTAAAACAAATGTATCAAATACTAACAAGAGGTTTTTTTGAATTTAACGCCAAGGTGTACCAGCGTTTTACCTTACATGCCCTAAACAACCTGTATAGCTTTGCCAGGGATGAGGCCATATCCACAGGGGCGCAAAATGTAATGGATTACGCGGCTATAAAATTTGCTCTGCAAAGCCACAAGGCTATCCGTATGGGACCTTACCGCCGCAATGCGGAAAAATTCCGGGAGACGGAGTTTTTTTTAGACGATGCCATTTGCAGCTATTACGGGGTCTTATCTGGTATTTTTCCCTACGAGGACGCGGACCTTCATAGTTTTTGGCTTCAGAGCTATTCCCACGCATCCAGCGCTTTGTTCGCCTCCATGTTGCATTACCGTTTGCCCCAGGTTATTCAGGAATATTTTCATTTAGACCAGGGACATATATGGTCAGGCATGAAAACCCGCCATACTTTTAACGGCAAATTGGAGGCAAGCCCTGAAATGTATTACAAAACGCCCCAGTTTATGGTTACGGCAGGCGGCCGGTACAAGTTTTACCGGGGCGCTAATTTTCCCATTAAAATTTTCAGCGGCTGGAAAGAAGTTCCCTGGGTATATGATGTTACGGCTCGCTCCAGTTCCATAACAATAAGCCCCAAAGACAGCTCCATACATAGCCCCATCAGTCAGGTGCTGCGCTTTAAGGGAAATCCCTGGCAAAAAAATAACCTGGCTATGTATAAAAATTTTGTGTACGGGTTCCATTTCCGGGACGCCGGGGACAGTCCATCTGCCGGAGAAAGCTGGCCCCAAAATATTTCCCCGCATATTTGGGCCTTGCCGAAAAGCTGTTTTGAATCGGAATATTTTGAGCTCTGTGTTATTGATGCCAAGCAATACGGCATGTATCTAAATGTTTCCAAAATAAAACCTAAAAAAACCTTTTTTAAATACGGCTACCAAAACTATTCCCGTGGCACTCTGGAGGCGGTGGATACTTCCCGGGCCAATTCTTTTGAACAATTTGTGGAAACGGAAAAAAATCTCTTTAAGCAGAAATTGGGCAAATACGAATATCCCCTTTTTACTGGAGAGCGGCTTTTTTTAAACCCCTCTTACCAGGGAAAACGGCAGGGAATCCGAAAAATTATTCGGGAAGGAACTAATGGGGAAAACAAAAAGCTAAGCGTTTATCCCGGTAATAAATCGGAAGAGGAAATGGAGCTTTTGGAAGCCTATTACCAGCCTTATCAAGGGAGCCGCAGTTTTAAGGTAGTGGAAGCCAAGGGAGATGGACGCTTGGAAATCCGCAGTCTTAAGAAGGCCAAATCCCTTATTATTGACAGCCAACTATGGTGGCGGCCTCAAAGAATTTTTTGAATGGCCGGCTCCTTGCGGATTTTAGGTTTTCCCTCAACCGGGGAAATGTATATTTAACAAATGAAATTTTGGCTTGGAATACTGGCATTGCCCTTATGGCTTCTGGCGGAGCCTAAGGAACATTGGATGCTTTGGGAAAGAGACGTTTTTCCCGATAAAGATTTTACCGCTATTACCCTGGATTCCGCGGACAACATTTGGTTTGGCACTAAAAAAGGCCTGGTAAAAATGACTTCCGGGGAAAATTGGGAAATGTACAACAATGAAAATACGGGCGGGGGCCTTATTAGCGATGTGGTAAATTGCATGTTAACGGATGAGTACGGAGATCTATGGGTGGGAACCGACCAGGGAATTTCCGTTTATTCCAATGGGGAATGGAGCCAAATCACTGTGGAGTCCAGCAATGACGGCTTGCCTGACAACACTATTTTGAGCATAGCTATGGACGCCAACAGCAATAAATGGCTGGGGACAAAAAATGGCTTTGCAGAATATTCCAATTCCATTTGGACCACCTATAGCGCTGATAAAATTTCGGGTTTTTTAAAAAATCCCCAGATATTTGCCATTGAAGTGGATGAAAACAAAGGTGTATGGTTGGGAACAGTTTCGGGAATTTTTCGCTTTGATGGGAGCAACTTTGAGAGCTTTAGCAAGGCTTCCACAGACGGGGGAATTCCCAACAATTACATCACTGATATTGAATACAAAGGCAACGATTCTCTCTGGGTATCCACACAAAACGGTTTATCCGTTTATACGGAAGGAAAGTGGAATGCCATAACCAAGGAGAATAACCCCAAGGTTCCAGGTGAAATAGCCTATTGCGTGGCCTTTGCCAAAGATGGGGGCGTGTGGGCCGGTTTTAAAGGGGGCGTACTGGGTTATCAAAATGGGGAATGGGTTATGTATAATAAATCCAATACCTATGCAGGTCTTCCCAGTATCCGCATACACGCCATAGAAACGGACAGGCAGAATAATTTGTGGTTTGGCACCCGAGAGGGGTTAACCCAACTTAAGAGAAATCAGTAATTTTTATTCTAATCCGAAAAAATTAAAATACCCAGGGCTCCCGTTAACTTTAGCCAATCCGCGGAAGTGGATCATCTCTCCCCCTAAAAAAAGCTTTACTGCCTTTTTCTCAAACCAGCTGTCAAAGCCATCCAGTATGGATAATTGTTGCTGGTGTTTGGAAACTTTTAAGACGATGTTTCCCTTAGGTCCGGTAAGGCTTAAAGCCTGGGGCAATTTAATATCCCGCATTTTTTTGTGTTCGGATATATTTAGGCTTCCCGGTTGCAACAGTTGGTAGCCGCTTTCTGTTTTTTGCAAGCCGTAGCCCACAAAGCCCATTTTGTATTTGGAAAGAGGTTTTACAAAATTTCCTATTATAGGATTTTCGCCGGGGCTATAAAAACGATAACCCTCATCCACTAAATCCGTACCCATGGTGGATTGGAAGGTGTGATCCATATAGGCGATGCCAGTAACATCCAATGTATCTTTGTTAATGGCGATTTTTCCTTTTACGACGGCTCTGGGAATGTGGATGTAAATACCCACTTTTTCGCTGCCGAGGCTAAACTGGCCATCGCCCCATACATAGCCGGGGTCTATTTCGGAAAAACTCAAATGGATGTAATAGTTGGTTTTGTTTTTTCTGGTGCTAAAGTAGACCTCATGGCTTTGGGGAAGGGGGCCTTTAAACCAAATGTCTTTATGAACATTAAGACCCTGGTTTGCGGAATTCCACTTGAAGTTTTTTTTGGGGTACTCCCTGGCCACGCTGTAATTCTTTCCTTTAAAATCAATAAAGGATACATCGGCCCCGCAAACGGGATCTTTAAAACTTCCCAGATTAGCCCTGGAATAATTGAGAATAATTTGGGTGCCGCCATCCAAAAAAAACTGGTAGGTCCAAAACTCGTTGTAGGTTTTGCTGTCTATGGGATGATCTTTTAAATCCGCAAAGCTGCTTTCCCGCAAATCGCCACTGGGAGTTTGGCTGGCTGTGGCCAGGGTAAAAAGACCGCAGAGGCCTATAATGGCGGATTTTAAAATGGGCAAAAGACCCCCTTTTTTCAAATGGATGACCCTCATAATATATGAAATTCGCAGCTTTAAAGAAGTAATTAGCCCTTTAGCTGGTGGGCAAGATTGTAAAAATCCTTTAAAATGGCCCAAATTTCAACAAATGCCTGGGAAAGCCAGCTAAAGCCCGCAATATTGGCCGAGTAAAAAATAAAGCCCAGGCTAAGGGGCAAAAGGCAAAAAATGAGGCCAAGGCTAAACACAAATCCGTATTCGCGAAGGTCGGTCTGGTACCAGCGAATTTCTCCGGCAAGGCGATACAAATACAACCCCATAAGGCCAAAACCGATAGCATTCCAAATGCCTTTAACATCCTGGTGAATAATCCAGCCTAAAAGGGACCAGAGGATAGCCCATAGCGGGAAAAAATAAGGGGCGAGCACCATTAATATATTCTGCCGCTTAAAGGTGACTTGTCCTTCTGCAAAGGCCGAGGCGGATAGAGTTTCGGGAGGAGTTAAACTCAAAAATCCAAATAGGGCATGGGTGAGCTCATGTTCCAAAGTATCGATAAATAAAAAGGGGGTGCTGTTGGATTTGGAGAAAAACAATTTTTCCAGCATATATCTTAAGGCAGGGAAGGCAGCCAAACAAAGCCAGCAGAGGCTGCTTTGCCACTCCGACATAAAATTTTTTATCTGGGGAAAGTTTATGTTTTGAAACCAGTGAACATGCAATTGAAAAGCTGTTAACAGCAACAGGGGCACACATAGCCAGGCTAAAATTCTCAGGAAAAAATGTTTCAATAGATTAATACCTTCAGCCCAGAAAATAAATTGTTGCGGGGGTAAATTTGAAGCCTATCCTTATAAATTAGTATATTGGCGCTCATAATTAATTCTCACCTGTGCTGCGAGGTAAAAACATGGCAAAAATTAAAAAAGTTATTGGACGACAAATTCTGGATTCCCGTGGTAACCCCACCGTGGAAGTGGATGTTATTCTCACAAACGGTATCACCGGCCGTGCGGCTGTTCCATCAGGAGCTTCCACCGGCGAATACGAAGCCTGCGAATTGCGCGATGGCGATAAAAAAACTTACTTGGGAAAAGGCGTTTTAAAAGCGGTCAAAAATGTAAATGGCCCCATCGCCAAATTGCTCACTGGCAAAGACCCTTCCAAACAAAAACAACTGGACAAAGCCATGTTGGATTTGGACGGCACCCCCAACAAAACCAAACTGGGGGCCAACGCTATTTTAGGATGCTCCATGGCCCTGGCCAGAGCCGCTGCTCAGGACAAAAAACAACCCTTATATACATACCTCGCAAAAATTTACGGCAACAAAACATTGAGCTTTCCTTTGCCCATGTGTAACATTTTAAACGGCGGCGCCCATTCCGATGCCCCTGTGGATGTGCAGGAATTTATGATTGCTCCTGTGGGCAGCAATAGTTTCAGCAAGGGCCTGCAAATGTCCACTGAAATTTTCCACGCTTTAAAATCCATTTTGAAAAAAAGAAAACTATCCACTGCTGTTGGCGATGAAGGCGGATTCGCCCCCAATGTTAAAGGCACCGACGACGCGCTGGACTGCATTATGGCTGCCATTAAACTGGCCGGATACAAACCCGGTAAAGAAGTTAAAATCGCTTTGGATGCGGCTTCTTCGGAATTTTTCGACAGAGAGTCCAAAAAATATGTATTCAAAAAATCCTCAGGAAAGTCTCTTTCCAGCAAGCAAATGGTGGATTTTTACAAAAAGCTTTGCAGCAAATACCCCATTTATTCCATTGAAGACGGATTGGATGAAAACGATTGGGATGGCTGGAAATTGTTGACCGATACATTGGGCAAAAAAGTTCAATTGGTGGGCGATGATTTGTTTGTAACCAATCCAACCCGTTTAAAACAAGGTATTGACACAGGCTGCGGCAACGCCATTTTGATTAAGGTGAACCAAATTGGTTCTTTGACCGAAACTCTGGAAGCCATTGCCATGGCCCAAAAAGCTAAATTTGGCGTAGTGATTTCCCATCGTTCCGGCGAAACCGAAGACAGCTTTATTGCGGATTTGGCCGTGGCTACTAATGCGGGTCAAATTAAAACCGGGTCTCTTTCCAGAACCGACCGCGTATGTAAGTACAACCAGTTGTTGCGTATCGAAGGCGACTTAGGCAAAAAGACTAAAGTTAAAAAACATAAATTCTAATTTGCCTGCCTTACGAGTTTAAGAGCCCGGATATATAATCCGGGCTTTTTGTTTTTTATCTTCCTAGTGGACCGAAAAAAAGCGATCGCTGCTTCCGCCGGGACCGACCACAAAGCGCATCCAGCGCATACATTTGGGACATTGGGCTTTGTATTCCGTACCTTCCTTATTTATATAGGCCCGGCCATAATGGCCGCAGCAGCTAAAGGTAACGCCTATCCATTTGCGCCTGGGCTCAATCTCTTTAGCCATTTTCCAATCATAACATAAGATTGAGGATAAAAAAAAGGGGCTCTGCGTAAGAACCCCTTATAAGAGCAAAAAATATTGGAATTAAATGGATTTTAAGGCATTAATTATGCCCTCGGCATTCATTCCATATTTGTTGTACAAGTCATCGGCTGAGTAAGCAGATTGTCCAAAGTGATTGGGAATTCCCAGGGATCGGGCTTTAAAATCAACCCCCGCCTGAGTTAGGCTGTGGATTAATATAGAACCCATGCCGCCCATAACCTGGTGGTCTTCAATGGTAACCAGTTTACCGCCAGATTTGTTGAGGCAATCGATAATAACATCCAAATCAAAATGATTTACAAAAGCCTGGTTTATTACAGAAACGCTTTGGCCTTCTGAAGCCAGTTTTTCGGCGGCTTCCAAAGCTTTGGGAACCATAGGTCCGTTGGCTACAATCAGACCTGCTGAACCTTCTTTTAAAATCTGAGGTTTTCCCCATTCATAGCTGGCGTTTTCCACATAGTGAAGGGGGTAATTTTCCCGGCCCACAAAGAAAAGCACAGAATCTGGATCTTCGCCATTTTTGCGGCTGTCGCCGATGTATTTGATAGCCTGGTACATAAGGGCTTCGGCTTCATCGGAGCAGGAACAACACACCAGTCTTACCTGAGGGATGGAGGCTGTGGCGGCAAAATAAGTGGTGGCCTGGTGGGAAGCGCCATCAGCGGCGTCCTGAAAGCCAGTGTGAGAAAAAAGCCCGATGATGGGAGCTTGAGACAGGGAAGCCATGGCAAGAGGCAAGTTGCCCTTAGTCACGCCAAATTGTGCAAAAGTATCCACAATGGGGATAAGGCCCAATTTGGAAAGTCCGATACCGGTGCTCACCATGTTAGATTCGGCTACTCCCACTTCCACAAAGCGGTCGGGGAAAGCTTTTTGGAAGGCGGCGATTCCGGTGGAGCCTTGCAAGTCCGCAGAAACGGAAAATACCGGATAACCTTCTTCTACCGCGCGAACAGCTGCTTTGCTGATTCCAGCCTGAATTTTATCGGTTTTAACGGCAGGAGCGCTGGAAGAGGAACTGCTGGCGCTGGTGGTCAAAAGAGACTGGGCCCAATCCACAAACTCCTCTGGGGGGTTGCCTTCAAAAATTTCTTCCACAAAGCTCACAATTTGAGCGTCGTTTTTCTTTAGGGGATAGCCGTGGCCACCAGAAGCACTTTTTTCAGTGGCTTTAACGCCATAGCCTTTAATGGTTTTAACTAAAATACATACGGGCACATTAGGATTCTTTTTGGCTTCTAAAATAGCCTTTTCGATGGAAGTGTATACAGTTTGCAAATCGTGGCCTTTTTCCACAATGTGGTAGGACCAACCAAGAGTTTTAATGGATTCAAAAAAAGGCTCCATGGAGAAACTGTCCGCATCGATTCTTCCAGATAACTTGGTGTTGTTGTCGGAAATTACAGCCACAAAGGGGTTTAACTTGCCTTTGGCAGCCAGACCAGGAATAGCGCAAAAAGCTTCTTTGGCTTCACCTTCCATAGAAGCACCATCGGAAATAGTGCAGATGGTGGTGCGGTCGGTTCCCAATAATTTATCGGCCATGGCCAAACCTTGAGCTTGGGGAAGGCCGGAACCCAAAGGACCGTTGCTGACTAACACCCCTTCTGGATTTAAATGAGATTCACCGTGGCCGGTGAGTTTGCTTTTAACGCTGCGAAAGCCTTTTAAGTCTTCAAAAGTCATGTTGTCAAAGCCTAAATTGGCTCTTAAAGCATAAACGCCATTTTCTGTGTGCCCGGCATCATTTACAAAGTTGTAATTTTGATACCATACGCCCGGCTCAGAAAACATGATTCCGTGTATGGAGGACATGATTTCTGCAAAGGCCGAAGGGCCTCCCCAGTGGCAGGCTGCTCCGCCATTCACAGCATGCAAATTCATAAGAGCAATGAGCCCTCTGGAAACCTGGGGATCCCCAACCTCAACAGTTTCCCCATTTATATTTTTAACGCTAACGCTGTATTTTGGCTTGCCTGTTGGATTTGGCGCCAATTTTGAAGATTCCGGCAAGGCGGTTAGTTTTACTTGAGGTTTAGCCTCGACGGTAGATGAAGTATCTGCTCCCATAATCAAACCCTTATATTATGATGTTCTCCCCGAAAATAATTTTCCGGGGTAAAAATGATTGTTGTTCTTTTACTGCCCTTAATTATAGAAAAAAGCCGGAATTTTATAAAAAAATGAGCCGCAGGGCATCCAACCTTAAATGGGGCGATTTAAACAGCTTTTCCCCTTCCAATAGCTTGGTTTTTAAAAACTCCAGGTTTTCCCCGTGATTAAGGGGACTTATTTTTTCCAGGGCCTGTAAGCGCAAAATTTCTGCGGATAAATCTTTTCGCAAAGAGGACAAATAGCCATCTACAATCTTTTCACTTTGGCCTTTGGCATATTCCCAACAGCTTTTGAGCATCTTGGGAAAAATATCTTCCTTAAATTGAGGGGTCCCTTCCAACTGGGCCATAGAGCCTTTTTTAAGCCGGGCCAGTTCCAACTCCTCTAAAAATTTATTTTGCAAACCGCCATTGGGATCCACCAAAATGCGAATGGGCGTAGGAGGAAAGTAGCTCCCCAAATTCAGTTTTAAATTTTCAATGGTTTCACAAATGAAAACAGCTTCCAAAAGAATACCCTTTCCCGGGCCGTTTTCCCATTCGGCCACACAACATACATTGGAGTCCATGGATAATATCAAATCCAGAGTGCCCTGCAACATGGGGTGATCCCAACTCATAAAATTCATATCCTCCCGGATTACGGCCATGTCCCTTTGAAAGGTGACAAACAAACCGCTGGGAGGGAGTTGGGGAAAAGAATCCACTGTCATTTCCGGGCCGGGGTAAATCTGATAACCCCGCTTTTCCACGGTGGGGGTAAACAAAATACCAAAGGAATCAAAGACCAAATCCAGGTACTCTTCCAAATCCGGGGAGCCTTCCATTTCTTCAATTTGCGATACCACTTCCGTGGCTTCTTTTTCCTGGACAGAATTCAGCTCCAGCAAAAGGTCTCTTCCTTTTTCAATTTTATCACTGAGTTCCCGGGCTCTTTTTTGGCAGCTTGTTTTTATTTTTTCAAACTCTGCGTTCCAATGGGATGTTTCATTCTCGGGAAATAAAAACTCTCCGGCCAGTTTATTTAGCGGCTCGGAAAATTCCGTATAAATTTTATCGGCTCCCATTAAGGACTTGTTAAACAGGTCAAGCGCTTCATGTTGCCATTTATACAATACATACATGGGCCAGTTTTCCACCAGGGGCAAATGGATTTCCACATCTTTTTTTTGGCCGATGCGGTGCAGTCTTCCCAACCTCTGTTCCAAAAGTTCGGGGTTTTCCGGCAAGTCAAACAAAATCAGGTGGCTGGCGAACTGGAAATTGCGTCCTTCGCTTCCAATTTCCGAGGATATTAACAATGAGGGGCCATCCACTCTGGAAAAGGCCGCGGCATTTTTATCGCGGGCGGTGAGAGAAAGTTTTTCGTGAAAAACAGTGGCTCTGACCGTTGATATTTGGGGAAGCAAGTCTTGTAAAACCTGGACCTTAGTGTGGCTGGAGCAAATGAGCAAGGCTTTTTCTCCCAGTTGCAGAGATTTTAAAAAGCCTTTTAGCCATTCCAGGCGGGGGTCGTGAAACCAGTTTTGTTTTAAAAGCTCTCCCGATTCTCCCTGAGGAAGTTTTAAATAGGCAGGTGACAAGGCAAAGCTGTCAAAGCGCAAATTGGGTTTGTCCCAGGAAAGAAATTTCAAAATTTTTTCATAGGACTGCTCAAATTTATCATTGCCCTTTAGGGGATAAACATGAAGATGCCTTTTGGGAAATCCTTTAATAACATTGCGCCGGTTTCTGAAAATAATGCGCCCTGTTCCATGCCTATCCACCAGGCTGTGCACTAACTGTTCTCTCGCGGACTTTTCATTTTTGATGTTATTGACTTCTTTTAACAATAGGCCGTCTTCCGGGAATAAGCTTTGAGTCTCTTTTTTTATCTGTTCCCAGGAAATTTGGCTGTCCAATATTTTTTTGGCCAGAGCCGCCACTTTGCCGTAGTTTTCGGTTTCTTCGATATATGTTTTGTAATCTGAAAACCTTTCCGGGTCCAATAAGCGCAATCTTCCAAAATGGCTTTTTTCCCCTAACTGCATGGGGGTGGCGGTTAAAAGCAAAACGCCGGGAATAGAGTGGGCCAGGCGTTCCACAATCATGTATTCCGGGTGGGGCTTTTGCTTGTCCCAGATTAAATGGTGGGCTTCATCCACAATGAGCATATCCCAACCAGCTTCCAGACATTGTTTTAGCCGTTTGGGCTGGCTTGCCAGATAATCCAGAGAGCAAAGCACATGTTGGTTTTCCAGAAAGGGATTGCCCTTTTCGGGATTTTCCTCTTCGGCGCCAACCAGGGTAAACATAGTGTTAAACTTGCGATACATTTCCGCGAGCCATTGATGAAGCAAGGGTTCTGGCACAATAACAAGGCAACGTCGTATCATTTCCTTGCACAAAAGGGCGTGAAACGCCATACCCGCCTCAATGGTTTTTCCAAGGCCCACTTCATCGGATAACAATATACGGGGCAACTTACCTTTAGAGGCTTCGTGGGCGATGTATATCTGATGGGGCAACAGTTCTATTCTTGGGCCTAAAAGCCCTCTATGGGGAAAAGAATGATACAGGTATTTGTAGTGGTTGCTTAAATAACGCAGTTCATATTCTTTGACACTGGCTGTTTGCCCCAAAAATATTTGTTCTTCTAAATTTCCAAAACTTTGGCTGGGGTTTAAACCCTGTTCGGGAATTTTTTCCGGACCGCAAATGTAAACAAGAGTATTTTGAAATTTTTCAATGTTGTTTATGCGATGGGTTCTGCCATCCATATCGCGGATTTCTTCGCCTACCTGGAATTCCACGCGTTTTAAGGGAGCATTATTTTTGCGGTAGATTCTTTTTTCGCCGGAGGCTTCAAAAAGCACATTAACATTTCTAAAATCCGAGCCAATAATAAGCCCTAAACCCAAATTGGGCTCAGTTTCGCTGGACCATCTTTGTCCGGGGAAAAACTCTAAACTCATTTTTTTACCAAATTCCAAAAATTAAGGGATTCAATTGGATTTTTGCCTGAGAATTTACCATATTCCAGGTGCAATTTGGGCTGCTGAAATAAATAAATTGGGGAATAGGGCAGTAAATATTACAATATGGCTTAAATTCAATTTTTTATACTTCAAATTAATAACTTGGGAATTATATCGGACTTAAAAAATGAAAATTGCTTTTCAGGGTGAACACGGCGCTTATAGTGAAGTTGCCGGAAAACATTTGTTTGGCTCTCGTCAAAAATTAATTCCCATGGAATATTTTGAAGGGGTTTTTCGCGCAGTGGAATCAGGTGAAGTGCAAAGGGGAGTGATACCCATTGAAAATTCCTTAGCGGGAAGCATTCACATCAATTACGATTTGTTGCAAAAATACAAGCTGCAAATTGTAAGTGAAACCCATTTGCGGGTAGAGCATGTATTGTTGTGCCACCCCCAGTCTAATTTGAAAAAAATCAAAGAGCTGTGGTCCCACCCTCAGGCCCTGGCCCAATGTTCCCATTTTTTTGAAAAACATCCCAAAATAATACCCAAGGCTTTTTACGATACTGCGGGTTCGGCCAAATACATTGCGGAACACCATATGACAGATATTGGCGCCATAGCCAGCGTACATGCCGCCAAAATTTACGGACTTAAAAGTTTAAAACGCAATCTGGAAAACAACCACCAGAACTACACCCGCTTTTTAGGCATATCCCGGAAAAAAGCCGCCAAAATAAAGGGCGCCCAGTACAAAACATCCATAGCTTTCGCCCCTAAAAAAAACCAGTCGGGCATTTTATTTAAGATGTTGGAAATATTCGCTTCCCGAAAAATCAATTTGTTTAAAATCGAATCCCGGCCTTTTCCCGATAGAGCCTTTGAATATTTTTTCTATCTGGATTTTTTTGGCCACAGCAAAGACAAAATGATTGCGGAGGCTCTTAAGGAGTTAAAAAAAGTTTCTGTTTCCCTATTGGAATTGGGAACCTACCCCATTGGGGGAAAAATTTATTTGAAATAAAAACATGAGGTAATAATGACCAGACAGGACGGCAGAGCAGCCGATGAAATGAGAAAGATTAACATAATTGAAAACTTTGTAAGCTGTGCGGAAGCTTCCGTCTTGGTGGAAGTGGGAAGAACCCGGGTTTTGTGCAACGCCACCATTGAAACTAAAATTCCTCCCTGGTTAAAAGGCCAGGGCAAGGGTTGGGTGACTGCTGAATACTCCCTTTTGCCCCGAAGCACAGGGGAACGCGTGCGCCGGGAACGAGGCTCCGTTTCCGGTCGGACCCAGGAAATCCAGCGTTTGATTGGCCGGGCCTTAAGGGGCGTGGTTTATCTGGAAAACCTGGGCGAAATGAATGTTATTGTAGACTGCGATGTTTTGGAAGCCGATGGAGGAACACGTACAGCCTCTATTTCCGGCGGTTTTATAGCCCTTGCCAAAGCTTTAAAAACCGTTAAAAATGCTTCGGGTCCCTTTTTCAAAACCTGGCTGGCTGCCACCAGCGTGGGGGTTTTAAAAGAAGAGCCTATTCTGGACTTGTGCTATGTGGAAGATTCCGAAGCCGAAGTGGACATGAACATTGTAATGACGGATGACAATGAATTTGTGGAAATCCAGGGCACCGGTGAAGAGAGTACTTTTAGCCGCCAGCAAATGAACCAATTGCTGGATTTAGGCGAAAAAGGCTGCCGCGAATGGATAGATTTGCAAAAGAAATTATTAAATGATACCCTTCCTTAAGGATGCTTTGAACCAGTAAGGAGAGCTCATGGCCCAAAGACACAAACGCTATCCGGTAAAACACTTTTTTATCATGGATAGAATGCAAAAGGCATATATCTTTCAGGTGATGTTAATTGTTCTTGGAATATGTATTTTAACCTTGCTGGCCGTGGTGGGTGTGTATTACTTAAAATTTAAAACCGGTTATTTTTATTTTATGACCGAAGATATGAATGCCGACCTCATCCGCCATAACATCTGGAGCCTGGTGCTTCCCAGCGCGGGGCCATCCTTTATTATTGCCCTTTTATTGGGAGTCCATATTGCCCTTTTCTCTTCTAGGAAAATTGCCATTCCTCTCTACAAAATAAAAAAGTGGGCGGAATTTTTGTTTAGGGGGGATTTGACCTACCAGGTTGTGATGCGGAAATCCGATAACATGCGCGAACTTCAAACCTCCTGCAACCAGGTAAGCAAAAAGTACCTGGAGATTGTGCAAACCATAGAGAATATGGCCAGCTCGACAGAAAAGGATTCTGAAAAAAAACTGGAAGATATAAAGGAATATTTGTCTAAATTTAAGCTGAACTAATACGAGGATAGCCGGTAAAATGAAGAATAGAGGCGTGAGGGCGGTTTTTAGGGCTCCCCTTAAATTGTTTTGGGTGGTTCTGTTATTATGCAACTGGGGTTATAGTCAAAAGGAAGCTCCCATTAAGGTTGTCTCCCTTAGCGCCCAGTACAACAAGGCCAGAAGCATGCTAAAATTGGATTGCGAGCTTTCGATACCCCACCCCTGGCACATTAATTCGGACACTCTGGAACAGGCCTATTTGGTTCCCACTCGTTTGGTGGTGGCAGAAGACAAGGGAGCTGAAGTGAAAAGGGATTTTCCCAAGCCAACCACTATGGAACTTTTGGGAGAAAAAGTGGATGTATTCGCTGATGAGCTTAAATTTTCCCAAATGTTTTTTCTGTCGGGAACTTTTCCCATTAAAGGGAAGCTTCAATATCAGGCCTGTAGCGATAAAATATGCATGCCTCCCAAATATTTGGATTTTAGCCTTACTGCAGATGATAAAAATAATGTTAGGGCTCAGTTTACCGGAGAATTATAAATTTTCCCTCTCCGGGGTTCCATGAAAATTTCCCGGGGAATTTTTCAGCGGCAACTTCACTGAATTTTTTAAGAAAAATACCAGTAATACAAATCCATTATTAGTGTAAAAAATACACTAAGGTGGCGGCAGCTTTTATTTCCTTTTATAGTTGCGGCGAGAGATCCGTCCTAAAACTCCAAAAAAAAAGAGCCTTGCAAAGAAGGCTCCCTTAGCGGATTTTGAAGAACTCTTAAAAAAGATTTATTTGCTTGGTGAAGGTTTTCCCGCCCTGGTGAAGTTGCACGATGTATATGCCTTTGTTTAGCTGGGCAAGAGAAATTTCTGTGGCCGATTTGTGCTTTTGACTTATTAACACGCTGCCACTTAAATCCTTAACATCTAATTGATAAGAACCGCTTAAATTAATTTTGAGGTTGGAGTTATTAAGTTCTATGGGTTTTTTGCCGAAAATTTCCTGTATGCCCAGGGTGACACAAGCCTCTTCCCGATAATTGGCTTCTTCGCAGCTAGCGTCATAGTCTATGTATTCTTGCTTATTGCAACAGGCATACACGCAACAATCCTCGCAGGAGCTTATGGCTTCCGCGTTGTAATTAAGGGCAGTAGTGTCGGTACAGCCTTCTGTGTTGTACAGGGAAGAATATAAGGGATCTTCGGGGAGCAGTTTAATTTTTATGTTTTGGTATTCCACGGCGGTTCCTTCGGATTGCCAGGCAAGCTGCCCGGCTTCTAAGTATTTTTGCACATTATCGGGTGCGTTGGCCGGTGCTACCCGCGGTTCGTAATATTTTATGACCAAATCGCCTTCCACATAATGCATAATACTGTCATTGCCGTGGACTTCGGCTTCCTGGGTTATCCATTCCCCGGTCTGGAGCTGCGGGGGTTTTGGCTGGGCCCAACCGTCTTTTCCTTCGATAACTCTGTTGTTGGTGGTGCGGGCTCCGTATGTGATTAACTCCCCGTTGGGGTCCCAACGGATGGTATTGTTATTAACAACCCGCACGCTAACCCACACATCTCCAATGCACCACAATTGACCCAAACCCTGATTGGGGTCGCCCTGAGATTCCAGAGAGCGGGGGAACTGCCCCCACATGGCTGGATCATCTTCCTGAATATGCAGCAGCATACCACAATTTCCCAGGTTTCCGGGAAAGCGCATTTGGTAGCTGATTCGGTAATGGGAGAAGGATTGTTTGTGTATCAGGTGTCCTGTAGGGCTGCCTGTTACTTTGATAACATCGCCCTCAAAACGGAAGGTATTATCGGGAAAATTCTGGGCGTGGTCTTTTAGAGGTCCGTTTCCCGAATAAAAAGTATAAAAATCCTCTGGGTTGTCGCCTCTCCAAAGTGAGATCCAGCCTTCGCTATCAGGTGCCGGCAAATCTACCACTGACTGTTGAGAAAACCCCTCCAGGACAAATAAAAAGGCAAAAGCCAATAAATATGTGTTCTTCATAGTTTAATCCCCTTAAACATCAATATAATTAAAAATCAAAAACAAAAAATATTAAAATTTTGTGTACATGTTAATTGTTGTTGAGTTTTATAACTGGCTAAAAATCCTTAAATAATCAAATATTTGAGTGATTTGAGAAAATCTCCAGACCCTTCATTCAGAAAATACTTTAAATATTTTTACAAAATGTGTACAAATTCAAAATTAGTAAGGTTTTTGCCTTCCAAATCGCGGTAAAAGATAAAAATCTATCCAAGAGATTGAGTAGTGGTTTTTAGACTGCTGGGGTCGTGTATGTGCAAGCTTCTTTGGGGAAAGGGTATTTCAATGCCGTTTTCGTCAAAGGCGGCTTTAATTTGAGGGATAATGGAATTTTTTAATGCCAAAAAATCCGTTTTAGAAAACCAAACCCCCAACAATAAATCTATAGAGGAATCCGCAAACCCTTTTATAACGACCAGAGGTTCGGGTTCTCTCAAAGCGATTTCATTTTTTGCGGCCACTTCTTTTAAAACAGATATAACCTTGTTTAAGTCATCTTTATAGGAAACCCCCACATCAATATCCATCCTACGAATGGGAAAACGGGTGATGTTAATCAGGGTGGATTTTATAAGAGTCTCATTGGGTATGCGCACAAACTGATTGTCAAAGGTTTTGATTTTAACAGAGAGCAAATCTATGGAAAGAACAATTCCCAATGTATCTCCGCACTTAATAACATCGTTAACCTTAAAGGCTTTTTCCCCAATTAAAAACAGCCCGCTAATCAAATTGGATAAGCTGGTTTGAGATGCGAAACCAATGGCTACTCCAGCCACTCCGGCGGCTCCCAACAGGGAATTTAATTTAAAGCCAAATTCGTTGAGAATCATGGTGAAGATTATGGCTAGGGAACTGTAAAAAGAAAATTTTTGAGCTAACATTCCTGCCTGAGGAGAAACTCTTTTTGTTGTTACGGTACCGATAATCTTGCTCACTGCAAGCATCACCACCACCCCGGCAACCAGCGCGGCAATTCGAATGATTTTTAAAGAATGTTGGTTTAGAAGGTCATTTAGCATAACTAGGCTTTCGCAATTTTGTAGAAAACATCCCAGGTGTTTTTAAATATTCCAGATTCCTGAGTTTCCCGGGGAGGGCGTAATGATGTTATTCCCTCTTCCAAATCAGGAGGAAATTTTTTGAGCTTTACTTCTATTCCATCCAATTCAGCTTCATATTCCACTAAAATTTCATTGGTATAAAAGGATTTACTTCCCTGAAAAAGCTGCATTTGAGGAACGGGCAAAGCCAACTTGTCAAACTCCAAATCTACCTTGGAACTGTTGTGAATGTTGAGCGCGCAAAGGGCTAAGTGGTATTTATTTTCCAGATTTTCCGGCTCTAAATAAAAAGAGCTATTTAAATAATATCCCAGAGAACCTGTTTCCATATCGCCCAGCCAGGTTTGGTGCAGAGGAAGGGAAGCCTTCTCAAAAAAGACCGATTTAAAATGAGATTTTCCCAAAAGCTGAATAAAGCAGGGGATAAATACATACAATTGGCTGCGTCCCTTAGATGGTATTTTTATAGGTTTAGCAGATTTTAAAACCACGGGCCTGTCTGGCAAAGCGATTTGGAATTTTAAAGTTTCCTTCTTATTGCCTAATATCAAACGATTAGCTCCATTTGGCACTTTGGATTCGGGAACCTCTTCTCCTAAATAAAATGGGTTTAAAGAGGAAGTGTGAGTCCATTCAATTTGGTACTCTCCTTCGGAAGGGTAACTGAAAATTTCCAGTTGGCCAAAACTAAGCCGGGAGGCTGTGGTTTCTGAAAATTGGGTTTTTAGGCTGAGATCTTTAAAATTCATTTTGCCAAAAT
Organism: Fibrobacteria bacterium; assembly: GCA_050294405.1. Classification (GTDB taxonomy): domain Bacteria; phylum Fibrobacterota; class Fibrobacteria; order UBA11236; family JADFYW01; genus JBNKOC01. The sequence continues at coordinate 34,531 of JBNKOC010000029.1, read as the reverse complement.
CAGGTTAAATTTCAAAAATAACATAATGTTCCGCAGCTTTTAAGGTGGCTATGTGGGATTACCCAAAAAAGGATTTAAAAACAATAACTTCAAATCCGCTTTGCTTTGTATATTCAATTATAACTGGATGCTACTTCAGTTTTTTAACTCGGAATCAAAATGGAAAAGACAAAACCTAAAATGCCGCTTCAGATTTTTAAATTAGTTCGCCTCGCCCTGATCTTATTTTGCACCATTTCTATTTTCCAACAAATTCATTCCCAAACAAAGCCCCCAGAACATTTAAGCAAAGTTAAAAAAGTTTTGATTTACAATTTTGATGCAGGCTGGCATCATGGCGCTGGAATAGATACTATAAAAGGAATTTTTAAAACAATGGCTCTGGAAAAAAACTTTGAGCTTACATCTGTAGACACAGCTACGGAGTTTACTTTAGATTTCTTACAACAATTTCAGGTCCTTGTTTGGAACAATAATACCAACGGAGGCGGATCGGTTCCCCATTCTTCCTCACGAGAGGCTTTGTTGCAATATTTAAGGCAGGGTGGTGGCTGGCTTTTAATCCACGGAGCGGGAGATCATGAATATTCCTGGCCTGAGTTAGGTAATCTTATGGGAACAGGTTTTGCCGCACACTTGAATGGACCTGGGGAGGTTGTAAGGGATATTGAAGCCCTTAATCATAAGGAACTCAAATGGATGGTGGAGGATATGCCCAATGTGTTGGCATTAAATGACCAATGGCAATCTTATAATACTGGGGTACGCTCCTTGCCTGGAATTACCATTATTGCTACTTCTAGGGGAGAGTCTCGTTATGTTCGTAAGAATGATGACGGAAGTGATGATTATATATGGGCAAGACAGAATTCTGAAGAAGTGGGGGAAGGGCGACTTCTTTTTAACTCCATTGGTCATAATATTGTTCCTCCTACTTATAACCCTGGTGGTATTTTAAACAGCAGAACCTATCTGCTGAATTCCAATTTGAAAAGATTTTTTCTGGATATGTATTGGGAAAATTTGCGATACGCGGCAGGGGACTATCAAAATGGTTGCACCAACCCATTAGATAGTAATTACGATCCCCAAGCCAAGGTGGATGATGGGAGTTGTGGAGAAAATGTTAGTCTAGGTGAAGAAGGTTATGAGAAGTTCACATTAAACAATATACAACGCACTGGCCGAAGAATTCAATTGAAGCAGAATTTCGGCCCAACTATAAACATTAAAATGAAGAACCTACAAGGAAAACTAATTTGGAAAGAAGTTGTGAGTGCTGCTTCTAACATAGAAGTTCCTCAAAAAATTAAAGCCGGTGTTTATTTTTTAGAATACCAATGGCTAAAGGAAAAAGTGAATCAAAAAGTGTTTATTCCTTAAAAAACGCTTTCAACGCTTCCCTCTGGTTTTTGGCATCCTCATACCCCAGCTCCAGTAAGGCCTCAATGTATTTTTTCCCGAAATGCATGTAGCTCAAAAGCTCTGTGGATTCTTCAGAGTTATTGGTGGCAATACTGGGAAAAATACCTGCAAACTTTTTGGGCTTGCTAAAAGGATAGCTGCGGGCCAATACATCGCTGAGCCTAATAGAAGGGCGAATCATTAAAGTCTCGATGTTTTTTAAAGGCTTAGTGGGCTTTATATTATCGTTTAAACTGGATATAAAATCTTTGCCATATATATCTTCTCCCGCTTTAAGCAGCTGGTTGATTTTTTCCAGATGGGCCAGGTCGCCGTCCAGTTTATCCAAAAAAACCGAGTTTAAAAGTTTACCCAATATTATTCCCAAACCGGTCTGCTTAAAACTGCGGCTGCGCAGTCTGGGGCTGCTAAATTCCCTGGAACGGGTATGAATAATCAAAACCTTATCGGCATTGAGATAAAGGGCAGGGGCAATGGGCGTGCTCATCCTCATGCTTCCATCGGCATATATGGCATTGTTCATGTATACGGGGGGAAATAGAATCGGCAGGGCAGAAGAGGCTAAAATATGCTTTAAATATATGCTTTGAATGTGAGTAAAGTTTTTTCCAAAATATTCGAGCATAGGGGATTTATGAAGAAAAATTTCCGGTTTTCCGTTAAGCAGGTTGGTGGCCACCACCGAAAGGGCTTCCACATGGCCCTCAGCCAAATTCTTTCGGATGTTAGCAAAGGGAATACTTCTTTTTAAAAAGGGAATAAGCCCATCCACATTGACCACACCGTTGAATAAAGGAGCCTGTTTTTCCTGTTTGCGAAATTGGTTTAAAACAACATAGCTCAAATATTTTAAGCCGAATAACACAGGGATTTTGGGGTCCACTTTATAAACATCGGTGGATTCCATTCCCATCCAAAGTTTATGTAATACATTACCTTGGAGCGCATCGTCATGGGCGTAGGCGGCGAGCACCGCCGCATTAATGGCTCCCACAGAGCTTCCGCAATAAATTTTTATTTTTCCGAAAGATTCAGGGATGTATTCCCGGATGTAATGCCAAACCCCTGCCTCGTAAGCCCCGCGGGCTCCACCTCCCGATAAAACAGCAGCTGTTTTTGGACTCATGAAGAAATCCTATTTAAGGCTGGAAATTCCTTTGATGTTGTTTTCCATTATGCTTATGTAATCAAGACCCTTTTTCTTATCTTCCTCTGAGAGAGATTCCCCGGGGCTTATAACAAGGCTGGTTAAACCAAAATCTTTTTTCAATTTTTCGCTAATTTCTTTTTTAGGGGCGGCTTCCCAAATCAAATATTTAGCCTTTGTTGTATCTACTAACCTTTTAATTTTATCCAGGCTTTTTGGGCCGGGCATGGATTCCGGGTCTAAATCCAGATTGCTGAATTTCCAGCCGTAGCTTTTTCCAAGATAGTTGTAAGCGGGGTGAGACATTAGAACATGTCCTAATTTTTCACTTAGGTTAAGCTCTTTCCAACCTTTATCCAATTTTTTTAGCTCAGCTTCCAGTACGGAATAATTTTTTTCCAGGGTTGCTTTTTCTGCGGGCAAAAGTTTTGTTAAGGCATTTAAAATTGCTTTGCTTTGAGCCTGTGCGTTCTCGGGGCTAAGCCAGGTATGGCCATCAACACCCTCATGGCTGTGCTCCGTTCCTCCTCCGTGGCTGTGGGTTACCGCATTCTCGTACTTTATCCAATTTTTTTTAAATCCATTTGCGCTGCGTAGCAGTTTGGACTCGGGCAGGTTTACCACAGTGGCCCACTTTTCAAATTCTGCTCCGTTTAATATGAGTAAATCGGCTTTTTGCATGTTTATCATTTGTTCCCTGGAAGGTTGCCAAAAGGCTGGATCACTTCCTTCTTCCACAGGGTTTGTTACGTTGGCCAGGCTACCTGCAATTTTCTGGGTAAAATATTCCAGGGGATAAAAACTTACATATACATCCAAAACTTTTCCCACGGAAAGGGAAAATAGTAGTGATATCAGCATTAAAAATTTCATATTGTTTTCCCCCCTAGATAAAAAATTGAGACAAAAGCCAGGGTGTTAAAGCCGATAGAACCAGACTGAATAAAACGGACAACACCAGGCTTACACTGAGCAGCAAAAATATTTCCCAAAATATTAGTGCTGCCACTGTTTTTCGAGAGCCCCCCATACGGGCCATAGCCGCGAATTCATTCTCCCGCAATTCCACGGAAAGAAAAAATATCAGCACGATTAACATAGCCACCACTGCGTATATTATCAAGTAATTGGCATTAATAAACTGGCGTATTTTAAAAACAAAACCCATCAGTTCGTCCATCACCTGTAAGGGAGATATTAACATCCTGGATTCCTGATGGTTGTAAAAAGCTAAGGACATTAATTTGGACTTTTTATCCTTGGGATAAAATACCACAGAACTTATGGGGTATTTTTCCATGTTGCCGTGGAAGTGAAAACCCGCCCTGTTTTTGCCTGTAATTTCCTGATATTGGACTATTTGAGCGGTGGTTACCAAATTGCTATCGCTGCTCAAATCTTTATTTAACATACTGGAGTCTTCCATGGAAAGCACATCCTCGTGACCGTGTCCAATACCATCTATGACCCAAGCTGTTTTTAAATCCACAAAAGCGGCCATATCATCGGGGCTGCCATTGGCCTTTAAAATCCCCACTACTGGCATTTTTAATTGGAAACTCTGGGCCTGGTTGTAGGAGCTGGTGGGGGAGGTTAGCAAATAGCTGTTTGTATCGAGCCCTAATGCTTCAGCTAATTCCGCGCCCACCACTACTTCTCCCAAAAACAAAGGGTAGCTGCCTTTGGCAACGGGTAGTTGGTTGCGTTCAAAATAATTGAGCTGGGTTCCAATTAAAGGAGCCTGGTGGCCTGTCTGGGCTACACTGGAGGTCTCATGGAATTTTTGCACCTGGTATTTAACATGTATGGGAACAGGTTCCCCCCAATTGGAATCCAGCAGTTGCTGGTAATCCGCCATGTTAATGTGCTCTTTGTAATCCGTATAAAAGTAAAGGGATTTTAATACCAAATCATATCGGTTTCCCCTGGTTCCCATTAATAGGGGCGTGGCCTCAGCCCTTTCCCGTAAGATTTGATTGTACTTTGCCACCAGCTTATTAATGCTTAAAGGCAAGGTGAAAATAACGCTAAAGCTGAGTATGATGGTTATGGATTTTCCATAGTTAAAAAGCAAATAGTGCCAGGCCAGCCAAAGTTTACCCATGTATGGCCTCTTTCACCAAAAGAGTTTTAAAGTCCACCACTCTTTTGAACTTATTTAAAATGCTGTGGTCATGGGTAACCACCACTAAAGTGGATTTTAAACCATTTGCTTTTTCTAAAAGCAAATCCACAATAGAATGGGCTCGTTCCGGGTCTAAATTACCCGTGGGTTCGTCTGCCAGCAAAAGGGATGGTTCGTACATCAAGGCTCTGGCAATGGCAATTCTCTGTTTTTCCCCCTGTGAGAGTTGATGGGGGTATCGGTTTAAAAGTTTTTCCACTCCCATGGATTTTGCTAACTCTAAAATTTTTTCGCTGCTTGGTTTCTTTCCGGATTTGGAAATAATATGGGGGAGACGTATGTTGTCTTTAGCTTTCAAATAATCTAATAGTTCGAATTGCTGAAAAATCATTCCAATGTTATGGAGCCTCCATTCCCGTCTTTCGTTTTCCCCCATATTGGCAATGGATTTGTCCAGGGTTTTAATTTCACCTTTGTGGGGTAAAAAAATACCACTTATTAAATTTAATAAGGTGGTTTTTCCACAACCGCTGGGTCCCACAAAGGCCAGGCTTTCACCCTGCTTAATTTGAAGCTTTTCAATGTTAAGGGAAAAACCGCTTTGACCGTATTGGAAAAGCAAATTCTTTATTTCAATCATGAGCTTTCCTTGTAAGACTGTAAATCCACTTTAATTCTCTGTTGCCATAAAATTTCGTCTTGCACCAATTTCCAAGCTCCATCCACATTTTTTAACTGAAAGCGGCCTTTAAAATTATTGCTTCGGGGATGCCAATGTTGGTAATGAGTGACAATACTCAGTACATCCCAGGAACAGATAAAATCAATAGTGGCGGATTTTGATAGCCCGTATGAAGAAGAAGGAAGAAGCTGCAAATTTTTAATTTTAACTCCGGCGATTTCCACGCTGGGGCCGCCTTTGTCTTTATCCAGATAGTAACTGTAAACCTCTTGAAAAACATGCTCCAGCATGGGGCCATCCAAACTGAGAGCTAACATATCATAGGCTTTGGAAGGATTTTGCTGCTCAAAAGCCCGATATATATTTTCATGCAGGGGTTTGATTATTTCCTGCAACTGAGCTTTGCTAATGCCTTGAACCTTATCCGGCTCCCTTTTGTTTTTTCGGGCAATTAAAAATACGGAAAGGATTAAAAAGCAACATCCAACTGCAATCCACTTGTAATATTTCTGAGGCAATTTTCCACCCATAACAGGGCCACTGGCTTTCAAGGCTGCAAAAGTCTTAAATTTGCACCACCAGACTGTCGCAATGGACCTGGTTTACAATATGTTCATCAATGGAGTCGGAAATGGCTGAAACCAAAAAATTCATATGTTCATGACCGATTACCAAAAGGTCAAAATTCTGAGAAACTTTTGTAATTTCAGAAATAATGTTATTGCTGGTTTTGATTAATATTTGAGTGGGCACATTTCCGGGATTATTTTTAGCAATAACATCTTTAATTTCCTCTTCCGTGCATTTGTGCTCGAAAGGTCCACGAATGGGGCTGGGTTTTCCCGCCATCTCCGTGTTAATATGAATCACGGTAGCGCTCCCTGAATATTTTTGAGCGATATCCAAACCCTTTTGAATGAGGGGCACGTCTTTCTCCAGTTGCGCGAAAGCGATGAGCACATTTTTATAATTCATACTTACGACCTTTCTTTGGAATTTTTGTGGAATTAATATATAAAATTCAAAATTGATTGATTTTTCCACATTTTCTTAAAAATCGCATTTGGACTGGCAAATTACTAGCTCTATTTATTTTTTGGCCGGGTTCAAAAAGGGCTTCTGATTTTTATCGCGCTAGCGCTGGGAATTTTAGAAAACTTCCTTAAAATCCCTTGAAATTTGTCTCGTAATGCTTAAATTTGATGCCGGAAATTTAGCCTTTTTCCAAGGTTAAAATTTTGTGGAAGAGTCAGCTGATGCTCGATAGCTCAGTTGGTAGAGCAAGCGGCTGTTAACCGCTCGGTCGTAGGTTCGAGCCCTACTCGAGCAGCCAGCTGACTCTTTTAGCTTAAATTGCGAAAATTCAATTACTTATAGATAGTCATCCTTTCCCATGGTTAATTCTAGTTAATCACGGTTGGTTAAAAAAATAGGTTGGTTTTGGGACCAATACGGGACCAGTTCTGAGGTCCAAGAAGCTATCCCAACTAATACTATCACCGCTCATTTTCAGGTTCTAATAATTTAGTAGTTGCATGCAAATCTTTATCAAGGATATGGGTATAGGTGTCTAAAGTGATTCTAATGCTGGAATGTCCCATTAGTTTTTGAACCTGTTTGATACTGGCACCCTTTAATAAAAGGTTTGATGCAAAAGAATGTCTGAATCGGTGGAGGTTGTTGGAACCTTTTTTCTGGAAGTCCATTCCCACAAGCGACCTTTTTAGCAATTTAAGGCAGCCGAATTCGGTTTCTGGCATTTCGGGAAAACATTTTCCAGGTCCAAATTTTTCAAATTCTTTTAATAGAATGGGTAATAAAAAATTATTAATGGAAACTTCTCTTTCAATACCTCCTTTTCCTATGAATACCATTTTTGCTTCTTTAAAATTTATGCAATCAAATGTTAAGTGGATACATTCTGAAAACCTTAGCCCCGTATGTGCTAAGGTTGCAAAAAATGGGAAAGCCGTTTCAGGAACTTTTTCCAAAATCCAATCAATTTCTTCAAGGGTCCAAAAAGGCTTTTCCTTAACTTTCACGTCCGGCAAATCTATTTCTTCGTTTTCAAAAGGGTTTTCGCTCAAATACTTCTTTGCTTTAAAATATTTGAACATTTTTTTTAGCACTTTATAATGTTCCCTCAATGTTTTGGGGCTAAGTGTTTTTCCTAGATGGTTCAAATATCTTTGGGCTTTTTCAAAATCAAATTCTGCAAGCCATTCAGATTTGTCTTTATAATTATAAAAACGTGTTAAGTATTGAGAGTAGGCCGTGTGCGTTCTCGGTGATTTATATTCTTTGTTTCCAAAATATCTTTGATACTCTAGAATAAGATTATTTAACCGAAAATGTTTCGGATTTTCATTGCTTGGTAAGTAAAGCTGGGCGTTTTGTTTCTGAAGCCATTGTTCAGCAATTTTTTTTTGCGTTGTTTTTAATGATATTTTTTTCCTACCATCTTCACTTTCACAAACTCCATACCAATTGTTATTTCCAGAATTTTTATGGGGTTGATAGATTCGAAATTTTGTTGGTTTTAACATATACATTCCTTTCTGTATATTCAAAACCCTTGCTTGGGGGCTGTCAAAAAGCAAATTACCCTGCTCAGGGGCAAGGCAATATGATTAAAATAGCAAAAATTTGGTTTTAGGTAATTCATCTATTTCCTTATATTTTTGATTTTCCTAATGTATGCATATTTTTCCACCATATTTCCACGGCCTCTCTATCAAATTGGATAGGGGAGTTTTTAGTGGGCTGGTGGTATGGGATGAATTTCATTGTTTTCCAACGCCGGATTGTGGAAGTTGACCTTTTTAGGAGTTTTGAAATTTCGTTTATACTGACATATTCTTTGTTCATCAAACATTGCCTTTTTGATTGATTTTATTTTTTGCTTATTGGTGCTGGTTTTAATTTTTCATGGAGAAGGCTAATCCATTTCCCATTTTCACATTCAATCACAACCATATTTTCCATTTTGTCATCCATTTGCACGGATGCCAGACCCTGCACCCATCCTTCTAAATTAGGAAGGTCCGGGATTGAAAATATGACTGTAATTGGCCAATCCCGGCTTGGTTTATCTTCTGGACTTTCAACAGACCTCAATCGGAAAATTGGGATGGAAAGCAGTTCCCCCAAATCGTTCTCAACTCTCGCATATGTGATTGCTTTAGGGTAGGTGCCTTCAGTATAAAACCCTTTGATATAACCCGATTCCCAAATTGGAATAAGTGGGCAAATTTGAAATTCGATTTCTATGTTCAATAACATTTTAATTCTCCTTTTTTTAAAGTTGATTACCCCTTTTACCGGTAATTTCCCATTCTTATTTCTATGCTTATCTTCTTGATAAATCATTTCCTTTTGCTTTTGATAACAATTGGAAATTACCGGTAAAAGGGGTAAGGTTTAAGATTTTAGGGCCCTCATAATTTCGAAATCATCCATTCCATTCCAATGAATCCCCCGATACTTTTTATTGGGTCCTTGGGTCTTAGTTACGTTGGGAAAAGCCTTTTTTAATTCTTTCCCAAACACTATGTTGGAATTAGGTAACAAACCATTTGACTTGCAGAAAAAAGAATACGCCTCATAAAGGCGATCCGACTTCACTTCTGAATACTCATCAGCTTCGCAAAATTCTTTAAAAAATAAAATGCAACTATTGGACTCTTCTTTATATTCTTTTACCGACTCATTGGAAGCCTCTGAAATTGTAAATCCATCCTGCTCTCTAAGACGTTTTAGACCCTCTAGCGCCCAATTAAATATGCCTGGTAGTTCATTTTTTATTATTCGACTGCCAAGTCTTTTGTCCTGTTGATCTTCAGGAATGGTCACGTTAAAGGGCATTAGTAATATTCGCCTCCAAATACCATTTGACTTATCATTAAATCTTGGTAAGATATTCCCGGCAAATGTTAATTTGGCAGTTGGAACTGCTGATATTGGATCTTTATATTTGCGGTTAAAGCTGATGAAATCGCCCGCTGTATATGATTTTAAAATTCCTTCAGCAGTTTTCTCAACATATGAAATTTCAGAACATATATTGGCCAATTTTTGATAAGTATATCCTAGACCAAATGTATCGCCAAAAGATTCTAACGAAACATGGCTTACATTCTCTGCCCCTAACATGCTTTCAAGAATATTTAAAACAACGGACTTCCCGTTAGCTCCCTCCCCAAATAAAATTATGAATTTATGATACCGCATATCTCCGGAAAGACAATACCCAAACCATTCCTGTAAAATTTTCTGTAAAGAGCGGTCCGGGAGAACTGTATCTAAAAATGATAGGAATTCCGGGCATTTAGCTTGGGCGTCATATTTGTAATCTAATGCAGTATGGGTATAAAATATTGAAGTTGGTTTTATCAATGCATGTTTCCCACCTGATAGCACCTCTTGGATGTTAATGATTCCATTACTCATTTGAAGAAACTCGCCCTTCAGCTGCTGATTGTATAGAAAGGAACGCTCCCTAGTATATAATGGTATTACTGTTAATCCAGCCAAACATATCAATAGGGTATTAATATTTCCTTTTGTAGGTTTAAACTGTAATACATTCTCTTCATATTCATCACCTTTCCCATTAATTTGAGTTATGGTCTTGCCAATGTAGCTTTGTAAGAATTTGGTAATTCGAGCAGCTAGGTGTTTTTCGCTAATTATTTTGTATTTGTTTTTTGACCAAATTTCAAAATCTCCGTTTATATAGACAACAACTAAATTATTCTCAACTAAAAATCGTTTGGCTATATCAGTGGGTTCCTTTAAAATTTCATCTTGTTTCTTATTGATTTCAGGATTAATTTTAACCTTTTCCTTTGCGTTTTCAGCAGATTTAACAACCTCCTTGTAGGCAGCAATATCCTCGTACTTCTTAGGGTTTTGAATTTCATTGCTTAACTCCTCATATGTGTAATCTTTTGGCAGTGGGTCGGCAACATCCCATCCCTTAACGTGATTTGATAATAATTCATATGGTAACTCTACCACCGAAATATCTTTCACGCCATCCTTCCTCAAAGCCTCAATTAACTTAGCTATGCATAAAACCCCAGCTAAATCCATATCAGGAATTAGGATAACTTTTCGGCCTTTAAGAATAGAGTAATCAACATTAGTGCAATTGTTGCTGCCTCCAGAGTAGGCAGTCGGAATTCCTTCAATGTTTATCTCTTTTGCTTCGATTAGCTTCTCAAGGGCTTCACAAGCCTTTTCCCCCTCCACTATTATTACAGGGACATTTAAGGCAGCCTTTAATAGTTTATTTAATCGATATAAAAATTTCTTGCCCTTGATGGCCTTTGCTATCCATGTACCATTTGGTGACTTTGAGTATTGTTTAAATACTTTATGCCTTTTATTTGGTCCTGAGTCCTCACATTCGTACCTTACGGTGTAGTATTGGATTTTATTTCGGCTGTCATAATAAGGGTGGATGCTAACTAATTTGTATATAGTTCCGTTCTTTCCCTTAATAACTTTTGGGATGTCAGGCCCTGATTCTGTTTTTTCTTTAATTATTTTTTCCATGTTAAATTCTTTTTTAAAGTGTTACGCCAAATTCATTTATACATGTTTTTATAAAGCTTACTCCCGGGCAACGGCTCTTGAAAAAGCTGGTAAAATTTCCCTTGCTTCCGCAGCTAAAACAATAATTCTGCCCAGTTTTGTTATTGATGCTTCGAGATGGATTGTTGTCTGTTCCCTTTGAATGAAGGTGGGTATCCCAGCAGTTTGTCATTCCGTTTTTTCTTATTGGATTGGCCAAAAATTTAGAATATAAAGAGTGATACCTTCCTTCTAACTGAAGGTTTAACCTGGCATATAACTCGTTTTTTGGCAAATGGTGGTTTTTGTTCATATTGGGTCCTGTGTTTAATTTTAGGCAATATCTATTAACTCAGCTCCTAGGCTTCATTTTTAAATTTTTTTTTGGTTAACAATTACTAGGTAATTGTTGTAATCGATATAGATGTTTATAAAACATTCTACAGTCGATTCTAATCAGGGTAAGGCAAATATTTATTAGGTGACTAAAGCAGTTGGAGGGAATAGATTTTTTTCATCTAATGCCTTTTCAATTGCCTCGGCCATTTTTTTTCCAGGGATTCGACGTCCATGCCGAAGGAGGGCAATAAATGAATCTGCGCAGCCAACTACATTTGCAAGCTGAAAATTAGTCCAGCCTTTATCAATCATAGCATGAATCATTTTCAAATTTGGTTTGTGACCTAATTTTTTAAATGTCTGAGGATTTCCCATTGGTACTCCTTTTTTTTGATTTTTGAAATCAACATTATTTTTACCAATAAGGTAATACCTTGGCTTCCCAAAAAAGGTCTTTCCAAATGGGAAGGCAAAAAAAAGCTGCCCATTTCTATGAGCAGCTAAATTTAAAGGTTATCAGCAGGCTTAAATATGTTTATTATCCGTTAGGGGAAACATAAACAGTGCTTTTATCTTTGGATTTCCCAATTCAGACTTTTTAATTAAACGGCACCATGCCTCATTCGGTGTTTTTTCAACCTCATATTTACTTATAGATTCTATTATTGGCCTAATTAATTCTGAAAGGTAATTACTTAAAGTTTTTGACCTCCCTTCCGAACTAGAAGAACTTGCGGCCCATTTTCCTTTAGTAATAAGGCCCCAAAGAACTTCAAATTGAGTGAACCTACCATCTTCACCAAATTTATGTTGCAACCAATATTGTTTACGCTCCCCTTTAGGAGTTTTATACGTGGCTTTTTCAAATCGGTAATCAATAATCTTGTTTTCTTTTAAAATAGGTTTCCGATAAAATAGATAACAACCTCTCAAAGACTTCCTTGAACCCGAATAGCCCGGAATGCCAATTAAATCATAATCCTCAAAATGGATGTCTTGGTTACGATACATTTCAAAAAGTTCATCCATAGTGCCAGGGAATTTTTCATTATTGATGTTTTCAAGCGTCCCTTCAGATATAAGGATATGTCCCGTACCGTTATTTTTGGGATTTAAACTATCATATATACTTACTGGGCAAGGCACTGATTTAAATAAGCATTGAGAAATTATTTTTTTATACCATATTTCAATAAGGCATGGAGGAGAGTCGTATCCTTGAACCTTCCAATATCGGTATGTGTATGCCTGGGTAATATTATTTTGAGAATTAAGAGCGATATTTTTAATTAAATCGAAATCTTTTTTTCCTTTAGAAATATCATATATTGTACCCCAATTATTCTTTTGAAATGTAAAATAAATTACTAAGATTTCTGCAAGCTGATTTTCCTCATTTGTTTTGGAAACCTGGCTATAAAAGTGCTTTGCAAAATTTAAACTCTGGTCTCCAAAGCATTCAATTAATAACTCAGTGATTTCTTTCATATTTGTATAGCGGAACATTCCTTTCTGTAAAAGAGAAATAAACTCTTTTTGTTTAGAACTCACACTCATGGGCTTACCTGTTAAACCGTATTTTATTTTATTTTTAAAATTCTGAATTTTACGTTTAGCCATTATGCTTTGAAAAGCCCATTCCCCTTCAACCTTTATTTCTGATTGTTCAATTATGGAAAGCGGCTGTATGCCTGGTGCTTCCGCCCTATTTTTGTCCAATTTTTTGTGGATATTTTTTTTGTTCAAATAATGCCTCCTTTTTATTTAAATAGTTTTGAACTTTTTTAAGCCCGAATAAACCGAATAAACCGAATGAAATTTTAATGATTATGATTTTCCCTCCATATTTGATAAAATTTTGAGAAAAATTCAGCCTTCTGGTATCCCCCCGGAAGATTTTTGATAAGGTTGTGATTTTTTAGAACCCTAATTCGCGCATTCAGAGCATCTTTCCCAAGCCCTGTCCTTTCCATTAATTCATGGCGGCTTATCTGGCCATGCTGATTAATTAAGTCCAGTAGCAGTATGGTTTCTTGTTTATAGTGCCTTTTCCCCTTGCTATGCATCAATTCTTTGAAAATTTCATTGAAGGTGGTTTCTGTAAACTTTGGCTTCCTTTTGGATTCAGCAAATTTATCAAGCTGCATTCCCGATCCAGAATACACTCGGTCTAAAAATTCGGATACAAATTTTATGTGCTGAGGTTCTACAATTACCCTGCCATTTGCATCCTCATTATTACAGAAAACACTTAATGCTGCGCCTAATCTTGCTAACTTATGATGTTGATCTGCTGAAACCAGGGGAATTGAAAGGGCAGATTCATATTTTTTTCGAAAGAATTTTGCCTGCTGATAAATGACCTCCTGTGTTTCCGGCAAAAAATGAATATCATCGGCTGTAAGCTGTCTTGCCCAAAGAATCAGATTCCTTAAGGTTGATGGGGTAATCACAGCCTCCACTCCTGTGTTCTGTTTATTCGTTTTGTTCTGTTCATCAATGGAAACATCTGTTGTTAATGTTGTTATTCCCATATCAAACCTGCGCAAATCTGCCGGTTCAAAATGTTCTAAGAACGCCTCTACACCATAACAATAATCGCTTATTAATTTTCCAGTAGGTGGATTTCCCGCCATGGAAACACGTACCTGGCTTTTGAATTTTGCACTGCAAATTCTATCGACCTTTAATATGCCCTCAGTTAAAACACTTCGGAATTTGGGGAGTTCAGGTTTTGGGAGGTTTTGAATTTCATCTAAATGAACCAGATTCCTATCATTTTTTGGCAGTGCTCCTGGCTTTATGTAAGCCTGACCACGAAAATTATCAATTCCATAGGTAAGCCCAGTTCGTGAAGCAGAATCACAATATACTATTTCCATTTCCAGGGGTATTATTTTCATCATATTTGCCTTTCGCAGGCTTTTTGCCGTTCCACTGTCACCAATTTCTAATGTGTGTATTGCCCCACGAATTAATTCATTTTCAAATTTGAGTTCAAGTGGCGAGCATTGCTGCAATAAATCCATGAATACATGATTAAATCTTCCACTCCCAATTACCTTTATCAAATTTTCTTGAATATCAATAACATTGGATAAAATATTCCGATTCCTAAATATTTGAAATTCAGACTTATTTACACTTGGATAGGCACTATTCATAGGGGTTGCTACTGAGGCAATTAAAATTGGACAATGTTTTTCGTCTAAAACAACGGTACCTGAAATTTCCAAAGGTTTTTGAAAAATTGGGACATTTCCCACAAACAGAATTTCCATAGGTTCAGAAAAATTTTCATGTTGGTCTTCAATATCAATTAAAAGGCGATGAACCATAATAGTTTCCATAACTTCTATTCGTGAATACTTTGATTCTAATTTACACATATCAACTCCCCCAAATTTTTTCATCTTACTTTTACTATATTCAATCCAAGCAGCATAAATTTCATGTTCCTCATTAAGAATTTGGTTGGGGTTGTCATAAAAAGGACAATTTAATGTTGAGCAGAATGGATGTTTGGGGGCACAACACATTTTAATCGCTTTTGGTAATAATGCACTTCTGGTGACAGTAATAATACGACAAACTACTCTCGCCCGTTGGTTCAAATAGTCCCCAATATTCAATTGGTTAACTAATGGAATTTTTTTAAAAGATTTTTCCTTTAGTATTGGTTCCAAAAAAAAATCTGAATTTTGAATAATATTCTGATTTGGAATGCTTGTTATATTACCCTCTTTTTCCAATTTCTTTAAATCCACATTATCAAATATTAGGTTTTGAAGGATTACTTGTTTGTTGTAAACTTTCTCCCCATTATTTAAATAATGAGCAGTGTTTTTTTTAAGAATCACCCCATGTTTTTTATATATGTCCCAAATAATTTCGCATCCAATAAATTCCGGAAACCCTTGTTTTAAAATATTGATTAACAAAGACTTTTGACTCGAATAATGTGATTTTTGGGTGGATTGAAAACAAATACAATCACCAGAATAAAATAAACTCCCAGTGTTAGTAATATTATGGGGGAGCGCATACAAAATTTTAGTTAAAACATATATTGCCTGGCTTTTAAAAAATAAATTTTGAAAGGCAATTAGAAATGTAAAAGGGCCATTTCCATCTGGCCCAAATACCGCCTCTTTTATTTCAATTTGAGAACCTGATTTCATTGGACACCTACATATATGTTATTTGTGGAAGCGAAATTAGATATTAATTTACCAGCTTTAAGCTCAAGGATTGCTTTGTGCTCAGAGCTTTTTGCTGAGTCTGTTAAGGAATTCCAATAGTCCCAATAGGTATTTTTCGGACCGTACAACTGAGCTGGGGACCTATTTAGCAACTTTTGGTGAGCCTTTAAATATTTTTCAGCTTTTCCGCCCAGACAGGTCTCAGTTAATTTTGATATAGAGTTAGCAAGGACTGGTAAATTGTCATTAATTAATTTAAGGATAAAATTTTCATTAAAGATAAGACTATTTTTTGATAGGGAGATTTCTTCTGTAAACCCCGGAGCTTCAATTACTGCGCCATTTGAACATGCTAGTCTTTCAACAAATGTTCTTATTGCAACTCCTTGTTTTGGACCAAAATTATTTATTTTTAAAGAAAAACCCACATCAACTGGATCACCAACATCTTGTCTTATTGAAATTGGATATTTTTTCCTAATTTCTAACCCATAATAATTAGGGGTAAATTCAGCATCATCAAAACTTTTATTTTCCATCATCATAGAGAAAAAATCAAAATGATTTGGGTTTGGTTTTCGGAACCCTAAAACCTTTTTCCCTTTTATTACAACCTCCACCGGTTCAGTTAATTTATTAAGCTGACGTCTTTCAATTGCATGCTGAATTAATTTCTCATCACTATCATTCAAAAATGTTTCAGGCAAATTCAAATATCTACTAAGCTCCTTTTTATTAACAATCTCCATTTGAATTCCATTAACATTAATTCGAGCTCCATGTATGTGTAAATTTGATGCATCTGTATGCATTATATATGTTGGGTTATTTGTTTCGAATTCAATAAATTGATTTTTATCCATGCGTTATCCTTTAATAGATTAATGTTAAATGAAATACGGTCTAATTGACCAATGTGATAATATTTGCAGCTCTTAATTAGAGCCGATTGATAATTCAAATATTTTACACTCGTTATTGCTCATTATTAGGAGGGCTTATGATATTAAGTCTATCCTTCCCCAGTATATTCTAGGATTCCTCTACGAATAAGGAATTGAGCATTATGTTTTTTATGGCCAGGGTTTAAGTTGACCAGGTCCTTTTCTTAGACCGATGCATTGGGGCTGATCTCCCAATGTCATATGTTTGTTCTTACTATAATCTGCGAGGAGATTAATTTTTTGTTTGGCCAGTTCTCTGATTGAGGAGTACCGGGGTATTTCATTGATCAGTCAAAATACACGTCCACTGGTTTATATAAATGCTACTCTATAAATTTTCCTTTTTAAAAAGCCATCTTTAAGAACTGTTAAAAGATAAATCACAAAAAAAAATGTTGGCAAGGTTAAACTGGAAAAAAAATAATTCCAAAATTTCAAAAAGCTAAAAACTCTATTTTCCGATGAATAAAATTCCTAGTGTTATAATCTCTACTTTCCTGTAATAACCATCCTGAACAGAAATTAAACCCTTTCAGGAGGAAATATGAAAGTCCAAGTTAATTACTCTGAGAACCTTCCCGGCGATGAATACAAAACCCGCCGTTGGTCCGCAGAGCTTTCTCAGGAAATCCCAGACAACACCGATGTCCTTTCCGCAACCCGAATGCTTTTTAAGGTAGCAAAATCAGCGGTTCGGTCCGAGCTGGAAACAGCTAAAGACGATAGTGTATTTAACCAAAATCAACCTGCTTTTGTTCCAGCTTTAAATGGGGCAAGGCTGGTTACCGATAAACAGCTTAAATATTTAAAGCGGTTGGGGTTAAATGCTGGCCTTACCCCTGAACAGGTAAATGCCATGCCATACCAATATTTCAAAAAGCATAATTTGGAAGAGCTAACATCCAAAGAAGCTTCATCCCTTATTGAAATATTGTCAGGCAGCAAAAGAAAAGCAGCCTAAATCCACATTTTAAAAATTCTGGCTTGGGAGAATATTCTCCCAGGCCGTTATTGTTTTAACCGGAGGTAAAAACATGGTTAAAGTTATTAAGGTAAATTCCCTGTCTCCTTCCACAGTGCGTCAGTACACCGAAGGTTGCCCGGAGCAGGTATTTTTAGACAAAGTTGAAAGGGCACCCAAGCATGGCGTTTCAGCAGCAGCCCTTTTGGGGAGCTCCTTTCATTCTGTGGCCGAGTCTTATTTTAGAGGCCTTCTTTTAAGAAATGAGTTTGATTTAGATGTATTGCAGCGAATCTTTGAAGCTAGATGGAATTCTGTAAACCAGAATGAAATTGTTTACGGCAAAGACGGCAAGGAAGACCTTTTTGCAAAGGCCTTGGAATTAATCAAACTGTTAAAATCCTATAAACCCCCAAAGGAAGTATTAGCGGTTGAAATTCCCTTAAATTATAAACTTTCGGAAGATTTGGAAGTTATTGGAACACCGGATCTTGTGTTTAGGGATAACAATGGAATTCTTACTATTTTGGATGTTAAAACCAGTTCCAAAGCTTATTCAGATTGGGATAAATACGCTGCCACATCGCAAACCTATACCTATTCTCTTGCATACAAGGAGCCGGTAAAATTAAAGCTGCTTCTTTTCATTAAATCAAAAACAGCCAAGATGGTGGAAATGGAATTGGACTCCACCACCATTGAATTTAAGGAATGGGAAAATCGCTTCCTGCAAACAAAGCGTGGTATTGAAAATCATATCCGGTACAGGGTTAGGTCCTGGTCTTGTAAAACTTGTTCCTATAAATACATCTGCAATTCGAACCAATTTAAAAAGGCGGCATAAAATGGAGGAAAACTTAAAATGTATCCTGTGCGGATTTGAAAACCAAGAAGAAATTGTAAGCCATATAAATTTCAAACATGAAGGGGGCTTAATGCGCTACCTGATGTTTTTTCCATCTGCTAAAGTTGTGGGGCCGGAATTAATGGCACAGCTTCAAAAATCAAAAGAAGATGTTACCAGGATTTCACTTCCAAAATATCTATCTGAAGAGGATGCGCAGGCGATAATAAATGCATGGCGAGCTGGACAGCCACAACGCTCCAGCATCATTGTGGAGGAATCCATCAATGAACATAATTGAAACAACCAGGAGAAGGCTATACTGGCTTTTCCTACACATCTAAACCAAGGAGAATAATATGTTGGACAAAATAGTTAAAGGAGTATTAATCCTAAGCACAGCCATATCAGCTGCGGTGGGAATAAAACAGCTAAGAAACAAAGGGGGCCAATAGGAACAAGCTTTCAGCCTCTGAAATTCTGGAAATTGTTGAATTAACCGCCATTCTCGTATCCGTAGTTACCATTTCAATATGTATAGCCAATGCCAAAACTCCCCTTGAAAGGGAGTTTTTAGCAAGGGCCTTGGCATCAATTGCCCAAAAAAGGAACATGGAAAGACACGGGTATTTTGAGAACGGGGAATTCCAATAAACATAGCCGGAGGAATGTTATCCTTCGGCATTTTCATTAAATGGAGAATTATTATGAAACTAATAAAATTAAACGGAGCTAAAACAGCTGAAGAAGTCTTGGAAACAGCTGGGCTGATGTGGCCAGTAGAGCAATGGGAACTAATGACAGCAACTGGAAAATTCATTGATTCCCATAAGGCCATTGCAAGAGGAGATAACGGAAACATCCTTGGCGTGGTAGGAAAAAATTATGAGCCCATTCAAAACCATGTGGCTTTTGCCTTTGCCGATGCCCTATTAGCTGAAACTAAAGGCGGGACATTTGAAAACGCAGGAGTTTTTAGAGGAGGAAGGAGGATAATTTTGCAGGCCAAGCTTGGTCAAAATTTTGATGCTATTGGGAACGATAGAGTGGACTCATATATAACATTCTTAAATTCCCACGATGGTTCTTCATCCTTAAGGGTATTCTTAACTCCCATTAGACTTGTATGCCAAAACCAATTGGTGCAGTCCATGAGGGAAGCGAGTATTAATGTCACCCTACGCCATACATCAAGCATAAATGAAAGGCTTAACTTAGCCTACCGTACCATTGCTGGAGCGAATTCCAGGTTTGAATTGTTTAAAAGCAAAGCCCAGTACCTGGCTCAAAAAATGGTGGACAAAGTTATGGTGAATAAATTCCTGGAAGACTTAATGGGCCCCACCCAGGAATCCACCAGGATAAAAAACCAAAAGAATACCATTGTCCGGCTATTTGAAACAGGCAAAGGGAACACGGGGGTAAGTGCCTGGCATTTGTATAACGCTGTGGTGGAATGGGTGGACCATGAAAGGGGAAAACCCGAAACCAGAGCGGAATCGGCTTTAATTGGACAAGGGGCTGCGATTAAGCAAAAAGCATTAGAAAGGGCATTGGCGATTTAAATGCAAACTCCCTTTACTTTTCTCTTCAATTTATCTTCCGATTTTAGTATAGTTCTATCGTCACAAGAACTGAAAGGGGCATGGCGTTTTGCCATGGTATGAGCCGTAAAAAAGCTCATACCCCAAAGAGATAGCTGAAAAAAAACCGCTCACGATGTCGGACTTTGGTCCTATATCGGTCGGTGAGCGGCTTCGGCTCTCCCCTAAGTTCAGTTCTTGTGACAAAGCATTGGAGCCGATATAGGGCTTTGGACACGCTTTTAATTTTTCGTCCAAATTCCTTGAATCGGGCATTAGAGTATCAAAATTTGGAGGATAAAAATGTCAGAGTTAGATGCAACAAATGAATTTTCCAAAGAGTTTTCGGAAGAATCATTTTGGGAGAAAATTAAAAAATTTGCCCTTGCAGCGGGAAAAGATGTAATTGAAAAAGCATTGGTCTTGTACTATTGCTTACAGGATCCAGACACTCCCATGTGGGCAAAGGCCGTAATTATTGGAGCACTAGGGTATTTTATCTCACCAATTGATGCCATTCTCGATACAATCCCAGTTGTTGGGTACTCCGATGATTTGGGGGTTTTGGCCTTAGCAATGGCCTCAGTTGCAATTCACATTAAAGACGAACATAAATCAAAGGCTAAGGAAATGCTAAAAAAATGGTTCGGATAATTTAAATCATAACATAATAATCATTAATAAAGGAGGTGCATATGTTATATGCTTGGGCCGTTATAAAAGCTAAAATATTAGTGCCCCTTTTATTTTTTGGATGTTTAATTCGGGAGGGGCAAATAATTGCCTCAGTATTTGGATTTATAAATTCGTATTTCTTTTATCTGCTTTTCCTGATATTAGCAACATATTATAAGGGCTTTGTTTTTGGGATTGGTGGAGTTGTTGGGCTTAAAGTTCTGGGAATGCTCTTATATCATTTTAGAAATAAATATTGGGTAATGCTTCCCACCAGCAATATTTGGACAAAGGCTATAAACCATTCATCTACTATTTATGAAATAGCTGAACTTGCGGCAAAATTGGTATCCCACCGGATAAATACAGCTGTAAGAAGGGGCTTGCTTTAAACCATAAGGAGAATTATTATGAAACTCTCACTCATCATAATGATGCTTTTTCTATCTACTTTTTCGCAACAGGTAGACACGTTAACATTTCAGATTACGCACACTGGGATTGACTCCATTTCAAATGATTGCGAAAACTATGATACAGAGGCCATGATCGCAACTGACACATACATATCCGTTGAATTTGATGTTGATGGATTTGTGCTTGTGAGTAAAACAGAAGGAGAAGGGATTCTTGAGGAATCATACATTGATAGCGTAAATATTGTCGAGTCTAATTCTTCATTAGGAACCTATAATAAAGCAAGGTTCCATCATTCGTATTACGGTTATCCTGATTCTAATGTTGTATTCGCCAATACTTTCAGCTTATCGTTTTCCAGCGAAACCTTCAGTGGTGGCATAAACTACAATACTAATGAAAATATCCAATTAACAATGGGTCGTCTTAAGGATCAGGAGTTTGTGGCAGGAGAAGGCTTTTCAATTCCAGTTCTAGATGAAGATGGTTTAACTAAAGGATACAAAACTTGCTTTGTCACCGGAACCGCTAGGCTGGTAAACCACACATCACATCAGGCTGCTCTACTGCCTGTTAAGCCTCGAAATGTTATGGTGTTTGTAAATGAAAATGCGAAAGCGTTTGATCTTCTGGGAAGAAGAACTGGAATTAGAAACTTGAAGAAGGTGCGCTGGTAACGGCGCATTAAAATTAAAAGGATATTAATTTGAAAAATGTTAAAAAATTTAAAATTGACCTATCCTATGATAGTGCTTAAGCCTATTTGGGAAATATTACGGTACTGGTCTAAGATGGAAGTTAATTCTGGTACAAATGCTCCTATTCAAAGAAAGTATTTATTACGTAAAAACCGGTAATTCGATTGTAAAGGAAAATGGCTTTAGGTACTTAAAAGAATACTATTTTTCTATTTTTAACTTTTTTTTTAAATACTCCCCAAGGGGAGCATATTTGACCCTATGACATTTGCCTTATCAATTATTACCCCTAATTCATCCTGGATTGCCGCAGACTTTAGAATTAGCATTCCATTGGTCAATTATAAAGGAGAAATAATCGACTACCACCCCCAGGATGAGGGAGATAAAATTTTTATTGCGGATTTCAAGGACGGAAGAGTTGTTTTGGCTTACTCTGGACTAGGTAAAACCAGAGCGGGTGTTGAACCAAGTACCTGGATGAATAATATGTTTCAATTGGAAAGTATTTATGTAAAGGACGCTTTAGAAAGATTAACAATAGCAATGAAAGTTAATTTTGGATTCCATCTTGACAGTATGGGCCTAAAAAATCCTTCCCATGAAATTATTGGTGGTGTGTATATTAATACCATTCCCCATATTATTTTATTAAAAGTAGATTCGGAAATGATACCTGGATATTTCCATTATGTAATGGAATTAAAGCACTTGTCAAAAGGAAACCTTAGTGCCATGTATACGGGAAGTGGAAAAAATCACTTTGAATCAGCTCAACGACAGGAACTGGAAAACCTAATAATTAAACATTCCGAGGGCAAAGCAAAAGAAGATAATGTATTTAAGTTTATAGCAGCCTGCTTCTTGAGAATCAGCCAAAAAGACAAATTCGTTTCAAAAAAATCCAAAATTATAAAATTAAATAAGGACGGTTCTTATATTGAAAAAATCTTTGATGGCACCAATGAAGTCAGAAAATCAACAATGAAACCTATATCGGGAATTCATAATAACCTCCTCCCAATGTTTAAAAGATTAAATTCTATTAGCGAAAAGAATAGAAAGGAAAAATGGTCTGATGAGAAATTTGAAAAAGAAGTGATGCAATTAAATTTTGCACCTAGGCCCAACGAAAAGCTGCTTTAAATAAATTCGATTAAAATTCTGAATTAGGTAATTTCTCATATTATTAACTTGTTGGTGAATATGGCTAAATCTGAAGCTAAGGTTGAAGAACTAATTGACATGATAGAAAGAGGGGAATTGCGACTCCCTGAAATGCAAAGGCGTTATGTTTGGCGTTCCACTAGAGTTAGGGATTTATTAGATTCATTGTATAGAGGTTACCCATCTGGAGCTATTTTGCTTTGGGAAACAAATAACCCTGTGCCCCTGCAAGATTTTGCTGTTGATCAAAATCAAAATCCATATCAAGGTACCCGACTATTATTAGATGGTCAGCAAAGATTAACGTCACTTTCCGCGATTATTAAAGGTAATCCAGTAAATGTCCGAGGGAGAAAAAGACCTATAGAAATCCTATTTAATCTTGAACATCCGGATGAAATTTCTTTAGTGACTGAGGTTAAAGAGGATGTAGTTGAAGGTGATGATAACGACCACGATCTTGGAGAAGAAGGTATAGATTCTAATGAGGACGAGTTACAAACCCTATTTAATAAAATGACTTTTGTAGTATCCACAAAAAAACTTGAGCAGTCCCCTCATTGGGTAAAAGTCACGGATGTATTTAAAGAAGATAGCAATACAAAATTTTTGAAAAGAGCTGGCATAGAAAATTTTGACGATCCACGCTTAGAAAAGTATAACGATAGACTTAATAAATTGAAAGGAATAAAAAAATATTCATACCGAATGGATATTTTAGAAAGAAATTTATCCTATGAGGAAGTAACCGAAATTTTTGTTCGGGTGAACTCCTTAGGTGCAAAATTAAAAAGTTCCGATTTAGCCCTTGCCCAAATAACTGCTAAATGGCACGGAGCATTAAAAATATTTTTGGCATTTCAGGATGAGTATAAAAAAAGTGGGTTTAATATTGACTTAGGAATAATTCTTAAAACCTTGACTGTATTTGCTACTGGGCAAAGTAGGTTTTTAACAGTGGGAAACCTTGATTTAGAGAAGCTTCAAGAATCTTGGGAAAAGTGTAAGCCGGGAATTGAATTTGCCACAAATTTTTTACAAAATAATGCCGGTATTAAATCCCCTGCCTTATTATCATCACCTTTCATTATTCCTGCCCTTGCCTATTATGGCCATGTATTTGATTATGTTATAGACCCCATAGAAGAATCTGATTTAAGAAAATGGGTATTAGTAGCAAATGCAAAGGGTAGGTATTCAAGGGGATCAAGCGAAACATTTTTAGACCAAGATTTATCTATTGTTAAGCAAAATGGAAAAGCCAAAGATTTACTAGAGAAACTAAGAATCCAAGTTGGAAAACTTGACATTGAAGCGAACGAACTAATAGGAAAAAGTCAGAGAAGCTCTCTTTTTAAAACTATGTTTCTAGCATTTCAAAATGCTGGGGCAAAGGACTGGTATTCAAATTTAGAGATAAGTACATCAAATAAAGGGGCTAGCCATCGACTTCAATTTCATCATATTTTCCCAAAAGGACAGCTAAAAAATAAATATCCACAACGGGAAATAGATGATATTTCCAATTTGGCATTTATCGGAGGCAAAACAAATCGGAAAATTAGCGATAAAAACCCAAACTTGTATCTTAATGAATTAATACAAAAAATTGGCCAGGACCCTTTTGCCAAACAATGTATACCGATTGACAGCCATTTGCTTACTATTGAGTCGTTTAAAGAGTTTTTGGTTGAACGAAGAAAATTAATTGCCAAAAGGTTAAATGAGTTCTTAGGATTTTCATAATTTTATGTGAAAATTGTATCCTAAATCAGCGGAAAAATATGTCTCCCAGGTTATGGGTAAATTTATTCGTAATAGTTACCTCTATTAATGGATCTTTGGAGTTATATGCTTATTGCCCCGAAAAAGTAATTAAAGCGGATCAAAGAAAACAATTTTTAAAGAAATCAAAAGCCTCACATTAATTATTAGTGGAATAACATCTTTTTCTATTAGCCTTTCAAAAGTTTGGTCAATCAGATTTTGAACAGTTTTAATTAGCTTGGAGGCAATGCCTTAAAATTTTATCGAAGCCCCCTGTAAAAGCAGATATTACCCAACAAAACATAGTAATGTGTGCAAAAACTGGGGAACTATATATGCAGTAAATGAATTCTTTTTAATTTAGGCTAGAATCTAAGGACAATTTCTGTCCGAAATAAAATTTAAATTAAGAGATAATGAGCCTACATATAGAATATTTCCGTGAGCAATCAGCTAAGGAGAATGAACTCCACAACAAGGGTTATTTGTTGTTGGATGACTTGTTGGAAAAGTTATCCCTATCAGAGCAAAAATTGGTCGAATTAAAACTTTTGGCACCAAGGAAATTAAAATCCACAGCAGATTTATTGGAAAATTTTCCCAGTGAGTTGGGAAAAAGGTTTTTCAATTTTAATGAGTGCTATCAAATCATCTATTTGAAAAAAAGCAAATTAAGGGCATTTATGGATTTTATTAGGGGAAATTAAAAGCCTTAATTTGCAGGGACAAAATTTGTCCTATAAAACTACTATTATAGTTTTACAAAATTATGTACCTAAAATTAATTAGAAACTCGATTGGTTGATAAAAAATTGGATTGGATTTATTAGTGTGGACTCCTAAAAAAATAGTTCCGACATCCCAAACTGCAATTTCGGTAGGAAAATGCCTAGCTAAAACCTTTCAAACCAAAAATGGTAATTTGCCAGGCTACACTGTGTCATCCCACTGCCAAATCGTAGGTCACGTAGCCCGGGAACTGATTTATAGAATGCCTAAGTGGTTGAAAGGGGAGTTTTTTCCCGAAGGCTCGGAATTAATTGCAGCCGCCCATGATCTTGGGAAAGTGTCGCCAACTTTTCAGGAAAAAATTTTAAGGGGCACAGAAAATTATGTTTGGAACTCGTTGCCCGGTCTGGAAAACGTTGATCCAGAGTTGGAAAAAAGTTGGGGATACCATGCAGGAGTAAGCCAGGCTGCGGCAGAAGGAGTTGGCAAGTATATCCCAGAAATCCTGGGTTCACATCATGGGAAAACTCCAAACCATTCAAAACTCGCAAATGATGAGGTCTTTGGGGGAGAGTTATGGCAAAAGGAACGTTTAAAACTTATTGATGTATTAAAAAAATCATTAAACTGCAATTGGCCGAAAGTAAAAAACGAGGAACAGGCTTTGCTCTTGGCAGGCTTGACCACTGTTTCGGACTGGATAGGTTCATCTTCTTTTTTTGAAGACCCTCAAGCAAAGACTTCCTGGATTCATCGCATTGCAGAATCATTGGATGCTGCCGGATTTGTCCGCCCTAAAATACGCCAAGGAATGTCCTTTGAGGATGTTTTCCAAAATTTCACTCCAAGGGAAATACAAACGAAATTAATTGGATGTATAACGGGCCCAGGGGTTTACATAATGGAAGCGCCCATGGGCATAGGTAAGACAGAGGCTGCTTTATATGCCGCCTACAAAATGCTAGCAGATGATAAAGCTACGGGAATTTATTTTGCTTTGCCCACTCAACTAACCTCCGACAAGATACATGACAGGGTAAATATTTTTCTTACTAAAATTTTACAGGAAGAAGATGTTCATAAGAATTCACTGTTACTCCATGGCTCAGCCTGGTTACGCGAAACAGAAATAGGTGAAGAAGGGCGACCTGGACGTTCCTGGTTCAGTACTACAAAACGGGGAATCCTCGCGCCTTTTGCGGTCGGGACCATTGATCAAGCCCTTATGTCCGTTATGAATGTCAAACACGGTTTTGTAAGAGCTTTTGGTTTGGCAGGCAAGGTCGTCATTTTGGATGAAGTCCACACTTATGATGTTTATACCGGGACTATCATGAATAAACTGGTTCAAACTTTACATAAGTTAAACTGCACCGTTATTATTCTTAGCGCGACTCTGACAAAGAGCCGTTCCCGGGAATTTCTGGATGCAAAAAATGAAGAGCTTCAAAGTGACAGATACCCCCTGATTTCAGCAAATCCCAATTACGGGACGCCATATCAGGCCGAAGTTGGAGATTTTAAAAACAAAGAATTTTCAATACATTTTTGTGCAGAAGACACCAAGGCCGTAGAGGAAGCCCTGCGCAGGGCGGAAAAAGGGCAGCAAGTGTTGTGGATTGAAAATACTGTTAAAGAAGCCCAGGATCGATTCCAAAACCTTGCTGCAAGAATGAGGGAAATGAACTTAGAATGCGGACTACTTCATTCACGTTTTTTGAAATCGGACCGCAACCTGATTGAAAAACAATGGGTTGATTTGTTTGGCCTTCAAGGAAAAAGCCAGAGGCAAAAGGGACGTATTTTGGTAGGCACCCAGGTTCTGGAGCAATCGTTGGATATCGACGCGGATTTTCTGATCACAAAAATTTGTCCAACCGATATGCTGTTTCAGAGGATTGGAAGATTGTGGCGTCATGAAAGCATTAATTTGCTTCGCCCTGAATCTGCTCGACGTGAAGCCTGGATTTTATCACCTTCACTGGAATCGGTTTTAAAACATCCTAAAAAAAGCCTGGGAGCGACCGCGAATTATAGGAAACAAAAGGGGGTCTATTCGTTGTATGTATTATGCCGGACTCTTGAAGTATGGCAAAACTTGAAGTCTGTTAAAATACCGGGCCAAATCCGGCCCTTACTGGAGCAAACCTACGCAGAGCGGCAAGAATCGGAAACATACGCCCCATATAAGCATGAACTAGACAAAGCAAGAGAAAGGCTGGAACGATTGGCTTTAGTAAGCCTTTCTAAGGGGGGGACAACTCAATCCGATATTAATCCCTCCACGCGTTATTCGGATCAAACTTCCGTAGATGTTTTACTTATCCGGAAGTTTTTCAAAAACGATTCCAGCCACATCATTCATTTTTTGAATGAAGAACAAATGTCATTGGATGAGAATCTAAAAATAAATAGCAAAAAGAAATGGAGAGAATGTTCGCTAACATTGGTTAAAAACACGGTTTCGGTACCCATTTATATGGCGCCACACGCAGTTCCCAAAAAGCATATTCAATGGTTAAAAGATTATGTTTACCTTGGTAATGAAGAAGACGACAGTTGTTTTCGGATTGCCATGGTGAACGCCGACGGAACCTTAAAAGGACTAAGCGGTGAAGAGGTTGGTGGAAATTACAGCCTGAGCTATGACTCAGAAGCGGGTTATCAGGCAAAGAAATCAAACACAAAGTATTCAGAGGATGATGATGGTTGGTAATATGGAAAAAGTTGAGAATAGATTTAATCTGGTGGATGAACCGTGGATTCCTGTTGTCGGAGAAGGCTTGGTGAGTCTTAACCGCGTTTTTTCGGATTCCAGTTTAAAGGCCTTGGGAGGAAACCCTGTTCAAAAAATCGCGCTTACAAAATTGTTACTGGCGATTTGCCAAGCTGCGGCGATGCCTAAAGATGATGAAGAATGGGCGCAAATGGGTGCGGAAGGAATGGCGCAAAAGGCCTACGGTTATTTACAGGAGAAGAAAGACTGTTTTTGGCTATATGGGGAAAGGCCGTTTTTGCAGATGCCTGCTATTAAAAAAGCGGCCATTCAAAATTATGGGGCTGTTTTACCTGATATATCTACGGGGAATACAACTGTTCTACTTGAATCGCAGGTTGAAAAGGAATTGTCAGACGCAGAAAAGGCTTTGCTTGTTGTTCAATTAATGGGGTTCGGGCTAGGGGGAAAGAAGACTGATAACAGTGTTTCATTGACAGTGGGTTATAAGGGAAAGCAAAATGAAAAAGGGAAACCCTCTACAGGAAAACCAGGTCCATCTATCGGTTTCATGGGTTTTTTACATAATTTTTTGATTGGCAACTCTTTGTTACAAACCTGTTGGGTAAATTTATTTACGCAGGAAAAAATAAGGGAAATTGGAATATATCCATCTGGAATTGGCACACCCCCTTGGGAAAAAATGCCCGAAGAGGAGGCTTGCTCTGAGGTTACTGAATTACAAAGAAATTTGATTGGCAGACTTATTCCGTTGTCAAGATATATAGTCCTTGCGGAAGAGGGAGTGCATTATTCAGAGGGAATTTTACATCCAGGCTATTTAGAAGGCGTCGTGGACCCAAGTGTTGCTGTAGATTTCAAACAAAAAAAACCAAGAATCATTTGGTCCGATCCTGAAAAACGACCCTGGCGCAACTTACCTTCACTATTATCCTTTTTGGTCTCGGGGGCTAAAGGGTTTGATTGTTACCAATTAAAAATGGGGCTGCCCCGGATTCGAAAGGTTTTATCGAAGATTGGAATATGGTCTGGTGGTTTGCGTGTTAGTAGTAATGCTGGTGAACAGTTTGTTTCAGGATCAGATGATTTCGTAGAATCTGAAATTTTTATTGAGTCCAACTTTATTGGTGAAACGTGGTTCAATATTTTAAAACAGGAAATGGAAGTTTTAGATTCCATTTCTAAAATTGTTTACGGTGCGATTCTAAACTTTTTTAAAACGCAGTCAGTCGAAGGTAAGAGCCAAGCTGCCCAAGCAAGCAGCCTTTTCTGGCAATTATGCGAACATCACTTTCAAGACCTTGTAAACGCATGTGGAGAGCAAAACCATAAATCGCTCAGAAAAGTTTTTTCCAAAATCGTGGATAAAGTGTATAACACTTATTGTCCACGGGATACAGCCAGGCAATTGGACGCCTGGGCTAAGAATCGCCCCAATTTGCGGTGGTATGTTCAAGGAGAGAACTCTAAGCCCAATGCGGATGTAAAAAGAATGACCAAAAAAAAGCCAAAGAAAAAGCAGAAGCATAAAACTGATCCCGAGGGAGAGTAACTTAGTAGAGGAGTCATATGACAACCGAAGAGAAAAAAAAGAATAGAGGCGAAGCATTTGTCGAGTTTATCCTGAATCGGATGAAAAACGATAATGGTTTCAGGGCGGGATTGAAGCGAGCGGATAATCCTGCAACTGAATACCAAAGCTGGGAATTTCTAGCTGCGTTTGGAGTAAACATCGAAAAGGAATGGGAGCGGCGGCCTTTTGCCGTAATTGGGGCGGCAGTGGCAAAGGCCAAAATTGAGGTTGATGGTTTTTTAGGAATTGGAAAAGCAATTGCTCAGTGCTACGAAGATGGGAATGCCAGTGATCAGGCCAAAGCCAAACTTCGCAGGGTGCTGGCATGTTCTAATGTAGAAGAGGTATGCCACATTCTCCGTCCACTTCTCAGCCTTATTAATTCTCATGGTGTACATTTGAATTATGGACAATTATTGCAGGATTTGCTTTGGTTCAATGTTAATGAACACACTAAGGCAAAGTGGGCGCAGGATTTTTACGGTAAGCGGGAGGAAGAATGATTGCATCAGTACTTCGACTCAACCGTTCCGACATCAAAGGTTTAAAAATTAAGGACGCCTACGGTATTCATAGAGCCGTCTATTCTCTGTTCCCGAAAATTGAAGGTGAAAACCGGGATTTTCTTTATGTCGACAAAGGCGGTGATGAGCGTTTCAGGCAAATATTAATTCTTTCGAAAAGAAAACCAATAACACCGGATTTTGGTACTGTAAATTCAAAAAATGTCCCCGATTCTTTTTTATCCCACGACTATTATGGCTTTGAGATAAGGCTCAACCCGACCAAACGCGATAAAAAATCAGGCAAAACCGTAGCTGTCAGGGGAGATAAGTCTAGTGGACAAACGGATAGGGAAGCATTGATACTGTGGTTTATCGACAAAACCCCGGGATTGGGGTTTGAAGTGGTTGTCGATCAAAAAACAAACACTCCCATTTTGGAAGTTACAGATATTGGAGTGCAGGAATTTCCCAAAGACGGCCACAAGTATACACATGGCAAGGCGACCTTCATCGGAAAATTAAAAGTAACGCACCGTGAGAATTTTACAAAATCTTTTGCGGAAGGCATTGGAAGAGCTAAAGGTTTTGGTTTTGGCCTGTTTCAAATTGTTCCACTTAAAAATCAGGAAACATTAAATAATACATTGACTTCAAAACAAGGAGAATCCAGATGATTCAGAATAACCCTTATAAAAATGTACGGGTGGAGTTTCACATTTTACAATCTTTTCCCGTTACGTGTTTGAACCGTGATGACGTGGGGGCACCAAAAACCGCCATGGTCGGCGGAACCACACGCGCTCGGGTAAGTTCCCAATGTTGGAAGCGCAATGTCCGAATGGCAATGCACGACAATAAAGTAAAAACTGGCTACCGCACAAAGCACATTTCGACCATTATTACAAATGCCTGTAAAGAACTCGGAGCAGGTGATGATAAAGCAACTGAATGCGGGAGCACTTCAGCAAATTTTTTATCAAAAATTGATAAAGAAGGTAAAAGCGAAACTTTATTTTTCTTGTCGCCAAGTGAAGCCACAGCAATTGCTGAATTCTGTAAGGAAAAAGGTTTCGACAGTAAAGAATTGAAAGAAAAAGAAATCATCGCCGTTGTAAAAAGATCGTTTAATCCTGCTGTGGACGGTCTTGACATCGCTCTTTTTGGCCGCATGGTGGCTCAGGCTCCAAAATTAAATGTGGAAGCTGCAGCCTCGTTTTCTCATGCGATTTCAACTCATAAGGTTACGAATGAAGTGGAATTCTTTACTGCTCTGGATGACGCACCAGACCCAGATTCAGAACAGGGGTCTGCTCACATGGGTAGTTTGGAATTCAATTCTGCAACTTATTATCGATATATCAGCCTGGATATAGGTCAGTTGGTTCAGACTCTCGGTGGTGATGACTTTTTAAAAAATTCTATTGAAGGATTCATCAAAGCGCTGTACCTTGCAGTCCCATCCGCCAGGCAAGCTTCTCAGTCTGGAGCATCACCTTGGGAATATGCACGCGTTTATGTTCGCAAAGGTCAGCGACTGCAAGTTCCGTTTGAAACTGCGGTAAAGGCAAAGGATGGAGGATTTTTGGAACCAAGTAAATCTACCTTAAATGAGTATCTCGATAAGAAAGAGAAACTATCCGGTTCTCTTTTTGGCAAATTAAAATCCGATGTTTTTGGTGAAGATGAATCGTTTAATATCGATAATTTGATTGAATCGGTAAGTTCAACAGTCGCAGCGGTCAAGGCATGAGTTCCAAATACCTATTGCTCTGGCTGGAGGCACCTCTGCAATCCTGGGGAGCTGACTCCAAATTCGGTAGGCGGGATACTTTAAAATTTCCTACCAAATCGGGGGTTTTAGGCCTGCTATGCTGTGCTTTGGGGGCGAGAGGTGAACAGAAGGAACTACTGGAATCTATGGCTGGGTTAAGGCAGTCCGTTATTTCCTATGTTCGCACAAGAAAAAGTGCGAAATCAGAAATTACAGAACCCGTGAAGGCCGAAAAGGAACCTTTGCTCAGGGATTTTCACATGGTGGGTAGTGGTTATGATGATACTGATCTCTGGGCAAAATTGTTAATTCCAAAAACCATTGAAGGCAAGCCAGCTGTTGGAGGTGGTTCTAAAATGACCTATAGATATTATCTGCAAGATTCACAATTTGCCGTTGTTTTGGAAGTCCCATCTGAGAAAGGCGAGATTTTTTCCATCGCCCTGCAAAACCCGGTCTATGACCTATATTTGGGCAGAAAGAATTGTGTTCCCACGGATTTTATTTTCAGAGGTGTATTTGATCAGGAGAACGATGCCATGGATCAAGCCCGTTCATTGGCTTCTGAAAAAAAACTTTTGGAGGATTTCCGAGTTTTAGACGGAGAACTGGAAGGTGAAACTTTCTCTATCAATGATGTACCTGTTCAATTCGGTGAGAAAAAAAAATACCGGGATCGAATGGTAACCCTTATACTTGCCAATGACTGAAAACGAACCGCAAAAAGAATCAAGAACCGGTGAACAGTCGGATGCACAACAGTCGAATGCTGGTGCTACCGGTAAATCTTCAAACCGTCTATTTATAAAAGTAACCCGTGAAAATTTGCCGCAAGTAAAAGACAAATATCCTTTTATTTATTTGGAGAGGGGGCGGCTCGAAATTGATGACAGCAGTATTAAATGGATTGATTCAGAAGGAAATATAGTTCGGTTACCCGTTGCTACTATCAATGCGCTACTTTTAGGACCAGGAACCAGTATTACCCATGAGGCGGTCAAGGTGTGTGCCGCCGCGAATTGTTCGGTATGTTGGGTGGGAGAGGATACATTGTTGTTTTATGCAGTTGGGCAAAGTCCCACAGCGGACACACGAAATATGAAAAAACAAATTAGTTTGTCCTCTCATAAGGAAAAATCTGTTGAGGTCGCAAGAAAAATGTTTGCCCGCCGTTTTCCAAAAGCCGAACTAAAAGGAAAAAGTTTAAAAGAAATGATGGGTATGGAAGGCTATCGTGTCAGGGAGTTATATGAAATAAAAGGAAAAGAATATGGAGTTGGGTGGAAGGGTCGATCTTACGTCCCAGGAAAATTTGAATTGGGTGATATGACTAATCAAATTTTAACATCAACCAATGCGGCTTTGTACGGAATTTTAAGTTCAGCGATTTACAGTATGGGGTATTCACCACATGTCGGATTCATCCATTCAGGAAGTCCTCTACCATTTGTCTACGATATGGCCGACCTGTATAAAGAAGAATTTTGTATCGATTTGGCATTTTCTTTAACTTTGAAAATGGGTGGAAGATACAACAAACATAAAGTGGCTGAAGAATTTCGCCGTCGCATTATAGAAAAAAATTTATTAGCCAAAATAGGGCCCGACATCAAGGATTTGTTTGAAGGAGTATAATGTGTTAGTAGTTATTGCAAACTATTTGCCCCCGGCAGTGCGAGGTAGAATGAAGTTGTGGTTTATTGAACCTAAGGCTAATGTTTTTGTTTCTGGCGTTAAAGATTCAGTAGCGGATGACGTTGTTTCTTATTTGCATAAACATTGTCCTGAAAATTCTGGTTTAATTGTATTCAAGCGTACCAATAGGTCACCTGGATTTAGGGTTTATTCTAAGGGCGAACCCCTCCGCTCTATCTCCGAATACAGCGGGTTGCAACTCATTTTGGAAAAAAGTGGTTGTGTTGAAATGTAGAACATACTATATCTTGTAGGATCTAAAGCACTAGGTACAAGACTTTGGTGTCTTCCCCACATACGTGGGGGTGTTTCTCCGGAAAGTTCATTGCATGCCAATGCTAAAGAGTCTTCCCCACATACGTGGGGGTGTTTCTAGGTCACACAGCCTTAAAACGACTATAGGTGCGTCTTCCCCACATACGTGGGGGTGTTTCTGTATTTGTGTGCCAACTTTCTTTCTTTAATTCGTCTTCCCCACATACGTGGGGGTGTTTCTCTACCACCAGGCACACTATACATAGGCATAGCGTCTTCCCCACATACGTGGGGGTGTTTCTCAACATCGCCAACAAAATCCTGCGCTAAATGATTCTTCCCCACATACGTGGGGGTGTTTCTGTGTTCGTGCTATGCCTATGTATAGTGTGCCTGTCTTCCCCACATACGTGGGGGTGTTTCCTGATACAGTCCAAAAAACCGCTAAAGGTGTGAGTCTTCCCCACATACGTGGGGGTGTTTCCAAGCCTTTATTTCTTCTTCTTCTTTAGGGGTTGTCTTCCCCACATACGTGGGGGTGTTTCTACTTACGTTGAAGATAAAACCAATGTATAGAAGTCTTCCCCACATACGTGGGGGTGTTTCTATATATCGAAGGACTTATGATTATTATATTAAGTCTTCCCCACATACGTGGGGGTGTTTCTCTATAGACCTAAAAGCATGGGAAGATATTTGTGTCTTCCCCACA
>JBNKOC010000028.1:0-517353 GCA_050294405.1 Fibrobacteria bacterium | reverse complement strand
ATTTTTTAAATATTTTATGGCACAACGTGTAGCATGGCGGCTAACTTATTGTCTTTTTTAATCATTTTATCATTCATTTTCTGCCATGCGGTTGTTGTGAGTTATTTAATTTACCACATATAACTTTATTATTTTATTTTCAGTGTCTACCCTAGCCCGAACGTTTTTCCCTGTAGACATTGCCGTAGCCATTAATGCTATTAAAGATTTTAAATTTGCTTCTGTTTTAAATGAATCATCAAAATAATAGTAGCCTACATCACCTCCTGCAGAATTAGCTGGTACAACTTCTCCCTCAAACGAAATTACTGGATTACTTTTGAAAAAACCGAAGTTAGTAGGTTTCAATATTTTAGACCCACTTGAAGTAATCCATGAATCAGCAAATATTGATGAAGTTAGTATTGTTAAACATACAAGTATTTTTATCATTTTTTTACCCTTTGTCTTATCTGTTGGTTTTCTTTAATCCAAACTTTCACAACGTGAAGCATGGCGGGTAACTTAATGCCTTTTTTAATCATTTTTCTTTCCACCTTCTGCCATGCGATTGTTGTGAAATGTTACTTTTCATTAAATGTTCTAATTTCTTGTAAATTCAGATTTGTTGTCAATTTAAACATCTCCTAACAGGCTTATACGATTTGGTCGCCGGTGCCCCAAACATTTTCTAAGATATTTAGTTTTGACAAAACTCCATTCCTTATTGGTTATGAGGCTGTTAGGTTTTATATAAGTTATGTTTAACATTTTTTAAATATTTTATGACACAACGTGTAGCATGGCGGCTGACTTCTTTGATTTTTTAATCATTTTATTTTTCACCTTCTGCCATGCGATTGTTGTGATATGTTACTTTCTTTTAAATGTGCTAATTTCTAGTAAATTCAGGTTTATTGTCATTTTAAACGTCTCCTAACAGGCTCATATGATTGGGCCGCCGGTGTCCAAAACATTTTCTAGGTTTTTTAAATTTGGCAAGGCTCAAATCCTTATTGGTTATGAGGTTGTTAGGTTTTATATAAGTTATGTTTAACATTTTTTAAATATTTTATGGCACAACGTCTAGCATGGTGGACAGCGACTTGGGTTTGTATTTCATGTTGTTTATCATGCGGTTGTTGTAGTTTATTTTGGATCAACAATAATTTCAGTAGCCTTGAAATATGTATCATTTTCACGAGTGCCAACAAATACCACATTTACCCCTGTAGATTTAGCAGTAAGTACTGCTGATAACATTTGATTTGTTGCCTCTTGGTCAGTGCCGCCAAAATATACTTGGGAAATCCAGTATGTTGTGCCGCCGGTTTTAAGAATCCAAGTATCGTCTACAGGCTTAACGTAGACGAATACTTGGTCGCTCTGGTTGGCCACCTTTACCTCAGCAACATTCGTTTTTGAAGTAGAACCTGTTTCGCCATTGGCAAAAATGGATGCGGCCAAAATCAAAATAGTGATAAATGTTCTTTTCATTTTCTTTCCTTTTTTTAGTATTTTCACTTTAAGAGATGTTTTATTATTGATTATTTATTCCCACAACTACCTTCTGTCAGACTGTCGTCTGTATGCCGACATAATGCTGTTTTATCAGACACATCATTTATTATGCCACACGTTTGTTAAAGTTAGCATTGTTGTTAGAAATTTCCCCTAAATTATTATTGTCAAATTTTCCTTCGAACCTGTCTAAAGGACTTATTATTTTAGAAATATGGCGTGTAGAGATTTTTATATATTTTTCGGTCGTTTTACTATTACTGTGTCCCATTAAATATTGGATATCGCGGAGCGAATAACCATCTTCATGTAAATGGGTAGCAAATGAATGTCTTAAAGTATGAAAAGATATTTTCTTTTTTATTCCCGACTTTATGACAGCTCTTTGAAGTATTCTATTTGCAGTTCTGTCTGTGATATATTTTTCACCATTTGAACCGGGAAATAAATAATCGTCTATATAATAAGTGTTTAAATAAAGGCTTAAATCCCTTAAAAAGCTTTCGGAAAGCATCACCAATCTGTCTTTTTTTCCTTTATCTGCTTTAACAAATAAAGTCTTTCGTTTCAAATCAAAATCAGACAATTTTAATGCAATCGCTCTATTGACTCGCAAACCAAATGCATACCCACTCTTTAGTAGAAGTTTTTCAAATAGTCCGTTAACGTTATCAAAAATGAGCTGTAACTCTTCTCTTGAAAAAACTTCGGGCAATTTTTCTGGTACTTTTTTCTTAATGAGGGCTGTCGAATTAATATTTGTGTTTAATACAGTCCGAAAAAAAAACTGCAAAGCGCAAATATGCAAGTTATAGGTGGATTCGCTTAAACTTTTTTCTTTTGCCAATTGAAGTAAATAGGTTTCAATTTCTTGGTGAGAAATTTTTAGTGGATGCTTATTAAATTGAGACAAAAAATTAAATGTTGCTCGGCGATAATTATCCAATGTACGGGGAGAATAACCTCTTTGATTTATGGCGTTATCCAGCTTTTTTAACCAAACTTGAACCCAATAAGTCGAATAATTCTTTTGGGAAAACCCAACTATTTTATCAGTATGAATGTTATCTAACACTCAACTCCGGCTTTTTTAAAAAATATGATCTAACGAGGCAAATAATTAATATTACTTGCTCTGCTAAGGACTATTGAATGTTCTTCGATATAAATACCGCAAGAATCATATTAAAAATAGCAAGTTATCTTAACTTGTCAATTGGTTTTCCAAAAAAAAGCAAACATCCTGATTTTTGTGCAACGATGTGCAAAATAACTCCGTCAACTCAGTTAATATGTTTTAAATTTTACTTAGCTTCAACATCTGGTAATCTCTTAAAATCATTTTGCTGCTCTACTCGGTTGTACGTTTTTTCTTTATGGCAAGCCGATGTACAAGAACCCCCATTGTTTTTAGGCACATAAGTTAATTTCATCTTCCAATTCCTCGGGCCAAAAGACACCCCCTGTTGCAGCAAATGTGATATGTCACTGGCATGAGCTGCATGGCATAATTTACAAGTACGGCTTTTTTTCTGATTTACATGTATGTAATGAAGATTAATATTCCCGTCTCTAAACTGAGTAGTGGTATCTACAATTTCCTCCGTTAATATTTTAGGACTGTGGCATTCCTGCAAGCAAAGAGAATAATTTTCCAAACTAAAGGGCACATAATCGAATATGGGGTATTTTTCCGTCAGCAATTTTGGATTTGGTGATTTATGCCCCCTGTGACAACCCTGGCAATTACCTTTTTCCACGGGTTTATGTATACTTTTACTTCCAAAGATTTCTCCCTTGATATTCGGTATAGTATCCCCTGTTTTCCTTGCAATTGGTTCTGCATGGCATTCAAAACAAGAGTTAGAAACAGGTTGTTTCAAAAATATTGCTAGTTCACCGTTATGGGGATCGTGACAGGCTGCGCAAGACTCCGCCTTTTCAATAGCTCCATGAATACTAATTTCTTTTTCAGAATGTTTCATTATGCTATCGTGGCAACCAATACATAAGCCCTTATTCTTATTTTTATTTATATCCGGTTCAAATGCCCATCCTCCCTTAGTTTGGGCAGGACCGTGAATCAAATGGCATTGGCCGCACGGACCCGAAGTCATGGGTTTTTCGCCTTGTTTATTTGGTTGCAGGGGAGCGCTTACTCTTAAATCATGTTTAGAACCAAACAATTTTTGTTTTTCTTTATGGCATTCCATGCACAACTGTGAACTATCTCTGGGGGTTCTTAGTAATTTACTTCCCTTGTCAGATTTATGTATTTCATGGCAGGAGATACATTTAATTTCCCCTTTTTTCTCAGCTTTTGCTAAAGGTAAATTAAGATTAGCATCTTTTACCTTTTTCTTAACATGAATATTTTCGGCCAATTTTCCAGGTCCATTTTTATTATGGCAGGTTTCGCAGGATACTTTTTCAACAATTTTAAAAACGGCATCTTTTTTATTTGTAATATCCGGTTTTTTTCTGTGCACCGGATGGCAATCTACACACAAGTTTCCAGAGGTAACTAATGGTTTTCCTTTCCATTTAATTTTAGCTGGGTCATGTTCTCCCCCAAATATTTTTTGTTTATCCTGGTGACATTCCGTGCATAATTCTTTTTTAGGAAACCTTAAATAAAAAGACGCTTTATTATCGCCTTGTCCGTGCATTTGGTGGCAAGACACACATGTTAATTCATTATTTGGTCCAAACAGCGCTCCATTCTTCACAATTTTTTGGGAAGGGTAAAATCCCTCGTTATACTTTCCAATTTGATGTATAGTAAAACTCCAATCTGCTGTTAATTCCTCAGACTTACTCTTATGGCATGAGGTACAAAGTTCCGAAGCTGGCAAAATTAACATTCTTGGAAACTTTGCTCCGTGGGGAGCATGGCAAGTTTCGCAATACATTTGGTTTTGTTCTGCATTGGTTATACCTCCAGCCTTAATCAGTTTTTCCGGTATTTTAAAATCCATCTTCCCAACAGGATGGTGTCCTGGGTTTTCTTTATTGTATGAAGAATGGCATTTTATACACAAAGAAGAGTTAATATTAGGTTCTCTTAAAAAAATGGCACTTTCCAAGTTTGCGTCATCTTTAATGGCATGGGCAGTATGACAGCTGGCACATGTTAATTTTCCATCTTTATCAAGGGGAAAAACCTCCTTTGGTATTTGCACCCTATTTGAAGGGCGAAGGCCCGTTACATGATTATCGGTTAACCATACTTTAAACCTGGAATCCACTACGGATCCATCATGGCATGATAGGCACATATCCGGGCTTGCCGCCTGTCTTTCATTATTTGCAGAATTATTTTTATTCTCGCTATTAACATTAAAGCCTTTAACCCAACGGATATGGCAAACGGCACATTCCTTACTTGAATTAGCCATTTGGCTTTGTCCGCTAAATGGCACTTTGCTTTCTTTGGCCAAAGGCATACCTTCAAACATCACTGCCACTATAATTATCCACAATGAGTTTGGCATAATTATTTAACCTTAAAACTTCGGATTCTTCCTGGCTTTAGCTCTACCACATACAAAATTTTGTTTTTTGTATCTGTGGCAATTCCCGTGGGAGTTTCCAATTCAAGAGGAGCACCTTTTGTATCCACTAATTCTCCGATAAATTTCCCGCTAAGGGTAAAGGCTTGTATTCGACCTAAATAGCTATCGGATACAAAAACGGTTTCTCCCATAACAGCAACGCCTTTGGGTCTGTACAGTTGGCCTGCGTCAAGCCCCCATTTCCCAATAAAAGAAACAAAATTACCCTTAGGGTTAATAACCTGTACGCGGGTGTTGATCGTTTCCGCCACCAGCAAATATCCTTTCTGTGAAACGGATATTAGGAAAGGATACCTAAACATCATCCTTGCTTTTCCCTGGCTTCCAATGCTATTTAAATAAATTCCCTTGTTATCGTCATAAACCAGGATTTGGTGGTTGTCGTTGTCGCATATATACAATCTGTTTGTTGCAATATCTAAAGCGATATCCGTAATATCCGGGGGGCGCGATGTTTTAGATTTTTTAACATCAATTGCTTTTAAAAACTTACCATGAGGTGAAAAAATCTGGACTCTTTTATTTCCAGTATCCGCAATATAAATAGTTCCATTTTTTCCTGTGGCTATTCCCAATGGACTATTAAACTGGCCCGAAGAATTGCCAAATCCCCCAAATGAAGATACAAATTCACCTGCTTTGCTAAATACCAATATTCTGTTATTAACCCCATCCACCACATACACGTTTGAGTTTTCTCCGACAGTGACATCCGTTGGCATGGCCAGAGAAATAGCCTTCGACCGACCAAAGCCTTTTACTTCCTCAACCTTTAAAACAGCAGAGGAGGCAAATGTTGTGGAAAGAGCTATTAGGGGAAAATGAATTGCTAAAAAAAAAAGATGTGCTTTAAACTTTTTAAACATTAAGGCATAACTTTACTTGTTGCGGTATCAATAGTCTTTCCATCTAGAAGAGTAGGTATATAAAAGTTTTCGGCGCGTTGCACTAAATCCACCACTTCAAGATTCATCAAATAGTTGTTTCTATCCTCGGTATAGCCCAGTTCCGAAAAATTCAACAAGGGTGATTCTGTGGTATGGCATTTATTACATTCCATAGGCTTTTCAGCACATCGCTCGTGCAATATTTTGTTGGTAATTCCCTTTTGAGTTTCATTTAAATCTTTTTCTCGTAATTTAAACTCTTCATAAAACTTTCTTTCTTTCTGCATATACAAGGGTTTGGGGTTAGAACCCGTGCCGGACAATTGGATTATTTTTACTCCATATTCCCCAGGAACAGCATTTACCATATCAGGACTTTTTTGCAGTTCCCCCTTCTTAATATCAATCCAACCATATCTTCCTTCTGTATCTGTTTTTTCTGACTCAAGCAAAGGAACATGGCAAACCTGGCAAGAAACAAACAAGGTGTGCATGTTTAAAAAAGATCTATTCTCCGCGCTTTTTGAATGAGGAATAGAGCCATGACATTCAATACAAAAATTCCAGGTGTCATTTTCGTACCACTTTCCAATGTGATGGAAGTGGCCTTTTAATTTTGGTTCAGAAAATCCCATATCGCCCATATGCCTGGTTACTTCTTTATCAGTTTGAGACAGGATTTGCTGAAAGTCTTCTGAGATAGCGTCTTTTTTTTCATGGGAATCCGGGTGTGTCACAATTCCAATTAATAGCACGCTAAGAAAAATGCCCGCAGCCGTGGAAAACAAAATCATGGTTATCACATACAAATACTTATTGAATACGGCGAAATATTTTTTCATAGTAATATCTCAATTCTTATTTTGTTCATTTTTATCTTCCAGCCCTAATTCATCATCAATCTGTCCACCGTGTTCTTCAGCAAATGCATTTGGGTTGATTTTTCCCGTTAACATTCCTGTTAAAGGTGAACTAAATGGACGAAGTACATTTAAAATATGAATCAGGAATATAAAGGATACGGCAAGTAAGGCTTCGTCAGAGTGAGCCAAGTAAGAAATGTTAATCACCCAACCTGGAATATAGTGGCTGAACAGTTCTTCTCCCCATAAAATAAATCCTGTCAGGCCAAGTAGTGGAACACCCCAAAAAATAGCGAGGTAGTCAAACTTTTCCTTCCAGGAAAATCTTCTATATGCAGGACGTACAGGACTTATAAACAATATGTATTTAAACATAACCAATAAGTCTTTTCCATCCTGAATTGTGGGAACCATAGGCAGACTTATAATGGTTTCTACCCAGGCTTTAATCCCCTTTTTTCCGCCTTGGCGAATACTGAAATGAATATCTAAAAATACGGTAAATATATGAATGGCGAATCCCAATAACATGGTCACACCGGCAATCCTATGGATAATGGGAGCCACTTCAATTCCCCCAAAGGCTTGATACAAAATAGGAGCCCAAAAGGTTTCCGGAAATTTCATAGGCAAACCGGTCAGGGATAATGCCATAAAACTAATGACCAAAATAGCATGTTCTGTTCTTTGCCAAATGGTAAATCTTTTTATTCCTTTATTTTCTTTTGCTAATTTTTCCGCAATATGCTCCAGCCTTTTTATTTCCTCTTTAGCCTGTTTACTTGGAAATAACTCTCTTATCAGAGATAACATGCTAATTAATAGCATGGGAATTAAGGTGCCCAATGTAAGAGCTACAAAGCCTACTGCAATGGCTTTTTCCACTGGGTATCTTTTTGCATCGTGTGGACTTGCATGAACTTTAAATTCCGCTAATTGTGGGTTTCCTTTAGGGTGGCAATCAATTTGGCTGCATGTTTTAGGCCTTGTATCTACATATACGGAGGAAGTCACTTCATTTTTACCGTGCATTTCATGCACATTATTGCCAACAGCATGGCAATCCAAACAGTCAGGGGCTCTTTTGCTGCCGAATAATATGGCTTTTCCATGGTATGTTTCCAGGTAACTGGAAACCACGTTAGGCATATCATGCCGTTTTAAAAAATCCGGATCGGAATGGCATTGGCCGCAAATTTCTATAACTTCTCTTGGATCTCTGGCTTTATGTAATCTGGAAGTAACATGGGAGTAAAAATACTTAACGAAATTTGGATCCTCATGGCAAACAGCGCAGCGTCCTGTTGCCTTTTCAGATATTCCATCCCGCATGGTTCTGTCCACATTAATGGGCCTAAACAAAGGGGAATCATGGCAGTCTTTGCAGCTTGGAATATCTTCCTGGTATTTTTTAAGTTCTCCAGTACTATCTAACTTAGAGTGGACACTTTTATCCAGGCTTTTTTGAACGCCCTTGTGAGAAAAAAGTATTTCCCGGTTGGGCTCCTCAATATGGCAATTAACCAGGCAATTTACCTTTTCAGCTTTGTTATGCGGAATTTCTTCAATGTCCACATGGCATCCCTTGCAGGTTACTCTGGAATGGGGGCCTTTGTTAAATAGTTCTTCATTTATATAAAAGACTCTGTAGGTTCCATCTTTTTCGACTCGTGCTAAGCCTCTGTAACGATGGCACATTAGGCAATTTTCTGAATCTACAGCAAAAAGAGGATTCTTCAAAATTAAAATAAGTCCAAAACAAACAGGAATTGGCAAATAACGCAAAAATTTAACTATGCGGGGCATAAAAGGTCTCCGGAATCAAGACGCAGTATTATTTTGAATTCGTATAACATATGGTCGCTCCAAATGGAGCTCTATCTGGATTAAGCAAAGTTTATTCCAAATTGAAGATAAATCCGAAATGCTGTATTCCTGGCATTTGATTTGCTCTTTTATTTTTTGAAAATAAACTGAAGAAATGACTTTTAAGGCCTATTTATACATAGGTTTATTAAAAGTTTTTATATGAAAAGTGCATGTTATGCGATATATATGGCTATTTTGTTTATGCCATCTTGCACCATGAGAAAAGTTGTTAACAAATACGATGATTTTTTAAAATATGTGCCGCCACCAGAACTAAAAGTAGTACATAAAATTTTTCTTAGTGATTCATTGCTAAGAGATTCTCTTTCTAAATTCCCAAGCATGATTGAGTTTTTCAAAAGTTCAAAAAACTACCAGGTATTATCTGTGCACGATCCATATCTCAAAAGGAAATGCTTTACCTGCCACGATAAAGAAACCAATAAAATAA
This sequence comes from Fibrobacteria bacterium, assembly GCA_050294405.1. Classification (GTDB taxonomy): domain Bacteria; phylum Fibrobacterota; class Fibrobacteria; order UBA11236; family JADFYW01; genus JBNKOC01. Next base: position 508,208 of record JBNKOC010000028.1, on the reverse strand, counting down.
AAGTAAAAAATTCCAATATGTTATGCTTAGATTGCCATGAGCAATTTAAAAATTTGCCCGGTTATGTTCACGGGCCTTTAGGGGTTTCCGAATGCAATGCATGCCACGATCCTCACTTATCCACCTACCAAAGTTTATTAGTTCGAAATGGAAAATTTTTATGCATTTATTGCCATGAAAATTTGAATCTTTTCGTAGGAAAAGAGCATGAAAATATTGATTCTAAGAGCTGTCTGGATTGCCACCTTCCCCATAATTCCATGAAGAATCGGTTTTTTGTCAAAAAATATTAAGTGGAACTTCCTGACAATTAGGCATAATATATATGCCAAAGTGGCAGTTTTTTATAAACTTGGATAATATCCTCTCTCGCATCCCTTTTATGGGCGGACGCAGAGCCTTTCGCCCATATTAAATTTCGGCTTGAAATTTGCTTTTCTAGAAATAAGTTTGGTTTTTTAGGTTTTGCATTAATATATGGCCAGTCAAAATTTTGTTTTTCTAGGTAAAGACCTTCAAGTAGATTTTCTAAAAAATATTCAAGTTGAGTTCAGCGTTTTTGATGGCCCCAAAGAATGTATCAAGCATTGCAAAGAGAACCGGCCCACACACATTTTTTGCCAGATGCAACTCCCCCTGCAAAAGGCTTTAAAAGCAAAGGAGCAAATTTCCAAATTAAACCCCTACATTATTTTTGTTTTTATTGCCGATCCATCGGAAAAACCGGGACGAATTGAGGAACTTGAAAAAAATGGCCATGAATATATAGTGGGACCTTTAAGCGCAACTGCTTTGCAACCATTTATTACTGGAGCCCAACCCGGGAATCAAGTAATTGAAAACACCAACATTTCTCAACTGAAAAAAAAGTACGAGTATTTTGGAATAATTGGAAATTCTCCCACAATACTAAGAATGGTCAGTCAAATCGACTCCATATCCAAAAACGATGGAACTGTATTAATCATAGGTGAAAGAGGCTCCGGCAGAGAAATTGTAGCAAAAGCAATACATTCTAACAGCAGCAGAAGCAAAGGTCCATTTGTTGAAGTCTCTTTATCGGCTATCCCCGAACATTGCTTGGATGAGGAATTGTATGGAACGTATTTTTCACTGAACGGCAATCACGAACATTCTCCAAATGGTTTTTTTTCAGAAGCCGCTGGAGGTAGCATATTTTTAGATGAGATAGAAAAGATTTCACTTGAGGCTCAAGCTAAAATGGTTCACTTCCTCCAAACCAAACTCGAATCAAATGATAGCTTTTCAAAACCGCCATTTAGAATTATTGCTACTTCCAGCAGTCCATTAGATAAGTTAGTAAATGAAGGGAAATTCAGATACGACTTGTATTACCGAATTAACATTCTAAATATTTTTATCCCGCCCCTAAGGGAAAGGCGCAATGACATTCCCACTCTTATAAAATACTACCTCGAAAAATATTCTCCAAACAAACCCATGCACATTTCGCCCAAAGCCATGGAACTGCTTCTTAACCACAGCTGGCCCGGTAATGTAAGGCAGCTGGAAAACATAATAGAAAGAATTACGCTGACAGTAAGCGGGAATACCGTTTTTGATCATAACTTGCCCCAGGAATTTCGCGTACAAGGAAATTATTTTTTAGACATAGGGAACGATTATTGTTTTGAAACCGCCATATCCGAAGTGGAAAAATCGATATTAATTAAGGCCTTAACTATTTCCCGTGGAAATAAAAAACTAGCTGCCAAAAAGTTGCGACTTCCCTATTCCACCTTTCGCAACAAGCTGTTAAAACTCTCCATTGAAGAAAAAGATTATAGCCCTGAATCACCTTTTATATAATGAAAATACCGTTTTTGATTTTATCTATATATGCAACCCTATTCCTTGCAAAAACAGTATCCGGAGCAGAAGATATAAGATCCGTACCAGCAATATGTACTTCTGAACTTAAACTGCCAGGAAAGAGCAATTCATTTAAGCGTCCTGGTAGAATATTAAACATACCCCCGTATTTTGAAACCTACATTGCCGATGTGGGAAATAGCCGGTTATTAATCTTTAATAAAAACAATGTCTTTACCCATGAAATTAATTTTAATGGTGTTATAAGCTCTCCCTTAGATGTGGCGGCAGATACCAATGGATACATTTACGCATTAGGTTACTTAAAAGGAAATATTAAAATCGCCAAAATTGATTTTGATGGAAAATTTGTGGAAAGTTTTGATCTGCACAAGCTATTAAATCTAAAAAGAGTTTCTATTTCCTCAATTTCAATGGGAAATAACCAGCTTATCTATTTTGTGGAAGAAACTCAAAATAAAATTTACGCCTTAAATACAAACGGCGCTATCCAAAATTCCTTTATAGTATTCCATGGCAAAAAAGAAATTAAGGAAAATGAATTTCTATATGGCTCCATCTACACTAAAGACAGTCTTTTATATTTACCCATATCTAATATTGCCGCTTTCCATATATATTCTTTAAATGGTGCGTTTCAAAGGTCCATTGGTATTAAGGGAAATTTGGCGGGCCAATTAAACTTTCCCGTTTCTATAACGGTGCATGATAAAATCATCTATGTATTGGATAAAAACCGTTTTAACGTGGTCTGTTACAATCAGGAAGGAAAATTCTTGGGAGAGTTCGGAGGGAAGGGATATAACCTTGGCTGGTTTTATTACCCGAATTCCATTGCCACAAATTCAGAGGGAATCATTTTTATTGCCCAGACTTTAAATAATCGTATTCAACTTTGCAAAACACCAGAGCTTGTATACGATAACCGCAACAAGTTTGAAATATCCAATTAAAACAACCTGATTTCTCTTGTCATTTTGACAGGCAAATCTGGTAAACCGCAAGTTTTTTAGAGTGCCCATATAACTTTTCGAGTTTTTTGAATTCCTACCTGAATTAAATCCAATGGAAAAAGCACCATTTATTGGCAACTGTAACCAAATTTGAATACTAAAATCAAAAAAATAGTTGCGAAAATATATTGCAAAATTCATTCTACTCCATTTTTGGTTACACCTATTAAAATTAGTTATCATTTTTTTCAGTTTGTATTTTTTTTCTGTTTTAATTACTAACATTCGGCATTCATTACATTTAAACATTCTTGACATTTTTGCAAAGTATATATGTCTTGCAACCCAACAAAATGGACAAAAATAAACTTAGTTTTAAAGAAGTTCATTTGATTTAAAGGGAGGCCTTCATGACCAAAAACTTTGTAATATTAATATCCATCCTGTTCACGACATATGTTGTGAATTTGTATGCATTCCATGATGGGGGTGTGGCGCACTGTAACGGCTGCCATACTATGCATAACAGCGAAGACGGAGCTCTTGTAGATCCGGATTCACCAGACGGTAACGCCTGGCTATTAAAAGACGCAACTGCCAGTGATGTTTGTCTTGGTTGTCATGCAACCAGGCTCGGCGCCATTTTAGCTCCAGATCCCTTAGCCCCTCCTCCAGAAGTGGGCGGTGGAAACTTTGGATTTTTGTTGGAAGACAATTTAAATGACGGTCATGCAGGCGCAACACGGCCTATTTCAGGTGATGCTGCTGGACATAATATTAATGCCCCCGGTTTTGGCTTGGCAACAGACGCTACATTAGTAAGCTCTCCAGGTGGAAATTATCCTGCAGGAGTTATGTCATGTACCAGTTGCCACGACCCCCACGGTACTGCAGACTTCCGCTTGCTTTATGGCGCAGGCAGAACTGTTGTTCAAGGTAACTATACTTTTACCAACCCTGCCCCTGTTGCCGAAGGCATAGGACTAAGTGGTGGTGAAACCAACAGTAACCATACAGCCTACCAATCTGGCATGAGTGGCTGGTGCGGTAACTGCCACGGCGACTTCCACAACAACGACACCAAACTCATCCACCCTTCTGGTTCAACTTTAGGTGGAACTATATCCGGTATATACAATTTGTATAACGGTACTGATGACTTAACAGGCGGTTCACAAGCCACTGCTTATCTGGCTGCAGTTCCTTTTGAAGATGCAAGCAATACAATTACCAGCACTGCAGGTCCTTCTGCTTCCAGCCGTGTAATGTGCTTGTCTTGCCATAGGGCGCATGCTACCTCAGCTCCAAATGCTGGACGTTGGGACTTTAATATCACTCTTTGGTCAGAAGAAGGCGTTGAATCCGGTGCCTATGCTATTCCTAACCCTTATAGCAGCCCCGAACAACGTTCACTATGTAACAAATGCCACGCAAAGGATGAATTCGATCACATTTCAGCAACTACCCCCTAATTGCAAAAAGATGCCCTGCCTCAATGGCGGGGCATTTTTTTAAGCGAAAAGGCCAAGTATTTCAAATGTAGGTAGACAACTTTAAATCAGAACAAAAAATGGACGGACGAAAAATTAGCCACGAAAGACTTCAGGATATAAGGCTATCCGCCATTGAAGAGTATTCCCATGGAATACCTCCCCAAACAATTGCAGAAAAACTTGGCCTTTCTCGCTCCTGTGTTTATCGCTGGGTAAAAAATTACAAACATGGAGGGCAGCCGGCACTTATTGCAAAGCCTTTGTTTGGAAGGCCCTCTTTATTAGAAAAAAATGAAGTTGAAAATTTATACGAAGCAATTTTCACCCATAAAAGTGATACACCTACATTATGGACTCAAAAAACAATTTCTCGCAAAATCACAGAAATGTATGGGAAAAAATTAAGCAAACCCACTATAAGCCGTTTATTAAATCAAATAGGAATTGTAAGCAAAAAAAAGCACTACCGCTTTAATTCAAAAATTAAACCTGCCATAAAACAAAAAATTGGGAAAACGTTAAAGTCATTTTCTACTAAACGCCCGGACTTAATATTCGAATCCATGTATTTAGACAGTTATTTCATCCAACAAGAAAACAAATCCTTAAAAGGATATGTCTATTCGTTTATCTCTTCAAAAGGAGCGGAATATTTTTGCGTACTCACTCAAAAAATAGATTTCCAGATATTTATTCAGTTAATAAATCAATTAATTTCATTACAGCCAAAAAATGTTATCCTCATCTTTTTTGTTAGCCATAGCGAAATTGTATCGCGTTTAAAAGCCGCTTTTGTATCTAATCCAAACAGAATTCACTTTCTTCCCCTTAATGTTAACGAAGATCCATTCAAATTGTTTTTAAAAGTTCCCATTATATCATGACTAAATTTCAAATAACATTGCTTTTGTTTTTCAACTTGGGAGTCGCTTCTAACGTTTTAGTCTACTTTGAAATAGAATCGAATATTGATAAGACGATAACGCTTCAATTCTCTGATATTTACTTATATCGCGAACAGGACAGTTTAAAGTTAAAGCTGGAAAAACCCAGCCTTACGAATATTAAAGTCCAATTTCCCCAGCAGTTTATTGCCAGGGGCCATATCAAAAAAGGAACATACAATAGACTGGGTATAAATTTAAATAAAATTAAAACCTATGCGGGTTCGGCAGAAATAGAACCCAAAATTAAAAACCCCAATTTTAGTTTTCTGTTAGAATCCCCCATAACAGGGCAAACCGATGAAGTTCTTTGTTTAAAGTGGAAAATTGTGGATGACTCTCTTTTTGAACATAGCTACCAACCTTCCATTGTTCTTTTAGAAAATCCATTTTCATATCAAAACGCCATGGGAGTGTATTCTGTTCCAAAACTACACTACATATCCATTTTTAACAGAAATACAAATAAAATAAAAAAGATAATTTCCACTGGTTTACATCCAACCGGACTTGCCTACAACCAGCTACAAAACAAATTCTATGTTGCTAACAAAGGCAGCAACAGCTTATCCATTCTTAAAACTCCGGCTTTTGATGTGAAAACCGATTTGCCATTAAGATTTGGAGATGGACCAACTAAAATGGCATTAAACCCTATTTTAAATTTATTGTATGTGTTAAATTCTGAGTCAAACAGCATATCCATAATTGATACTGAAGCAGAACAGGAGTCCGATAGGATTCAATTGGATTTTAGGCCAAAGGATTTGGAGATCTCAGCAGACTTATCTGAGCTTTATGTAGCGGGAGAATCCAATTATTTACATGTATTCAATACTCTTTCTCACCAGCTGCTTGGCCGCATTAATACAGGGAGTTTTATTCAAAATATTAAATTTAACAATCTCGAAAATGAAATTGTTCTCAGCCTAGAAACCAGCAGGCAAGTAGTTTTTCTAAATGCGGTTTCAAAAAACATAATCAGAAAATCTTCTTTATGTGAATATGCCACTCATATAGAATTTGAAAAACCAGGCCGTTCCACACTTTTATCCATCCCACTCTGCAATCAGATATCCTTTTTTAAATGGGAAAACCAAAATGAAACCGGATCTATCCGAGTATCAGGTTCTCCTAAATTTATAGCCATAAGCCCGGACAACCAATACATATATGCTTTAATGAACAATTCTAGCATCATTGAAATTATAAATAGCAATAACCTAAAAGTAGAGAGTAAAATGGAATCCGGAAATATACCCGGCGAACTAATTTTCATTGAATAAATGTTATATAACAATTATAAAATAATAAAACTAACCTGGATTATTTCAATTTCTATTTGCGTAATTGTTCAAAATTCTATGTCATCTACAAATAGCTACAACGCCAACGCCGAACTTAATTACGGTAATTCTGTAAGGGATGGCACAGAGCAAATTTCCTTTAACCAAATTTACAATGTATTTGCCCAAAAATATTTTTTCCCATACTTGGTTGGAAGAACTTCTTTTAGGTACACCCGCTTAACAACACAAACAGATTCCATCTTCAATTCTATAAATAGCTTTCAACCTGTGGGTGAATTGACATTAAACAGTCCTTGGTTTTCCTTTGGGGGATTTGGGCAACGCCGTATTTTAGAAAATAACGGTTCTGTTGCCGATTTTGTGAGAGACGATGGGGGCATATATTTTAAGTCAAATGTGGATAAATATAATTTGCCAGCATTGGGGCTTCGCTATAATGTTGGCCAAAACTTCACTCCCAAAGACATTAACATTCGCAACAACTTTGAAGAGAGAAAAAATGCTGATTTATCATATAATTTTTATAATACGAGCGCATTTTACAACTATAATTCCAATACTTTTGTAAACCGGAACGCTGACGTGGAACACCTGAACAGTTCCAATCGCTTTATACTAAATAACCGTTACCAGTTCTTTGACAACCGGTATCGAGTCAATACAAATTACATGCTAAACATTTCTTCCTCGGAATATACCCTACCAGATACTCTTGACTCTCAGTTTAAGCTTCAGGTAAGAACCGCTTATTTTTCGGTGGATTTTTCCCCTAGCCAGGGGGAAATGGATTCACTGCCAGCATTAATTGATGGAAATATTCAATCAGCAACTTCTGATAATGCGTACATTGGACTTAATTCCAGATTCACAAACTACGCTGTGGAATTAGTTCAAGAAGAGCTTGTAGACGGAATATTTGTCTATTCAGACAGCATTCCATTTTCTGTGGGAGTATGGGAAGCCTATTATAGTGAAGATTTATTTTTTAATGACGAAATGGTCTGGGAAAAAATTCCAGAGACTCAGCCAGCCAGTTATGACCCTGATTTGTTTCGAATTGTGATTCAGTTTGATAGAATTGAGGGCCGATTTTTCAAATTGGTTAATATAAGTAATCCTGACACAGGAGCTATATACATTACCGAACTTGAGGTTTTTAGAAGTAACAGCGGTAAAAGCGATACCAAGCAAACTTCTTCATCTCAAACAATCAGTATTAATAACACCTTCCAAATTAATAAACAATATGAAACCAACTTCGATGTGGTCTTTCAAAACGAGCCGATTTCTGATTATATCTCAAAAAAAAAAAATGATGTTTACTTTACCTTAACCTTAAAACAACAAATGACAGATAAGATCTCAAATTCAATCCGATTCCAGAGCGAACATCAAAATTTTGGCTACATTGAAAATACCACAGACAACCGATTAGTCAACTTTGGCACTCGATATGCCATATCTCACGAAGCGACGGCATCTTTTGGATTAACCAGCCAGTGGAGTGAAATAGATGGCTCCCTGGTTCAGAATAATAAAAATGCCATTTTTCAGTTTCGTGGGAAGCTGTTGCACATTCTGAATTTTGCCACAGAATTCGGTTATAGCATTGTTACCCAGGAATTGTACAACCTGGAAAATGAAAATTGGAATTATCAGATTTCTTTAAATGGAAATGCCACAAAAAAAATCAATGGATACATTTCTTACGGCTACAAATTTTCCCGAGATACCAAAACAGGAAAGACAAACCAGAGGAATACTCTGAATTTCAATGGGAACTGGAGAATTACCAATAAAATATTTATTAGCACCAGGCATATTATTCAAAATGAAAACGGAGTTAACTTTTCACAATTTGCCAATGGGAATTGGGCTATTATGCCAAAATTAAATTTAGGAGTACAGGTTACGAATTTTTATCACGAAAAACAATTCGAGTCCATTCGATATAATTTTTATTCCAACTTGCGTGTTTTCAAAAAAGGGAACTTATTCTGCCGTTATGATCTATACAGTTCAGATTCCTTTAATTCATCCAACTTAAACCTCTCTACAGAAAGCTACTCCTACCAGGTGGGCTTTAGAATGGGGATTTGATATGATTACAAATAATCCATTTCCAATTAGACTAATAACTAAAATTATCATCCTTGGCACAATTTTAATGGGTTGTGCCGGAGTTAAATCCACAGTGTTTTTGCATTCGGATTTTGATTTTGGGGCCGTTGAAAAAATCGCCTTAATTCCCTTTGAAAATTTGTCTTCGGATCAAGGCGCGGCCCTTAGAGTCACAAGACTATTATTAACAGAGCTTTTATCCAAAAAAGCAGTGGATGTTATTGAACCAGGCGAAGTCGCCAAAGTTTTAGAAAAATATGCCATGGTAAGAGCTGGCGATTTAACCCAAGGACAAATAGTTGAAATCGGAACAGCTCTAAAAGTGCAAGGCCTTATATTAGGTTCTGTAAACGAATCTTCAACCGAGCGATTTGGAAGTTCCACCAGCACTGTAGTCACCCTGGTAGCAAGACTTGTAGAGACAAAAAAGGGAACAACCGTATGGGCGGCAACTCAAACGGAAGGAGGGGTGTCACTAATTCAATCTATTTTTGGATTCGACTCTCCACCAAAAACTTTTACTACTAGAAAATGTGTAAAAAAAATAATCGAAACCTTAATCCAGTAATATGTTCAAACTTTTAAATTTATTCATAATCGTATTCCTTTGCTCAAGCTATGCTAAGGGTTTAGAAAAAACGGGGCTTAACAATAAAATAGCCTTATTGCCCATATTAAATAATTCGGGGAATATTACAGCCTCTGATTTTCTGGAAAAGAAAATTGAAGAGTCGTTAATTAACTCAGGATACGAGGTAGTACCCTCCACAAAACTCAGGGATGTTTTGCGAAAATACCGCATTCGAAACCTGGGGCAAATGATGAAATTTTCCTCAAAATTCCTTTCATCTGATTTCAAGTTAAAATGGATTGGAGTATCGAGTATTGACGTTTACGAATCAAAAGGCGTTCCGGAAATTTCCATCTCCTTTAGAATAGTAAAAATTGAAAACATGGAAATTTATTGGGCCAATACAGTTTCACTTTCCGGAAAAGATGGGGGATGGTTTTTTGAAATGGGGTCTATAAAGAACATAGAGAAGCTTGCCCACAAAGCTGTCGCCGAATTATTCTCTCAATTTCCTTTAAAACTTAAAGACAAAGAAAATGCCAGCAAGGACTTAAAAATGAGCCTCGTGGCTTTCGACAACTTAACGTCCCATAAAACCTCCAACCAACTTGTGGAGGACATATTAATTAGCAATTTAATGAAGCAATCTATCGTCACATTGGAACCAGGAGCTTTGCAATATTTTTTTAACCTTAACCAACAAAGCCCCATTGGAGAAATTGACTTAACAACATTAAAAGAACTCCATCAATTTATGAATCTGGACTATGTTATAACCGGAACAATTGACGTTATGGAATATGGGGGAAACAATTTCAATTACCTCAATCCGAAAATCGAATTAACCATTAAATTGCTAAATTGCAAAACCGCGAAAATAGATGGCATATGGCATATTTACGAATCTGCAGAAGACGCTTTCCACTTCTTCCAAATAGGAAAAGAAATTTCTATTGGAAGATTAATAAATAAAATATTTGAACAGAATTTAATCGATAAGATTAAAAAGCAATTAGTAATGAGAGGGTAAAGTATGAAAATAACTAAAACATTAATTTTGATAAATAAAGCAAATGGCATAGTTGCTCTATTTTGGATTATTGCGGGGATAAACATAGCCTACACATCCACAAATACAACCTTGGTTACCATCAACAAGTCGAAAATCACGACTGAAGATGCTAATAAGTATATATTCAAGCATCATAAAATGGTCAGCAAGTCGAAAGATGTTAAGGCCAATAAAGAAAAAATCATAAATAAACTTATTAACGACAGACTTATTGTGCTTGAAGCCCAATCCATGGGTTTGACTAATGAAGATTGGATAAAGAAAGAGCTTGATGAAGTTCAAATTAAGCTTGGTATTCAGGAGTACCTAAAAAAGAACCCTCCCCCGGTGCCAAAGGCCGATAAAAAAGATGTAGAAGAGTACTACAAGAAATTTTATCAGAAAATACAAATCCAAACTGTTGCCATATTAGATTCCATTGAAGCGGAAAATATCATGAAAAAAATCAAATCAGGCTCGCCAATGGATTCCATAGCGAAGGATGTGTCATTGGACTCAAGAAAATTTGAAGGCGGACTGCATAAATTAAAAAAGTATGCAGATATTGATACCGTTTTTAGGAATCGAGCTGTCTTATTGAAAAAAAAGGAATTCGCAAAAATTTTTAAGTACAAAGATGTTTACATGGTAATGCGAATATTGGATAAACAACCAGCTAATATGAAAGAGTTTTCTAAATATAAACCCGGAATTGAAAAATATTTAGCGGATCTTAAAAAGCAATCCACATGGGATGCATATATTGATGGGCTGGCAAAAAAGTATCCTGTAAAAGTTAACAATAAAGCGTTAAAATCAATTTTAAACGATTCAAGTATAGCCTCTACCAACAAATTCTTAAATGCGACTGACAATCCGGTCATTGAGCACAATAAGGATATGTACATAAGTGATAGAAAATTCCGCTTTAATATTTCAAGGCAGATTATGTCAAATTCAGGCCAGCCCTTTCAAGAGCTGGTAACCAATGCCCTAAAAGGCTTAAAGGCAGAACTGCTGCTATCTATAGCCTCCGAAAAAAACGGTTTTTTTAAAGATCCAACTGTAGTAAGCAAATACAATCAGTCCAGGGACAGCTTGCTTATAGAAGCTTATTTAAAAGATATGGTTGTGGATCATATAACATTTAACCAAGAGGAATTCGAAAGATATTATAAAGAGAATCCAGATGAATTTCGAAAGGACCCCGAGGTTTTGATACTGGAACTTCAAACCACCACAAAAGACTCCATTTCCAACTATTATAAACGTCTGCAAAAAGGGGCTAACTTTAATTATATACTTAAGAATAAGCCAGATGTAACTCCCGGTGATTTAATTCCAAAATGGGTGTCGCTTGCCTCCTTTCCAGACAGTGTAAAAGCAAAACTAATAAAGGCAAAAAAATCTGAAATAGTAGGCCCCCTTCAACTTGCAAAGGGCTGGATACTTTTTGAAAAACTCAACGAAAAACAAGGGGAACTAAAGCCTTTTGACCAAGTTCAATTAGAGTTGCGGGAAATATTTTTTAGAAAAAAATTTGATGAAAATTTGACCAAAGTCCTATCCATATTAAAGAAAAATTTTAAAATTCAAAGGCACGAAAAAAACATTAAAAATTATTTAGCTGAAAAACATGATTAAAATCCATCCTCATATGAAAGCTCAATATTTTATCGCGTTTATTATGGCGCTCCTTTTAGCTTTTCCCCAAAGTGGAATCGGCCAACTTAAAAAGGGAATTCGTTTCGATAAGGAAGGCGAATGCATGGAGTGCCATAAAGCCGAAAAATTTCCTGGCAAAGTTAAGCATAAACCTTTTAAAAAAGAAGAATGCCTTGAATGCCACAAGCCCCACGGTAAAATTGGGGTGCTACGGCTTAAAACTAACAAGCAAAAACTTTGTTACGATTGCCATAAAACCGAAGAAATAGGGTACAACAAGCCATTTATCCACAATGAAGCGGAAAAAGACAATTGTATGTTATGCCATGATGAACATAGCAGCGAGTGGCCAAATTTATTAAAAAACGAGGAAAAAGAGCTGTGTTATACCTGCCACAAGGCAGAAAATTACACAAAAAAATTTGTCCATGAACCTTTGGCAAAAAAAGGTTGTATTTCCTGCCATGATGTTCATGGATCTGAAAACGGGAAATTTCTAAAAAAGGGCAATGGGAAATTATGTTTATCTTGCCACGAAGAAAATAAAAAAGAATTTAAAGGCAAGCACAATAACCTTAAAATGACCGAAGCAGACTGTCTGGAATGCCATAACCCTCACTCCTCCAATAAAAAAGCCTTACTCAATGAATCAGTGCATGATCCCATTTTAAAACAGGATTGTAAATCTTGTCATGATAACGGGAAACTGGAACAAACATTAAAGGACAACCCCAATTTATCATGCACAAATTGCCATGAGGCTTCCAAGAATCCAGATTCCCTGCATAGTCCTGTTTCAGAAAACAAGTGTACGGATTGCCATAGCGTCCATGCTTCAAAATTTCCACAATTATTAAAAACAAACACCCCTGATCTATGTCTCAAATGCCATGAAAACACTAAAATGGAATTAATGTCGAGTTCCAGGCATCTCCCTGCTCAAAAAAGCTGTTTGGAATGCCATCAAGCCCATGGAAAAAAATCCACTGCCATGCTTATAACCGAAAAAAATCAATGTATACAATGCCATGAGAAAGAAGCTAAAAAATTGAACGATTCAAAGGCACATAAAGATTTATTGCAGCAATCCTGTACCAGCTGCCACACACCACACGGGTCCAAACACAAAAAACTATTAATTGAAAGGGAAACTATTTTGTGCCAGAGTTGTCATAAAGATGTCAAAATCTGGCTAAGCCAAAAGTCGCTTCACAAACCCATATTAGAAGGGAGTTGTAGCGATTGCCACAATTCCCACGGAAGCGGACTTCAAAATTTACTAAAAGACGAACCCAAAAAGTTATGCACCCAATGCCACGAGTCCTATTTTAAATCCAGCCAACTTACTTTTCAACACCAACCTTTCAAAGAGCAAAAATGCGATTCATGTCATAGCATACATGCTTCAGCCTTCCCTCCGCTTATGTTGGCTGAAGAAAAACAACTTTGCTCAAATTGCCATGAGCTAAATCCGGAAAGCATAACAGCAAAGTCAGAACACGAGCCCTTTTCTAATGGAAATTGTCGTTCTTGCCATCAAGCCCACCAATCCAAAAACAAGGGCCTATTGTGGGACAATGAAAAAGAGTTGTGTTTATCCTGCCACACCAAAACCCGAGCTCAATTAGATGGGGGTAAAACACATAAGCCTTTTAACGAAGGAAACTGTTCGGATTGCCACAAGCCGCACATTTCTGAATTTAAAAACCTGGCAACTGCAGGCATCAAAGAACTGTGCGTAAAGTGCCACATTAAAAGAGATAATCCAGAAGGTTTCAAAACCAAACATTTGAATCAGCCTATGGAAGATTTGAATTGTATTGAATGCCACGAATCCCATAGCTCAAATGAAAACGGAATGCTACACAAAACCCAACACGAACCTTTTTCCAAAAGAAATTGTATGGCCTGCCATGAAACCAATTCAAATAAAAAATAGCCTGCTTATTATTAAAATAATTTGGGGAGTCTTCCTATTAACGTTTACGGTTAATGGGCAAAATGTAAAACCAATTTCCAAAAATTGTTTTGAGTGCCACAAAGAACTGCCAAAAGTTTTAAAAAAGAAAAATGTGCATCCCTTATATAAGGAAAACAACTGTACTGCATGCCATTCTCCTCATGCTTCCAGGCAAGAAAAACTATTAACAGACGACGCAAATGAGCTTTGTCTTAGCTGCCATCAGGATTTTAAAAAATTAAAAGAGCATAACAACAATTGCTCTCCTATTTTAAAACAAGACTGTATGGCCTGCCATGAACATCATGGAGGTGATTTTGTTAAATTGATTAAAAAGCCATTTTCTGAACTTTGCGGAAGCTGCCATCAAAATGTGAAGGAGTGGTTTTCTGGAAAAAACATACTTCACGATCCATTGAAAAAAAACAACTGCCAAACTTGCCACAGCCACTGCATATCAGATAGCGGAAAAGTTTTTGTCAAGGAAGACCCGGCATTGTGCTACGATTGCCACAAATTAACTGGAAAGCTGGCCAAGTCTCATGACAATATGTTAGATGAAAAAACAAAATGTTTGTATTGCCATGATGCCCATGCCTCGCCAAGCAAAAACTTGCTTTATGCTAACAAGCATGAGCCTTTTGTGAAGCAATCCTGTGCTTCCTGTCACAACACATTAAAAACTTTTAAAGATTCCGCAAAGACTTTGTCCCCGGAAAACCAATATTGTTTGAGTTGTCACAAAGATTCCAGCCTGGTGCGAGGCCAGGAATTCGGCCACAATCTTATCCAATCCATAATGTGCAAAGATTGCCACAACTCCCATGTTGCCCCATCGGAAGGCTTGTTAAAAAGAGCCCCCAATCAGATATGTATGGAATGCCACTTTCAAGAGGTAGCCAGCAATAAAAGGGAATTCCACGGAACCCATCCCAAAACCCAATGCAGCGATTGCCACGCTTCCCATCTTTCTGATAATGAAAATTATTTTAACATCAACGGCACGGATATGTGTAAACGATGCCACGACGGTTCACACAAAAGCGCGCACCCTCAAGGGGCCGGAATTGTAGATCCCCGGAATTCAAAAACCATGGACTGTCTGAGCTGCCACCAATTACATGGGGCCCCTTTTCCGGATTATTTACCATTCGATCCAAAAATGGAACTATGTATCCAATGCCATAAGTTTTAAAATTATCTGACTTCTGCGCCCAATTCGCAATTGGGATCATCCACAGTTATTAATTTTAAACCCTTGGAATCTTTGGCAGCCAATAACATACCTTGTGATTCCAAACCCATTAACTTGGCGGGCTTTAGATTGGAAACTGCAATCACCAATTTGCCAATTAGCGCCTTTGGATCGGAGTAGCTTTCTTTAATTCCCGCTAAAATTTGCCGGGTTTCACTTCCCAAGTCCACCTCAAGTTTTAAAAGCTTTTTAGATTTAGGCACTTCTTCGGCAGCAACAACTCGTCCCGTTTTTAACTGGACCTTAGCCACATCATCTATGGTTACTAAATTAATTGCGTCTTTTTTAGAGGCGGCGGTTTTGGCCGTTAACATAGCGTTTAAATTTTCAATTTCGGTTTCGATTTGTTTATCTTCAATTTTTCCAAACAAAACCTGGCTTTCACCCAATACATGCCCGGAATTTATCCGGATATTGCATTCTTTGTTAAAGTCCACATCTTTTATCAGTCCTTCTAACCCCAGCATTTGCCATATTTTCTGCGCGCTTTCGGGAATTATTGGGTAACAGGCCAAAGCCAGGCTCTTTACAATTTGAGTACATACATATAAACTGTTTTGGCATTCTTCTAAATTTTCTTTGATGGACTTCCAGGGGGCTTTTTCATCAAAATATTTATTCCCTATACGGCCAATATCCATAATAACATTACAGGCCCTTCGCACCTGGTAATTATTATAACATTCAGTAAGTTCAGCCATTTTTTGTGAAACTAATTCCAGCACATGGGTATCGCCTATAGAAGCCTTAAATTCAGGAACGGTGTTACCTGCTTTACTTCCAATAAACCTCAAAGTTCGGTTTATGAAATTCCCGAAAATATCTGCCAATTCAGAATTGTTTTTTAGTTGGAAATCTTTCCAGCTAAAAGAGGAATCTTTGGTTTCAGGCGCGTTAGCCGCAATGGCATAGCGAATGGAATCCGTGCTGTATTTTTTAAAAAAATCCTCAAGGTCAATGTACCAGCCGGTACTTTTAGAAAATTGTTTACCCTCTAGATTGTAAAACTCGTTAGCAGGCACATCGTGTGGCAAAATAAAAGGCTCGTTTTGACCCATTAACATTGAGGGCCAAACCACGCAATGGAAGGGCAAATTGTCTTTGCCGATAAAATGGACTAATTTGCAATCTGGGTTTTCCCAATACTTTTTCCATAGTTCCGGCTCCCCCTTTTTTTCCGCCCATTCTATGGTGGAAGATATATAGCCTATGGGCGCATCAAACCATACATAAAGCACTTTGCCCTCGGCCTCTTTCAGGGGAACCTTGACTCCCCAGTTCATATCGCGGGTAATAGGACGGGGCTCCAAGCCGCCTTCTATCATGCTGTTAATAAAATTCTTAACATTGGGTTTCCAATGTTCTTTTTGGGACAACCATTCTTTTAAAGAATCGCTGAATTTATTGAGCTCCAAAAACCAGTGCCTGGTCTCTTTTTTCACCGGAGTGTTATTGCACATTTTGCAATGGGGCGTTTTCAGTTCCAAGGCCTCCAGCCACTTGCCGCACTGTCCACATTCATCCCCCCTGGCCTCTTCAAAGCCGCAATGGGGGCAGGTACCGTATACATATCTATCGGCTAAAAACATTTTATCGTGGTTGCAATAAAGCTGTTCCGTATCCTGTGCCGAAATTTTTTGATTGGCTAATAACTGTTCAAAAAATTGTTGGGAAAGTTTGTGGTGTTTTTCCAACGAAGTCCGTGAAAAATTATCGAATTCAATGTTAAATTTTTCAAAAATCCCGGAAATAACTTTGTGATAATGATCCACATGCTTTTGCGGGTCATTGCCCTCTAATTGAGCAGAAACGGTTATGGCAAATCCATGTTCATCGGTGCCGCAAATGTATACTACATCTTCTTTGCAGACTTTTTTGAAACGGACAAAAATATCCGCAGGCAAGTAAGCCCCGGCAATATGGCCAAAATGAATTGGACCGTTGGCATAGGGTAAGGCGCTGGTAACTAAAAATCGTTCTTTTGACATGCTAGCCAATATAATAATCGGGCATTTATGCCCAAATCCCAAAGGATAACCAAAAGCCTTGCCAAGCCTTCCAATTTTAAATATACTACTCATTTGTGCAGTAATATCAATTATGGAAAAGTTAACTGAAGTTCAAAAATGCTGGTTTGCCCTCGCGCAAACAAAGGGCGTTGGCCCTATTCACTACAGAAACATTCGTTTTTTATTCAAAAGCCCATCTGATTTTCTATCTGCGCCCGCCAAAGTTTTATCGAGCTTAAAGCTCGAAAAAATTCATGGGGAGTTTTCCAAACAGGCAGATAAAAAGCGATTGCAATTTTCCGATACCCTTATACAAAAACATTTAGAGCAAAATATCCAAATACTTAGCCTTGATTCCCCCCTATACCCTTCTATGTTAAGGGCAATTCCCAATCCGCCGCCCTTTTTATTTGTAAAAGGCAAACTCCCCCAATCCCAACCAAGCTGCGCCATTGTCGGCACCCGCAGGCCGAGCTCCGGCGGACTCACTTTAGCACGCCGAATTTCCACGGGTCTTAGCCAACATAGTTGGACTGTAATTTCAGGACTTGCCGATGGAATCGATACCGCCGCCCATTGGGCCTCTTTGGAATCCGGGGGCACAAGCCTTGCTGTCATCGGAACCGGACACGATGTATGTTATCCCAGTTTTAACGGCGAGTTGCAGAATCGGCTTTTTAGAGAAGGCTGCGTTATAAGCGAGTATCCATTGGGCACAAGGCCTGCTACACATCATTTTCCAGCTCGTAATAGGTTAGTGAGCGGGCTTTCCTGGGCCACGGTGGTGATAGAAGCGGGAGTCAAAAGCGGCGCTCTTATCACTGCCAAAAACGCTCTGCAATATAAACGCAAACTTTTCAGTGTTCCGGGATCTCCCCTTAACATGAGTTGTTCGGGCAGCAATCAGCTTTTAAAACATGGGGCAAATTTGGCCTGCTCCTGGCAGGATATCCACTTTCATTTTTTTAATAAAGCCGTGC
Source organism: Fibrobacteria bacterium (assembly GCA_050294405.1). GTDB lineage: Bacteria > Fibrobacterota > Fibrobacteria > UBA11236 > JADFYW01 > JBNKOC01. The sequence continues at coordinate 490,042 of JBNKOC010000028.1, read as the reverse complement.
CTTCCAAAACAAATGCCAATCCAAAAGGACCTCTCAACCAAAAAGAATCAGAAGTTTTGCAAAAAATGGGAAAGAGCAGCAGCATTTCCCAATTGAACTCAGTTTGCAATAGCACCCTGGGGGAGTTAATTATTATTTTAATGCAGCTGGAAACCAAAGGGTTTATCAAACGGAGTGCGGGTTCCAGCTATAGCAAGGTTCATTAGAAAATGAAAATAAAATCTGCCTTAAAATGGTCGCTGCTTGTTATCCCTGCATGGATGGGGTATTCCTGGTTATCTGGAAATAGCGGCCTGGTGCATCAATTGCAAATCTTCAGCGAAAACAAAAAACTGGAGTCCCGTATCGATAGCCTGGAACAACTTAAAGCCGATTTAGATAGAGAAAGAGCCAGGCTTCGCAGTGACACAGCCTATTTGGAAAAAGTGGTGCGTTACGAATTGGGAATGGCAAAACCCAACGAAAAAGTGTACCGCATGTTTTCTAAAGAAGACGAAAAGTCCGGTAATACGGAAAAAAAGAAAACCTCATCCAAATAATTATATCTTTATTAGGGCAATAAGCTAATTGACCTTGAATCGTTTTTTAAGAATTTAACCCCTACAACCCATGATTCTAAAAAAATTACGCAGCTATTTACTCCGGGGTTTGCTTATTGTGCTTCCGGCAGGCGCCACCTTTTTGTTGTGTTGGAAGGTGTACCAAATGCTGGACAACCTCATTTTGGTATACATTGCCAAAATAATCCACAAAATGGGATTTCCCAACTGGCCTTTAATTGAATTCGTTGTCTTTCTTGGGTTATTAATTGTTATAGGGTTATTCGGAGGAAATTTTATTGGCCGAAAAACTCTGGCGCTCGTTAATTTCATTATTAACAACATTCCCTATGTGCGGGCTATATACTCCACTTTTCAAAAAATTTTAGAGACAGCTTTTCAAAACAAACAAAAGGCTTTTTCCCAGGTGGCTTTGGTGGAATATCCCAGAAAGGGTCTGTACAGCATGGGTTTTATTACCGCAGACACCAAAGGGGCTATCCGTGAAAAAGTAAACGAAGATTTATGGTCGATTTTCGTACCAACCACCCCAAACCCAACCAGTGGCGTATTAATATTTGCGCCTAAAAAAGATGTGCAGATCCTTGACCTAACTATAGATCAAGCTGCTAAGTTAATAATGTCCGCTGGGGTTATTGACGAAAAAGAAGAAACAGCTACCAAGGAAACCCTGGCCATTGAAAAACTTCCCTCTTTATTCAAGAGAAAAAAAGAAACTGGAATGGATTAATTTTGCGCTGCGTTTTCAACTGACTGAGGCTTTTGATAAACCAGGGTATAGCCTGTTAGACTTCCCATAGCATATACCTTTGAAGCACTCAATTTAATGGGAATTTGTTTGCCAGCCTTTGAGCTATGCACCACCGAAAATTCCATGGAAGGCCCGCTCCAATCTCTTTTGAGAATGGATTCCAGCGATTCCTCACTCCCGTTTACGCGGTTGATAAAATCCGTAAGGCTTTTACCCAACACATCAATGTTGGTATAGCCAGTAATGGATTTTACCCCCTCGTTCCAACCTATAATTTTAAGGTTGGAGCCTATCATAGCCACGGCAGATTCATCAGCTACATTATTTTCTGAATATACCTGTTTTAATGCCTTTGCGTATATAGACTGGTCTAAGGCTGTAAGGGAGATTCCGATTTCTCGGATGTAATTTAAGACCGTGGATTCAGTCAGTCGTCGCGGACCCCGGCCAATTCTTTCGTAGGGCATTCTGCCCTGGTCCAGCCAATTTATTACTGTTTGGGCTGACACCTGAAACAGTTTGGCTACTTCACCTGTCGTTAACAAAAGCCCTCCTGCAACCTCTGAATGATATCCATATTATTTTCTTATTTCCATTGTATTTAAATCAACAGTTTTATTATCCGCTTGTTTTTTTTATTTTTCAAGATTTTTCTTAGGGAAACTTTTGCCTATTTGGAAATTTGAAAATTACCGAAATTTGTTGATTTTAGCCGATTTTCAAAAAAGCTCTCCCTTGTGACTCCTAAATCGGCTGGCATTCAGAGAAAAAAATGTGGGTAAATGCGGCTATTGCCGTAAAAAAATTGGATAAAAATCCCTGGAAAATTTAGTGCCCGCAGCAACTATGTATGGAAATTTAACTCATTATTTAATGTATATCATATGTATATGACTAACATTTAGAAGGGTTTCGATATAAAGTAATATCTACCGGGTCACTGGGAATATAGTTTTCATCAAACTTTTTTTAGAGCCGTTTTAAAACCAAACCCTTCGAAAACCAGCCCTTAAAGGGAGATTATCCAGGAAATCCGGCTTTTTTACTTTTTATCTGCTTTAAAAAAAATGGTATACTAGTGGAAACTGCAAAACAGGATTACAAATTTGATTCAGGCTTTTTTCTTAGGACCTTCACAGGAAATCTCCAGAAAATTAAAGGAGCATTATCAGTCCTTTCAAATGGATCCGGATTATTACCTGTCTTCGAAAATAAGCTGCGGCCAGAAAAGCAACTGGAAGGAACTGCTCCCAAAGCATAGCTCGGCGATTATTTATTACGAAGTAAGCGATTCCATTGAAAAGGAAAAAGCCGCCATTCAAGAGATTAAAAACACTAACCCTAAATTCCAATGGGTGTTGTTTGCCAATCCCGATTCTGATTTTTTTGAATTGGCCAGCGCCTTTAACATTGGTAACATTCTTAGGAAAAACCAGTTTGACGCCAGCTTAATCCGCGCCCTTACCATTCGGCTTATGACAGGAAATTTATTTGGTTTTCAGCCTTACTTTCCCAATGGTTATTCCTTAAAACCCATTCACAAAACCGTCACAGGCGCCACTAATCTAAAAGACATATTGGACTTTTTTGAAAAAAACTTTTTGCCTTACATAGATCCCAAATTACACAACCGGATGTCCACTTATTTTAATGAGCTTTTGGTAAACACGGTAACATATTCTGTAACGGGAATGTCCGAACAAGACAGAGATAAAGGTATGTTGTCTATTTCGGGAGAAACCTTTACTCCCGTTGAAAAATCATTTAAAATATCAATGGCCATGGATAGGGAAAAATACGCCATTTCCATAATAGATTCCACCGGAACTCTTAGCTTAAAAAGAATTCTGGGAAAATTAAGGCGGCAAACCAAAATTGGGGAAGAAGAGTTGCCCCCTGGAATTTGGGATTTGTCTGGTAGGGGGCTATCCCTGATTTTAAAGGACAACCGAATGATAATTAACATCTTAAAAAATCATTATACGGAAATAATTTTTCTCCATTATCTTGAACAAGAGCTCAATAAATACGAAAGTATTATTGTGACAGAGCTAGTCCCCGTTCCTTAATTTTTTACACCGTTAGGGTTTAAAAACCGCCCAATATGGTATTATTGGGAACTTCCCAGTTGGGAATAGCCTCCACTATTTCAATATCAGGAGTTTTACTCAAATCCAGCAAAACATGTTCTTGCATATCTATTGGAGTATAAGGATCGATAATGGATACCACCGGTGAAGTAAAGTTTTCGCCTCTGGATTCCACCACTCTGGCAATTTTATTATTGCTAAGTCGCACATAACTTCCCACGGGAAAAAGGGAGGCAAACTCAATAAAAAAACGCATCAAATCCGCAGAAATTTTGCCCCGTTTCGCCAACCCCAAAAGTTCCAGCATGGCGTCGTAGGGTTTAAAAGCCTCTCTGTATGGACGCTTTGAAGTAAGGGCATCAAACATATCCGCCAACCCAACGATTCTCGCATAGCGGTGCATTAACTCCGACTTGCGATTGCGGGGGTAGCCCGAGCCGTCCTCCCTTTCGTGATGTTGGTAGATAATGTATCCGGTGGATTCCGGGAGGTTTTTAATTTTTGAAATCATAAATAAGCCATCCACAGGATGTTTTTGAATTACAATGTGTTCATGGGGGCTTAATTTGCCCTGCTTATATCGGATGGAGGGCGGAACCAAAACCATTCCCACATCGTGGATAAGGGCTCCGATACCAATTTCCGCTATTTGCCTGCGGCTATAACCTGTGGCAGAACCAATATTAATTGCTAGGATACATACATTAAGTGAATGATGGTATAAATTTTCCTGATGGGTTGATTTAATCAAAGAAAAATTCAACAAAAGGTTTTTATCCTTTAAGAACATTTCGATAATACGGTTCACCAATAAATAGATAGGCTCCGCATTGGCCAAAGTTCCATCAGCAATTTTATCAATTAATCCTTTAACATCCTTAAGGGCATCTGCATAATTTCCCAGGAGCTCATGCTTATATTTTTGAGTTCTTTTTGCGGGTGTTGGCAGAAAATCTTTGGAAAAACGAATCCCTTTGGGTTTATCCCAACCAGGGTAGTAGCCCAGGCGGTTTTCCAGCATTTCGGCTTGTTTGGATTTTGCATACCAGCTGGTGCTGGGTTTCATACGGGGAGATAAAATGGAGCTTAAGTTTTCATACAACATGGAGAAATCGGGGTCTTCCAGAGTTTCTACCTGCTCCATGGAGGTGGATTCTTCCAATAGAAGGCCAGCCTCTTCCAAGGCCCCTTCACTGGTGTTGGGAAGCTCCTCCGTAAAAACTTTGTGCACCCTTCTATCTCTTATCCATTGGATTAAATCCAGAGTAATTGTCTGGTGGGCAGGAACAAGCACAGCTCCCCTTTCGTCCTGAAGATCGTGGGGATAACTTTCATCAACCTTTAAATTTTCCAGCGGAATGGCAATCATAAAGCTTTCCAAATTATATAACAGACCCAGGAGCTAATCTAGCCATTGGGGAAAAAAGCACAGAAATATTTCCAAATAAACCTTAATTTCTAAATTTCCATAAATCAGGCCAAAAATAGGGATTATGCCAAAAATTATGCAAAAATTGCAAATTTTATGGAAAAACACGAGGGCCAAACCTCTCAGCTTTCCGGAAAATCTCTAGACTCTCAAATAATTAAATCCTAATTTGAAGGCTCAAACAAATGATGAGGTAGGATGCATCGTTTAAAAAAAAGGAGAATTTATGAACCTGAATATTAAAAAGCTGGCCGTTGGCGTTGGATTGACTTTTGGCCTTGCCGGTATGGCAATGGCGGAAGACCCTGCTCCAAGAGTTCCCAGCTATGGCTCTGTTATGCAGAGCAATGCCGCTGTGGATTTTACGGTGGCGGATTATTTGGTACGACCCCATTTAATCAATGAGCTTCAGTATGTTACGGGATACACTGGCTCAGCCGGATTTATTGATGCCGCATTTTCATTTAATGGCGCGGGAATAAACTGGTTTGGGGGAATGGAAAACAATCCCAGAACCGCAGCCTTACTTGGTAGCACAAACGTTTCCAGAATCAAAGCTGGATTAGCCATTGGGTCTGCTTTTGGTGCCGGACTTTTATATGAATTCAACAAAATAAGCACCTCCGACAACAGTGGCGCTACACCTGATGTTTCTACTACTAATGCAGGTGATGCATACGGAGCCTTTGGTAGTATGGGATTAGGTTCCATTAGCATTTTTGCTGAAGTGTCCAGAGTAACCGGACCAGCGGCTTCTGTTACCACGGAAACCGATGCCCTTACCGATGAGGATAAAAACACCTCTACTAACATTATAGTTGGAGCTGTAAAAGACACAGAAGGAGAAGGCTCTCACGCTTTGGCAGCAACCTTAAGCTTGGCCTTATTTTCCCAGGAATTCGAGAACCCCACTGCCAACCAATCTGCCATGAACATTGGTTTAAACATCAATCACGGTGTCCCCTTAAAGTACAACGATCAAATGGCCGTGTTTGTGGGAAGTATTATTAACCTTGGATACTCTTCCAGCACAAATGAAGTGCCCGACCCCGACGCGGAAAGCAGCGGATATTTGTTTAGCCTGGCTCCTAACATGAGCTTCCAAAAAGTATTGGGAAAAGGTTTTGAAATCTCTATGGGTGGAAGCGTAAATATGCTTACATATGCTTCTGGAACAACCGATCCCGGAGAAAACACAACCAGTGGTTTGGAAACCGGCTTTAACGGGCCCAGCACAGGAGATTTGTCTTTCGGACTTCGTTGGGCAAAAGAAAACTTCGCCATCGAAGGAGAACTTTCCAAAGCTTTAATTTTAAACGGACCTGATTTTATTGGTGGAACTGGCCCTGGCGTTTTAGGCAGCGGTGGTGTTTCCTTATCTTTCTAATTCAAAATTTTAATACAAAAAAAAAATGGGGCTCTTTTAAGAGCCCCATTTTTTTTGAACGGTTTACCGTTAAATCTTTTTACTAGTTGCAAGCCGAAGAGCTGACATTGGCCAACGCCGCTAAGGCAGAATCTGCAGTTAGAGAACCCTGATCGTTCACACAACCTTGATCTGTAGTGGCAATGCCCATTCCAGTGGCCCCAGAACTGGTGGGAGTAGCCTGGCCCAGCTTTGTAGTGGTAGTGGAAACCGCATAAGTGAAACGCACATCACTTCCAGTGGGGTCCACAAAACCCAAGTCGGCTTTGGATGCGCTAAAGGCATCTTTTTCCATAAAGTAAGCTGTTTGCAAAGTATAAATCTGCTTTAAAATGGGTTTAAACTCTGAGGCCTTTGCCTTTTGAGAGGAGCCCAAAAATTTGGGGATAGCCATAGTGGCTAAAATGCCGATGATAACCAAAACTACCATCAGCTCTACTAGGGTAAAACCTTTTTGATTTTTAAACTTTTTCATTTCCTGTTTCCTTATTAACCGTTTAACCGTTCCAGGCGAACCTTGCATATTTTGTTTCTGGGAAAGGTGCGCCCTCTTATTTTAAACCCGGAGCTGTCAATTTTTCAAGAATTTTTTGTGCCTCTAACGAATTTCTATTAAAAACTACCAAAAAAACCATTTTTTCCACGGTTTTTTGGATATTTTTATCCTGCTCCAAAGATTCCAATAACAACCGAACAGCCTGCTCCGCCCTGTTATCCAGGCTTCCCAGGGAACATATTCTCTGAAATAATTTTTCCCTATAAATGGGGCTCTGGCTGTTGGCGTACTCCTCGAGCAAAAATTCCAAGCTGGACCCAGGCTCGAATTTTTTTTCAATTAAAGTGAATCCCAAGTCCTTCATATATTGAGGCGCATTTGGATTGTCCATAACAGGCGCCAGTATTCTGGCAGCCTCGGCATAATTAGAGTCACTACTTATTAAGGCCATAGCCGCATAAAGTCTCAATCGAAAATCCTGAGGAAATTCTTCCACTCCCTTTAAAAAAATTTCCGAAGACAATTTTCTGGACTGTTCGTCTTCCCCTAGCATGGGAGCCCCGTAATGGTATACCGCCGAAAACTTTGGGTCCAAGGTTTGTATGTTTAATAACATTTTCCCCAGCCAGGGATAGGATTTACCTTCTAAAAAGGCCGTGGAAAAATATAAAACGGAGTTAACCCACATGTTACTAGCCAAAAACTGATTGTAGCCAAGCGAGAGCACTTTTAACAATTTGGTTTCGGGCAAATAAAGCAGCTGTGGGCTGGTCCAGGATTCGGGCTTGCTATTTTGAATTTTTCCGGCAGTAATTCCCGCTGAAATCCACAGTAACAAAACCATCAAAAGCATTAGATATATGGAAAGGTTCGCCTTTTTGTGGTGATTTACCTTCATGGATTTTGGCTGGCCCTTTTTAAATTCCACAACATAACAGTTTTTAACTTCGCCCTCCATCCGCAACTTTCAAGCAAAAAGGAGCTGGGCTTATTTCTTTTATATTTTCCTCTCAACTTCCTTACTTTGCAAGCGCTAATATATAAAAGCATTTCCGCCCTGGTTATACCCACATAAAACAGTCTTTTTTCTTCAGCCAGTTGCCCGCTTTTTTTGCTTGGGCGTGCATTGTTGTTATAGGGGAACAAATTTTCTTCCAAACCCACTAAAAATACCACTGGATATTGCAGGCCTTTGGCTCCATGTATGGTTTCAAAATTAATTTTGCTTGCAGGAGCCTCTCCTAATATTTTTTGCACTGCCTCACGGTAATAGGGCCTTAGTTGGTTTATCCGAAATAAGATGGAAAAAGCATTCCAATCCATTTGGTATTTTTCGTTTAACCTTTTAATTTCTTTAGCCACAAACACGGCTTCTTCAAAGCTGGTGGAAAAAATTCTGAGGGCCACTTTTTGATTTTCCACAAATAAAGTTTCTGCAGATTTCCTTCCGCAGAATAGCTTTTTAGAAAACTTTGATTTTGAATCGGAAAACAACCTGTTGGCAAAATGAAGTATGTTAGCGGTGGAACGGTAATTGGTTTCCAATTTAACCATGTTAATATTGGGGAAAAATTTTGGTGTATTTTCCACCAGTTCCTGTTGGGCTCCCCGAAATCCATAGATAGCCTGAAAGTTATCGCCCACTAAAAGCAAACCCGATTTTTGGTTTTTAAGACTGCGCAATAGCTGAAGTTGCTCTGGGGAACAGTCCTGGTATTCGTCCACCAGAATTTCTGCAAATTTTTGCTGGTAATATTCTTGAAGTTCTGGAAATTTGGTTAACAATGTTAAGCAACAGGGGATTAAGTCATCCAGTTTAAGGGTGTTGTTTGTATCCTTTACATTCTGAGAAGTTTTTAAACTCCCGCTTTCCTCGCCCCCTTCCTTAAAATGAGAAGTTTCATCGGCAATTTGAGGCATAACATTATAGCCCAAACGCTCCCAATTACAATTTCCCTTCACTTTTTCTTTTATAACGGAAAGGCAAAAACTGTGGAAAGTATTAATTGCAAAAGGGTTTTGGGAACTTGGATACCCCGCCATTTTACAGGCCCTATGGCGCATTTCTTCGGCGGCTGCCCGGGTAAAAGTCAAAGCCAGAATATTATCGGGATTAAGATTGTGAACCTTATTTAAATAGGCCACTCTGGCTGTTAACATGGCGGTTTTGCCTGAACCAGCCCCAGCTAATACCAGATAACATTGCCCCAGACCCAATTCCACACAGAACTTTTGCTCGGGGTTGGCAGAGGCTAAAAATTCCTCTAACATAAAGATGTAATCAGTGGATTTTTGTGGAAAGCAAGCCTAAACCAACTTTTTAGAAACCAATTGGGAAATAGCCTTGCCATCTGCTTGGCCCTTGGTTTTTTGCATAATGGCGGGCATCACCTTACCCATATCTTTTTTGCTGCTGGCACCAACTTCTTTTATAACCTCATCCACTATGGATTCCAATTCTTCGGGAGAAAGTTGTTTGGGCATATAAGCCCGAAGCCAGGCAATTTCCGTTTCGTTTTTATCTACCAAGTCCTGACGGCCGCCAGAAGCAAATTGAGCGGAAGCGTCTTGCCTTTGTTTGACAGCTTTTTGCAATACGTCGAGAATCAAATTATCAGTAATATCCACCTTGGTGTTAATGGATACATTTTTGATTTCGGAATGCAATCCTCTCAAACATAGGAGTTTTTCTTTTTCGCCGCTTTTCATGGAAGATTTAATGTCGTCCAATATATTCGTTAACAATTCACTCATAATTTTACCTACATAAAAAAAGCGACCCTAACTTCGGGCCGCTTTTAAAAATAACAAAATTAGAAACGGTTCAATATTTACGAGATACCATTTCTTCGGCGGCTTCTTTTAAAGCTTTTCTGCGGGCTGCAGTTTTTTTGCGTTTGCGCTCTTCAGAAGGTTTCTCAAACCGCTGTTTCTTTTTAACATCAGAAATAATTCCTGATTTTTCGCAGGACTTGGTCCAACGCTTTAAAGCTTTTTCAAAAGGTTCACCTGGTTTTAATACTACACCTATCACTAGAATTTCACCTCGCTTCCATTTTTTTTAGGCTGCCTAAAGTTATCAAGGCCACAAATTTATGTCAACTACCCCAATTATGGGTTAATCCCAATGGCAAATCAATCAGAACCCGTTTTTATTGGGGAATAGCTTCTTTACCTTTTAGATCTTTTTGAAAAAAAAAATTACTTTTAATGGCAAAAAAGGGTAATTTCTAGTAATAATTCCCAAAGTGAAGATTTATGATTGGGCTTGAAATAGGGGAAAACTTGACAAAATTTATAAAAATCGGGTTAATGGCATTTTTGGCTTCTGCTTTTTTGACTTATTGCTCAAAAAAGGAAGAACCGCCTGTGGTGGAAGAGGATTTACTGCCTGAAGAAGATTTGGAACTTCTCGAAGAGCCTGAATTACAATCTCCTGATGAAGCAGGCGCAATGGATGGGCAAATGGATGCCGCCGAAGAAGATGCGGACTCCAAAGTTAAATTCAGCACTATTCCTAAAAACACTCCACCTCCGAGCACTGGCCAATTTTCCGAAAACGGCCGTTATGTGGTTCAGGTTTCCATTTATAAGAGCAAATATGGAGCTGACAAGCTAAAATCAAAATTGGAATCCGAAGGCTATCCTGCCTACGTGGCTGAAGTGGAAAATCCAACTCCCGATTTAATAGGTACCTATTACCGAGTTCGTATTGGAAATTTCAAAGGATTATCCGATGCCAAGGCATTTGGGGAAAATTCTCTTTTGCCTAATAACTACAATTTTTGGATTGATTTGAAGAAAAACGACAATGTGGGTAAGTCCTACAGCGACTACTCCTCAGACTATTCCGAGCCAGCCGCAACCTCGGAACCTGCTTATACGCCAGAACCAGAGCCTGTTCCCGAACCTGAGCCCATGGCCCAAGAACCGCAGGCTGTTCCTGAGCCAGAACCCATTCCCAGCTCTCAGGCTGAAATGGTTCCAGAAGAGCCAACTGCCCAAGATCCTGCTCCCAGCCCAGATTCGGATTGGGAAACTGTGGGAGATTCTGCAGCCATTAACGACGACGAATGGTAATGGTTTAAACCCCGCTTTTCGACCTTTTCCCTCTATTTTTATTAAGTTTTCTCCCTATGAGAAAAAATCCCAGCATACGGCTTATTAATCTAGGCTGTTCCAAAAATCAGGTGGACAGTGAAAACATTTTGCGGGATTTCCATAACCAGGGAATAGAACCCAGCCAAAATTTAGATTCTGATATTGTTCTAATAAATACCTGCGGTTTTATTGAGGCGGCCAAAGAGGAATCCATCCAGGAAATTTTATCTGTTACGGGGCAAAAAACCGAAAATCAAAAAGTGGTGGTGGCTGGTTGTTTAAGCGAGCGCTATTTGGAAGAGCTGAAAAAAGAAATTCCCGAGGTGGATCATTTTTACGGAGTTTATAAACCCAAAGAAATCGCAAGGGATTTAAAACAACTTTTCCCCGAAACACCAACTCCACAGTATGTGGAAGAAACCCGGATATTTTTGGATCAAAAACCCCATCATGCTTATGTAAAAATTGCCGAAGGTTGCAATCGCATTTGTGGGTTCTGCGCCATTCCCCTAATGCGAGGCAAGCAAAATAGCCGCTCCATAACAGATGTGGTTAAAGAAGTGCAGCAACTGCAAAATAGGGGGATTATGGAGGTTTCTTTAGTGGCCCAGGATCTCACTTTTTACGGAAGAGAAAATAAATCGGGAGAAAATCTGGAGGGACTTTTAAAAAGTTTAATTGGCGAAACAGATGTCCCCTGGTTTAGGCTGATGTATGGATACCCAGCCTATTTAACAGATGGCCTTTTGGAATTTATGGGGAGCCAGCAGAGGATTTGCAATTACATGGATATGCCCATTCAACATGTAAGCGATAATATGCTAAAATCCATGCGCAGGGGGTACAGCAAAAAATCTTTGCGCGAACTCATCGCCAATATGCGAAAGCACATTCCCAATTTATCCCTGAGAACTACAGTTTTAGTGGGGTATCCTGGCGAAAAAGAAGAAGATGTGGAAGAGCTTTTGGACTTTATGGAAGAAACCCGCTTTAACCGTTTGGGGGGATTCATCTATTCCGATGAAGACAATACCCATGCGGAAACTCTGGAAAATAAAATTGAGGATGATATAAAACAGGATAGGCTGGATAGGGTTATGGCCCTGCAACAGGATATTTCCCTCGACCACAATCAAAACTTAATAGGCAAAAAATTAAAAGTTTTAATTGATGAAGAAATTTCGGACGATTCCGAATTTGATTTTGTGGGCCGCACAGAATTTGACGCCCCGGAAATAGACAACACTGTTTATATCAAAGGCGCCCAGGCCACTCCAGGCACTTTCCGCCAGGTGGAAATCACCGAGGGACTGGAGTTTGATTTGGAAGCCGAATTACTTCCAGAATAAAAATTATTCTTTTATATTCACAGTTTTTCCACAAATTCTCCGGGGGGCATAAAGCCGATAACCCGGTCCAATTCAATTCCATCTCCGCCTAAAATGATAGCAGTGGGGATGCCATATACGTCGTATTTTTTTAAGAGTTCATCTGTGTCAGGATGTTTATCCACATCCACTTTTAAAGCGATGTATTCGGACAAACTGTTTCTAACAGAGGCTTGGGAATAGGTTTTTTCTTCCATTTCCCGGCAAGCGGCGCACCAGATTTGGCTTTCAAAATCAATAAGCACTTTTTTGTTCTGGTTTTTGGCCTCGGCTAAAAGAGATTCAGAATAAGGCAGCCAATTAATGGCAGTGGCCTCGCTATGTGATACGCTTCCAGAAGAAAATTCCACGCCCATGCCTTTTAAAAAACTTTGGGTTCCCAATAAAAGGGCTATAAAGGCTCCCATTCGAATAAGCGCTCCCAGCCAGGACGGAATGTTAGAAAAGGCGGTAAAGGGGTTTACATACATGGCACCGTATATTAATAAAGCGCCATACATGATATGGTAATAATTGCTATCAATAAAACCCCGGCAATAATAAAGGGCCAAACCCAAAAGCACCAGGCCCATGATTTTTTTGGCATCTATCATCCAATTGCCAGAGCGGGGCAGTTTTTGAGTGAGCCCTGAAGCTGTTCCCAAAATGATATAAGGGATACCCATTCCCAGGGAAAAAACAGCAAACACCCAAAAACCCGTTAGCATGCTGCCCTTTTCGGCAACATATAAAATAAGTGCTAATATAAAAGGACCTATACAGGGAGAGGCTAAAACCCCGGAAAAAATGCCCGCTAAAAACCCGCCGATGTATCCACCGGTGTTGCTGGCCTGAGTGGCTTTTCCCATCCAGGAGGCAGGCAAACGAATATCGTAAAGCCCAAAGCTCGACAGGGCCAACAGTACGAATATCACGGCAATAACGATTTGAGCCGCTGGAGATTGCAAAGAGGAGCCGAACATTTGCCCCCCCAAAGCCGCGCTTACACCCAACACTGAAAAGGTAATGGATATGCCGAACACATAGAGCAAGCTCACCAAAAACCGCCCCTGAGTGCTGCGGCTACCCTGATCGCCAAAAAGACTGACAGTGATAGCGATAAGGGGGTACACGCAGGGAGTGAGGTTCATCATAAGCCCCCATCCCAATAACATCAAAATCATAATAAAAACAGAGCCTTCCAAAACCGGGGCGTCGCCTTTGGCCGAACTTGCGGCGGATACCGAGGAATCCAGGGGAATGGATACGGGTTTTTTGGAAGCAGTGGGATTATTCTGAGCGCTGTTTTGAAAATCGCTGTTAGCCTTCAGTTCGCCCAATTCTACAATAACATTAGCGGGCCGCAAACATACATCCTGGCTACAGGCCTGATAGCCCAGATTAGCCTTAACATATTCGAATTTAGCCTTTGGATTTTCTTTTGTGGCAATGGCTGTTATTTCAAAACGGCCCTCGTACATGGCCAATTCTTTGCCCAGTACTTTTACATATTTTTTAACCGTTTCGGGATAGTTGGGAATTTCAAATGTTAAGCCCGGAGCTTCCAGTTCCAGAGTGGTGGGTATGCTAAAGGGGTCGTCTGTTTCGAATGGGTTTATATGCCATTCTTCTTCCAGTTCCACTGTGATTTTTAAATTTTGTACATCGGGGTTATCTGTTTTTTCCCATTCCATATTAATGGCGGGTGGCGCCATTTTAGGGGCCGTTGCAAATAGCTGACTTGCTAAAACAAGAAGCAACGGTAGTATTATGGTAATTGTGTTTTTTGCTTTCATGAATCTCTGAATTAAAATTTATATTGCAGTCATTAATTTATGAAATTAAGACTTTTTCACACCTTTTTAATGTAATTTGCTTCCAAAATTGGGGTATCACATTACCCAGGCTAAAAAATAAGGAAAATTAGGATATGTCCACTTTAATGCGCAGTGTTTCTGGAATCCGGGGAATCGTTGGCGACCCATTAACGCCTCCTCTATTAATGAATTACTTAAACGCCTTTATTCAAATTACTAAGGCCAAAAAAGTAGTGGTGGGGCGAGACACCCGAACCACAGGCCCTATGATTGAATCTTTAATTGCCCAGGGTTGCTGCGCGGCGGGAGTAGAACCCATTGTATTGGGTCTGGCAAGCACCCCCACTGTGGAGATGATGGTCACCGAATTAAAAGCCGACGGGGGAATTATTGTCACCGCCTCGCACAATCCCATAGAGTGGAACGCCCTAAAATTTTTAAACAAAGAAGGGGAGTTTTTAAACGAAGCTAACATCAAACAATTGTTTGAAATTGTGGATAACAACCAGTTTAAATGGTCGGGCTATAAGGGCGTAAAAAGCATTTCCACTCAAAAAGGTGGGGATGAACATCATATTAACAGCATTTTGAAATTAAAGTACATCAACCCCAGGCTAATTAAAAAACAAAAATTTAAAGTGGCTTATGATGGCGTAAACGGAGCAGGAAGCTTAATTGTCCCTCAATTGTTAAAAAAATTAGGATGCGAACTGGTTGCCATTAACATCGAGCCCAATGGCATATTTCCCCACAACCCCGAGCCCACACCCAAAAATTTAAAACAGCTTTCTGAGTTGGTGAAAAAGAAAAAATGCCATATTGGATTTGCCACCGACCCCGATGCGGACCGCTGCGCCATGGTCAGCGAAACAGGGACGGTTATTGGCGAAGAATATACTCTGGCCCTGGCCACCCAGCTTATTTTGGAAAAAAACCCTGGGGCTGTCACTATAAACCTTTCCACCAGCAGAATGTCCGAAGATATTGCCGAAAGTTTTGGAGTTAAGGTGTATCGGGCCAAAGTGGGGGAAATCAATGTAAGCAGCCAAATGAAGCTCAACAAAAGCACCATTGGGGGAGAAGGCAACGGCGGAGTTATTTTGCCGGATTTGCATTACGGCAGAGATGGCATTTTAAGCATTGCCCTGGCTTTGCAATTTTTAGCGGAGAAAAACACAACTCTTACGGATTTTGTGAATTCCATTCCCAAATACCATATTGAAAAACAAAAGTGCGAAATCCACGGAAAATCCCTGGAAAATATTTTTGGACATTTGCTAGCCAAATTTAAAGATGCCCATATTGATGAACAGGATGGCCTTCGCTTTGAGTGGGATAAAAAATGGGTTCACGTTCGTTCGTCCAATACCGAACCCATAATTCGCATCATTGCCGAAGCCCCAAACAAAAAAGAGGCTTTGGAGCTATGCAAATTGGTAATGGCAGAAGTATAATATTTCCATCCAGTTTTTGATTTTTGCGTTTTTCTTTTAGGGAAACCGCAAATTTAGTTAGATTATGAGAGCTTAACCGGTTTATTAAAGGGAAGTATTATGTGTGGAATTGTTGCCTACTGTGGATTTCAAAATGCCCAGCAAATTTTGTTAAATGGTTTAAAACGCATGGAATACCGCGGCTACGATAGCGCCGGTGTTTCGATACAAACCGCTAATGGCATTTCTACTATAAAAGCCGAAGGCAAGTTGCGCAGCCTTTCCGAAAAGCTGGCCGCAAAACCTTTAACGGGCACAACCGGAATTGGCCACACCCGCTGGGCCACTCACGGTGCTCCCAATGAAACCAATGCCCACCCGCATACATCCCAGGACGGTAAAATTGCCCTGGTGCACAACGGCATTATTGAGAATTACAAATCCATTAAAGAGGTGCTACTGGAAGATGGTTTTGAATTTCAATCGGAAACCGACACAGAAGTGATTGTTCATTTAATTCACAAATTTTATAAAGGCGATTTGTTTGCATCGGTAATGGAAGCCATGCAACATCTGGAAGGCGCATTTGGCCTGGTGGTTATCAGTCAGGATGAGCCCGGAGTTTTAATTGGAGCCCGCCGGGGAAGCCCTTTGGTTGTGGGAGTTTCTGAAAATGAATTTTTCCTGGGCTCCGATGCCGCCCCCATAGTAGATCACACCCAGAAGGTGATATATCTGGACGACAATGATTGTGTTCGCATTACTTCCGAGGGTTATAAAATTAAAAGCGGCAGCCATTCCGATGTAAACCGCGAAATTCAAAATGTGGAATTCAGCGTTGACTCCATTCAAAAGAGCGGCTTTGATCATTTTATGCTCAAAGAAATTATGGAACAGCCCCAAACCATAATGAACACTTTAAGGGGACGTTTGCTTTTGGATTCAGGTACCGCCCGTTTGGATGGTCTAAACCTGGTGCATCAGGAGCTAAGAAGCATCAACCGCATTATTATTACCGCTTGCGGTACCAGCTATTATGCGGGTATGGTTGGCGAATATGTTATTGAGTCTTTGGCGGGTGTTCCCGTGGAAGTGGAATACGCCTCTGAGTTTCGCTATCGAAATCCCATTATTGACGACAGAACTCTGGTGTTCTGCATTTCCCAATCCGGCGAAACTGCCGACACCCTGGCCGCCCTCAGAGAAGCTAAGCACAAAGGCGCCACTGTTTTAGGTATATGCAATGCAGTGGGAAGTTCCATTGCCCGTGAAACCCACGGTGGAGTTTATTTGCACGCAGGGCCTGAAATTGGAGTGGCCAGTACCAAGGCCTTCACTTCCCAAGTGACTGTGCTTACTATGATAGCCCTCATGATGGGGCGTATGCGCCGGGTATCTGCGGATATGGGCATTAAAATTTGCAAAGAGCTTCAGGCCATCCCCGCAAAAGTGGAAGAAATTTTAAAGATGAACAATATTATCCGCGATTTTGCCGAAGAGTATCAGGACGCCCACAATTTTTTGTACCTGGGTCGTGGCTACAGCTTTCCCGTGGCCCTTGAAGGCGCCCTTAAGTTAAAAGAAATATCTTACATACATGCCGAGGGCTATCCCGCGGCGGAAATGAAACACGGACCCATTGCCTTAATTGATGAAAATATGCCTGTAGTGGTGATTGTGCCCTCTGGAACCCTTTTTGAAAAAACCCTGAGCAACATGCAGGAAATCAAGGCCCGGGGTGGGCGCATTCTGGCGATTACTACCAGTTCCGATAAAGTGCTAAATGATGTGGCAGATCATATTCTGGCCTTGCCTGAAACCATGAGTTTCTTAACACCGCTTCTTTCTGTGATCCCGCTCCAGTTGCTTTCCTACCATATTGCCGTTTTGAGAGGCTGCAATGTGGATCAGCCGCGAAACCTGGCTAAAAGTGTAACCGTAGAGTAGTTCTAAACCCTTTCTTTTTTCTTTTTTATTCCTCCCACCGGAAGTGCGCTCCCGGGGTTATCTTCCTGTTTTAATTTAGGGCTTTAGCCGATAAAAAATGGTGTCTCAGCTTATACTTTTAAGGGGGAACCACAAGATATAGCATTTCACAAAAAAAGACTACAATATCTAGTTCCACTTTCCGGAATATTTTTTAATTTACGGCCATATGGAATTAGCCCAAAAATACGAAGTTCGACTTAAAGTTTTTGAAGGACCATTAGACCTTTTGGTTTATCTGGTGCAAAAAAACGAGCTGGAACCCCGGGAAATCCCCATTTCCATTATTACCGACCAGTACTTGCAGTACATTGAAGAAATTGGAATCGATAATCTTTCCCATGCGGGAGACTTTCTGGTGATGGCCTCGCGATTAATGCGCTTAAAAGCCCAGGAATTGCTGCCTGATGAGGAAAAAGATGAAATTGAGGATTTGGAACTGGATTTGGACAAAGAAGCCCTGATTCAGCAAATGATTGAATATCAAAAATTCAAAGAGGCCTCAAAGTTTTTGCGACACCATGAAACACGCAATTTTGGCACCTATCCACGAGGTCTTCGGGATAAACCACCCAAAGAAAAAACCAGCGACGAAGATTTTGCCATTGAATCGGACATTTATGGGCTAATGATGGCCTTTGCCACTGCTACCAAGTCCAAAAAACGGGTGCCCATTCACGATATTGAAATCGATGACGTGACCATTGAAAACCAAATCAAAAAAATTCAGCAATTTTTAACCTTGCGCCCCAAATGCCAATTTGAGGATTTGTTTGAAGACGATCCCAGACGCATTGTAATTGTGGTTTCTTTTATGGCCATTTTGGAATTGGGCAAATTAAGCCAGATTTTTTCCCGGCAGCACCAAACCCAGGGGCCCATTTACATTTATAAAAATTCAGGGGCCGCCGATGGCGACTTTGATTTTGGCAGCCTGGATGTGGGCCAAAAAGAAAAAGAAGAGTTTAAACCGGGCCTTGTTGATTTTATTCAAAATGAACTCCACAATTTTGCCAAAGAAAGCGAATTAGACAAGGTTTTAAGGGAATTAGGCGAAGAATTAGAAGAGGAGTTAAACCCCACTAAAAAGGAAGAAAAGCAAAGCCAGCTCATTTCCCCATTATCCCTATTAATGGATGAGCCAGAGCTTTTAAGCCAAAGTTCAATTGTACCTGCTAACGAAGAATTGGCTGTTTCTCCTTTAAAATTGCTGCTGGATAGCGGCAGTGAAGAAATTAAAAATTCCCAGGAAAATTTACCCGAGGGCTAAATAACAGTAATATATTGTAAAGGAATACAAATCAGTTATGGAAAATTCTCAAGATTCAGTTATGGAAGAAAATCAGACCAGCACCCTGGCCAGAACCCAGGAAGGGGTTATTCAGGATATACATGAGTTTGCTCCCGATCCGGAAGCCCTCATTAAAGCCCTGATTTTCAGCACACCTGAATACATCAGTGTTAAAACCATTAAAGAAGTGGTGGAAACTCTGGACTCCCATCAAATTCGCACATACATCAAAAAAATCAATCAGAAATTAACTCAAAATAATGAGCCTTTTGAAATTGTAGAAACCAACAACACTTACCGTTTTCGCACCAGGCCTACTTATTACCCCTGGGTTCGTAAACTCTATAAAGAAGCCGCTACCCGGCGTTTGTCCCCGGCGGCTCTGGAAATTTTAGCTATAATTGCCTACAAACAACCTATTACCAAAGCCGAAGTGGAAGACATTCGCGGAGTAAATGTGGATGGAACCCTGCGGGGGCTTCTGGATAAAAAACTGGTGTCCATAACCGGCAAATCAGAAAAAGTGGGTAACGCCTTTACCTATGGCACCACCAAAGAATTTTTACAGTATTTTAATATCAACAAAGTTCCCGATGACCTGCCTAAATTATCTGAGTTCGAAAACATGATTCAAAACTCAGCTTTGATTCCCCAAATCAATAGAAGTGGCGATGTTGTGGAAATGTCCGAAGATATTGAAGAAGATTTTTCGGACGCCGAATAAATTTAGCTTCCGTTTTTAACTAACGGAAAATAATTCCATGGCCACACCATTAATGGAGCAATACCTTAAAGTTAAGGAGCAACATAAAGACTCCATATTGCTCTATCGCATGGGCGATTTTTACGAGCTGTTTGACGACGATGCAGTTACCGCTTCCAAAGTTTTAGGACTTACCCTTACATCCCGTAACAACGGCGCTTCGGGCAAAACGCCCCTAGCGGGTTTTCCCTACCATTCTGTGGAAAAACACCTGCCTAAATTAATTAAGGCTGGTTACAAAGTAGCCATATGCGAACAAACAGAAGACCCCGCTCAGGCCAAGGGCATTGTTAAACGGGAAGTCACCGAAGTCATTACCAAGGGGACCACCATTAACGAAAATTGCTTGGATTCCAAATCCAACAATTTTATCGCCAGTCTTTATGTTATGGCAGATATATATGGTCTTGCCTATTTGGATATTACCACAGCTCATTTTTGCGTGATGGAAGGCAGCGCCAACGAGGTGTTGGATGAAATGCTTCGCATTGGAGTGCAGGAGCTTTTAATTCACAGCGAAGAAAAACTGGCAAAAGTGGAAGAATTTTGCCTGCAGGAAAAAATATTACTGACTCCCCTGGAAAGCCATTTCTTTAATAAAGCAGATAGCAAAGAACAGCTTTTAAAGCAATTTAAAATTCATTCTCTGGAAGCCTTTGGATGTGATAACATGGCAGTTGCCCTGGTGGCTGCTGCGGCTACCATCATGTATGTTACAGAAAATAAAAAATCCAGCTTAGACCATATCCTGTCCTTAAAACCACGCTTTTTTAACCAGCAAATGAATCTGGATGGAGCCACCATTCGCAATCTGGAATTGATACATCCTCTTCACGATGATGATCCTGAAGGCACGCTTTTTAATTTGCTGGACGAAACTGTAACAGCCATGGGGGGGCGCAAACTTAAATATTGGTTAACCCACCCACTCCGGGATTTGCAAAAAATTTCTCAAAGGCAAATAGCCATTGGCGAATTAATTGAAAACCGAAATTTATTAAAGGCCCTGCGCAGCCACCTACGGGAAATCAACGATATCGAGCGCATACTTTCCAGAGTTGGGGCAAAAAGAGCCAATGCCAGAGATTTGTTGGGCCTTAGCCGCTCCTTAATACAGGCATCTCAATTAGCTGGCCATTTGGGCCAGTTAGTGAGCCCGCTTTTTAGTGCAGCCCGGGAAAAACTGCTTCCATTAGGCGATATGGGACTTGAACTGCAAGAAAATTTTGTGGAAAACCCTCCTCTCACTATTCGGGAAGGCAACATCTTAAACCCCGAGAAACACCCTCAACTTAAAGCCATATTAGAAGGAGCCATCCAAGGTAAAAAATGGCTGAGTAGCTTGGAAGAAACGGTTAAAACTGAAACAGGTATCTCCAGCTTAAAGGTGGGGTTTAACAAAGTTTTTGGATATTACATCGAGGTTTCCAAACAAAATGTAAACAAAGTTCCAGAAAATTTTATTCGCAAACAAACCCTTGTAAATGGCGAACGCTTTATAACCCCGGAAATGAAAGAGTGGGAAGCTAAAATTTTAAGCTCAGAAGGGGAATCCAACAAACTTCAATACAATTTGTTTTGTGAAATTCGCGATTCTGTTTCCACTCAAACCTCTATGTTATTGGATGTGAGCAATACGCTGGCCGCCGTGGATGTATTATGCGCTTTAGCCCAAATCGCCATTAAGCAAAATTATATCTGCCCTCAGTTAAACGATGAGTCCGCCATCATAATAAAAGATGGCAGGCATCCCGTGGTGGAAAAACTCACTGAGGAAGGCAAATACATACCCAATGATGTGGATACAAACACATCCTCCCGGCAAATTCTTTTGATAACCGGACCCAATATGGCGGGTAAATCTACCTATTTAAGACAGGTGGCCCTGATTACCTTAATGGCTCAAATGGGAAGCTATGTGTCTGCTAAAGAGGCTACTATTGGTATGGTGGATAGGATTTTCACGAGGGTAGGGGCTTCTGACAGGCTCGCTCGGGGACAATCCACTTTTATGGTGGAAATGATTGAGACAGCCAGCATTCTAAACAACGCCACTAACAAAAGCCTCATTTTACTGGATGAAATTGGCAGAGGCACTTCTACTTTCGACGGCCTGAGTTTGGCCTGGGCCATAGTGGAAGCGCTTCACAACAAATCCAAAATAGCCGCTAAAACATTATTCGCCACCCACTACCACGAGTTGACGCAATTGGAAGAGGATTTGGAAAGAGTGATTAACATCCATGTAGCCGTAAAAGAAGTGGACCAAAAAGTGATTTTTTTACGGAAAATCCTGGAAGGGGCATGTGACTCCAGTTATGGAATTCAAGTGGCGGGAATGGCGGGCATCCCTCAGGATATTTTAAAAAGGGCTTGGGACATTTTATCGGATTTGGAAAAGAACAAGCAACATCACCATGTATCCGGCCATAAAGCCGAAGAAATACCTAACCCCTTTCAGCAAAATTTATTTGCTACAGCTCCGGAACCAGACCCCAAATATAAAAAATTGTACGATGAAATTTCGAAGCTTGAGCTCGCCAAATTGACCCCCATAGAATTGATGGTAAAAATCAGCGAACTCCAAAAGGCTTTGTAATTACAACACTTTATCAAAATCTTTTTGCAGCTCTACAGCGATTTCATTAATAACATCTCGCACGCCAAAACCTTCATCCGCCTCGTAGTCGCTGCCCTCTGTAGGTTGGATTAAAGCTTTAGCTTCCACAGAGCGTTCGTATACAAAATCTCCCGACTCCAGGTCAAAAACACGGACCCGGCCGTATCCCACGCCAGATCTCCCGTAGGAAGTAGCATTTAATACCATGGGAAATAATATCATGTTGGCATTGTCCAAACGAGTTTTTAAATAATCGATTTCAGTCATACTTAATATGGCTTTTAAGCTCATAAACTCTTTCATTTCATATTGACTGAATTCTTTTTGAGTTACTTTTTGAAAAATGCGCTTTAATTTTTGGTCGGCAGGAACTTGGGCATTCACCTCATCTTCAAAAACTTTTGCTCTTATGGAACTTGGGGCTACCATTTCCTGAACATAAGCTTTGGCAAAAGCCTTTTCAAAGGCGTTATCGGATACCATTTCAAATTGATTAAATACAGGGACAATGGCCAATTTTATGGCATGGGCCGGTTTTCCGTACTTTTTATTGATGTATTGATTGCCACCGCAGGATAGCGACAGAAAAAGTATGGGAACATACAGCACTATTTTAACCATATCCAAACCTCCTAGGAGGTAAAATATAATTTTTTAAGCTTTTGAAATGGGTCTTAAAATTCCTTCGCTTTCGTTTATAACTAGGGAATTATCCATTTTAAGCTATAACTGAAGTTTTGACCCTCAATAGATACAAAATACAGGCCTTGTTCCAGGCTTGAGGCAATTGTATTCCAGGAATTTTCACTATGTAATTTCCCTAAAAATTTCCCATTTGAGGAATATAGCTTCCAACTTTGAGATAAAATTTCTTGAGAAAGCAAAGGCGATTTTCCGAAAAGACTTTTAGTCCTGCCAAAATTTGAATAGTTCATATTAAATGGATTTATGGACACTGGAACTAAATCAGGGTGTTCCATTTTATAAACCATACCTTGTTGGCTGATAACATATATATTGCCCGCTCTGTCCATGTTAAAGGATGTTATATCATCCACTTCGGAGGACACCTTATATTTATCATATCCTCCCATACCATCTTTTACCACAACCCAAATACTCCCTTGGCGGCCGGCATACCCATAGTCCGCACAAAAATAAGTTCCGTATAACGGAGAATCCGGATTACCGCGGAAAACCACCCCGCCCGTAAGACTAGTGGATTTTTCCCGGTCAAATATTGTGATTGGCTCTGTAAGCCCTTCCGTTTCGCAAAGGTCAGATTCCAGACAGGAATAGCCTTCGTATATTTTCCAACCCATATTACCACCCTTAGGAACAATGCTAACTTCCTCCCAATCCAGATAGCCAACATCGCCTACCCAGAGTTCTCCTGTAAGCCTGTCAAAACTCCATTTCCAGGGATTTCTCAAACCATAGGCCCAAATTTCGGGCCGAACCTCGGGAACATTTACAAAGGGGTTGTCTGCCGGAATTTTGTAATTAGTATCTCCGGTTTTATCGTCTACGTTAATACGCAACATTTTTCCCATTAAGGTGGAAAGAGTTTGCCCGCGATTGTAGGGGTCACCCTGTTGGCCCCCGTCGCCCACAGAGATGTACAACATGCCATCGGGACCAAAACCAATAGTGCCTGCATTGTGATTATTGAGGCTTTGTTCAATAGTTATAATGTTTAAGGCATGGCCTTCATCGGAAGCAAAGTCCTCGCCCATCCTGCGCTCTTCAATAATAAGCTGCTCCTCATCTATGGGATCGGCCATATACGAAATGTAATACAAGCGATTTAAAGAAAATTGAGGGTGGAAAGCAAGACCCAATAATCCGTACTCATGTTCATAGGCGCCAGGATAATTTACCAAAATAGTAACCAGCGTTGTTGCTTCCGGGCCATCGGGGGTATCCCTGAGCAAAACAACTTCTCCGGTTTTTTGATAAGCCAGAAAAGTTCCTGGCCTTGTGGGAATTTCTTCGATGCCCAAAGGCATTTTCAATTTATTTTCATCATCTGTATTAAATAAAATGCTGAATTCCAAATTTTGGGGAACACCAGGTTGAGCAAAAACTGGATTAAATACTAAAACAGCAAATAGAAAAAGCACGCCAATGAGCTTAGACATAAAAACACCCTTTACGTCCCACCTAAACCCAGCTTAAATATAATCTTAGCGAGGAAAAATTGAGGATAGCTGGACAATTTGTCCTATAAAATTGGAATAATTAATCCCCATTTGGAATTTTTTCAAATTAAAAATGGCTTAGAATTGAGGGTGGCTGAGCCTATATACTATTCCCTTATTGCGGCTGATAACGTATACATTTCCCTCAGAATCCTCCGCAAAACTGGAAGGAGTGTTCACTCGGGCCACAATTTGCTTTTCCAAGACTTTGTTGTTTTTTTCACGCAAAGCCCAAATATTTTTCCCGTAGTAATCAGAGTAAAAATAAACCCCGTAGAAAGGGGAGTTTTTGTTTTTGCGATATACATATCCACCAATAACCGATGCCCCTTCATCTCTGGTTAAATCCACTAAAGGTTCTCTTAATCCCTTTTGGTTGCATTTTTCCAGTGGTGTGGTCCATGAAGCTCTATTGCCTCCATCCCAATTAAAACAAGTGAAGCCTTCTTTTATTTTCCAACCTAAATTATCTCCTTTTTCAATTAGGGTAATCTCTTCTCTCCAATGTTGCCCCACATCTCCGGCCCAGATAATTCCTGTTTCCCGGTCAAAGGAAAACTTCCAGGGATTCCTCAAACCGTAAGCCCAAATTTCACCCCTGGCATTTTTTTGATCTACAAAGGGATTATCGGAGGGGATTGAATAATTTTTCCCTCCACTGGGATTATCCACATCAATCCTTAAAATTTTTCCCAGCCAATTCCCTAATTGTTGGGCATAATTTTTTGGATCGCCACCACTTCCCCCATCCCCTGTGCCAATGTATAGCATATTATCGGGACCAAATTGTACGGTGCCGCCATTGTGGTTGCCCCAAGGCTGAGGAATGGCCATTATTACTTTTGAATGGCCCGCATCTGCAACTAAGTCTTTAGTGAGCTTTCTTTCCTCGATAAAAGTTTTATCGTTATATGTATAGTTTATGTAATATTTAAAGTTTTGAGAAAAATTGGGATGGAAATCCAAACCCAACAAGCCTTTTTCATTGTGCCTGGAATCAACCCTTATGTTTACAAGAGTTTTAGTCACATAACCCAATTCAGTTGGACTGGCTAAAACTATTTTACCTTCCCATTCATAGATTATAAAAAAGCCTTTTTTACCAGGTATTTCCTCCATGCCAAGGGGGTTATCCAATTTTCCATCGGATGAGGTTCCAATTAGTGGTGTTAATTCTATTGGATTTGGTATTTGCGCCAAAGAAAAGCCAAACCAAATAAAAACTGGAATAAAAAAGCTTATGTAAAACATTTTCATCTTAAATTTCCAAATTTCCAGACTGAAATTTTCACTGGGCTGAGACAGGCCAGATAATAAATATTGTTCTTGGATTTGATAAGCTCAATTTCGGAATAACTACCTGCTGAAATTGTATTGGGAATTTCACCTGCTACATCAAAAAAAGGCTCCCACTCCTCTCCATTGAATTTAAAAATTTCCACCGACGAATTAGCAGAAGCACCTTGCTTCGTTGTAATGGCCGCCACTACGACTTCTCCGCTTTCTGATATTAGAAAATCAGCCTGAAAAGCAGCTGGTAAGCCTTGAGATATGTCAACCCAAGCGGATCCATTCCAATAATTAATAAGGGGAACATCCCCTGAACCCACATCGTGGACGAAAAAATATGGGATTAAACTGGAGTCTGAATGGATTTCAAGCCTCGTATTTTCATTGGCTTCTGAGCGCAAAGGACGCCCAAGAGTCACCCAACCCGTGTCCCTCTTCACTAATCCTAAAATATCATTATTATTGTTTTGAAAAGAAACATAGGCAGACTCATTTATATCCACATGTCCAGCGCAATAACCTGTCTCTGCAATATAGTGGTTGTTTATGTGGTTATTAGTGCCATTTTCGTCGTACCAGGTTAAGGTATAGTCTTGCATATAAACGAACACTTCTTTGCCATCTATTGGTGTAAGCGCGTAGTCATAGTTATTATTGCCATTAATAGCGTAAATTCTTTCTGATATACTTTGTTCCCAATCGCCATTTTTATAAATCCAGGTATTTAGATCCATGTAATTATGGTTGGAAACATGTATACTACCATCCACAGGTGATGTTCGTAATCGAACTGTCCACCTTTCTCCCTCAACCGGAATACCGTCAAAATTAATCAGGTTTACTTTAACCCAGGATTCTTCCACATTACTGTAAAAATAACTTTCGTCTTTTCCCATCATTAAAACATTTTCATTCCAATCTGTGGCAATTCCCCCAAAACTGGAATAATCACTTAAATCCTCAAGGGCCGTTTTTCCCAGCAATTCCCAACCAAGAACAGTTATACTTCTACTCACTTCAGCCACGTTTCCTGAACTATCACTTGCAGTATATGTTATCAAAACAGTGCCCGGACTGGTGGGCCTTAATGATTTTGATTCTGTGCTGGGAATCAATTCTCCATCTCTATCATCCAACGCTGTGGCCCCTAAATCTTCATAAGCTTGCCCCACTCCAATAATCGTATCTGCTCCAATAAGGGTAATAACAGGTTTTACGGTGTCTTGGACAGAGACATAAAGGGATTCAGATTTTAATACGCCGGCCTCATTTGATACAATTAATTGGTACCAACCCTCATGGTCATATTCACTGTCTTCTATTTCAAGGAGGGAATCCGTAGATAACGTGTCCACGGAACTGCCTAAATACGTCCAGGTATAGCTCACATCGGGGTAAGACCCAGGAGCAACAGAAAAATCAAACCGTATGGGTTCCCCCTTAATCACATCTAAATCTTGGGGAAAACTATCAAATTCGGGTATAGCATAGATTTCAATATTTAACATGGCAGATTTTGAACCTTGGGAATCATCTGTGGCAATCGCTTTAATTACATGAGGTCCAGCTTCATCAAACTTGTAGGCAAAATTAAACGGACTTGTGGATAAGGTTATCAATTGATTGCCGTTTTCAAATACAACCACATTTTCCACACTTCCATCTTCATCCTCAGCCAAAATGGAAAAGGATACATTTTCACCCTTTAAAAATTGGGAATTGGAATCAGGTTGTGAAAAGGATATGCTTGGCGTTTTATTTGAGCTGAAATTAGCCTTAATAGACCCATCTCCGCCACTAAGCTTAATGTATGTGGTAGAGGCAAGGGGATCTGTGATAAAAACCTGTCCAACCTCCACTGTCCATTCTTTAAAGTAATAACCCTCTTTAGCCGTAGCACTCACTTCTATAGAATCTCGTCCTAAAATTATAGTTCCGCTTGGATTGGTAGTCCCCAACGTATCGGATTGAACATTGATTTTCCAATTTACCGGAAAATCTTCATCTGCATAAACCAATAGCCTGGCTGTATTACTCAAAATTTCATTCCCCGCAGTATCCTTCACACTGGCATAATAAGTATTTCCACTATCTGATTTACTTACATTAGGAATATTCAGAAGTTTTGCGGTTTTCCCGTCAAGCAGCTCTCCATTTTGATACCACTGGTAGAAAACCTGTCCCTTTCCAACTACATTTATCTGGAACTGGGCTGCGTCCCCCACATTGACTTGCTGATCCGTGGGCTCCAGGCTTATTTTTAATTCAAAGAAATATTCGGTTCCAATGATGTCATTCTCATTTTGAGCGTTTCCATTACTTTTCCCTCCGTTAAATTTCATGGATTTAGCATAGGTAACAACATTATTTTTGACTCCCATTAACAAAATTCGCTCATTGTCTCCAATCTCTTCCCCCAAAATTATTTTGGAATCAAACTCCTCTCCCTTTTCCCATTCCCAAATTAAACTGGTGTCGGAAGAAGTTGTATCTATTTTGTATAGAACTAAATAATCGTATGAGTCTTCATCGATGGAGCTCAGTTCAATGAACTTATTTCCTTCGTCTCCTTTTTCAACCACGCCAAGGCAGGAGATAAGCCATATAGAAAACAATATGCCAACAACGTACTTCATGCTAGAATTCCCCCACTTTTTCATCCGAGGATTTGTTTTCGTCTGGGCTTAAAACCAAAAAGCCTACCACTGTGGCAGCAAGGACTCCGCCACCGGCAGCCCAATAGACCCATGCCTTTGATTTTTTCTTCGGTTGAGAACTGTCAGCTGGTTTGGGATTCAAAGGTTGTTGTTTTTCAATGCCTGTTTTTTTTCCGTTTTTACTTTTACCTGTACTTAGCTGTTCGTGGTATTCGCTTTCCTGTTCATACTTAGACTTCACATTTTTGAAAATGAGTTCGATATTTTCCGAAACAAACATATCAATTAAGTTAACGGTTGGAGTTAGTTTCAAAAGCTGATACATATAACTTTCGGCTTTATCCCGGCTTTTTGAATCGGCGGCGTACACTACGGATAAAAATTTATACACAAAAACAAGATCTTCATTTGAGGGAGCGCTATTATGCTGCCTGAATTCTTCCAGAGTTTTTTGAACCTGTTCAAAGTCTCCATCAAAATAAATCTTTTTTATTTTTTCTTTATCGAGGCTGTAATCGGGATTCAACCCGACTTCTACTCCAAAACCCAACGTGGTAAAAAAAAATATTATTGCGAATAGTTGCTTCATAAAATTTCACTTTAAAAAGAAATAGATTTGCTTTTAGTCCCTATTAGGTTTATTTCATAACTAAAAACTTTTAAATATAGCCAATTATGTCCCAGCAAAAGAACCTTCTCTCCCAAAAATTTGTATTCCACTATGAAAAGATCATTGAACAGTGCTTTTCCCGGAACCCTCGTTTTTGGCCTATTTTTGGAAACTCTGATATTTCAGAGGTAGTGCAAGCGCGTAATAACCGAAAAAAACACCACGGAGAATTAGTGGAAGACAGCCACACCAAAAAGCTGTTAAATCATTTTAAACACAAAACCAACCTTCACCTCAGTGGAGAAAAATTATGGGGAGTTGGAAACAAATTATTAAAAGGAGCTGCCATATATTCCAAAAATTGGGAAAACCCTTCAGCTGTGGAAAATGTGGTAAGCCTTCCCTCCGATCCGGCAATTTATGGTAGTTTGCTGGGGATATTAGCCAATGCCAATTTAGTGCATAGAGAATACTCGGGCATGACTGTGGACTTGGAAAACCATGTTATAGAAATAATGGCTAAACTTGCCGGATACAATCCAAAAGCAGCCACCGGGATTTTTACCCAAGGAGGTACCTTTTGCAACTTGTATGGCTATTTATTCGGTATTAGAAAATCCTTACCCGAAGCCAAACACTTTGGCATGGGATACATCCACGATTACCGCATCATAAATAGCCAGGGCGGTCACTATTCCAATACAATCAACCTGTCTTTACTAGGAGTCAACATTAAGGAAAAAACCATCCGTATCAAGGTTAGCGAAACAAATGACATGGATGTTAAGGATTTTGAATTTCAGTTAGAATCCTGTTTTAGGTTAAAATGTATTGTGCCTTCCATTATGTTAACCATGGGAACAACAGATACATTTGGCGTTGATAGGGTGAAGCCCATATACGATATCAGAAACCGTTTGTGTGAAAAGTATGATATTAAAATCAAGCCACATATTCACGTGGACTCGGCTGTGGGCTGGAATATGTTGTTTTTTCTGGACTATAACTTCACTAAAAACCCATTAGGAATAAATCAAGCCACCCTGGAAGGTCTTAAAAAATTGCGCCTCAAGTTTAAAGAACTTAAATATGCTGACTCCTTTACTGTTGACTTTCAAAAATGGGGCTATGTCCCTTATACCTCAAGCCTGGTTATGGTAAAAAACAGAAACGATTTAAGAGCCATGGAAAATGACCCGGATAATTTCGGCTATTTTGACCGGGAAACGCAAGGGCACACCCATCTTCAAAGCACTATTGAATGTTCCAGAAGCGCGGTTGGAGTCTATGGCGCATTTGCCTCTTTATATTATTTAGGCAGCCGGGGATACCAAACCATTATTGCACATTGCTTGCAAAACGCAAATTATTTCCGTTCAAAATTAGGCCGATTAAAACATGTTAAAGTACTGAGTTCCGAAAATCAGGGGCCAAGTGTGGGATTTAGAATTTACAATCCAAAATATGTAAGCAGCGCCAATTTGGAATTCCATTATGAATACATAAAAAAAGACACCAAGGAATACAGAAACCGGCTCAGAAGAAATACAAACTACCACCATGGCATTTTTAAAAAGAGGGGTAAAAAAGCTCTCTTTACAAATTGGGTGGAGAGCATTGCCCATTCCAGTTATGATTCCAAAAATCAATTTTTGGGAATCCCCGGAGAAAAAGCTGTTTTTTTAAACCCAAAAACAACCCGCAAAGAAATAGATGCCTTTTTGAAGTTATTAGTTTCCTAATTGTGGAGTTTATACTTCTGTCACGGGCAAAATAACATGGACGGTTGTCCCAACCCCTTCTTCGCTTACAATTCGAATATCCCCTCCATGGCCTGTGGCTACTCCTTTGGCTGCCGCCATGCCAAGACCCCGACCGGAATATTTAGTAGTGTAAAACGGCTCCGTTATTTTAGACAGGGCTTCTTTGTTTATTCCCACTCCATTATCCTCAATGGAAAGAACTAAATGTTTTTCGGAAAATAGAGGAAGCTTATAGTCTTTTGCCGCCGCATTTTGATTTTCCAAATAAGTGGATATTAAAATATTGCCTTTTTTATTACCCATAGCTTCGGCTGCATTAGTCACAATGTTTAAAATCATCTGTTTTAATTGAGATACATCTGCTTTGAGACTTGGTAAGTCTTCCGCCAATCGATAACTTAAATTGGCGTAGCCATTTACTGTGGACGAAATCAAAGGTTTTAATTCGTCAATGAGCTGGGAAATGTTTATTTTATTTATCCCAATTCTACCCATATCCGAATACACTAACATCTGTCTGGATAAATCAGATGCTTCTGTAGCTGAATTTTTTATAATTTCGAGATTTCTGAAAACCGAATCTTCCGGCTTTACTTTTTTCATAGCCACATCGGCATTCCCAATAATGGCTTTTAGCAGACTGTTAAAGTTTTGGGCTACGCTTCCGCTTAGTACGCTCAGGGATTCTAACTTTTGAGAATAAAGCATTTTTGTCTCAAGCCAGCGTCGTTTTTCATCAGCCATAAAACGCTCTAATGAATAACGTATGGACCGCGACAAAAGCCCCGAAGACAAATCGTCTTTCATTAAATAATCTTGTGCGCCCCGCCGAACAGCCTGAAGGGCTATTTGTTGATCGGATATTCCCGTTAAAATAATTATGGGTATACCGTGCACTTCGTGGGATAGCTTATCAAAACTTTCCATACCGTGGCTGTCAGGCAGAGATAAATCCAGCAAAATAATATGTACTGGAGATTTTCGGGCCATTTCCAACCCCTCTGCCAGAGTTCCAGCCGTATACAAATGAAATTCCTGAGGAGCATCGCTCAAATACTCGCGAACCAATAACACATCCCCTGGATTATCGTCTATAATTAGTAAATGGACACTTGACTGAAACATATTTTATGTAGGGGGAAAAGTAACATTGTTAAACCAAAAATTATTTAAAGACTCCACAACCTTTAAGAAATGGTCCAGTTCAATAGGCTTAGTTAAATAACAATTGGCATGTAAATCGTAACTGGTTTTAATATCCTGTTCGTGCGTGGAAGTGGTTAAAATAACTATGGGAATCCTCCTCAAATCTCCATGGCTTTTCAACAACTCCAATAATTCCAACCCTCCCATTCTAGGAAGATTTAAATCCAGTAAAATCAACTGGGGTAAATTGCCCGTTTTTAAATTGGAGTTTAAATATTCAAACGCTTCTTTTCCGTCTTTACATATCTCGATAGCAGCTTTGGGAATAATCTCCTTCAAAGCTTCCTGAGTTAAACGGATATCACCCGCATTATCCTCCACCAGCAAAATATTGATTTTAGTTAAAATCTTTTTTCTCCTTTATGCATTTTCGCCTTCCTTTTTATTTTCCGAATTATACAAAGGCAATTCAAAGTGAAAAGCAGAACCTCCCCCTAATTCAGATTCTACCCAAATTTTACCTCCATGGCGCTCCACAATTTTTTTGCAAATGGCAAGACCAATGCCCGTTCCCGGATATTCCTGTTTTGTATGCAATCTTTGGAATATGACAAATATTTTTTCCAGGTACTTTTGTTCCATGCCTATTCCATTATCCTTTATTGTTATGGTAACCCAATCTTCCTTGGATCGCGCCAATATCTCAACTCTTGGGTTTTCTTTGTCGCAATATTTCAGGCCATTGCTAACAATGTTTTGAAACAACTGAATCATCATGCGTTTATCTGAAAGCAGGTTGGGGAGGGTAGAATAGACAAGTGTTCCTTTTTTTTCTTCCAAAGAACTTGCCAACAGTGATTTGACCTCGCTCATAACATCATTTAAATTAACTTCTACCAAATCATCTTTACCGCGTCCAACCCTGCTAAATGCCAAAAGATCATTGATAAGCCCCTTCATACGGACCGCCCCATCTACGGCGTAATGGATAAACTCTTCCGCGTCCTCTCCAAGCTTTCCTTGGTAGCGCTTTTTTAGCAGTTGCAAGTAGCTAGTTACCATTCGCAAAGGCTCTTGCAAATCATGAGAAGCCACATAAGCAAACTGTTCCAAATCTTCATTGCTTCTGGACAATTCTTCCGCCCGTTTAGCCAACTCGGCCTCGGCCTCTTTTAAAGCGGTAATATCCTGAGCTAAACAAACCATGCCCTGGTTTTCACCCTTAGAGTCTTTTAATACCGAAGCCGAAAACAAAACAGGTATTTCTTTTCCGGATTTAGTAACCAGGTATTTTTCTTTTTCGCTCACCAATCCTTTTTTAAATAAATTTTGTTCCCCACACCATTTAATAAAATCTTTCCCATGGACAATAACATCCATAGAGTTTTGCAAAAGTTCCTGTTCGCTAAATTGCAATCGCCTGAGGGTGGCATCGTTTACTGTGACAATTTTAAATTCATTGTCCAGAACTATTAGAGCGTCCGCCATGGATTGGATTATATTATCCACATAATCTTTGCTGACAGTTGTCTCCTTAAGCCCAACTCTCATTTTTTCAAAGGAGTTGGCTAACTTTCCCACTTCATCGTTGGACAGGTTTTTAAATTTGATATCGTAGTTTAAATTGCCTCTGGCTACTTCAGAAGTCATTTTGGATAATATGCGGATAGGAGAGACAATTTTTTTTGTTAGGTATATCAGAAAAATACTGATAAAAATTGTGGAAAAAACCCCTATAACCAAAAACCGCAAAACTTGAACATTGACATTGTATTTAAACCTTCCAAAGGAATTGGAAATTTTTTCTCTGGCTCTTGCATTAATATCTCGTATTGCAACGGATATTTTTTCTTTAAGAGAAGAAACAATTTCAGATTTTTCGGATATATTAGCGCTGGATAAACCAGAAAGATCAGAGGCTTTGTTTTCAATAAGCAGCTCTGCCAACTTACTGGCATTTTCAAAATAGCGCATAAACAGTTCTCTTAATATTTCGAATTCGAAACGTTCGCTGGAAGGAGATATTTCTACTAACTGAATTAAACTTTTATCAAAAATCTCCTTTTCTTCCTGGGCCCTCTCCAGCAATACATTTTCCCCCACCAACACCGCATCCTCAAAAGATCGGGTTAACTCATTAAAATGTTGCTCCAGATTCGACGCGGCCACAAATTGAGGAAAATCCAAAGCTTCCACTTGGTTTAACTCAAATTTCAAATTTCCTGAAGTAAAAAGATGCATGAAAATAATGGCCACAAAAGAGCCTACAAAGGAAACCAGCAAGATGATAAATTTCATCTTAAGGGAATAAAATTTTCCTTTTAAATTCATGCTATTTTTTAACCACCATTTTTAAGGGAATGTATTTAATACCATCCCATTCTATTTTTTTATCCGTTATTCCAATTGCCCCTTCATTTTTGGCCACATATCGCAAAATATCTTTTTGCCTTTTAAAAGTTTTGGGAACCACTCCCCCGCCTGAAAAAAGCCTTCTTTTCCAATACGAGCGATATTGGGTAACTGATTTGTTTAATACGGTTTCAATAAAATATTCCATGGAATTATCCGCTTCATTTAACATGGCCGGATAAATTTTTATATCTCCATCCCATAGAGTTTGTTTTCCCAGGAATATATTCGCCAAGTCATATTGGGTAACGGCTTCAATTTCATTATCTTCATTAATGGCAACATATAATTGAACAGGGTTGTCTTTTGCATATAGGCTGTTAGAAGCTAACATAGCCCCTAATAACACACATAATAGCAACCACTTTTTCATTAAAATCCCAATACCAGAGAACTTTGAATTTCTGTGTAACCAGCTCCACGTAACAGAGGGTAATGGCTATTTTTGGCATAATGGTGGTAGGCCGCACTTAGCTTAAATACATACCAATTGGAAAACTCATAATGCAGGCCGGTTAATAACACCCATGTGTAATCTTCCTTAGTTCTTGAATTCGGATCAAAAACTTCCACTCTCAAATAAGGGGTCATCCCCATATTGAAATTGTAAGAGGCTTGCATATAAGCCCCTCGCTGCTGGATATTTTGTTTATTGCCTGTGGAATCCTTGGAAAATAGGGTCGAAATAATGCCCTCGCCCAAAATAGAAAATCTATCCCATACATATTCAGCTTCATACCCATCGCTAAAAATCAAAAGATTTTTTCCATCAGCCACATTATCGATAAAAACCGACTTGCCTAATTTCAAATTCTGGAGAACATCAAATTTAAAACGACCTGTTATGGACTTTGATTTATTTCCATCCTTTTCATATGGGTTCGTGGCGGAGTCCTGAATTCCATTGGAAAAAAACAAATTGTATTCAATGTGTTTGGAATAATCATAGGTAGTTTCGCCGGTAAGCGAAGCTCCTATGCCCGAAGCTGGAAAAAAAGAAAAACCATTGGTCTTTAGCCGCATGGGCTCAGAGGTGCTAAGGGGAATATCAACAGAATAATAGGCCGGCTTGGCCAGACGCATTTCATTAAACACACCGAATGGCGTTAATATTTTTCCAATGCGAAATTTGATTTCATCTAAAAAGGTGTGCTCTATAAAGGCATATTCAAGGTTAGCGCTACCATATTTATTTTCTGCCCCGTTATTCCAGGATACATCCGCTGTGACTCTCATATGGTCACTAATTTGAAAATTAGCAAGCAAGTCAAAAAGTTCAGCATCAAAGGAATAGTTAGGGTCTCCATAACCAATTTCATCCAATTGCTTGGTTATTTTTACGGAAGTAAATCCATTTAGGGAAATTTTATCTAAGTCAATTCCCTGGGATTGAACCACTATAAATAATAATGCTAATAAATATTTTTTAATATTTGATAACTGCATCATCTTATTTATAAGTCAATTCAATATTTTGCAAATATTGTTTAAGCTCCGTTGCCATGGTGTGAATCACATCCCATTTTTGTTCCTTAGCGCTCAGTTCAATAATTTTTCCCAGCCGGGATATTTCATTAAACCCATATGGAGAACCCGTTCCTAACATATTGTGGCCAATGCGGGCTATTCCCTCCCCATCCATTTTCGAGAGCAATTCAAAAATAGAATCCACTTCCAGGCTCTTTCTATCCAAATAATCGGGAATCAGTTCCTTCAGGTTTTCATCTATGCTTAATACAATTTTATTTCCCGATTGAATTTCCATTTTTTGAACGGGCTTCTTTCCAGCTTTAACATTTAGCCACTTTCCCATCATGGCAAACAACTTGGGTTTTTCCACGGGCTTGCTTAAATAGTCAGAACATCCGGCTCCTATACATTTGTCTCTATCTTCCTTTTGAGAAAAGGCCGTTAAGGCGATAATGGGCACAGCCCCTTTTTTTAAATCCTTTTCCAATTCTCTTAATTTGCCGGCGCATTCATAACCATCCATAATCGGCATTTGCATGTCCAATAGAATAATGTCTACCGGTTCTTCCTTCCAGCATTCAATGGCCTTTTCCCCATTTTCCGCATTATATACATGAAAGGATGGAGACTTTAAGAATGCATTTAACAAAAAACGGTTATCTACCGAATCATCCACCACCAGCACCCTTAGGGGTTTTTCACTACTGTACTTATCCTCAAAATCTTTCTTCCCAACAGACAGCTCTGATTTTTTGCTGGCGCTAACTTTTCCATTCTCTGAAGGCTCCGATAGTTCAAAAGGAAGAGTAAATTTAAAACGGCTACCCTTTCCCTTTTCACTTTCGGCCCAAATTTTTCCTTTCCATAAATCCACTAATTTGGAGCATATGGAAAGACCAAGGCCAGTCCCTCCAAAATTTTGGGATGTGCTTGAATCTTCCTGAGTAAAGCTTTCAAAAATACTTTCAATCTTATCTTTTGATATTCCTATTCCTGTATCTTCAATGCTAAATTCCATTTCACTAGGAGCATTAAGACAAACCCTACAACATATATTTCCATTTTCGGTAAACTTTATGGAATTGCCCAATAAATTATACAAGACTTGTCTAAGCCTTTGGGGATCTGCCACTATCTGTTCGGGAATATCCCCCACCAACTCCAACTTGAGTCTGTTATTTTTTCGCTCAGCGGAGGATTGCATAAATTTTTCAATGCCATTAATGAGCTTAATAAAATTAAAGCTAACATTATTAACTTCCAGCTTTCCCGCTTCAATCTTACTTAGGTCCAGCAAATCATTGATTAAATACAGCAAAGTTTCGCTGGAATTTTTAAAAATCTCCACATAGTGTTTTTGTTCTTCGTTAAGAGGCGAGCCCATTAGCAGATCTGAAATGCCTAATATAACATTGAGCGGAGTCCTGATTTCGTGGCTCATATGAGCTAGAAATTCTGATTTAGCTTGAGTAGCTGCCTCAGCTAACTCTTTTGCTTTTTGGAGCCTTTCATCATTGCGTTTTCGCTCCACTGCGTAGCGCATGGCTCTCCAAAATACATCGGGAGCGATTTCCCCTTTTACCAAATAATCCTGGGCCCCAGTGCGCACAGCCTCCACGGCCATCATTTCATCATCTAGACCGGTCATCACAATAATCGGAATGTTGCTTGCTGCAGCGCTAATTCTTTTAATGTTATCCAAGCCCTTACCATCCGGCAAATTCAAATCTAAAAGCACTACATCATAATCGCTTTCTACGATTTCTTTTAGCGATTCGGACAAACTGCTAACATTTTTTAACTCATAGGCGGATGCTGTCATCTCCCTTAAAGTTTCCCTTAGCAAAACAATATCGCCCGGGTTGTCTTCCACCAACAATATCTTTAAAATGTCGCTCATCCAATCATTTCCAAATTCAGGGTTTAATTCCGGGAGTTTCTCCAAAAAATACAGAAAAACCCAAAAACCTTGGAATTTGATTATATCATAGTTTTTGAGGGAAAATCTGTTTTTAGAGAATTTTGATTTCTTTGAGTTTATTTAAAATTCAACTCAGCCAGAACCGTGCGTATTCGCGAAATTTCCAGAATGGTTCGG
This sequence comes from Fibrobacteria bacterium, assembly GCA_050294405.1. Classification (GTDB taxonomy): domain Bacteria; phylum Fibrobacterota; class Fibrobacteria; order UBA11236; family JADFYW01; genus JBNKOC01. The sequence goes on along the minus strand of JBNKOC010000028.1, from coordinate 452,265 downwards.
GAGCCCCTCTCCACCTTAAAGGCATTATTTTGGGAAAAATCCAACTCCAGGAAATAGCAAAGTAAAAAGCGAATCACACCACCATGTGAAAATACCACCACATTTTCCGAATCCATCTTTTTAATAGCCTTGGCGCAGCGGCGTATTCTTCGAATAAACTCATTGTGGCTTTCCCCCTGAGGATAACGAAAGCTGCCACGCCACATTTTCCACTCTTTATACAAATCGGGGTAGCGCCTTTTTATTTGCTGGAAGCTAAGCCCCTCCCAATTCCCAAAATGAATTTCTTTAAAATTAACATCTGCGGTACATTTACAATTCGGCAATTTTTGAGTGGCAATTTCGAAGCTATCCAACGCTCTTTTTAAAGGGCTACATATGTATTGCACATTTTGAATGGTGGCAAAGTAATCTGAAAATTTTTTCATTTGACGTCTGCCATCCGCAGATAAGTCTGCGTCAATGCGCCCCACAAACTTTCCCTGATAGGCTTCTTCCACTTCGCCGTGGCGAATGAGTATCAATTTTTTTTTGGCCATAAATTCAAAAAATCGCTTAAAACGAATGATTTTGTTCAAAATTAAAATACAATAATTTGTGCTTGTATTTTGATAATTGCCATATTACATTTGTAAAACTTTCGGAGGAGCCCAATTGGGCCAACAGGGAATTCCGTGCAAATCGGAAACGGTCCCGCCGCTGTAAGAGCCGATGAACCTGGCAAAAGCCACTGTGCAAGGCATGGGAAGGCGTCAGTAGTAAAGCGAAGCTCAAGTCAGAATACCTGCCTTCGATGTACATCATTAACCTAACTCACGAGGCATGAGGTTGGAATACAAAAAACATATCTGCAGTTACAATAATAAATGGCGCATGTTGTATCCAAGCCCCAAGGTTTGGAGGTGGCATGGGCAAGTTATTTAATTTATTACTGCTTTTCGTCTTTGGGCAGCAGGTTTTTACCTTTGCCGGGGACAGCCTAAGCCAAACAATTCAGTTACCCACCAAGACTGTGTCCAGCCAGGCCAGTCACTCTTCCAGAAACCTGGAAAACGCCATTGTTATTTCCAAAGAATCCTGGGAGGGGACCGGAAAGTCCCTCGCCGATGTTATTCAAGAACATTCGGGTATTAGAACCCGGAAATATGGAGGAGAAGGGAGTTTTCAAACTGTTTCCATAAGGGGAGTAAGCGGCAGTAAAATCAAAGTGTATTTGGATGACACTCCCATTAATTCGGCCAATGGAGACGCTGTGGATTTAGGGAAAATCAACCCAGCCTCAGTGGAGAAAATCGTTATATACAAAGGTTTTATTCCAGGAAGGTTTGGCGGAAACAGTTTGGGCGGCCTTATCCAGCTCATAACATCGGGGCAAAAGCAAAACAAGCTGCACGGAGAAATCAGTCTGGGAAGTTTTGAAACCCGCAAAATAAACTTAGGCCTTACCCGGCTGTTCAACGAATCTTATGATTTTTCCAGCTCCTTAAGCTACCGGGAGTCCCGCAATAACTTCCCTTATTTAGATAGAAACAACACGCCTTACAACCAGGACGATGACAAATGGGTCCGCCAGAAAAATGGCCAGTTCGCGCAATGGGATGGCCACCATAGTGTAAATTATACACTATATAAAACGCAAAACCAATTGAGTTTCAGCCACAGCCAGCCAGAAGGCGGCCTTCCCGGTAAGGAAGGCATGGAGACACATACATCGGGCTTTAAAAACCCCTCGTACCAATGGACAGGCAAAAGCCGGGTCAACCAGGCCTTTTCCCAAGATCTGGATGTGCAATTTAGCGCCAGCTACCGCCAGGAGCTCTCTCGCTTTTTTTGGTCTGAAGAAGATGGCTTAACATGGTCCGGAACGGACAAAGAGGGCGATGTGGGCAGCTTTAGCCAACAATACCTGGCTAGTGGGGATTTTTTTTGGAAACCTTTTTCCAATAGCAGCCTGGAAGGGTTGTTAGGCGGCAGTTACCAAACCTTAAAACCAAAAAGTTTTTCTGAATTTTCCAAGGCTAATGGCTGGGAAAATAACCGCGCCAACCAATTTATCAGCTTGGAAGGCAATCAGGATTTTTTGAAAAATTTCCGATTGAATTTCATTGGGCGCTTGGAACGAATAGAGAGCAATTCTGAAGGCGGACTGGAAATTAACGGGACCCGCTATTCTCCTCAGCAATCAAGTGAGATTCACCATGCGTTAAAATCCGGACTAAGCTGGAAACCTCGCACATCACTCAAACTATTCAGCAACCTAGGTAGCTACTACAAACAACCTTCCATGCTGGAGTTATATGGCGGCAAATGGGGTGTTTTGCCCAATCCAAAATTAAAAGAGGAAAAGGGCTTAAACATGGAGTTAGGTGCTCATGTATCCTATGGAAAATCCAACTTTTTGGAACTAATCCTGTTCCAAAATACAAATTCCAACTCCATATATTATGTTCGCTCCGCCAACCTCATTAAACCTATGAATTTGGATGCGAGCCAAACTCTGGGTTTGGAAATTAGTTCAAGTATTAAATTGTTCAAACCCCTGTTTCTGGAAAATAACATCACAGTTCAAAATCCAAGAAACGTTTCCGATTTAATCTACGACGACAAGCTTATACCCAATGAACCTGTTGTCGCAAGTCATTCCAGCCTCGGGGTTGAAATCCCCCATTCCGGAGTTTTATTCAAATTGAACCACGATTACAGTTCTTTGTTATATCGGGACAAAGCCAACCTTCATAGCATACCGGCTATTCACCTCTGGCATCTGTATTTAAAAAAGCAAATATATTACCGCATAGATATAGTGGGCGAAATCAGAAATCTCACTGATGTGTATTATGAAAATGCCTACTCGGCCTACCCATACCCCGGCAGGCAAATCAACCTTAGCCTTCAATTCAAATAAATAAAGGAATTACAATGAAATCAAATGGAATTTTTAACGGCATCGTTTTACTGCTATCGCTGAGTTTGAGCGGCTGTCTTACATCAAATGACACCCTGGATGGGAGTTTTAGCAAGGACAGATTATATGTATTTGGAACAGACTTTACATCCGGCCAATTAAAATGGCTGCAGGCAGATGCGCAGGAATTCGATGCGGAAAATATTGACGTGCATTCTGACAGCAAGTTAATATCCTACAAAGGATACATCTATATTTTAGAAAGGTTTGGCGCAGACAATATTTTCAAACTGAACCCTTCCAAGAAAGGAGACGCATCCATAGTATACCAAACCCACTTGGGCGACAACTGGAACCCCCAGGACATGGCCTTTGTTTCCGACAGCAAAGCTTACGTTGCCGTGGAAAACGTTCCCTATATTTTAATTTTTGATCCGAAGGAGGGGAAAATCAAGGACAGTATTTTAACCCGGGATTATATCTACGAACCTGGAGAAAATGATTCCGGTTATGCGGCTACCTCCCCGCATTGCCATTCTCTGGCCATTCATGATGGTTATTTATACGCCGCCTTACAAAGAAGAAATGGAGATTGGGCTCAACCCGGCGGAAAAGCCAAAATATTAAAAATTGATATTGAGGATAACGAAATAGTAAGCGAAATTGATATGGCTTATGGGAATTCCACAGCTCTCCGGCTGGTAGATGGATATTTATATGTTAGTACCCTTGGAAAGTTCGAAAACAAAAGTGATGGGGCTATAGAAAGAATCAATCTTGAAACAGAAAAAACTGAAATATTATTTGAAGAAAGCGATTTTGAAGCCAACATATACAATTTTGTACATAAGGAAGGAATGCAATTTTACGCCTTGAGTTATGTGAGCTGGGGCAACGTTGGCGTTAAACTTCTGGATTTAAAAAATAAAAAGGTTTTAAAAAGCCTTCCAAAAATAACAGATGCAGGTAGCGATCTCTTGTACGATTCTAATACCCAGAGGCTTTTTATCACAGAGCGCGAACCCACTGCAAGCGGAATTAAAATTTTCGACAACAAGGAAAATTTTATTGCGGGACCTCTTGAAATGGATGTCCCCCCCTCTTCGCTGACTTTGGTTGAACCGCAACCCTAAAATGAAGGTATTTTTATGCATTGTATTTGCAGCCCTTTTCATAAATGGCTGCAACGCCCCCGAAGAGACTTCCGGTTCCGGGGGCAAGGCAAAACAACTTAACCTTCGTTATGCCAAAAACTTTAGCATTTATCAGTATCCGAATTTTAAAATCGTGGAGGTCAAAAACGCCTGGCGAGGCTCCCAAAAAAAACACGGGTACGTCCTTATTTCGGAAAACCAAAAACTAGATACTAACATATCCGGTTATATTACCGTAAAAACTCCAGTTAAAAAAATAGTAAGCTTATCCAGCGTATATTTACCTTTTATGGATTCTTTAGGAGCCGTTGATAATATAGTGGCCATTGATAAAAAAATTCATATAAATAACCCCAAGGTTTTGCAGAAAATCGTAAAAGGGGAAATAACCGAAGTAAGTAGTCAGGCGAATGTAAATATCGAAAAACTATTGGAACTTGAGGCCGACGCAGTTTTTTGCTTTGCCGTAGGCAATACGGACCGGGATAATCACAATAAATTGTTAAACAAGGGGATTCCCGCCATATTGACCGCTGGATATATGGAAACCCACCCATTGGGGCGCGCCGAATGGATTCGTTTTGTCGCAGCATTTTTAGATAAAGACAGTTTGGCCCAAAAAATATTTAACCGGATAGACTCCTCTTATCTGGACTTAAAAGGTTTAACGGCTAATGTTAAAGAAAAACCCAGCGTATTTTCTGGATCTATGTATGGAGGAAGTTGGCATGTCGCAGGAGGTAAAAGTTTTTCGGCTCAATATTTTAGTGACGCAGGTGCAAATTATCTATGGAAAGAAGATTCCACTAGAGGAGGGCTTCCCCTTTCTTTTGAAGCCGTGCTTAATAAAGCACAAAAAGCCGACTTTTGGCTGAACACCACTAGCTGGAAATCCAAGCAGGAAATTATTTCCAGCGACCAGCGATATGGCCATTTTGCCGCTTTCCAAAACAATAAAATATACAATCACAACAAAAGACTTAATAAATGGGGGGGAGATGATTATTTCGAAACAGGAACAACCAACCCTCATTTAGTGCTAAAGGATATGATTCAAATTTTTCATCCAACCCTTTTACAAAACCAGGAATTGTATTTTTACCAGCCTTTGCTATGACCACCTCTTTTTTTAAACTATTTATATTATTACCCCTCTTATGTATAGTCTTATTTGGGTTGGATATTTTTTTTGGGTCCGTACATATTCCCTTTTCAGATATTTTTCAAATACTCATTAAAGGGTCTCACAGCCAGGAAAGCTGGCAAATCATCATTTTAAATTTTCGTTTTCCTCGCGCCATAACTGCCTTTTTAGCAGGGGGCGGACTAGCTTTAAGCGGGCTTTTAATGCAGACCCTTTTCCGAAATTCATTAGCAGGCCCCTTTGTGCTCGGTATCAGTTCGGGCTCTTCTTTAGGGGTAGCGCTTGTGCTTTTAGGAGGCCCCTTAATATTTTCTGGTGTCGGGCAATGGTTGAGTATGGGAACAGCTACGGCCGCCATGTTGGGAAGTGGAGGTATGATGTTATTTATTTCCTTGTTGGCGAAAAAAATCCCCAGCAATACCACCCTGCTTATTTTAGGTCTGATGTTAGGCTATTTCAGCGGGGCCTTAGTTAATTTTCTTATTTATTTCAGCAACCAGGAAAATTTGCAAATGTATGTGTTGTGGACTTTGGGGAATTTTACCGAAACCAATTTTTTCCAAATTTCTATTTTAGCCGTTTGTTTGTGTTTAGGAACCGTTCTTTCCCTTTGGCAGGTTAAATCTTTAAACGGCATGCTGCTAGGTGAAAATTACGCCACGTCCATGGGCATATCCGTACCCAAAACCCGAATGGTTGTTGTTATCACTACCTCGCTTTTGGCGGGCTCCATAACCGCCTTTTGCGGTCCTATAGCCTTTTTGGGTTTAGCAGTTCCCCATTTATGCCGGGGACTATTCCCCTCAAAAACGCATTTAACCTTAATTCCAGCCGTATTGCTGCTCGGTGGTAGTATGGCTCTTGCTGCGGATATTATTTCTCAATTGCCTGGTTCTCAAAAAACTTTGCCTTTAAATTCTGTAACAGCCCTAATAGGAGCCCCTATTATCTTCTGGGTAATTGTTAAAAACCGGTACTCCTCGTCGGGATTTAAGGCCTAAACATTATGTTATCAGCTACAAAGCTCACTACCGGATATAGAAAAGGAAAAAGGTTATTTACTGTCAATCAAAACCTTGATTTTACTCTACAATCCGGAAATTTGATTTGCCTGCTTGGGCCCAACGGTATTGGAAAATCGACGCTGCTAAAAACTCTTTCCGGTTTAATTCCTCCTTTGAGTGGGGAAGTGGTATTAAACAAACATAAGCTGGAAGGAACAAGCGCCATAGCTTTAGCTAAGGAAGTAGCTTTAGTGCTTACAGAACCGTTAAATTTGGGGAATATGGATGTTTACACCTTTGTTTCCATGGGTAGGACCCCTCATAACAATTTTTTGGGCCAGTTAAGCAGTCAAGACAAACATGAAATTGCCACCGCCCTGGAACTTACTGGAATGACTGGTTTTTCCCATAGATTATTTATGGAATTGAGTGACGGAGAAAAACAAAAAGTTCAAATTGCCAGGGCTTTATGCCAAAGCCCAAAAATATTGATTCTGGATGAGCCCACGTCTTTTTTAGATTTACCAGGTCGAATTGATATTTTGTCCATGTTAAGAGATTTAGCTCACACAAAGGGCCTTTTAGTTTTGGCTTCTACCCATGAGTTGGACCTGGCCCTTAAAATCAGCGATCACATCTTAGTGCTGGATAAAAAACAGAACTTACATGTAGGCTGCCCCGAGGACCTTCTGTTAAGCGATACCCTGCAAAACACTTTTGAAGGCAAAGGCTTTTATTTTCAACCCGAATCAGGGGAAATACAGCTCAATAAGAATATTAAATCTAATGTATACCTTGAGGCAAGTTCCAAATATTACAACTGGACTTTAAAAGCTTTAAACCGCATCGGGTTTACGACAGGGGACGGCAAAAGTCTGGATATTAAAATAGTAGTCAGAATTATTGAAGAAAAGCCACAGTGGATTGTCACAATACATGAAAAAGAATCCATTTGCAAAAACATTTCCCATGTTTGTGAGATATTAAAAAAAGAGGTTTTTCTCTAATGCAAGCTTTATTTATCGGCGGAACTGGGAGCGATTCTGGAAAATCCATGTTGGTAACCGGTTTGTTAGCCTGGGCCAAAGCAAATGGAATATCTGCCTGCCCTTTTAAAGCGCAAAATATGTCTTTGAATAGCTATGTTTGCGAATCCGGAGAGGAAATATCAATTTCCCAGTCCATTCAGGCAAAAGCCGCCGGAATAACAGCCGACGCCAGGATGAACCCCATTTTACTCAAACCCTATGGAAACTTTGAAAGCGATGTTATTGTTATGGGGAAAAGTCTGGGGCGTATGGCTTACAATGATTTCATTGCGCAAAAACCCAAATTACAAAAATTGGCATGGAAGGCTTTTGATGAATTACAACAAGAATACGATTGGGTCATCATAGAAGGCGCAGGAAGCGTAGCGGAAATTAATTTATGGAATACGGATTTGGTGAACCTATCCATGGCGGAGTACGCCAATGCAGAAGTTTGGCTAATATGCGACATTGAAAGGGGAGGTGCATTTGCTTCCATACATGGAACTCTGGATTTATTGCCAAAGCCTTGGCGCAAGCTAATTGTGGGATATATTTTAAACAAATTTCAGGGAAATGCTGAGTTATTAACTAATGGCATCCAAAAAATTAAGGATTTAGATAACATTCCTTGCTTGGGCGCTCTCCCAAAAATTCCTGAATTAAAACTTCCAGCCGAAGACTCCCTGTCATTTTCCATATGCAATCGCCAAGGCGTAGATGGATGCATTGGAGTTATTATGTATCCTTCGGCCAGTTTGCTGACCGACTTGGAACCCCTTTGGGAATACTCAGAATTTGGTTTTCAATTAATCCATAAGCCAGATGAAATCGCTTATTGCGACGCCCTTATTCTACCCGGTTCCAAGAATAGCCTTAAAGATATGGAATGGTTGGAACAAAATAGCTTTGTAAGTGTTATTGCTAATTTCAAGGGTGTGGTTTATGGAATTTGCGGGGGCTTGCAAATTATGGGTGAAACACTTGAAGACGCGGACAATTTGGAAGGTTCAAACATTTCTAAAATCAAGGGGCTCGGACTATTAAAACTAAAGACCCAATTGCGGGCTGAAAAAATCACAAAAAGCACCCGTTGCCAAGAGCCTTTTTATGGAAGTACCGTGAAGGGGTTTGAAATCCATAAGGGGAGAAGCCAGCCGCAAAAACTATTTTATTCCAATCAAAATTTTCGAGGAAGTTATTTACATGGAGTTTTCGAAAATGACTTTTTTCGAAATTCTTTTTTATCCGAGATTTATTTTTATAAAAATTCAATTAAAAAAAATTATGCCCACAAGCATAATTTAAACGCAACCTTTGACTTACTAGCAAAGACCTTGTCTCAACATTTGGAAAGCACCCTAAACAACAGGGTTGTCCCAGTCCATTAACCCAAGGAGAAAAAATGGCCGTTAATCTAACTAAAATTTACACTAAAACCGGGGACAAAGGCATGACCCGCCTGGTGGGTGGAAAAAAGATTTCCAAAGGAGATGCTGCTTTAGAATGTTATGGAACCGTAGATGAACTCAATTGCTATATCGGGTTAATCCGTACAGGCCTGGAGAATCTTGACGCGGTGGAGGCTATTTCCTTTTCCCGAGAAATTTTCAAACAAATTCAAAACGAATTATTCGATATTGGCAGCGTGCTTGCCACACCCAAAGAAATAGCCATAAGCGGCAATAAAGAACTTAGTTCTTCCCAAATTCAAAATATGGAAAACGCCATTGATAAATTTTTAGAAGAGCTTGAACCCCTAAAGTCTTTTACTCTTCCAGGGGGAAGCCTGATTAATGCCCATAGCCATGTCGCCCGCGCCGTCTGCCGAAGATTGGAAAGACTATTGTGGCGGCAAAACGAAACCCAACCTATACAAGACAATATTCTTATATACATAAATCGTTTGTCTGATTTTTTATTTGTTTTCAGCCGCTGGATTTTAAAATTTGAAGGAAAGACAGAATTTCTTTGGGAACCGGGAAAAAAATGAATGTTATTTACGAAAACTCTTTTTTAAGAGTGGAGCGGGATGGCCGCTTTGTTATTGCCCATTTGCAAAAACCTGGCCTTACTCTTTCCACCTCCTACGTAAATGGAGGTTTAAAAGATAACATTAGCCATTTAATCAATCACCAATGTCTGGAGGGAAAAGGGCATTTGGAGCTCTCCGAAAAAATCCACAGAATTGGCCAAATCCAATACCATAAAGAAACTTGCGAGCAATTAAGCCTTAATCCGCAAAACACATGTTTAATGAGTACCGCAGCAAATATGGCCAATTGCACGGTGGCAGTGGAATATTTTAAAGAATTAGAAGTATGTGCCATTGCCACTGCTGGAGTCAGGGGAAATGCCGGCCGGGCTGGAGATCCTGCCAGCTGGCATGAAGAGGACAATAACATTCCTGAAAACAGCAATTCGGGAACCATTAATGTAATGTTATTTATAAATTGGCCCCTTAGTCGGGCTGCCCTTAGCAAGGCTCTTATGATGCTAACAGAGGCTAAATCCGCTGCTCTTTGGGATTTATATATTCCCAGTAAATATTCCGAAGATTTGGCCACAGGCACAGGGACGGATCAATGTTGTATTTACTGCCCTATAGACCCGAAAAAACAGGAAAAACATTGGAGCGGACACCACAGCAAACTAGGAGAATCAATTGGCAGAGCAGTTAAAACAGCCATAACTCAGGCCCTGAAATGGCAAAACGGTTTGGAAAAATCCTATACTAAAAATCTCACCCATGCCCTCAGCAGATATGGATTTACAGAAGAGATTTTTATGGATAACATGAAGAATTTACTGTCCCAATCCGAGTTTGATTTATTGGAAAAAAATAAGGAATCCGTATTATTTGAACCGGAATTATGCTCCAGTGCTTATGCTTTAGCCAGCCTTTTGGACAGGTGCCGACAAGAGACTTTTCCTCCTAATGTAATAGATAATATTTTATCCAACCAGTGCAGTTTAATGGCCCTTAGCTTAAGTTCAAAGGCCGAAGATTTTTCCAGTTTTCGTTCCCAACTGAATTGGACAAACTCCCCTAAGCTTTCATCTGTTTACAAAGCCATTGCATTGGGCTGGCAAAATAAATGGAAATAGGCCACTTCCAATACCATTTTTTTATAGCCATATTGGCTTTATTGATAGACTGGTTTTTAGGGGACCCCGTATACAAATACCATCCAATCAGAATTATCGGACAATGCTTAAGCCATTTTGAAAAAATATTATTTCAAAAAGGACTTAACAATAAAATGGGAGGAATTATTTTAGGCCTTAGTTTAACCCTAATATTTTTGACTCTATACTATTTGCTGCACAAATTTTTATACGGTTTATTACCCTTGTTAGCTTTTATATTTGATCTTGGCCTTGCTTATAATTTTATAGCCCTTAAAGATTTGCTAATACATTCCCAAAGAATAAAAAGCGCCATTGAAAAAAATAACATTAGCCTTGCCCGACAAAATGCAGCCCAATTAGTGGGGCGGGACATCGAAAAAATGGATTACAAAGCCTGCGCCAGAGCAGGAATTGAAAGCGTATCTGAAAATACAGTGGACGGCGTTATAAGCCCTCTTTTTTATCTATTGCTATTTGGGCTGCCGGGTATGTTGTTGTTTAAAATAGCAAGTACCATGGACAGTATGGTGGGATACAGAAACGAACGCTACCTGCAATTCGGATGGTTCGGCGCCCGCCTGGATGACGTTATGAATTTTCTACCCGCCCGAATTTCCTATATATTAACAGGCATAATCAGTTTTGTTTTGCCAAAATATTCCGGCCTAAAAGCCTTTAACATAGGGTGGTGCCAGCACAAATTAATACCTGGGCCAAATTCAGGTTGGTCGGAAGCCGCATTCGCCGGCGCTTTGAAAATCAAGCTAATAGGCCCCATCTATAACAACGGCGCTTTGGTTACTGATTTATGGTTGGGCCATAAGCTTGACCGAGAAGGAGCCCTACCCGAGGATATGCACAGAGCCCATATGTTAGCTGTAGTTTTAACTGTCAGTTTTGTGGTTTTTGTCGGAGCCTTATTGCTTTTAGTTTAGCCCCGGTATTGGGAGGACACATATACATATCGCTCAATATACCTCACAATTTTTTCTTTTTGGGCTTCTGTGGTCAATAGTATGGAAAAGGGATCTAAGCTTGCTCCAAATTCCCAGAGCACAATAGGATCAATAGATTTATCTATAATAGACACATACAAATAACTTTGCTGCTTAGGCAATACCACATCTCTTTGTTTTTTCATCAAGGCGCTAAGACCTAAGGCCTGGGTCATCAAACATTCTTTATATTTTAAAAGGCCCAAAGTATCTTGTTTTCCCTTTAGCATGGTCTCTTTGTAGTTTTCCACATAATCCCAAGCCACAAGGCAGGTAGCCAGGGCCAAATTAATTTCACCCCTGTTTTTTTCCACTTCAATGGTCACCAGTTTATCCGACTCCTTTTTAACTCTAAAACCAAAGTCATAGCGGTTTCTGCGAATGCTGTTTCCCGTAGATTGCAGTAAATAATACAACTGATTTCTAACTTCTCCATCGTTTTTATTTAACATAAAAGCATAGGTTAAATCTTTTTTCGCCTGGGTCTTATTTTGTTTATGTAAATAAGCTTTAGCTCTGTACAGGTAGGCTTCATAGTCAATATCATTCATGGCAATGGCCTTATTCAAATGGGCAATGGCCTCGTCATATTGTTTAAGGGTAATTAGATTTTTCCCAAATTCCGTATAGGTCTTCCAATATTTCGACGAGTACTGAATGGCCTTGGTAAAAGCTGCTATACATCCAGGCTGGTTGTTGTTAATTGCATTGCTTTCTCCTTCCTGCCACATCCTTTTTAGCTCTTCCGCCGGATAATCGTAAAAAAGCCTTTTTTGCCGCCCCCTGGATTTTGTATTCATGTAGGGGTCTACTTTTATGTTTTCGTTAAAGCCCCCGGTTAAATCGTTATTCACTTCGCCGGGCTGCTCTTTCAGAGTAAATTGAATAGAGCTGCGCTCCAGCAAATTCATTATTTCATCCGGTGAATGAAATTCCCTGGGATTAACATCCAGAATTAAAATATTAGAGTTATCGTATTTAAAGGGACCAATAACTTTGGTTACACAGGAAAATAAAATAAACGAGAGGCCTATTTTAGCCCCAATAACCCAATATCTAAAAAAATTGGGTGTCCTCATGAATTCCCTTTTCGTCATTTTTTGAAAATTCAGGACCTGAATAATCCCTGATTTTTCCTTTTTCCTAATGGTATTGTGTTTTAGTCAGAATTGGCCATAAAAACCCCCAACAAAATGCCCATATTTGGGAAATTTGAGGAAAATATAGGGCCTCCACAGAATTTCAAAATCCTGCGCAACTTTATAATCCATCAACTGTTTTCTTTTTGGTGAACACTTTAAGGGCAAAATCCCAAGTGGGTTTTCCTCCTCTGAAATACTTTTGAAACAAGTTAATCAAAACGGAATTAACCATAGAAGGGGAAAATGAAAAATTTAGCAACTAAAATATGTTTCACAAGTATGGCGCTCAGCTGGAGTCTGTTCGCTCAAAATGATATTCAAATAAGCGGAAAAGTTATGGACGCTTCAGGAACCGCAATTTCCGGAGCTGAAATCATTTTAGAACACGCAAGCCTGTCTGCGACATCTGGCGCAGATGGAAGCTTCACTTTGGGAGAGGCCCTATCCATTAATCCGGGTAAAGAACTTCTGGCAAACTCTCTTGTTCAGGGTATTGTCAACGGCCAGCTGAACCTAAACATAGAGGATCTTTACGGGGCAAAAATCACTGCCTATTCCCCAAATGGAAAATATATCCCGGGCCTCAACCGGCATTTACAACAGGGGCAACATAAGCTGGGGATGCCCACCGGTCTTAACGGCCTAGTGGTATTTAATATCAGCACCTCTTCTCAAGAAACCACTTTTAAAGCCAGTGTTCAATCCGGCAGCATCCTGGCAATTGAATCCAAGCAAACAGCTTCCATACAAGGGCCCTTACATAAGCAAGCCGTTATAAGCGATGTTCTCTCCGCCAAAAAAGACGGCTATCTGGACTTTTATATGCACATGACCGAGTCCTCTTCCAGCAACCTCGAAGTGGTCCTCACTGCCGAAGGCGAATTGGACCCATTCAGTTTTTTTGTCACCAGTCTTAAAGCCTTGCAGGAGTTGTCCGGTAGCGAAGAGGGCTTCGGGGGTGATTTTCGTTTTGGAGAAACCGGTCCTGGAGCCGGACTTCGCGGTGCTGACAAAATCTGTGCAGCCATTGCCGAAATGAGTATGCCCGGTTCTTCAGCTAAAGGCTGGCGAGCCTTTTTGAGCGCCACAGATGATGGAAATGGCGAAACCGTAAATGCGGCCGACCGAATTGGAGAGGGCCCTTGGTACGACAGGCTAGGAAGAATTGTTTCCGAAAATAAAACCGGCCTTCTTCAAACCCGACCCGATGCGGACGAAGCTATTATGAATGACTTGCCCAACGAAAATGGAATTCCCAACCAGGATCCCGATTTAACAGGAGCTGTGGACAATCACCATACTTTAACCGGTTCCGATGGAAACGGAGAACTTTACAGTGAAGATATGGGAAATACCTGCAACGACTGGACTAACGCCGAAGAAGAAACTGGAACACCCCGAGTTGGACTGTCCTGGCCCAGAAATTTTGGAGGTGGTGGTGGCTTTCCAGGCGGTGGTGGAGACGCAAACAGCAACTGGATCTCCGCAGGAAATGCCTACGGCTGTGCCCCTGGAGTGGCCTTGATTCAGGATGGCCCAGGCAATATGAATATCAAAACCGTGGGTGAAGGCGGGGGCTATGGAGGCTTTTACTGCTTGGCTTTAAACCCTTAAAAAAAGGTTATTTTCTACTAAAAAGGCATAAAAAATAGGAAATTTTGGAATTTTTAGTTTAAAAAATAACTGCTTGACAAACCCTTCTGGCTGCCTAAATTAATAAGTGCTTCGATTAGTGACCGTTGCGCGAGTATTGCGGCCTAGTCATTAAACGAGCCCAAGCGAGTGCTTGGGCTCGTCCTCTCCAACTAGCAAATTCAATTTCGGGTAATTATAAAAACAGGCTTGCTTTTTATTGAGAAGGAAAAAATGTCCTTCGCAACCATATACATCACTACTCTTTCACCCTGCTCCACTATACGTTAAACAAAAAGTGCATGATATCCCCATCATGTACCACATACTCTTTGCCCTCGGTGCGCACCAGGCCCTTTTCTTTGGCTTTATTCCAGGATAAAATTTCCTGGAAATCCGCATAGCCCAGAGTTTCCGCTCGGATAAATCCTTTTTCAAAATCTGTGTGAATAACCCCGGCAGCTTGGGGCGCCTTAGCCCCTTTGGGAATAGTCCAGGCGCGAACTTCTTTTTCGCCTGCGGTAAAATAAGTCTGCAAACCCAAAAGCTCGTAACCTTTGCGAATCACCTGAGAAAGCCCCGATTCTTCTAAGCCCAAATCTTCCAGAAAAGCCTTTTTTTCCTCTTCTTCCAGTTCGGAAATTTCCGATTCAATTTTGCCGCTAATGGCCAGAATCTGATTGCCATTTTCTGTGACATAGTCTTTTAATTTTTTAAAGTGCTCGGACTCGCCGTGGATTTCATCCTCTCTAATATTGGCGCAATAAAACATGGGTTTTAAGGTAAGCAGTTGCAGTTCTTCGGCGATTTCAAACTCTTCTTCATTTAGACTCAAAGAAGAAGCGGGCTTTTCATCATTTAAGCAGTTAAAAATGGCTTCTTCCACAGCCACTCTGGCAGCAGCTTCTTTATTCCCCGAGTTTTTCAGTTTCTTGTCTTTATCCAAACGGGAACTAACGGTTCCCATATCTTTAATAATAAGCTCCATCATAATTAGCTGGGCATCCCGAACAGGGTCCAGGGTCTCTTCCACATGAGTAACATCCACGTCTTCAAAACATCGAACCACATGCATAATGGCGTCCACTTCACGAATGTGCGATAAAAACTGATTGCCCAACCCTTCCCCTTTGGAGGCGCCTTTAACCAGCCCTGCAATATCCACAAACTGCATCACCGCAGGCGTTATTTTTTTGGGCTTGTATATTTCGGACAATTGCTGGAGCCTTTTATCGGGAACGTTCACCATCCCTACATTGGGGTCTTTAGTGCAAAAGGGAAAGTTGGCCGCTTCTGCGCCAGCGCTGGTGAGCGCGTTAAAAATAGTGGATTTCCCTACGTTGGGCAGACCCACGATGCCACATTTAAATCCCATACAAACACCGCCAAAAATTTATTTCAATTGGAAAAATAGACCTGAATTTTTTAAATGGAGTAAGAACCCCAGATTCAGGTACATATTTATAATTTTAAAAAATGAATTTCAAAAAATGCTTTCATGATTAAGGGCAGCTCTAAAATCCAACTGGTTTTTATCTTCCTGCTGGCTTTAGCCCCTGCTCTTTTTTCCCAAAATTTCAGCCAAAGCTCTTTTCAAAGCGCCACTTTTGGACCTTCCCGGGAATTTTGGCCCCTTTCCAAAGCCTCTTCTAAAGACTCTTCTTTAAATAACCCCAAAGTTGCGGTACTGCCCCTTTCCCTCACCAAATTAGAAGAATCCAAACCCTGCGATTCCTGCCATTGGATTTCTAAAAACGGGGTGGAGTTTGTTTTGGAAAACAGCTTGGTGGAATTGTGCCGGGAAATGGAAAGCCCCGAGCGCTGCGAATGGGTGCCTCCCCATCACGATTTAATAAAAGGCGGCAAAATAAAGCTCTTAGAAAAATTAAACCAGCTCAACATTCCCTGGGAGCGATATTTTTCTGACTACGGATACCCTCTTATACATCGGGAAAAAGACAAACTCACTTCAGCTAAAACAAAAGATAAGCTCTCCAAATTGGCCGGCACCCTAAACGCCCAATTTATTTTATTGGGGCAAAAACTGGAAATGAAAGTAAGTCCCATTAGTTCTAACAGCCATACGGGAAATTATCAATTTCAATTTTATTTGATGTTATGGGAGGTTTTAGAATCCCGCCCCTTATGGGCCCTTAAAACCAATATTGAATCCAATTCCACAGATTTGGATAAACCCTTCGGAAATATTTTGCGCCAGGAAATTATTGCGCAGTTGAAATCTTTACCAGCACAGTTACACGCCTATTTAAAAGCAGAACCAAAATAAAATTATGAAAAGAATAAAAAATATTCGTTTGTATTCACCATATTCAATACGCGTTGCCAGCTTCCTTCTTCTGAGCCTGGTGTTTCTAACCTCCTGCCAGGTTGAAAAAGAAGAAAAAGCCGCTCAAAACCAAGTTCTGGACAGCTCCCCCCTTAAAATCGCCCTTAGCGGTTTTGATAACAATACCGGTTGGTCCGCCATTGAGGCCCAGATTAAAAGTTTGGCAGAAGGATCCGATATGTTAGTGCAATCCCAAAACGCCCAAGGCCCCAATTACCTTCGTTCCCAACGAGAAGAAGTTTCCAGCATGGTAAACGACAGCCTTAGCGGCGTGATACTTTGGCCTGCCGATGAAGTGGGACTTTTCGATCCCGTACAAGAACTTTTAAAAAAATCCGTTCCCACAGTGGCCATTGAAAAACCCTTGCAGGACAACATCCAGATATCCACAGTACACACCGACGGCGAGGAGTTGGCCAAACAGGCACTAACATCTTTGCAAGGGGCCATGGGCGACAAAACCAAGCTTATGTTATTTTATTATGCCGAGGGTTCCCAAGATAGCCCTGATATTTTACCTGTCCTTAAGGAAGTGTTAAAATCTGATTTTCCGACTTTAGAAGTAGTGGCTGAACAATCTTTCACCAGCCCCGAGGAGCCCGCCGCCTTTGCCGAAGCGGAAAAAAGTTTTTTACTGAACCCTCAGGTCCAGGGAGTTCTTTGCACCGATGCCGACGGCGCTTTGGGTGTTATCCGGGCTTTAAAAGATATAGATAGAGCCATTAGCACACCCGTAGTCAGTATCGGCTACCAGGAAAGTTTAAAGCTCCAAATCGAGTCCCGCACCTTACATGCGGTGGTAGATAAAGACTACGCCGGATTAGGAAAGGCAGCCTATAACATATTAAAAACTTATTTGGAAACCGGAGAAGCCCCAAAAGACAGTGCCGTAGCTCCTGTAGTTATTAATGCACAGAATCCAGGACTGCTTTAAAGCCAACTTTGGGTAACCTTAAAAATTGATGATCGCGACTTCAGGCAGGGTTTCGCTTTAGCGTAACATCCATATCAAAGCTTCCCAAAAAGCTATCGAAGGGAATAATAAAACTCATGGCGTCTTTGGGTTCGAAAACCCGATGTCCGCCACCCATGATAACCGAAGGCAAGGAGATTTCCACCTTTAAATCGATAAGGCCTTTTTTAGCGTAGCCGGCGATAATGTTAGCTAACTCACCCACGGCGTCAGCAACATCACGATTCATGTCATTAAAATTGCTGCCCACAAAACGGCTCACCACCTGTAGTACTACCTTTTTGGAAAAACAAAGGGCAATGGATCCTACCGCCTCGCCACTCAAACCGATAATACCGGAAATATCGTATTTATCCAGATTATGTTTTTTTAGGGTGGGCCGGCCTGGGGTCAGATTTAGATCGGCCATCATGGAAAAGGTATCCAGACAAGCCTTAATAAATGGGTTGATATGCTCGACTTTGATTCCCGTTGGCGACATAAATTCTTTCGTGAAAACTCTATTTTACCACCAGGAAAAGCGTTTGACTATTCAAAACAGCTTGAAATGGAATTTTTTTTAAATAGTCTCTTTGTAGAGCTCCAGGGTTTCCTTGATTTTTTGGAGCAGCTTTGCTTTGGTGGACGATTTAGGTTTTATTTGAGATTCCAGGGGAGTGTACTTTTTAGGCAAAAGGGTTTGAGACTCAATAAAGGCATCCATAATTTCCTGTAAGTCATCAAATTTCATGGCTTGACGGTGGCTTAAAGCCGCCTGAGTAATCCAAACCAAACCATCTCCGGTAACCCGATGTTCCATGTTGATAACTTCCGAGCGGGCTGCCAGAGTTTTTAAGGTCTTTCGCAAAGAGTCCCCACAGCAACGGGCTAGGTCCAGGTACATTTGCTGAAAATTTTCAATGCGCTTTACCCGACTTGGATTCAGCTCCAAATCCTTGGGATGGGCATAAGAAGCAGCCATTAAATTTTGAAAGGTTTTAGAGTCAAGGTATTGGTATTTAGGGCCATTTTGCTGCAGGAAAAATTTAGGAAGCTCCCGCAACAAATTTCGCATAATAAATACGGGAGGCACCGTAACTCCATCCAAAAGCTTTTCCTCTCCCTTAACGGTTTTTAAATCTTCAAAAAAAAGCCAGACCTCTCTAAAATTCCATATTTCACTGCGGTGCTTTTCCATAAGGATTTTCCTTTGCTTGGAATCAAACCCCATTTTTTTCAACAACAACTCGTCTTTGTTGCGCAAATAATAAACTTCAAACACTTCAAGGCTATCGCTTTGAGAAAACTCATCCAGGTTTTTTTTCTCTTTGCTCAGGGCGTAGTCCATGGCCTGGGCGAAAACCTGCACCAGAAGTTTGGCCTGGTTTTTTTGCTCGTTAAGACAGGTAGAAAAGCGATCCACATCTTCGTAGCGGTATTGGCTGTGCTTGGCGGCAAACTGGCGGATGGAGCCGTAATCCAAAATTTCTCCAGAGGCCAAAAGGTTATCGCCATCCCAGGCCAGCCAGCTGAAAATATATTCCTCTTCCAGTAAGGCCGATAATTTCCCGTAGGTTTGGGCGATGTATGTGAGCCCATGTTGGTATTGCTCTTTTAAATCGCCGTACCTTTTTAAAAAACCGTTTTGAATTTGCCGGTTTAAAAAATAATCCACAGCCAGTTTTAATTCGCTGTGCCTTTCCATTTTTAAAAGCCTGAAAATATGGGCGGGCCTGATTAAATTGGGAGCGCAACGAACCCCAATTGCCGAATCATCGGGGTAATTGATTACTGCCAGGGTGCGTTCTGTGGGTATTTTGCGGCGAAAAAATATTTCGGACAAAAGCGCCCCACTTAACATTTCATCCAAGTCGGCAGTTCCGGAAGAGTAGCCCAAGCTTTCATCCCCCGTTTTTACAAAGTCGTTGGTATCCTGGGCTCCCGGACTTAAAATAGTGGCTCCCGTTCCCCGACTGGATACATCAAAGTAAAATCCTTTGGCATTTTTTATATAACCGTTCCAGATACTCCGTCCATCCCCCGATGTTTTACCCTGGCGGCTTTTGTGCTGCAACTGCAAGTAACGAGTGGCCATGTAGGGCCTGGGTTTTAATTTGAGTTTAGTCTTATCGACACCGGACCAAATATCATGTTCGTTTAGTATTTGAAGGGAAAAACAATCCAATATGGATTTTTCCAATTTTGAATTCATTTTTTTGGGATGGTTCCTGGCAATAAGCCCCATTTCTTTGGCCAGGTTGTAATTAAAGAAAATAATTTTTCCATTTTCTTTATGGAAAGCCTGGTAGTCCACATAACCATCGGGGCCAATAGCTCTCCAGGGATGGTCCCCGTTTATTTTTTTAAAGTTATTGTACAAGTATTTCCAAAGTGGTTTTTTAAACCAAGCCCCATAAGTTTTTCTTAGTATAAATTTTTAAACACGGCAAAAGCAATAAATGTTTTACCGAATATGTATGTTGCTTTTTAAAACGAATTTTTATTTAAAATAAAAATCCACAGGCTTTTTATCTTTTATTACGGAAAAGCGTTCCCGCCAATGTATACATTGGTTGATGTTTATTTCTCCGGCAAACACTCCCAAAGCGTCTGAGGCGTGAACTAAAACCCTGCCTGTAGGGGAGATTATTTGGGAGCCTCCTTTATAAGAAATGCCCCCCAATTTTCCCACCCTGTTCACACCTACAACATAGGCTTGGTTTTCAATAGCTCTTGCTCTAAGCAAGGTTTCCCAATGATGGGCCCTTTTTTCAGGCCAATTTGCGCTGACGACAAAAAGCTGAACCCCTTTTTTAAAACCAGCCACATATAATTCGGGAAACCTCAAATCATAACATATGCTGATTTGGGTTTTAAACTCTCCGATTTTTTTCCGAAATACTTTTTCCCCGCTGCGGTATTGTTTAGCCTCTCCCCCCAATCGAAAAGAATGGAGTTTTTGATAACCGCCCAGTTTTTTTCCCTGGGGGCCGTATAAGAAACACCAGTTTTCAAATTTGGAATTGCGCATAAGCAAACTGCTTCCCATAACATAGCTTTGGAATTTTTGGGCTAGCTGGCTGTAAAACTTCAAATCTTCTTTATACGAAGATAAAAGCACGGGATTTTTTAAATCGGAGGCTTCAGTGATAAAGCCCGTGGTGGCCAGTTCCGGAAATACAATTAAAGAATCGGATTTTATTTTTTGGCCTTTAAACATTTTTAAATAGGCGCTGCGGTTTTTTTCGGGGTCTCCCCGGAAAATATCCGGCTGTACTATCACAATGTTTAAGGTCAATTTACGGGCACCTCTAAAAATTTCCCTCGCAGCTTTGAGGTTCCCCATCTCGCTTTTTTCGAGCTGGGGCCCAAAGGCAGGGTGTTCCACTCTTCCTCAAAACCCTCATTTATAACACATAATCCGGTTTTAGGTCGTTACAGGCTCCTTCACCCTCGACAAGACTATTCACAAGAACCCTCGGTTCATCATGGTGCGCCTCGCTCACAACAACGATCATCAATTTTTATTGGCGCCCGTAGTTCCCTGATATATTCCAACGCATCGGCGGCTTTAAACGAACTGCGCTGCAAGGGTGCGGATTCGCATACCGGAATTCCACATACATGGGCGTATTCTTTTAACTCTTTAAAAACCCTGGGCTCGATGTACTCGGCCACGGGATGGTGGGCAAAACTCGGCTGCAAATATTGGCCCAAAGTTAATATGTCTACATTTAATTTTGCAATGTATTCTATCATTTCTTCAGTTTCGCTCCGGGTTTCTCCCAATCCTAATATTAGGCTGGTTTTCGTGATAAACCCCCGGGACTTGGCGTAGCTTAAAACAAGAGAGCTGTCTTTCAAATTTCCCCGTCCCCGAATTTGTTTTTGCAGTCGGGCCACAGTCTCAAAGTTGTGGTTTAATATCTCGGGCTTTGCCGATAAAACAACCTCCACCAAATCGCTGTTACCCTGAAAATCAGGGATTAATGTCTCCACCGTACAAGCAGGCAGGGCTTCTTTTACAGCTAAAATAGTTTGCCGCCAAATTTCCGAGCCTTGATCTTCCAGGTCATCCCGATTCACCGAAGTTAAAACAACATGTTTTAAGTTTAAGTTTTTGGCCGACTCGGCCACCCTCTGAGGCTCCTGCCAATCGGTAAACCCGGGTTTTCCCTTAGGCACATCGCAAAAGCGGCAGCCCCTGGTGCAGGTGTTTCCCAAAATCATAAAAGTAGCTGTGCTTTGATTCCAACATTCGCCAATATTCGGGCAGTTGGCACTTTGGCAAACCGTATTCAAATTTTTATTGCGAATCAAATTAGCCAGCCCGGCGAACTCGGGGCCTCCGGGAATTTTTCTTTTGAGCCAGGCAGGCTTGCGTTCCAGGGATTTTGCTACCATTTGAGAGTAAATATAAATTCCAGGAATCAATTCCAAATGACTTTTAGCAAATTCAACTCTTTGTGCTTTTTAATGCTTTTTATGGCTCAAACTTGGGCTCAAAATGCGCCTCAAATTTCCTGGTCCCAGGAAGCTTATATTTGGGGAGGGATTGGGCTTTCTCATTTATTTGTCGGGTGGGAATTTCAAAAGGGATATAGCCCAAATTACCTGCTGGAAAAACCCAGCCAATCCTCCGGGCTTAACAATTGGAGCCGTCGGCAATATTCATCCAGAATGGACTTAGGAAGCGATTTGCTGTTATGGTCTCTTATGGCCACCGGCCCTTTTTTAGCCAGCCCCGCATTTTCCTCAAACACTACAGCCTGTCTTTGGCTATCAAATATGTTGACCTATGGAGAGGCCCTGGCATTTTCTTCACTGCTTAATTTATGGGTTCGCTCCCAAAGCTATTCGCCAAGGCCTTTGGCCTATAACCCCCATGCTCCTTTTAAAGAGAGGAATAAATCCGAAGCTATGGGTTCTTTTTATTCCGGCCATAGCTCCGCGGCTTTTTTGAGCGCCGTTTATTTTGGAAACCAATCCATCAAAAATTACCCCCAACATAAATGGCCCAAATTTTTTTACGGCGGCGCCCTGGGAACCGCCTGTTTAGTTGCTTCCATGCGAATGTATGCGGGAAAGCATTATTTGGCGGATGTTACTGCAGGAGCTGTAATCGGTTCGCTTTTTGCCTGGGCCTATCCTAAAATAAAATATGCGGGAATCACCCCCCATCTAAATCCCGGGGAAAAAGAGGCCGGATTAAGCTGGAGGCAAACTTTTTAAGATTGCAATTCCAGTTGCGACGTTATTTATTTAAAACAAGAAAACTGTCTTTAATTTTATTCACCGAATTAATATCAGGAAGCAGGCTTCGCATCACATCGGAATTAATGGATATTTTTTTCAGTTTAAATTTGCGTTCATAAACATCACTTCCCGAATCAGAAGATTGCCCGCAGCTGGATTCGAAAACCTGGTTGGCCACATTGGAGCAATGTATCTCGGCTTTTACATTTTTGGAAACCGAATTGTTTAATACCAGTTTTTCGTTATACTCATATTCCAGAGAAAAGCTTAGGTCTTCCACCCGGTTGGTGTCGTAAAGTTCAAAATAGCTGTTAAATATATTGGATAAATTAATCTGGGTTTGTTTTTTGCGGCTAAAACTTTGATTGGCGTTTTCAAATGTCAGGGCCACTTTAATGGGCTCCCCCCTGTCTTCGAGCCCTTTAATTTCAAAATCCGTAAGCTTATTGGAGGTTCCCAAATCTTCCAGGTATTTTTGAAAGCCTTCCCTAATGATTTTTTCTTCCTGGTTGATAAAACGATTGCGCATGATGTATGCCATAACTCCGCTATATTCCAAATTGGCATGGTATTTAATGTTATCTCCCGATACATTATCCAAATCCAGGCTAAGCTCCACTTCGGTTTTCCCTTTCCCGGAAATTGGCTCCGGCAAATTAGGCGTAACACCGTCATTTAAGCTTAAACCCTGCAATCCAAAATAATCCGGCGGGTACTCCCCCAACACGGCGGCTTTGGAGTAGGGAAAACTCAAGAGCCATTTATCCGCCACCTTAACTTTAACCAAAGGAACCGATAAAACCTGGGGAGTTACAAAATAAGCATCAAATCCACCATTGGATTTAGGCCTGGTTACAACGATATCCGTTTCAAAACCCTCATGGGTAAACATAAAATTGAGTAAGGCGGCCATTTCCCATATGTTTCCCTTTTTGTTTTTTAAAATTTTATCCAGATTAATGGGCTTTAAGGGGCGTCTTTCGTAATCGATGTTACTCTGCACCCAGGAAAAAATTCCATCGGCTCTTTCCAACGAACCTTCTTTGCCCGCTTTTAAACTGTCCACCAACTTTTTGGTTTTATAAGAAGAGTTAAACCAGGATTTAGCCATAAGCTGTTCTTCATAGCTATCCGCCATTTTAGACCAACTTTCGTAAACTGAAGTGGAGCCGGTAAATTGGAGGTTGTGGCTCACCATCACCGCCGCCATGCGGGGTTCAGATTCATCCACAGAACCAATAAAACTCACCCTGGCCCTGGGCTGCAGGTTTTTAACCTCCCACACCCGATAGCGCAATTGCTTGTGGCCGCTCGTTTTGTCCATGCCCGATTGCAGGCCCCCATATTCTTTGAATTTGTAATTAAACTTGTTGTAGCTGGAAAAGGTAAGTTTTCCGTGGTACACGGGAATATCCTGGGAAAAGTAATGCTCAAAGGACGTCACCGAACCATTGTCCAAGCCTTCCATGTATATGCTTATTTGGCAACCCGCCGTTATTTTAGGAATAACAATAGGCTTATTTTTCATAAATTGCCGGGTTAACTCTGAGGTGGAAACCTTGGTTATTTCCCCATTGGGCTTGGTCACTTCCACTTTAAACTTTCGGGGCCGGTAAAAATATCGGGGAATAAATAGGGTGCCGTATTCGGAACCCTTATCTGTTAATATCTTTATTTTTTTATTTATAATATATTTGGTTTGGGGCATGGAGGCGTTAAAACCCGTCATGTATGTGGCTTCCACAAAAATTTCGTCTACTTCGTAATAGGCCCCAAAACTTTCCCATTTTTTTTCCACACCTTCATTCTTGGGAGGAACCTCCAGCAAGTCGGGTTTACTTAAGGGAACCGCGCAATTCCAAAAGCTGCTGGCTGCAAACAATAGAACCAGCAAAGATAAATTTTTCCGACTAAATGTATGTGTCATATTACCGCCAAATTGTGGTTTTTAAAAATTTTTGGCGGGCCTTGTAATAGCTACTTAGGGTTTTCGATTCCGCCTCCGAAAAGTTTTTCCGTTCTCCTCTAAATTTGCGGGAAACTTTTCCCGGGCTGGACGACCACACCCCTTTGCAAAATTCAAATTCCAAATTATTCGATTCCAAATCTCTAAAGCCTTCGGGCAACGACCAACTGTCCTCCTGCACGATTTCTTCAAAATAACGGGGCCCTTCAAAATCAAGGGTGGTAAAGCGGTTGAGCCCCCCATATAAACTGGGCCCATTGATTAACATGCCTCCCTTGCCCAATTTCAATTCAGAGCGATTTATATTCGCAGTGTAATTGATCCGGGCCGAACCGGGGGATAGTGTATCTAATACACTATTGGTAGATTCCAGATTAAAGGACTCCTGCAAAAATTCTTTTAAAAATTCCCCTTCTTCCGAAGGGGTTAAACCGCTTAGGCTTCGAAACAAGTTAAAAGCCGAAAGGCCGTGAAATTCCAACACCCCTGTTTGAATCCAGCCACTGCTCTCTTTTTTTATTTCCGATGTGGTTACAATCCTATTTTCAAATTCATCGCCGCTAAAAATGTAATCCACAAAACTTGCGTTTTTCTTTAGGAAAAAAGCCTTTTGCTGGTTTAAAGGGAAATGAGAGTTGTTAAAATCCCCAAACTTAACGGTGGGGTCCACAAAAACCAATTTACCATCGCTTTTTTTGTAGTACAGAATAACATGGTTAAAATAACTAAGGGCCGGGTAACTTTTATGCAATTGCCACACACCAGGACTTGATGTTAAGGCCAAGCCCGCATCAAGGCCCTTTTCTTTTAAAACCGCCATCATCAAAAAAGACATCTCTTTGCAGTCGCCATAACCGTTGTTTAAAATGATGTCCAGTTGCCGGGGGACAATGGCAAAAATTTCTTTTTCATCGGCGTGGTAGCGGATTTTTTTCTTTAGCAAATTGTAAGCGCTTTTAATTATTTCCTCGGGACGGCTTCCCTCCACTTGTTTGGAAAACTCCCTTATTTTTTCCGAGGGCTCAGAAATATCAGGCAAAAAGCTAAGGTAGTGATCGCCTATTTGTTCCCAACTATAAGAAACATTGCCTTCGGGAGGCACATTGTAATACACCGCTCCAAACCAGTTTTCCGGATATTTAATATGGGAAAAGTTTTCGATTTTAGCCAAGTTGCGAAAATGATAGGCCACTTTTTTCTTTTCTTTTATCTGCCACTTGGAGGAGTCGGCTTTTAAACCCTCTTTATTGGCAAAACCATATACCAAGTTGGAATTTTCGGGGATTTCCAAAACAATATCTTTTTTCAAAATGGGGTAATTTTCCCGAGCCACATACAAATTCTCAAATTCGGGTTTGGAATAGCGCCTGGTTATTTCCAAGGCGATTATCACCCCGGGGGCATAATCGGGAACTTTCGCAAAATTCGCCCAGCGATTGGATTCGTAATAACCAGCCTCCTGCACCCTTTGGCTGCTAAATTTTTCCCAACCCATAATTTTTTTGCTGCCATTGGGATAATAAATACGCGCTTTAATGCTGGGGCGGGACTCCACGGTCTCGGAATGGTAGATAACCAGGGTTTCCAGAATTTTAAATTCGTCCTTTTGCACCAGGTAAACCCGGTAATTATGGGTTGTGAGCTTGTTTTTGCCACTTTTATTTAAATAAGGCACAACCACCATGGAATCCTGAAGCAGGACGATAGGCTCTGATTTGAGCTCAGGAGGCACGCCATTGGCCATGGTCCGCATTTGGGAATCGCTTTTTCTGACAGAAGGGGCCACAGAGCAGGAGAAGGCAAAAAAGGCTAAAAACAAGTAAATCAGGCCGTAAAAGCTCTTTTTATGATTTTTTGAATAAATTTTCACCATGGGAATTGAGTTTCCCCCAAATTTAAAAATAATTATGGTTTTATTTTACTTTTTGACTGCAAAAAAATTCAACAATAACTCCCCGGGCGAGAGATTGAAATTGTTGAGCTATTAAATTAGCTTTTCGCCCCTAAATAAACCGAGGTACGGTTTAGTAGTTTTGAAACAATAAAAATAAAGGTATTTGAATGACCAGGCCAAAAGTTAGGATATCCAGATCCTTAGGGTTAGCCCTCACTAAAAAGGCTGCCAAAATTATGGAAAAGCGTCCCTTTTCACCGGGACAGCACGGCCTTAATAGAAAGAAAAGCGCATCAGTTTATAAAACCCAATTGGTGGAAAAACAAAGATTAAAAGCCACGTATTATATTTCTGAAAAACAACTTCGCGCTTATTTTGACGAGGCCCAACGCTCCACTCAAAATACAGGTGATGTATTGCTTAGAATTTTAGAATCCCGCGTGGATGCTGCCGTATATCGCATGGGTTTTGCTAAAACTATTTATGCTGCCCGCCAGTATGTTAGTCACGGACACTTTGAAATTAACGGTACAAGAACAAAAGTTCCCAGCCAGCGTTTAAAACCAGGCGCTATCGTTTCTGTTCGGGAAAAATCAAAAGCCCACCCTCAAATGGTAGAAGCCTTAACGCATTCCGCCAGCGTGGAAATCCCCGAATATTTCGAAATCAACAAAGTTCAAATGAATGGTAAATTTGTGGCTCAACCTGAAAGAGCGCAAATTCCTATTACATTAAACGAACAGTTGGTTGTGGAATATTACTCTCGTTAATTTATTAGCAGATTTTATAGGAAAAGAGCGATGTTATACATCGCTCTTTTTATTTGTATCGGGTTTTTCGCCGGAGGCCTCTTTGGGAGCATGGCGCAAATAGCTTTGGATATCTGTTAAAGCTTCGTTATACAAAGGTTCGTCGGGATATTTGGGCAAAAGCTTTTTTTCCAGAATGTGTAAAGCGGCTTCGGCCTTTTGCAAGTTGTAGAACAAAATAGATACGATTTGCCAAAGGGAATCTTCGTGAGCCGGATCGAACTCCAAAACTTTTTCAAATTTTAAGAGGCTTTGTTCGTACTCTTCCAACAAATACAAGCACATGCCCCAGTTGTAATAGTGGCTCTCGTCGGCGCTTCCATCAGCCGTGTGGATTTTAATATCGGCCATGCACTCATTTAACTTGGCCTCTGCCGCTTCGTCTTTGCCATCAGCCATTTCGTCCATGGCGTCGCAAATAATTTTTTGGTAATTCATACCCTCAAGTTAACAATAAATAGCCCCAAACCTCAAATAGATAGGGCATTGTGCGGATTGAACTCTAAATTTTAAAAATATTGGCGGCAATTATTGGGCTAATACAAATCTTGTGAAGCTTTTCTTCCCGACTTGCACAACCAACAAAAAAACGCCTCTTGCTTTTAGGGATACTTTTTTACTATAGAGGCCAAAATTGGGCGCTTTTTCCGCAAAATAGGTTTTTCCAGTAAGGGATTTCAGCTGAATAAGGGCTGGTTGGCTCCCGGCATAGCCATCATTTTCAAATTGAAAACTAAATTCAAAATACCCCTCATTAAAAAAAAATTTATAATTAGATATAGGGCCAGGGATAGTAACATCTTCTTGATTAACACTCACAGGCTCTGTGCAAATATCATAACTGGCTCCGCCGCTAAGCCTGTTATTTCGAAAAACAACATTCTCTCCACATGGCCTTTCCCTCACCGGAGCATCAACTACGGTTAAATTTTGCACCGTAATATTTCTGTTGTTGTCAAATTCGCTACGCCCCGCAAGGCGCACCTCAAGGGAGCCTTCTACTTTTCCGCTTTCGGCAGCCAGTACGACATCGTAGCAGTTTTCCACTAATATGGAATTATTTTGCCCCGCATTTAAAATATCAAGTTTGTCAATTATTACCCCTCCACTTTCCGAAACGCAAAAAATTCCCCTGCCGCCGCCACGGGTTATCACCTCTTTTAC
Organism: Fibrobacteria bacterium; assembly: GCA_050294405.1. Taxonomy (GTDB): domain Bacteria; phylum Fibrobacterota; class Fibrobacteria; order UBA11236; family JADFYW01; genus JBNKOC01. The sequence goes on along the minus strand of JBNKOC010000028.1, from coordinate 423,741 downwards.
ATTAGTGATATTCTCAACCCCATGATTATTAGTTCCAGACACATAAACATGTTTTATTCGAATGTTTGTAGAACGGTCTGTATTGCCATAATTTCCGCTTCCTGAAGGATCGTTGTCTATGCGAATTCCAAGTCCACCTGATAATCGCAAATCGATGTTACCCAAAATAATATCATGGCTTTTTCGAAAAAAAATCCCAAAATAGGGCGTTCCGGTAATATTAACATTTTGAATTTCCACGTTTCTAACATTGCGTCCCCTGAGGGCAGCATTATCTTCTCCTGGGGAGCCACTAACATTAATCGTCCCGCAAACATCAAGCGTTGTATCACTTGGCAAATCCAATGATTCATTGGCAGGTATCGAGCCTGACCCGCGGACCACCACCCTCTCCTTTGAATTGCGGTTTGGGGTCAGGCTCCCAAGAGCTTCGCGCATGGCCTGCAGTATGTTATTCCCTGTCCAAACAGTGCTCCCTCCACTATTAACTCTCCAAATATTTCCATCCAATACTGCTTCAACCTTAAACTCCCCGCTGCCGCATTCCTGAGCCTTGGTTTCCGCTAAACATATCAGTAAAAATACAGGGCAATTTTGGAGCAGGGCAATTCAAATCTCGGGAAGCTTGAAGTTGCTTTTAACTAAGATCTCCCAACTGAAAATTTTTATGTTGTTAGAGTAAAAAAATCTAACGTATTAGAGAAAATTTTTTCCTATAAGTTTGATAGCCTGAATTCAATTCAACCAGGTACACCCCACTGCTCTGATCTGAAGCGTCCCAAACGACTTTTCCTGGCTGATTGCCTGTGAAGCGAGTTAAGCGCTTACCCTGAGAGGAATAAATGGATACATCCACCGATCCCCTAATTTCCAACCAAGAAATATTTACCAGATTATTTAATGAGCTTAGCTGAATGTTCAGCTTTCCTTCTGCTCTATCCATCGCGCGGACATGGGTGACAGGGGACTCATTGGGATCGGCAATGGGCTCAGTAGAAATAATAAATTCATCGTACCAGGTTTCCGCATCGGGATTGCCACCGGCTGTTCGATCTACTGAAAAGGGCCCTATCCAGGCTGTACGAAAGGCATTATCTGGTCCGGGAGTGTCCTGGTTAAATTCCCAATCGTCTAGATAAACATAGGTCTTTAAAGGCTTTCCTTCAGGAGCCCAGGCCGCCTTGATAACACTATTGGGCTCGCCCCAATCACCAATATGCATTTCGTAAGAAAAAGTCATCCATTCATCGGGCAGATACTTATCGCAAGTACTTGGATCGGATTCTGTGCAAATAATTTCCTCTTCATTGTATTGCCAGGCTACATCGCCGCCTCCCAGGTCTTTATAAAACCAATTCTGCATCACATTGGTATAAAACTGAGGGAAGCCACGGTATTCCCAATTGAGCATCGCCACTTCCACTTCGCAACAGGGTTGATCATCGTAAATGACCACTTGTTTAACTCCATCCCCTCCCAAGTCTTCAGTGGTATAGGATTCCGAAAATCTCTGGCGCCATTGCATGTATAAAGAACTCCCCTCTCCGAAAGTCGCCCCCAAGTCCACTACCACATTCCCAATAACCATGCCAGCGCTGGGAGGCATGGGCACATGCATGGAACCTTCTCCGGAAACTTTTATTTCATCTGTGAAGGTGGCTGTGCCTGACACCTGGCCATGTAATTGGGGAGTATCAAAACCAAAGCAATGCAGGACTCCATCAGCATTACACCTTTCTTCGAAACTTGCATCTGGATTTGCCTGGCCGAATATTTGACCAACAAGGGCTCCTGTCAAAATCAGGCTTTCCAAAATCTTTTTGATTTTCATAATTCTCCCCTTTTGATGTATGTTTATATAAGGGCAGTTCTAAAAATTGGGCGTCCCATTGTCCCTTCAAGCTCGCGGGGCCCTTAAGAGATATTTCCTTGGTTAATGAGTCAGTACTAGCTTTTGATTGAAGTTCTGATCATCCGACTCCACTTGAACCAGATAAATACCCTTTTGCATTTTAGAAGCGTTCCATTCCACTTTATCGTCTTTTAATCCTGCAAACCTCTCCACTTCTTTTCCCTTTATATCATATATGGAGACATTTGCATTTTTCTTTTTGTTCGCAAAAGAAATGATAAATGAATTTTTCTCAAAGAAATGAGCTTTAATTTCCATATTTCCTTTGTCCTTCCCAAAGGGACTCTTGTGTATATCCGTACTTTCCTGATAAGGATCGGCAATGGGCTCAGTGGAGATTATCAATTCATCTATCCAGGTTTGAGCATCTTCAAAGCCCGACCCGCTGCGACCCAGGGAAAAGGGGCCAAGCCAGATGGTGCGCTGGTAAGAGTCGGGGCCGTCGTCCTCAAAAGTCCAATCATCATAGGTTATAAAAGTTTGCAAGGGCTCATTTTCACCGCTCATGGAGATTTTAATCCGGGTGTTGGCTTCCCCCCAATCTCCAATTTCCTGTTCATAATAAAAAGTCATCCATTCATCGGGTTTATAATGCAGGCAGTTTTCCATGTCGCTTGTTGTACAGATGTCTTCCTCTTCATTCCACATAAGCGTACTTCCCTGCAATGATCTTTGGGGCTTTCTCATGTAGGCTCCCCCCATGGCTGTATAAGCCTGAGGAAAACCATTGTAGCCAAGATTAAGCATAGCCACCTCGATATTGCCTCCAGGGGACTGATCGTACAGCACCATTTGTTTAAAGCCTTCCCCGCCTAAATCAACATCTATCATGTTCTGATCAAAACGCTGACGCCATTGGATATAAAGACTGCTGTTGGCGCCGAATTCAGCCCCCATATTTGTGGCTATGTAGCCTGGAGCCGAAGGGCAATTGCCGCAAACATCCACATACATGGATCCTTCTCCCGAAGCTTTGATTTCTGTATCCACCTGCGCCTGTCCCGATCTGCCGGGCATGTCGGTGGAAGATTGAGAATCAAAACTCGCGCACAGCGTCACACCAGGCGCATTGCAACGAGCCTCAAAATTTTCATCCGGGTCCATTTGAGCTAAAGAAGTACTAACAAACAACATTCCCGTGGAAACAAAGGCCAAACCTGAACACGATGTCCGCCTTATACATGTTGAGTAATTGTTTTTCATTTTGTCCCTCCCTAGTTTGGGGTGATTTAGTCAGCCTGAACGGCATATTTCCTTAAAAAACCAATAAGATATTGTTGCTCCCGGTTCTAGTATTGCGTAACAGATACAATCCGCAGTCTGTTTCCACAGGTATTCGTCGGGCTTGGAGGCTAAAAGTTTTGCTTTTTGTTCCATTGGAACTTATCATCTCCCATTTGTCTCCAGCTATGAATAAATCTGGGTTGAGGATACCACCCCGAGAAACATGAAAAGTTTTTGACGATTGAATTTTGGGGATTCCAAGGGATCCTATGCCTGTGGATTGGCCGCCTAAATCAGGACTGTCCAAACGATATATAATGCCATTTCCGTGACCTACGGCATATATGCGACCCAATTCATCATAGCCGAAACTGGAAATGCCCGTTGGGGCTGTGCCCAGTTCCGTAGCCGTAGCCGCATCGGTTCCATTTTTTTTCAAACCCCAGAGATTCTGGGTATAATAATCTGCAGTAAAATAGCTTCCATAATAAGGCGATTCCGGATTAGCTCGATACACCACTCCGCCTATAACAGCCCTTCCATCAGCCCTTCCGTAGGAAAAAACGGGCAAAATCATGTTGCCCGTGTTGGTGCCTGCCGTTCCCTCCATGGAAACCCAACCGTAATTGCCTCCAGCGGTTATTATGTTAACTTCTTCCGTAGCGCTTGCGCCCACATCCCCTACCCAAAGATCTCCGTTTAACGGATCAAAACTCCATTTCCAGGGATTTCTCAATCCATATGCAAAAACTTCTCCGGCTCCCCCTCCCCCTGCGAAAGGATTATCAGGAGGAATGGCATAGTTCTTTCCGTTTTCCTGGCTATTAACATCAACCCGCAACATTTTAGCCAGCAAGCTGTTTGTATTTTGGCCATTTGCCTCGGGATCATCCGTTAAGTTGGAAAAATTAAAACCTCCGTCCCCAGTCCCAAAATAAAGATAGCCGTCAGGACCAAAGGCTATTGTACCCCCGTTGTGGTTGCTGTAAGGATCGTCTATGTTAAAGATCAAAACCCCTTCTTCGCCAGAATCGGCAATCAGGGTTTCATCCACAGCGCGCTCTTCTACTATATTTGAAAACTCCTCAGGCGGATCATAACTGATATAATATTTTCGATTGTTCAAAAAATCTGGATGGAAGGCAAAACCCAACAATCCCATCTCCGCATTTTGATGAACATCAAGATTATATAGAATGCTTTTTGTCCATATATCACCCTGTTTGGAAACCACCAATACGTTGCCTGCGTGCTGTTCCAAAACCACATAGGTTTCAGTTTTGCCAGGGAAGGGTCCAAAATAAATTGGTTCCTCAAAATCAAGATCAGGGAAGACATCTGTAAATGTAATTTGCGCGGAAAGAGAAACGGACATGCAGATAAACGCAACAGCTGTCCACATAAATAAAGTTTTTTTGGTTATACCTAAAGAATCCACACTAACATAATCCTTTAATATTTATAAGATGATTTTTTGAATTGAATAAATGTTTTCAGCTGTTAATTTCACAATTAAAACGTCCTTAGTTAAAAACGAAGCAGGAACCCATAACGTTTGTTGATCCGAAACCTCCGATGAAAAACGCAATGCTCCCTGAAGGTTGTATAGGGAAAAATTTTCAAAATTTCCTTTCCAATGAAACATCAAACCTTTGCCTTTCCTCTCAAACTTAAGATAAGAAGCGGTTTCCCTGGCCGAAGGAGATATGGAAGCCAACTGTGGCGGAGTATTGGAAATTGCGTTCAGAGTATAATATGTATCTTGAAACCACAAATTTTCTCCAGTTTGCGATGTATAATTTTCGCCCAAACTAATATGAATAACCTTGCCCTCGCTCAGCCCAGGAACTTCCAGATACACCCGTAAGCGATCTTCCGAAATTTGAACGGAAGCAATTTCAAGGGATAAAACATCCTGTGGATCATTATAATAGGCTGAAGTAGGTGTATAATGCCAATGTTCCAAAGCATACATTTCCACTTGTTCTGCCGCATCACCCACAGGCTGGGTAAATTCTATTTCCATACCCCCCAATCGGGAGCGCACCGCCAACATTTCAAAAACTTGCGCCTCTGGCCGGGGTATTAATTTTTGGGGGCCCCTTGGGCCAGAGGCTAAGGTAATTTCACCAAGGTAAATCACTCCGTCATCGTCTATTTTTATACGGTGTACAAAGGCGCTAAAACCTCCAGTCACGGGAAAAGCCGCTCCTTGGTAGTTTCCCCCAACCTGTTCAACAAAGGCGCGAAATAACGTATTTCGTCCCCAATCTCCGTAGAGTATCTGCCCCGCATAACGGCCGTTACTCATATATGCAGGCTCTGTGGGAGAATTGTTGAGTACCTGATAGGGCAGATGCAGGCTAGGAGAAGCAGTTTCAGGTTGGTTATTGCCAAAACCCCATCCGTAGAATTTTCCTGGTTGTATATGGGTTAAAATAGAAGCGGGTCGAAAATTACCCTGATTGTCGGTTACAAAAATTTCTCCTTCCGGCCCCAATCCGATACCGTCCGGCGAGCGAAGGCCAGTGGCCACAACCTCATAATCACCGCCCTCAAAGGGAATGCGCACAACAGTCCCTCTGTCCTTACTGTTAAAAGCTGCCGGGGAACCCAGTGACATATAAAAATACCCGTCTTTATAAACCGGACCGTAAGAGTATGTAAGCGATGCATCATCCCCGGCAGGCAACTCTCCTACCGTTTCCTTGTTTTCGTAAAAGCCATCGCCGTCACTATCTACCAGTTTGATTATGCGATTAATATCCCCAATGTATATATCCCCCTCCACCACTTCCACGCCCATGGCGTCTATAAAGCCATCCGCAATAAGGCTGTGAGTCACTTCACTCGGATCTCCCTGAATATTTTCAACGAGGTAAACCTGCCCAAAAGTTTCCCTCCCAAACATGATGTTTTCGTAGCTTTTGGCAGTGTCTCCCCGGTAAGTGGAAATGACCATCCTGCCGTCTGGTAAAAAATCCATTCCGGTTATGCCCATATTAAAGTCATCCAGGGGATAGCTTACAAGCTGGTAACCCGGATGCTGGCCAAGACGGTTTTGAGCCATTACTGAAACAGCAAGCAACAAAAAGGAATATCCGAGAAACAGGTATCTACATGGAAGGATTTTCCCGCAGAACATTCTTGTTTTTTTTGATGAAAAAACCATGGTTCCTTACTTATATTCCACATGCAATTGGGGACTCTTAACGGGCTTACTGTAAAACAAGGGTTTTCCCAAAACGTTATACCACATAACATTTCCCTTAGATAATTCAGGGAAAATAGCTTGGGGGACTGTAAAAAATTCAGGGGGAACAGAGATGTTCTCTGTTCCCCCCTTAGCTGGGAAACGGAGGGAGACTGGGTTCTCCAGCTGTATCAGGGAAATTGAATTATTACCGGTATTGGGAACCACAACAACATCATCCAGCGGATTGTAATCCATGTCCGCGGGGTTTTCAAAATCGCCTTCAATTGGGACCGCCACTCCAGAAAAATCTGGAGCAATTTTATAAACTCCAGATTCCGGAACCCAACAGGATACATACCAATTTCCCGCCCTATCGCGGGTGATACCATCGCAATTCCCCAAGCTAGTTGACATTTCCGTTTTAATGGCATTGGGATCGGTTAATAAAACAGATTGGATTTCCACATTATTTCCCCAATTGATAAAAACCAAACGGCTAACAAGCGAATCGAAATAGATTCCATTAGGTTGCGCAGGAGTACTGGCTACAATTTTTTCAACAGTAGGGTTTTGTTTATCCTCCACATTGACTTGAGTAACGCTCGTTCCAAATGTGTCGGTTATCCACAACAAATTTTCCCCATTGCTTGCCATTCCATTTAGCATAGTGCCAGTTAAGGGAACATCTACAACTTCCTCCCCGGTTTCCAAATCATAGCCTTTTACGCCCCCATCCGTTATTGCGTACAAAACACCATCCATTACTTCCATTCCAAACTTAGCGGTCCCGCTACCAAATACGCTTAAAGTGCCATCGGAAGCGGATTGGGCGATAATATTATCCCCATTGGATATCAAATAGCGGTTGTGAGAGGAATCGAATTCCACAGATTCAATTCCAGTTAATGATTGGGCCATAACGGGCATCAAGCAAAGCATCAATCCCGCAGTAAATAATGCAAAATTTTTATTAAGCATAAGTTTTCCAAAAATCAAAATATCACAAATTGCCCAACCTCCAGGCTGGTATGGTTCCAAGATTTTTGTTTCCCTATTTTCCCGGTATATAGTCACTCAGGATTTCTACTCAATATAGCCATGGGCTATTACTTAGAATGCCGGTCTTTTCTATTATTGAATATTTCTGTATCTTTATAGGATACGTTCAAACAATTTTTAAGGGGAATAATGTATATATTATATTTTTTAATCCTCCATATCAGGATACAGTGAAAAGAAACTATAAGGGAGCCCCATTTCCAAATCGAAAAAATCTGATATATTAGTCCTATGAAAGCTGAACCTGAAAAGCCAAACATCTTTAGCTATTTTAATTACAGGGAATATTTTGCAGCCCTTTTTAAATATTCTAAAGAAATCAACCCGATTTTTTCTCACCGCTACCTGGTCTCTAAGGCTGGGTATAAGTCTCCTAACTCCCTTAAAAATGTCATCAACGGAGAGCGCCATTTATCCATTCAGGGAGTTGAACGATTTGGAAAAGCATTTAAACTAAGCAACGATGAACGCAATTATTTAATTACTCTAGCGCGCTTCAACACCGCCAACTCTCAAAAGGAAAAAGAACGCTGGCTGGCAGAGCTTTTTAAATTGAGAAAAACCTCGCTTCCCGTAAGCCTCAAAGATGAGCAGTTGGAAATTATGAGAGACTGGTGGCACATTGCTATCCGTGAAATAACGGCTTTGCCGGACTTTAAAAATTCTTCTCATTGGGTATCTCGGGTATTAATGCCCGAAATTAGCCGAGAAGAAGCTTCCAGCTCTTTGCGTCTCTTAAAAAAATTAAAATTAATTCGTAAAACAAAAAATGGCTGGGAACCCGTTGAAAATAAATTGCAAACTAACTCTGAAGTGAAGCATGTATTAGCTTCCAAGTTTCACGAAGACATGATTCAATTAGGGAAAGAATCCATAACCCGATTTCCGCACTCCTTCCGGGAAATCAGTGGGACCACATTAAGAATATCTGAAAAAGATATTTCCCGAGTCAAAAGTCTGTTACAAAATTTCCGCAAACAACTATTAGAATTTGCCGAAACAAGCGAAGACGCCGATCAAATTTTTCAACTTAACTTTCAATTTTTCCCTTTAGTAAAACCAGAACGCCCTAAACGTTTGAAAAAAAACCAGCCCGAACAATGAACCCTAAAATTCAATTTTTGCTGTATGGCCTCTATGTTGCAATAGCTTGGAGCCTATTGGGTTGCGGTACAAAGCCTGTGGCCGACGGAGGTGGGACAGACATTGGCAACCCCTTGACTTTAACCTTAATCGACTCGGAAAAACAACCCGTTGCCCATGCCTCAGTTAAGGCAATCCCATCTAACTCCTGGTTAAAAAATATCCTTGCAGGCAACGATGTTATATACAAATCTGTTTTAACCGACGAATCTGGAATTGCCGCTTTTGATTCTCTGCCTGCGGGAGTTTACCTGGTACAAGCGGATCATCCCAGCGGGGGCGTTTTGGCTCCTGAGTTAGAGTCAACTGGAGATTCTTTCTCCGAGGATTCCCTTGTTTTGAAAAATTATGGTTCGGTATCCGGAACCATCATAGGAAAAGGTGCCGTAGCAAAGAGCATCTTTTTATCTGGTTCCTCCTATTCGGCCTCTTTGGAATCCGACGGTTCTTTTTCAATTTCCAATGTTTCCCAGGGAACCTACCGCTCTTTCCTGCTTTCTGATAATTCCATGTGGGCATTGGGGCCATTCCTGGATGTCAGATCCTCCGGGAATATTCAACTTAGTGATAGCGTTTCTTTTAACTCCGTATTAATTGAAGGCTTTGAAGAGCCCCTTACTCAAATGAGTGTGAGCGCTCTGGTGGAGGGGAACTATCTCTATTCCACCCAGTCGGCAGGTACCGCAAAATATGAAGTTGCATCTGAAGGATACCAAAGCTCTCAATCCCTGTTTGCCACTTTAACCCCTCAGGGTAACTATGGCATAGTGGGTTATTTCCTTGGAAACAGACCCAATGCCGATAGCTTGTGGGATTTTAGCCAGGCAACAGGGCTTTCTTTTTATATCAAGGGGCGCGGCCGGTTGAATGTTAGCATTGAAAGCGATGCCATCGAAAAATTGGGGTTTGTAAAACACTACAGCGCAGATATTCAAGTTCCTTCCGATTGGCAAAAACTTAACATCTCCTTTGATAGTCTCGGGATTTTTCCAGATGCCAACCCAAGTCCCAGCTTAAGCTGGCTGGAATCGGCCACTTCCATCAAACGAATTGAGTTTAATTTGGTAGGAATAGATACTACCGAGTTTTGGCTGGATGACCTCACTCTGGAAGGGGAAGACTTATCAGACATGTTGGATTAAGCCCATTCATTCTGCAAATGCATGGCAAAAATCCTAAAAAGAATGAGGGTTAATTTCGCTAAGCCAAAGTTTTTTTATTTGAAGCTCCCCATTTTTCAAAACACGAAAACCAAGGGCCTGGGTTTTTGAATTTAAGACCAAATTAGAATCCAGCTTTCCTTTCACCAGAGCCTGGCCCGGAGCCAAAAAAAGCCCTAGGTTTCCTTGGGGAGAAGGCCCTTTCTTGAGGGCGACACACAATTGCAAAGATTTTTGCCCTCCTTCGCATAGGGAAGGGTTTTCAGCCACTCGAAAGTGCTGCCCCCCATAAGCTAAATCCAAGGCTTCCACTTTTCCATCTCCATTCCAATGAACCCCAGACTCCAAAGACATATCTTCAAACAAAGAAAAAGCCTGGCTCTCCATAATTTTTGCCTTGGGGCACTCAGTCTGCCACTGCGACGGCCCATTGAAATACAAATACTGGCCACTATCTACTTTGGAACAATAAGCGCTAATCATTTCTTTGTTTATTTGCCCCATCAAAAATAGGCTACGGGGGTGATATAAAATATGATTGCTGTCCAAAAAACCCGGATGGGGATGGGGATTAAAATACACTCTCTCCCCTGTGGCTAATTTGTTGGAGTAGTCTCCATCGTTGGGGAGCACCAAAAAAAGAGAATAGCTGTGGTCCTTTAAAAAAATCCAGCCTAAAAGGTCGTGGCTGTTCACAATTTTAGTTTCCCTGGGTTTTACCTTGCCGATATAGGTTACCAGGGCCAATAAAGACAAAAAAATGAGCCCCCGCCAAATAGCCTTTTGTTTCTTTTGCTTATTTTCAGAAATTACTTTCTTATATTTTTCCAGAAACTTATGATTGGGTTGTGGGTCTTTCACTGAAACCTTTTATAGAATAATTAATATGAATGTAAAATTTTTAAAACTCTCGTGTTTAATCGCCTTAGGCTTTCTTTTTACAAACTGCTCCAAGCTGTTGAAAAAAAATGAAACCACCACTTACGAAGTCGAAGCTGTGGAAACTCCAAGTAACGAAACAGAAGAAGAATGGGATTTGGATTTTGACAAACCCTGGGCAGGAAAAGCCGAACCTAAGGTAGCCACTGATAATGCCGAGGAATCTCCCTTTACTAAAAATTTCGAAAAAGATACGGAACTGGATGGCCTCTTAGTAAAGCAACCCATTCAGGTAGCCTTACAGGAAAAACCCAAAGAAAGCGCAACATCGCCCATGGCCATAGCCCCTCAACCCAAAAAAGAACAAGCCAGCAGCAGCAATTACCGCATTCAATTGTTAACAGTGGCCGAGTTCGAAACAGCCCAGGCCAAGCGCAGGGCTTTCTCCAGTCAAATCGGGGCTAATGTGGACATTTTTTTCGATGCCCCATTTTACAAACTCCGCTTTGGCTATTTTAAATCCAAACGGGAAGCCGATGAAAAACTGCTGGACTTAATGGATATGGGTCTTCAAGGCTTTGTGATTAAAGAATAGCCCCTGTGTTGGGGTCCACTTCAATTTTGCCTCTAAAAACTTCGATGGCATTTCCAGTCATAAAAACAGATTCGCCCTCTTGGTATTGAAGTTTTAATTCTCCCCCCAAAAGTTCGATATCCACTTCTTCTTCGGTCATGCCCAAAATACGGCTCACCACCGCAACTGCTGAGGCCCCGGTTCCACAGGCCCAGGTTTCTCCTGAACCCCTTTCCCAGGTGCGTTGGATTAGTTTTTGCCTGCTAACCTGTTCCACAAACTCCACATTAACCCGCTCGGGAAAAATAGGATGGTTTTCAATCAAAGGCCCATATACATGCAGAGGAAAATTTTTAACATCCTCCACATATATTACGCAATGGGGGTTTCCCATACTAACCGAAGAAAAACTAAAGTTTTTGCCGCCAGCTTCCAGAGTTTCTTCAAAAACCCTTTCTTTATCAATGGTAGTGGGGATTTCCAGGCCTTTAAAAATGGGTTTTCCCATGTTAATGGTGATGGACTTAGCTTTTCCGTCGTCTCCAGTAATTACTTTAGCATCCAGCAAACCATTGCCCGTCTGGATTTTTAAATTTTTTTTTCCCGGGGCATAGGTATCGTGGAGGTATTTAGCCACACAGCGAAGGCCGTTCCCGCACATTTGGGATTTGGAGCCATCGGCATTATACATTACCATTTCACCGTCACCAGCCGGGTTTTGCTTGATTAAAATTAATCCGTCGCCGCCAACCCCAAAATGCCTGTGGGCCAGGGAAATAGCCAGTTTATCGGCATGAGGAAAATCCTGATTGAAACAATCAATGTATACATAGTCGTTGCCGGTGCCGTGCATTTTTACAAATTCAATTACCATTGAGATACCGTGTTATTTAATATGATTTCCACTACGCTGGCTATGGTGGCTTCCTGCCCTTCGGATTCGGTTTGTCCATTGGTCACAGAATAGGTGCCAAAACCAGGTAAATTGTCTTCTTCAAAAAGCATTTTGTTTTTAACTCTATCAAAAAATTGCACCGATATTTTCACATCAATTCGATAGGAAGTTACATCGCTGCCGCTGGTGTTGTAAGGAACGTGGCTGTAACTTTTCAAAATGGTTTTTAATTCGCAGTGGGGGTTTTGGTTCACCGCTCTTAAAGAACTGCGGGATTCAAAGCCCGAAATTAAGGACTGAGTCATTTTTTCAGCAAATACCGGATTTAATGTGTTGTCCTCCACAGGTAAAACCTGAATGGTTTTCAAATGGGCGGGCAAGGTGCTTCCTGTAAAGGTGTAGCAACCTCCAAACAATAAAGCAATGGCCGCTATAAACATAGTCCGCAGGAATAAGTTTGATTTTCTTAAAGCTACCATGGTCATTTGCAAAATAGTTTTATTTCATTTTTTGTAAGGACATAAGGGCAGGTTCTCTGGCCTCTATGCGAACCGTATCAGGCAATAATTTATAATATTCCTGAACTTTCCAGGGGTTATAAGAACCCGGATCCCAAACTCCATTGTCGTTTTCATCCATAAACACTTCTAACTGATAGTTTCCGGGGAGCAAGCTATCCAGCTTTAAAGAGTTTTTTTGCCGGAAATTTAGAGAGTAGTCTTCTTTTTTAAAAAGAGATACCAATTTGCCCTGGTTAAAATTTGGAGCCGGGGGAAGCTCAATTAATAAAGACCCCCAATCTTCTTTAGAACGCAGGGTAAAATCAAGCAAAGTAAAAGCCTGTGAAATCAAACTATCCTTTCCCGAGCTGTCCGTAACGGTGGAGCTAACTTTGGAAATTAATTTTAAATTACCAGTGGTGTCCACAGACTGGGTAAAAGGAAAGTTAAAGCTGGAAAAATCCCGCCAAATAGGTTTTACGGAAATACTGTCTTTTCCAAGAATCCAAAAATACTCGGAGCTGTCTTTAGCCAATTCTCCCCGTTGGAAATATCCATTGTGCAAGGCCAAAACTTGTTGGTTTTTAATAATAAGGCTATCGCCTTTTTTGGCTTGGGGAAAATCCAATATAAATTTTAAACTGTCTTCAACAGGGCTGGATTCAAATTTGGCCTTATATAAAACGCTATCCAAGCCGTTACCATATACATCCACCAGACTCGAACAGCTTAGCACATAATTTTGGGAAGGACGCACATTTTGCAGCCCCAATCGAATTACATCGCTGATTTCCCCTTTTTCTAAAAACGGCATTTCCAGAGAAGGAACAGAGCCTGAATCCACTGCCTCAACTTTAAAACTTTGGGACTGTAAAACTTTTTCCCAGAATATTTTAGAATTGAATTTTAATTCTAAAATTCCTTTTAGGCTGGTGGAATCCCCGGCCGCGGCGGCCTTTTTCCAACTGGCAGATAAAAGCTTTAAAGGCTCCCATTTGCTCATTTCCAACTTCCATTGTCCGGTCAAAGGCTCTTTAAAATTAAGGCTATCCCCTATAGCAATGGGCTCCTGGCCTGGCTGAGGCTTTAAGTCTCCATTGGCATCAGCAAAACCTACGGCCACATAGGCCCCTTCTTTAACTCCCGTAAGAGAAAAGCTTCCCATGCTGTCACTGGCAGAAAGATACATGGGCCGTTCTTTGGTTATGTCGGGAAAAGTTTTGAGGCTATCGCTTCCATGTCCCGGCAAATATTGCAAGCTGTTGCGAATCTCACCCAAGGGGTAAAGGCCAAGCCATTTTTTAACTTTAGAATCTCCATCGCCAAATAACATGCCCGAATAGCTATTTGTATCTACCTGGCCCCCTGTGGAAAAAACCAGTTGAAAGGGGTTAGCCAGGGCTTGGTTTTGCATATCCGTAAGCCCGTTATTTACGGAAAGGATGTATGTGGTGTTGGGCTCCAGTTTGGAATTGCTATATACCCTTACTTTTTTTCCCTTTACTTCAAATTTGAGCTTACGGGGAAGAATAGGGGAGAGGGTTATTTGATGGACATAGTTTAAATCTGCAAAGCGCGAAGACATCCACTCGGAAAATTCCAATTGCACATTGAGTTCAAGGGGAACATTCACGGCTCCCGGCTCCGGAAATACAGCCATTAAGTAGGGAGGCGTTTTATCTTCCGGACCTCCCGGCGGCGCCTCTATATGGGCGCATCCCCCAAGGAAAAGGAAGGCCAATAAAAAAGTGGCGGTAATTATTCGATTAACTTTCCGATGCGGCTCCATCTTAACCGTTCAGGCAAAAATATCCAGGTCAAAGGGTTAGTTAGGGAAAGGCGATCGTCCGCATTTTCCAGAGAAAGGTATACGATAAAAGCTTTAGCCTTAACATTGTATTCGCTTAACAAACCCCAGAAGCGGCTGTCCGAAGAGTTATCCCTGTTATCCCCCATCATAAAATAACATTTGCCCTTGGTGGTGTATTCGGTAAAATTATTTCCATCGATAACCAACGAAGGCACAATTTTAATTTCTTTGCCATCTCTGGCGGCTGCCGCCTGCAAAGCTTCTTTGAGTTTTTCCAAATAATATCCAGAGAAATACTCATAGGAATGGGCCTTTGCTCCAAAAAAATGAGGCGCGTCTTTTAAGGGAGTAAAACCTACGTTGTGTTCGGAAAGCCCTCTCATAAAGCCTGTTTTAAGGCCATCGGCCACTTTGTTAAAGGATATTTGCCGGGCCCTGAATTGGGGAAATTGATAGCTCATTTCAAAGGGTATTTTTAACATTTGCAACAGCAATACGCTTTCCCCTTCCTGAGGAAAGTATACATCGTTAAATACATGGTAATTGGAAAGTACCGAATCCACATATAAATCCAACTGGAGAGAAACTTTGGCATCGGGATTTTCCTGAAGAGCCAGGGAACGTATCCAGCAGGCTTGAGCTAAGCTTAAGTTTTCAAACTTTATGGTTTCGCCTTTTTCAGGCAGTTTAAAATCCAGGGAATCTCTCCAGGCAACATGGCCACGGTTGCGGTGGTATTTCCCTTTGGGAGGAAGGGCAATGGTTTTCCCGTCCACGGCCAATGCAGTGCTGCGCACCTGAATTGTTTGGCCGCTTTTAGCCACGCAGCGCTTGATAAAGTCTTTGGGAGCATACCAAACCCATTTGCTTTTTCCTTCGGGAGCCTGTGTGTCCCAATATACATTGCCAAACAAAAATAAATTGGCCACAAAATGGTAACGTTCGGGATTGTATTCGGGATATTTGGGATCGCCCGGATAACCAAAAATCAAAACATCCCCCGGCTCCGGCTCGCTTAAGGCAGGAAGCTTTTTATGTGTAAAGGGAATGGGCGCCCCATATACAAATTTTAACCCCAATAAAAAGTCGCCCACCAAAAGGCTATCTTCCATAGAGCCTGTGGGAATTTTAAAAGCCTGGATAACAAACTGGATGACTATAAGGGCCATCACAATTGGAATCACAATTTCCCGGGCCAAAGCCCGGCCTGTGCGCTTCCAGTCGAATTTTTTGCTTGGGGAGGGTTCGTTCATAGGGAAATTTTAGAATTTTGAGTGTAGATTCTCTTAGCTCCAGTGGAAAAAAGACAAGGTAAAAATCTAATGCTTGACCGTCATCTTGTGGAAATATGAAAATATTCTTTAGTGGCAGTTCCCATGGTAAAGTAAGGTTAGGTAAAAATTGGAAGAACACAAAAGATTATACGAAGAGGCATTGGTTAAAGAAATTATGATTTCAACCGCTTTGTGTATTCAGGAATTGGTGCAGGACGATAGTTCCCTGAATGAAGAAGACATCTGCAATTTTATGGATGAAAACTTCAAGAGCATTATTGAGGACACTCTGTCTTCTAATATTGACGAAGAAGACGCCACTGATGACTGGAAGGATGAATAACCCTCTCCTTTTTTTGCTAAATTTTTTAGCCAAAAAAAATCCAGAAAATATTTTCAAAGCCACGAGCGGGAATTTTTCAATTTAATACATTGATGCTATATGGGATCCCATTGGAACATAATACTTATCCCTTCGGATAACAGCCCCAATCGGCAAATCAGCATAAGCAAATTTTGGCTGGCAGCTGTGGCTGTGCTTATCCTGCTGATTTGCATAGCTGGCTTTTATCTGACTTTTAGCCAGATTTTGTGGGAAAGCCAGGCAGACTCCCGCTATCGAAAGCAATTGGCCAAAAAGAATTTAAAGCTTACAGAACGAATTGTAGGCCTGGAAAAATCCAAAAGCCAGCACAAGGTGCGTTTAAATAAGCTGGAAAAAGAAGTGCAAAAAACCATGGCTCTAAGCAATTTGGAGTGGAAAACAGAAAGCCAGACCAACCAGCCAGAAGGCTTAATGCGTTTTTTCACCAAACTTATGCCCGTTGAAAAAAATATCGACCGCTTATTTCGTCAAAGCGAAGTGATAGACGGCCATTTAGACAAGGTTTTAGCCACTTTGGAAAATTATGAGGAGGCCATCCCAGAATGGCCCACAGCCCTGCCCGTGTCCAAATCAGCCATGATTATCCGGGGTTTTGGAAGAGAGAAAGACCCTTTTTCGGGCAAGCGCAGCTACCACGCCGGAGTGGACTTTAGCGGCGTGGGCTCCGACTCTGTTTTTTCCGCAGGGGATGGCCGGGTTATCTCCAGTTCCGAAGACCCTTTTTACGGAAAATACCTGCGTATTCGCCACAATGATAAAATTGAAACCTTTTACGCCCACTTAAAAGAAAACCATGTGCGACCAGGCCAAAAAGTAAAAAAAGGGGATTATATCGGTGATATGGGCAGCACTGGAAAAACCACCGGACGACACCTTCACTTTGAAATTTTAGTTAAAGGAGAGAAGGTGGATCCCATTGGCTTGTATTTAACCCGTCTTGAAATGCCTTTTAAACGCTAAACATCTAGTTTCAAAAAAAACTAAAATTTTCTTTATTTCCCTTTTTTTTTCGGGGCTTTACCCGTATATTTAAATAAGCATTGATTTTACGCGATTTTTCAGTATATTAATGCCCCAACATACAACGGGTTAAATTAGAGACGTTATAATGCAGCTACCAAAATACAAAAAGAAAAAACGAATTAAGTTAAAAATTTGTCAGGAACCAGGCTGCGGTAAAGAGTTTTGGGGGCATCCCATTGCTAAATATTGCGAGCTACACCGCGATATTAAGCAAAGAGCCAAGCATAAAAAAGAGTTTGAGCGTGTTGAAGTTAAAAACATGGTGTTCACTCACAACTATACCGAAGTTTTAGATTTAGAATTTAAATGTTGTCTGGAAGGGTGTAACACAAAGTACCTTATTAAGGTTTTCCCTAAACAATTTGTGTACCCTCGTTTTTGTCACGAACATCGCAACGATTTTCGTCGGGCAAACTTTTACAGAATGCAAAAGCGCAAATTGCGCATGGCCGTTTAAGCCCCACTATTAATTTAATTTAATTTTTAAAAGGTCTCTTAATGAGGCCTTTTAAAATTGATGGGCGTAACAATGCACCGTGTCGCGAGGGCGATTTTTATAGTGTGCTGTGTTCTCTGGCTTGGGATGGCGCCAACTGGGGCAAATACTTTTTTATGTCTTCCCCGGTGAATGGCTTAAGCAATACCCCTATTACATTTTGGCTTTTGGCAGCATCATGTGTTTGACTGTCGTCATAACCGGTAATAATCAAAATGGGCAGATTGGGCTCCATAGTAGTTAGAGCGGTTAAAGTTTTTAAGCCATCCAGCTCGGGCATTTTCATATCCATTACAATGGCGGAATATTTATTCCTCTGGATTTTTGAAATAGCATTAAGACCATCGGTGGCATAATCGCAACTTATGTTTTCCAGGCCTAATATGTCGCCCACAATTTCCCGCACATCTTCTTCGTCATCTACTATTAAAACCTTATCGGTGGTGTTTCCCGGAACCACATGTATGCCAAATTCCACCTGGGACATAATTGTGGAAGAAGGCTGGAGTTCATCAAGCAACGATTCCCTTTGCAAGTCGTCTATCATGTCGTAAACTGGGGTTTCGTGCTGGGGAGTGCCGTATACCTTGGCTCCTGTTTCCTTTAAATAGCGAATTCCGCCAATTCCATCCCGGTCAATAAACATGCCCGAAAGCACAACCACCGCGGAGCGATATGGGCTGTTCCCGGCGGAAATTAAAATGGAATCCAGGTGGCTTTCCTGGTAGTTTTCTTGTTGCTGGGCCGGAGAAACCCGAATCCAGTCTTTTTCAAAGCGGTATTGGAATTCCGAAGAAAAGAAATAGATCCCCCCGGGAACCAATTGGGAATCTTCCTTCAAATAAATTATTTGGCGCTGCACATCTTCGCCAATACACTCCACCAAGGCTTTCATGAAAGCATCGCTTGGCATTCGCTGATACACCATGTAAATAGTGTCCATGCGCAGATTTTTGGAAAGCAAAGGCGAGAGAATTTTCGGTCCGCCTATGGAAGAAATAATAAAGCAAAGATTTTCCATTATTTTCTTTTTCTTTCCCCGGTTTAGTCAAAATATTCATCGGCCTCTTCCAGAGTACTGAAAGGGTTTAGCAATTGGCCCAAGCCCGAATCCTGAAATATTCTATCCAGTTCGGGATTCACATTAAGCACGCCCAGTTCCCCACCCAGGCTATTTATCTTTTTGTACAGATTACTCAGAAGCCCAAGCCCCGAAGAATCCATTTCATTACATTTTTCCAAATCAAACACAATATTCCGAACCGAACTATCCAAAAGTTCGGTTAAAGCGGAGCGCACCTGAAACAAATTTTTTACAGTTAAGTTATTGTTCAGGATAAACAGGTTAAAGGACAACCTGTCTTTGATTTGAAAGTCTGAAGTTTCGGAAGTCATAAATGAGCTGGCGGAACCAGAGTCCCTCCTCCTATTCTGGTTATTTCATCCTCGGCGAAACCCGCATTTGATAAAGGCTCCCAGACATCCTCTGCGAGGTCCGGTACTGTGGAAGATAGCAATTCTCCCTTTCCCTGTACATTTTTTAGAAAAGTATTTTGACAAACCGCAGGCAGCAAACAACTATCACCAGGGTTTAAACTGACTTTACTTTCACCGTGTTTTACTTCAAAATGCCCTTCGAGCACCGTTAAAACCTGAAATTTATCCTTATTATCCAGCCTGGCATCCCCGTTAAAGTTTTTTAACCGGCAAATAAGAAAAAAAGGAGTGGCCCCTAAAAATTCTCTTTCAAAACCTTCTTCTTTAAGGCTAAGGGGCTTGGATTTATAGGGATTCTCATTGGTAAAATTTATGGTTTGAGCCGCCTTGTCCACATGCAACTCCCGGCTTTTACCAGAAGCGTCCAGACGGTCCCAATCGTAAATTCGAAAAGTAGTGTCTGAATTTTGCTGCACCTCGTAAATAACCAGGCCCTTTGTTATGGCGTGCACCGTGCCCGCTGGAATCACCAAAACATCTCCGGCTTTTACGGGTATGCGCCTTAATACATCTCTGGCTTTGGAACTTTTTAAGGCCTCCAGAACTTTTTCTTTGGACAATTCAGAATCAAGGCCCACAATAATTTGCGCTTCCGCAGGGGCATCCACCACATACCAGGCCTCTGTTTTGGCATCGCCCAAATCGCTGCCTTCACCTGGGTGTACCTGTACAGAAAGATCATCTGTGGCATCAATAAACTTAATTAAAAGGGGAAAAGCCTTTTTATTTCCAAACTGTTCTGCCAATTTTTTTCCCAGAATTTCTGAGGGGTACTTAGACAACAATTCTCCCAGTTCCTGGCCTGCAAATTTGCCTTTGGCAACTTTGGTTTTCCCTGAATTATTGTCTGAGATTTCCCAGGATTCTCCCAGCATTTCGGTGCTGTCGGGGCCTTTTTTAAAAAGTCGGTATAAATTTCTTCCGCCCCAAATTTTTTCAAAAAAAAGAGGCGTAAAAACTAAGGGCTCTAAACCGGATTGTTGAGATTCCATAGCGGGCCTTAAAAGTTTGAGTTAGTGAGATACTTCTTTCCACTCCCCATCAGAAACATCTTCCTTTTTTTTATTCTCCTTCTTGGATGTTTTAAATCCCGAGGGAAAAGGACCGTTTCTGCGGGGAGCTTGGGCTTCACGGGTCATTCGAATGTAAAGGGTACGCATTCCATACACAATTAGAACAATGGCCAGTAATTTTGTAATTCCCATTTAATCCTCGTTCATAAATGTATAACGGCCATGGCTCTATTACAACCCCGAAGGCAAATTGCCTGCTAATTCTTTTCATGAGGGCTTCTTTTTCGCTTTTTATGGAGGAAAAGATTTTTGAGGCCTTTCAATACTTTGTATATTGTGGGAGGTGTAGCATAAAATATTTTACACCCATTTATAATGATTCAAAGATTTTTAACCCTAAAACTTTAAAAGCCCTCCCGAATCCCTTCGCCCCTCAGACAAGAGGCGTTTAGTAATATTCGGGGCCTAAATTTTTTAAGGAGAAGCGGAGAAATAGTATGTCAAATATTCCTATTTTCGCACTTATAGCCAAATCGGGCCCAGTTGCCTTATTGGTTATTTTAATTTTGGTGTTTATGTCCATTGGAGTGTGGGCAGTCATTTTTATTAAAATTGCGAAAAACCAAAAAGAAAAATCTGACTTTCACAAATGGTTTTCCCGCCTGCGCACTGCCAAAAGTTTAGGGGAAATTCAAAAGTTATCCCAGGAACATCAAAACTCCACTTTGGGTCGTATTGCCGGAGCCGCCATTTCCGAAATAGAAGGGCTCGCTCCATTTGTATCTTATGGCTCTTTGGATTCCCGTACCCAGCTTATTGAAGAAGTGGTGGAACGCGCCGTAGATAAGGAAAAATTCAATCAGGAAAAATACCTTGGCTTTTTATCCTTAAGTAGCTCTGTGGCCCCTTTTCTAGGTTTATTCGGAACGGTTTGGGGAATTATGCACTCCTTTTTAGAAATCGGAAATCAAGGCTCTGCTAACATCACCGTAGTGGCCCCAGGTATTGCAGAAGCTTTAGTCACAACCATTGTGGGGCTTTCCGTCGCCATTCCCGCGGCCTCCGCATTTAGTTCTTTTGTGTCTTTTAACAGAAAATCCGAAGCATACATGTACGGCTTTGGTTCTGAGCTTTTAAGCCTGTTCCAAAGAGGTGATTTGAAAGCCCTCGAAAGAGCCAAAACAGCTAAATAAGGGAGTCCTATGAAAAGCAGAAGATCCCAAATTCAGTTAAATGCTGAAATCAACCTTACTAACATGATTGATGTTATCTTTGCCATCCTGGTGGTTTTTATGATTACCGCGCCTTTGATGAGCCAGGGCGTGAAAGTGGATTTACCCAAGGCCCAGGCCGCCTCCATGGATGAGAAAAAAACCGTTAACATCACTATTACCGCCGAAAGAGAAATAATTCTCAACAGCGAAATCCCTACTGATGAGCTTCATTTTAAAAACGATTTCCGTTCTGTATGGACCGGCGACGAGGAGACCGTGGTGATAGTCAATTCCGATAGAAAAGTCCCATACGGTTTTGTCATGAAATTGGTAACCGAAGCGCAGTCCGAGGGCGCAAAAAAGCTGGGTTTTCTAACAGATCCTTCCGGCGCTGCTAAACTTTATAAGAAACTAAAACGCAAAAAAGGATAATGGTGTCCTTGCAAGGCTGGCAATTCGTTCCCGACAGCAGGAAAGATAAATTCCTCGTTATCGTGATTGTTTCCATTATTTTTCATTTGCTGTTTGTGGTAGCCGCCTTTATTTATCCCTTACTCCATAAACCAAAGGCTGTGGAAGTACCCGTATTTACGCTGGTCCCTCTGGAAAAACCCAAAGTGGTGGTGCGAAAACCCAAGGTTCAGCCTCCTCCCAAACCGCCGGAAAAAAAACCGGAGCCCAAACCCGAAGCCCCGAAATTAACGGAAAAGCCAGAGAAGCCCAAGCCCCCCGAAGAAAAACCGGTGGAAGTTAAGGAGGAGCCCCAAAAAGAAGAACCCAAAGAAGTGGTTCAGGAGGAAGTAAAGGATTTACAACCCCGTATGGTTATGGAGGATTTAACGGACCCGCGCCTTAAGTTCTGGCTAAGACGGGTGCAGCGCAAAATTCAATCGCTCTGGAATCCCCCCCGCGGTTTTGGCGTTTTGGGTTCTGCGGAAGTTCATATTAATTTTACAGTGGAAAGGCAGGGAGGAGTAAAAAATATTACTGTGGCCACTTCTTCCGGTAATTCTGCTTTGGATGAAGAGGGAAAAAGAACCTTGATGCGGGTAGGAAGCCTGCCCCCTATTCCCCCTAATTATCAGGACAAAGACGAATTGGCCATAACCTTTATCCTGCCTTACATAGGTGACTAACATGAAGTTTTTTCTGGCAATATTTTTTCTATTTACCGGTTTCAGTTCCCTCTTGGGGCAGGAAGCTGATTTTATTTTAAAAGGCGAAGCATCCGAACCCCAATTGCCTCTGGGCTTTATGGCCTTTCAACCAAGGCCCGGTGAAACCAAGCCCTTGCCTTTGGATCCCGGAAGAGTCATTGCCGATGACCTGGAATTTAGCGGACGGGTAAAAATTTTCGAAGTTTTAAAAACCGATAGCACTTCCCTCAAATATTTACTTATGAACGAAGCCTATGCATACATTTGGGGCGAATACCAGTTTAGCGGTAGCAACATCATTTTAAAATGTTATTTGAAGGATATCGAAACCGGCGATCTTATTTTGGGAAAAAAATACGAGGGCAAAATAAAGCAACTGCGTCAAATGGCCCACAAATTTTCAGATGAACTGGTTTACCAGCTCTTTGGGGAAAAAGGGATCGCTCAAACCCGCATCGCCTTTTTATCCAGCCGCTCCGGTAAAAAAGAAGTTTATGTTATGGATTACGACGGGGCCGATGTAAGGCAGATTACCCGCAACAGCACATTGCACTTAACTCCCTGCTGGCTCAAAGGCAACGAAACTTTGATGTATACCAGCTATAAAGGAGGAAGCCCCCAATTGTATACTCACAACCTTTCCAGCAACGCCGTTAAAATTTTCCTGCAATCCAAGTACATGAACACAGGTCCCGACTACAATTTTGTAGATGGAGAAATTGTGTATACATCTTCTGTAAAGGGAAACACGGAAATTTTCAGAGTGGATGAAGAAGGGAAAAAGCCCACCCGATTGACTTATGCGAATTCTCTGGAGGCTTCTCCCAGTTGGTCTCCCAACGGATATGAAATTGTGTTCACCTCAAGCCGTTCGGGCAATCCCATGCTATACATTATGGACAGGGACGGTTCAAACACCCGAAGGCTCACTTACGAAGGCAAATACAACACTTCTCCAGCCTGGTCTCCGGCAGGGGATAAAATTGCTTTTTGCGGTATGAATGAACGTGGAGAAATGGATATTTTCACTATCAGCCCCACAGGAAAAGATTTAAGGCGGCTGACTTTCGCCACTGGGAGCAATGAAAGCCCGGACTGGAGCCCTGATGGCAGGGCCATCGTATTCTCATCCACCCGCTTAGGGCGCAAGGAGCTTTATATTATGCGGGCTGACGGCACAAATCAAAAACAATTGACCACCTTTGGGGGAAATTCATCACCCTCCTGGTCACATTTTTAATTTTTATTGATTTTTTTTTATTTTCTCACTGAGGAATTGGTACATTTTCTTAAAATTTTTATTTTCTGGTTTATCTTATTACGGAGGTTTTGATGCTTGCAAAAATTCTATCTCTCACAGCAATAGCATTATTTGTTTTTAATTGTTCCAAACCCAAACCTGAACCCGAACCAACTCCTCCTCCTCCAGCACCGGTTGAAGAAGTTGAAGAAGTGGCACCAGAACCAACTGGTCCTAGCGAAGCCGAACTGTTGGCTCAAAAAGTTCAGGAATTGTTAAACAAACTTTTGGGTAACAAAGTTTACTTTGATTTTGATAAATCAGAATTAAAACCCGAAGCAAAAGAAATTTTGTCTGAGGTGGGTTCCATTATGCAATCTGGCGAAGCCGGTCGCAGCATTCAAGTTAGAATTGCTGGCCACACAGACCAGGTTGGCACCGAAGACTATAACCTGGCTCTTGGCGAACGTCGTGCTAAAATGGTTATGGAATATCTCGAAGGTTACGGAGTTGAAGCTTCTCGTCTCAATATAGTGAGCTACGGCGAAGAACAACCTGCCAGCGAAGAAGATTCCCAAAACCGTCGCGCAGAATTTACCGCCACAACCAGCATCCAATAATTTCGACTCCGGGCCTGGAACTTACCAGGCCCTTTTTTAAAAACCTTCCGTAATGAATTTTTTTCGCAATAAGAGAATTTTAACAGCAAAATCTGTTTCCATTTTGGGAATGGGTTTTGTTTTAATGTTCAGCGGTTGTGCGCGCTTAAAAAGAGTCGAAGCCAACGTAGATAAAACCAATCAGCAGGTTGGCGAGCTTACCAACCAAGTTAAAGTGCTGCAAAAAGTTATTGATGATTTAAACGTAAATCAGGGTGGAGCCACCAATAAAATGAAGGCCGACCTCACTATGCTTATCAAACAACTAGATGAGCAATTAGAACGTTTAAAATCTGAAATGGACGAATCCCAATACCGTTTTAAGCAATTAGAAAAAAAACTTGATGCCATTGCCAGCCAACGGCTAATGATAACTGGAGTTCCGGCAGATTCTGGAGATACTTCCGGAGTTCCATCCGCCAAAGTTGTATCAGGCCTCGATCTTGAAAAATTATACAATCAAGCCCGAGAAGATTACATTGCCGGAAAGTACCAGGTGGCTTTCAAAGGCTTTGAAACTGTCTTACAAAAAGATATAACTGGCACTTACAAAGACTTGGCTTTATATTGGATGGGCGAATGCCATTATAAAGAAAAAAAATACAAAGAAGCCTCTGAATACTATAACCGCAATGTAAGTGAATACCCCCAAGGCAGTAAAATGTGCTCAGCTTATTTTAAATTGGGATTAATTGAAGACGAATTAAAGAACAAAAAGAAACGGAACGAAATCTGGAATACCCTTATTAAAAAATGCGATGGTTCCAACGAAGCGTACCGGGCTAAAGAGTTAATCAAGCAATAAATTTTCCAATAAAAAAGCCTCCCCTGTTTTTCGTGGCTTTGAGGTTCCCCATCCCGCTTTTACGGAGGTGGCCCAAAGGCAGGGCGTTCTGCTCTTCTTCAAATCCTCATTTATAACATATATTGTTAATGGCGAAAAGGAATCACACCCTAAGGCGTTCATCCTCACCATAAACCACATCGCAAGCACTTTTAAAGCGTTTCCAAAGCTCGCCAAACTGCTCTGGAGGAACAGGACCCACAGACTTCCACTGATACTGTAAATCCTTGATTTTCTGAATTTGGGCATCTGTGTGAACCTGATTGGAAATAACCTCCGCACTTTCGCACATTTCCAGTTTAGCTGCTAAATTGGCTTCCAAATCAAAAGCCCCTTCATTGCCAGCCACTCTGGTTGCTTCAAAAACATAATCACATGCTAAGCGAAATTTTTCCCAAAGCTCATCACTTTTTGATTTAGGAACAGGGCCTGTTGCTTTCCATTTTTTCTGCAACTCTTTTATTCTATTGGAAGACTCCTCCCAATTGCGATCCTCCAAAGGAATATTTTCTTCGTTGGGATTGCTAACAAAACCTGCAAGTGCCTCAGCCTGAAAGCACAAATCCTCCTTAACAGAAAGGTTTAAGTCTCTTTGCTCATCTAATTGACGATAGTGATCCTTCATTTTGTTAAAAAAGCCATCGCAGGCAGCTCTAAATCGCTCCCAAACAGCTCGGTCCTTTTCCCGAGGGGCCGGACCAATTTGTTTCCATTCGGCTTGCAGCTTTTTAAGCTCTTCGGAAGTAGCTTTCCATTGGTTGGATTCGGCCAAAGCTTCGGCTTTTTCGCAAAGGGCTTCTTTTTTTCCCAGGTTTTCTTCCCGAACCTGTTTTTCCTGTTCAAATTTTTCTTTTCGTTCTTCAAAAAAGGCATCAATGGGAGTGCGAAAACGCTCCCAAATTTCATTCATTACCTTTTTATCTACAGGGCCAATACCCTTCCATTCGGCTTGAAGATCTTTAATAAATTTGAATTTTTCATTATCGCCTTCAATATCCTTCAAACCATCCAGTTTTTGAATCAGGGCTTCTTTCTTAATTAGGTTATCCGCTTTTTCAGACTCCAGTTCCTTGAAGTATGCATCGCGGGCATTAAAGAAAAAATCGCAAGCATTGCGAAAGCGCTCCCAAATACTTTCCAAATCTTGTTTTGGTACAGGACCAATTTCTTTCCAATCCTGTTGGGCCTTTTTCAAAACCGCCGCAGTTTTCTTCCATTCTTTCGAATCTTTTACAGATTCCACCAGTTCGCAAAGCTCGATTTTTTTGGCCAGGTTTTCGCCTTTTTCCTTTTCCAGTTCGTGATGCATTTCTTTTCGCAAACTGAAAAATTTATCACAGGCATTTCGAAAACGGGTCCAAACTTCCTCAGAGTTTTCCTTAGGAACAGAACCAATATTTTTCCATTCCGTTTGGGCATCTTTAACTCTTTCAGTAGCTTCCAAAAGCCGGGTGCTTTCCATTTCCTTTTCCACTAATTCACAAAGCTTGAGTTTGGCCTCCAAGTTTGATTTACGCTCTTCGGCTAATTCCTCAAAGTAATCCTGGCATTTCTCATAAATATCATCGATAATTTTTTGGTATTCCTCCCAAATTTCCCGGGAGCTATCCCAACTAACAGGGCCAATATTTTTCCACTCTGATTGCAGCTCCCGCATTTTTGCATAAAGGGCTTTAGGATCCGAATTTTCAGCGATGGCCGTTTTTAAGCTCTCTGTAATTTCTTGCTTTTTCTGAAGGTTGGCCCAACGGGCCCATTCCTGCGCTTCCAAAAATTTGGCTTTGGCTAAATCAAATTGGCCTTGCAAATCATTAAAACGAGAAAGATGTTCGCCTTCCAACAAATCCGAATGATCCAAATCCCGCCACTGCCCTAAAAGGGCCTTGAATTTTTTTTCAGCCTGAGCCAACTCGTTGTTTTCCATCAGTTTTTCAATACTGGAAACAATTTCCGAGAGCTTGTCCAAATTTGAAATTTGAATTTCCTTATGGGATTCACGATAGCCTTCCATCTTCCCTTCAATGGCGATTTTTAAATCTTCAACCTTGCTTATGGCCGGATGTTCAGGAGAAAGCGAAAGCTCAGCCCAAATTTCCAGGGCTTCTTCATATTGAGGGATATCGGCAGGCTCCAAATCTTTTTGAGCCAAGCCTTCCATAATATTTAATACACGGGAAATGCTATCATCCTGATTGCTATTTTTGCGCTGTTCCTTAACATCGTTTATTAAAGAGCGGGACACCTGCTGGTAGCGATTGTTGAGAAGACCCTCTTCTTCGCTTCCCTGGCTGGGGAGCGTTTGCCACTTTGCAGTTAGTTCATCTACACGAGCCATACGTTCGTCTGTTAATTTAGACTGGCTTATTTTTTCGAGTTCTTCGCAAATTTCCCGGCGGCCTTGTATACTTTGTTCTGAAAGTTTTTCCTGCTCTTTTCTTCGACGTTCTTTTTCTTCATGGGTTTTTAAATGTTCATTAAATTCGGCCAAAGCCTTTTCAAAACGCCCTGAAAAACTCTCAGGTAAATTAGCGTTCTCCAATTCTAACCAAGCCTTGGACAATTCATCCGCTTTGATTTTTGCTTCTTTCCAATCGTCCGGTTTAGTTAAGGATTCCATAGAGCTGCAAAGGACTTCAGCCTTCGCCAGCGCAATATCGGAATCGGATTTTTTAACAGTGCCTGTAACCCCTGTATTTAATTTTTCCTTAGCCTTTAACCTCACTTGCTTATTCGTTGCTTTTTTTGCCAGGGTTTCATACTGGGATGTTTTAGTTATGGACTTAAAAGCTTCCAAGGCAATTTCATCTGTTGATTCGGCCAGGGCTAACTTATACAGGCTATTTGGGTTGTTCAAAGCCTGC
Organism: Fibrobacteria bacterium; assembly: GCA_050294405.1. Taxonomy (GTDB): domain Bacteria; phylum Fibrobacterota; class Fibrobacteria; order UBA11236; family JADFYW01; genus JBNKOC01. The sequence continues at coordinate 395,726 of JBNKOC010000028.1, read as the reverse complement.
ATACATTTTCTTCGCACATTAATGGATTTGTGATTCAAAGCAATTGATTCAATGAATTTTGAATCCGAAATTTTAGCAACTAAGTCCAGCGCTTGGCTTTCATCAGATGTTTCCAAGGCTTTTTTAGACCAAATCTCATTTAATTTTTTTTGCGCTTGTTCTGCAATACCCTTTTGTTGGGACGAGTTTGCAATTTCCGCCAGGGCATTTTCATTTGAAATTTTCTTCAATGCTAGTTTCTGATTCTCGGCTAAATCATCCTGGATGGCAATTTCCTTGAGGTCGTTTAGGTTGTATTCTTCAGAAAGCTGTTTAATGGCTTCTGTTCTAATTTTAGGGTCGCTGTGTTTCCAACTTGGTTTAAAAAAATCACTAAATTTCATAGAGGGACTTCCAATATCAAAAAAATTCGTAAAAAAGTTTAAAGGGCGTTTTTTAAGCCCCAGGGAAAAATTAATAACTATTTACAATTATTAGGAGAAAATGAGAATCGCGCACAGTCTTTTTTTAACCCCAATTCCCCAATTTAGAGCAGCAAAATTGTCCCGGCATTTTTTTCTGATTCAGAAGAGCTGCTAGGAAAATTTTACTTCTACTTTAATTTTCAGTTTAAGAATTCGCTTAAATTTCAAATTTTTTAGCACTTTTATTATTGGATCCAATTTTGCTTTAATCTGAGAAAACGAAACTCGGCTTTTTTTGGAGGCAAAAATGTTACAAACAGCAGAATGGACTGATGTAAAAGATGAAGAAGATCCTATGATTAGTATTGGAGATGTTTCCAAAATTGTGGGAGTGCCTACCCATACAATTCGCTATTGGGAAAAAGAATTTCCAAACTACCTTATCCCCCCCCGCACCTTGGGAAGACAGCGACGCTACGGTTCCGCGCAAATCGTCCGGCTCAAAAAGATATTTACCATGCTCAAAGAGGACGGCCTATCCATTGCTGGGGCCAAAAGGGCTCTCGCCCAACAAAACCGGGCCTCGAGCCTTGGCCAACCCAATGATAGAATCGATCAGGAAACAGCCGAAAAAATCATCACTTTGTTAAAGCAACACCTGTTGCCATAATCATATAATAAAGAGGAAATAAAATGAGAGAACCTCAACGGGTGGCCGAAGGCAACGGCAGTGTTTCGGCTTCAAAGAAAAACTCTCCAATTCTGGTGAAAACATTTAAGGCAAAATATTCCGTTATCATTGTCAGTTACAACTGCCGTGAAAATCTATTGGATTGTTTAAAGTCGCTGGAATTATACAACAGCGAAGACGCTGAGATTATTGTAGTAGACAATAATTCCAAAGACAGTACTTCTCAACTAAAAGAAATTTTTCCCAAAGTCCAGTGGATTTTTAATGAAGACAACATGGGATATTCAAAGGCGTGCAATATAGGTAGCGAGGTTGCCACAGGTGAGTATTTGGTTTTTTTAAATCCCGATACGCAGGTTACCCCAAATTGGCTGGACAACATGGCCTCCCATTTTGTTCACAAAGACGTAGGAGCCGTTGGCCCCTTATCCAACTATGTGGCCGGACTTCAAAAATACGAAGCCTTTACCCAAATGCGAATCCACTCGCCCGAACAAATCATAGAGCTTTCCCGGGAAATAAGCCAAAAAAATAAAGGACAGGGCTTAACCACGAAATTGCTTATTGGATTTTGCCTTATGATTCCCCGCAGCCTGTTTAATAAAATGGGGAAGATGGATCCCAATCTATTCCTGGGCAATGATGATCTGGATATAAGTTGGCGTTTGCAGGAGCAGGGATTAAAAATGGTAGTGGCCACAGATACTTATATTTTCCACGAAGGACAAAAAAGCTTTAAAACCGAAAGTTCCGAAAAAGTCAACAAACTGGTGGAGGAGTCCACTAATGCTCTTTATGAAAAACTGGTGCGCCATTACGGCGATGAAGCCAAGGTCCCCAGCTCCAGAGAAATTTGGGGAATGGATTGGTTTACTCCCAGTAACAAAGGCAGAATCCAATTGAATTCCATTAATGATTTCGCCTTACATGAAAACAAATCTCCTGCCAGTTGGATAATATACGTGAATTCTTCGGACCTAATTCAATCGTTGCAAAGCACTCTGGACAGTATTTTATTGGAAGAGGAAATGGACGTTATTGTATGTTATCATGGATCCAAACATTTTGAAACGGACAATGGGCAAAGTGTAACCAGCTTGAACCTTCCCGCGCAAACAGAAAGCGGAAAAGCGCTGCTGTCAGCTATTATGCTGGCCCAACAGGAAAATCTAATTATATGCAGAGCGGGAATGGTTTTCAGTTCTCACTTTCATCACGTATTAGCCAATACGAAACAAAGCCCTGATGGAATTATAAACATTCCTCAAAAGTCCGATTTAGAAAGCCCCCATGTTCAATTCGATAAACTGTGCATAGTGGGTTCCAAAACAAAAGTTATGGAAGCCCTTGGAAAGGCAAAAAAAGGCAAAAATTCCCTCCAGGAACTAATCAATAGCAGTGAAAAAAGCAGACAGCTTCCCGCTGTCCTGTGGAAAAACAGCCAGGAAGGCGTGGAGGCGAAACCCGGTAGTACAGAAAATTTTGCAGCATACCCCGAAAGCTTAAGAAACTATTTAAACCGATACCAACATACGGCTTTTACCAAAACCGGGCTTCACAACTTTTGGACTGCCGAAGGAAATCAAACAACTCCCCAACCATTGGAATGTTTAATATATCGGCATTCAACTGAAGACATGGCACAGTACCAGGAGGATTTAAAGCGAATTAAAGAGCTGTGTCCAGACTTAAAAAAATTGCTGGTATTGTGGATATCACCATCAAAGAGCGGGGAAAACAACAGTTCCCCCTCAGCTTTGGCAAATTCCAACCCAATACAAAAGGCCAAAGAAGGGCTATGGAATAATGGCTATTACATACATGGCGCTGAGAGTTTTGGCTTAAAAGAAAAAGAACCCAGTAACCCCGCTGGAGAGGTGGGAGAGGGGATTCAAATTGATTGCGAACCTCGCAGCGAGGAATACGCGTTGGATAAAAAGGTGTCCATTATCATTTTGGGATTCAACCAAGTTGGGTATACTAAAAAATGTATAGACTCTATAATTGAAAACACCCGGCAAAAATACGAATTGATATTAGTGGACAATGGAAGCCAGGACAACACTGCAGAATATTTTAATAGCCTTCCCGATGCAAAAGTAATTATTAACCGAGAAAATTTAGGAGTTGCCAAAGGCTGGAACCAAGGGCTTAAGTTAGCCACAGGTGATTATGTATTGATTTTTAACAACGATACTATTGTTCATCCAAATTGGCTTGAAAACATGGTTCGCCTGGCCGAGTGCAATCCCAAAATTGGAATTGTGGGGCCCCGCAGCAATAACATTAGCGGACCCCAAAAAATTGAAGACTGCCCTATTAAAACTGAAGAAGATATAAAAGACTTTTCAACAAACTGGCAAACATCAAACAACTTAAGCGCTTTTGAGTTCGAACGAATCACCGGCTTTTGTATGTTAATATCTAAAAAGGCTTTCAAGGACATTGGCTTTTTTGATGAACGTTATGGAAAGGGAAATTTTGAGGATGATGACTATTGCTTAAGGGCAAGGTACAGGGGTTATCAATTACTGGTGGCCAACGATAGTTTTGTATTTCACTTTGGGAGCGTGAGTTATTCACACCAATCTGTAGATTGGAAGAACTTAATGAGTGAAAATTTGAAAAAATTCCAGGAAAAATGGAGTCGGGGTGTTGCCGCCCTGGCCGATACTCAAATGGAGGATTCGGATATGGTTACATCGGAAATAAATTTTGCGGAAGAAGCAGGAGCGGCATACCACGAAGGTGATTTTGAAAAAGCCAAAGCCATGTATTTGTCCATGGTGGAAAACGACCCCCGCAACTTTGACGGGTTAAACGGACTTGGAATAATTTCCTTCCATTTAGAAAACTATGCAGATGCCCTTAGTTTTTTTAAACGGGCCCTTAGCTTAAAGCCCGATGATCCGGATACAGCTCAAAATATTATTGATGTATTAAACAAAGGCTGTAGCGCCGAAGAAACAGAAGCGTGCCTTAACGCTTTTATAACCCAATTTCCAAACAATAAAGTATTTGGCAAAGCGGTAGAACAAAGCCCCAAAATGGATAAAAACCACTGGCAAAAGCATATTGAAGAATTGATACAGGAAAAGCGTTACCACGAAGCCATTGATGTATTGGAAAACCTGATCCAAAACCAGGAACAACTCGCTTTTTGTTACAATAGCCTCGGTATTATCGCCTACCAATGTTCAGACGCTCAAATGGCCTGGAATCATTTTGAAAAAAGCCTGAGCTTTAACCTGTTCGACGAAGATACTTTAGTGAACTATTGCGATGCCGGTATTACCCTGGGAAAAAAAGGAGAAGTTCTGGGAACCCTCAACAAAGTTTTTTCTTATCCTGGAAAAGCCGCTAGCCTTCCCGAGCCCTATCAGATTTTTCAGCAATTAAAACTGGAGGCTAATGAAGGCAGCTGGGATGCTGAAAAAATTATAGCATCCAGAGAAAAAAACATTGCCGGAGAAAACCTCATTCGCGAAGGATTGCTTGAAAAAGCTGAAAATTTATTTCAATCTGTATTGGCAGAAGATTCCCAAAATTTTCGTTCCTTGAATAACATGGGTCTCATCAGCTGGTACAAAAAAGATGCGACCCTTGCCTGGGAGTTTTTTAAGAAGGCCCTTTTAATCAATCCAGCCTATGTGGACGCCTTGGTTAACGGTTTTGACGCCTGTTTGGCTATCAAAAATATAGAGGAATTCCGGACAATTCTGGATGAAGCCCTACGGGTGGAGCCCGGATGCAGAGAAGCGGTGGAAATACTCCATTTAATCTCCGAAAAGGGCGAAAACATCTACCAACTCAATAATTTTGAAGAGGCAGACTCCTCTCAACAAAAAATTATGGATGGAGACCAGCATTTGAAAGCTGGAAATTTGGATGAAGCCACATTGAGTTATTTGGATGCATTAGATTTAAACCCCCAAAATTATAAGGCCATCAACGGATTAGGTGTAATCGCCTACAAGCGTAAAATGAACCCTGATGCACATCGGCTTTTTGAAGCAGCCGTGCTTTTAAACCCCCTGGACGAAGATAGCTTGCTTAACCTTTGGGAAAACTCCAAGTCCATGAACAGTCAAAAGCAAGTAATACATCATTTGCAAAACGCTCTGCAAATTGACCCCAGTTTAAAGGATATTCGCGAAGCGCTAGACTCCTTTTCAGCCGAATAGTATAATCAAATTATGGAGCTCAAGGGATATTTATATCCCTTTTACCACTGTGGCAAATTTTAGGGAGTTATGAGTCAGCCCATTTTATCTATTTCCACAATTGTTAAGAATGAGCAGGACAACCTGCCCAAGTTGTTTAGTTCGTTGGAACATATCAGAAAAAATTTAGAAATTCAAATAGTTGTAAATGATACCGGCAGCACAGACCGAACTGTGGAGCTTTGCAAAAAATTTGGCTGTGATATATGGCAAAGTAAGTGGGAACAGGATTTTTCCAAGGCCCGCAATTTATCCCTTTCCAAATGTAAAGGATCCTGGGTCCTATGGATGGATGCGGATGATGTTATGCCTGATAAAACAGCGAAGTGGCTGATACAAAACCTTCTCAACCTGGATTCAACCAATGTATATAGTTTTGAAATTATATCCAACTTGGACGACGGTTCCTTTAACCAGTTTAATCAAATACGGCTTTTTCCAAATTTCCAGGGATTGGAGTTTAATGGCGCAATCCATGAGTCGCTTTCCCAGTCTGTACTAAAAAAAGGCCTAAAGGTTTTTCACCAAAGCATTCCTATTTACCACTACGGATATGAGAATGAGAAAATATTGGAGCAAAAAAAACTCCGTAACAAAAAAATTCTTGAAAAGCTATATGCCGAAGGAAGATGCCTTTCCGCAAATATTTTTTCCCTTGCCAGAACCTATCAAATTGAAAAGGATTACCCCAAAGCCCTTAAACTATTAAAAGAAATAATCGGCCGAGCTCAGAATAAACATGTACAACAGGATGTATGGGTAGCCTCCCATATTTACTACGGGCAAATTTTAGGATTTCAAAACAAATTTGAAGAGGGCCTGCAATTTTTTAAAAGCCATATTAAAGAGGGCCTGGAGAATCCCCAGTATTTATTTGAATATGGCAAGCTATTGTTAGTAACAGATCATTTAGATGAAGCCAAAATATATCTGGAAGAATGTCTTAGGCATCAAAGTTTTAACTGGACTATTCCCACCGATTGGAAATCCATTTTTAAAGGTGCTGAATATTTGTTAAGGCAAATTGATGTATCTCTCAGCGATAGAAAAAAAATAGATATTCCTTCGCTTTACCAACAGGAATATCCAGGCTTAAAACGCCTGTCTATTTGCACAATTATTAAAAACGAAGAAAAAAACATAAAGGAATTAGCAAAGGCAATTCCCATTCCCAGTGTGGATTGGGTTATCGTAGATACGGGAAGCTCGGATAACAGTCTGAATATTTTAAAAATTTTAGGAATTAACACGCATCACTTTAAATGGAACCAAGACTTTTCGGAAGCTCGGAATTTTTCTTTAAGACAGGCAAAACGCCCTTATATATTATGGTTGGACGCAGATGACAGGCCAGGGGAAAATTTTTGGCTATCAATATCACAATTACTGCAACAATTGCCGGCCAAAGTAAATCCTAACCAATCCCTGGAGTCACAGGAAAATATAAAGGCTTATCGCTTTATAATCGAAAGCCCCAGAGACACAGGTGCAAAAGATTGTTTTTCTCAAATAAGATTGATCCCCAACCACCCCGATATATTTTTCGAAGGCAAAATTCATGAGCAACTGGCCACTTCTATTCTTAAAAACAACATTCAAATAGAAGATGTTTCTATTAATATCACTCATACAGGATACTTTGAAAAAAAAGATAGAGACGAAAAACTTAAGAGAAATTTCCATCTACTTCAAAAAGAATATTTGGAAAACCCAAAGGAACCGGCTGTAGCTCTTGAGCTTGGCAATTGTTATTACCAACGTGGAGAATACGGCAAGGCCGTGGAAATCTACAATCAGATATTAGCTGTACATAATTTAAACATGAGTTCCCCCAGTCCATCGAACCCCATTTTAAAATCGCTGCCACTGCACATCGCCAATTGTTTTGAAAAGTTGGATCAATTGGATTTATGCGAATCCTGGCACGCCATTGCCAGTCAGTGGGGACCTGGAAATTTTTATTCTAATTATTGGCTGGCCAAAAGGTCTTTAGAAAAAAATAATAGTGATATTGCGTTCAAACATCTCAGATATATAGCAGATAACCCCGCCCTTATCTCTATAGTAGCTTCTGACAACCTGACCATACAAAAAAATGCGCTGGGAATGTTAGTTTTACTTTTATGGTCCCGGAACACAAAAGAAAAAGAAGAGATTTTATCCCGATTATCTCAACTCCGCAAAATGGGAATTTCCAATTTTCCTATTGACTTGGAACTGCCCAGGGAGATATACATCCATTTTGAATTGTGGGAAGAGCTGGAAAAATACCATTTGGAATTGCTGGATGCCTTTCCCGACGACTTAAAAAATTGGGAAGACTATTTGGAACTGCTTTTTACCCAAAAACGCTATCAGGAAATTTTAGACTTTTACTCCCAAAACTCTTCCATACAATACAAATCGGGAATCATAGAAGCTTTTATTGCCAAGTCTCTTGAAGAAACGCCTCCTCATAGCAATTTGGGGGATCCATACATGACTTATATTAACGCTCTTTTTCATTTTCCCAACGATCCCACTTTAATTTTTTATTTCACTGAATATTTAAACTCCCATAAAAATTTTAAGCAGGCTTTTGAAGACATCGAACTAATTCCCAATTTGAACGGAGAGCTGCTAAAATTAAAAGACCAACTTGAAATTAAAATACAGGGCACTAACTAAAAAACATGGACCATCAATTTTACAGCGGTTCCGATTTAAGGAGCAAATTTGGCAGGATTAAGAAGCCTTTAACCCTTCCTTACAAAGCCAATACTTTATCGGTAGTGATGATTGTAAAAAATGAAGTGAATAACATCGCTAAGGCTGTTGAATCCTTTAGCGCCTTTGCCGATGAAATTGTGGTTAATGATACAGGTTCCACCGATGGAACTCAGGACCTACTAAAAAACCTTGGAGTCAAATGGTTTCAAAGTGAATGGAAAAACGATTTCAGCCTGGCTCGTAATCAGGCTATTGAAAAGGCCACATCCAGTTGGGTCATATGGATGGATGCGGACGACCGGGTCCCCGAGGAGAGCGTCCCTGATTTGTTAAAATTAAAAACTGCGGTTATGGACCGCATGTTTGGATTTCAGGTTATTAACACCCAGGCTGGTAAACCAGTTGGAGCAAGATTCATGCAAATCCGCATGTTTCCCAATCACCCCAAACTCCGGTTCCAAAGAAAAATTCACGAACAAATTGTTTATTCTGCGGCAGATTTAGGGCTGTATTGTTTTTATCTTGAAACCAAAATTTACCACACGGGATACGAAGACGAAAACCTTAAAAAAACCAAAGCCTTAAGAAACCTGGATCTGGCCAAAAGCGAAATGCAACTGGCAGGAGTGGATCCCACCTTTACCATGAGCCTTGGAGACTCCAATTTTATTCTTGAAAATTGGGAGGAAGGGATAAGGGCCTATAAGCTGGCTTATGAAATTCCAAACCTAAAAGAAATTAATAATGATGTTTATTACACCCTTCCCACTTATATCGGCATAGGGTATAAAAAATTAAAAAATTACTCCGAAGCCCAAAAGTGGCTAAGGGAATCCCTCAATATAAACCCTGAACAAATGGAGCCTATTTTCCATTTAGGGGAAATAGCCGAGGAATGTAACAATTTAAAGGAAGCGGAAAACCATTATCAAAAAGTAATTAACATGCCTCTTCGCTATAGCTCGGCTGCCAACCAATATGATTTGTTTCGGATTTTCAGTTTTCACCATTTGTCTAACATTTACATTAAACAAAATGAATTTGCCAAGGCGCTGCCAGTTCTCAACCAAATGGAAAGCCATTACCCGGATATTATTGAAGCGTGGGAAAAAAAGGGATTATGCCTGATCAAATTGGAGAAGTACATTGAAGCGGAAAGCAGTTTATTAAAAGGAATTGAGCTCAATCCCAAAAGCAATCCAAAATTGTATACTTATTTGCTCGAGCTCTACCAAATAACTGGCCAGCAAATTCAATTTGAAGATTTACAGGAAAAGGCCAAAACAAATATTCCAAATTTTCAATTTGGTCCGGTATTCGAAAAAAAAACCACTTCAAACACAACTCTTCCCAATATTAGCCTTTGCATGATTGTTAAAAATGAAGAAAAAAATTTAGGCCATTGTCTGGAATCCGTTAAAAACATTTTTCAGGAAATTATAATTGTAGATACTGGTTCCAGTGATGGAACCATAAACATTGCCAAAAGCTATGGGGCAAAAGTCTTTGAAAGGCCCTGGGATTTTGACTTTTCCAAAGCCCGAAACCATTCCATTGAAAAGGCCGCAGGGGATTACATATTCTGGCTGGATGCCGATGATGTGCTAACTCCAGAAGATGGGCGATTAATATCAGGCCTAAGAAAAAACCTCAATTTGCAAAACCCCAAGGCCTATGGTTTTTTAGTGCACAACAGCTCCGATGGAGGCAAAACCGGCAGCATTTTTAATCAAATCCGGCTTTTTCCTAATCGGGAGGACTTAAGGTTTTCTTCTCCCATTCACGAGCAAATCCTACCTGCGCTGGAAGAGGCGAAAATAGAGGTTGAATACAAAAGAATAAAAATTATTCATAGGGGGTACTCAGACCCGCTTTCCAATATTGGCAAACAAGAGCGAAACAAAACCATTCTGGAGAAGCAAATTGAGGACAACAACCATGTAACCGCTGTCACCTGGTACACCTTGGCCATGGCGAATATGGATTTAAAAAATTACAAAGAAGCTATTGAACAATTTAAAAAAGCACTGCAATTGGCTGAAAGCATGGGAAACAACCCCCATATTGTGGAAGCTGTGCCCATAAAGGTAGCCGCTGCGTTAGGCGAGCTTAAAATGTATACGGAAGCCAAAGAGGTTATTCAGTTTTCCTTAAACAAAGAAAAACCTTTTGGAGAGGCTTTGTTTGTAAAAGCTAAAATTGAGGAATTTCTTAACAACTGGGAAGAGGCTTATGTATATTACCAACGGCTTTTGGATCTGGAAGAAGGCCCAAGTTTTATCCCTTTGGATGTGAACATGCTCAAAATCAAAGCCTGCGAGTTTTTGGGAAAATACTGGCATCAAAAAGGCAGGGATGATGTGGCCATGGGAATCATGAAAATGGGAATTTCCATTCCAAAAGGAGGCATCGTAAGTCTCAGAGAAATCAAAGCGCTGGAACCCTCCCCTTAAATTTCGCTGATTTTATCTGGCGTAAGCCTAATTATTGCCTTTTTAGGCCAATTTTTACAGATTAGTTTCGGGGACAAAAATAATGCTACAATAAATGGAGGGGGCAAATTAAAAGTGATTCACTTTGATCTTTGCAATTTAAATAAAGTAAAATTAACGCATATCGCGCTTATCGGGAGGCAATCATGCGGCTAATTATTCTAGGGAGCCTAGTGGCTTCCATGGCTTTTGGACATATCTTCGAGGAATTAACTCCTGGGGAATGGTACGAAATACCCAATTCCCAGTTAGAACAAGTTCAACCAAATCCGCTTCCGCCTAATGCCAGCGGCTTTGATGCAGTTATGGACGCCTGGAGTGGGGGAGCTTATGATACAAAAAGAGAACGATTCATTATTTGGGGTGGCGGCCACGGAGATTATTCCGGAAACGAAATTTATGTATTTGACATTGAAACATTAAAATGGGAACGCCTCACAGAACCCAGTGAAGATGTGGGCGGGGATGAACGCTCCGGCGAGTACCCCGACGGAACGCCTCGAAGCAGGCATACATACGATTATATACAATACGTTCCTTCCTGTGATATGTTTTGTTCCTTTGGCGGCGCGGCGCAATACCCTACAGCCATGGGCACCCCAAAAAACCACTGTTTTAATTTTGAAACCAATGAATGGGAACCTAAAAACAATGTTATTGGAAATGGCACTGGCTCCACTTCTGCTATTGATTATGCCACCGGAAAGGCCTGGAAACTGGATGCGGGCAACAATGCGGATTTCGCCAGCTGGGATGATGAAACAGATACCTGGACCCGGCACCGTTCCTACTCTGACGGTTGGCTAGAATACTACTATAAGGCAGCAGTGGGCCACGGCAAATACATAATCTTAGGCAATGGGGAAACCAGAGTTTTTTCAATCCGCGAACCCGGAACTCGCTCCGTTTCCTTAAATACAACAGGTGACACCGAAATAGAAAACGCCCAGGCTCCTGGTTTTGTTTTCGACCCTAACTCAGGATATTTTGTGGCTTGGGATGGCGGGGCCGATGTATATACTCTTGACTTGCAGGAAGAACGCTGGAGCAAAGTGACTCTGGCCTCCAGCAACAATGTCACCCCAAGTTCCGCTAATTCCCGCGGTACTTACGGCCGTTTTCAATATGTACCTAAGTACAAGGTCTTTATGGGTGTCAACCGCACCGATGAAAACATTTATGTATTTAAACCGCCCGCAGAGTTTAAAGCCCAGCCTGTGAGCAATAAAAAACCTATAAAAACTGGGTTTAAGGAATTGCCCGTGCAACTTCAACTGAACCACTCCCTTAAATCCCAAATCTGGATTTCGGTGCCGGATAATTCTCCTCCTATGGAGGCGAGTGTTTTGGATATGAGCGGTCAAAAATTATTGTCCGGCGTTCTTCGCGAAGGCCACGGACTTTTATCTGTTGACTGGGATAAAAAGAACCCAAGCTTAAAGCCAGGATTCGCCCTGCTTCAAATCAAAGCGGGAAATAGAGTTCTGGCCCTTAAAAAAATCGCTCTGCTCTAAGAAAAAATTTTATAAATTCCTTGGCTCCCAACCGGGAAATTGTTTTTTATTGCCAACAAACAGGCAGGTATTAAGAAATGGATGTTAAACAAACATTGCGGATAATTGCCGACTGGAACCAGCGTTCCAGCCTAAAACAAAAATATTGGGGATTAGGCAAAAACTTAAACCGCATTGCTGAAGCCTTTAAAGGCAGCAACAGGGAGTTTTTAAAAAAAATCATTAGGGAACATTGGTACTATTACATCGATATGCCAAAGCCAATTGAAGGTGAAACTTTGGAAAGGGCCGAGGCCGCAGCCAATTGGCTCATAACATGCCACGAAAAAACATCCCGAAAGGGAGCTAGCTATGGGTATTTTCCCTGCGAGGGTGAAACTGGGGAAGGTTGGGAACCCGCCTACCCGGAAACTACTGGATATATCATCCGCAGCCTATATGAATATTCCGATTTTACCGGAAAAAGCGATTATGCCGACCAAGCTTTTGAAATGGCCGAATGGGAATGCGATATTCAAATGCCTTCCGGCGCGGTTCAAGGAGGAAAACTTACCTCTGCGGATAAGCAGGTTCCCGCTATTTTTAATACGGGAATGGTTTTGCAAGGCCTTACAGATAGCCTTATTCGCAGGCCAAATGAAAAAATAAAAAAGGGAGCTATTGCCGCAGCCGATTTTTTAGTAAACGACTTAGATGAAAACGGACATTTCCAAAGCCACGGGGTTTTTGTAAAGTCCGATAAAATTAAAACCTACAATTGCCTATGTACCTGGCCCCTCTATCAGTTAGGCCAACATTTAAATGAAGGCAAATATATAAATGCCGCCAAGAAAAATATTGAGGCGGCCCTAGGTGAAATGCTAGACAACGGATGGATAGCCAAAAACTGCCTCACCATTCCCGAAGCCCCATTGTTACATACAATCGGCTATAGCCTTCAAGGAATTTTAGAAGTGTCTCTTTTGGATAATTTTCAAAAAGGCATTGATGCCGTGGAGTTAGCCGCTAAAAAAATAATTGCCACCCAAAAGAAAAACGGCTTTTACTATGGGCGATTTTACGAGGATTGGAGCCCGGGCTGCTTTAGTTCTTGCCTCACAGGCAGCGCCCAATTTTCCATTGTATGTTATCGACTTTATGAACACAATGGGGGCAAAGAATACTTAGAGGCTGCAAATAGAGGAGTTAACTTTTTAAAAGTTGTTCAGGAAATGGATAGCAGCAACCCTTCCATGAACGGATGTATTGCGGGTTCTTTTCCCATAACCGGCGATTACATGACCTGGGGTTACCCTAACTGGGCCACCAAATATATGCTGGATGCCCTCTTGTTACAACACAAGCTAACGAGCAACTCTAAATAAGGGATGCTCTCTCGGTAGTCTCCACCACCTCAACATTAAGCCCCATACCGGCGAAAACAAAGGCTATATCGTTATTGTTAAAAGCCTCTCCAGGTTCCGGTTGGGCTAAAACCCTCATTCCATCGCCTTCCAGTTCCACCAGTGTTTCTTTCATATCCGGACTGCGAAAGCAAAGGTGATGCAGGCCCCCTCCCATCTTTGCCTTTGCGGTAATGGGGCTGGATGGCTCAGAGGGCTCAATTAATTTTATTTGTATGGAATTTTCTTTTTGGAGAAAGACCACTTTCACTTTTTGCCTGGTGTTGACTACAACATTGGTCATTTGTTTATAGCCAAAACTTTTTTCCCAGAGTTCTATTCCCTTTTCAATATTTTTAACCACAATGCCAATATGGTCAATAACCAGGTCTTTCTTGCTCATTTTAACCGGCACTCCTTTGCGCTAAAAAATTTAAAAGGGCTGCGCCAAGTTTTTTCTGGCCTGTTTCAGATAAATGTCCGCCATCATAAGTGTATTTTTCCCAAAGGGCCGGATATGTATTGCCTTCATATGCAAAACTGGCTTCATTTCCATCCGGCAATTTAGATTGAATGGCAGCAATATCAAATAAATCGCCACTTTGGCCGTACTCCTTACGAATGAGTTCGTTGTATGTATTGCGTTTCACATTATAGGCAAAGCCCAAGTCCTCCGCTCGACCCAGCAGTTTTTTAATACGCCATTTAAAAGTTCTCTCACCAACTGTTGTAAGGGGAGTGGTTAGGTGGATAATATCCAAATCTGGATATTGAGATTGAATGGCGGAAATTTCCTTTTTGTATTGTTCAAAAACTTGTTTAGGGTCGGAGTTTTCTTCAAAGTCCACATAACAATATTTTACAAATGCTGTGGTGGCCTTTTCTCCCACGCCACTGTTTAACACATCTTTAAAGGCATTTAATTTAGTTATGGGATCTCTGTTTTTCCCTATCCTGGCATGGGCAAAAACCGGGGCTGCAAATTCAGCTGAATCAATGGAATTCACCACATTGATATTTGCTCCAGCCTCCTTAGCTAGTAATTCCACCCCAGCCATAATGTTGCCACCCACGGATTGGTGGCCAAAGAATATTTTTTTATCCTCGAGTTTTTTCCAAACATTTTCAGGGACTTTTTCCAATTGCGGTTCCAAATTTGCGCCCGTATTATTTTTGGGTTCGCAGGCAAAAAACACTAGTCCACAAAGCGCTAAAGCCCATTTCCAAAGATTCATAGCTTCTCCTTTCCGGTAATTTAAATGGGTTCCATCGCATTTATCTTACAATTTTCCCTTCTAATTCAAAACGTTGTTAGGCTTCAAGAGCCCAGAAATAGCTCCAAACAAGCTTTTCTGTCCAGTTTTCCATTGGCATTTTTAGGCAAATTTTTAGTGAAGCGGATTTCTCCCGGCATTTTAAATGAAGGAAGCTTTTTACCCAGAGCCGCCGCCAAATCCTTGGGGCTCAACTCTTCGCTAACCGGGGTCACCAGGGCCACTAACTTATTACCCAACAAAGCATCTTCAATCCCCATCACACAAGATTCCATAGCCATATCCGTTTCGGCAATGTTATCCTCAATTTCAATGGGGTTTACCCGATGTCCGCCTACTTTTAACAGAGAATCTTTCCTTCCCGTTACAAAAAAGAAACCGTCGCTATCTTTAAAACCCATATCACCCGTGTGATACCCTTTATCATCTAAAACTTGAGCCGTGGTTTTACTATCCCCCCAGTAGCCCTGCATTATGTTTGGCCCCCGAGCTACAATTTCTCCCGTTTCATTCTCCGCAAGCTCTTCACCTTTGGGCCCTAGAACGCTTAATTGAACTCCGGGTATGGGTATTCCAATGGAATCCAGTTTATCCATTAACTTTTCAGCTGGAACATAAGCAAGCCTTGCTGAAGCTTCCGTGGCCCCATACATAATCCACAAAGAATGGGGATTGGGCAAAATTTCCAATAATTGTTTTTTAATTTTGCCGGACATGTGCCCGCCAGCTTGAGCGCAAAAACGAAGGGTAGGCATATCTTTACAGCTGGCTTCAAAGGGGGAACGATTTAGCAAATAGGCATAGGTTGATGGTACCCCGGCAAAACCCGTTACTTTCTCATCAATCATTTGCTGTACCACTGTAGCAGGATAGGCAAATTTGTTATTGATAACAATACTTCCCCCGGAACAAAAGGCGCTATTCATAAGGGATTGTCCCATCACATAAAAAAATGGCAACACTACCATTTGTTTATCTTCCGGAGTTAATTTTAAATACTCGCAAATGGATAAGGTATTGGAAACAATATTTTTATGGGTTAACATCACACCCTTGGGAACGCCTGTGGACCCAGAGGTAAATATTATGTTAGCCAAATCAGATTCACCCAATGGGTTTTCCAAATTAACTTTCTCCGAATAATCACAATCCAATTGCCAATTAAATAGTCCGGAAATTGGATATTCACCCCAGTTGAGCTTCATGTTATGAACCACAAGGTATTCGGGTTTTATGTCTCCCCAGGGTATGGCTTTTAGTTTGCGTTCCAGTTTTGTGTGGGATAAAATGGCGCGGGGCGTAATATCTTCAATAAGGGCTATGTACTTGTCCGGCTTTAAGTCTGTATTTAAGGGAACCGCTACGCCACCAGCTTTTTGAACCCCCAGGTAACTGGCTAGGTATTCCAGGCTATTTTCCATTAAAATGCCAACTCTGTCTCCCTTGTCCAAGCCCTTTTCCAATAAGAGCATTGCCAATTGATTAGAGGCTTTGTCTAATTGGGCATAGCTGTATTTCCCGGAGTCGGTAACTGCAGCCAAACTATCTGGTTTTTCCAAAGCGTGTTTTTCCACAAATTGGAATACC
This sequence comes from Fibrobacteria bacterium, assembly GCA_050294405.1. Taxonomy (GTDB): domain Bacteria; phylum Fibrobacterota; class Fibrobacteria; order UBA11236; family JADFYW01; genus JBNKOC01. The sequence goes on along the minus strand of JBNKOC010000028.1, from coordinate 379,450 downwards.
AATTTAAAATCACTGGCCATGGCGCTGTTCCCAATTAAATATTGTGATTAAAAGCAAAGGGATAGCTCCCTTAAGCTTAAGCTGCAGTTTTTTTAGTCAAATAAGCTGTAACATTATTTAAGGAATCCAAATTTTCGGGGACCAATTCATCGTCCTCTACTTTAATTTCAAATTCTTCTTCAATAAAGTTCACCAGTTCTAAAATTCCTGTGGAATCACTGATGCCATCGTCTAAAAAGGAGGTATCGTCCTTTAGACCCTGGTCGTCACCAAACAAAAAATTTTCCACAATAAAGGCGCGGACTTTTTGTTTTACATCTTCACTCATCCTAATAACCTTTCCTTAGCATATTGAACCATAGCATCATCCTGATTGGAATAGATTTTCTCCAAACCTTCTTCTCTGGGCATAACGCCCTGCCTTACCATGTTGGCAATTTCCCACACATAGGGGTGAAAACCGTGCTTTTTCATATGAACATGATTTCCATAGGCATTTACCCTGCAATTTGATGAATTTGTATCTACATCCTTAGGGTTAAACCAACCCAATTGATTAAGGCCCTTAACAATATCCTGTTCGTCGTAATCAAAAAAGGCCAGAGGATGAATATTAGTAGGGAACCTTTCTCTGTACATGTCGTAGTAATTATCTGGTAAAAAATACCGGTTCATAAATTTTTGTGTTTCTTCGGGATAGCTGTTGTACAAAGTTTTTTGCGCCTTTTTCACTAAATCCGGATTGGTTTTCATAATGGCGCTTTGAATAGGCGCCTGACCCGGGGACCAGCCATAACCCACTAAGGGAATAGACATTTCTAAAGCGGTTTTCAACACAATTGCTTTTACAGTTCCAATGCAAGAGGTGCAAATGCTGCTGGCGCGCAGTAAGGTAGTGGGTGAGAAGATATCTTTCTCTGTGGTCAAATTAAACATGTCGCGCATGGGGCCCCAGGGAGCTTTAAACATAATAAGATCCACATGCAAAGTATCGGTCACCTTATTGATGTTGTCCATAGCTTGGGGAGATACAAAATTGTTATCAAAACAAAGAGCGAGCACCCTTAGGTCATATTGTTCCCTCAATATTTTTAAGGTATAGCTGGAATCTTTTCCGCCACTGTAGGCCATGAGCACATCATAGGAAGGAGCTTTGTCCCGGGTGTTTGCTATTAATTCATCGAATTGTTTTTTATACTGCTCTTTTTTTTCGGGAAGCTTTTGCTGAGCAACCTTTTCCTTTTCGCAATAACGGCAAAGGCCATCTTCGTTAAAACTAACCCCGGGAAAAGTTTCGGGTAAAATGCAGTTAGTGCATAATTTTAGGTTCGTGAGTGCGGCTGCATTAGTCATATGGCCTCGCTAATTTAAAAAAAAACTGATATTACAATAGTATGTTTTAGCTCGAAAATGGTTTAAATACGCATTCTGATTTAAAGGTGACTCGAAAATAGAAAAAAACCTGTTTCAAAAAGACTAATGGAATATTTTAAATGAATTTTGGTTGTGATTGCCATATTTTACGGGAAAATTTTCCACAAATTGAGAGTGGCACAATTGAACGGACAAAATAGCCACAAGAGCCATGTTTTCCCGTTCACTGCTTAAGCCCGCTTCCGATTGCCGGCATTTTTGCGCCAGCTGAGCCACTTTTTTAGGGTGAAACACCCCGCTTTGCCCAATTTTTTCTTCTGATAACAACTCCTCCACATAATCCGGGGATTTGCCGCCAAAAAAGCTGGAGCTTATAGGGGCCCTGTAGGGTTGTTTAGGCCTGTCAATGACTTCAGAGGGTATTAATTTTCGGGACAGATGTTTGAGAATATATTTTTCAGTGAGTCCGTATAACTTGTATTTATCAGGGATTTTTGCCGCTAGCTCCACCACCCGGTGATCCAAAAAGGGATATCTTCCCTCAACAGAATTTCCCATAGCCATTCTATCACCCTGAGAAGAGAGCAAATAGTTGGATAAAAACAATTGGCTCTCCAAAAACTGGGCTTTTGCCAAAGGACGGCGCTGGGAGAAATTTTCGGGAATCCAACTGGCATACTTCTCCTGAAAATCGTTTAAGCTTGGGGTAGATTTAAACACTTCTGGATTAAAAAAGCTGCGCAATTGAGAGGTATTCTGCCAACGAACCGAATGGGAATAATAGGGGTTCTGCGTATCCGAAAGGTTTTTTTGGAAAAACTTTTTTAAAAGTACAGAGGCTTTTCCATCTTGTTGGGCAAATACATAGGGGTAAAGTTTTTCCAACAGCCTGGCTCTGGAAGGAGATTCAGGCTCACGAGACCAGAAATGCCGAACCTTATTTTCTTTAAAAATGTTATAGCCGCCGAACATTTCATCTGCGCCTTCCCCGGTTAGAACCACTTTAAAATTGTTTTTACGAACCAAACTGGAAAGCATAAACAAAGGGGCCGGAGCTGTTCTGATAATCGGCATTTCCGTATGCCAAATAATTTGTGGAAATATTTTTCCAATGTCCTCATCGGTGCATTTTATCTCATGATGTTTAGTACCTAAAGCTCGAACCGCTGTTTGTTGAAAGTTGCTTTCATCAAAAGTTTTATTGGAAAAACCCACAGAAAATGTTTGTAGTTCATTGTTGAAATTGTTTTTCACCAGGCTGCTTATTAAGGTACTGTCAATTCCCCCGCTTAAGTAGGCGCCCACAGGCACATCGGCTCTAAGGCGGATTCGAATGGAATCCAATAAGGCCTCCAATAATTCTGAGGACCATTCTTCCAAGCTTTTATTTTCTGTCTCATACTCGCCGAAAGGAAGATTCCAGTATTTGCGTATTTGTAATAAGCCCTTTTCAGCAACCAAATAGTGGCCAGCTGGAAGCTGCTTTACGTTTTTAAAGGCGCTTTCATCGGGAAGGCTTGTCCAGCAGTTAAATACATTGGAGAGTCCATTCAAATTAAGCTCCCTGGAAACCTCAGGGTGGCCAAATATGGCTTTTACTTCAGAACCAAAAATTATTCCATTTTGATGTTGGGTATAAAACAAAGGACGAATACCCAGTCTATCCCTGGCAATAAAAAGTTTCTCTTTAGGATGGTCCCAGATGGCGAAAGCGAATTGGCCGTTTAATTTTTCCAACATGGCTTCGCCATATTCTTCATAAAGGTGGATCAATACTTCTGTATCGCCCTGGGTTTTTAATTTATGGCCTTTTTCCAGGCATTCCTGTCGAAGTTCGGGATAGTTAAAAATTTCACCGTTAAAAACCACCCAAACACTGTCGTCTTCGTTGGATATGGGCTGATCGCCTGTGGCCAAATCCACAATACTGAGGCGGGAATGGCCTAAACATACAGGGCCACGTTGAAATATTCCATAGGCATCGGGACCGCGGTGGTACAATAGCTCCAACATCCCCTTCATAATATCCACTGAAGAGGACCCCTGAGTTTTATCTAATATCCCGGCAATTCCACACATAAATTATTTGCTAAAACTAATTCTTTTCAACAGACTGGCCAGATCAAAACGACTCCAGCGGTTAAAAATGGCAAAGTCATCCTCATCCAATATGTTAAATCGTACCATAAGCATCAAGCACAAATATCCATAAATAACAGAATCCAGAGCCACAATAAAAATCAAAGCTATATTGACTTTTTCAAGCCAGGGATTTAAAAAATACAGAGGGGCGCTAGCCAGCAAAGTCAAAAAAAGCAATTTACCCAGGTATCCCCAGGGAAAGATGGAAGCAAGGGATAGATTCAAAATTTTTGCCGATGTCCATAACAAATAACAGGCCATTAACATAGAGGAAAAAACTGTGGCTAATGCCGGGCCAATAGGGCCCCAAAACTGCAAAAGCAAGAGACTTAAAATAACATTGCTCACTAGATTAATTAATGTGGCGTAAAATATTTCTGAAGTTTTACCCACCGCCCTGGGAACTGCGGCGTATACTGTAATGGTTGCAATTAGATACAATAAATAAGCGCGAAATATGGAGCTTGCCTCTGAGTATTCAGCGGTATACAGCAAAGTCATAATTTGGGGCGACACGGCGAACAAAAAAGAAAAAAAGGCGAATTTGATTTTAGCCACTTTATGTATGCCCCTGTGGAAATAATACAAAAACTCCTTTATGTTATTTTCTCTCATGGCCTCAGCATACTTTGGCATCATAATTTCATTAATGGTAAACTGGATGGTGTGCAAAAGAGGAATTCTCATGGCGCCCCGGGTATATACAGCAAAGTTCTGCGGGGTAAAGTAAATGGAAATGATAAACTGGTCGATTTGTTTGCCAATTATCCCCGTGTAATTGGAAAGCCCTATGGGAAGGGAATATTTTAACTGACGCCAAAGGCCAATGGGCTCTTTGGGTTTATTCTTTCCCCCATCTAATGAAGAGGATTTGGACACCATGTAAAGCCCAACCAAAATGTATATAAACCATTCGGCAAGATTGGATAAAAACATGGTAAATACCAATTTTTCCAAGCTGGTTGTAAGCATACTCACCACGATTATGGGAATAAACAAAACCAGATTAATTAAGACTGTAACCGCGGAATTTAGCAAGATACGTCCATCGCATATCATTAGCGGGTCCCGAAATTGGGCCGAGCCCTTAAAAAAGATCATAAGGGCGATGTACCAACCAAAATTTTTTAAATCGCTATTATTCAACCAACCCGAAAGAGGAGAAATCAGCAGCCATACAAACAGCCCTGCCAACCCCGATAAAAAGCAGGAAATAAAAATGTTCTGCAATATAAACTGAGAGCGATTGGAGGCCTGCCCAAAGTAATAGTATATGCTTTGGGGAAAACCCAGCAAAAGAAGGGTAAAGGCGGTATTTACCACCAGCACTATTTGCAAAAAAGAACCGTAGTCTTCCTTGCTTAAAAAGCGCACCATAATAATGCTGGAAGCCATTAAAAAAACAGCTTCGCCGGATTTAGCAAACACGTTTATAATGGTTTTATCAGCAAGTTTCATATAAATAACATCAGGCTAAATCAAATTCATCCACAAAGTCTAAAATTTGTTTTTGAATCCCTTTTTGGTCATAACGAAAATTATCCGCAAGGCGGGCGCTGGCAGTGTAAAGCCAAAAAAATAATATGGCTGAGTTCCAATGGGATTCAGCCCAACCGCTTTTTTCCAAATGCCTGAGTGCTCCCTGGTATTCAGCCTCCACTCTCCATTTCTTTTTAAGTAACATTCTGATATTATCTATTAAATGGTTTTTACTTTGCAGCCTTTCCACACTATCTAAATAATTAAGAGAATCCACCAGGCAAATTCCATTTAGTTTTCCCCAACCCCAATCAAAAATGCCACAGATTTCCCGGTTTTCACGGGCCATTAAATTGGAAACACTAAAATCGCCATGGGTAAGACCAAGGTTTAGGCTTTTCCCCCAGAGCAACTCCTTAAATTTATTGCGAAATTTTTCTAAAGAATATTTTCCGGGCAGAACCTGGGCCACAGTTTCCAACTTAGCTTCCACCCAAAATTTATACAGTTCCCCTTCCAACTTAGCTTCCTGGTTGTCGCATTCCAAAAACAAGTCCAATATTTTTTCCACTTGTTTCCAGGCACCTGGCCTACCCAGGTTTTGCACTAAAGCCGAAAAGGGTTCCCCCAATATCTGGCTTTCCAAATAATGTTCCAGACCTCCCACTTTTTCATTGGCCAGAGGAAGAGGTAAAAGCGAAGATAGTTCCTTTGTCTGGGCGCTGGCCCATTGCAATATCTCCAGGTTGGCCTTTTCTTCTTCCCGGGCCATTTTTTCAAGGGGAATTTTTACAACGGCGGCTATATCTTTGTACCGCACAAAGCCCACCCACTTGTCTTTGCCGGTGATTAGCACGCGGCTTCCCCCAAACAAATCAGCCTCTGAGGAACCCTCATTTCCCAGTTCAGACAAAAAGGCTTCCTGGCTTGATTTAGCAATGCCCGGTTTTTTATCCGCCACAATAATAAAAGAGGAGCAAAATTTGGAACTTTGTTTTAACCATTCCTTTGCGCCCAACTTCCAACCATTTTTAAGGCCCGCTCTTGAAAAAGAATACAATTCTTCCGGGTCTTGCCAATTGGGGTATACACCGTAACATTGCAACGACTCAAAGCCCGCTTGCTTCAGCATTTTTTTCCATTCCCCAAGGCTATGTCCCCTAAAACTGATTTTTTTTTTCTTAAGGTTATGTATGCTATTTTCGTAATCCCATTTGTTTTGGGCTGGAAAGACCAAACGGCCGCCGGGTTTCAGCAGCTGGTATACATCCTTTAGAAGCGAGCCTAAATTAGTGTTATGGCTGCTCTTTGTAACCAAGTCCTGGTTTTTATCTTCCCCTAAGAAATAAAGGTTATTTTCCTCAAGCCCGTAAGAAGCAATCACAGAATCAAAACTTTGCGCCTTAAAAGGAAGCCGGGATATACATAGGCTATTTATACTGCCCATTGTTTTTTGCCCCTTATCCATTTTTTTGGCCTGAACAAATTTAAGGGCCTCATAACTGGGGTTCAAGCAAACCAGACTTTTAGCCTGGATAGCTAATTCTGATGTTAGTAGGCCCAAGCCGGAGCCCAGCTCTAAAACCCGTTGGGGGCCAGCAGCAGGTAGAAGAACCCTAAAATTAAAGCGGGCTTGCCCATACACATAGGGCTCTGCCTCATTGGGATTATCAACTTGCGATAAAAAAGATTTTTCCCAATTGCCGGGAACCAAATCCTTTCCCTCCTCAATATAGGGCAAAAGGCTTAAATTTTTATTTGGGCTCATCCGTTGGGGCTTCAGCATTTTGCTCAGAAGATGGCTCTTCTGTGGGACGCTCCCCAACTTTTCGGGCGGGATTTCCAGACAGTATTAAATTGGGGGGATAATTTTTAGCATTCACAACTGAACCGGCCGCAACTATACATCTATCGCCGATTTGCGCACCCGGCAATATAATAGCGCCAGCCCCAATCCATACATGGTTGCCAATTTTCACTGGTTTGTTTTCATAGCCCTGGAGTTGAATCCATTCGCTGGGATCGTCAAATCGATGGTTAGCAGACCAGATTTTAACGTAAGGCCCCATCATTACTTTTTCGCCTAATTCGATTCCACCGCCCGCCTGCAAATAGTTGTAAGGGCCAATACGGGCAAAATCCTTAAGAACCAGGTTCTGTGGATTTAAAATAGCTGCATGTTTGTGAATGGCAATATCTTTACCCGCAGATTTAAAATAGGGAGACCATAGCCAACGGCGCACATGGAAGCCAAACTCACCAGGTAAAAAACCGGTGGTTTCCCGAATCCACTCAAAGCGAGTGGCCTTACGGTTGATATCCCACCATAACATTTTAAAGGATTTTATGAAGTCTTTCATTTCCTCAACTCACAGAGCCAAAACAAGCCTTAAAATTACATTTTTTCTCCTGTTTCGGAAGAAAAATGGAGCAATTGCGCCAATATCAGGCCAACCTAAAATAATATGGTCAGCCCTATTTCAAAATGGTATCATTTCCTATAGTGCCTTCCACATTTTATTGCTTTTAGCTAACCTTATATAGTAAGCTAAAAAACAATCCTCCCAAATTATACTATTCTCAAGGATACGAGGAAATATTATGCTACAGCTTTCGTTTAAAAAATTCACAATTTTATCTGCACTTTCTTTTTGCGTTCTCGCGTACTCATATGGGCAAAATATCGATATAGAAATTAACCTCACAGCCATGTTTGGGACAGATGCCGACAATCAGCTGGACAACCCCATTGGCTTTGAAGAAATACCTTCCAAACCTGGGAGTTTTTTGGTGTATCAATGGGAAGGTGAAATAATTCTTCTTGAAAAAGACGGGGATAGCTATACATCTGCTCCCATTCTGGAAATAGATGTGGAAACTGGACGAACAGAACAAGGACTATTGGGCCTTGCCTTTCATCCGGATTTTGAGGAAAACCAGCTCTATTACATCTATTACATAGAAAACTCCAGCGGCTTTAAATCCGTTTTGGAAGAAAGAAAAATGACAGAAGATTTAACGGGGGACGATGGGCACAGTGTGGAAATTATGCGGTTTAGCCAGCCAGAGTGGAACCACAACGGAGGGCAAATTGCTTTTGGGCCCGATGGATACCTATACATTGGGCTTGGAGATGGCGGCCCAGGCCGGGACCCCAATGAACATGGACAGGATTTAACTGCCATTTTTGGTAAAATTTTAAGAATCGATGTAGATGACAAATCCGACGGAAACTATGCCATTCCCAATGACAACCCATTTGTAGACAACTCCGACCCGGATACACGCAAGGAAATTTATGCTTACGGACTTCGCAATCCCTGGAGATTTAGTTTTGATGTTGTTAACGGCGATCTCTGGGTGGCCGATGTGGGTCAAAATTACAAAGAAGAAATAGACCTGGTGGATGCCGGGGATAATTTTGGCTGGAGCATGGTCGAGGGTTTTTCTTGTTTCGACCCCTCAGACAGCTACAATCCTCCCAGCAGTTGCGACAGAGACGGGTTCAAAGAGCCAGTTATCGATCTGAGCCATAGCGAAGCCACTTCCATAATAGGAGGACAGGTTTTTAGGGGAAATCCCGGCTCTCCGTTATACGGAGTTTACTTTTTTGCAGATTACGACAAAAATGTAATGTGGGCTTTAACCCATGAAGATGGAGAAAATGGAGAAAAATTTTTAGTGGCCGATGTATATAAACCCAGTTCCTTTTCCTTGGATTCCAAGGGCAATGTATATGTGGTCAGCCGAGATGAAGGGACTATTTATTTGTTGGATCATCCCGATTTAGAACCCGTGGAGGGCAGTTCCATTAAATTTGGACAGCTAAACAAGGCCCCTTTCCAATACGGAAAGGCCAATGGACATTATTTTATGGAGCTTTCTGTGAAGGAACTTTTGGGTCCTGTCCAAATCTTTGGACTTCAGGGAACCAAAATGGGGAGCTATTTTCCATCGGAAAAAAACAGAATTGATTTCGAGTTAAAGCCTGGAGTTTATTTAGTGCAAATTCCTACAAATAAAGGACTTATGCAAAAGAAAATTTTACTGAATTAGACTGAATAAAGCTTTTTTTGATTTGGAGATCTTTATCTCCAAACGCGCAATTTTACAAATCAAAGTGCTGTCCTTTAAGGGCGTATCTTTATTATAATGCTTTTGGGAGGGTGAAATCGCAACTATGGATTTTTTGCAGAAAAAGCTACTGGGCAAAAATATTGCCTATTCTGGCTTCAAACTAATTTGGGTTTTTATTCTAATTGTTTTTTCACAGTCATACTCTCAGCAAAACCTCGGAGATGATTGGCAGTTTTATGGCGATAGCGAAACAGATGGCAGAGCTACTGAAACTCCCAGTTTGATTTCCCAAAATGCGGCTTTTCTCACAATATATGCCGGAAATTTTGACACCACCGGTCTTAATTTTTTTAAACATGGTGTGGGGGGGGAAAGCCTTCAGCAATCCAGAGCCCGGTACAACGATAATTCCAACCATCCAAATGCGACCTGGGTTCATTTCCAGGAATCGGGCAATCAGGATTTAGATGGAGAACGAACTGCATCGGAATTTGCCAGTAGCTTTGAAAGTTTTGTTCGGGAAATAGCCACTCAATCCCCCAATGCAATTATTTCCACTGAAACCGCTTATTCTTTTGAAAGGGAATCCACAAGTTATCGGGACTGGTCGGGCCATAACAGCGCCATGAAGCAAAAAATTGCAGAGCTACAGGGAGATGGAATCAATGTATATGTAGCTGAAGTGGACTCAGCTATTAAAGTGCTGGTATCTAATTTGGGTTTTGATAATGTAATGACAAGTGATGGGGGACACTTTCAAGGAAATGGAAATTTTTTAGTGGCCCTTATGATGTTTAAATCTTTGGGATACAACTTAAGCAGCATGAGCTTTGATCATATAAGTACTAGTGAACTATCCGCAAGCGAAAGAGATCTTTGTCTCCAAATCGCAGGAAGCAGTTCAACACCAACAGATAATACCCCACCCTCAGCTCCGGGAAGCTTGCAAGGTTCAGCCAGCGGTCCCGGTTCTGTAAATTTAAGCTGGCAAGCAGCCACAGATAATGAAAGCAATGTGGTCCGCTATAAAATTTATATGGATGATAATTTGCTGGACTCCACAACATCACGCAGCTTTAGTGTTACCGGACTGTCTCCTGAAACCCAATACAGCTTTGAAGTGTCCGCTGTAAATTCTGCGGGTCTTGAGGGAAACAGGTCTGGTGCTATACAGCTAACCACAGAGGCCGCTTCCAATCAAGCAGATGCACCCATGGCGCCGGATTCCTTAAAAACTTATATGGATCCTCAGGGTAATGTGGTATTGAGTTGGCAGGATCCAAATCCCCCTTCCAACTCAACTGTATTTAGAATTTTTAAGGACGGCGAAATTTTAGATTCTACCCAGGAATTGCAATACACTGATGTATCCGGCAACATAAATCAGGAATTTTCCTATAGGGTTCAATGCATAACTGAGCAAGCAGTGTCCAGCGAATTAAGTTCCGCCTCGGAGATCTCCACAAATGTTCACAATTTGGATTCTTTAATTATCCTGGTTAATTATGGAGAAAATGAATCAGGCAATAATTACGGAACCGGTTTTTTCAATATTCCAATCATGGATAGATACACAGGTTATTATCCCCAGGGAAATGGCAGTGTAGGTATTACCGAAGGGGAAAATAAGGATTACAATTTTCAGGGCCTTACCGGGGAGTACTTAAACCTAGAAGCCGGACAATTTATATATGCTCTTTGGTACAATAACACTGACAGCACCATCCAATTCACTCCCCAATTTAGTAGCAGTGATTCAGACAGGCCTGTAAGCGGAGATGAAGGACTGTGGCACCCCATGTCAGAAACTACTATTCAAGCAGGGGAATACGGCACTTCCATCTATGAAATCAAAGAACAAGATGCAGGATACTACAACTTAATTAACATCAATGGAAACTTTGCTTCCCGGGGTGGCCTGCTATTGTCTATAATTGGTTGGTCGGCAACAAACGAAATAAGTTCTGTAAAAAGACAAGTTGCCTCTCCTGCTAAAATTTTTGCGAATTCACATTACTGGATTATCCATCTGGAGAACCCCGAATTAAATAGCCAAGCAGAAGTTGGGCTTTACAATATGGAAGGCAAAAAATTAGGCTCTGCATTTCCCATGGGGAAAAATAAATGGAAGCTTCTGAACCCGAAAATTAAAGGGCCATTGTTTGTTAAAATAGGAGGATATCTAAGTATCCTCCCTATAAATTACTGATATTCAATATGAAGAAGCGGAGCAGCTGAAGATTCTCCATCATAAGCTTCAGCAGTTCGGGTTCCCGCGCCTGTAATCATTATCACCAAAGGGTTTCCGGAATTCCAACCACCTCTATCTACAATATCCTGAATAACTGCTGCGATGTTTGGAGTCTGGTGAGTGGCGTCAACTGCACTCCAGTTTTCCACGTTGCTCCATAAAACAGAATTTGGAACTGTTAGTCTGTTTGACACATCATAACTCGCATTGCTAAAAGCGGGGGCATAATCCACATCTTCGCCAAATATTTCGAAGTTTGCTGTACCGTTACTTACTTCGTCTGTTTCAAACTCTATATAAGCATTGGTAATGGTAGCCCCTTGAGGAATATTTACTCCCGTGAACCTTAGGCCAATTACTTGCAAGCCTGAACCGGAAACATCATCCACAATTTCCAAATCGGAACTTCCCATCAATATGTATCCATTTGGATATTCTTCCACATCATTGTTACCGCTATTTATGCGGGTTTCAAATTGGAATATCATATCGGTGGTTTGGCCGATGGCAGAAATGCTTTGGCCAGAATAATTTCCAGAGGCATCATAGGCCTCCACAGTAAAGGAGTAGCTCGTCAACAGGCTAAGACCAGTTACGCTAAATTGAGTGCTGCTGGTATTTCCAATCAAACCGCCGTCCATGTAAATATCATAACCCGCAACAGCAATATTATCCGTGCTGGCGTCCCAGGACAAATTAATTTGACTTGGGCCAACACCCACTGCATCTAAGTTCTGAGGAACTGAAGGAGCTGCCAGATCGGGTTCGGTTACAGTTAGGCTAACCTCATCGCTCCCTTCTAGCTCTCCATCATCCACGGACAGCTCAAAACTGTACACACCCGCGGATGGGAAAGTTACAGAAGGGGTCGCCACAGTTGTATCTGAAAATACTGCTGTGGCAGGTCCGCTTAACTGCCTCCACAAATAGGATAATGGGCTTCCTTCGGGAAGACCGTCATCGCTTGCGCTTCCAGCAAGCTCATAGCTGGAAACAATTGAGGTTACCGCATCTGGCCCGGCATTTACAAGCGGAGCACGGTTTCCAGGTTCGCCTGGCAAATATTCAATATGCAACAATGGGGCTGCTGCTGATTCTCCATCATAAGCCTCAGCTGTACGCCATCCACTTCCAGAAAATACAAATACCATGCTATTTCCCTCTGCCCAGCCTGGCCGGTAAACCAGATTTTGAATTAAAGCAGAGATATCTGAAGTTTGATGAGTGGCATTCACAGTATTCCAGGGCTCAATGTTATTCCAGTCCACTGCCACAGGAATTAGGGCACGTGTTGAAATATTATTTGTGGAACTTCCAAATGCCCCAGGGTTATCGGAGTCTTCCGCAGAAATGCTTATATTTGCCACATCGTTTCCAGTTTCATCTACTTCAAATTCAATATAGGCAGCAGTAATTTGAGCATTTGCAGGAATAGCTACATCTCGGAAGCGAACTCCCACCAATTGGTTTCCCCCACCTGCGGGGTCATCCACCAATTCCAAATCGGAACTGCCTAACAGCATAACTCCTGATTCCATTTCTTCGGCATCATCAGCGCTGCTGGATACCCGGACTTCGAATTCAAAACTCAGTTCCAGGGTGGTTGCCAAAGCGGAGGGTGACTCGTTGGAGTGGTTGCCTGAAAAATCAACCGCATCGACAGTGTAGCTGTATTCTGTTAAGGGAAACAATCCTCCATCACTATAGCTGGTGCCAGTCACTGTAGCTACCTGAACATTGTTGCGGTATACGGTATAAAAATCCACTCCAATGTTATCTGTGCTAGCATCCCAGTTTAAATCAATTTGGTTTGCAGAGGCGGCATCAGCCACTAAGTTTAACGGAACGGAAGGAGCGGTTAAATCAGGTTCTGTGACTTCTACTTCCAAAGTATCGTAGTCTGTAAGCTCTCCATCACTAACCGCTAATTGCAGGCCGTAAATTCCCACAACATCAAAACTAACCTGAGAGTTTAAATCAAACTCGTTACTGAATGTTGCGGTTCCGCTACCGTAAACCTGGCTCCAGCTATTTGAAAGACTGCTGCCTTCTGGTAACCCATCATCTGAAGCCTGTCCGTTGAGAGATACGTTTCCCAAAGTGATATCATGAATAATATCACTTCCAGCATTAGCAATGGGAGCTTGATTCACCGGATCTCCCAGATTGTATTCAATGTGCAACTCTGCCGCAGCAGCAGTTTCTCCTTCATAGGCTTCCGCCGTTCTCAAACCAGTTCCGGTAATTATAAAAGACATTGCATTGCCTTCGGACCAACCCAAACGGTTCACGACGGGCTGAATAATACTTGCCAGGTTTGGAGTTTGATGTTTCACATCTACTGCATTCCAAGCTGGCAAGTTATCCCATTGAACAGAAGTAAACACCGGGCTACGGGATGATACATTTCCATTAGAGCTGGTAAATGGGGCAGCGTTATCCGCATCTTCAGCTGCGATAGTCAAGTTGGTTGCAGAAGCTCCGGTTTCATCCACTTCAAACTGAAGGTAAGCTAAAGTGATAACTGCTCCCTGGGGAATAGAAATATTGGGGAAACGAAGGCCAATGGTTTGATTTCCCGCACCGGGATCATCCACCAATTCCAGGTCTGAACTATTCATTAACATTGTGCCTGTGGGGCCTTCTTCCACATCATCATTTCCATTGGAAATTTGACCATCAAAGCTAAGCGCTTCATCTGGAGTAGAAACATTCAAGACCGGGGATTCTAAAGAAACATTGGAAGATAAGTCGACAGCAAAAACACTGTAGCCATAATCTTGCAGAGAACTAACTGTGTTATCCACGTAAGAGGAATTAGGACTGTTTCCAATAAAGGCCCCATTTCTGTAAATCTGGTACTCTAATACGCCCACATTATCTGTGGATGGGTTCCAGGAAAACTCCACGATAGAGGCTGTAGCTGTAAGCAGTTGTAAATTTTGAGGAGTTGAAGGGGGTGTGAGATCGGGTTCTGTAATGCTCAGCAATAATGTATCATAGTCCGAATACTCTCCATCGCTCACCATTAATTCTACCTGGTAATCTCCAATGGCATCGGCAGTGAGCGTGGTTTGAAGCAAAGCTGCATTTGCAAAGCTAAGGGTGCCCGGCCCGGATATTTGACTCCAGTTGGAGCTAATTGTATTGGGCGGAAGGCCATCATCCGAATAAGAGCCATCCAGAGCTATGGGCCCAAGGCTTATATCGGCAATTATATCAGAACCTGCATTGGCAGAGGGAGGCATATTTACTGGAGGTCCCACCACATATTCCACATGTAAATGTGCCGCTGCATTGGGTTCTCCATCATAGGCTTCGGCAACTCTTACTCCGGTTCCGGAAATAATAAATACCAAAGCATTGCCGGAAGTCCAGCCCGCACGGTTTAAAACAGGTTGGATCACTGTGGCCAAATTAGGGGTTTGGTGGCGCGCATCCACTGCAGTCCAGCCCGGCACATTATCCCAAGCCACACTGTATCCAACAGTGGCCCTGTTAGAAACATCAAAGGCCGAATTGGAAAAAGCTTCCCCATTGTCGCTGGACTGAGCTGTAATGTTTAAAGATGCAGGACCGTTGCTTGTTTCATCCACTTCGAATTCTATAAAGGCTGAAGTGACCTGAGCGCCCACTGGAAGATTAACATTGGTAAAACGAAGCCCAATAACCTGATTGCCTGCTCCCGGATCATCCACCAATTCTAAATCTGAGCTTCCCATAAGCATGGTTCCATCCTGACCTTCTTCCACATCGTTGTTCCCATTGGTGATTTGGACATCAAACACTAAAGAGGCTTCTGGAGTTTCTGCAAGTACCCCTGTAGATTGGCCACTGTAGTTGCTGTTGGCATCAAAAGCTTCCACTGTATAGTTATAGGAATTTAGAGGACTTACACTGGGATCGCTATAGATTGTCCCCCCTACGGTTCCCAAAAAAGCGCCGTTCCGATACACATTGTATCCTTGAACCGCAATATTATCAGTGGATGGGTCCCAACTCAACTCCACCAAGTTATAGGCCACTGAGGTCAAAATCAAATTTGAAGGCACACTTGGCGCAGTTAAGTCAGGTTCTGTAACCAAAACATCCACTGTATCCAAAGTGACATATTCTCCATCGCTCACCGAAAGTTCAAAACTGTAGTTTCCTGCTTCAGAAATATTCACAGTTGTGGAATTTGCATTAGGTGAAACAATTCCAGCGCTTAATGGGCCTAATATTTGGCTCCATAAAACATTAAGTGCGGAGCCTTCAGGCAAACCATCGTCGGAAATCAGCCCGCTCAACACAAAGCTTCCTGCGGTGACATCCACAATCATATTTCCGCCTGCATTGGCTTTAGGAGCTTTGTTTACAGGAGGGCCCATGTGGTAATATACGTGCAACAAAGGCGCAGCTGCAGATTCACCATCATAAGATTCAGCAGTCCTTCGACCCGTACCAGAGATCACAAAGGCCATGGCATTGCTGGAGGACCAACCCTCCCGACCAATTATTTCCTGAACAATATTGCTAATATCAGTAGATTGGTGTTTTTCATTGACAACATTCCAGGGGCCCGGACTCCATAGAGCAAATTCAGAAGTTAGCGGACGGGAGCTAATGTTATTGCTGCTGGAGCTATATGCCACCGGATTATCGGAGGCCTCGCCATGAATAGTTAAGTCCGTGGCACCTGAATAAGTTTCGTCTGTTTCGAACTCCAGATATGCAGTATCAATTATGGCGTCTACAGGAATATTTACTGTGGTAAAACGCAAACCGATTACCTGGTTTCCCGCATCATCATCGGCCATTTCCAAATCAGAACTCCCAAGAAGTACATTGCCGCTGGCCAATTCTTCCGCATCGTTATTAGAAGCGTTGATGCGAAAATCCAAAGCCGCCTCCAACTCCACGCTTGCGTGAATAGCCCCAATAGCTTGTATTTCAGGAACTCCCCAATCGGGAAACCCAGGCATATGCCAATAAATGTTTCCATCAGGGCCGCGGGCAGAGGAAATAAATAAGTTGCTGACAGAATCGCCAAAAGCAACTCCCAAATCGGATAAATCCAAATAGCCCACATTTGTATTGGCGTTATGCCACTCTCCTTCCACCACAAATACCTTAGCGGCAGGATCATAGGGGTTCATAATTGAAAAATAGTCCAATCCAATTAAGGTGGCGTTTGGAGGGTCTCCACTTTCAAAGACTACAATGTCCGCTCCAGGGCCATTGTATACCACATTATCTGTAAATCCTATTTCCACATACTGGGTTGGAGGAGCCGCGGAATTATAGTCCCCATCATCGCCGGGAACCATATCGTGAGGGCCGTAATCCATCCAGGTATTCATATTGGAGCCGCCAATAGCTTCTATCAATGAGTTTGCCGTGGCACCGTTAACCGCAGTGAAAGTACCGGTAAAATCAGTTGATAAAATGGTATCAATAAAAGCGTTTTCGGGAAAAGTAAGTCCTTCTACATTGATAAACTGAGCATTGACGTTTATGGAGAACATCAAAACCCCAATGGCACACAAGTTTTTCAATTTGCCTACTGCAAATTTTCCGTTTGTTTTCATTAACATTTCCTATCCTTTTCGTGGAGCAATGTCTGCAAAGATGCAAAATTTAAGCCAAATTGTAATGAAATTAATTGGCTGAAAGACGCCAAAATGGATAGCCTAGTATTTTGCATGTAAAAAATTTCGATTTTTGTATAAAAAACCGACAATTTTAATCCACTAAAACAATATCGATTATTTGGATTTTTGGGATTTTTGAGGATATGGCATATAGCTATTTTCACCTGGAATCATTTCAAAATCTTTAGAAATCCATTTTCTAATAGCCTCTTGGATTCTTTCCTCATTAGTGGAAACAAAGTTCCAATCCATACGCCTAGGCTCAGTGAGTTTGGGCCCACCAAAAAGCAAAATTTTGCTATGAGCCGCCAACCGAATACTGATTTGAGCGGGCTCGCTACAGTAAAGCAGGTCCTTCGAATTTATAGCGTCATTTCGAAAGAATAGTTTTCCCTTAATAAGACAAATTCCCAGCTCCCCATATAAACCCTCCCTTAAATCAAATTCAGCATCTTTTAGGGATTCAATTTCAATCATATACATGGGACCAAACACAGGAACCGGAGATTTTTCTCCAAAAGCCTCTCCAGCAATGAGCTTGAATTTTAAAGAGCCTTCCAGCCATTGTGGCAATTGCTGGGATGGAATATGGTTAAAACTGGCAGATACATTCTCTTTATCTTTTGGTAAAGCCACCCAAATTTGAAAACCCTCAATTTCAAAGGAATTTTTTTTTTCAAACTCAGGAAAAGATTTTTCAACATGGACTACGCCTTTTCCGGCCGTCATCCAATTTACATCTCCGGGATGTATCATTTGTTCAGCT
This sequence comes from Fibrobacteria bacterium, assembly GCA_050294405.1. Lineage (GTDB taxonomy): Bacteria > Fibrobacterota > Fibrobacteria > UBA11236 > JADFYW01 > JBNKOC01. The sequence continues at coordinate 361,728 of JBNKOC010000028.1, read as the reverse complement.
CCAGTGGAATCCTTATGTAACACACTCCCCTTAAACAAATAGGTCAAGGTGGAAAGTCCTATATGAGGATGCTGACCTAAATCGAATTGAGAATTGGGGCTAATGACTGCTGGCCCCATCTTGTCGATGAGTACAAAAGGCCCCAGGGATCTCAAATTTGAACGGGGTAGATACCTTATGATTTCCAGAGACTCGAGTTTTTTAATTTTTGCCGGAAATAAAAATTCAGTCTGCATAGTTAAAATGTATGCAACTATTTTCTATTTAACTAGTCTAAAACACATAGAACGCTTGTTTAAATTCAAAAAAACGCCTTTCTTCGGCCCATAAATTTGTCATTATCCACAAACTTTTACATAATAGATGATAGAATCGTATAATAAATCGATACAGTTCATTCCTCTTTTATTAGAAATTTTTGATTCTCCCGGGAGGTCCATAAAATGCATTTTGCCAATGTAAGCAAATATCAAAAGTGGTATTTAAAATGGAACAACAAGCTTATTTTATCCATAATTTTCTTTGCAAGCTCTGCATTGTTTTCTCAAGAAATTTGCAAATTATATTTAACGAACAGCGGAACATCCGAAGTATCTAATGAACCTATAACATTTGGCCAGGTTTTTAAATTAGGGGATGTTCCGGAAAATTCAGGCGTCGTCATATTAGATGAAAACAACAATGAAATTCCGACCCAATTAGATGTTAAGGCTACATGGCCGGATGGCTCACTCAGGCACGGAATCATTTCTTTTAAGGCGAATACATTTAACGCAAAGCAAAATAAAACCTTTATCATTTCAAAAACATCCCAAACTTCAACCCAAGCTTCTCTTAACCTTTCCGATTTGGTGGGCTCCGATTTTTCGGGAAAAGTGTCTATATATACCGGTAGTGCAACTTATACGGCTGATTTGATGGAGGCCTTGCAACAACCCAAAACAAAAAAGTGGTTAGGGGGAAATATTTTAACCTCCTGGATAACATCAGTCCCTTTTAAAGACGATCAAAACTCCCCTCACCCACACCTCAGCCTGCGGCTGGAACTTAGGGCCTATGAAGGGTTAAACCATTTAAGAGCGGATATATCCATAGAAAACACCTGGAGTTTTGTGCCAAACCCCTCCGGCTTTGTATATGATGCGACCCTTGAGCTAAATGGCGAAGCAGTGGATGAAATCCAGGGAATTGAGCACACCCATCATTCTCGATGGAGAAAAGTTTATTGGCTTGGAGATGCGCCTTTCGTGGAATATGCTCACGATAACAGCTATCTGATCCAAACACGTAGTGTTCCAACCTATAATTTGGGGATAAGTATTGACCCGAACGCATTGTCCGCATTGGAAACGAATTTTCCCCCCATGAGCAACGGGAATTTGTCCGACTATTTTCCGGAAACAGGAGCCAACGCCGGAATCGGGCCTCTACCTAATTTTTCAGCCCTTTATCTGACTTCAAAAAATACTCGGGCCTTAAAAAGTGCCTTTGCCAATGGGCAGGCCGGAGGAAGCTATCAAATCCATTACCGGGACCAAAATACAGACTTGCCCATAACCATTGTGGATTTTCCCTACATGACCTTGCTAGGCAATCCCAGCGATGCCATAAATCCAAAAACCGGAAAAAGCGAAGCCTTTCCCGATGAAGCCAATGGACTTGAGAAATACACACCGGACCAGGCACACCAACCCTCCATTGCCTATTTGCCTTACCTGTGCTCCGGAGATTATTTTTTCCTGGAAGAACTTCAATTCTGGGCCAACTACAACACCATTGTTTCAAACCCATCCTACCGGGGTTTTGACAAAGGTCTCCTCAACCACAATCAAACCAGGGGACAGGCCTGGACCATGCGAACTCTGGCCAACGCCGCATTTATTACTCCGGATGACCACCCTCTCAAAGATTATTTCGAAAAAATGCTCCAAAACAATATTGAAAATTACAACAACCTCTACCCCCAGGATCCGTCCGCCAATAAATTAGGGGTCCTCACAACATCCGATCCAAGGCCATGGATGGACGATTTCTTTTCCTGGACAGTGGGTTATATTTTCCTGATGGGCTATGAAAATATCAAGCCCATGGCCCTTTATAAATTAGCCTACCCCATAAATCGCATGATAGCCTCTAATTGCTGGCTCCAGGCCCCAAGATACACCGATGAATTAAAGGATGGAAATGGGGAGTATTTTGCAAGTTTTGAAGCCTATGACGACGCCAATGTATCGGCTGAAAATTGCGATGGGCTTGAAATGAACGGTTACCCGGAAAGCCCCACGGGATACGGAGCCAATATGCAACCCGCTCTGGCAGTTGCAGTTGATCTGGATGTCCCGGGCGCATTAGAAGCTTGGATTAAATATGAAACCAGAAATCCAAAGCAGGATTATTCTTCGGAGCCTCAGTTTTCAGTGGTTCCCTTTAGTCGATATACGGGAACTGCAATTAAACCCAGTGACGCCCAAGCCGGAAAGCTAGCTCCTCATTCCGAATTTTATTTTGTAGGCGTTGGAGACAACAACATACGCTTTCAATTAGTACAAAGAGATATCGTGAGCATTGTGTTGTTTGACAATATGGGAAGAAGATTAGCGGCTAAAAATCTTAGCTTGCCTAAGGGGGAATTTACCCACAGGCTGGCAAGTTTGTTACCGAGGCATAAATATGGAACGCCTTACATATTAAAAATTAGATCCACTAAAAACGGAAACCTGCAGCTTTACCAATAGGGATGCAAACCATAAATGTCCAACTGATTTTGGGTCGGATACAGTTCCTGCTTAAAAATGCTTGCGAGCCCCAAAACTATTGGTAAAAACCTGGGGATAGCCTGGTACAACACTATAGGCCAAGCTAAAACTTTCATTTAATTTATATTCAATTTCAATATTGCCGCCATACCACAAATAGGCCGTTTGTATGGCCTTGTTATTTTCTTCTTTGCCGTAAAATAAATCTCCATTATACCAATCCACCTCTCCCCACCAGTTTTGCCGCCAAATCAGCGTGGGACCAATGCCAATTCGAAACTCCAGCCTTTCACCTAATGGCAAATTGAGTCGGGGCCCGACATGAAAAAATCCGGACCACAAAAGAGCGCAATCCAGATACAAACTGGTGGAGGTGCGGATCAATATATATGGATTTAGATAGTAGTCGCCATCGGCCTCAAGACCGGTTTGCAAAACCAAAAAACCCTCTTTATCAAAAGAAAGGGGGTAGTCCCCTTCACCCCCGCCTGGATGATAAGTAAGACCAATGAATTTCAAATTAGCCGCGAAATGGTTGTCGTGAATAAAATTAATCTTAGCCGTAGCCATTTTTGCCCAGCCAGCAAACAGAAAGCAGAATATTATTATTTTCATAATTATCATTAAAGCAAAACCACTGCCATTTTTTTAAAGGGAAAAATTTAAAATTAAGGCATTTGTATCTCTAAATGTGCAATATTTTTTCAATTTGCGCAAATGTAATGGGAAAAACCGTGACTCAGCATACATTGATAAGATGATTAAGAATTGATAGATTATAAAGCAAAAAGGCGTTATGAAATTTTCGATTTTTATTACCGGTTTCCGAAATTTGGTCTGGGTAGCTTTTATCTTTGGGTGGGCTGGAGCTCAGAATAATTTAGACTCGTCTCAAACCCAGCAAATTTTATTTCTGGATTCTGCCACAACTTCTTACGGAGAGGTAAAAATAAGCCGAAGCAAAACCGATAGTTGCCTTATCCATTATAAAGAAAGTGTTTTGGAAACAGGCCTTCCAGCACCCTGCCATTTTTCCACAGAGCCCACTAAGGCAGACCAAAGTGCGAAACAAGAAAATTATCCCGACTTACACAATTCTGTGGGGATGTCTATTATTAGCCACAATCCTGGAAGCGTTTGCGAAATATTGGCTAAGGCTCTTTTGGTATATCCCAACAAATTGGTGGTTAAACAAAAAATTTTCAACCATCGCTTAAATTGCAATAACTGGATTGACAACAAAATGTTGTGGATTATGACCCATGAGTAAAAAGGATTTATATGACCGCTGACTTTAATACTTTATGGGGAAACCACCCCATGAATAAAGAAAAAGACGACAGCCCCTGTAAAAATAAATCCGGAACGGCAGCCTTTGCCAATCAGTGTGCCATACGAATGGGAGTTTGTTTTAAACGAAGCGCAGTGGATTTAAGCAGTTTTAAAAAGGTAAGATGTTGGTTTCACGACAAATCCGAAGAACATATTCTAAGAGCCGAGGAACTCGCCAATTGGATGAAAACCCAAAAGACACAGTTCGGCGAAGTGGATATTAAGAAAAAAAGCGATAACATTAGCGATGCCGATTACAAAGGCAAAACAGGCATTGCTTTTTTTATGAATTTTTGGGGCCCTGGAAATTCCGGAGATCACATCGATTTGTGGAACAAAGACAAAATGGCCAAGGGAAGCCCCGATTATTTTAGTTTATCTCAGGAAGTTTGGTTCTGGGAACTGGCTTAAGGGAGCTTTAAAAATGGCCTTCGCAGGGCTCCTTCAAGCTCGACATGTTTAATCATAAAAACTCTCGGTTCGTTTTCTGTCCAACTAGTTTCGGTTAATAAGCTTTTGGCTACTAATAATATGATTGTTATAATCCTTTATAACAAAAACAATTTCCTGCTTGCCATTTGAAAAGAAATTTAAAGGTAAAATAGTATCCTGATATAGAGCTACTGATTTTAATATTCGGCCATTTAGGGAATAAGCTTCCAGCCTAATCATTTTCAAGTCATTTAAAGCAACTAAAATATTTGATCCTTGTAATTTTATATTTCCAGCCCGAGCTTTTGAATTATTAACAGGCCGAATTTCAAAACCCAGCCACTCACTGGGAAAGCGCGCTGCTATCCCACGCCCAGCGGTACTGCGGTACACAACACCAAAAGTATTGGCATCCCCGCGAATAAAATTACCGTTGGAAAGAGATCCATATTGGTGGTTGGGGTCGTCTATTCTGGTCCAAGTTTTAGCTTCGTCAATTGATTGAAAGACTCCCTTTTCTCCGTCTATAGTGCCGGATATGTATATGGCAGGATAATCTGCTCCAGGAGCGGCTTTTCCAAACCCAACCGCTTCAGCATGCTGGATTTTTTGTGTATAAATAGGATCTGATGCTGGGTCGATGTTTACAAAGCTTTCCCCTCCATCGGTGGAGCGAGCAAGATAACCTCCGTTTACTCCATCCCAGGCAAAACCAACCACCCATACATGGCCCTCTCGGTCAGGGGTAACCTGCATATCCGGGGACCAGGAAAAGTTTTGAGCGCTTACCGCTGCAAAACTCACGCCCTTGTTTGTACTTTTATAAACCTGTCCGCCAAAGGCATAAAATACATTTGGATTTACCGGATCTGCTGTGGGAAATGGGTCTTGAACTGAAATCCCCGTAACTTCTGTCCATGTCACACCCCAATCATCTGTTCTATATATCGCACTTTTTTCATTAGGATTCCAGAGCACAACTTTCCCATCGGTAGAAACGGCTATTTTACCTTTATAGTTCTGACCTGGACCAGGATGTGTGGCGAAAGCAGTCCAGGTATTTCCAGTATCCAAACTGTAATACAAGGGAAAAACATATTCAGCATCGCTGGCTTGTTTATCGTTGCCACCAACTCTCACCACTACTCCTGGATTTTGGGTGGCATAATCAATCCCGGTGGTGGAACCAATTCTGGGAGAATGCCGACTTCCATTTACTGGCTTTCTAATGTTGTGGTGTACAAAACCATCATAATCACCAATAACTGTAATGAGAGGCCCGCCTGGAATACTTACCAAATCTTCAGCAACCGTTTCTTCTAAATCTTTCACGCAAAAATGGAACTGAAAGCGGGAGCCTGGCGTAAAATTATCCGCCATGTATATGCCATTTCCAGAAGTTACAAACACCCTTTTTGGGTTAAATGGATCCATTTCGATGCTTCCGGCCCAATGTATACTTTCCCCTTCAATCCAGTTATACCCGTTTTTATCCAGCACAGCCACGGGATGATCCTCAGGGACCTGACTTGCCTCTCCATCCCCCAAATCCCCGAATACATTAACCCAACTTTGCCCTCCATCGCTGCTGGCAAAAATTTTATCCCCCCATCCTACAGCCGTTGAGTTATCCCAACGCTGGGGTTTCCAGGTATTTGTGGAAGACACTACCAACTTATTTGAATCGGCCGCATCAATACTTATACCTCCGTAGCCCCCAAAATGGGCATCCCATAGGGTTTGGCCGGGATTTTCCGGATCTGGTGGATCGTCTACCCAGTTTTCAGGAGAGATATCTGTCCAGCTTTTGGCCTGGGTGTCGTATTTAAAAACGGCGCCTCTTGTAATTGTGGTTCCATTTCCAAATCCCGGGCCGGCGCCGTCTGCAGCAGTCACATATAAGAAGTGGCCCCCTGGAGTTAAAACAGCTCTTTGCGGCATTAACTGCCGTGACAATTCGGGTAGGGGCATGGGAGAAAAACTAGCCCCGGCGTCATTGGAAACATACATGTTGTCTCCCGTTACAGATAACCCGATGTATATTCTTTGGGTCACTCCCCCGGATACCACATTTGGGTCAAACAAAACAATGTTTACGCCTTCTGTATTGGAAGGGGCTGGTACCCCTGCAACAGGAGACCAGGTTGAACCTCTATCCATACTTTTCCAGAGACCATCATAACGAGTTCCACAAAACAAAATGTTTGGATTATTAGGATCCACAGCAAGCCGTTCTCCATTTTGCCGTCCAAATCCGTTTCCATGTGCTTTAAATTGCGATGTTACATTTATGGTATCAAAACTAGCCCCGTAATCCTCGGAACGAAGGATCATAGTTTTTCCATCATTCCAATAATCGGTACCAGCTAACATATACAATCTGGAAGGATTTGCCGGGTCCAGAGCAATAGCTGATATACCGTAAAGCCCGTTATAATTCAAATCAAGCCAGTCATTTAATGGAATCCAGGACTGATTGAATTCATTCCAGCGGTAGGCTCCTCCCACATCAGTTCGGGCATAAATCAAATTTTTTTCTGTTTTTGAAGTGATTATGGCAGACACAAAACCGCCGCCTCCCATAGTCACCGTTCCCCAGCTAAAGTTTTGAGCAAATGGAATTCTTGTTACAAATAACAGAAACGCGACAGACGCTAAAGTTCTCAATTTCACGAAATACTCTCCCTATTTCTTCTTTTAAATCCTAATAATTTAGTGGGATTTCGAAACAAATTCGTTTAAAAGTTTTGCCTTAATGTCCAGTGTAAAATTTCGTCAAACATTGCTTGAGATTAAGCGATTTTGACCTTTTCACCTCGTTTTAAATGTGGGTACAAGAGCCACAAGGCATTGTTAATTTTGAATTTCAAAAGTAGCACCATTTCAAACGAACTAACTGAAAAAATCACATTCATTCTGAGTATCTAACTAGGACCCATTGCCTGAATGTTTTTTCAGCCAGTTGTTTTGAAATTAAACTCCAAATTAAAAACAAATATCGGACCACATTTTTTACTACGAAGCAATCTGATTTGGCTATCCCAGAAAAAGAAATTCCATTTTGGAAATACTCGATTTATGTTGTGAAAATTAATCCGCTCAATAAAGCGATTGTTGATATAGCCATATTTATACCTCAGAAAATTTTAGTTCCCACAACATCTTTTGCTATTGCAAAAAAGGCTAGAGCCCTGTTTTAAAAACTTCCGGAGTGCCATTTCATTTAAGTCTGTGTCTCACAAAACGACTTTGAGTTCGGATCTTATTTTATTTTCTGGAACTCGACGGAGCTTTTGAGAGATGCAGGCTTAAATAAATAATTGGCCTCAGCTTGTTTTGAAACTAATTTCAGATTCCCGATTTCTACCAAATAAAACGCCAGATTTAAAAAATTCCAATATTATTGGCTTAATATCTTGCTACAGATAAAAAAAGGCGACGGAAAATTCCGTCGCCTCGATATCCACCGCACTAAAAAATTAATGCCATTCGTGGGCAGGAAAGAGCACCATTCTCTTGTGAAAAGTAGTGTCTGGCTGCTTTAATAAAAATTCAATCATATCCACAATTTCCTTGGGCTTGATAATTTTTGTTTTATCGCCGAAAAAGTAAGGATGTTTAGGGTTCCAGAGAGGAGTATCCACCGCACCGGGGCATATAGTATTAATATGCACACCATGTTCGAGCATTTCCTGCGCCAAAGCTTCTCCAAAACCGGTCAAACCCCATTTTGATGTGCAATAAGAGGATTGATTGGGAATTCCACGAACGCCAGCCACAGAGGAAATGTTAATAACCCGGCCCCATTTTTGTTTAACCATGGCAGGCAAAACCAAACGCGTCCAGTACATACTACCTTTGAGGTTGATATCAATGGTGTTATCAATGTAATCCAAAGGCTGCTCCAAAAAAGCGCTGCTGTACACAATACCAGCATTGTTAATAAGAAGGTCAGGGTCGCCTACAGTTTTAACCATTTCGGCATGGGCGGCTTCCACCTCAGCGCGATTGGAAATATCACAGGGAAATATGGAAATTTTATCGGGATTTTTTTCCTTCAAACTTTCCAAGTCAGCCTTTGTTCTGGCGACGGCTAAAACCTGCATTCCATTTTCTGCAGCCCACAAACTTACAGCTTCGCCAATTCCTTTAGTAGCTCCGGTAATTACAACTTTTTGGTGATTCATTAAATCCTCCGTTGACTTTTATTTTGACAAATATATATACAATGATGCCTTTCCCCATCCAAGCATCAATTTAAAAGCGATGTATTTATTTGCTATAATTTACATAAAGCTTCCGAGAATGTACAATGGTAGTTCAACTGTTTTATTCTGCCATTTCGCTCATGGACGCCTAATATCTTTTTATATATTTTATTCCACCAATATTAGTCCATTCCTAAACCGGAGGATCCCAGTTGTTACTTCCAGATATCAGTTATTTATCCAGTATTTATTTCAAACCCGGAGCGGCTGGTCTGCTTCCTGAGTTGCTCCAACAAAATAACCTTAAAAAACCCCTAATTGCCACGGATAAGGGAATTGTAGCCCTGGGAATGGTTGATAAATTAGGTTGTAAAGATGCTGTAATTTTCGACGAAATTTTTAGCAATCCCGATGAAGATAGTGTTTTAAAAGGCGTTGAACTTTTTAAAGAAAATAACTGCGATTGCATTGTGGCCTTGGGCGGCGGTTCTCCTATCGATTGCGCCAAAATTATTTCTGTTGCGGTGGGTCACGAATTGCCCATTGAGCAATATGCCTTTTTAAATGGTGGCCTCCCAAAAATTACATCAAAAAAACCTCCCGTTTTTGCCATTCCCACCACGGCCGGAACAGGAAGCGAAGTAGGCCGCGCCGCGCTGGTCACTCTAAACAATGGCCGTAAGATGGCTTTTCTAAGTCCTCATTTAATACCCACAGCTGTGATGTGCGATCCCAGCTTAACTTTGGGAACACCTCCTGCCTTGACTGCGGGAGCGGGGCTTGATGCTATTTCCCATTGCGTGGAAACTTTTTGCAGCCCTAAGTTTAACCCTCCTGCTGAAGCTATTGCTTTGGACGGATTAAAACGTGCCTGTACCAACCTTCCCATTGCCGTTAAAGACGGGCAAAATCTTGAAGCCCGCAGCGAACTTATGATGGCCGCCCTTGAAGGAGGCATGACCTTTCAAAAAGGCCTTGGAATCATCCACTCCTTAAGTCACCCCCTTGGTGCTTTAAAAGATGTTCGGCTGCATCACGGTACTTTGAATGGTGTGTTTTTATCTCACTCTTTAAAATTCAATATGGAATCCTGCCCAGAGAAAATGGAGCGCATGAGCCAAACCCTAGGCCTTAAAAGCTCGGCTGAATTACCCGGCTATTTCGATGAGCTTATGGAAAAAGTAGGCGCTCCCGCCACTCTAAGCGGTATGGGTTGTCCTCAATTAGAATTCGAACCCTATGCAAAATATGCCGAACAGGATCATTGTTCTCTAACTAATCCTCGGAAAGTGACAGCAGACGATTGTTTAAAAATTTACGAAGCAGCATATTAGGAGGTTTTCATGAGTTCCAAAGCAGAAATTGTTGTTAAACGCAAATCCGTACTGGGAGAGGGTTCCCTTTGGGTGCCTCAAAAAAAACTTTTGTACTGGGTAGATATTCTGGATCATAAGGTTTTTGTATACAACCCCGCCACCGGCGAAAACAAAACTCTTGATGTAAAAGAATTTCCTAGCACCATTGTGGCACGAGAAAGCGGGGGTGCAGCAGTTACTCTTAAAAACGGATTTGCGGCCTTGGACCTCGAAAGTGGAAATTGTGAAATGTTAGCAGAGGTGGAGCAGGAACTGGATGGAAACCGCTTTAACGATGGAAAATGCGATCCCGCCGGAAGGTTTTGGGCGGGCTCCATGGACTTCGGCCTGGCCCCGGGAAAAGGGGGGCTTTACCGTTTAGACTCCGATAAAAAAGTCACCCAGATTTTAAAAGATGTATCCTGCTCTAATGGAATTGTTTGGACTGCCGACAAAAAGACTATGTATTACATTGACAGCCTGACATACGAAATTCATGCATTTGACTACAACAATGACACCGGTGATGTAAGCAACCGTCGGCCTGTAGTTTCCATTCCGAAAGAAGTTGGATTTCCGGATGGCATGTCCATTGATTCCGAGGGCATGTTATGGCTGGCCCTGTATTTCGGGGGTCGGGTAAACCGCTACAACCCTCAGACCGGGGAATGTATAGGCGGCATTGAAGTACCCGGGGCTAACCTGGTCACTTCCTGTGCGTTTGGCGGAGACAATCTAGATGAATTGTATATTACCACAGCTTCTTGCGATTATACAGACAGCGATTGGGAAAAATACCCCAACGCCGGATGCTTGTTTAAAGCTAATCCCGGCGTAAAAGGTGTAGAGTCAGCAGCGTTTAAGGGTTAGTCAACAAGGGGAGTAAAATGAAAGCATTGGTATGGCATAAACAAGGCAAGCTGTTAGTAGAAGACTTCCCCATGCCCAAACCGCCCGGGCCGAACGAAGTCACTTTAAAAATTGACTGGTGCGGCATTTGCGGAACAGATGTGGAAGAATACACCCACGGCCCCATGTACATACCAGTGGATACACCCAACCCCTTAACCGGCGCAAAAGCGCCATTGGTGATGGGCCATGAAATGGTGGGAACTGTAGTTGAAGTGGGAAAAAATGTGACCAGTCTTAAACCTGGTGATATAGTAGCTCCCGATCCCATTATTTTCTGCCGAACATGTCCTAATTGCGAAACCCATAACATGCACCACTGTGACAACATGGCCCATTTGGGGCTCACCACTCACGGTGGCTGCGCGGAGTATGTAAATACACTAGCTGAAGTGTGTTTTAAATTGCCTGCCGACATGCCTTCTGAAGTAGGCGCCCTATCCGAACCTGCTTCGGTATGTGTAAGAGCCGTGCGAAAAGCCCAAATTCAGGAAGGACAAAGCGTTGTTATCATAGGCGGAGGCACCATTGGCTTACTTACATTGCAAATGGTTAAGTTAACCGGGGCGTCTCCCATCATTATGATAGAACCTCAGCCCGATAAAAGAGCTCTGGCTCAAAAATTAGGGGCTGATGTGCTAATCGATCCCAAAACCGTGGATGCGAAAGAAGAAGTTTTTAAACTTACCAAAGACAGAGGGGCCGATAGAGTTATCGAATGTGGCGGAAACGAAATTACCATCAGTCTGGCACCTACCTTGGCCCGGAAAAGAGGTCGGGTGCTAATGACCGGACTTCACAATGCTCCTGTAGGCATGAACACCTTCCAAATAGTGTGGCATGAAATTGAGGTTATAGGCTCTTTTTCCCATGTATATGACATCGATTTTAAACAAGCCGTAGATTGGATTGGCCAGGGCAAATTATCCATTGATCCCTTAGTTACATCGAAAATCAATTTGGATAACGCGGTGTCCCAGGGCTTTGAAGAGCTCATACATAACGGCCAGAAACATATCAAAATTTTAATAACACCCCATTTAGTTTGAATCCGCTAAGGAGAGATGAATAATGAATGCAAGCGTAGAAAAAGTACTTATTAACGGCGAATGGAAAGTTTCTAAAGGAACATCCAGCTTCAAACCCCTAAGCCCTTTAGATGGCACGGAAACCGGTGAAGTTTACCCCATTAGCCCTTGGGAAGAATTAGAAGAAAGCTTAAAAGCAGGAGCCCAAGCCGCCCTTGAACTTAAAAAAATTCCTGCTGCTAAAATCGCCGAATTTTTAAATCTATATGCCGATAACATCGAAGCTCGCAGAGAAGAAATCGTGGCCATGGCCAATAAAGAAACAGCACTTCCCTCCAGCCCACGTTTAAATGATGTGGAGCTTCCCCGCACCACTGGCCAATTACGCCAAGCTGCCGCAGCTGTATTAGATAAATCCTGGACTCTTCCTGTTTTGGATTTACAAAACAACATCCGTTCCTATTACCGTCCCTTAGGCGGCCCTGTTTTGGTTTTTGGTCCCAATAATTTTCCTTTGGCTTTTAACGGCTCCTGCGGAGGAGATTTTGCGGCTGCCATTGCTGCGGGGAACCCCGTAATTTGCAAGGCAAATTCAGCTCATCCCGGAACCACCAGAATTGTCACTGAGGAAGCATTAAAGGCCATGGAAAAAACCGGAATGCCAAAGGCTTTGTTGCAACTCATATACAGAAGCCCCCACGACCTGGGAGAGAAATGGGTTTCTCACCCATTAACCGCAGCCATTGCTTATACAGGTGCCCGAGATGCTGGTCTTGTATTAAAGGCCGCAGCGGATAAACACGGTAAACCCGCATACATGGAGCTTAGCAGTATTAACCCTGTGGTTGTGTTGCCGGGTGCCATTGAAGAGCGAAGTGATGAATTAGCAGGTGAATTTTCCACATCCTGCTTAATGGGTACCGGACAATTTTGCACGAATCCCGGATTGGTTTTAGGAATTGCTGGAGCAAGTCTGGATGGATTTCTTCTAACCATTAAAAACAATTTTGAAACCTCACCCTGTGGAAAGTTACTTACAAAGGGTGTATTAGAAAGTTTAAAAACCAACGTGGCCAAACTGGCTAAAGCCGGAGCGGAAATATTAACAGGTGGAAAACAGGCCGAGTCAGAGGGCTTTTCCTATGCCAACACTTTGCTTAAAGTAAGCGGAAAAAGATTTTTGGAAGACCCCGAACAATTCCAGCTCGAAACTTTTGGTAATTCCAGCCTTGTAGTGGCTGCCGAAAGCCTTGAAGAATTAGCCGCTGTTATCGCTTCCCTGGAAGGTAACCTTACCGGATGTATCTACAGCGCCAAAAACGGAGCTGATACAGAAGCCTACAATTTTATTGCTCCTGGTTTACAGCAAAAAGTGGGTCGTTTATTAAACGACAAAATGCCTACGGGTGTTGCCGTATCCCCTGCCATGAACCACGGTGGGCCTTTCCCCGCCACAGGACATCCAGGCTTTACCGCTGTGGGAATCCCGGCCTCTTTAAGACGGTTTTGTATGTTGCAAAGTTACGATGCCGTTCGAGAAGAAAGGCTTCCCGACGAACTTAAAAATTCCAATCCTCTAAACATTTGGAGAAATATTGGAAGTGAGTGGACGAAAGAACCTGTAACTGCTTAACAGAAACTCCCAACATTGAAGAACTTCAATGTTGGGATAGGCCTAATGGGAGTCACGCCTTACAAAGCCTCCTGAATTTCCCACCAGAAAATCAAAATCAACCCCACGGTCAGCTTGTAGTACACTGTTTACATACAAGCTGGCATAGCCTCTTGTAAATTCAGGTTCAGGCGGAGTCCAGGCTGCCCTACGCTTTTCCATTTCTTCATCAGAAATATCCAATCGCAAACTTCTATTGGGCACATCCACTTCAATAACATCGCCATTTTGCACCAGAGCCAAGGGGCCGCCAATAGCGCTTTCAGGGGCTACATGTAAAAACACAGCTCCAAAGGCTGTTCCGCTCATACGGCCATCGGAAATGCGCACCATATCCCGGACGCCTTTTTCCAAAAGCTTTTTGGGAATGCCCATGTTTCCTACTTCAGGCATGCCGGGATAGCCTCTGGGTCCTACACCCTTTAGCACTAACACGCTGTTTTCTTCTACATCTAAATCGGGATCATCTACCCGTGCGTGATAGTCCTCAATGTTTTCAAAAACAACCGCTTTACCTTTGTGCACTAACAATTCTGGCGTAGCTGCGGAGGGTTTAATGATTGCGCCATTAGGACACAAATTTCCCCGAACCACGGCTATGCCTGAATTTTTCTGGAAGGGGCTTTCCAGACTCGCAATAACTTTGCGATTATAACATTCCACATCTTTGGAATTTTCAGTTAAAGACTTTCCGTTGGCAGTCACAACATCTTTATGAAGCACATTTTCCAATTCCTTAATCACCGCAGGAACACCTCCGGCATAGTAAAAGTCCTCCATCAAATATTCCCCCGAGGGCATCAGGTTTACTAACAAGGGAATTTGTTTTCCCAATCTGTCGAAATCCTCTAACTCAAGCTTTACTCCCAAACGCCCGGCAATGGCTAACAAATGAACCACAAAATTTGTGGAGCCGCCTAATGCCGCATTAACCATAATGGCATTTTCCAATGCATTGCGTGTCATGATTTTAGCAGGTGTTAAATCTTCATGCACCATGTCCACAATGCGGCGTCCGGTTAAATGGGCTATTACTCTTCTGCGCGCATCTACGGCAGGGATGGCCGCTGCTCCGGGTAAGGTCATCCCCAAAGCTTCCACCATACTGGCCATGGAAGATGCCGTCCCCATGGTATTGCAACTGCCCCGGCTGCGGGACATGCCCGCTTCGGCTTCGGCAAATTCTTCTTCCGTCATTTCGCCGCAGCGAAGGGCCTCGCTAAACTCCCAGAGGCTGGTGCCCGAACCCAAATCTTTTCCTCTGAATTTTCCATTTAACATGGGGCCGCCGGGAAGCACAATGGTGGGAAGTCCCACACTGGTAGCTCCCATCACTGTGGAGGGCGTAGTTTTGTCACAACCTGTTAACAACACTACAGCGTCTAAAGGGTTTGCTCTGATGGTTTCTTCCACATCCATGCTGGCTAAATTTCTGAACAACATGGCTGTAGGCCTCATTAATGTTTCACCCAAGGATGTTACTGGAAATTCCAGGGGAAGGCCGCCCGCTTCGTAGACGCCTCGTTTGACATATTCCGCTAACTCACGGTGGTGGGCGTTGCAAGGGGTAAGCTCGGACCAGGTGTTGCAAATTCCTATGACCGGTTTGCCTTCAAATTGATCGCTGGGAAGTCCCTGAGAGCGCATCCAACTGCGGTATAAAAACCCGATTTTTCCTGATTTTCCAAACCATTCCTGGCTTCTAAGTTTTGATGTTGTCATAATAATTTTAACCTATTTTAATTATACCGGTTATTTATTCTAATTCTAAAATGGGCATTCCCATTTTTCTTTATCTGTACCGGGATTCTTTAATTTAGTATTTCCCTCTTAAAATCCAGCTGGAAAATTTCCTACGCTTTTGCCAAATTTTCCAAAACATAAGGGATTTTATTAAAGGCTTTCCAAACCTCATCCTTCAATTGCATAGAGACTGGCTATATGAGAAATTATTTTTATACAAAATTGTCCCCCATGCCCTGTCCAGCTTCGTTATAGAAGTAGCAAATTTAGAAGGCTTATTTAGTCTAAAAACTGAAGATTGCTGTTATTTTTTAATCAACTTCATTAAAGGAGAAAAAAGTGAAAGATTTTATGATGATTTTTATTGGAGCAAATTACGAACAAATAGGGCTAAGTCCGGAGCAAATGCAAGATCGTATGGGCAGATGGTTTGCCTGGGCAGATGCCATGACGAAAAAAGGGATTTTTAAAGGTGGTAACGCACTGCAAACCCCGGCTAAACGAATTACAGGGGAAAACCGGGTTATCTCTGACGGGCCATTTGTAGAAGGAAAAGAACTCATCGGGGGTTATTACCTTATTTCAGCAGAAAACTTTGAGGCGGCATTGGAAGAAGCAAAAAACTACCCTGATTTTGAATTGGGCGGGACTGTAGAGGTCCGCGAAGTCGTCGTTTTCGAACGCTAACAAATGAAACAATCCCTGGTCCACCATCTGTTTAGGCATCAATATGCCAAGATGGTGGCTATTCTTACCCGAATTTTCGGCCTAAAACATCTAGAAACTATTGAAGATGCCATTCACGACACTTTTTTAAAAATATCAATCTCGTGGAGAAATCATAACCCAGAAAATCCCGAAGCTCAACTTTTAGCCGCAGCCAAAAACCGAACAATCGATCTTTTGCGCAAGATAAAAGCTGAGGATGCCAGACTTCTAAAAATGAACACAGGTGCCGCCAGTTTGCAGTTAAATGAAATGTTTCTCGAACATGAAATAGAAGACAGCCAACTCCGCATGATATTTGTTGCCTGTCATCCTGAATTAAAACCTCAGGAACAAATTGTTTTCGCCCTCAAAACCTTGTCTGGTTTTAGCCAAAGTGAAATATCAGCAGCATTATTAACCAAAGAAGAAACTGTAAAAAAAAGGCTGGCTCGAGCTCGCAAAATTATCCGTGATAAAAATATTCAGTTTAAAATTCCACAAGGAGATCAGTTAAAAAACAGAATGGCCCGCGTGATGGAGGTTATTTATCTTGCATTTAATGAAGGTTTTCATAGCACAAACAAACATCGGCTTATTCGTGATGAGTTATGCGGCGAAGCCATGAGACTATGTCAAATATTACTGAAAAAAAAGAACCTGCGCTCTTCCGAGTTGTATGCCCTGTTTGCATTAATGTGCCTACATGCTTCCCGTCTTAAAAGCAAAGTGAATGAACAAGGTGAACTTATTAATATTCGTAAGCAAGATCGCTCACTGTGGTACAAACCTATGATTGAACTTGGAAGTACGGCCTATGAGAAATCGTTTCAAGGACTGGATAGCAAGGAAGAAATGACCAGTTATCAGTTAGAGGCGACAATTGCCATGGAACATGTTAAAAGCTCTTCTTTTCAAAGTACAAACTGGAAAGCGCTTTTAAACTGGTATTTTTTACTGAATCAACAAAGACCTTCGTCCTTTAACCTGTTGAACATCGCAGTTATACAAGTTGAAACCAATGATTTACCCAGTGCAATTGAAACCCTTGGAAAAATCAAACCCGAAAGTTTAGCTCAAAGAGAATATTTGTACCATGGGTGTATGGCAGAATATTTTTTCAAAAAAAAAGAGTATCACAATGCGGTAAACTCGATAGAACGCTCCATTGAACTTACAAGTAACGAAGCAGAAAAAGAATATTTAAACGAACGGCGCATTGCTATGCTAAAATCTTAGCTCAACTTAATAGTAACAATAAAAATGTGCAAAGGTCTAAAATAAACACTGTTACCGAAAGGAAAGTTTTTTATGAACCACGAAATTTTAAAAAAAGCTGAAAAATTATTTTTAAAAAAATACCCGGGAGGCTTCAACCATCCCGAAATGGCAGCAATAGGAAAAAAGCACAAGATGGAACAGCAAACTACTTTTGCGAAAGAATCATTTAGCAAAAAGGCTTTTGAAAACCCTAATGATATTATTGCAAACATGGGTAAACTGGTAAGCAGGTCTTCTATGGTATCCATGTTCGAAAAACCCAAATTCAGAGACATGCTAAAGAGTCTCAACACAAAAAAAAAGGAGCAATTAGCAAAAACCCTATATGAGCTTCTACACGGCAGGCAACAAATGGGCTTCGAACAATTTGTGTTTGATTTGCAGCATCACAAACTAGGAAAATGGTCCCTGGCCACAATAATTCAGACTTATTACAACCCGAATAAGGAAGTATTTATCAAGCCCACAACAGCAAAGCTTGTAATCGAAAAATTCGGGTTGGAGTTAACCTACCACCCCACTCCAACCTGGGATTTTTATAAAAAATATCGGAAATCTATTTTGGAAATGAAAAAACAAGTAAACCCAAACATAGCCCCAAATACCCCTGCCTTTGGAGGTTTTCTGATGATGACACTTCCTGATGTTTAAAGTTTAATAAAGAGTTGGGGTTGCTGGGAAATATTTAAGGTGAGAAACATTCCTTTGAAACAATTGCCAAACGTTTTTTACCTTCTACTTTTTCAAGCCAGGCAATTTGATTTTTGTTTGTGGTAAATTGCGAAGCGCTGGAATCTACCTGACCCAGGGTACAAATATTTTTTAGCTGTGTTCCTTCAACATATCCCCTTTTGATCAGACTCGAGTCGGCATCATGCCAATAAAAAATATTTTTTTCCAGATTAATCCACTTTGTTTTTGAGACTTGTATATCCAAGGTTTTTTTGGTTTTATCCTTAAACTGGTATACATCTATTTTTTTGGTAACAGGGTTAGAGTTTAAGATTATATCCTGAGAAGAATCCGCAGCGAAAAGGGAATAAAATATTGGCCGTTCTTCTTGTTCCGATTTTTTTCTTTCCACTTCAAATACTTCCTTCACCGGCCCGTTAGGATCCTGTGGTAATGTATATAAGCCATAGGAAATTCCATTTTTGGATTTATGGTCTGCTAAAACAACCATCCCTGCATTCAATACCCAAAAATTACGATAATATTTTTGCGGTAATGGGATATGTTTTCTGCTCCCATTTTTAAAATCATGTTGAACCAGAAAATTTTTACTGGGCATACCAATACCCATTAATGCATAATGAGAAAATTCATTTGCCCATTGGTTAACAAGCCCGCCCATTCTGCCTGAAGTAGCATGAATGAGTTTTAAAGAATCTAGATTATATATATGAAGGTTATAAGAATTGTACCCATATATTATGTTATGACGAGCATTGTATTTGAGGTTAGAACTTCCTCCGGGCATTTCAAACTCAAATAACGAATCACCGAGAATAAGCTGTAATTGATCTGTTCCTATTTTCGAATAGGCATAGCCTTTTTCGATTAGGCTGACCTGCTGCAGTGAATCGGGCAAAGATATATATTGAATGTGTGGATTTTGCGCAATGCAGGAAGCCACAAAGGCTGGAATGGCAAATATTAGTTTCCAGATCATGGCATGTAGAGTGCGCTATTTCCGTAGAAAACAAGTTCTTTCTTGGTATCGGTTAAAGGAACTCCAGGCCCAAAGAACCCGGGTACAAAAACTCCCACAGAGCCATTGGGACCTTGAAGCAGCCCATTTGACCCCAACCAAAAGGGAACAGGTGTACCAAATACAGTGAAATCAAGCTCAATCTGGCTGGTAGTGGTAGATACATTAATTTTAATCCCATCAGGCTTTCCAGTGGGAGAACTGCTCTTACGACTGTTGCCATCCACCACTTTGGAAATAAGCCCAGAACTAAAATGACTGGGATCAAAAATAAGGAATTTATCCAAGTCCATTTTCAGTTTTGTTGGTCTAAAAAGATAAAACAGAACATGTAACACATCCCCTGATTTAAAGGGTGTGGAATTAGCGGTAATTCTCAACTTACCAGATTTTCCAGCATTTAGATTTGCCCCGGTGGCACTATTAAGATGGGTAATTACTGTGGAAGTATCATTAATAAATTGAACATTAAAATCAAAACTAACCGGAACTGTCCTACCGCCTGGATTCTTTTCATCGAAGTGTATAAGTGGGGCCGTACCTGGAGATGGAGGACCTATGCTCGCCCAATCTAAAATTGATTCATTTCGAAAGAGATCGGTTGTTATAGCAGCCCAGGGCTGGGGTCTAGATACTGCCATATTGGCTTCCCTCCAGGCCTCTATAATTGGCTTGTCTATATCCTTGCTCAGAATTTCGGCAAATTTTTTTTGTACCAACCCTCCTAAGTGATCTCCCGAATAGGAGTCGTGATAACCCAGGATAATATGAATAGGGTTCGGTCCAATAAGAGCATTTTCCCAACGCACCGAATTTTCAAAAGCTACGTTGGTGCAGGCGGGAATCATTAAAAGTTTGAGCCTGCCTGTAAGATGTGTCCCCCCCCTTTTATTATAAGCGGTGGGAAGATGTATTTGCTGTTGATCGCCGCTACTGAACCGGTCTCCGAAAACCCATCCGATAGTACCGTGGCCGCTGACCGATAAAATATCCGACACTTCGCTTAATGTGGTATTATTTAATTTATTGGATTCTATACCGGGGTTACAAACCCAGCGCTGTAGAAAACTTAAGTCATCATCATGAGGAATACCAATAAAGGCCTTAAGCTTTGATAAAAATTTTTCTTTCCGTACTTCAAATTTTGATAAATTGGAGGATGTTAATGTTATTTTAGAAGTTCCCTTAAATGGTAAGCCGGGAAAAAACAAATTATCGAAGCCTAAATGAGAGTGGAAACCGCGGATGTGAGCCACGGCATCACGGGGATCCTGATATTCCAGCCAAGCCGTTTTAAATCCCGCCTTTCGGACCAAACCTTTATTCGTTTCATTTTGGTCCGCCATCTCAGGTCACCTCGCTTTTAGAATCTTCAATAGCATCATCGTCAAATTCCACTTCGGGCCAATCCCTATCTTTCCAGGTCCGGTCATCTTCATCATGGGCTTTAAGCAAAGCAGTGCGGGTTTCTTCATCCACCTCCCCGGTATCTGTTTCAAGGCTGTAGGCCAATTGAAATGCCATAACGGCCACGGTAAAATCATCCCCTTCTTCAGGGGGCTTCGATCCCGGATTGTCTATCTTAACATAACCAAGATTTATCAGCCTTTGCCACACACCTTCTTTTGTATCAATAGGGTCCAATTGAGAAGCTACCGTCTGATCTATTTTTTCACCCTTATGCTCAAAGCGAATTCTGTAAATTGCTGAAGACAAGTTGCTTAATCGGACAATCCCATTTTCATCCGTTTTGCCAGCTTCCTCCGTACCATCTGGAATGGATACAACAACATCTTTATCAGCAAGGGCACCTTCAACCGGATGATGAATAGCCAATCTGGTAGAAAACTCTTCTTCCGGATCAAACTCGGCGCTTGAGCTATCGGCATCACTTCCCTGAGTACCTTTGGGCACCATGGAATCGCTGGGTATTGGAGCCTTTTTTCTTACGGTTTCTGTTAAGGGTGCTTTAAAACTTTTAAAGAGTTTATCGAATTGTATCCAAGTGACAATGGGTCGCTGCGGACCGTCTTCTTTAAAAATTAAAGTATCGGGAATGAATACCCCGTCTTCCACTTTTCCAGTTAAACTACGTCCATTTTGAATTTTTTTTATGGCTTGGGGGTGAAACTTCCCACCAGCTCCCGCTTCAATATCATTTTGTCCTCCATCAATGCTGATAAGGGTGATTTTATTTGAACTCTCAATTACATCAGTGACTGTGAAAATATGTTGAGAGGGGCTCTTAAAAATATATAATACATCCCCTTTTTTTGGTTTAAAATCTACTGGAGGAGTAGGAGGGTCTGTCTGCTTATTTAGTACAAACTTTCCCGATCCCAAGGGACCAAAGGCAGCCCCATATTTTTGGGCATGGTTAATTAAAACTCTTATAATGCCCTTCTTCGTACCAAAACCCAGTCGGCTTCCGATAAACTCCTCCCGGGCCCCCATGAGCCACCAAACATTTCGAATAAAGGTTGCGCAGGATGATTCGATATGGTCTCCCTCACCTTTATGTTGCGACTTCATGGTAAAACGGCAGCCCTTTTCCCAACTTACACAATCCAAATAGGCGTTTCTTCGTCCGGGGGGCTTGTCAACAAACCCTACTCCCACCATGTTAGTCAATATTTTTTCCATAAGACTAAAGGCCTGATCCCGGGTTAAATTAGCTGGGATAATTGAGGTTTCTCTGAACTGAATCAGATCGCTTTCTTGACTTAATACCTTAGGGCCATCTTTGGACTCGTTAAAATCTTGAGTTACATGGGGCTTAAAAGTCAAATCACCATCGGCCATAGTTATCCCTCCTCCTCAGCTGGTTGGGGGGCCGCCCCCAAACTCACAAAATCCACTCCCTTTAATAGGGTCGACCCAGCATCACCTACAAAAATATTTATGGGCACTTCTGATACTTTTTCTCCAAATTCATTTTCTGCCTTTAGAAAAAATTGGCTGGTTTCGGTGGGCTCAAATTCAAAATTGAATTCTTTAGGTTCAGAGGTTTTTTCAATGACCCCTTCACCGGGCTTTTGAAAATCCCCCGTTGTGCCGTCTGATTTAAATAGTGTAATATCAAAAGCCTCAGTATCTGATAGCTTAACATGAAGGATGATTTTCTCTCCTGGTGGAACAATTACATTATGGGGTTTTTCAGCTATGTTGTCGTGGGATGCAGGTCGGGCAAAAAATTCCACAATCTTAGGCAAAAGCAAATCTTCAGTGCCAATAGGAATCAATATATAGCCGCCATCTCCATATATAGGTTGTCCGGGAGGTGCTATCGTCAAATCGGGCTCTTCACCAGGTTCGAAAAACAAAATATCTACGCGGCGGTTTCGAAGGCTATCAAAGTTATCCTGATCCGGGTTTTCAATGGGAAAGTTTTCCCCACAACCAATACCCTGAGGATCAGTGAATTTGATACCCTGCTTTTTAGTTTCAAGTTCTTTTAGGCTTATACCCATTGCTCTGGATAATACATCATCATAACATATGTAAAACCCAAGCCAGTCCACTTCTTTGCGAGTCCCGTCATTAAGTTCTGCTTCTGTAAATAATTCTGTTTCAAAATGTGCGTTAAAATCCCGTCTAAAATTTTTAAGGGCCGTTTTGGAACCGCTCCCAAAATCGTTATCAATTTCACCGGGGTTGCAGTCAAAGCCAAATTCCCGGTGAGCCCAAAGCAAAATAAACTGATAGTCGTCCGCTTCTTGAAATTTAAAAGAATGTTCGGCCCAGGCTTCCTTCTTTGCAGATAAATAAAGCAATACATTCATGGCCCGTTCCGTACTCAAATCATCATTGTCACCATCCTGACCTACGGTATCCGTATGACCAGCAACAAGGACTTTTATTTCAGGATTTTCATCTAAAAATTCCAGTGTCTTTTTAAATACTGCATCTGCTCTAACTCCTGTTTCCACATCGTTAGGATTTTCAATAATTATATCGGGAAGTAATATTTCATGATTTGTATTAAAGGAAATATCGCCAAGCTCAATTAAATGGGCTCTTGCTCCTCGCTCCGATTGCACAATTAAAGGCTCTGTGGGATTTTGATCTTTTTCAAAGGGAATTTCCACACGTAAAGGCGGGATTTGCGAATCCAATTCCAGGGAAAACTCCCCGGGTTCCAAAGCTTCCACTTGAATGATTCCCTCGGCGTCGGTTTTCCCGGATTCTACAACTTCTGTTCCTTTAAACAAGCGAAAGTTAACATCAGCAATGGGTTTATTTTCATTGCGAACATGCTGAACAAAAATAACTCCGGGCTCCAATTTTTTCTTATCAAAATCAGCCGTTAGAATTAGTATTTCAAATTCACTATCCCCGTAAATTTCCTGGCCGGGAGGAGATTTTTTAAGTTCCGGCAATTCTCCAGGATCAAAAAAGAGCAAATCCACACGGCGATTTTTTAAGGAATCTTCACCCACGGCCTCGGGGTCTTGTATCTGAAAATTCTCACCGCAGCCAATCCCTGCGGGGTCTGTCAAAGTTAAATTCTCTTTGCGGCTTTGAATTTCTTTTATTTCAATATCCATGGAACGGGCCAATACATCATCATAACATATATAAAAAGCAAGAAAATCAACCTCGGATGGAGTATTTCCCTTTAATTCTGTCTGTGTATATAAGTTGCTTTTAAAATGATTTTGAAAGGCATTGCGAAAATTGTTTAAGGCTTTTTTACTATTGGTTCCAAAATCGTTATCAATTTCTCCGGGAAGACAATCAAAGCCAAACTCCTGACTTGCCCATAGCAAAACAAACTGTATATCCTCTGCGGCGTGGTTTTTAAAGCTATGGGAGGCCCAGTCGTTCATTTTTCCCGTTATATACAACAAGATGTTAACGGCCCGCTCCACACTTAAATCATCATTGTGGGATTCAGAACCTTTGGGGTCGGTGTGCCCTGCCACCAATAAAAGCTTATCGGGATTTTTCTCGTGGAATTTCAGAACCGTCACAAAAGCGGCGTTGGCCCTTACCCCCGTTTGTATATCATTAGGATTTTCTAAAATTATGTCGGGCAATAATACTTTCCGGTCGTTGTGAAAATTAACCCCGGTCATTTCCAGCAAGTGCAACTGCTTGCGCTCGGGCATTAGCAAGTTTTCACTTGTATGTATTTCTGTGCCTTCGGGATGGCTCGCTTTGAAAAAATACTCTACTCTATCTTCAGCTGATTTTTTTTCGTCAAAGTGAAATTCGGAGTTGATAAATAATTTTATTTGGGCCGAGGCAATTTCATTTTCAATGAAACCCTCAGCTTTAGCCTTCATGTCCTCTACAGCACCTTTATAGCGGGAGAAGAGTTCAAAGGTCACCTTTTTTTTAGTGGTAGGCTCTTTGGCTTTAGCCGATAAAACCATTTTGGCTTCTTTATTGAAACCGAACTTTTCACCGATTTTTTCAAAATGGCCATTGGAAAGCACTACATTTTTGGGACCCGTTGTTTCTTCTTCCAATGGCTCGTCTGTGACAAAATCCGACTCTTTAAAATCGTCGTCACTAAAATCGTTTTTCTCTGCACCTCGTTTGAAAGCTCCCTTGGTAAAGGCTGAGGCAAAGCCAGGCGTTGCATTTTTCTTTAGCCGCTCTTTGGACTGACGTTCTTCCACCAGCTTTCGAAGTTCGGACTCCTCCAAACCGAATTCATCTGCGACCAAACGGATAAAACGGCCTTCGTCCACCACCTTGCTGACGGCAGCTTGCTTTTTGTCATCGCTAAGGGAGCTAAACATTGTTTGAGCGGGCTTCGTCTCAGGTTGAAAGGTGCAAAAAACTGAATTGAACGGTTATAAATATAATTCAATTGCCCATTGAATTGAGGGTGAATGCTTCGCGAAGCCCAAGGCTGTGATCCTGGTCACAATATTTTCTAGCGATTTTTTTCCCGTAGAGTAATTTCACTGCGAAATTGTCGAGGCGTCAACCCCACTTCCGCTTTAAACACCTTGATAAAATAACCCGGATCTTTAAATTCTAATATCCGACTTATTTCCGAGATATTTTTATCCTGTTCAGCCAGCAACATTTTTGCGGTATTGATTTTTCTGTTCACCAAAAACTGATGGTAGGTGATTTTAAAGTCCTGTTTAAAAAGTGCCAAAAAATGAGACCGGGAAAGCCCGCAACGCTTGGACGCTTCTTCTACCGATACATGGTATTTGTTTTGGCTTTCTATATAGCGCAACATAGGTAAAAATTTACGTCCAGAGGCCTGGGCGTTTTCCACTTCACTTGGACCATAATTTTCGGCAAGCCCTCTTGTGTAATGCAAAATAAGAGTAAACACATCGGCCTGCTCTCTTAACTTGGAATTTTGAGCCAACTCCTGATACCAGGAGAAGAGAGTGCGCAGCCTAAGTAATTCCGAACTCCTTAGCTTTACCACCATGGAAAAATCAGGCAAGGGCTCCGCAAACTCCAATTGGCTTAAGCCCTCCTGATTAAATTGGCTAATAAACCAAGAAGTGGTTCCCCCCTCCCAGTTGTACTCGTGAATGGCAAAAGGGTTTACATATACCAGGAACGAACCCAACATTTTATGAACCACTCCATCAATCCAAACCGAACCATTGATGTTGTCAAAGAGCATCAGCTCGTACATCTCATGGAAATGCTTGGAGTGGCGCACCTTTTCTTTTTCAAAAGCGTAGTCAATATGCTCGAGATACAGGTTTTTACCCTCGGGCAAAATCACCCGTTCGTACTCATATTGGTTTGAATTTTTTGTCATTCAGACTATTTTACTATTTTTTTAGATTAATTTGGCAGGTTTAGCCACAAAAATCGTATTATATTATCCTTAAACAGCAACACAGAGGTAAATAATGGCAGTTTTAACAGAATTTTTTCCTGGAATCGAAAAAATCGCCTTCGAAGGCTCCGATTCCCGCAACCCCCTAGCGTTTAAACACTATAACCCTCAAGAAGTTACAATGGGCGCAACTATGGAAGAGCATTTGCGCTTTTCTGTAGCTTACTGGCACACGTTCCGTGGCACCGGTGGTGATCCTTTCGGTCCTGGAACCATCAAACGCCCTTGGGAGTCTGGCCGCGATGATGTGGAAAACGCACAAAATCGTATGCGCGTAGCCTTTGAGTTTTTTCAAAAATTAGGCGTTCCTTATTATTGTTTCCACGATAGAGACATTGCTCCCGAAGGCTCTTCTTTAGCTGAAAGCCACAAAAATTTGGACGCTGTAGTTAAAGTAGCCAAAGAAATGCAGGCTGAAACCGGCATTAAACTTCTTTGGGGCACTGCCAATTTATTTTCAAATCCCCGTTTTATGTGCGGCGCTTCCACTAACCCAAGCGCTCATGTATTTGCTTACGCTTGCGCCCAGGTTAAAAAAGCCATGGAAGTGACTTACGAATTAGGCGGCGAAAACTATGTATTCTGGGGCGGTCGCGAAGGCTACCAAACTCTTTTAAACACCGATTTAAAAAGAGAACTAGACCACATGGCCAGCTTTTTACAAATGGCTGCCGACTACAAAAAAGAAATCGGATTTGGTGGAACTTTGCTTATCGAGCCAAAACCCATGGAACCCACAAAGCACCAATACGATTTCGACGCCGCCACAGTAATGGGTTTTTTAACACATTACGGCTTAAATCAGGACTATAAACTAAACATTGAAGCCAACCACGCCACTTTGGCCGGCCACACTTTCGAACACGATTTGGAAATGTGCTCTCGCTATGGCATGCTCGGCTCTATTGATGCAAACGTGGGCGATCCTCAAAACGGATGGGACACCGACCAATTTAACATGGACATCAAAAGCACAACCCTGGCTATGTTGGTGGTATTAAATCAAGGCGGTTTGGGAACTGGCGGTCTTAACTTTGACGCCAAAGTTCGTCGCGAGTCCACAGATGTTGAAGATATGTTTATCTCCCACATTGGCGGAATGGATGCTTTTGCCAGAGGCCTTAAAGCTGCTGCGCAAATTATTGCCGATGGCGATATCTCTGATTTTGTTTCTGACAGATACAGCTCCTACGATTCAGGAATTGGCGCCAAAATCGAATCCGGCACAACCAATTTCAAAGAATTGGAAGAATGGGTGATGAAAGAAGGCGAACCCAAGCAAATTTCCGGCAAACAGGAAATGCTGGAAAGCCTTTTAAACTGCTACCTGTAGTTTTTCTCAGCTAAAGCTAAAGAGGGGTGAAAACCCCTCTTTTTTTTTGTAAATAAGAAAGCCGTATGGGAAAAGAAGGAGATAGAACTTACTTTCAAAACATCGGAGAAAGCGGACGACAACAAGCTTTTGACAAGCCCTTTTCAGAAGATGATTGTCCCGATCACTTATCCGAATTAGGCCAGATTTTTAACTTTCTTGGGGCTCCGCCCGCTAAAATTCTAGACCTTGGTTGCGGAACGGGATGGACTAGTGAGTTTTTGGCAAAAAGGGGTTTTAATGTTATTGGCCAAGATTTAGCAAAAGAAGCTATAGACCTAGCCAACCAAAGGACAGGCAAATACCCCCTAGCAGCTTTAAATTTCATTTGCTCGGATTATGAGTCTTTAGATTTTAAAGAGGAATTTGATTTCGCAATTTTTTATGACTCCCTTCATCATGCCGAAAACGAATTCCAGGCCTTGCAAAAGGCCTATAACTCCCTTAAAAAAGGAGGAAAATTAATAACATCCGAACCGGGATTTGGACATGGTGAATCGGAAGCCGCATTAAATGCTGTTGCGCAATACGGAGTCACTGAAAAAAGTATGTCCCCGTATAAAATTAAAAAAATGGCTAAAAAAATTGGGTTCTCAAAAATTAAAAGCTACCCCCACCATCGCCATATTACTAAACTGGCCTACTCGGCAGTCATCCGGGGAAAGCGATTCGGCTGGTTGAAATCCTTGCTTTTGTTTCTCCCCGTTCGTTGGGTTATTTTGGGATTTGTACTTTCAATTTACCATCATTTTGATGGAATTTGTGTTTTAAAAAAATAGCCACAACCAATTCCTCCCCAATGCTCGCATTTTTAGGGCGAAATTGATAATTTACCCAAACGAATCATCCAATGCCAATCCGGCAATAGCCAGGAGAATTAATTGTTGCAAATGCTAATTCATTCGCCCTTAAAGCCAAGGCACTCTTTTAAATTGGGCTCAAAGTACATATCCATTATCTGCTTTCTATTTACACTATCAAACCTGCAAGGCCAGGAAACCTTAACTGGCATTCAAAGAGAAATGGCCAGAGTGGAAAGAGAAATTAAACGGGAAAAAGAATTACATCAGGCCGAAAAGAAAAAGGCAGAAGACTTTGAAAAGCGAAAAGGTCAAAAAATAGCCGCCCTAAATAAGCAGTTGACTGATTTAGATAAAAAAATCCAGGAAGTGGAAGGGCGATTGGGAAAACTAAAAGCACAAAAATCAAGATTAGCATCTGGTTCCAAACATTACGATGAAAAACGCAACAGCATGCACCAACATATTGCCAAACAAATCGATAGTCTCAATAGCTATTTCAAAACAGATTTTCCCCACCAACAAGAACGAAGAATTCAAAATTTAAACAATTTAAAACAGGAACTTAGGGATGGAATTATATCCCCCGAAGAGGGGATTTCTCGCTTGTTTTCCATTTTGCAAGAGGCTATTAACATAGGCTATGACTCTGAAGTTTTTAGCGGGTCATACCAAACAACCGATGGACAGCAGTCCGAAGGAACTTATTTAAGACTCGGGGCAGTTATTTTGGCTTATGTTAGTCTTGATGGAAACACAGTTGCTTACCAAACTATTGAAAATCAAAGCTATGTTTGGCATGATAAAGACTTAAATCTTGAATTAAAGCAAAATATTAAAACGGCTTTAGCTGTAGCTCAAGGAAAAGCGGCTCCCTCTCTGGTATTGCTTCCTATTCAGCAACCTTCAAAGGGGGAAAATTAATGTTTAATATACCTCCTATCAAAAAAAGAGATGTGTTTTTATCTTCCTTTTTAATTTTATTTCTGATCTTAAATCCCGGGTTTGGCCAAAAATATCAGGAAGAAGATGTATCTGATAAAGTCAAAGCCTTAAAAATCGAACTGGAAGAATTGCGTCAACAGCGAGACAGGGTTATCGCCAAACGCTGGGAAGACAGGCGTGTATACAACGATGCCAGAGAAAAATTCAATGATGAATACGAAGATTTAAAAGAAAAACTGGAATTAAGAAACGGCCAGCTGGACCGGCTTCGAGAACAAATAGAAGTTTATTTGCGAGACGTAGAAGAATTAAAAGCAAAGGAAGAGGCCGCCAAAATCCAGTATCTGGGGTTATCAACCCAGCAACGCTCTGTTTTAAATGATCTCAGATCCAGAATGGAAAAAGAGTTTCCGCTATTAATTCCAGAACGGCAAAAATGGCTTAATGATGTTTCAAAATCCATTGATGAAAAAAAAGACAGCCCCGAAGAAGTACTCAACGATGTATTGGGTTTTTTCCAGAAGGAGCTTAATTTATCCCGAACAATTGAGCTAAGTGAAAAAGGGTTTATTCGGGCCAATCAGGAGCCTGGCGAAGGCCTTTTCCTGCGAATAGGCATGGTCGGTGCTGCCTATCTGGACAATGAAAGCAAGCAATCTGGTCTATTGCTACGCAATAACAATACTACGGGAAGGCTCTTTGAATGGCGGGAAAACATAACCGATAATGCCAAACAGGAGTTAGATAAAAATCTGAATAAAATCACCACAGGGAAAGATCAATTATTGCTTATACCCATGGATGTATTGCGCACCAGAAGTGTCGCTGCCGGTTATACAGCTGAAGAAAAAAAAGGAATCGTAGCAAGCGCAAAATCCTATTTAAAAGATGGTGGAATCTGGATGTGGCCGCTTGCTTTAATCGCAATAGCTGCTTTGCTTTTGCTAATTGAAAGATATGTTTTCTGGATTTACAAAAACTCCGGAAAGCAAAAGTTGTTAAACAACATATTGGATATGCTTAAAAATGGAGATATCCAAAGCGCTAAAAATTTATGCCATGACCAAAAGAAAAGTTCAGTCGCCAATGCAATGCTGGCCATTATCAATCAAAAAGATTCCACTCGGGAAATGGCAGAAAAAAACCTTCAGGAAATTCTTTATAAAGAAAGTCCTGCATTGGAAAAAAGATTGGCCACTATTTCGGTTCTGGGTGCTGCAGCACCTCTGCTCGGACTGTTGGGAACAGTAGCTGGAATGATTGAACTATTTGAATCCATTACCTTATACGGGACCAGTGATCCAAAATTAATGGCAAGCGGTATTTCGGTTGCACTTATTACCACTCAAGCTGGTCTCGCCATATCGGTACCCATTTTAATTGCTCACAATTTTATTGCAAATAGGATGGATGGACTGGTAAACAAAATGGAATCTTATGCCCTTAAAACCTTAAATATTTTGTGGCCAAAGGGTTAATATCCAATGGAATACTCCCTAATAGTAGAAGGTGTGCTGGAAATTTTAAGCCGGGGAGGCTATGTATTAATCCCTATTTTTATTATTGCGCAAATTGGTTGGATATTTATAATTGAACGGTATTTTTACCTCCATTCCCTTAAAAGCAATAGTATCCAATTTTGGAAAAAAGCCCCAATAACATCCAATGAATTTATTGAGTTCGCCAAAATTCAAGGGAAATCCTTAAATGGTCTGGAGGGTACATTAATCAGGGAGCTTTCTCAATTAAATATTAAAGAAGAAAAAGGACTAAGCAACAAAGCCCAGGAAGTTTTGACAGATTTTACCAATAAAATGGAGCGACATTTTAATACCATTGGCATTATGGCCAACTCGGCCCCCTTGCTTGGATTATTGGGAACTGTGGCCGGTATGGTAGCCACGTTTCAAATAATAACAGAATTCGGAATAGGCAACCCGGCTATGATGGCAACAGGAATTTCTCAAGCCCTTCTTACTACACAGGCAGGACTTGTTGTTAGCTTCCCCCTTATTTTATTGCATAATTTTTTGCACAATAAGGCAGATCATATAGAATCACAGGCACTAAGCAGTGCGGCAAGAACTATTAACATTTTAAGATCTTCTAACTAGTATGGAAAATTTTGGATTAAAAAAGAAAATCAGAAGGTCCTCCGAATTAAACATCGCTCCAATGATGGATTTGGTTTTTATTCTACTTATTTTCTTTATCGTCACAACCTCTTTTACCCGAGAAACCGGAGTGGATGTATCCAAGCCGAAGGCCTCCACATCTGAGACTTTAGCCCGGGAAAATATTTTAATCGGAGTAACCAAAGAGGGAACCATTCACATTAATGAAGGGCAAGTATCGCTTAATGTTTTAGGAAATATTTTAAAAAGATATATGATGGAAGCTCCAGATAGACCTGTGGTAATTGTAGCTGACAGAGACGCCTCGGTTTCGAGAGTAGTAGACATTTTAGATGAATGCAATATTGCAAAGGTTAAAAAGGTTTCTCTTTCTTCGGAACGAGAGTAAGAATAAATGAAATGGCTAAAATATGTGTCAATCGTATCTATTGCTATTGTTCTGAACCTTGCCATTTTTTTACTTGTACCCTTACTTCAGGTATTATTTAGTCATCCCGACTATAGCAAGGCAAAAAAAAACAATATTGAACGGGAAATGGAAACAGTAGTTCAAAAGCAAATTGAAAAAATTGAAAAAAAGGAAATAAAACCCATTAAATCCTTTACTAAAAAGTTCACCCCAAGTGCACCTGTTTCAAGAAATGTGCAAATGGATTTAAGCGTATCTGCAGGTGGCCAGGGTGTTGCGGTTCAAAGTGGAAACATAGGGGTTATGACTTACCTGCCTGGGGAAACCGATACAGATGCCAAAATTATTGGCAATCCGGGAGATCCTAAAATGCCTTTGAGGGCTGAAAGAGAAGGTGTTGAAGGATATGTAAATGCTGTTTGGGTGGTCAATGAATCTGGCAGAGTTATTGAAATCAGCATTGTTACTGAAGAACCTTTAGGATATGGGTTTGGCAATTCAGTGAGGGATTACCTAAAAAAAATCAAATGGCAACCTGCTGCGATCAAGCAAGTACCCGTTAGGCAAAAAATTACGCAAACCTTCCGATTTAGCTTTGAATAATGAATATGCGGTTATTTTCGTTTAATAAATTCATTTTAAGGAATCAAATCTCCAAATTTCATTTTATCACTTCGGATAAAGGGATTGTTGCAGTTCTAATATGCATTGGAATTTTATTATCACATGGAATTGCTAATTCTGTAAATACAGACTTTGTCTTGGAAGGAAATAAGCTTTATGAAAAAGGAGAGTATGCCAAGGCTGCAGCTCAGTATCAACAAGCCATAAAAAATGGACAGAACATTCCCTTCGCATGGTTTAATCTGGGAAATTGTTATGCACAACATCAACAATACGCTTATAGCATTGTTGCCCATAAGAGAAGTGTTGAAGAAGCTCCCCAGTTTGTAAGGCCCTGGGTTGTATTAGCAGATATTTACTTTACCATGGGAGCTTATGGCTATGCGATGGTTTCTTATCGCAGAGCCTTGGAGTTAGATCCAGAAAATAGTTATGCCTGGAAATGGAGAGGGGAATGCGCCTTAAAAGCAGGTGATGTTACGGAGGCTATGAAAAGTTTTGACGCAGCTTTAAAGCTGGATCCGGACCAAATTGATGTTTACTTTGCCTTGGCAGAATCTTTCGCCAAAATAAAGGATTATGAAGGGGCACAAGATGTATTAATGGATGCCATTTTGCTTTCTCCGAAGGTAGATGAACGCGCCTATTTTTATTTGGCCTATTTATATGAACAAGAGGGCAATATTAAAAAGGCAATAAGGGCCTATGAAGAAGGTTTAGCCTTAAATCCTAAAAAAACCGAAATTTATTTTAAAATTTCCAATTTATATCGAAATCAAGATTCTGATTATTTAGCCCTATTGGCCCTAGAATCTGCATTGGAAGCTGGAATAAAGGATTCTGAATTGCACCTGGAAAGGGGAGTTATATTTTTCGAGCAGGATAGGTTGGAAAATGCCCTGGAAGAATTTAAAATAGCCTACAGTATGGGACAAATTCGAGGCCGAGATGGAATCGAGAATGTTTCAAACGCCTTTTGGAATAAAGGTGAAAAAGAAAAAGCGAAGGAAGTGATGGGGTTGGTGAGGTGAGGGATTCAATTGGACTCTGAAAAAGCAACACGAGAAAAAATCGCCTATGACACAGGTTCAATAAAAAGGGGAGGGTACGAATCTCTTTTTTCCTGCTCTCTGGAATATCATAACTACACAAATAACATTATTAAGAATTTTTTTTCCACATCTGATAGTAAACGAACATTAGAAATAGGTTCCAATGCATGGATTGGATATGTACATCAAAATAATATTAGGCCCCAAAAATTGTTTTGTATCAATATCTCCAGAAAAGAAATTGAAATCGGAAGAGAATACGTCAAAAAGAACAATTTAGAATGGGAAATTTATTTTATCATTTGTGATGCGAATATGTTGCCATTTAAAAAGCAATCTTTTGGTTTAGTTTTTGGGGGCGCAATTCTACATCACCTGTCTTTTAATACTGCTTTAAAGGGGATTTCAGAAGTTTGCACTACAAAGGGGAAAATCTTTTTTTATGAGCCCCTAGGGAATAACCCTATTGGAAAAATAATTCGTTTTTTCACCCCTTTCGCTAGAACAAAAGATGAAATGCCATTAACCCGCCATAATCTTAAAGTTGCAAATCAATTTTTCGATTGCCATAATCAAGTTACACAATTTACATCAGTTTTAGGGCAATTTATAACCAATCTCTTAAAGCTCAAAAGCAGTAATTTGCTCACAGTTATTTGTTTTTCAATTGATGAGAAAATAAAATCATTGTTACCTTTTTTGAGATATTATTATAGAGATGTGATGATAATAGGAACAAAAAACCAAAACTAATTAACTGAGAACTTATGATTAAATATTTGTCAGCAATAGCATTACTTATTATAACATATACATATTCAAATGATTCTGATATTCTTAAACCATCAAATTTACCCTTAAATTTAGATGAGATGCCTAGTTTTTTCGATAAGGAAGTAAGCGAAGCTAAATTTGTAGAGTCTCCACTTATTCTTGATGCACCTATTATTGACTCATTATACATGGTGGGTCCAGGGGATGTCTTTGACATACATATAGAAGCCAAAACCATAAGCACCCAAATTAATGCAGAAGGAAAAATAGTATTAAAGAAATATGGAGTATTTGACGCAACGGGAAAGAATTTAAAAGAAACAAAAGATAGCCTATTAATCCTCATAAAAGATTATGAAAATTTAAGTAGATGTTTTATATCCCTAAAAAATCCTAAAAAAGTTAGAGTTGTTGTTTCAGGTTCCGTGAGCAAACCCGGAATCTATGAAATACCCAGTACTTATCGTATAACTGATGCTCTGGAAAGATCTCATGGATTTAACAATGATGCAAGAAAATCACTGATATTCATAAAATCTTCATCGGGCGACTCTTCGGCAATCAACATTTCAAATTTTTACAAGCATGGAGATCTCACTCAAAATCCATATGTAAAACAGGGAACAATTATCCATGTACCCCCAGTTGATTATAATAGTCCTTTCGTAACAATTCGCTTCCAAAAATGGGATGTAACAGTTCAATTAGAAAAAGAAGAAACCCTTCTGGATTTAATTCAAAAATTTAATTCGTACCAATTCAATCCTCCGCGGGGTACCGTAATATTATCTGAGCCCGAAAAAAGACCAAAAATCGTAAATTTAGATGAATTAAGCACCTATTCGCCGGTGAAAAATAGTTTAATCGAAATATCAACCATTACAAATGAAATTTATGTTGGGGGTGCAGTACAAGCCCCAGGTTTTTTTCCTTATGATCCAAATAAATTAGTTTCAAGCTATTTAGCTATGGCAGGATTAATGACATCCTCCAAATTGTCAGAAAAGGTTTTATTGAATAGAAAAGGGGAAGCTTCATTTAAAGTAATTGAAATCAATAAAAAGCTTAAACCTGGCGATGCTATTTACATAAAAGAAAATATTGAAACAAAATTTACTATTTACGCCCCAATATTAATAAGCTTAGTAAGCATGACTTTTTCAATACTAACATTTATGACTATTAAGTAATTAGCCTATATGTGGTTAGTTTTGGAAGCTAAAGCTTACATACATACTTCAAACGAAAAGAGAATTTTCGGCCTTGATCTTTTGAGAACATTGGCTATCCTACTGGTGTTAGTCGAGCACGGCAGAATTCTTTTAAACCCATTACTCATTGATACTAATTTTTTTAGAATTTTTGGCTTTTGGGGTGTTGAGTTGTTTTTCGTATTAAGCGGCTTTTTAATTGGAACCATATTGATTAAAGATTTTCAAAATGGCTACACAATAAAAACTTTGCTAAATTTTTGGCTACGTAGGTGGTTTCGAACACTGCCCAATTATTACCTAATTCTAACAATCCTTTTCATTTTCGTATATATGACTAGTGGAAGAATACTAGTATTCGAAATTGATTATGTACGTTATTTAATATTTTCCCAAAATTTGTTCTCAACACATCCTCCTTTTTTTTCCGAAGCTTGGAGTTTATGTATTGAAGAATGGTTTTATTTTACATTCCCACTAATGATCGGAATTATACATTGGATTCTTACAGGGAAACTTTCTTTCAAAAAAAAAATTCTTATCGCAATTTTTTTGTCATTTTCAATTGGCCTCTTTATTAGGTTAGTAATGTCTCAGGTACCCAATTTGAATTGGGATAGTGAAATTAGAAAGGTTACAATAATGCGTATGGATGCTATTTTAAGTGGCGTTTTCTTGGCCTGGATTAATTATTATTACGGAAAACTTTTATTTGCAATTAAGCAACATTTATTCATAATTGGTGTTATAATATTGTTTACCACAGGATATTATTTTTTTTCACACATCTTGAAATCAAATTTTATCATTAATTCAGCCTATTCAAATACCTTTTATTTCACAGTTACCGGAATAGGATTTAGCCTTTTAATTCCACAATTTTTGAACATGAAATTCGATAAAACAAAAAACTTATTAGCTCAAATGGTTACACACACCTCAAAGATTTCATATTCAATTTATTTAACACACAATTCAATAGTACTATTAATACTTCATCACTTTGATTATTTGAATGTAAATATAATTACTATGCTACAATTTATCGCAGTATACGTTATCGCCACCTTTTTTATTTCTTATATCCTTTACAAATTTTATGAGAAGCCTTTTATGAATTTAAGAAGTAAGTTTAGTTTACTAACCCAAACAAATTAGAGGAAAAATGAAGCCACAAGAAACCAAAAATAAAATGGGTGAAATTGAATTTAGGAGAAAGTTATTCTCAGAACAAATTTTAGGAAAAAATGAATTTGACGGAGCTTTACAATACACAAATATTGAAAGCATTCTTTTAGAAAGGATGGCAAAAACAGAATCGGACTTTAATATCCTTTTTAAGAAAATTAAAATTCCTAATTTTTATTTAGAAATTGGAGCTGAAAGATGCCAAAGAGATTTGGTTCTCGAAAATAATTTTAATGTTTCTGGGGCTGCATTTGATATTTCTTATGATATGCTAAAAAGTTGTGAATATTATGGGAATAAATTTGCTAAAAACAAATTACCCATGAGGATCTGTGGTGATGCTTATTTATTGCCCTTTAAATCAAATTCAATACCATTTGTTTTTGGCTATGAAATGTTACATCATTTTCCAGACCCCACCCCAATAATAAAAGAAGTTTTTAGAGTTCTCGAACCAGGAGGCTCATATTACTTTGACGAAGAACCATTTAAACAATTTTTGCATTTTCCAATTTACAAAAAAAGACTTGCCAATAGTAATATCTCAGGCAATTCAATTTATAATAGGATCTTAAATTTAATGGACAGTATTTTTCTCGATGAAAATTTTGTTGAGCAAGATTATGATGTAATTGAAAACCATGATATTAGCATTGCAAAATGGAAATCGTCTTTCTCTGATTTTTATTCATCTGATATAAAATTAATGACTAAAAAAAAATTAGAAATTTCGATCAATAGTTCTTTTGGTTTAAAGTATTTTATTGCTTTTCTATTTGGTGGTATTATCAATGGCTTATGCAAGAAACAAGGAGGCCCATTAAAGGAAGGGAAAAACACAATAATTGACACTATCATTTGTCCAAATTGTTTACAAAACAAAGAGGAGCACAATTTGTTCAAAAAGGAAAGTTTTTATATATGCAACATCTGTAACCATGAGTATCCAATCAAGGATAATATATTGTTTTTATTAACGCCCGATAAACGTAGAAATTATTATCCTAATTTAGAATTTTAGCTTTTTGAAAAAAAAACTAAAAAATATTAAAGTTGTTAACACTTCGGTACTTGCACAGGTAACTGCAACAAATTTGTAACTATTTTGATTCGCGAATAATATAGTGAATCCAACTAAGCATAAAATCGGTAAGGTATGAAACAAAAAAAACATTTTTGTTTTACCTGTTCCTAAAAAGTAGCTTACCAAGGGAACTCGCAAGTATATGAATAGGACCGCAATCATGTAAATGTTCATTACAAATAGAATAACCAATATACTATCAGTTTTTAATTCTACAAAATATGGAAAAAAGTACATTACAAATATATTCAACCCCAAAGTAGTAAACACATACCCACCCAAAGAGAAAATTGTATTTTTTCTTACATAAGGAATAAGAGCCGTTACATCCAAGTCAGATGACATTTTTTTTATTAGTGCTAGCACTATTGGATGTGCTAACGTAATAAACGATAATGAAATTTTTTGACCAATCCCAAAAGAGGCCATAATATTTTGCTTATATGAAAATTGTTGTAGAGCCACCAATCCAAAAGGAATACCAAAAGGAGCGATAAATTGCATCAATGCAATTGGTGACGCTTCAATTATAATTTTTATAGACATTTTTAAATCAAAAATAATTGGGAAAATGTTTTTTATTTTTTCTGAAACCGAAAAATATACAATCACAATAATAGACAACACATTTGATAATATTGGCAATGTGTATGTATAGGGATAAATTGGGATTGCTATTATTATTAATAAAATATAAGCCATGGAATGTAAACCTTTTACATAACCATTCTTTTTGATTTTGTCTTCAGATATAAAATACCAATCAAATATATATGGATTTACGACACCACCAATTATGAATAGCGCTAAAGTCAGTTTTATTTCATTACTATAATTAGTAAAATACTTTAACCAAAAAAAACCAAGGAATAATATAATCAGACTAAGAAATATTTTTAATATCAAAAAAGAATGTATTACTTTTTTTTTCACTATTGCATTTTCATACCTTCGAATTGTCGGAGATAGGAGATTGAAATCTATTAAAGCAACAAACACATTACTTACCACCATAATTGCGAACAATTCGCCAATCTTATTGAGTCCAAGATATTTGGTGTAATAAGGAATCAATAACAATTGGCCAATAAAATTAAAAACTGGCTGAATGCTTAAAAAAATAAAATTGGCCAAAGTGGTTTTTGTGATATATAAATTGCGGATCTTGATACTAGATATTTTCAACTTCTGATACATTCATTTGATATGGGAAAAATTTATAACAAAAAATCGAAAATAATATTGCAAACCAAGCTATATTAAAATACCAAAATGGTACCATAAAGCTAAATAATATGAAGAAAGCAAATTGACAATATATCCACACCATAAATAAATTTCTTTTCTCAAGCATTTTTTTATATATGTAACATATAAAAAACCCACTCATAAATGGAATTAACATAGCCAGTACTGGCCCAAATTCTTTCCAAAGGTTCCATTGATACAATACGGAATTATATCCCTGAACCTTTGCCGTTTTTTTAATAAAAAGACCTTCCCAACCTAATTTTGATCTAATGTATTCTGAAATTAAAACAAAATCAAAAACTGGGCTTAAATGATCAAACCCATAAGTTCTCGGATGAATAAATTGATCGGGAGCTGGATTTAGATTATAATCTAAATTCCACACATTATTTGCTGGATAACTATAAAATGTTTTTAAAATTTCTTCGATAATCCCCTTATTTTTGGAAATAACTTTATATGTATGGCCCGTTCGAGAAAGGCCGACCACAAAAATTAAAGCAAAAAATAAAACAATGAAAAATAAAATTTTCTTACCCTCAATTTTTCTAACACAATAGTGACTAACAAGTATGAGTGAAAAGCCCAACCACATTACACTATTTCTATTTAACAATATTACAAAGGAAATAATAAGCAACAAATCTAATGCAAGCAAGATTTTGTTGTAAATTGGTGCTATTTTAGAAAATTTCCGATACGAAAATGAAACCATTAAAAAAAAAGGAAACAAAAGCAAAACGAGCATTGTGTGATAATTCACTCCAAAAAACTTTAAACGATTATCCCCTATGTCAGACGAAAATAAAGGAATACCTACAATTGAGCTGTTATAGGCGTATACTAAAGTGTATAAAAAATAATAAACCATTACTACTTGTAGTAAAAATTTCCAGTTTACGTATGGAACTTCGATTTTAATGTTTTTAAAGTTTAACTGAGGTGAAATTAAATTAAATGCCACGTGACCCATAATATAAGAAATAGCACCACCTAATATGACAAACCATGTAAGTGGCTTAATCGGAGTCATAGCTGGATGAAAATAAAATAACGACACACCTAAAATCGTGGAATGAGAATAAACATATATTCTCCATGGTGAGAATATATCACACCCTCGAAAGTAACCCGCAATAAATGTAAAAAGGGAAATTCCAAGAAATAAAAAAGGCATAAGCTCTATTATCTAAATTTAATTTTTGTTAAAACTTCCATCATCATTACATATGATGGACTATTTAACGCCTTCTGTAATTTATAAAAATTTAAAATCACAGCAAAAGCAATTGAAATTACCAACGATACGGTAAAAATAACTATGCAAATTGCTGATTTAGGCGGAGCAAACTTTTTTTGAGGAACAAATCCTGGAGAGAGCAATTGAATTTGTTCATAATTTGTAGACGCTTTAAACTTTAACTCTTCATTTGTCTTAATGAAAAATTTAAGAAGTTCTTCATTGAGCTTAACATCAATATATATTTTTTTATATTCTTTGATTAACGTTGGAGTATTCTTTAAACTAGTTAAAATTAATTCATTTGAAAGTTCTCCTTGATTGAGTGAATCCAACTGGTCCATTAATATCTGCCGTTTAATTTTTAATTTCTTATACATCTCGGATTGTTTAGACTCTGTCTTTCCAACAAACTCTATTTCATCTTCAAGCAGTCTTTTTTTCTTTTCTAAATCCACTAAAGTCAGGACTATTTTCTCCATTTGCTCTTCAGGCAAATAAATTTTATTTTGAGTTTGAAATTCAATTAATCTATTTAATGCCGTCTCCAATTCTGTTTTTGTGACTTTAACTTTATTTTCCATGAATTTTTGTTTTAAAACAATTTGACGATTTTTAATATTTAAATATAGAGAGTCAAGTAATTTGTATGAATACGCAACAACTGTTGAACACATTTTAGGGTCCTCATCCTCAAATGCAACATACATATTATCATAATCTGTTTCATCTATACTTAAATTGTTCTTTAATTTCCTAATTACTGTTTCTATTTTAACTTTACCCTTCTCTAATTCATAATGTTTATATAAGTCAAAGTGGTTAATGATGTTTTTTAGATAAATATCAGACTGAGATATTTCCAAAGCCAAATCAAATTCGGCCTTATCCCCTAAATCAAAATTTAAAAGGCTAGCCATTCCTCCGATGTCCCCCAATACAGATGAAATAGGAGAGCTTCCTTTTCCATTGGGTGGTATAATTATTGCCTTTGATAAAAAAGTATTCGGCGTAAAAAGACAATAGACAACCGCAATTATAGAAGGAATAGTCGTCCCAATAATTATTAGCAGTTTGTTGTCCAAGCATATACTCAGAAATTTTAAAACAAAAAATATAAATGAATTAGCTAATTCAGAGTTTGATTCATTTTGATTCATTTTTTACCTATTCTACCAATTACTCCGTGAAAAATTGCAATAAAACAATCCAAATAATAATTAATTGTATCGATTTTAAAAATGTGTACTTTTGCAATAGAAAAGATGCTTAATATATATTTATATCTCGGTAATTGCTGCTTTGATAGAATTATATAATTACGTAATGCATAGTAATTTGTGTCCACGTTTTCCTTAATCATAGTTTCTGATTCTTTATGGTACAATTCAATATTTGGAAAATAAACTAGTTTGAATTTCCATTTTTTTAATCTTATACATAAATCAACGTCTTCATAATACAAAAAAAATTTTTCATCAAAAAGACAATTTCTTTCAATAGCTTTTTCGCAAATCCCCAAAAAACAACCTGAAATAAAACTGACTTCCCGTTCAATTAACCTATCAGAATCATTAAGGAAATTTGGCAACACAACATTGTTATGAAATACTCCAACACATTTACCATAACTTCCATCCGTACTTTTAACATTCCCACCAAAAATGATGTCATGTCGTCCATTAAGGTCTCTGCTTAAATTTTTGAAAGCTTTTTCATGAAAAATTAAGTCATTATTAGCGACCACATAATAATCAAAGCCAATACTTTTGCAATGTTTTATACCCCGATTGCACCCTCCAGCATAACCCAAATTATCATTTAATCTTAATATTTCGAAATGTATACTTCCCTTGTTTTTAAACTTAAATAGTTGATCTAATGAATTGTCAGTTGAACCATTATCCACAATACATATGTATTCAGGCCTTTTGCTATTTAATACAATAGAGGTTAAACAATTAATTGTCGCTTGACAGTTATTGTAGTTTATAATAATTAAACAAATTTTCATTATACTTTTGAGAAAATCACATCAGCCCCAATAATAATACGTTTGTTATTTTCAGCATTTAATTCCTCTTTGAGAATATTATCGATATTACCAAAGTCAGATTTAGAAATAGAACGTGTTTTTCCATTAGGAAATTGGATTAAAGCAATATCGAAACTCTTTTCAAAAATTTCTATAAATTTATGAAAAGAAACATTCGAAACTTTTTCTAAATGATTCAATATAATTTCACACTGGATATGCTTAGCAGATTTTAAAATTTTTGGCATTCCTTTTAAAGCAAAATATTCTGCGCCCTCAATGTCCATAACAATAACATCAAACATTGAGGTCGGAAACTCTTCATCTAATGCTTTCATTGGTACTGTAACCACATCGGGTTGATCATAAACAAATTCTTTTACACCTTTTCTATGAGGCATTATTTTACTTCCACCAGTATTATGTTTGCTCATGAGAAACTGAATATCACCCTCCTTTTCTCCAGCGGCATAATTAAAAATTTCAAAATTTGATATTTTATTAATAAATAAATTTGCTTCTAAAAATTTAAACGTATTCGGATTAGCCTCAATTCCAACAACCTTCTTTACCCGTTTAGCAATAGGGATCATTAAGGAACCAATATGAGTGCCTACAAACAATACTGTTGAATCTGATTTGATTATTTTAGCTAATTCATCTATGTGTTCTTTATCCCATTCTCCATTTTTTGCCAACGCTCTGCCGATGATATGATCCGAAGCAGGCACAATAAGATTTCCATTCCAACTATCAACTAGTATTCCAATTGCATACTCTCCAATTAGAAACAACCTAAGCTTATCTAACAAAAAAGATATTCTTAATCTAAAACCAATTGGAAATTTTGAAAAAACAAACCTTAATATTGACAATGGATTAACCATATTCTTCCTCTTCATTATATTTCTTAATTATATTTATAATTGAGTTATTAAAATTTTCATCACCATATAATTCCACTATACGCTTACCCTTTTCTATCAATTCACTTATTTGAGTTGGATTTTCTAACACCCCGCCTAATACTTGTATAAATTTTTCATAATTTTCATTTTCTATTAATATCCCAGATTCACTCAATAGTTCAGTAATCGATGAATTATTAAATGCGATTACAGGCAAACCTTTTGATAGCGCTTCTATTACGGGCAGACCGAATCCCTCATATTTGGAAAAAAAGACAAAAATTTTTGATGCATCATAGATATATGAAAGTTCTTTATCACTAACATTAGGATAAAAATAAACTACGTTGTTTAATTTTTTATTAGAGATAAGTTTTTTCAATGAAAAAATTTCTGCATCACTTGCGCTTCCAGCAATAATTAATGCGCATCCATTTTTTTCACAAAAATCTCCCACGTGGCTAACCAAGTTTTCAACATTCTTTCTTTCATCTAATCCACCTACATACAATAATTTATCGCCTTCAGGTAGAAAAATGTTGTTGACATCAATTTTACTATAACCAGGGAATTTTTTTGATTTCAGTGGAATGACAGTT
This sequence comes from Fibrobacteria bacterium, assembly GCA_050294405.1. Lineage (GTDB taxonomy): Bacteria > Fibrobacterota > Fibrobacteria > UBA11236 > JADFYW01 > JBNKOC01. Next base: position 318,140 of record JBNKOC010000028.1, on the reverse strand, counting down.
GTTTTATTAATTGCACTAGGATAAAAACTCAAAAAATCATTTTTGGTATATTTTGAAATACAAAAAAAGTTTTCGCAAATTCTCATTTTATAATGTTTGTATAGTAGATAAAGAACAACAATAATATTTGATATTTTTTTATTTAAAGTAATTTGATTTTTCCAATTTTTAAGATGAATCAAATCATAAACAATTAAAACTTGAGGGATTTTTGAAAAAAAACGAATGGAAGCTAAGTAGGGATGAAAAATAAAGGAATAGTCATGATGTGAAAAGTTATACCTAAATTCAGACAAAAACCCTACAAACATAAATTTATCAATGGGATTGTTTTTAATGGGTACCAACCTATTTGCTAAATTTGGGTATAAATTTTTGACATACAATTGTTTGTTTTTTTCAACTACATAGCGCACATGTTTTTTGCAGAGCGAATCTGACTCGATTACGTTAACTACATCATTAATAACTTTTGGAATTCCTCTGTTTGGGGATTCGGGCCTTAATAGCGTCAAATCAAACAAAAAATTTTTATGCTTTTTTTTCATTAGTTAAAAATTTCTTTATAATAATCAAATAATTTTATTACAGATTCGCTAAATTGCTTATTATTATAATATGAAGATCTTTGAAGACCCTTCTCAATTAATTTTAATCTAAACTCTTCATCCTCCAAAATTTTTAGAATAACTTGCCCAAACATCACTTCATTTCCATTTTCAACTAACACTCCAAAATCCCCAACAACTTCCTGTACTGCAGAATTTGCAAATGCGACAACAGGTAGTTTTTTTCCCATTGCCTCAATTAAAGGTAACCCAAAACCTTCATATAAAGAAACGCAAGCGAAAACAAATGAAATTCTGTATAAATATTCAATTTCTGATTCGTTTAAATTTTTAAAAATGTGCACTTTATTTTCTGTATTTATTTTTCTTGAATAATTTAATAATAACGTATATTCTTTCTCACTTGCCGTGCCAGCAATTACAAGGTTGAAGTCATTGTACAATTTTTGATTTTTAAAGATTGTAATCAGTTGAAATAAATTTTTCCTATAATCAAATCCACCAACATATAATATAATTCGGAAACCTTTCATTTTTATTATGCTTTGCCTAATGACTTCATCACTTTTTGGTGGATCTTTTTTTATTAGGGGAATCACATTGATATTCTCAACAGGTATTCCAAAATTTTTATGAACATCCCTTTTCGTATATTCAGAAATTGCAATAATTTGATTTACTTTTGAAATATTAGTCATTTTAAATCTTAGTAAAAGAAAATAAACAAAATTTCCAATTTGTCTTTCGTTAGTTATATACTGGAAAAAATACCTTTTTATTATCAAATCATATATGATTGCAACTTGAGGTATAGCACATCTTGTCAATATAGTCATGTAAAAAGGTGTGAAGTAAAATGAATATTCGCTAAAATTAATGGTATATCTGTACTCAGCAAAAACACCTCTGAATATCTTAAATTTCAAAAAATTATCCCTCACTTCAAGAACATGTTCTTTCGCTTTGGGGAATTTTTGGATAAAAAACATTAAATTTTTTTTTTCGACAATAAAATTCACATCTTTTAGCAATGTATCTGTATTTACCACAACTTCTATTAAATCTTCAATTACTTTCTGAATACCTCTAGTAATTGAATCTTTTCTAATGAAAGTCGCATCAAATAACCATTTTTTTCTTAATGTGTTATTCATTGATCACTCTGATGAGTTCATTGGCTGAATCTTCCCAACTGAACCTTATTTTTGTCGGTGAAAACCTTATATTATTTTTTGCGACGTCGATCATTAATTGACTAAACTCAATTTTGTTTTTCAAATCAAACATCTGCTTAGGGTTTAAAGTCAACTCTTTAAAAACTTCTAGATTGGAACATAATATTATTTTTTCGAACAAATAAGCGTCCAATATTGGAATACCAAATCCTTCTTCCTGAGAAGGGTAAAGCAGAGCCATACAGTTCTCGTATAAAAATTTAAGTTTAGGGTTTGTGACGAATCCTAAATTAATAACATTTTTTTCATACCCATAACTTTTCCAAATCCCATCAATCAATTTTTCATCTCCAGTCACCACTAAATACCAATCGGGGAATTGTTTTTTGAAATTTTTAAATGACTCTATGGACATCTCAAAATTTTTTCTCTTATTGGTTACACCTACCATTAGAAAAAAATTTTTACCTTCCAAAAAAGGAATTTCTTCTGACGTATATTTCAATATATTACTATTCGAAGGGTATATAACATCGATCTTATTCTCATTTATTTTATAATTATTGCAGATTTGATTTTTTACGGTTTTTGATATAGTTAAAATTTTGCTGCTAAAAATTATCGACACCCAAAAATTTACTTTCATGTAAATTGAATACTTTAAATTATGGGAGCCTTTTACAGACCATGTTGTAATATCATATATTACAGAAAAATTTTTGATTCCTATCTTAAGAATTGGAACTCTATTTTCAAGAGATAAAAAAGCTCTACATTTGTGCTTCCAGCACAAAAATGGAATAAAAAACTGTTCAAAGATTTCTGTCGCTGGATGTGAGGATAATCTAATTTTCGTTAAAATTGTATTTTTAAACTCAATGGTAGAATTACAATTTTTATTTAGTAGGTAAAAAGCATTTTGATATTTTTGATTAAAGTGAAAGAGCAAGTTTTCAGAATAAACTCCAACTCCTGTTTTCCTTTCACATAGCCAACGTGCGTCTATAAGAATTCGAATTTTTTTATTCATTAATAACAATGCTTTCTATCACTTCAGCAGATTTACGCCATGAAAAATTTTGCAAACGTTTTGTTCCATTTTCAACCAATGTATGCCGCAAATTTTTATCTAATATCAGCAACTCCATTGCTTGTGAAATTTCTTGAATTGAATCAGGATCTACTAACAATCCAGCCTCTCCAACAACCTCCGGCATGCTACTAATATTCGAAGTGATTATAGGGATTTTTGCAGCCATAGCCTCTAGAAGAGGTATACCAAATCCTTCATATTTAGATGGAAATAATAGACAAAATGCCTTTTTATAAATTTGGGAAACCTCCTCTGATGATAGGTATCCAGTAAAAAATATATGTTCCTCTAATTCATTTTTTGAAATATAATAAGATAATTTTAAAAATCTTTTGTCTTGCTTATCACCCCAGCCGCGTTTCCCAATTAGTACAAAATTATAATTATTGTACTTGTGCCTTATTTTTTTATAGGCTTTTACACAATTTTCTAAATTTTTAGTTGGCTCTACAGTTCCAACAAATAAGAAAAATGGTTTGTCAATATCTAAAAATTTAAATTTATTGCTAATTGCAATAGAAAGGGTAGTGGAAATTTCATTTCCTAAGCTTAAATACATAACTTGTATTTTTTGTGGAGATAAAAATGGATAATACAGCAATAGTTCTTCTTTAGTAAATTCAGAAATAGCAATTATGTTCCAACTCTTATACACTGAAAACCACATCATAATGTTTATATAAAGACTTTTGATCCAAATTCTTTTGAAAAAAAATTTTTGATATGTTAAGTCTGGAATTATGGTGATTTGCTTTATTTTTTTCGGAATAAAAATGAGGGCAATGTAATGAACGTTTATTAAAACGTCTATTTTTTTTGATCTTAAAATTTTTGAAAAAACAAATTGCTCCCAAAAAATTTTTCTCACATACCCAATTGGGGAAAGTTGTAATATAATTGAATTATTTTTCTTCAATTCATCAAATGTAACGTTTAATGTTGTAAAAACATAAAATTGATCTTTATCTAATTTTAAAATCAATTCCTTAGATAAGTTGATCGCTAAAAAACCTACACCAGCCTTTTGCTGAGGTATTGAAATTAGGTTTATTCCAATTTTTAATTGGGGTCTCATTTAGTGGCCTAACCACTCTGGCATCCCCTTCCGAAACAGTTTATAACTAACATCGAAAGGATTTTTTAAAACTTCCAACAACACCCCTACCATTGCATCCTCAGCGTCAGCCAGTGTAATATTCCAAGGTTATGCCAATACTGGGCTGCATAGTCAAGCCCCCAGGTTTTTTGATCGATGCTGGCTCCCACAGACAGTTTTAGGGCGTTGGCACCAGGGTTATCAATTTTGCGGTTTAACACAAACTCGCGAAAATAGCTTTCAATCTCATTATAATTCCATCGGGTCCCGGCCCGTAATGTAAACCCCCGGCTTACATTGTGTTCAACTCCAGCATTTACATAGACAAAATTATGGTAGGGGATAGCCACATCTAAAACCCCATTGGTTTGCCGGTTTCCCAAACCTCTGTAAGCCATCCCTGCTCTAAATTCCATTGGCAACAAACCGCCTGAAGAATGGCCCTCAATTTGGTGGCGTTCTTGGCGCCCAACATTAAGCAGTGAAGTCCCAAAAGAAAAGCGCTTGTTGTTTGGTTGGTATTGCATTCCCAAATCCAGCCCCCAGCCCAATGCAGTTTGTGATTCGGCAAAAGTCCCTAAATATTCCATTGGCAATTGAAAGCTTCCTCCAAAGCGAAATTTTTCTTTCCAATTCATGGCCATAGAAAAACTGGGGTTAGAGCTCATGGGATATATATCATCTCCGCTTGGATTATTGTTTTCATCCCGTTGGCTTACCACCCCATAACTGCTGTACTCCATAGAAATGGCATATACAAATTTATTTTTACTAAAGGCATGGGACACTTCCCCGGAATTAACATCCATCACATTTTTTTTAAAGCTAACAGAACTGACAGGTTGCCCTTCAAGGGCTGCTAATCCAGCAGGATTAGTGGACAATGAAAAAAGCCCTTCTCCATATCCTGTATAAGCTCCGGCAAGTCCCGCCGGTAAAGCATAAGACTGAGCCGATAAAAAGCTAAACTCTTCTGTGCCTGCTCTTTTGTGTTCTTTAGAAAAACCAGGTAGGGCCAACAATCCTAAAAGTAAAATAAACACACAGGGGCTCTTACAAGTTACCCGGCCAAAAAATTTTTCGGCCCGTTTGTACCCAGCCAAAGGCCAGGGAGCTCTTGTATGGTTTTTTGCCTTCATCAGATGCAGTAAATTACTCAATGCAGCTAGTTTAAACAAACCTGATTTTTTCGCCTCCAAAACTTGAAACCAAAAGCCATGGGTATTATTTTTAGCGTCCATTTTTCGGGCTAGTAGCTCAGTTGGTAGAGCAACGCCCTTTTAAGGCGTGGGTCGATGGTTCGAGTCCATCCTAGCTCAAAAGGGGTTAGGCAAGTTTGCCTAACCCTTTTTTTTATTCTTTTTTATTCTTTTGCTCAATGGATTTGTTTGCCCTCAAAAGGATTTGTTAAATGAGCAGCCCTAAGCTTTCAGCCGAAATTGCTCTGGATTTGTTTCCAGGCTTCGGGGATATTCAGGCTTCGGATAACAACCCACCTTATATTAGCGGACTGGAGGGTTCGGCTCTGGCTGCTTTTGTGGCCAGCCAAAAAAAAGTCCAAAAAACCCAAAGCACCTTAGTCATAATGGAAAAGCCAAAAGACGCCGAGCTTTTGGTGGACGATTTAAAATCCTGGTTTGACGAAGATTCAGTGCTTTATTTTCCAGGCCTGGATTTAAAACCTTACGAAATGCGAAATCCCTTTGGCCAGCTAATCGAACAGCGCCTTCAGGTGTTCAACCAGCTCATGATTCAAAACCCGGTTATTGTGGTGACCACCTTGAGTGCCTTTATCCAAAAGCTCAATTCTCCTTCTTTTATAAAAAGAGAAATCATTAGCCTGGAGCAGGGGCTGGAGCTGGATTTAGAGTCTTTGCGCGAAACCCTTATTCACATGGGCTTTACTGAAGAAAGCCTGGTTGAGGAAATGGGCCAGTTTTCCGTGCGGGGGGGGATTGTTGATTTGTTCCCATATCTGGTGGACAACCCAATTCGTTTGGAGCTTTGGGGCGATACCATTGAATCGTTGCGGGAGTTCGATATTTTTTCTCAACGGACGGTTCAAAAGCTGGAACGTGCCGAGATCTTTCCCTTTGACGAATGTTGCTTTTCCTCCAAGGAATTGGAAGACGGCCTTTTAGATATAGCCGACAAGTTTGAAGACAGCCAGTTCTTTGAAAGTGAAATTTTTCGTCTTACGCAGCGGCAAGATAGGACCGGCCTCTACTGGCAAAAGGCCTTTTTTTCTGAAAACCAGGCTACTCTACTGGATTTTGCCGGAAACCATTTTCAGATTTTTTTACAAAACAAGGACCAGGTTGAAGCCTCTATTTTAAAGCTTTGGGATGGTTACACCACTGCTTATCACGAAGCCAGCGATTTGGGAAGGGTTGTTTGCCCACCAAAAGATTTGTGGCTCGATGCCAAAGCTTTTTGGGAAAGGCTGGAAAAATTCCCGTCTATTGCTACTGGGAATTTAGATGTACCACTGGCCCATTACAAACATTTTGAAATTGAAAAACAAACAGCCGGTGGCGGAAATTTAAACAGCATCCAAGAGGTAATTGATAAGCTCCACCAGGAAGGTTATCGCATATTTCTCACCAGCCCTCAGCCAGGTCAAGCTGAGCGGCTTAAAAAAATAGCAGCAGAGCTTCCCATTGAAGATGTATTGGTTGGCCACTTATCCAGTGGGTTCATTAATAAAAATGAAAAGCTGGCCTTGTTTACAGACCACCAGATTTTTAACCGCTTCAGCAGTTCCAGCCCCCATAAAAAATGGAAAGGGGGAGGGGTCAGCATTCCCAACTTTGATGCTTTGAGTAGGGGTGATGTTATTGTCCATCAGGATTACGGTATCGGGCAATACATCGGCATAAAAAGGGTAAAAATTGAAAATCACTCGGTGGACTGCATCCTTTTGCAATACAAAGGCAATGACAAACTCACTATACCCGTTTCCGATCTCCCTAAAATTCAAAAATATTCCTCCAAGGAAGGGGCAAGCCCGATGCTTTCCAAGCTGGGAGGTAAAACCTGGGAACAGCAAAAATCAAAGACTAAAAAGTCCATTATTAAACTGGCTCGTGATTTAATCGAACTCTATGCCAAACGCTCTGCCATTAAAGGTTTTGCCTTTTCAAACCACGAAAAACTGCAACAAGAATTTGATGGTTCCTTTTCCTACAGTCCCACCCCCGATCAAATCAAGGCTTTTGCCGAAGTCAAAGGGGATATGGAACAGGACAAACCCATGGACAGGCTGGTGTGCGGTGATGTGGGATTTGGGAAAACAGAAGTGGCTATGCGCGCCATTTTTAAAGCTATTTCCGATAAAAAACAGGTGGCTCTGGTAGCCCCCACCACTTTATTGGTATCGCAGCATTATGCCTCCAGTTGCGAAAGATTTTCTGATTGGCCCATTCAAATTGAATTTATGAACCGCTTTAAAACCTCCAAAGAAGAAAAGGACATTTTAAAGAGGCTTGCGGAAGGCAAAGTGGATTTAATTGTGGGCACTCACCGTCTTTTTAGCCAGGATGTTCAGTTTAAAGACTTAGGACTCATCATTATTGATGAAGAGCAAAAATTTGGAGTCAAACAAAAAGAAAAACTAAAAAAAGCCCGTACCGAAGTGGATGTGTTATCCCTTAGTGCCACGCCCATCCCCCGTTCTTTGCATATGAGTTTAGTGGGCGCCCGAAATTTTTCAGTTATTTTAACTCCTCCCCGAAATCGTCTGCCTATTGATACGAGAGTGGTGCAATTTGATAAAAAGCTTTTACGGGAAGCCATTGATAGAGAACTCGACCGTGGGGGCCAGTGTTTCTTTGTCCATGACCGGGTAATGGATTTAGAAGAGCGCAGGGATGAAGTTCAGGAATTAGTGCCTCACGCCAGAGTGGGGATGGCTCACGGCCAAATGAACGAAAAAGATTTGGAAAGGGTCATGCTGGCCTTTATCAATAGAGAGTTCGATATTTTAGTGAGTACCACGATTATTGAGTCGGGAATAGACCTTCCCAATGTGAACACCATTATTATCAATCACGCCCATCATTTTGGCCTTTCTCAATTGTTTCAAATGAGAGGCAGGGTAGGAAGAAGCGGCACCCAGGCCTTTTGTTTATTAGTCGCCCCGCCAGAGCTTAAATTTACGGATGAAGCTAAAAAACGTCTTTACAGCATGCAAAAATTCACGGAACTGGGATCAGGATACCAATTGGCCATGAGAGATTTAGAAATCCGGGGAGCCGGAAATATTTTGGGTACGGAACAAAGTGGGCATATTACGGCTGTGGGCTTTGACACCTATTGCCGCCTATTGCGGGAAGCGGTGCAGGAATTGCAAAACCGCCGGGAAATCCCCCCTTTAGAACCTATTATCGAAATTACAGAGGATGCCTATTTGCCAGAACTTTACATTACCGATGGCTTACAGCGCATTACCCTTTATCAAAAAATCAGCCGCTGCGAGACCAGGGAAGGTTTGGATGAAATTAAAGAGGAATTGAAAGACAGGTATGGAGAAATTCCCGTGGAAGCCATCCATTTGCTGGATTCCATGAAATTAAAACTTTTTGCCCAATTTCTCGGCTTTGAAAAGTTGGAAATTAAAAATCAAAACCTGTTTATGCTTTACTCGCCTAACCACCAGCCAGGCCCGGCAGATTTAGCCCATTTATCCTCGCTTTTTAAACAACCGGCACGCTTTATTAATCAGACTCCTTTGCAAATCATTTTAGATTTACCTAAAAAATTGGAAAGCCCTTTGCAATTTGTGGTGGAGGAGCTGTCCCAGATTGCCGTGGCCGTTGAAGAAAAAAGAAAACAGGATGTGGAAAACTTGGCGCAATCCCTAGAAGTAGGCTAATTTCCAAGCTAGAACTTATTATATTAAGAAAAATTTTTTTTATGGGAACTATCAACTTCTCCAACAGGCGGTGGTTTTGAGAAAGTTTAAATTGTCTTTTATTGCGGGTCTGTGTGGCGTGCTGGCATTTATGTTTTTAGGCCAGGGCTGCGAGCGTTCTGAAAAGCCTAAAGATGTTGTGGCTCAGGTCAACAATAGCATTTTAACCTTAACCCGATTAAAAGAACAGTTTCCCCAGGAATACGCCAAGCTTATTAAAAAAGAGCAATACCTGGATTTTATTAAGCGTTGGATGGATGAAGAAATACTATACCAGGACGCTTTAAAAAAGAAAATGGATGAAGATCCGGATGTTCAGGAAAAGATTTTGGAATTAAGTAAAAAAATTGTAGTGGAAGCCTACCTTAAAAAAGAATTCATGGACATTAAATACGAGCCCGAAGAGGCGGCTGTAAATCATTATTATCAAACCCACGCGGATAATTTTGTAAGAAGCGAAACAGAAATTAAAGTAGCAAGCTTAGTAGTGGAAAGTTTAAAGCTGGCCTGGGAAGTACGGGGCCTTGTGACCGGGGAAAATTTTATTGACTTAGTACAAGAGTATAGCATCGCCGATAAATTGCAAAACTTTGATGGTTTGCGTTTCCAAAAAGAAAATGATTTAGACAGTTGTATTGCTGAAAGTGCTTTCAACACACGCATTGGCGGTACTACCACACCTATTAAATGTGAAGATGGCTATCATTTGGTAAGAGTTGTAGACAAACAAAATCCTGGCACCACTCGCGCTTTGGAAGATGTACGTGAAGAAATTGAACACCATCTCATACAAATTTGGCGCAAACGCAACTTAGAGGAAAAAATAGACGAATTGAAAAAGGAAATATATTTCTCCTCAAACCTAGACCTTTTACCCAATGCTCCGGACAGCACTAATGAATAAAAAATTTTACCGCCTTATATTAGCCTTCCTATGTGTAACCTCCAGCCTTTTGATGGCTGTGCCCTTTGATAACATTGTGGCTGTCGTAGACAAAGAAATAATTTTAAAATCCGATTTGGACGAAATGTTAGCTGCCTATAAGTCCCAGCCTATGTTCGAAAACATGAATGAAGAGCAGCAATATGGATTTTTGCTGGAAAAAATGATTGATGAAAAAATCATGTTGGCTGTGGCCGAAAGGGACACTAATATTGAGGTAACCGTAGCCGAAGTGGACGCGGCTATGAACAATTACCTCCAACAAATCATGGAGCAAAACGGAGGGGAGTTCCAGTTTGAGGCTATTTTAAAACAAACCAGGGGAATGACTTTAGGGGAATTTAAAAAGCAGATTCGCGAACAAATTCGCCAGCAACGCTTAAAGCAAAAGTTACAGGAAAAATACCTGGGGCAATCTGACCCCACCCACTTGCAAGTGCAGAAGTTTTATAAGGAATACAAAGACAGTCTTCCCAAACTGCAAAACAATTTTTTACTCTCTCATTTGGAATACAGCGTGAACCCCAACAAAGAGCTATTGCAAAAAGCTTACAAAAAGTGCGATTCCATTATTAAGCTCCTGGACAAAGGGGCCGATTTTGCCCAAATGGCTAAATCCCATTCGGATGATCCAAGCCGGGCTGAAGGAGGAGATCTGGGTTTTGTGAAAAGGGGGACCTTAGACCCTGATTACGAAAAATACGCCTTTAGATTAAGGCCAGGAGCCTACACTCGAGTACCTGTTCGCACCCCTTTTGGTTTTCACATTATCAAGCTTACCGAGCAAAAAGATATTGAAATAAGAACATCCCACATTTTATTCAGAGTTCAGCCTACAGAGCAAGACACCATTGATACATACAAATATCTGGATTCCTTGCGGCAAGTCATTTTAAAGGAAGGTGGGTTTAAGCAAATAGCCTTTAAACTGACCGAAGACAAGAATACCAAACCCGACAGTGGTAGCCTTGGTTGGTTTACAGAAGCCACTTTAAACAACGAGTACAAAGCTATTGTAGATACCCTTGAAGAGGGGCAAATAACCGAACCTATTTTAATAGATGGAAAGTTTCATTTGTTCAAGCTGGATAAAAAATTATCCGAAAGAGAACTTACTCTGGAAGACGATTGGGAACAAATTAGCATGTTAGCCAAAAACCATTTGTTTTCTCAAAGGTTGGATATATTCCTGGAAAAATGGAGGCAAGAAGTTCATGTGGAAAACCTCTCCAATTTTTATGTTAAGGGAGATCCATTGATTTTTAAATCTGAGGAAGAAAAAGAGTAACACCCTCTCCTCATCCCCAAATGTCCAAAGCCTATACTCATTTATCCGGTTTTTACAACTGGATTATGGAACATGTGGATTACGAAGAATGGTCCCAGCATGTGCAGAACATTTGGGAAAAGCACAATCTAAAACCTAAAAACATGCTAGAGCTGGCATCAGGGACCTGTTCCTTTTCTTCTCAAGACCTTTTCTCAAAATTTTCAAATATTGTTTGCAGCGATTTGGCTTATTCCATGTTAAAGGGCTATGCTGGTCAAGGTCAAAAAATCCGGGGATTGGTACAAAGTGACGCCCAATTTTCTCCCTTTAAGAAAAACAGCTTTGATTTATGCATCATGATGTACGATTCCATTAATTATTTATTGGAAGAAGAACATGTAGGCCAGTGTTTTTCGGAAATTTATAATCTATTAGAAAAGGGCGGAGCCTTTATTTTTGATTCAACCACTGAATACAATTCACTTACATTTTTTGAAGATGAAGTATCTGTCGAAGAAAATGACGAAGCCACTGTAATTCGAGAATCCTGGTACGATTCTAAAAACCAAATCCAATACAATGAGTTCAACTTTTTTGTCAAAACAGAAAACAATTTGTACTCCCGAAAAAAAGAAACCCATGTTCAACGGATTTATTCTAATTCTCAGATGGAAGAATTAATTAAAAACAGCCCTTTTAAAAGTTGGGCCCGTTATGCTGACTATGGCTTTGAAGAAATCTCAAAATCTTCCGAGCGAATTCATTATATTTTAATGAAATAGACATGCTAATAGCTTTTAATCATGTATACAAATATTACAACAAGAGCTGGAAGGCCTTAAATGATGTGCACTTTCGCCTGGAAAAAGGGGAATTTACCTTTTTAACCGGTCCCAGTGGAGCAGGAAAAACAACCCTGCTCAAGCTGATATACATGGATGAAAGGCCCGATTCCGGTGAAGTGCTAATCAGCTTTAACCAGGATTTAACCTATCGCTCCGGAGAAACTCCTGCTTCTAAAATTCAATTGTTACGCAGAAAGTTAGGCATTGTTTTCCAGGATTTTAAACTTCTGGGAGATAGAAATGCCTATGAAAATGTGGCTTTTGCTCTTAGAATCGCCGGAGAACCAATAAAAGTTATTAAAGAAAAAGTATACAAAGTTTTAGCAGAGTGTGGAATTGCCCACAAGGCCCTGAGCTATCCCCATGAATTATCCGGCGGTGAGCAACAGCGCGTATGCATTGCCCGTGCTATTGTAAATGATCCCTACATTCTCATTGCAGATGAACCTACGGGAAATCTCGATTCTAAAACAGCAGAAGATATTTTATCCATACTGAGAAATATCAATGCCTCGGGAACCGCCGTATTAATGGCCACCCACAACCAGGGCCTGGTTCAATCTCTAAATTTTCGAAATCTCATGCTAGAGCACGGTCAATTGCAAAACCGGGATTTGATTTAAAGTCGCATTTTAGAAATTTTAGGAAAAATAACTCATAGAAATTCTTCCGCTAGAAATTTTAGGAAAGTATTTTTTAAGCAGCTCCCACCCGCTATTTCGGGTGTAATTTTATTAAAGGATTATGGTTTAGATGTTTACCGAAATGCAATTTGATGTTACCAGCTTAAAATCACAACTCAATTCCAGCCAATACAATGCAGTTACCGGTTTTGACGGACCTCAATTGGTTTTGGCAGGAGCAGGTTCGGGCAAAACAAGAGTTTTGACCTACAAAATTGCAGCCCTTATTTGTTCTAAAAACATATATCCCTCTCAAATTATGGCGGTAACTTTCACCAACAAAGCCGCCGGAGAAATGAAACAAAGGGTGGAAAAAATCCTTGGCGAATCCATAGACATGCGCTGGCTGGGCACTTTTCACTCTGTTTGCGCCCAGGTGCTGCGAATTTATGGAGACAGATTGGGCTACAATTCAAAATTCACCATTTATGATAGGGACGATCAAAAACGCTATATAAAAAAACTTTTAAAACAGGAAGGCGAAGGAGAAAATGGAATCTCCCCTGATGTATTGCGTTTTAGAATAAGCGATTATAAAAATCAAAATAAAATGCCCAAGCATGTCCGGCAAAATGCCGAAAGCCTGGAAGAAGAACGAATAGGCTATTTATATTACAAATATCAGGAAGGCTTGGTTCAAAACAACGCAATGGATTTTGACGACCTGATTTGCCAATCCTATAGGTTATTTCAAGAACATCCAGATGTCACAGAGCATTTCAAATCTCATATTCAGTACATCCTTATAGATGAGTTTCAGGACACTAACAAAGCCCAATTCCAATTGGTAAAAATGATTTTGGGGGAACACAATAATTTAACCGTAGTGGGAGATGAAGACCAAAGTATTTACGGCTGGAGAGGGGCCGATATTACTAACATATTAAACTTTCAAAAGTCTTTTCCCAATGCTAATAAAATAAAACTGGAAGAAAATTACCGCTCCTCGGCCAATATCTTAGGGGTGGCCTCTTCAGTCATAAAAAACAACTCCGAACGTCTGGATAAAAACGTATTCACCAATAATCCTCCTGGAGATAAGGTAAGGCTTTTTGAGCAGGAAACGGACCTGGACGAGGCCAAATGGGTGGTAAGCCAAATAAAAAACGAAAAAATTCACTCCAATCGGGACACCGCCATTTTTTATCGCACCAACGCCCAGTCCCGTGTATTTGAAGATCAGCTGCGAATGCATCAAATTCCCTATGTTATTGTAGGGGGCATTCGCTTTTACGACAGAAAAGAAGTAAAAGATATTTTGGCATACCTCCATGTTATTAACAATCCCAGAGACAGCGTTTCTCTGGGGAGGATAATTAATGTTCCCAAAAGAGGAATTGGCGATAAAACTATCGAATACTTCGTGGACCTCGCTCTTTCACAAGGAATTTCCCTCCACGAATCCCTATTAAGGCATAAGGAATTGGAAATAAAATCCTCTGTCAGCAAAAAAATTGAGCCATTTTTAAACTTGTTAATGCAACTGGTGGATAATGTCGATAAAATGTCTGTTTCTGATTTGGTTACATCTGTAATTGAAGAATCGGGATACCGCGAATTTTTGGAAAATGAAGGCAGCAACGAATCCCTGGACCGATTGGGAAACATAGAAGAACTGGTTTCTGCCGCAGAAGAATTTGAAATCCGAAATCCAGAAGGAACACTGGAGTCTTTCTTACAGGAAATTTCTTTGTTAACCGATGCCGACACTCAAAAATCCGCAGGACAATTTGTAACCCTTATGACCGTTCACAGCGCCAAAGGCTTGGAATTCCCAAATGTATATCTCACCGGCCTGGAAGAAAATTTATTCCCTCTAACCAGGCAATCCGAAGATAACATTGAAGAAGAAAGACGTCTTTTTTATGTAGCTGTTACCAGGGCAGAAAAAAACCTGCAAATGAGCTATTGCCGACATCGGCGAATGTGGGGCCAGGAGGTATCTAACCCTGTGTCTCGCTTTATTCAAGAAGCCAATAAAGATTTAATGGAGACCCATTTGTTAAGCTCTTCCCAATTTGCAAAGCCTTTAAACCGTATGGGAGGAATACATTACGAAGCAGTGGATTCCGATCCATTTCCGGATTACGACAATTTTGAAAACAGCTCTCCTTATCGTCAGGGGCAAAAAGTGTTTCACTCCAAATACGGTGAGGGTATCGTTGTAAAAATGGAAGGTTTTGGAGAAGACTCCAAGTTAGTGGTTAAATTTTGGGATGGTGTCGCCCGAAAACTTATGGTGAAATACGCTAAATTAAGCCTTTTGGATTAAGGGAACAGCTATTTTACATTTAAGAAGAAACACAGGATAGTTATGGAAATATCAAAAGAAGAATTTCAAAAAATTGCCAAGCTGGCTCGACTGAATTTATCGGAGCAGGAATCAGAAGAAATTCGCACATCCATGGAAAATTTTGTGGAATACTTAGATAAACTAAAAGACATTGACACCGAGGGAGTGGAACCCATGATGAGGGTTGACGAAAGTGAAAAACCTCTGCGGTCCGATGTTCCTGGCGAAACACTTTCTGCCGAGCAAGCTTTTAAAAATGCCCCATCCAAGCAAAGCGGACATTTTTCAATTCCCAAAACTGTAAAATAATGTTATGGACCTAAGCTGCGTTATACCTGCAAGGGTAAATTCCAGTCGTTTTCCAAAAAAGTTGCTGCACCCCATTAAGGGTAAAGCCTTAATTTTTCATACTGTTTCCAGAGCCATTGAAGCAAATTGCTTTAATGAGATTGTTTGCATGACCGATTCGGTGGAAATTTCTCAGGCATTAAAAGGACTTGGTGTGAGGATAATAATTACAGGCAGCGCTTTAAACGGAACAGAGCGAATAGCCCAATATTGTCATTTGTTAAAATCTGAGCTTATTGTAAACCTGCAGGGAGATGAGCCTTTTTTTCCAGTGGAGGAATTAACTTCTTTCTCAAAAAACTTAAATCCGGCTCTTTGCGAAGTGCAAATTCTGGTTCACCGCAACCCTACCCCTGACATCTTAAAAAATCCTAACCGGGTTAAAGTTATTCTGGACCCAAAAGATTATGTGCTGGACTATAAGCGGGAGATATCCAGTACCAGTTCCCCCGACCAGATTGGAAAACCGGCCACACAAGCTGGCATTTACGGTTACACCAAAAACTTTTTGCACAAATATTTAAAGGCTGGCCCATCCAAACGGGAGATTGAGGAATCTCATGAAATGCTTCGAATTTGGCCTCTGCCAAGAACTCTGGCCCGATGGGCAAAAAAGCAAAGCCAATCAGTAGACGTGGTCGAGGATTTAACTAAAATTGTTTAATGGTAAGTTGAAATCGCTCCATGTAAGCGGGCGAAAAGGTATATTTTGATTTTTAGATATTGGGATTTCCATGGAAAACAGGCCTACTAAGTATATTGTTGTTACTGGCGGAGTTATATCCGGCTTGGGAAAAGGTATTGCCACAGCCTCCATTGGAAATTTATTATCCGATAGGCTGAAAGTTGTACCCATTAAATGCGATGGTTATTTAAACACCGATCCGGGTACAATGAACCCCATTGAACATGGTGAGGTTTTTGTGCTGGATGATGGCGGCGAAGTGGATATGGATTTTGGCCACTACGAGCGCTTCCTTAACATTCAAGCAAAAAGCAACTGGAACCTTACTATGGGGAAGGTGTTTAAAAAAATCCTGGATAAAGAAAGGCGCGGAGATTATTTAGGAAAAACCGTACAGTTTATCCCCCATGTTACCGAAGTTATTAAAAAATGGTTTTACCAAATTGAACAAGAGGAAAAACCCGATGTATTGATTATAGAAGTGGGCGGTACAGTGGGTGATTTGGAGAACCAATTTTATATTGAAAGTTTACGCCAATTAAAGCGGGATTTAGGCGAAAACAACATTATTAACATTCACCTCACTTATATTCCCGTTCCCAGCGGCGTAGGAGAACAAAAATCCAAACCCACTCAAATGTCCGTAAGGCAGCTTAACGAAATGGGTATTGAACCGGATATTATTATCGGTCGTTGCCAGGAATTTTTAACCCGGGGCATTAAAGAAAAAGTAGCTTCTTACTGTAACATACATCCCGACGCGGTAATTTCCGGAGTGGATGTGGAAAGCGTTTACGAAATTCCTCTTATTTATGAAAGAGAAGGCTTAACAGAGCTGTTGCACACAAAACTGGGCATTTACTCTCCCCCTAAACTTGCCCAATGGACCAGTTGGGTGCACACCATTAAAAGAAATTTGAAAACACCCCGCCAAATAGTAACCATTGCCCTTTGCGGAAAATACACGGCTCTGGAAGACAGTTATGCGTCTATTGTGGAAGCCCTTACCCATTGCGAAGGCCATTACGACTGCAAGGTGGAAATAAAATGGATTGAATCCTCAAAAGCCGAAATCGACCCCAATAAAATTGAGGAAATGCTAAAAGATGTGGACGGAATAATAGTACCTGGCGGCTTTGGTATCAGAGGCATTGAGGGGAAAATCAACATTATCCATTACGCCAGAGTTAATAACATACCCTATTTAGGCATTTGTTACGGAATGCAGTTAGCCGTTGTGGAATATGCCCGTAATATGTGCGGCCTTACCGGGGCCAACACGGCCGAAGTGGAAGATGAAAAGATTAAGCTCAATCACCCAGTGGTTAAAATTTTGCCCGAACAAGAGAAGATTTTTCAAAAGGGTGGAACCATGCGTTTAGGCGGGCACGATGTTATTCTCAAAGAAGGCAGCCGCGCCCAGCATATTTTTGGAAATCAAAAATCAGTGCGTCAGCGTTTTCGCCATCGCTATGAAGTAAATCCAGATTACATCGATATTCTTGAAAAAAACGGACTGGTTTTTTCTGGAAGAGCTCAAAACCAACAGATTATGCAAATTTTGGAATTAAAAGATCATCGCTTTTTTATGGGATCTCAATTCCACCCCGAGCTCACTTCCAGCCTCAAGACCCCATCGCCCATGTTTGCCGAGTTGGTTAAAAGCGCCATGGAATACCAGACCGAAAAAAGCCGAAGCCAACAGGCTACCTTATCTAAATAAATTTTATGAAACTGGGCTGGCTTTCCTCCGGCGAAAAAAAAATTCTGGCTGTGGTAGCTGCCCTATTGCTGGTGGGACTTGTTGCCAAATGGCTGCCTAAATTCCAAGTCGAAACCCCGGTCCTAGATAAAAAGCCTATGTTGGCAAAAAAAAGATTGGCCGAGGCAAACGCACATGAACTCAAATCTTCTCAAAAACAGATAAAAACCAGTGGCAAAAATAAAGAGCCCGGCCAAACTCAAATTTTGGAAACGAAAGCAGCCCTTGCAGAGTCTACGGAAAAGGACAGTGCAAAGAAAATAGATGGGGAAAAACAGCCCTCTAAAACTTATATTGCTGATAAAAACACAAATAACCCAAATTTCAGCAAAAATAAAAGTAAAAAGATTGATTTAAATAAGGCAGATAAAGCACAATTAGAAAAAATCAAAGGAATTGGTCCCGTGCTGGCGAGCGCCATTTTAAAATACCGTGCACAAAATGGCTCTTTTTCGTCAGAAAGTGATTTGTTAAAAGTGAAAGGAATTGGCCCTAAAAAATTAGCCAAGATTTTAGAACAGGCGGAACTTTTGCCAGCAGCGAAATAGCTCAGGCCTTTTTCCCCTCAGGATTAATGTTTAAGAAAAAAGCAAATATATTGGGATTGGATGTTGGTAAGTCCGTTATCAAGCTGGTGGAATATTCGCGGGTTAAAAAACAAGTCATAACCCTGGCTAAATTATTTATCGAACCTTCCGAATGGAAAAACGAAAAAGAATTAAAGAAAAAAATTTTCGCCTGGCTGGAAGAAAAAAAACAGGCCAATAAAACCGAAATCGTGGCTGCTCTAAGCGGAGAGTTTTCGGTATTGCGCAACATCGCTTTGCCTAGTGATGAAAAAAATATCCGCGAAGCCATCAAATGGGAGCTGGAACAATATTTAAACGACCCCCTTAGCCATTATAGCCTGGACTACAGCCCAAGTTCTGAATCCACTAAGGAAAATCCAGCATATATAGCCACTGCTTTTCGCAAGGCTGAAGTGGAAAAAATGGTCCGCATTCTGGACGGTGGGCCCCATATTCCTCTAACGGTTTTAGATATTGATGTTGCTGCCACTATAAACGCTTTTGAAGCTAATTATCCAGAACATCTGGATAAAAAAACCATTCTTCTTAAGGCAGACCTCAACAGCATATTATGTATATACACCAAAAACGGGCAATTCCTGCAAATGGAAAGCTTAAGAATGCCCGAGGAATATGTGGCAGCTGAGTTGGAGGAAAGGCAAGAAATCATCAATGTTATGGTTCCCAAAATTAAAATTTTGGTTGAGTCTGGCTTTATGGAAAAAGGCAGTCCAGTTGTTCCTGATAAGGTATATTTTTGTGGAGACCTGGCTGCGGACTTTGATTTTTCCCAGGAGTTGGAAAAGGAATTTGAGATTGAAATAGAAAAGTTGAACGCCTTTAAATCCATAGATTTTCCCTATGATCCGGAATATGCGGACAAGGTTTTAGAAACAGCTCCCCAGTGCGCCACAGCCCTTGGGCTGGCCCTTCGATTTGCGGGGGATAAGTCATGATCAAGCTCAATCTGTTGGAGGATTTGGTAGAGGTGGAAGCTGAATACTTTCCCCCTGAAAAAACCTCCTCAGGTAAAAAAGCCGCTGTAGTTGTAATACCTGTGGCCATTGCCACTGCGGTGATTGTGGGATATTATGTTAGAGGCTTGTACACACCCGAACCTTCGGCCCCTCAATTGCCGTTGCAGTCCAAAGGACCAATCCCACCTAAACCCGAATATAAACCCGATGTTGTCATCTCTCAATCGGTAGAAGAAATTGTTAAAGAAATTGAAAACGAGCAACGGCAAAAACCGAGAGTCGCCACTTACAAAGATTTAAATCCGGCATCTAAAATTGAATTTCAATTAGCCGTATGTAAAAAAACCCTTGCCCATGTTAAGAGCATAACATCCCCGGATATTGGATTTACGGATTTGATTTTAACCACTCCCGGGGATTTGTATATCCACGGTATGGCGGAAGGCAAGCCAGCCTTCAACAGCTTTAAAGACAAGCTCACGAGCGTTCCATACATATCCGCCAAACCGGGTATGGTAAAGCCATTGGAAACCAAAGATTTAGGAATAGAATTCAGCCTTTACGGCCACATAAAACTTTCAGCTCCAAAATCCAAAGACAACCGCAGCATTAAACTGGACGAGTTAAATAAAAACCTGTCCAGTTTTAAAGAAGTGGCTAAAGGTTCCGGCCTTGATTTCGACAACCTCAAACTCAAATCTAAATCCAATTTAGGCAGCTACAAGCGTTATATTTACCAAGCCTCTGACCCCAATTGCGATTATGGCGAATTCCAAAATTTTGTAAACAAACTACATTTGGCCCGATCCAATGTGGGGATTTTAAAATTCTCACTTAAGGCTACCCAGCAGGGCACCATGGCTGCCAACATGGATGTGGTTCTTTATGTAAAATAAATATATTTGCCCCATGTCCTTATACATTGCTGGGGGTGAATTCAAAGGTTACAAGCTAAAATCCCCTCCCGACAAAAACACCAGACCCACATCCGCCAAATTACGAGCCGCCATTTTTAATATTTTGCGTGGTTCTGTTAATGGAGCCCGGTTTTTAGATCTATATGCAGGAACGGGGGCTGTGGGCTTTGAGGCCTTAAGCGAAGGGGCCAGTTCGGTCTATTTAGTCGAAATTCAAAAAAAGGCTTTCCAAATGTTGAGGGAAAACGGGACCAAATTCCCCCAGCAAAAACTGCATTACAAGCAACAAGACAGTGCAGATTTTTGCTTGCAGAACAAGAACTCCTCCCTAAAATTTGATATTATATTTGCTGACCCACCCTTTGATATGGATTATTCAAAAATATTAACCCTGGCACCTGCGCTTCTTGCAAAAGATGCTGTCTTTTTGGTGCAATTTCCAACCCGGAATCAGCCAAACTGGGTAAAGCCTCCCAGTGAAATAAAAAATTACGGAGAAAGCGGTTTGGCAATTTTTTATACTTAAACCATGGCAAAAGCAATTTATCCAGGCACATTTGACCCCATCACCAAAGGGCACTTAGATGTGATTCAACGATCTTCTCAACTTTTTGAAACAGTGGACGTGATTGTAGGGCATAATATCAAAAAAAACACTTTGTTTACCGCCGAAGAGCGCAAATCCATGATAGAAGAATGTGTTAAGGATTGGGCCAATGTAAGTGTTTCTATTTTTGAAGGGCTTACTGTGGATTATTTATCCCAACATAAAGCTAAAGTGATTATCAGAGGTCTTCGCGCCGTAAGTGATTTTGAATACGAATTTCAAATGGCGCTTATGAACAAAAAATTAAATCCCAATTGCGAAACCGTATATCTAATGCCAAAAGACACTTTTACCTACCTCAATAGCAGCATCGTACGGGAAATTGCGGAAATGGGCGGCCCTGTTTCTGAGTTTGTTCCAGCTAGCGTTGAAAAATATTTACAGCAAAAATTTCCTCAAAAGTAATCTTATGATTTTTGGTTCCACTCCACCCACAACCCCAAAAATCCTTAAAGTTTTATTAATCATTAATGTTGCTGTTTTTGTGCTGGATGTACTTAGCAACGGACATTATTTATCCCACTATTTTGGCTTAAACACCTTCACCGCCACTCATAGTTTTGAACTATGGCGGATATTCAGCTACATGTTCCTGCACGATATTAATGGGGTATTCCACATATTATTTAACATGCTCATGTTGTGGATATTTGGGCTCACCATGATTTCGGAAATTGGCGAGAAAAAATTCTTAAACCTGTATTTAAGCGCAGGCTTTTTCGCAGGGGTATGCACGGTATTATACAGCCTGGCTCTGTCCCGCTATTCCCACGTGGTTGGAGCCAGCGGAGCTATTTTTGCGGTGTTAGTGGTCTATGCCATGTACTACCCCAATCGGGAGCTTTTAATTTGGGGCTTATTTCCCGTTAAGGCAAAATGGCTGGTAGCCTTTTTAATTGGTATAGATTTGTTATTCCTAAACCGCGACACTTACACAGCTCACATCACCCATTTGGGAGGGGCCTTATACGGCTTTTTGTATTTTCGTTTTTTCCAATCTGGTAATTTTTTCGGCTTCTTGGGCGAGAAAAAATTTCAGGGGTTTAAAATGCCCACTGAAAAATGGAAAAGCAAAGACGTGGACATGGAGGTGGATATTGATCCCATTTTGGAAAAAATTTCCAAACAAGGTATGGAATCCCTAACCAAGCAAGAAAAGAAAATTTTGGAAAAGGCCAGCAAAAACAAAAAAAAGAATCGCGATAATATTATTGATATTGAGAATTATCGGAAACGCCAGCAATAGATTTTATTTTTTGAATAAGCTCTTCCAAGGTAAAAGGCTTTTGCAAATAGCCTTTTATTTGAGGAATGTTTTGCATTTTATCGTGGTATTCCTGATCGGTAACATAGCCCGAAGCCACCAAAATTTTAATGTTAGCATTTTTTGAAATCGCTTTTTCCACCACTTCAAGACCATTTGTTTCATTTAATTTCAAATCGGTAATTAAAAAATCACAGGCTCCATTGTGCATGGCTTCCACTGCTTTTTGAGGGCTTTCCACAACGTTTAGTTCCTGGCATAGGTCTGCCAATGCCTGAGAATAAAAGCGCTGGAGGACTTTATCGTCTTCGGTAACAATGAGTTTTTTAAATAAATGGCTTTGTTCCATTTGTTTTAAGAGTAGTATTTTTTACAGTTTATAAAACCCAATTTTAAGAGTTTTTGAACAGGGATTTGGATAGTTTTCAGGAGTATATAAAATGAGTCAATACAACTTATCTTCAGATTTAGTGGTTGGAGCCGGCGCTGCTTTAGTGGATTTAATATTAGAGGAATCTGATGATTTTTTAAAACAAATGGGTTCCGAAAAAGGAGGAATGACTCTGGTAGAAAAAGAGCATATTGAATCCAGCCTTTCCAACTCTTCTAACCAGGCCAAAGTGGTTCCCGGAGGTTCAGCCTGCAATACCTTGGTTGGAGTAAGTAAACTTGGTGGAAAAGCCCATATGGTGGGACGCTGCGGGGAAGATTCTTTCTTTGAAATATTTAAAAAAGGAATGGATGCGTCAGGGGTTAAAACCAGTCTTGCAAATTCTGATACATCCACAGGCAGAGTTTTGTCTGTAGTTACACCTGATGCCCAGCGCACTATGTTTACCTTTTTAGGTGCTGCAGCCATGTTATCTGCTGATGATATAGTGGAAGAAGATTTTGCCAAGGCAGGGATTATTCATTTAGAGGGTTACCTTTTATTTAACCAACCTGTAGTTGAAAAAATTCTGGATATTAAACGCAATTCCAAAGCCAAACTCAGTCTTGACCTGGCCTCTTTTGAAGTGGTTAACGCCACTCGCGATTATGTAAATCAGATTATTCCCGAGCATGTGGACATTTTAATTGCCAATGAAGATGAGGCCAAAGCTTTTACCGGAAAAGAGGAAGAAGAGGCTTTAACACAGCTAAAAGATTTGGCCGAAATTGCGGTAGTCAAATTGGGAGCCCGAGGCGCCCTGATTTCTCACAATGGAAAAACCCATGTTACCGAAGCCAATAAAGTAAAAGCCCTGGATACCACAGGAGCTGGGGATTTATGGGCCGCTGGATTTTTGTACGGCCTTACTCAAGACATGAACATAGCCAATGCCGCCAACCTGGGCGCTAAAGTTGCAAGCGAAGTGGTCCAGGTTATGGGAGCCAGCATTCCTGAATCTGGTTGGGAAAGTATTCATAGCTATAAAGCCCAATTGGCTTAGGGAAAACTTTAAAAATTGGGAATTGCGAGTTTTCATCTATTTAAGGACTAAAAACAAAAAAAGCGCGGAGATATTCTCCGCGCTTTTTTTGATTGAAGGATAACCTAGGCTACTTTTGCAATGGCATCGATATAGCCTCGGTATTTTTCCCGAAGGGCTTGTCTATTGCGGCCGCGACGAATGCGTTTGAAAGCCTGATCTCTAAGCTGACGTACTCTTTCGTGACTGACATTCATGGCTTCGCCGATTTCCCGCAAAGTTTGAGGGGCTTCGTGATTTATTCCATAAAGGCCTTTCAAAACCTGTGCTTCTCGTTCGGGTAACTGAGACATTAATTCTTTTGCCAAAGTGCAAATGGAATGAAGCTCTGTTTCAGATTCGGGGTTGGGAGCTTTTTCATCGGCCAAGACTTCGCCATAGGTGGCATTGGAGTCGGGCTTTAAGGCTGCGTCAAAGGAAATTCCCCGTTCGCCCAAATTGATCAACTCTTTGATATCGTCTGAAAGAGCCACTTTATTTTTGTCTTTTAAAGCTTTTCGGATTTTAAGATGCTGGTTGGCTGGCAAGCGAATGAGAGATCCCTGTTCGTTAATGGCCCGGGTGATATAGGCTTTTATCCACCAAACGGCGTAGGATATAAATTTCAGACCTCGGGTGTGATCAAAACTTTCGATGGCTCTGATTAAACCCATGGCTCCTTCGCTAACTAAATCGGGAAGGGGAATGGGGCAGCCCCTGTATTGGAGGGACACCTTTAATACAAATCTCATATTAGCTTCGATTAACCGCTGTTTGGCTGTTTTATTCCCTTTTCGGCATAATGTGAACAACTGGTGTTCCTCTTGCCGATTCATAGGAGCGGTTTTTCGAATATCTTCCAGGTATAATTTTAATGACTCATCAGAGGTAATAAGCTTCATAAAATCCTTTTTTTTGGTTGAGTGGCTGTGCTTTTAATGAATTGCAAATCCATGCCCCCAGAAAAGCAAATCTCAGACCAGATCAAGAAAAATTTACAATGTCAAGGCTTTTTTCCAGCTCTAAAAACTTCATAAATGCCTAACAATTAACAAGATAAGCCATTCGCTAAAAAATTTTAATTAATCTATAGTCTGAATTTTTTTAGAATTGAATAAATATCCAAATTTCGGTTTTTTTGCAAAATCCCTTGTCGCTATTTTTTGACAGTCATTTATTTTGACGTATTGAGTCATGTGTAATGACATGTTGATTCATCTTTCTTTCAAAGGCATTTCTTAAAACCAAAGCCATTAAAAAACACTTAAACCGAAGAAAATCTGACGTCAATTATTGTGACAACCTTATTTTCCATATAAGAGATAAAAACTGTTAAGGCTTTTTAAGATTAGGTCGATATAAGAAGAGTACAGCTTAAGGTGAATTAAAAAGGTTATTATGGAATCTCTATCTGTAGGCGGACTCGCATCAGGACTAGACACCAACGCCATTATTGAGGGTCTAACCGACCTGGAAATGGTGAAGGTTCGCCGCGAAGAAGCCAAACAACAAGTTGTAGAGGATAAATTAGAGGCCTTTAATCAGCTACAGGGCAAAGTAGCTGAATTTTCAGGAATTGGCGAAAAATTAGCCAGTTTGGACGCTTTTAATCTATACGCTGCCAGTTCTTCCGACGAAGATATTGTGACCGTGGAAGGGGATGAAGACGCCATTCCCGGTACCTATCAGGTTGAAGTAGAAAGTTTGGCCAGTTCTTTAAAAGTCACTTCAAGAGCTTTTAACTCAACCGTCTCTGCCTTTGGTTTTAGCGGAAGCTTTGAAATCAGCAAATCCAAAGCGGCCATCGAAGATGACCCTACCGAAACCACAGTTGAAGTTTTGGTAAACGCCGGAGATACTTTAAAAGATGTGGCCAACCAAATTAACTCCCTGGAAGGGGCCGGTGTACGCGCCTCAATCATTAGTTTGGGGGAGAACGATTACAGACTGGTTTTAAGCGCGGTTGATGAAGGAACGGATGGTTTTTTCCTCCAGGATACCGGGGGCGCCAATATTTTAGATGCCGGTGGATTTGACATTTTAAATTACCAGCAAAGCCTTCGTTCTGATTTTAATTTTCGCTTAAATACTATTGGGGCTGCTGATACTGCCACTCTCTTTTCTGATCTCTACACAGGTCTTGGGGTAAATGCAGCTGTAGATGCCGGAGATGAAATCAACATTTCTGGAACTGATGCCAATGGAAATGCGGTAGCTGGTACCTTTACTTTAGGAGCTGCCTCCACTATTCAGGATTTATTAGATGAAGTTCAAAATGTGTACCAAAGCGCAGGGGCCACTGTAAACGTATCCCTTAATTCTTCGGGTGAAATTGTAATTAATGATTTGAGTGGCGGGGTCCAGGAAATGACCATGGACCTTTCTTTTAATGATGCCAACGCTTCAGGCTCCACCATGCAGCTAACTCCAATTGGCGGACAGGGAAATGCGCAAAACTACTTTAACAATATATTGAGTGAAGGTAAAAAAGCCTTTTTCCGTGTTGATGGCCTTTCCGTATCCTCCGATTCCAACAAAGCGGACAGCATTGTGACTGGCACCAGCTTTGAATTACATAAAGCAAGTTTGGGCGAAGTTATTGAAGTTAGCCTGGAACGGGACGACACCAAAATTCAGGAAAAAATCCAGGGTTTTTTAGACGCCTACAATGCTGTTATCAAATTTTTAGATGAAAAATCAAAAGTGGAAATCAAAGAAAATGAAGATGACCCAAATGCTAAGGAAACTGTTGGTAAAAAAGGGCCTTTTTCTTCGGACTCCACCATATTAAGACTTAAAAGTGAATTAAGAGCTTTGGTTACTGAGCCCATTAATGAATTGGCCGCTAAATCCAAATATACCAGCCTGGCCACTATTGGAATTACTTCTTCCACAACCGATGGAACCCTTTCCATTGATGAAGAAAAATTCAAAAAAGCTTTGAATACAGATTTTGAAGGTGTTCGCAATTTATTTGTGGTGCACGGTTATTCGGACAACCCCCAACACAAGATGGGTAGGTACGACAAATACAGCAATACCGGCACTTACCAGATAGACGCCGATAACAACTTGATGGACTCCGACCCCACGACAGCTGGGAACTCCATGCAAAGTGCCAGTCGACTTGGCGTCGTTTTAACAGGCCAAACCGGCGATTCCAAAGGCCTTGCCGTTGAAGCGGAAGCTGGATCTGGCACAGGTAGTTTTACATTCATTCGGGGTATCGGTGGAAAAATCCAGCAATACTGGAAAAATGCCAACGACGGCATTGATGGCTATTTCAAAACCACAAAAACTTCGATTGAACGGCAAATAGACAATTACAGGGAGAGAGTAGAAAAGCTGTCTGATGCAGCAGATAATTTTAGAGCCAGGATGATCCGTCAGTTTGCGGATTTGGAAAATGCCATGTCCCGGCTCCAATCCCAAAGCGCCTCCTTCCAGGCGCAAATGGGTGCGTTAGGTTAATAACAGGGAGCATCGCGCTATGAAAGATCAGAGATATCAATCCTATCAGACTGCCAATATATCGACAGCCGATAGGGGTAAGCTAATTGTGATGATTTACGATCACTGTTTAAAATGGTGTAAATTGGCCAAAGAAGCCATGGAAGCCAAAAAAACAGCGGAGTCCACTAAGGCTATTTTTAAAGTACAGGATGGAATAACAGAACTTACCTGTGCATTGGATATGGAAAAAGGCGGGGAAATTTCCAA
This sequence comes from Fibrobacteria bacterium, assembly GCA_050294405.1. Taxonomy (GTDB): domain Bacteria; phylum Fibrobacterota; class Fibrobacteria; order UBA11236; family JADFYW01; genus JBNKOC01. Next base: position 290,961 of record JBNKOC010000028.1, on the reverse strand, counting down.
AAACCTTTTCGGACTTTACAACTTTTACAACCGACACCTATCCCAAGCAATTCAAAAATCAGATGCAGGACCCGTTGCCGAAGTGGAAACCATGATGAGAGAACTAAGAGAAGCCTGGGTTCAGGCTATCGACATGGTTCGCAAGGAAGACCGTCAAAAATTTAATGAAATTCCAAATAACCAAATTAAAATGGTGGGTTAATGCACGCTATTACCCAACAAGTTGCAGCTGAGCTGGATGTTCTATACGGACTCTACCAGCTTGCTTTGGATTACACCGGAAAAATTAAACCGGAGGAAGAGGGTGAAGTCTTAAAATGGCTTCAAACCCGGCAACGGATTTTGGGGAAAACCGACATCGCTTCCAAAAATGCAGGGGCTTTGTTAAAAGTTTTTAAAACCACCAAGAACATTCCCGCCAACGAACAGGCATTAATATTGGAAAAAAAGAAAATGATTCGGGACCTGCTCACCACCTTAAGAAAAACCGAATTCGATTTAATGAAAAAAATGCGCACTAAAATGGATTCCTTGCGAGGTGAATTAGCCGATGTTACTCGAAAGAATCAAGCGGCCAGCGCCTATGTTAATGCCCCCCGGCCAAAATTAATGGCCGCATAACAGCTTAATCAGATTCCTTGTTAAATACTTTTTCTAAAGTTGGTACCAACAAATGAAAAAGCTGGTTGTGCTCTTTAACGCCCAGTTGCTCTGCCCTAATATCCGGGCTTAAATCCAGTTTTTTAAGAGATTCCAAAATTTGAGCTTTGGGCAATAAAGGGCCCAGGCAATTGCTTAGCTTTTTTCTTTTTTGTGAAAAGGACTGCTTCACATATATGGGGAACAAAGGGCTATCGTTTATGGGGCTTGGGTGCGGCCAGAGAGAAACTGTAGCCGAAAATACATTGGGCTTAGGCCTAAAGGCATCAGGTGGAACTTTCCGCAACAACTTGGCCCTGGAGTAATTTTGCACCATAACTGAAAGGGAACCAAAGTTTTTACTACCAGGGTCGGCTACCATGCGTTTGGCCACTTCATACTGCACCATGAACTGGCAAGTCTTAAACTTTCCCAGTACAGGCAAAAAATGTTTTAAGATGGGACCTGTCATATTATAAGGCAAGTTTCCCACCAAATGGATGTTTTCAATTCCTTTAAATGGCGTAAAAACAGATTTTAAATCAACACGGCTGGCGTCTGCTTCGATAAATTCGGCCTTTTCAAAAAGGCTCTTGCTTTTCAAAAACTCCAGACACTTGGGGTCTTTTTCTATTGCCATAAATTTATAACAGCTTTTGATGAGCAAAGAGCTCAGGGCCCCGCGACCCGGACCAATTTCAATAATGCCATCTTCCTTTAACACCGGCACATCTTCACATAACTGGGCAATAACCGAGTCGTCGATTAAAAAGTTTTGGCCGAAAGCCCGGCGGTGATTTCTTTCTTTTTCGTTCAAAAATTCCTCGTTACCATGCTGCTACACAATATGCTTTAAAATCTTACAAAATAGAAATCCAGCTACAACAAAGTGTTTTGAAGCCTTTACTTTTTTTGGGGAAAGTGCAGTTTGAGACTTGGCCATTTCGTATAATATTACTCAAATTGAACAAAAACAGTCATTGGTACAATAGGAAAATAGTTAGGTAAAAATTTGCCAGGATATTTTAGCCAGATGAACCCTTTCTTTGGAAGGGCCTTAGGGATATTTGTCCTTGCCACGCTGATTTTTACTACCAACACTTCGTCCATTCAAAATACTCCCAAAGATTATCTCAAAGTCCCAAAAAATTCCAGACCCATGGACGGCCTTTTACCTTCCCGTGGAATAGGTTACGAATCCGATGGGATTCTAAAAATCAATTCTAAGTATTTGAAAAATTACCACCGAATCAACTTCGACACACGGGAAGTAGAAGTTATCCACTATGTAAAAATAGACGGGGCGGCCGATTCCAATGTGGTTTACGAAACCTATTATCGGGAATTGGGCAGCTATAGCATGGATCTTAGCAATTTAGCTATGTATAAATTCTGGTTGGAGCAATACATCGGCCAACAAGAGGTTAAATCCAGTGAAGGCTCAGGCAATTTTTTAGAGTGGGAACTTCCTGTTAAGGTTCCCGAATGGCTAAAGCGTTGGGGGGCTGATAAACCCAAGCTTAACATCAACGGTTCTTATAAGGTAATTGTTTCAGGTAAAAGCGTGCGGGATTCACGGGGAACAAGAGATAACTGGATTCCCACCTTTAACATGGAGAACAAGCCTTCTTTCTCGGTAACAGGAAGTGTGGGAAGGCTTATACATATTGAAATTTTTAACGAAGAAGGCTTTGGCACAAACTTCAGAGATCAGTTAAAAATCGCCTACCGTGGAGAAGGGGATGAACTGGAAGACAACATCATCCAGGAAATAGAAGCTGGAAACACCAGTTTGTCTTTAACGGGCACCCAACTTACAGGCTATACAGATAACCACAAAGGAATTTTTGGTTTAAAAGTGCGCATGAAGTTTGGAGACTTGCATGTTACCACCATTGCCTCTCAGGAAGGCGGCTCACAGGAAAGGCAAACTTTGGGAGTAACTGAAGAAGAAACCGTTTACAATTTGGACGAAACCAACTTATCGCTGTACAAACACTTTTTTCTTGAACTCAAAGACCGGGCCGAATACGCCGATTCTACAGGGGTATCCGGGGTAGGCAGCCAAAGTTATTTCAACGGCAAATCCGGGGTGGTTCCCGAAGTATATATTCTTGAAGAAAACACTAACACCGATGACAACACCGCTAAAGAAGCGGTGGCTTATACCTTTGACATTAATGGGAACCGTACCGAGCCCGAAGAAAGAGGCCGTTGGAGACAGTTGAAACCGGAGGAGGATTTCCATTACAATTCCAAATTGAGAATGCTCAGCTTGTTTTCACCCCGTCAGAATTCCTCCTATGCAGTACGTTGGGATGGAGGCGGAGGGGATCCTTTAACCCGCACGGGAGTTCCCTTTGCGGATAAAACCAAATTGGTATTAATCAAATCCCGAAGAGTGGATGTTAATAATGATTTAGAACCCTTGATGTGGCGGCATGTATACAGCATAGGCAAGGTTAGCCCAGAAGACAGATCCAAATTCAAACTTAAAGTAAAAAAGAAATCCAACAACGCAGAAACCATAGGCGGAAAAAGCTATGCCACCTTGCTTGGGTTAACCAAACCCGATAAGCCCACCGAATTAAATATCGACAATCCTCTTATTTTTGATTTTGAACAAGGAAATCTGGTGCTCCCCTGTAATGTTTTGGACAGCACAGGCCTTGGGGTGGATAACAAAAATTGTTTAACACCTTTTAAAAGAGTAAATCCCAATACCCAAATTTACACCCGGTCACCTGACGAAATCAGAGAACTCAATTCCGAATACCATTTCGAAATTTTTGGCAAACAAAGAAAATCCACTTTTGATGTTACTAAAACGTCTCACTCAGTTAGCGGGTCTGGATGTTTAGATATCACACCTGGAACGGAGCGTTTGTATTTAAACGGGTCCACTGAATTAAAAAAAGATGAGGACTATGAGGTTTTATACGAAGTAGGGCAAATAACACTTTTGTCTCAGCGAGCCAAAGACCCAACCGCAAAAATTGATGTTAGTTATGAATGTACGCCCTTTTTTCAAATCCAGGACAAAATCTTGTTGGGAACCCGCCTAGAGTATAAGCTCGATGGAATATCCGACGAAAGTTTATTGGGAGCCACCTTTTTATACAAAAGCCAAAGCACTACTCAAGAAAGGCCTCAGCTGGGCAGAGAACCCTTCCAGCAGTTTTTGTGGGGGTTTAACAGCCGTCTGGCTGGAAGCCCCAGTTGGATGACTGATATTGTAAATCTGGTACCCTTTGTGGAAACACAAGCCCCCTCCAAATGGAATTGGGAAATGGAAATGGCACAAAGCTTTTACAACCCAAACCCCAAAGGCACCGCTCTTTTAGACGACTTTGAAAGTTCCAAAAAAGAGTTTCAATTTCCCCTAACCATTAACAATTGGTTTAAAGCCTCCCCTCCAGGGGGAAACAGCGATACGGACCCCAATTACGATCCCCTCTTAAATTACCAAAGAAATGGAGAGTTTATCTGGCACAGTAACCTCACCGAACAATTTCAAAATGTTTTTTTGCCCACATCGAGCAGCCGTACCAACACCCGCGAGCTAAGGCTTTTCAAATTTATTTTAAGGCCTAACGATAACCTTCAGGGTACATCCTGGGGCGGTGTCATGCGGGCCATGAGCCCTGGGCTTCGCAACCAAAGCCGCCAAAGAATTTTAGAGGTTGTTATAAGAGGCCGCCAGGGAAAATTCAATGTGGATTTAGGCAATGTATCTGAAGATATTGCTATTGCAGGATATAAACCCAATGGCATTTTAAATGCTGAAGTACTACCCGGTGAATTTACCAATTCAAAAGATTACGGCTTGGATGGTATTCCCTCCAACGCAGGAGAAACAGGGCAAAAATGGGAATGTAAACCGGACTGTTACACCGTGCTTTCCAGCGAAAAAGACCCGGCAGAAGATGACCATGTGGACCCCGAAGAGGGTGAATCCGATCCTCTGCCCGGCATCAATGGCACAGAAAACAATAACGATGATTACAGCGGGCGCTTGTATGATACCGAAGATTTAAACTCCAATGGCGTACTGGATACCAAAGAAAATTTTGTACGCTATTCCATTGATTTAGAAGAAACATGCGATGCCTCCACCAATTGCGAACCCCTCCGAAATGATTGGCGTAAATATCAAATTCCCATATACGAGCCTTCTTACCACGAAATTTTTACCAACAGCGCCAACGACATTGAAAAACTTTTATCCAATGTGGAAATGACAAGAATGTGGCTGGGGGATTTACCTCCCGGCGTATCTCAAGCCGAAATATTGCTTGCCCGGGTAAGCCTTATTGGAAATGCCTGGGAAGAGGCTCCCCGTAACACCAATTGGGAAAACGCCCAAATATTTAATGACGGCAGCACTCAATATGAAATAGAACCTGAAGTTTCGGACAGCAATTACCTTCGGGTTAAAGTCATTAACAACCGGGAAGAAAAAGAAAGTTATGAACCTTCCCCCAATACAAAAATTGAAGAGGACCCAGAGACAGACGAACCACTAAGAGAGCAATCTCTTGTTTTAAATTACGAAAACTTACATCCTGGTGAAGTAGTCCACGCCACCCGTATTTTTGGCAACGATAACAAAGATTTGACGCTTTACAGCAACTTGTTAATGGAAGTCCACCCCCGGTATTCGGCGGACCCGCAACAAAACAAGGTCAGCTTTTCTTTGCAGCTCGGCCGGGATGACGGCAATGAAGAAAGTTCCAACTATTACGAAATTAAAATACATGCCGATTCCACAGCAACTTCGGACCATAAAAGCTTATGGGAACGCCACGCCCTGGATGTTCGTATGGGAGATTTGTCCGCACTCAAAAACTCAAGTTCCTGGAGAAGTACCCGGCAAAATTTTGTGCACAGCTACAACAGAGCCCGGGGAGATTCTTCCTTAGTAATAGGAGTTGTGGGCGACCCTTCCCTTTCTAACATCAACTGGATGCGTTTAGTAATCGAGGTAGACTCCACAGCCGAAGTGATTCAGCAAGGAGAATTTTGGGTGAATGACCTACGCTTGCGCGGGGTAAACCGCTCCAGTGGTATTAGCATGCGCTCTTCTTTCCAAACTGAATTTGCGGATTTCATAAACCTTAGCGGTAACATCACCGCCACTAACGGAAATTTTACCTCCATGACACAGAATACCAAAAACACACCTGCTAATTCGAAAACCACCATGGACTTTAACACCAACGCCAGTTTGTATGCCAACAAGTTTTTCCCCGATGCCTGGGGCATCAGCCTTCCTCTTTCCATACAATACCGGGGCTCAGTAAGTCGGCCCTTTACAAAACCCTATTCTGACGAGTTATTGGAAAACCACGATATATCTGATTTGTGGGATGACTTTTTAAGTGGCGAATTATCTTCTCTAAACGATTCTTTAGATAAGCAAAATGCCAAATCCAGGTATTACCAAAGCCGTACATTAACAGAGGTGATGACAGCAGCCTACCGCAAGGAAAAGCGCTCCAAAAACTTTTTTGTGCAGTCGGCTTTTGAAAGGCCCGCTCTGGAATTTACCTACACCAACGCAAAGTCTGGGGCCCCCAGCCAGGACGACACCACTACCAGCTACAAAACCAGGCTGACTTATGATTTATCCCCTTACAAGCCCATCCAGCTCAAACCCTGGAAGTTTAAGAAACGCAGCGAGTATGTGCCCGATTTTATTCAAGACTTTCAATTCAGCCCTTATCCTAACCGCTTGAACCTGGTGGTTGCGGACTACAGTTTTGTGAACTCTTACCAGGTTAAAAAAGACATTCAGGAAATTGAGCCCGATGTTATTGAACACGATTGGGAAGTGGACATGACTCATGGCCTTGATTTATCCTGGCGCTTATTCAATTTTTACAATTTAAATTACAGGCTTTCCCTAATTCGTGAATTCGACAATGTTCATGAGGAATTTTCAGGCCCGGTTTTTTGGGATATGAATTCCAGAACAGGGCTTTTTGCCTGGGAACTTTTAGCTTCTTCAGACAGCGCAGCAGCAAGAGGCCTTGATGTTTATGGTGTCATGGCTAACGAAAAAAGCCGCAACAATACCTTTCAAATGGATTTTAATCCCGAGATTCTCTCTTTTGTTTCCACTTCGGCTAAATTGTCTTCCCAATACAAACATACCCGCAGCGAAGAGGTAAGCCTTACCCCTACTCGTTTGGGTGTGCAGGGCTCCTTTGAACCCGAACATTTCCAGTCCGAATCCAACCACGATATTAGCCTTAATACTGGTTTGCGGCTCAACCGTTTACTCCAAAAGCTGGAGAAGTTGTCCAAACCCATTCCCTGGTTGGCCAGCAGCCTTAAAAGCGCCAATAATGGATTCAACAAAATTAAACTGCAAAACATTAACGCCAGTTATACCATTTCGCACAGATATACAGGTGAGGAGTTCACTTTTGAAGAAATGAATCGCCGGGGAATAGACCCATTTGATTTCTACGCCTACCAACTTGGCCTTATTTACGATCCCAGCATCATCTGGAATTATCCCAAATTCCGGGATCAGGTTATTATGGGCCATACCAACAGTGACTATCGCTTTTTTGATTATCTGTCTTCTCCCATGGTGCAAAACAACCAAATGAAACACATCGTTACTAGAACCACGGATTTGCGTTCTGGGTTCACAGTTCCCATAATCGATTTAAACCTAAGCGGTTCCATGAAGTGGACCAAAAGTTATACCTTTAACAGGGACTATGCCCTGGCCCGGGACAACGACACCTCTTTTGTTTTTCCCGATTACACTGTAACCGGCCGTTTTTCCAACTTTGCGCCTAAAATTCCCTTTCTTAAAAAACACTTCCGCAATTTCAGCGCGAACCATTCTTACAACTTCAAAAAAGAATGGCGCTATAATAAATGGTCAGAGAAAGCCAACTCCATTAACATCTCCCACAATTTCAGTCCGCTGGTGAAACTCTCCGCCACCATGAAAAACAATGTGCGAATGGAAAATTCCGTAAACTGGAAATTTGGCCACGGAGTAGATTCCACCAAAACTCTGGATTCCACCCAATCTCCCCTCCTTACCTGGGATGGCTATAAAGATTTAAACACCTATTCCCGCAAACCGGATGGCGGCCACACCAAAAAAGAAAACTGGCTTTGGGAAGATATTTTTAGCCTTTCCTACGATATCCAAACCCAAAAAGGCATTCAATTTTGGCGCTGGTATGTAAAATTGGAAAACAACCTCCGATTTAAACTCACGGCCAAAGTGGGAGCAGAAAAAAACACCAACTATGTAAAATTAGCCGGAAACGACAATACCAAGAGAGAAGTGGACCTTTATGAGTTTAATTTTAGCCTGCGCCCGGAAGTTTCCTATAATTTTACCCGCAAAATCGATATGCTGGTGTATGTTCAATATATGCGAGAGCAGGAGTTTCATACAGAAAACGAAGACACCCGTCAAGAAATTGAAGTACATTCAGAGTTTACTATGAGATTCTAAGTGATTAATTTATCATATTACAAATGATTTTTATTTTACTGCTTATAAAAAGCTGGACAGACTTACAAAGTCCCTTATTGAAAATTTTCGATTTTTTTATCTCCCCCCGGGAAACCAGGGCAGTTTATGCCTTAGTGAAGTCCGGGAGTCCAGGTAAAAATATCGCGTCAAAATCTATTTGGAAGGAAATTAATGAGCCGATATTCAAAAGCCCCAAGACAAATTTTAATCAGTTATACGCCCTACGAGCGTCGAATCGCCATTTTGGACGACAATCATTTAGGAGAAATCCTTTATGAACACCCCGAAGACTCTGTTGTTTTAGGCAGCATTTACAAAGGCGTGGTGAACGCCGTTTTACCCGGGCTTCAAGCTGCATTTGTAGATTTGGGAACCGACAAAGCAGGTTTTTTGCATGTGGATGACGTTATAGACCGAACCCGCAAGCTGCGCAATGAATATGATGATGACGACGATGGCGACAAAAAAAACGCCAAAAAACCAGAAACCATAGATCAATTGCTCTCTGTGGGCCAGGAAATATTAGTTCAGGTTACCAAAGAGCCCATTGGCACCAAAGGACCCAGGCTCACTTCCCATATTACTCTGGCCGGACGCTTTTTGGTTTGCATGCCCAATACCAATTTTGTGGGTGTTTCCAAAAAAAGCCGTGAAATTTACCGCCGCCGGGAACTAAAAAGAATGGTCCAACGCTTAAAAGGCCCAGGTGTAGGCTACATCGTCAGAACTTTAGGGTTACAGGAAAGCGAAGAAGAGTTTGCCAAACAAATGGATATCCTCGAATCCAAATGGGAAATCTGCAAGCACAGAGCCGATGAATTGGACGGACCCGGTTTGGTATTTCGCGACACCAGTTTTAGTGAAATCACTCTTAGGGAGTATTTTACAGAAAATGTGGGTGAAGTATGGATAGACGATAAAGACGAATACGATTCAGTGTTGGAATACCTTCAGGTGCTTTCCCCCGATAAACTGGACAAAGTGAAATATTTTGATAAAAAAGGTTCGCTTTTCGACCATTTTGGCCTGGAGGAAGAGCTCGAAAAGATATTTGAATCCAAAGTTTATTTGCGTCGGGGCGGTTATCTCATTATTGAACAAACCGAGGCCCTGGTTTCCATTGATGTAAACACAGGGGGAAAGGTTCGCGGAACCGATCAGGGAAAAAATATTGTGGAAACCAATATTGATGCAGCCTGGGAAATCGCCAAACAATTGCGCCTGCGCGATTTAGGTGGCCTTGTGGTCATTGATTTTATCGACATGGAAAATGAAGAGGACATCGAAAAGGTAGAATCCGAATTTAAAAAGGCAATTCGACAAGATAAGGCCCCCATTCATTTTTCCTTGATTTCGCAATTTGGATTAATGGAGCTTACCCGAAAAAGAGTGCGCCCCAATTTGATATTAAACCAGTCCGATGTGTGCCCTACCTGTCAGGGAAACCGTTATATACCTAAAACAAACGGTATTTTAGCTCAAATTGACAGGTGGCTACGCCGCTGCCATGCCAAGGGAAATTACACCAAACTTTCTTTGGCCTTACATGCAAAAATCCTGGACGAAGTGGTTGCCTATAGAGGCCGCATATTAAAACATTGGGAACGAAATTACAAATGCCAAATTGACCTTTACCACGATGAAGATGCCTCTTTAGTTGGGTTCCGGGTTTTTAATACAGATTCTGGCGATGAAATCACTCAGCTTTTTTTGAACAGTTACAGCAACGAAGATGCAGCTCCTGCACCGGAATTAAATTTGCAAAGCTAGCTCAAATAAGAATAGGTCCATGTATTGAAAAAACGGCCCTTTTCTTATAAGTTTACAGAACATTAGCGAGAGTGGCGGAATTGGCAGACGCACTAGACTTAGGATCTAGCGCCTTTGGCGTGGGGGTTCGACTCCCCCCTCTCGCAAAACCACTCATTTTTTAGGATTATCTAATATGGAAACCCAAACTTTAAAATCTAAAGTAACCGATCCTTCCACTACTGAAAAATTATTGGAAATTGAAATCCCCAGAGAAAATTTCAATTCGGTTTACAACGAAAAAGTCAAGAAATACAGCAAAGAACTGCGCCTAAATGGCTACCGAAAAGGCACCATTCCCAAAAGAATTATTTCCGAAAGGTTTAAAGAGCCCATTACCAATGAAACATTGGAAAAACTGGTAGACGATGTTATTCGCGAAGTTTGCAAAGAGCAAAACATAAGCCCTGTGGCCCCCGGAAAAGTGGAAGAGTTAAAAAATGAGGGGGAGAACCCCATTTTTTTGAAGGCTCTTATTGAAGTGGATCCAGAGGTTGAAATTAGCGATTACAAAGATTTAGGCGTTGTTTACGAAAAGCCTTCTGTTACAGAAGACAAAGAAATCGAGGATCAAATCAACTCCTATGCCGAAAGTATTGCCACAGAAAGCGATAAAGAAGGCAAAAGCGAAGAAGGCGACATTGCCGTTGGCAGTTATTTGTCCATTAAGATAGATGGCGAAGAAAAAGAATTACCCGAAGACAAATCCTTTAGGGTTAGTATCGGCAAAGATAAAATTCCCGAATTTAACAAGGCCTTTTTAGCTGTTAGCGCCGGAGATGAAAAATCAATCAGCGTAAAGTACGCAAAAGATTACGAAAACCCTGATTTAGCTGGAAAAAAGGGAGAATACCAGGTTAAAATTGAATCCATTAAGACAAAGGACATACCAGTTGTTGACGATGAATTCGCCAAAAAACTGGGTACTCAAACTTTAGACGAGTTGAAAGCCAGAATTCGGGAAAATTTGGAAGAAACCAAAGAAAGAGATGCTTTAAAAAAAGCTGAAACCGAAGTTATGGAAGCCATTTTGGCCAAGCACCCTTTTGATGTGCCCAAAGCTCGTATTAAACACTATGTGGAATATCAGATTCATGGGGGAAACTACAACCCCGACGAAAATCACGATCATTCCCATGATATTCCTCCAGAACAAATGAAGTTTTTAGAGGACAAGGCCCTTTACGAACTGCGCAAACACCGCATTTTGGAAGTAGTATCTAAAAAAGAAAATATCAAGGCGGTCCAGACAGAAGTGGACGCTCGTATTGAAAGTCTGGCCAAACAAAATGGCCTTGAGTTTGAAACTTTGAAGGCTTCGTTGCGAAAGAGCGGCCGCATAAATGATATCAGGGAAGATATCAAATCTGAAAAAACCCTGAAATTTCTGTTAAATATTCCAAGCGAAGAAGCTGCTTAGGTTTTATTTTTCCCTTTTTGTATTTTATTCAACCCAGGAGAATTCAACAGAATGTATATCCCAACAGTCATTGAAAATACAGGGCGAGGCGAGCGAGCATACGATATATACTCTCGCCTTCTAAAAGAAAGAATCATCTTCATAGGACATGAAGTCAATGATGTGGTGGCCAACGCCATTATAGCCCAGATGATTTTCCTGGAACACGATGATCCAGATAAAGATATCATTTTGTACATCAATTCTCCCGGTGGGCTGGTTTCTTCAGGACTTGCCATTTACGATACTATTAAACACGTAAAACCCGACGTTCAAACTATTTGTATTGGCATAGCCGCCAGCATGGCCGCTGTTTTATTGGGAGCCGGAGCTAAAGGCAAGCGTTTTATCCTGCCTCACGGCAAAGTAATGCTGCATCAGCCTTCTGGAGCAACCTCTGGCCAATCTTCCGATATCCAAATTCACGCCAAGGAAATTGTGAAGACCAAAGAAGAAATGAACAGAATCATTTCCTTGAATACCGGAAAAACCGTAGAAGAGGTGGAAAAACTCACAGATAGGGATTTTTACTTAAATGCGCAGGAATCCATTGATTTTGGAATTGTTGATGAAATTTTACAACGGGAAACTGAAAAATCTAAGTAGATTTTTAAAGGGGCATGAGTAAATCTAAAGGTTATACGCTAATCAGCTGCTCATTTTGCGGCAAGTCCGCAGAACAGGTTGATAAGCTGATTACCGGGCCGTCTGTACACATTTGCAATGAATGTGTATCCATGTGCAATGATATATTAAGCGAGGAACAAAAAAGAGACCCTAAGGCAAAGAAGCCCACAGAAGTTTCCATACCCACCCCGCTGGAAATCAAAGAACACCTCGATCAGTTTGTAGTTGGACAAGACGAAGCCAAACGCAGCCTTTGTGTGGCTGTTTACAACCATTACAAAAGAATTATCTCTTCCAAAGAGAGTGATGAAATTGAAATTGAAAAAAGTAACATTCTGTTTTTAGGGCCTACCGGGACAGGAAAAACACTTTTGGCCCAAACCATGGCCCGGTTTTTAAACGTTCCCTTTACCATTGTGGACGCCACAGTATTAACAGAAGCCGGTTATGTTGGTGAAGATGTGGACAACATCATCGTTCGCCTTCTGCAAGCCGCCGATTATGACGTGGAAAAGGCCCAGCAGGGAATTGTATACATTGATGAAATTGACAAAATCGCCCGTTCTTCCGCCAACCCTTCCATAACCCGCGATGTAAGCGGAGAAGGCGTGCAGCAGGGCTTGTTGAAATTATTGGAAGGTACTGTTGCATCTATTCCTCCTAAAGGGGGTAGAAAACACCCCGAGCAAACGCTTATAAATGTAAACACCAAAAATGTTTTGTTTATTTGTGGTGGCGCTTTCGAAACGTTGGATGACATTGTGGCCCGCAGATTGGGCACCCGTAAAATGGGTTTTTCTATGGGGAGCAATGGCAAAAAACAAGGCAAAGAAAATATTTTACACATGGTGGAGCCCGATGATATTATTCAATTCGGACTTATCCCTGAATTGGTGGGGCGCTTGCCTGTGGTGACAGCTTTAAATGAACTGGATCACCCTGCCATGTTAAATATTTTAACCCAGCCCAAAAACGCCCTTATCAAACAATATTCCAAATTATTTGATATGGATGGAGTAAAACTTGTTTTTCAGGCGGATTCCCTCAATGCCATAGTGGAAAAAGCCATTGAAAGAAAAACAGGCGCCCGTGGCCTTAGAGCTATTATGGAAAGTGTTTTAATTAAAATTATGTTTGACCTTCCTAACCGAAAAGATGTGGCAGAATGTATCATCACTAAAGATGTGGTTCGGGAGGGCGCTGAGCCTCTATACATCTTAAAGAAGGTAAAAGCCAAATCCGCCTGATAACATTAGCCTTTTAAATCAAAAGGCTTAAAAAAAAATTGCAATTCATGGAAAGCCAAAAAAAATTTTTGGAAAATTTTAAAAACCGGGCATTGAGAATTCAATCCTCCGATAATGCCAAGGAAAAAATATTAAGTGATATTAGCAAACTCACCCAAATGGCCCCCAATCAAGCGGACCATGCCATATTGGCTCAACATATCCAGTTCGCACTTTCCATTCCCTGGGATAAATTTGCCGCCGAATCCAGTTCTTTAAAGTCTATCCAATCCAAATTTACCAAAAATGTATATGGTCTGGACTCTCTAAAAAGCGAGCTCATGGATCATATATCGGTTTTAAAGCTTACTGGAAATTTTTCCCATAACATTTGCTTCACTGGTCCACCAGGAGTGGGCAAAACCCTGTTAGCCAAGAACCTGGCCGCTGCCTTGGGGCGGCCATGTATCCGGATTCCGGTTTCCAGCATCAGCCAGGAAAGTGATTTATTCGGACAATCCAAAATTTATATGGGCGCCCAGCCTGGAAAAATTATCCAATCCATTATCCAGGCGGGTATCATGAACCCCGTTATTTTGTTTGAAGGAATGGATAAAATTCCCGCATCCCAAAGAACTCAATTGGCAGCCGCCTTTAGCGAAATATTGGATAAATCCGCAAAAATTTTTGATAAATATCTGGAATTGAAATACGACACTTCGAAAATCATATACATATTAACCGCTAACCTGGAATCGGCAATTCCCTATAGCATCAGGCAAAAAGTGGAATGCTATCGGATACCAGGATATTATGATTTTGAAAAACAAAAAATAGCCGGAAAATATTTGGTTCCCAAAGTTCAAAAACTCTGTGGCTTAAAACCCTCCCAATTAAAAATTTCAGATAGCGGCCTTAAGCAAATTATTGCACGCTACACTGAGGAAGCCGGAGTAAACCAGCTGGAAAAGCAATTGATGCACATCGGCCGTAAGCAGGCCAAAAATATGTTACTAAAAAGGACCTATCCCCAAAGCATCTCAGAGGAAAATATAACAAACATGCTGGGAGTGGAAACGCAGCCAAAAAAAAACAGTAAAATCCAAAGCCAACCCGGTGTATGCAAAGGGCTTGCCTGGACCAATGTAGGTGGTCAAATTCTGGATATTGAATGCAAAATTTTAAGTGGTAAAGGCCGCATCCACCTCACAGGAAAAATGGGCGATATTATGAAAGAGTCCGCTATAATAGCTCTGACGCTGGTGAAAGAAAGAGCTAAAACATGGAACATCGACATAAATAGAATTCGCCAATCTGATATCCATTTACATATACCAGAAGGCGCCTTCCCAAAAGACGGGCCTTCTGCGGGGTTGGCGCTTGTGGTTTCTATTTTGTCTGCTTTGTTACAAAAACCCATAAGCTCTCATATTTCTTTTACTGGAGAAATATCTTTAACAGGCCAGCTTATCGGAGTAGGAGGCATTCGGGAAAAATTTATTGCCGCTTACAATGCAGGTATTAAAAAATTTTATCTCCCCGAGGAAAACAGCCCGGATTGCCAGACACTATCCAAGGATGCCATAAAAAAAACCAGGCTCCTACTTACTCAATCTGTGGATGATGTTCTGAATGATGTTTTTAAATAGCCATGGATGTAATTGAGCGCAACATTAAAACAATAAATGGACAAATTGCCAAGGCCTGTGAAAACAGTGGCCGAGACAAAAAACAGGTTCATTTAATTTGCGTCAGTAAAACACACTCCAAACAAAAAATTATTGCTGCCTATAAAGCTGGTGCTCGATTATTTGGGGAGAATAAGGTGCAGGAAGCCTTGGAGAAATTTCCACTGGGTGAGGGTTTCGAAGATGCCCAGCTGCATTACATAGGCAGGCTGCAAAGCAATAAAGTAAGAAAGATTTACCCTATCACATCAGTTTTCCACAGCATTGATTCCCTTAAAATTTTAAAGAAGTTAGAAAGCCTAGGCGAAGAATTTAAAAGCCAAAAAAAAGTTTTTTTACAAGTAAATATCAGTGCTGAGGAAAGTAAGGCAGGCTTCAGGCCGGAGGAAATGCTACCTCTTATACCCCAATTGGCAGATTTTAGAAATATTCAATTTTGCGGGTTAATGGGAATTGGGCCCAATACATCTAACCTGGATGAAGTCGCAAAATCATTTGGGCTGCTCTCCCAGCTATTAAAAGACATTCGGGAAAAATACGCTCCTCATTTCCCTTTTTTAGCGCATTTCAAAGAACTTTCCATGGGGATGTCCCATGATTTCCCCATAGCCATTGAACAGGGGAGCCATTATCTGCGGGTAGGTACGGCTATTTTTGGCGACCGGGACTATGGCCACTAGGCCAAGACTCCCGGAATTCCATTTTACTATCGCAATTCGAGGGGAAAACACTATATTACTAAGAACAGAAACAGTAAAACTGGAATAGGAATGGATTGAAATGGGTAAACTAATTGAATTTGCTGCCAATATTTACGTTTTGTTGTTCTTAGTGCGCTGGGTGGTGGAAGGCTTACTCAGCCAGTATCAAAATTCGGGCTGGTTTTTACGTATTAAAGATGTTACCAACCCTGTATTAAATATTGCCCGAAGGTATTTGCCCACAATGCAGGGTTTTGATTTTTCTTACATCGTTTCCATTCTTGCAATAAAGGTTATTGCCAAGTTAATTGTTGTAATTCTTTAGGATGAGCTTATGATAACGCCACTGGATATTCGCAAACTGGAGTTCAACAGGAAAATGCGGGGCTTTGATCCTGCTGAAGTTAAAACCTCTCTGGATTCCATTGCAGATGAATTGGAAACACAAATAAAAGAAAACAAGCAGCTTTCTGAAAAACTTAAACTCACTGAAGAGCGGCTCAATCATTTTAAGCTCATTGAAAAAACCCTTCAGGATGCTGTAGTGACCATGCAAAATACCCTGGAGGAAAAACGCCGGGAAGCAGAACAAGAGGCAAAATTGATTTTGCAAGAGGCCAAACTAAAAGCCAATACGGAATTAGATGAATATGTGACAAGGGTCAAATCCTTAAAATCAGAAATCAACACTTTGGAAACTCAAAAGCTCAACTATTTTATCCGCTTTAAAAACTTTTTACAAAGTCAAATGGATTGGCTCCAGGCCATGGAGCCCGAAAAGAGAAGCGAAAAAACCTTGGAGACAAACAATATTTCCGAATATTAGCGCTTCTCAAAGCCTTATTTGTTTTTGCCCAGCCCCATGATTAATTATTTCAAAAAACGAAGTTTTGGCTTTGCCATTGTAGCCATATTAATAGCCATTGTAATATTTACCCGAAAGCCACATCAGGAAGTTCCGGGCTGGCACAGCTTTTCCAAAATGGGTTACCACACCTACATTGAGTGCACCTGGTACGACAATAGTGAAGCCCCCCAACTTACATCGGAAATGCTGGACAGCGCCATAAACTGGTTTGATTCCTCTTTTTCAGAGTCCAATAGCTGGCATCCCTTTTACAAATTAAAATCCAGCCCCAAACATACATCTGTAAAAATTCCTTCTGAAATCTATGCCTTATTTGAATTTATGTTAGAGAGACTTAAAGAAAATAAGGAAAAAGGTATCCCCAATTTTTCACTGGGTTCGTCCGAATGGCTAATACACTACGACTTGCGGGAGGGGGAACCTGAAAAATCCATCTATCCAAAAGACAGCTTAATTCAAATTTTACAAACATCTTTTTTCCAGTTTAATCAAAAAGACTCCAGCCTTTCTTTAGAGGTGGATTCTCTGCATGTTAGCATGGGAGCCATTGTGAAAGGTTATGGCATAATGGTACTGCAAAAAATGTTTGATGAAGCCGGAATTGAAAATTACCTCATTAATGCCGGAGGAGACTTGGCTTTAAAAGGGCATAACCGCTCTGGAGATGCATGGAAAATCGGCATTCAAAACCCAAGGCCCAATGAAAACAAAAACTTGATTGGAGTGGTACAATCCACCTCTGATAAGCTCTTTGGTCTGGCAACATCGGGAGATTATGAAAATTATAAAATGATGGATGGAAAAAGATGGCACCACCTGATAAATGCCATAACCGGAGAGCCCATTACTGACAAACAAAGCCTCACTGTGCTTGCCAAAAATGCCTTGTGGGCAGATTATTATGCCACTTATTTCTTTTTACAGCCCATAGACAGTGTCCTAAAATGGGCTGCGTCCAGCGATGAGTATGAGGTTTTTATTGTGGATTCAGCAGGCAACCAGCATCTTAGTGAAAATATGAAAAATCATTTCACTTCGCTGACGCCTTAGCGTTTTCTTCACAACCTTCGATTTGCTTAAAACCGCGTTTTTCTATTTGCACCAGGGAAGAAGACTTGTTGTACCCGTAACGGGTATCCATGGTTATGTTACCTCTTGTTCCCTGAAAACTTTGAACGTTCCTAAGAGAGGAATACAAATCTTCGGGGTTCCGGGATTTTAGCAGCCCCTGTTCCACAAACAAAGCTGCATCGTAACCCAGTCCAGCCACCTTGTTGGGGCTTTCAGACCAGCGCTTTCTGTAATCCGTGGAAAACTTTTTCCAGACTTCTGTATCCTCATCTGCAAAAAATTCCAGGCTGAAAACGACCCCGGTTAAGTTTCTCATTCCGTTTAAAAACAAACCCTTATCGTGCCATCCGCTGGAACCCAATATGTATGATTTTAATTTGTGAAAACGGGATTGGGAAGCCAGTTTTTGGGCCTCCTCTCCATCGGAAGCGGCGATAAACAACCCTTCAATATTAAGAACCGAATCTTCATACCACTTGGAAAGTTCCCTATCTGTTATTTTTGGATCTCCGGAAGGACTTAGCAAATTCAGTTTTTTTAATTCGGATTTAACCTTTCTATGGCGGATCACATTAAAATGCCCGGTGTAATCTTTTGCTCCGGGATCGTAATATTCATGGGCGATAACCTGTCCCCCCATGGATTCAATATTTTCACTAAAGGAGTTGGCAAGTCCGATACCGTAGTCTGAATTAGGGGCTAAAATAGCGTATTCCTTTAGATTCAAACATTTAAAAGCATAATCGGATATTTTTTTTCCCAAGGCATAGGTAGTAACATTGAGCTGAAATATCCCGGGGCCTAAGTCGCTTATTCCCTCGGTGGTAGCGGTGGGCGTTACCATAGGAATTTTACTGCGTTTGCTGCTTAGTTCCACCGCAACAGCAATACATACATCACTCATGGCAGGGCCAATAATGCCCACCACATTTTCTTCCTGAAGATTTCTGCGCAGCTTTTTAACTGTCTTTAAAGGGTCGCCTTCCGTATCAATGATTTTGTACTGCAAATCGGGAAATTTTTCTTTGAGGTTTTCCAAGGGCAAAAGCACGCCCTGGACCAAAGCCTTGCCCACATCCATGTATATGCCTGTGATGGGAGCCATCACAAGAATAGTCTGGTGAGGCCCTTTTTTACCCTTGAGCTTTCTCAACTTGCTCTTTACCGCGCTGGTTTGAGGGTTGCCTTTGAAATAGTGCAGCCACATATCATAGGTTATTGCGGCCGCCTTGTATCTGCTTTTCTCCTCTTGTCGGGAGGCCAGATCAAATAAAATTTGAGATATTAATTCTTCATCAAATTTTAGTTCTTCCAAAATCGACTGAATTTCGCCTTCATCCAATAATGATTTTTGGCTTAATTCCATTAAGTGGCTTTTAGCAAATTCAAACATGGTCTTGGAGCTGGTATTGTTAATAATCTGAACCAGATTTTGTGCCGCAGGAAATAACAAACCTTCTTTTAATAAAAGAATGGATTCGTAATAAAGTACCCTGTCGTTGTATACAGTATCCGAATATTCCACCCGATACATTTTTAAGTATCGCCTGGCCTCATCGGTTTTTCCATTGCGCAGGTGGCTATCAATACCCACTATCAGGGCCTCGCGATAATAACTGGGCTTTTTTTTCCAATTGCTGATTTTATCTATTTGGCCTTTTAACTGGGTTAAGTTCCCCGATTGATAGCTGTTTAGTATGGAATCCCAGGTTTTGGTTTTAGCCCCTTGGGCATTGCTCAAAACCAGAAAAAAAATCACCAAAGCACTGTTAACATGAAAACACAATCCGGATTTAACAATCATCAAAACATTCCCTCTAGTGGTGGATAATCCCTGCTCTTTTAAGAACTACCAAAATCATCTCTCGGGTACAAGATACTTTAAAAAGCAATTGTAAAATAAATTGGAGTCCAAAGACAGCCACAGAAAAAACACTCAGATAAACAAATAAAATAAAATGGGGGTAGGCCAAAAAATCATCCATAGGTCGCATAATGAGGGCCAAGGCAATAAAGCCTATTCCAAAACAAAGGGCAATTTTTAAAGTATTCCAGATAAATCCGGGAAAATGAGCCCAGCCCGAAAAACGTATCCAATAACCCAACAGCACAAACACCTGCAATGAAGAGCTGATTACAGATAAAATAGGCACCGCTTGGATTCCGTATTTTTGACCAAAATACGGATAAAAAGGCAAAAAAACAGCAAAAAGCAGGGTGTTTACAATAGCAGGCAGCCAGGTTTTTTCAAAGGCATAAAAACAGCGTACCACCAATATTTGGGAGCTCATGGCAAAAACTCCCCACATATACCACTTCAAAAGCCCGGCCACTTCAACTACTGCATCTGCGTCAAAAGCTCCCCGCTTAAACAACAGATGGACAATTTGTTCGGCGCCAAACCAAAAAACCAGAAAAGTCGGGGCAAGTAAGGCCAAAATTTTTATTAAGGTGTCGTAGAGAATAAAATTTATTTCCACATATTCTTCGTTTTTAGCCATTTTTGCCAAGGTGGGATAAGAGGCCACCCCAATGGCAAAGCCAAAAACAGCCACCAAAGTGAACATGATGCGGTAGGAATAGCTAAGAAGGGCTATGCCTTCTTGCCCAAATTGGCTGCCAAAAGAACGGTACACAAACTCCATGGTAAATACAGCACCCAGCCCTAAAACCAGGGGAATGGTGATTTTTAAAAAGCGCAGCAAGTCTTTATCCCGGGGCTTGAACACAAAATAAAATTTGGCTTTGGCTTTTACAGCTCCGAAAATTTGCAGTGCGAAACTTCCAACAAAAGCGCCAGCCAAAACCCCCCAGGCAAAGCCTTCCAAACCATGCCTGGCTCCAATTACTCCCCCGAGTATTATGGAAAGATTATAAATAAGCCCGATTAAAGAGGGTAAAAAGAACCTTTGCTGAATGTGTTGAATAGCCGTAAAAATGGCGCCATAAAAGAAAAAGGCCTGAGCGGGAATGACTATTCTGGAAAACCGCACGGCCAATTGCAAAGTGTCCGCATCTGGGTTGGAAGAGGCCAGAAGCAAAATAAATTCCTTAGCAAAAATCCAGGCAAAAATGGAAAGAACTATTAGGGCTAGCCCAAGCACATTTAAAATGTTGGAAAAAAATTTCCAAGCCCGCTCGGATTCATCTTTAACAAGAAAGCCGGTAAAAATGGGTATAAAAGTTATAGACAAATACCCCGTAGATATTAAATGATTAATAATATCTGGAAGCAAAAATGCCAAGTCATAGGCATTTTTTTGAACATCAATGCCCACAAGACCTGCTATTAAAACTTCTCTTAGAATACCCAACACACGACTCAGCACTACTGAGACAGCAATAATAATGGTTCCTCTGCGGATTTTTGAACTAGTACTAGCCATTTGTGTTCGGTTTAAGATAATAGAAAAGCATTGTCCTTTTAATCACCGTAGAAATTTATTTTCCGGGAAAATGAAAGTTAGCATATTGGGAAAGAGCGCCATACCCAGGGGGGCAATTTTTTTGTTTTGCCTGGTTCTGACTTTGGAAAAATCCTGGTCTAAGCCTCTTAACCCTGTGGAATTTACAAAAGACCTTCCTTCATCTGCCCTCGGGCTGGGGCTACTTCCCCCCAGACTTGTTTCCACCACAGCCCATTTACTTTGGATTGGGGCTGCTATTGAAGAGCGTTTTTACCAATCCAGCCATTACACCAAAAAACTGTACGCCCCACATCCCGAACAACTAAACGAGTTGCTGGACAATTGCCCATACAAAGAACCCAGAGAATGCCTGGTAATGGTTTCCGAAAATTTGAAGCTGGATTATTTGGTAAACACTCTTTATAAATTGGAAAACCAGGAGCTCCGGGCAAAAATCACCTTTTTACCAAAAGGGGATAGCCTATCTGCCAAAACCATAGTTTTAAAAGGCCCTGCGAATTCCCCTTCCCAATTTATTATCTCTGTGGTGGAAAAAATTTACCAGGAATTTAAAGAGAGTTCTCCCAAGGTTTATGATTTTATCGAAAAGGCGCCTTCCCAAAACCTGTCCGCCTATGGTTGTTTTGCCCTGGGTTATCGATACATCATTCACAAAAATTACAAGAAGGCCTTTTACCCCCTGGAAAGGGCTCTTGAACTGGACTCCAATTTTGTGGAGGCCCAATATTTTTTATCCTTGAGTCATTACAAAACAGGACGCATCGACAGCGCCATTAAAAAGCTTAATTTTCCCTATGATGCTGGCCACCCTATTTCCTGGCAAATTGAAATTTTAAAAGCCAATCTCTTATTAAAAAAAGGGAAATCCCAACAAGCCTTTGAATCCCTTAAGCTAGCCAAGCAGTTTCATTCGGAACCGGTAGCCGATTTGGAATTCGCCTATGGCAACTATTACAAGGAAATTGGCGCCGCTACAAGGGGTATTTCCTACGTTATATCTGCCATACATGTGAACCCATCCGTGTTGGAATACTATTTAACCCTGGGCGAACTTTACAGCATTAACGGAGACTACCAAAGCGCCATACCCTATTTTCAAAAATTGGTGGAATTTGCGCCCAGTAACAAAATGTATCGCCTCTATTATGGAATAACCCTGCGGGAAAGTAATAACATGGACGAGGCCATTTCCATTTTTAGCAACCTGCTCAGCAAATTTCCTGATTTCTACCCGGCCCGCATAAATTTAGGCATATGTTATCAAAAACTGGGATGGCTGGAGAAAGCCCAAAACCTTTTTAAAGCCAATGTCGATCTGGATATGGGTACTGTGGACTCATATGTTAATTTAGCCGCCCTGGAATTGTCCCAAGGCAAATCCAAAGAAATAGGAAAAAAATATTTGGAATTAGCCTTAAAAGACAATCCCGAATTTGTTCCCGCATTGGTCAATTTAGGGGCCCTGGAATTAAACCTTAAAAACTATCAGGCCGCTGAAAGGTATTTTAAAAAAGCTATGAGCCTAACTCAGGCAGATACCGTAATACTTTTGAATTTAAGCCAGGTGTACTCGGCACAAAAAAAAGTTCAAAAAGAGTATGAACTCCTAAATAAAATTTTAGAACTGGATCCGGAAAATGTTTCGGCCTTAACACGCCTGGCCTACCACGCCATAAATTTGCGGGAAAATACGGAAGCTATAAACTATTTAATGGAAATTATCGATCAAAACCCATCTGCCTATAGACAACGTCTGCTTTTAGCCAAGTGCTTTATTGTGGAAAAAGACGATAGGTCTGCAACGGAGCAATGGAAATATGTGGCCGAACACTTTACCAACTCTCCCGATATTCAGTTAGAGCTTTCTTCCAGTTATTTTGAAAATAAATATTTTAAGGAAGCAATCGATGTTAGTGAAAAACTATTGCGGTATGAAGAGGTCGCCCCACAGGCGCAATTGATACTGGGCAAATCCTTCACAGAGCAAATTGTACTGGGAAGAACCAGAAGAATTGGAGCCGACTCCCTGGCCAATTTTTACCTGGAAGAGGCTGTTAAAAACTTACCCCGTAACTGGGAATGTTATTATTATCTGGCCAAATACAAAAGACTGGTACAAGTAAATAAAGACGAAGCAAAAATGCTATTGGAAAAAGCCCTATTGGTTGTGGAATCGGAAGAAGACAAAGCGCTGGTTCAAAAGGATATTGACAATTTAATAAGTTATTGATGCCAAAGTTTAAATTAACATCCTTTGCAAAAATAGCCACTTTAATCTGGCTGGGCTTGTTTATAACCCAAAACAGTTATGGCAGCCGCCTGGATTCTCTGGAGTTGGATCAAAAACCAGGAAGTTACCCGGCGCCTCTTAATATTAAAATATTAACGATTTACGAAGGAAAACTTTACTACGATGTAAATGGGGAAGTCCCCAGTAAAAACAGCAGCCTCTATAAGGGAATTATAAGGCTCCGATCTCCAAAAAACTATTCTATTAGGTTCTTGTATGAAAACCCTTTGGGAGAAGAAAAATTTTTCGGACCTTTTCAATTTAAGCTAACCCCCCCCAAAGGCTATTCGCAAGATTTGCCTGAACCAAGCTTACCGGAGGGAATTTACGATTCTGTTATTTTCATCAGTTTTCCGAAATTAAAAAAAGGGGAGATACAATACGCCTTGGATAACCCCAAGGGCTTACAAACATATAAATCTCAGAAAATAATGCTAAATAAAACCAGCACCTTGTATTATAAAGTGGTTTATAACGACAATTTTTCAACAGATGTTTACTCCGCCAAATACATCATTCTTTTGGAACCTCCTAAAGCGCGTCTTACCACCCAGCAAAGAAAATTTAACTACGAACCAAAGCTTCAAGTTGAGCTGGAAAAAGCCACACAGGCCTTTTATACTACCGACCCGCTCGCCCCCCAATCCGCCTTTAAGCCAGTGGAAAAATTTATCCAATTGGGAGAAGGCAAACACCATCTCAGAATTTACGCCAGTAATATCGCCAACATGAAGTCCGAAATAGAAAGCTATCACATTACCGTAGATGCTACCCCACCTTCAGTTAAATACTTTGTGGATTTAAAAAGCAAATCAGCAAAACTCAGTTCCAACGAGCCAGGGGTCATATTTTTTACTACAGATGGCTCTACTCCTACCCTGGGAAGTGAAAAATACAAAAAGCCAATTCCGCTTCCTAAAGATGGCATTTTGCCCATACGTTTTTTCGCCGTGGATACCATCGGGAACGAATCCCCTCTGGCCGGGTTTAAAGCCAGTTCCGATGTTGAGCCGCCTACACTAACATTTACACCTAATCAATACGAATTTTCAAAAACTACACCCATTGAGTTTAGGTGTAATGAGGCCTGCCAAATTGTTTACAGCTTGAATGAAAAGGAGGCATCTCACCTTCAAAAATCACAGGCCGGCCCTTTCTTAAAACTGGATCTTTCTAAAGAAGGGGTAAACAAGTTGCATATTTATGCCAAAGATATGGCTGGCAATTCCACACCTAAACAGGATTTGGAGTTTTTAATTGACACCAAAGCTCCCAAAGTAACATACCGGCTCAAGAAATTGGCTACTTCCGATAATTCCCTTTTAATTTTCGAAGCCAATGAACCTGCTGAAATTTATTACAGCTTAAACGGTCAAAAACCCAGTCGTAATTCTTTAAAATACAACCAGGAAATAGAAGTAAAGCCTGGCAGTGAATTGTCTTTTATTGCCATTGATAAATTAAACAATACCAGCGAGCCTGTATCCCTTACAGATTTTCTGAATCCCGCCATTGCTATAAGCCCTTCAGGGGGTATTTATAACAAGACACTAAACATTAGCCTAAAGCCACAAAAACGGGGAGAAATATATTACAAACTGTCAAAAGATGGAGTGGAGTTAAATCCAGAATATTCCTTTTACCAGGCTCCTCTGGAGCTAAAATATTCAGGAACATACATTGTTAGTTACTATATGGAAAACTCCAACGAGCAAGGCATAAGGGAGGAAATGTATATTATCGACAAGCAGGCCCCCCAAATCGTTCCCCTATTGGAAAAATCTTTAATTGGCGGTTCTTATACTCTGATATTTAAGTTAAGCGAACCCGCCATAATACACTACACTCTTGATAAATCGTCGCCAAAAACCCCTGGCACAAATCAAATCGGATCCATTGTTAAGCTGTCCGATTGGAGAGTTAACATCAAACGAGAAGTAAAGCAGGTTTTAAAATACTTTGCTGTGGACAGGGCTAATAATGAAACTAGTATTTACGAGTTGGATTTATTTTCCCCGTATGTTACTGTCGACCCCCCTCCTGGAGAATATAATTCGGTCCTTTCAATAGAACTGGGATCTCAAGAAGGCAATACGGTTTATTTCAGCTTTGACTCTGTTTCTCTTTCGCCTAAATCGCCCATTTACAAAAGGCCCCTTATTGTTTCGGAATCCAAGGATATTTGGTTTTATGCCACCGATATTACTGGATATAACGGTCCCAAACAAAAAGCCAGTTATAGAATTAACTTTCCGCCTGAAGCTAACTTTTCGCCCAAACAAAAGAAAAACTATTCGGGAAAGCCAATTACTTTTGATGCCCGTTTAAGTATCGACAAAGAAACTCCTTTCGAAATTTTACAGTTCCGCTGGGATTTTAACAACGATGGAGTATTTGATACGCCTTTTTCAAATGAACCTTTCGCGTCAACAAAATACACCTTCCCTCAAATAGCAAAAGTGACATTGGAGGTAAAAGACGATGACGACCTTTCTGGAACAATTACCCATAACATTAAAGTTTATCCAAATTGTCCATTAGATATGGTAGCAGTGCTAACTGACAGCAGCCAGTTTTGCATTGACAAGGTTGAGTATGTAAGCGATAGTAAAGCGGTTCCCGAAACAGAAATCAACTGGGCAGAAGCCCAAATGTTATGTCTTGAAAAAGGCAAAAGGCTTTGCAAACTGTCCGAATGGAAATCAGCCTGTTACAGTTCCAAAACTTATCATTTTGGTTATGGAAATAAATACAGTCCTGAAAATTGTAACACCGAAGGAAAAAATGTCTGGGCCAAAGGAGACAAAAACAACGGCTGCGTCTCCAGTGAAGGTGTGTTTGATTTAATTGGTAATGTATGGGAATGGGTGGAAGACGTACAACAAGGTGCCCATGTTATAGCCGGAGGAAGTTTTAATCAGGGCTCAGCGGCATCCTGTAATTTGGATTTTCCCAGTGTCATTAATACTTCTTCCGAAGAAGTAGGGTTCAGGTGCTGCCAATGATAATAAGAATATTTATTCTATTTATGCTGGCTTTTTATGCCTATGGTGAAAAGTTTAACTCTGGAGATGTGATTTTCAGCAACGCCATTGAAAATTATTTCGAGCCCATCATTGTATCCGAAATTTTAGGACCTCACATACCGGAAAATATTTCTAAAAATTATAAAGCCGATGCGTATCGCAATGCTGTTGTGGATTTGCGCAGATTAAAGGAATTGCAGCTACCGGATGGTAGGCTCGACAGTTATATATTTATGCTGGGAGAATGTTATCGAAAGCTTGAACTACCTCAACTCGCCCTGGAACAATACAGCGAATTAATAGATTATTTTCCAAATTCGAAATGGCGTCCTTATTCCATTTTCCGCAAAGCCCAAATTAGCGATAGGGAAAAAAATGATTCATTGGTCGAAGTCAATTTTAAACTCATTGAAAAATCATATCCCCGCCATGTGCTCAGTTTTGCTTCGGGATATTTATATGGGAAATCCCTGATAAACCAAGGAAAATACCAAGCAGCCCTTGGAATATTGGAAAAAACCAGTGTACAGTCGGAATATTATTTGTCCAGTATTTTCTTGAGGGCCTATGCTTACTACCAAACAAAGCAATGGGACAAAGCCCTGTTTTTACTATCCAAAATTTATGAACAAGCCAAAAACCAGGATTTAATAGATGAAGCAAGACTTCTTGAGGGCTCCATCTGGGTAGGCAAATCGGACACACAAAGGGCCTTGGATGTTTACAGTCAAATTAACGAAAAGTCCAAACTGTTTCCATTAGCAAGCCTTAAAGCAGCTCAAATACATTACGAAGAGAAGAACTTTGAAATGGTGCAAAAGTTGGCCAAGCCCGTGTTAAAAGAAGAAGCCTATTATTTCGAGGCCTCATTGGTTTTAATGGACAGCTATTGGAAACAAAAAGACAGTTTAAATGCCAACATCATTCGAAATCAACTTTCGCAAAACACCCAGTTTACCCGAATGTTAATTGTAATTGAAGAGGAAAAAACGCTTTTAGCTGAATTGGATAAGAAAATATACAGTTTTTCCAAATATGAAAATGAATACAAAGATATTCCAGATATTCAGGCTCGTTTCCGAGGGAAAACTAAAAGCCTAAATCAAAAATTGGACAATGTTCAAAAATCTTTAAAAGAATTCGCCTTGGTTAAAGAGGGGATTCAGGTTGTGGGGTTAAAAGAAAAAAAACTCTTCGATTATTATAGCCAGGAACTGGAGCAATTAAACTCTCAAATAGAAGGTTTTAAAGAATCTGTAGTAAACCTGCCCTATGAAAGTCCGGCTTCCATTATGGATTCTTTACATTCAAAATTGGATAACATGGAAAGTGAAAAAACCAAAGTGGAGTTTTTAGTCAATGAAATATATGATTTAATCGATTTGCTTTCTTACAAAAACAAAAAGCTTTCCTTGGTGCAACCAAAATTTATTGATGTTGGCCTTATTATGTACCAAAACTTAAAGCGTAATTATCAGGAATCCGCAAAAAGGTATCGGGAATACGTAAATGCGCTTTCTAAACTGCAACAGGAGCCTGCAGCCCAATGATGAACGCACGCTCCTTTATTTTGTTGCTATGCCTAACCCTGGTTGGGGTCTTTCAACATAGGGCATTTTCCCAGGTTCCTGAAGAGAAGCTGCGACAAGACTCCACAATTTTTTACAAGAAAAAAATTGAATCGGAAAAACAAAACATGAAGTTTTTTGAACGGCAAATCATTAAAGAACGCCGCCAATTAATCAAAGATATTGAAATCCTCAAAAATATTTTTCCCCTTTCTCAATACAATTCCGATATCCTCTTGCGTTTAGCGGAGCTAACTTATGAAGATGAGATTCATGAGTTTGATAAATTATTAGACGAACGGGAAATGAAGCTGGAAGCCGCGGAAGCTCTCGGGGAAACTATAAACATCCCATTTCCCAGCCTAAATTTTGAACGAACTATTAAAGTGTATGACGAAATTTTGGGCAACCAGTTGTATTTGTCCAATCACGACATTGCCCTTTTTTATAAAGCATTATGCCTAATCCAAAGCAAGGATGAGGATGGAGCTGTCCAACTCTTAACAAAACTCACGGATAAGTTCCCCAAATCAGAGTTTTATGTTAAGAGTCTTATTAAAGTTGGAGATTATTATTTTAACCGCCCTTTCTTTGATAACGGCAAAGGGTATAACCTGGCTGAAGCAGCCTACAGCAAAGCCATTTTGCATGTGGAAAACCCTGATTTTCCGGAAGCCATGTACAAGCTGGGTTGGTGTTATTTTCAACAAGATAGATTTAGAGAGGCTATCAACACTTTTCAAACCCTCATAGAAAAAAGCAATCTTAATTTTGCCAGTGGAGAAGGCTCCCAATTGGTGGACAATCCCTTATTGAGAGATGATGCAGTGGAATTTTTAGCCATTAGCCTTGATGAAAGCGGAACTTTGCACCAAGCCCACGATTTTTTAAAAATTATTGGAGATGAAAACTATACCTCAAAAGTTTTAATCAAGCTGAGCGAAATATATACGCAACAATCCGATTACACCAAAGCTACCGAGCCTTTGATGTTAGTTCTGGAAAAATACCCCATGTCCGAAAAAGCCCCCGAAGCTAAACTCGCTCTAATCAAAGCCTATACGCAACTTGGCAAACAGGGCCGAAGTGATGAGATGTTAATGGAATTTTTCGATACTTACAGCAAGGGGAGTGAATGGTACCGCAAAAACCTGAGTCAGGATGTGCGCAGTTTTGTGGATTCTCAAGCGGTTAAAATTTTAATCAAGTCTTCAGAAAAAACTTTAGCCGAGGCCCACGAATCAAAGGATAGGAAGTTATACATAAAAGTAGCCAAAAGCTATAACCGCTTATTGGAGGAATATCCTGGCACTCGCGAGGCCTATGAAGTGCAATGGAATTTAAGCCTTATTTTGGATAAACACATCAATAACCCCAACAGCGCCTTTTTTAATTACATGCAGGTTGCTACCAAATATCCCTTCGAAGATTATCGTAAAAAAGCTCTGCTTAGCGCCATTTCTGTAGCCCAGCGGCAATGGTTAAACGGACAGCCCGGATTGGAAGAGGATAGTACTATTAACAAATCCATACGGGACACCAGCTTTTCGGCTTTGGAAAAGGATATTCTTTTAGCGGTCCAAAAATTCTTTCAATATTATCCCAATGAACCGGAAATGCCGGAAATTCTTTTGTTAGAGGCCACCATTTATTACAACCGGACAAAGTTTGCCATTGCTATTCCCTTGTTCAAAAACATCCTGGCCGAGGAAGAACGCCCCAAAAATTACCAGGAAGTCTTAAAGTTATTATCTCAAAGTTATATGGCCATTGAAGATTTCGATGAAGCTGAAATATGGTATACCGAGCTAGCAGAAACCGCGGTCAATCCGGAATATGCAGAAATGGGCCAGCGAGGCCAAGTGGAAGCGGGATATCGACGTGCTGAAAAACTCGAAAAATCAAACAAGTTTTTAGAGGCGGGTAATGAATATTTAAACACAGCAAAAAAGTACTCTAAATATTCCTTCGCTGATGTATCTCAATTTGCCGGGGCCGAAGCCTTTGAAAAAGCAGCCAAGCTTGAAATGGCCGCCCAAGCCTATATACAACTATCAGACCTCTTTCCCGCTTCCAAGTATGCAGATGGCGCCCTTTTTAATGCAGCCACCGACTATGAAAAAATAAAGAATTATGAGTTGGCCATTAGCACATATGAACGACTCATTTCCAATTACAGCCAATCTCCCCATCTGAAAAACTCCCTGTTTAACATTGCCCTGTGCTATGAAAAATTGGGCGATTTTGAAAAGGTCGCACAGACAAATGAGCGCTTTGCCGAATTGTTTCCCAGCGAAAAAGACGCGCCCGACCTTTTGTTTTCAACGGGTAAGTTTTACATGAAGGCCGAACAATACGGAAAAGCCATTAACATTTTCCGCAGATTCCACACCATGTATTTAGGAGGGGAGTTGGAATTGGAAGCCAGGAATTACATTGGTGAATGTTATGTAAAGCTTAACATGATCGATCTAGCCCGCGAAAATTTCGAAGGAACCATATCCAGGGCAAAGGCTATTACATCTCTTCCACCAGGGGTGGCCGCGTACCAATCGTCCATCGCTCAATTTCAATTAGCTTATTTAATCCAGCTCCAATTAGAGCAAATCCCTTTTGAATTGCCCAAGAAAAAATTGGAATCCGCAGAAGCTAAAAAACTGGAGCTGCTGAAGGAGGCTATTGACGCCTATCAGGATGTTATGAAATTGGGCAATGAAGCCAGTCTCCAGGCCAGTTTTTCTGTGGGATCCATGTATTACAATCTGGCTTTGGCTTGGCAGAATAAACCTCGTTTATTTGAAAATGAGCCTTCGAAAAAATTAATTGAGGACAAAAAAATAACAGCTGCCTCCCTAAAGTTTTTAAGCGGCTCCATCCCCTTTTTGGAAAAATGCCGGGATTTTACCAGCGAAAAGGATAAATCCAAACTCGCAGAAAAAACACAGCAAATGATGGACTCAGCCTCTGTCCTTTTAGAAAATGCCAACAGCTTAACCATAGAATGGGGGTTAAACTCTGCGTATAATATCCTTAATAGCGAAATCCCAAAAAATGTATCCAATCAGGTCTTATCCTTGTATATATATAAGTCCAAATTACTTGAAACAACTCAATCGGATTTTGAAACCAGTGTTAACGCCTTAGAGCGTTCTTACAGCCAGGCTTTAACCAGCCAAAAACCCAAGGCGCCTTCTTCCATTAAATCTCTGTATGCCAAAGAGAACTATCTGTTAGGCGGACGCTATGCTTCTCTGGCCGAAGAAATGCTCAACACGCCTTTGGATAGCAGCCTTAGTGCGGATGAAAGAGAAGAACTGCAATTTCAGTTTGAGGATATTGCTTTTGAGCTGCAAGACAAAGCCATTAAACATTTACAAAAGTCTTTGGAGCGCAGTAAGAAAGACAATTTAACGGATAGCTGGAGTCGTTATATTTTAACCACGCTACAACGATTAGACCCACAGAATTACAAACAGCCCGAAGGGATACAAATTCTTAGCATAAAAAGCGATGGCTTGTGGTGGGGACAATCCGTAGCCCTAGAAGGCTGGAACACCATCGCCGAGGATAGCGTCACACAAGATGTATTTGGGCCTGTTAAATCCACCAAACTTTCCCGACCTATTCAGTTTCCAGGGAAAATTCCAAATCCCATCTGGGATGTTAATGATGCTGACACAAGCTATTTAAGGAAAATTTTTGATGTGACTGGAAAAGTAAACCAAGCAGTTATTGATGTGGCCATTGAAGACCAATTTGTGTTGTTTCTAAACGGCAAAAAAATATTGAGTTCGCAAATTCCTTTTTCAAACTCCAACCGGCAGACAGTAAAATCTATTGATGTTAGCGATTTAATTTTGCAAGGAAAGAACCTAATAGCTATCCAAGCCATAAAAGGAGAAAAAGGACATGGGGTGGTATTTTCTCTGGAAATAGCAATTGATGCCAAATCCCAATTGGCTTCTTCCAACTCACAGCAAAAAGAAGTGCAAATCGCCAAACCTTTTGTATTAGATTTTAAAAGACGGGATTTGGAAAGCTTAAAAACCGAATATCCCAGCTCGCAAAAAGCAAAAGAAGCTTTAAAGAAATACACAGAAAGGGAAAAAACCGCCAGCAGGCAGCTACGTTCTGAGCTGAACAAACTCAATTTCTTAAAGGATAAACTCAGCGAAATAGACCAAAAGATTAAAGTCCTGGACGGTGAAATGGATTTTTACAAAAAACAAAACGAAGTTGAAGGCCAATAAACTTAAGCCTTGAGGGTGATTTTTATCGGTTCCGTAAAATTACTATACTTCCTGTTCTTTATTATTGAAAACAGGAAATCAACATGGCAGAAATTATTGGACTAAGCGGCCTCAGGCCTTCCGTAGAATTTGCAAACCAGCTAACCGCCCCTCCATACGATGTTATTAAACCAGGAAGCGGGCTGGAAGCTAATTTATCCCAAAATCCAAATTCCTTGTTTCATGTTACTTTGGGCCCTAAGCCTAAAGAAACTCTTGAAAAATTTATTCGGGGCAAAATTTTGATTTCTGATTCTGAGCCCGCCTATTACTTATATGAGCAAAAATATAGTGGCGGCAGCCGCACCGGAGTATTCGCTGCGGTTAAAGTGGATTCTTACGAAAATAAAAATGTTATTCGCCATGAAAAAACTTTTGACGATAAAGTGAAAGGCAGAATCGCCCTAGCCCAAGCCACTGGCTACACATTAGGCCCCATATTTTTATTGACAAAATCACCCATCTCCGCGCTCTTTGAGGAGATAAAAAAGGAAATGCAGCCCGAATACCAGTTTCAATCCGACTTTGGAGGTTATTCCGATTTACATGGAATCGAAAATAAAATATGGAAAATTGAGGCCAGTCACAAACATGGACAAAAATTAGCCGGATTAATTGCCCAAAATCCTCTATACATTGCTGATGGACACCACAGATACCATGCGGCCCTATTAAATAATCAAACGCATACTATTGCATACATTGTTGAAAAAGCTCATATTCAAGCCTATAATCGGGTAATTAATGGAAAGGTTAAGTTCGAAGATATTAAATCAAAACTGGAACTTGAACCCGTTGCCAATTTTCACACGCCTAACAAACATGAATTTTGCATCTATCATAAATCCGGCAGTTACTTACTAAAGGCAAAAAACATTCCCTCCGATGTTGTTGGAAAACTGGATTGCAGTATTTTAGAAAAAGAGCTGTACCCGCACCTTGAGATCAATCACGATATGATTTTAAACCATGATTATTTCGATTACTACTCCGAGGCAGAATTGGATGCTATGAAGGAAAAGGTAGACTCTGGAGTTTATGATATTGCCGTTGCCCTGCACCCGGTTTCCATTGATGAGTTGATGGATGTGGCCAATGCTGGCCTTGAAAATTCGGATATTGTAATGCCGGAAAAGAGCACTTTCTTTTCACCAAAAATTCTTTCTGGAATTTTCCTCTATCAGCACCGGCAAAAAACCTCATAAACATCATTTTTGTTTGGTTTTTTGAGTTTTTTAAATTATTCGAGTATTTTTTTTAAAAAAGTACTCGAGTACTCCCCATTTGAATTCGATAATAAATATATAGCAGCTCATAGATTAATTTTCTGAGGAGATGATTATGCTTAAAAACACAATCCTATTCCTAATGGCATCCAGTTTTAATTTGTTCGCAAATGCCCGATATGCAGCCGCTCACGCCCATTTCGAATCAAAAAGCTGGACCCCACTATTAGCCATAAGCGTAGCCTTGGTCATTTTATGCGGAGCCGGTATGGTTACCTATTGGGTTTACAAAGGGAATAAATAAACCCCTATCCGCCGCCTCTATAAAATTTTTTGCGGTATTCCCTGGGCGACATGCCCATGTGTTCGGTAATCTGGCGGCTAAAATAACTCTGGTCGTAAAAGCCATTTTTAAGAGCAATATTGGATATGGGCTCCTGGGTAGTAACTAAATCTTTGCAGGCAGCTTTTACCCGAACCCTTATTATAAACTTGAGGGGGGAAAGTTGATATATTTTTTTGAATTTACGTTCAAATTGACTCACAGACAAAGCCGCCATCTTAGCCAGTTCTTTAATGTCAATTTGTTCCTGATAATTGGAGGTTATGTAATCGATAATATTGCTCATTTCCATGTAAGGCCTTAACACGCTATTTTCTTTCTGCATGCTTCGGGATATGCCAGCCACCCCGATGACCTCTCCATTTTTGCCAAAGACCGGCACCTTGTTAGTGGTGTACCAATCCATTCCTCCTGTTTCCTGGGGAATCAGTTCAACGCGATTTATAATCTTGTGTTTTTCATTTTTAACTTTTTCATCGTCCTGTAAAAAATGATCAGCCACTTCTTTAGGAAATATGTCAAAATCCGTTTTACCAACAAACTCGCTTTCTCTGGTACAACCACACAATTCAATCACAGCTTGATTGGCCATAACAAAGCGCCCGTGGTTATCTTTTATCCAGAAATATATATCGGGAACATTCTCGAACAATTCCTGGATTCCTCCCAAATTATCCAACTTTTGCAAGAACGAGTTTTTAAAATCCTGATAATCCATAAAAAGCTTCTATTAAAAAAAACCTTAATTTTTCGCAAAAAATGAAATGTTTTACATTAAAATTAAAAATACTATCAGCTTGCCTGTTTTTGTTCCAGTTTTTTTAAAAAAAATTCCAAGCTCAATTTCTACAAAAAAAAACACAATAAGTACAATCATTCAAAATTCGCCGAGCCTATATTATTGAAACCCTATGGGTACCTACCAACCCTTAATTCCTGAGGAAACTCTATGAAAAAAACATCTATCGGCTCCTGGGCCTACACCATCGGTCCCTATGAAAGTAAACCCATTGATTTTGACACTGTATGCAAAAAACTGGTGGAATACCAATTTGACGGCGTAGAGTTGGGAGGCTTTCCTCCACATCCTAATCCCGACGATCTTCCCGAAAAATCTCAGCGCGATGAAATTGTAGGAAAAATGAAAGATTACGGTTTGGGTTTCAGTGGCCTGGCTGCCAACCTCTGGGGCGAAAAACTTATCAATACCGATGACCAAAGCAAATACATCAGTGAATTCACTAAAAACTGCAAATTTTGCGTGGATTTAGGTATTAAAACCATTCGAGTAGATACAGTTCAGCCACCTACAATCTTTTCTGAAGTTGATGAAGAAACTGCTTTTAAAAGAGTCACAGAAACATGGAATCAATGTGTTAAAATTGCGGCCGACCACGGGTTAATCGTAACCTGGGAGTTTGAACCTGGGTTTGCTTTTAATAAACCGAGCCAAATTTTACGGGTGTTAGATGCGGTTGACGCTCCAAATTTTGGAATTTTGTACGACACCTGCCACGGCAACATGGTAAGCGTTATCGGTTCCCGCCAGCCAGGAGAAAAAGAAACATTAGCTGGTGGCCAGGTTGAGTTTATATCCAAATTAAGCGGAAGAATAAACCACATACATCTAATTGATTCCGACAACCTTTGCCACAAAAATGCCAATGGTGAAGACGAAACATCCACACACATGCCTTTTGGTAATGGCTTCGTTGATTTTGATGAAGTAGTCCCTGTGCTTTTTAAGGAAAAGCTGCCCCACGACTGGATAACTATTGATCTTTGTTTCTGGGCAGATGCCTGGGGTGCCACTAAATCCTGTAAAGATTACCTGGACAAACTCATTGAAAAATATGCCGGCAGTTACGCCAGTGCATAATGTTTATTAACTCCATAACTTCCCATATTTTATGGGAAGTATATTTATATTTTCCCTTGGAAAAGGCAAACACGGGAGCCTCTAAAAATTGACAATCGCGACCTCAGACAAGGCGCAGGCAGGGGAACCCAGAAGCCTAAATGCAGATGTTTATCGTGTTTAAAGGAAACAAATGGAATTTGTAATGACTATTTTGAGGACAAAAACTACGATATATCAAATCGCGAGGGCGATTTTTAAAGGTTCCCGGAAATGAAAAGCTTGTGGAATGAAGGGGACGCCTCAAAGTTCTCTGAGGATTTATTAGCGCTAAGGGTCTATAGCTCTAGATTACTGGGACAAGAGCCCTCCCTTGTCCTTCATGGGGGAGGCAACACTTCTGTCAAAATAACCGCCAAAGACCCTCTTAGTTCCAATGACATCGATGTATTGTATGTTAAAGGATCTGGATGGGATTTGGCAACCATTGAAAAAGAGGGCTTTGCCCCGGTTAAACTAGAGGCCTTGCTGCAATTGGCTAGCAGGGAAAGCCTCAGCGACAGCGATATGGTTGATTTTCAAAGAATCAGCATGATTGATGCGAAGGCCCCTAACCCATCCATTGAGGCTATTGTCCACGCTCTAATTCCTTATAAATTTGTAGACCACACCCACTCCGATTCGGTTGTAACCATAACCAATAACCCTTCAGCTCTTAAAATTTTAGAGGAAGTTTACGGTTCCAAAATTGCCGTTTTGCCCTATGTTATGCCCGGTTTCGTGCTGGCCAAAGCCATGCAAGATTTAATGGCGAAAATTCAAATAAAAAAAGTGGAAGGAATTGTTTTACTCAACCACGGCATTTTTACTTTTGGGGATAGCGCAAAAGAAAGTTATGAGCGCATGATAAAACTGGTTAGTCTTGCCGAAAATTACCTGGTTAAAAATTCAAAACCCTTGGCTCAGGTCGAGTCAGAAAAAAACCTGCTTGAACTAGCTGAAATCCGATTGGAAATTTCCCAGATTAGAAAAAAGCCATGTTATTGTTTATGGAATCGGGAAGGGCCAATGGTGGGCTTTAGCAAAGAAAAAAATGCTAAAAATTGGATCTCCCGGGGGACACTAACCCCGGATCATGTTATTCGCACGAAAAAATCGCCCATGTTCATGGATACAAATATTAAGGACTGCGCCAAAAACTACGCTAAAGAATACGAGGACTATTTTAACCGAAATAAAACAAATGGTTTGCAATGTCTGGACTTAGCTCCCCGCTATGCTGTTTGGCCGGGTAAGGGTTTACTTAGTTTTGGAACTTCCCCAAAAGAGGCGAAAATAGTTATGGATATTGCCGAGCAAACAGTGCAATCCATCTGGAAAGGTGAGCAAATTGGGGGTTGGCTGCCTTTAAATGAAAAACAACTATTTGAAATAGAATATTGGGAGCTTGAACAGGCAAAACTTAAAAAAGCTTCTACAAACTCAGCCCATAATGGGAAAATCGCCTTGGTAACAGGAGCTGCTTCTGGAATTGGCAAAGCCATAGCCAAAAAATTATGGGCCGATGGCTGTGCCGTGGTAGGCCTTGATATTAACCCCGAAGTCAAAAATATTTTTAACAGCGACCGGGAGTTAGGCTTTGTTTGCGATTTAAACGAATCTGTAAGCATTAAAGAAGCAATAGACTTCACTGTGGAACAATTTGGCGGGCTTGATATTTTGATTAATAACGCCGGAATCTTTACGGCAGGTCAATACATTGAAAATATCGAGGATAACTCTTGGGATAAAAGCCTAAAACTCAATTTAACCGCAGCTGAAAAGTTAATGCAAGCCAGCATTCCCTATTTAAAACTGGGGATTGAACCCAGCATTATTATTGTAGCCTCTCGCAATGTCCATGCGCCTGGCCCGGGGGCGGCTGCTTATTCTGTAGCCAAGGCAGGGCTCACCCAACTGGGCAGAGTGGCAGCATTGGAGTTAGCTCCTCATGGAATTCGAGTGAATATTATCCATCCTGATGCCGTGTTTGACACTGAGCTATGGACACCTGATGTGTTAAAGCGCAGTGCCCAAAGGTATGGACTAACGGTGGACGAATACAAAAGAAAAAATTTAATGAAAACAGAAATCACATCCAATGATGTTGGTGAACTGGTAAGCGTGCTGGCCGGTAAATCTTTTCTTAAAACAACAGGCGCCCAAATCCCCATTGACGGGGGAAATGACAGAATAATTTAAAATTAACATCGAGGTGATTTTGGAAACGGCATCCACGGTAAAACCCATAAAAAAAGTTTTAAACGACCCGAAAAATGTGGTCCCTGAAATGTTAGAAGGCTTGGTTGCCTCATACCATGGAAAAGTTAAGTTACTTCCCGGAGTAAACGCCTTCGTAAAAACCGGCATTCCCGAGGGGAAAGTGGGGCTTCTAATTGGAGGTGGCAGTGGCCATGAGCCCTTGTTCCATGGATTCGTAGGAGATAACATGGGAGATGGGGCTGCCTGCGGAAATATTTTTGCGGCACCGACCCCAGACATTATCCTGGAAGCCACCAGGGCTGTAAACAAAGGCAACGGTGTTTTATACCTGTATGGGAACTATGCTGGTGATAACATGAACTTTGATATTGCCGCAGAAATGGCTGCAGAAGAAAATATCAATGTAAAGACCATTCGAATTTGGGATGATGTGGCCTCAGCCGGACCTGATAATATTGAAGAACGACGTGGGATTGCCGGAGATTTATATATGATTAAAATTGTGGGGGCTGCTGCTGCAGAATTAACATCACTGGAAGAAGTGGTACGGGTCGCCGAAAAAGCCAGGGAAAATTTGCGTTCCATGGGAGTAGCGCTTTCCGCAGGTTCCATTCCTGAAACAGGGGAGCCCACCTTTGTCCTTCCTGATGATGAAATTGAAATTGGCATGGGTGTGCATGGGGAGCCAGGGGTTCTCAGGCAAAAGATGTCTACGGCTGACCAAATTACGGAAAGCATGCTGGAAAAAATAATAGCAGACCTACCCTTTAAAAAAGGAGATGAGGTGGTTGCGCTTATTAACAATTTAGGTTCCACAACCATGATGGAGTGTCTAATAGTCAATCGAAAACTGCAAAGTTATCTGAAGGACTTAGGTATTTTAATTCACAATACAGATATCGGGAGTTATGTTACCTGTCAGGAAATGGCGGGATTTTCCATAAGCCTTTTAAAACTGGACCCCGAATTAAAAAAATATTACGACATGCCCGCATCTTCATTTGGATTTACAAAGAGATAACATATGGAAACAACATCGATAAATCTTTTGGAAAGTAAAGACATGTTTTTGTTTATCGCCAAAAGCATGGTTGAAAAGAAAGATGAGTTAACTAAAGCGGACCAGGCTATTGGAGATGGGGACCACGGCATTGGCATGGCCAGGGGCTTTGAGGCCGTTATAGCTAAACTCGAGACCCAGGAATTTAATTCGATTGGAGAGCAATTAAAGACAATTGGTATGGCGCTAATGATGAGCATTGGTGGAGCAGCCGGAGCTATTTTTGGCAGTTTTTTTAAAGCCGCCGCAACCAGCCTTTCCGATGCCAGCACATGGGATACATCAGCCGTGGAATGTTGGTTGGAAGAAGGCTTGCAAGCTGTAATAGACAGGGGAAAGGCTAAAGCTGGGGATAAGACCATGATTGATGCTCTTTTGCCCGCCCTTAATGCGGCAAAAGACTCCAAAGTAACAGTATTAGAAACATATTTATCCCAAATTGCCAAAGCCGCCCAGGAAGGAATGGAGAATACCAAAAATTTTATTGCCACCACTGGCAAAGCAAAAACCCTGGGTGAGCGCTCCATAGGTCATCCCGACCCCGGATCCATATCTATGTATCTTATTTTAAAATTTATGAACGATTACACTCATCAGCATATCCAGGCAAAAGCCTGAATAATTTGATTCAAAGGAGAATATTATGGCAGATTTAGATGGTGAAAAACAGTTAAAACATTTTTACAGCGACGTACCGCAAAACAAACCCGAATTTTTTCTTAAGGGCCTTCACCAATACGACTGGGGGCTTCAGAATAGATTGGCCAAGGTTTTTAATCCAAAATCTGGAAAAACCATTATGTTAGCCTTTGATCATGGCTATTTTCAGGGCCCCACCACCGGTCTGGAAAGAGTGGACCAAAGCATACTTCCCCTGGAGCCATATTGTGATTGTCTAATGCTAACAAGAGGCATTCAAAGAAGCATTATTCCTGCCAGCACCCAAAAAGCCATTGCCTTGAGAGCTTCCGGGGGAACTAGTATGGCCAGGCCCGACAACCTACCCAATGAAAACTTAGCCTGTTCCATCGAAGAAGCTTTACGCTTAAATGCCAGCGTGCTTGCGGTACAAGTTTTTATTGGAAGTGAATTTGAAGGCCAAACCATTCAAAACCTCACCCGCTTAATCGATGATGCCAACCGTTACGGAATTGCGGTAATGGGAGTTGTGGCCGTAGGCACTAACATGGAACGTACGCCTAAATACTTTAGACTGGCCACTCGAATTATGGCTGAATTGGGATGCCATATGGTAAAGTGTTACTATACCCATGAAGAGTTTGACACCATAACTTCAGCCTGCCCGGTTCCCTTGGTTATTGCGGGAGGAAAAAAACTTCCCGAGAAAGAAGCCTTAAGTATGGCCTACAATGCCATCCAAGAGGGCGCTTCAGGTGTAGACATGGGCAGAAATATTTTCCAATCGGAATCTCCAGTTTCCATGATTAAAGCGGTTAGAGCCATAGTGCACGAAAACGAATCTGTAGAAAAGGCTTTTGATTTGTATAATACTTTGCTTTCAGAAGAAAAAGAAAGCTCTGCGGTGCTCGTTTAATTTTACAAAATAGGCTGCGGTCAATCCGCAGCCGCCCCAATGGCTGTCATCACTAAAGCAAAAGCCAGGTAATATTTCAAAAAGGTCCAACCCCAACCAGAGCTTTTTCCTTGATTTTTATTGTGGTGGATAACTCCCACCTCAAGAATAGGGCCATTATCGTAATTGCTGTTAAAAACCATTTGGTATTTTCCCCGAATCACCAAGTTCAAAGTATAGGTTCTAAAAAACATCATTCCCAGTTGTAGGTTTGTTGCCGGGCCGGATCTTCTCACATCAGAACCGGATTTTCCAACCTCCCCTACCCAGTGCATCCCTAAACCTCCCCCAAAAAATGGAGAAAAATCTGTTCTGTTGGGAAAATAAAGCAAATTGGCATCCGCTCCGATATCTGATGGAATAGCAAAATTCAAGTCCACATCCAAAGCCAAATTATTATGAAACTCATACATAGTCATGAAGTTTATATATATCATTTGGGAATAGTGATCATCGCACTCGTATTGGTTTTGATTATACCCACAATCCATTTGAAAATAGGAGTCGTTCATGGGATATAGATAGCCAAGTGTAAACCCTTTTTTGAAATAGGTTTCCCGGCGTTTTGCAATTTTTTCATTTTCCTTATCTACCACATTATCCAGGCTCGCTACTTCTTTAACATGTTTATCAGCAATCAGGGCATCGCAAACCCTTATAATTACATCATCCAATTCTTCCACTGAACTGGCGGTAATTCTTTGGTTGTTCGCGCTTTTGTTTTTTACATCTACTTTGGTGGCGCTAAATACAACTTTGGTGCCCAATGGCCGGGAGCCTGAATAAACCACAAATTGGGCATTTTCTTTTATCCCCAATTCAATAGCGCATTGTTTGTCCTGACAAGAAGAATGTTCCTCTCCCCCCATAACTACCTCTCCCGAAAATTTTTCTGTAAGAGTTTCTTTTAACAAAAAATCGGAAGTTTCCGGATCAAACGAAGAATGAGTAATGGTTCTTTGCATGGAACCTTCTGAGTTTTCCAAAACCTCCACCGTTTCTGTTTCCGTTTGAGTAGAAGCTTCTGATTGCTTGGGTTGAGGAATAATTAACATCTTTTGGCTAAAGCCAATTCCTGTCATCCCCAGGCATAAAAATAAAGTCCTTACCAACATGGTACCCTCCCAAAAATTTTGAGCTTCTCTCTTTTGGAATTCCAATAAGGAGATGGCCGAGTCTATTACCAAAATAGCAAAAAAAAGGTTTATTTCAGAGAACTTTCTGCAGCTTCCACAGTTTGTGTAATAAGCGTGCAAATGGTCATAGGCCCCACGCCCCCAGGCACAGGAGTATAAGCAGAACATTTAGAAATAGCTGATTCCAAATCAATATCCCCACATTTTTCGGGGTGATAACCTGCGTCAACCAAAACAGCCCCTTCTTTAACCCAATCTGCCTGGATAAACCTTGGTTTACCCACTGCGCCAACCACAATATCGGCCTGTTTTACAATCTCAGCTAAATTTTGTGTACGGGAATGGCAGATGGTCACTGTGGCATTTTTGTTCAAAAGCATCAAAGCCATGGGTTTCCCAAGAATGGCGCTCCGGCCCACCACCACTGCATGCTTGCCTTCCAGAGGAATTTGGTAATGCTCTAGAATTTTCATAATGCCCGCAGGAGTAGCGCTACCATAGGCGGGCTCTCCCATACTCATACGGCCAAAACCCAAGCATGTGACACCATCCACATCTTTAGAGCCCAAAATAGCATCGAAGCAAAGGCGTTCGTCGATTTGCGAGGGCACAGGGTGTTGGAGTAAAATACCATGAACATTGGGGTCTGTATTGAGTTTTTCAATTTCAGCCA
Organism: Fibrobacteria bacterium; assembly: GCA_050294405.1. GTDB lineage: Bacteria > Fibrobacterota > Fibrobacteria > UBA11236 > JADFYW01 > JBNKOC01. The sequence goes on along the minus strand of JBNKOC010000028.1, from coordinate 248,607 downwards.
ACAGTTCTTCGGTGCTTGTATTTTTATCCATAATTATTTTTTTAGAATCCATACCCACCCTACGGCAGGCATTGCCCTTCATATTGACATAGGTGGCAGAGGCTGGATCATCTCCCACTAAAATGGTAGCTAAAATGGGAACCTGGCCACCATTAGCTGCTAATATTTTTTCAACGCGTATTTTTAAATCTGCTTCAATGGATTTTGCCAGAGATTTGCCATCTAAAATTTTTGCCTCACCCATTACATACTCCTTTAACTCATTTTCAGTTTACAATTTAGTAACATTTATAGGCATAACTGGAATCTATCTTAAAATTAATTCTGAATCCAATTTGTTTCGAACATCACTCCCATTTCATCAGCAAAATTTTGCCATTTCGTCAGCTTAACACAAAAAAAGATCCGCAACATCAGGGAATGTAAAGCACAAATTTACAGAACTTAGAATCCGTTATCATAACAAATCTTCAGAATTCGAATTTTTCTGGAAATAAAATTTTTTAAAAGTTTTTTCTGCCATCTAACTACCCCTTAGTGCCCTTGCCATAAGACCTTAATAGGCTTCACAGAATTTTTGGGATTCTTAAATATTTGAATTTTTTGGTATGTCCTTTTTGAGTTTTTGGGTTTTCATTTTCCCAAGATCCTCAATTCAGATTTTTTTTCGGTCATTTATTTAAAGAATAACGGGGAATACTGGTGGTAAAATTAAACTGTCTGGTAGGTAGGGAAAATTTTAATCGGCGGCGCTAAATGAAAATTCAGGGAAAACTTTGGATGGCGGCAGCAGTGGGGTTGCTGTTTATTAATTGCTCCAGCAGCAATAAAAACATTGAGCTGATTAGAGCAGCTAAATCCGGCGACACACATAAGGTGCAAAAACTATTGCAAAAGGGGGCTAACATCAATGCTGTGGACGAGGAGGGGTGGACACCATATCTGGCTGCTTCAACTAACGGACATTTAGAAACCATGCGATATTTAAAAAATGCCGGAGCACGCACCGATGTTCCTGCGGATGATTATTTGAGGTAAAAATACAAAATATTGATAAACATCAATATTTGAATACGAGAGGGAATGCCAATGATTTACAGTTTTTTTTCACCTAAAAAAAATTTACTCCAGCAGTACATCAAAGAGGCACGCAAATATCCGCCTTTAAGGCCGGAAGTGGAGAAATTTATTATTCAAAAAGTGCAAGAGGGTTCAGAGGCAGCCGTTAACTTATTGGTTCGCTCCAATTTATTGTTTGTAATTAAAATCGCCTATAAATACCGCAATCAGGGGATGGAAATTGAAGATATTATCAGCGCAGGAAACCTAGGGCTCATTGAAGCCGCAAAGCGCATGGATCCAAAAAAAGACAACAAGTTTATTACCTATGCTGTTTGGTGGATTCGCCAAAGCATTCGCTACACTATTTTTAATCAAAGCCGACTGGTGCGATTGGCATCGAATAAAGAAGAAAAAATTCGGAAAATTTTTAAACATTCCGTCCCCATCAAGTCATACATCGGTGGAATGGGACCGGATTGGGAAAGTCTGGCCAAAAAATTAGGTGAAAACCCTGATGAGCTGGCACCCATATTCCAACTCACCGAACCCGTTCTCAGTTTTGACAGCCCCATCTCGGACAATGAAGGCAGGCAGCTTGCAGAAACCCTATCCTCTGGGGAAGCGAGCCCATTTGACGAGCTGGAACAAAAGGAAATGAACCTGCATATTCAGCGGGCTTCTTCTTGCCTGGACGAACGGGAAAGCGCCGTGTTGGAAGCCTACTTTGGCCTGCATGATCACAAAAACATGAGCCTGGCGCAAATAGGCGAGTCCATAAACTTATCAAAAGAAAGAGTCCGGCAAATTAAGGAAACAGCTCTCTCAAAACTTAAGTCTGTAATGGTCAAGCTGCCTAATTCCAACATCGCTCAACCTGTTTGAGTTAAAGTTCCTTGCATAAAATTAGGGAAAAACTTCTTTTTTCCCTATGAATAAATATGATGTTGTTTTTTATGAAGCCTTTGCCGAAGAGGCCAGAGCCATTCAAAAGTTTTTACCCTCAAGTATAAAAGCTTTATATATAAAAAACAGTTTGCAGGAATCCGGCCACAAGCTCCCGCCTGCAACATTAATCAGCACCCGAACCCAATCTCAAATCCCCTTAAACTGGGGACCACAGCTAAAGGCTATTCTTTCCCGCAGTACTGGTTATGATCATTTGACCGCCTATCGCTTAGGCAGCCAAACTAAAGCCCAACTTGCTTATCTTCCTCTTTATTGCAAGCGGGCCGTTGCCGAACAAGCTTTGCTTATGTTACTTAGCCTCTATCGAAAACTACCCCAGCAAAGCTCGCAGTTTTCAACCTTCCACAGGGACGGCATTACGGGAAAAGAAATTTTGGGTAAGACCATGGTTATTGTTGGTGTGGGAAACATCGGCTTTGAATTATATAAAATGTCCCAAAGCCTGGGTATGAATGTATATGGAGTGGATATTGTGAAAAGGCATAAAGAGGTGTGTTATAAAACTTTTAGTTCCCTGCTTTCAAAAGCAGATATTATTGTAAGCGCCATGAATTTAACCGAGAAAAACCAAGGTTATTTTAGTTATGAGAAACTGCTAAAATGCAAAAAAGCGCCAATATTTATTAACATAAGCCGAGGGGAGCTATCACCCCTGGGGCAGCTTTTAAAACTTTTAAAAAAAGGCAAATTGTCAGGAGTGGGCCTTGATGTTTACCCAGAGGAAAAAATTTTAGGCGCTGCTTTAAGAAACAATAAAAAACCAAAGACTAAGGCTTTGCAAGCCCTTTTCGAATTGCAAAAACGACAAGATGTTATATTAACTCCACACAACGCCTTTAATACTGAAGAAGCAGTAGAAAGGAAAGCGCAGCAAAGCGCAAGACAAGTGTCTGCATTTTTAAAAACAAAAAACTTTTTGTGGAATGTTCCGGATTAAATTTTAAAAAAGGCCAAACCGGCCAGAATAAAAAAAATGGCGCTGGTCGAAAACCGGATATAGGCCAAGGGAATTTTTCTGGAAAGGCCATCTCCCAAATAGGCCACAGGAACGTTGGCTAACATCATTCCCAAAGTCGAACCCAAAACCACAGTTATTAAGTTCTCATACTTTGCTGCAAGGGCGACTGTGGCAAGCTGAGTTTTATCTCCCATTTCCGCCCAAAAAAAGGCGATGGCAGTAGCAACAAAAACCCCATATTTTGTATGCGACTTTTTTCCGGTCTCTGGCTTATCGGGAATTAATATCCATATAGCCATGGCTAAAAAACTAAGGCCCAATAAGACAGGACCCCATTTTTCACCCATAAACCGACTCGCCCAACTCCCCATCCAGGCAGCCAGGAGGTGGTTAGCCACTGTGGAGACCAGAATTCCCAGACTAATGGAAAACGGAGCTTTAAATCTTGCCGCTAACATAAGTGTCAGCAATTGGGTTTTATCCCCAATTTCAGCAAGTGCCACGATAGCCAATGAAATTATAAAGGCATACATAAAAAAAATGGATGTTCCAAAAAACACCCACTGTTTAATTCCCTACACGCTAACATTAAATTATAAGGAAGGGGCGATTATTAACGCCACAACGCTCATTAGTTTTAGCAATATATTGAGAGAAGGGCCTGATGTATCTTTGAATGGGTCCCCAACCGTGTCCCCCACAACAGCGGCTTTGTGGGCTTCACTGCCTTTTTTATTTTTAATTCCATCCACTTCGGCACCAGCTTCGATCATCTTTTTAGCGTTGTCCCAGGCGCCCCCCGCATTGGATTGAAAAATTGCCATAAGCACTCCTGTAACGGTAACTCCTGCTAACATTCCGCCCAAAGCTTCCGCTCCGAGAAAAGGAGTAAAACCCACCACCACAGGAACGATAATAGCCAAAAGACCTGGCATCACCATTTCCCTTAATGAGCTTCTGGTAGAAATTTCCACACACTTGCCGTATTCTGCTTTTCCATCGGCTGCTTCGAATATTTTTTTATCCTCTTCCGAGGCATTTTCCAAATCCGCATCGTACTTACGCATCACTTCCAGAGCGGCCTTGAGAGCCGGAATATGCTCAAATTGACGGCGGACCTCCTCAATCATAGACATAGCAGCGCGACCCACAGCATTCATAGCCATTGCGGAAAACACAAAGGGTAACATACCTCCAATAAAGAGTCCCGCCATAACCACCGGGTTTACCAGATTGATGGTTTGTATGTTTGCTTGTTGCATAAAGGCAGCAAATAGAGCCAAAGCAGTTAAAGCTGCCGAGGCAATAGCAAAGCCTTTTCCAATGGCTGCTGTGGTATTCCCCACCGCATCCAACTCATCCGTGCGGGCCCGGACTTCTTTGGGCAATTCAGACATTTCAGCAATGCCCCCGGCGTTATCAGATATGGGGCCGTAGGCATCCACAGCAAGCTGGATTCCTGTATTTGCTAACATACCTACCGCTGCAATGGCAATCCCATAAAGCCCTGCACAATAGTAAGACAATAGAATTCCTGCCGCAATAATAAGAATAGGCAAACCAGTGGATTGCATCCCCACACCAAGACCGGCAATAATATTTGTGGCCGGGCCGGTTTGCGACTGACGAACCACAGATGTTACTGGTTTGGTATTGGTTCCCGTATAATATTCGGTAATTTTTCCCACCAAAAGGCCTGCTACCAGGCCCACAATGGTGGCCAGAAAAATTTTGGTTGAAGTATAGGTCATCCCAGCGATAGTCCAAGTTTCAGGAAGCACCCCTTTGATAATAACAAAGGTAAGCACTAACATTAAGCCCGCCGCTAAAAATTCACCTGTGTTAAGAGCCTTATGGGGACTGCCTCCTTCTTTTACTTTAACAAAGAAGGTTCCCAGAATGGAGCAAAAAATTCCCATGGCTGCCAAAAAGAGGGGCAATAACACCGCCGAAAGGCCGCCAAAGGCATCGCTGAAACCATCTACTCCAATAAATGCCGTACCCAAAACCATGGTAGCAATAATGGATCCCACATAACTTTCAAAAAGATCCGCTCCCATACCTGCAACATCACCTACATTATCCCCTACATTATCGGCAATCGTAGCTGGGTTTAAAGGGTGATCTTCCGGAATACCCGCTTCAACCTTACCCACCAAATCTGCTCCCACGTCGGCAGCTTTGGTGTAAATTCCTCCCCCCACTCTGGCAAAAAGCGCAATGGAAGAAGCCCCCAAGGAAAATCCAGATATAACATTAAGCACAAGGCTTATGTCCCAATAAGGACCAATCAAAAAATGATAGAGAATGAACAAAGAACTAAGGCCCAAAACCCCAAGGCCTACAACCCCGATTCCCATGACAGCACCCCCTGCAAATGCCACCTCAAGGGCTTTTCCAAGGCTGCTTCTGGCTGCATTAGCTGTGCGCACATTAGCTTTGACCGCAACCCTCATACCTAAAAAGCCTGCCAGTCCGGAACAAAGAGCTCCAACCACAAAGGAAAGGCCCACAAAGCCGTTAGAGCCTTCTTCCATGCTCCCTTTGAAAATGAGCAACGCCGCAATAGCTGCTACAAAAACCGATAAAATCTTGTACTCAGCCTTCAAAAAGGCCATGGCCCCTTCGGCAATGTGCGAAGCTATTTTTGCCATTTTTGGTGTTCCAACATCCTGCCTTTCCACCCACTTGGTTTTCCAAAAGGTAAAAAGCAGCGCCAGAATTCCTACCACTGGCAATGCGTATGCAATTTTTTCCATTATAACTCCCTACAGATGTGATTAGCAGGAAGATACTTTTCCCTTAATCTAAGGGCAACGGTCGTGTATATATTGTCAAAAAAAAGTTGGCTCGTTTGAAAATTCTGTCAAAAAAAAACAGTTGAATTTTGCCAAAGTAAAATCCAACTGTGTAAAACGAGTTTATGCTTTCAAAGGAAAAAGTCCATCTTCCTTACGCCTATTTTGAATCCAGCGCCAAAGCTCTTTATCCTTATTAAAAAAGCGTACCAATGCCGACGAACTGCATCCCAATTGCGCTGCAGATTTTTTTAAATCCGACTTGTAAAATAAAAAAACAGCTTGAGCCCAGAAACAATGTAAGGCAAAGTATTGGTGGTCCCGACTGACATTTGCCCTCCAGCTTTGAGCAATTGGCCAGGTCATTTTTTCGGAAACCAGCATCGATTGGAAAATTTCTCCCACCAAAGCTTTGGCCAAAGCCATTTTCATTTTTTGTAAAGCCGATTTTAAGTTTGCCTTGGCCTCCCTGTATTCTGAAGCACTCACTTGAAGCTTTAGCTGGGGAAAAGTCAGTCGCATGGCACTATACACCCTGTTTCTTTTTTGACCGCCTTTCCCTGAGGCTTGGAAATTTTCCTGCTTGCAGGCAGCCAAAAGGCCTTCTTCAGGAGCCCATAAATACTCTAAAAATTTTGCGATCTCCTCAGTATCCATACTTTAAGAAAATATTCCCTTTGTTAAAAACTGGCCATAATTTTGTAGTTTATGGATTGGTTTGTGAGGATAAATCGGGAATAAATAAAGCAGAAATTTACAGAGCCTAAAACTATTGCCGCCTCATTTTATAAGGAGGACAGTTAAAAACTATGATCGCCAAGGCTGTTCGCCTTCATGGAAAAGATAAAATCCAATTGGACTCTTTAAACCTTCCAGAGCCCGGCAATGAAGAATTACTGGTTAAAGTGGTTTCAGATTCCATATGTATGTCCAGCTACAAGGCCATGTGCGAAGGGGAAAACCACAAAAGAGTTCCCACCCGGCTTGAAGAGAACCCCATAATTTTAGGCCACGAATTTTGCGGTGAAATTTTAGAAGTGGGAAAAAAATGGAAGGACCAATTCAAAATCGGACAAAAATTTTCTATCCAGCCCATTATTAATTACAAAGGAAATCCCGAAGCTCCGGGATACAGCTATCCTTTTATCGGGGGGGCCGCCACTTATGGAATTGTTCCCAAAGAAGTGTTGGAACAAAATTGTTTACTGCTTCACAATTTTTCCTCTTATTACATGGGTTCTTTAGCAGAACCCTACTGCTGCGTTATCGGAGCCTTCGATAGAAATTATCACCTGGACCCTCAAACTAATTTTCCAAAGCCCGGGATAAGACCATATGGGAAAATGCTTTTTTTAGCTGGCACCGGGCCCATGGGAAGCGCCGCTCTGGATTATGCCATTCATATGAAAAACCCACCCTCGCAAATTATCATCACATCCAGAAACAACCAAAAACTTATGCGCATGAAAAAGTTCTTTCAAAATAAAACCACAGGTAAAACCCAGCTAAACTTTGTTGAGACAACTGAAGGGTTCGATTATCAAAAGCTATTAGCGTTGACTGAAAACAATGTGAGCTTTGATGATATTTTTGTTTTTGCTCCAGATAAAAAGCTAATAGAGGACGGAGATAAATTGCTGGCAAGCGATGGATGCCTTAACTTTTTTGCCGGGCCCAGAGATTCAAATTTTAGTGCTTCCTTGAATTTGTTCAACCTCCACTATCACAATACCCACTATGTGGGAAGCTCAGGAGGCAGCGCTAAAAATATGGCCCAGGCTTTGGAAATGCTTGGACAAAATAAATTGCATCCAGAGTTTTTAATCAGCCACATTGGTGGACTTAACTGCGTGGTGGACTCTTTAAAAAATTTACCTGAAATAGGGGGTGGAAAAAAACTGATTTATACCCAAATCAATTTACCCCTGATTGCCCTTAATGAACTAAAAAACAACGAAAAAAAGTTTCCCTTTTTAGGGGAATTGGGCCGTATGGTAGATGAAAATCAAGGACTTTGGTCCCCCCAGGCAGAAAGCTATTTATTAGCCCATGCTCCAGCTATTTAATCTAATTTTTCATTTATCCATAAAAGGCTAGAACCAGAGGAAGGAATTTTAATGAATACATTTTTTAGGTCTGCAAAAATCATCTGGATGTTTATCCTCTGGAGTTTGGGAATGGGCCTTGGTTTTGGAGAAGCTCTTAAAACCTTAAAATCCCCCCACTACAATGTGCACTACCCAGCAGATTACGAAAAAGTAGCTGGCGATGTTCTGGAAGTTGCTGAAGCGGTTTGGCCTGCCTTAGCCAGAGCCTATAACAGCTATCAAAATTACCAAACCATTGACATTTTTATTGCGGACCCGGGCGACTACGCCAACGGCAATGCCATTTACAACTTTTCCAGGGTGTACATCTACGCCTCCCATATTAACTGGGTTATGCGAGGCAGACGCAACTGGATAGGCAATGTGGTCACCCATGAACTGGCCCATGTATTTACCCTGCGCCAGGCCGCTTACCTCAGCCCTTTTGACGATGTATCTTTTAGAGCCGGAACCATTAACCGCGAATTTAATTACTCCCTGAATTTATCCTGGGAGCCCCTGGTGGCTCCCACTTGGTATATTGAGGGTATTGCCCAATTCGAAGCCGAGGAACAAGGATACGACAGCTGGGATTCTCAAAGAGATTTAATTGTCCGTGATGCTTTTCTTACTGGTTCATTACCCAGCCTGGGTGACATCGAAACATTTGATGGAGATTGGGTTTCCTCTGAAAGGGTGTACAACACTGGTTTTGCCTTCCTGCGTTTTCTAAAAAAGAAATACGGGCTTAATAAATTGAGAAGCCTTGCCGACCCTAAACCCGTCTTCAATTTTACCTATTCAGCTAAAAAAGTTTTTGGCAAATCCATTTCAGGGCTTTTCAATGAATGGAAAGCCTCTCTTGCTGAGCTTTACAGCGATTTTAAAAATATCCCCGAGGGAAAACTTTTTGTCAAGGGTGGCTCCTACACCCACAGCCTTGCTTTTTCTAAAGATGGCCGCTATGTGGCCTGGATTGATAACAAAGACCGCTGGGGGCCTGTGAACTGGATTTTCTGGAAAAATTTAAAATCCGGGGAAGTGAGCAAAGTAGAACTTAACAATCTTGAAACTGTTTCCCACAAGGAACAAAAAGAAGAAGGCGAAAGTTTTTCTCCCATAGCAGCTAACATGCAACCCTCTCATTTTAAAAACCCGTTGTCCACAAATTGGATGCAATCGGATTTTAAAAACAAAAAAGCAGAAAACAAGCATGCCCAACAAAGTCACGATTACTGGGATGGAATTTCCCGATCTCACAAATTTGGGGCAAGCGGTTTGGAATTTAACAAATCCGGGAACAGGCTTTTGACCTCTCGGCCTTCCCGGCAAAGCAGCCAGTTTGATTTGGAAAAATCGGAGCCTTACATGGACTTGTGGGAATACGATTTTCGCCACGACAAATGGTACCGCCTTACATGGAGAGAGAGAGCCAGCTACCCTTCCTATCATCCCAGTAAAAATTTAATTGTGTTTTCCAAGGGCAATGGAGGAAGCTCTAACCTGGCCGTTTTACTGGAAACGGGAAAAGTAATTCAACTCACCAATTTCAAAGAAGGACAGCAGGTTTATAATCCCAAATACAATGCCGCCGGCGATTCCATTTATTTTACCCTGGGCATTAAAGATAAAGAGGCTATTGTTTCTGTGCCTGCAAACTTGCCTGGCTTCGATCCTTTTTTAGCTCTAAAGGACTCTGCGGAATTTGCAGACTCCATGTTAATTGCCAAGGATTACAGCTTTAATTTTGTCACGGCCTTGGATTCCAACCTGGATAGGGACATCTTTTTTAATGGCGACACCCTTTTCTGGTCCTCTTACTATGGAGACCGGCAATACAATGTATTTGCCAAGGTAAAAGGAGACTCCACACTTTACCAGGTAACTAAGGTACGCGGCCAGGCCTTAGAGCCATTGGCCCACAACGGAAAAATCTATTACCAGGGATACAAAAAGCAGGAATTCAATATATACGAGCAACATTTGCACTTGGAAGCCACCCCCTATGTTGTACAGGTTAGCGATTCTCTGCCCACGCTTCGGGAAAAAAAGCTAAAATACGAATCCCAATTTGAAAAAACGGAATACCGGGGAGATGGAATTGCCTGGTATATCGCGCCCTATATGTCCTTCGCCCCGCGCGTCGTGGACGATACCAGCATCATATCCAATGTAGGACTTGGCCTTGCTGTAGCTACCGGGGATTTGGTGAAATATGTAAATCAATATGTGGAAGTGGAAGTTTCCAAAGAGCTGGATAACAAAACTCCCATGGATTACAGCCTTTACTATCAGGGAGTCATTAATAAAAACCGTTTGCGCCACAGCCGTTTTTCCTGGGTGCCTCAATTCATGTATAGTGCTTACCATAGCGTATACCATTCCGTGGATGAAGGAATAAACGAGACTGCTCTCCAGGATTTCCTGGGTTATGTATTGGTTAACTCACAGGGTGCCGAAGACCCCAATGGGGATACTCTTAAATACGCCACCGAAGACATATCGCAATTTCGGCAAACTGTTAATTTTTTAGATTTAAACACCCAATTGCCGCTAAGCTTTTTTGGAGGCGGTAACTATCTAAACATCCGCTATACAGAGGATTACAGCAGCGAATTTTTATATTACTTCGCGGACAACGGCTTTTATTTTCCCAATGATTCCCTCCAAACTCCATACGAGCCCTATAAAGTTTCCATGCAAGACCAAAGTATATACAAACATATGCAGGGATATTTAGGCTGGTACTATGGCCTAGGCAAAATCGGAACCCCTCTGCCCACAGGTTTCGCCTTTCAAACCATGCTTTCACGTTACTGGGTTAATTACGCCGACAGTGTGGCTGAATTTGATAGTTTTATTGAGGCCCAGTGCGTGTTAGAAGGAATCAATTGCGGAACTATTGGCTATTCCCAACAGAGTTTTAATCCCTTTGAACTCAATTCTATCGTCCAGGGCATGTATTCTTTTGAAGATAAAGCTACTCTGCGGGGGGTCATACAATTAGCCAGCTATAGCCAAAAATTCCCCACCAATTACCCCGGATTGGATGAACCCAATTCCAGTTTATACCCCATGTTTTATCGCTTGGGCTTATCCAGAATGCCTGGATATGGATACACCCTTCGCTACGATGGTCGCGACATATTAAAAGGCACCAATATGTTCTGGATGTCCCTGGGAGCTGATTACTATTTGAAGCTCCATCAGTTTTTTGATTCTGAGGCCCTTCCATTTAGTTCTCTTAGCAAAATTAAACTTTCGCTAATGGGGAATGCTGGCACCACTTTGAACGAGGCTCCAAAAACCCTTTTAAAAGCTCTTGACCAAGAAAAACACGATTTGCTTTTTGATTTGGGGGTTAGACTCTCTTTTCAATTTTTATCCTACCACCAATTGCCCATGACCCTGTACTTTCAGGCATTTATGCCTTTTAACTTTTTGGACGCCTCCAAATTTGGCCAATACGGAACCAATAGCGTAAGCGAACGGGTAGAATGGTTTAATTATAGCAGTAATGTCGGAAAAGCGATCTTAGATGAAGTCAATCAGCCCAGGTTCTTTGTGGGCCTGCAAATTGGCCATTTTTAGATAATTTTAGCTTTCTTTAAGTTAATGCAGATTCCAGGCAATAAGGCTTGGAATCTTTTTTAAAAATGATTAACTTGGCATCTCTTTATTCAAAACGAAGAGCATTTATGAAAAAAGATATTCATCCAAAATACCAGCCTGTGGTTTTTGAAGACGTATCTTCTGAAAAGAAGTTTTTAATCCGTTCCACCATTAAATCCAATGAAACCATTGAATGGGAAGACGGGAACACCTACCCCTTGGTAAAGGTAGAAGTATCTTCTGCCTCTCATCCATTTTACACAGGAGCCAAAATCTTTATTGATACAGCCGGTCGGGTGGAAAACTTCAATAAGAAGTTCAAAAAAGTTGTGGGAGCACCCCGCAAAAGCCGCAAAGCTAAACCCAAAAAAGACTAGGTTTTATTTCCTAATTATTTGCCCGGATATATTATTCGGGCAGTTTTTATTTTTATCCCATGAATATACTGGAACAAGCCAAAAAAGCTATCGACCGCTTCGAAGAAGTGGAAGGGCTTTTAAGCCAGCCCGATGTGGCTTCCAATATGACTCGTTTTAGAGAGCTTTCCCAAAACAGAAAAAGCCTGGAAAAAGTAGTGGAAAAGGCCCGTGAATTTGTGGGACTTTACAATGATTTGGACGAATGGAAAGAAGCTCTGGAAGATCCTGAGTTGCAAAAAGCAGCTCGGGACGAAATAAGGCAAATTCAGGAAAAAATTGAATCCATGGAAGAGGAAATTAAAATCCTCTTAATACCCAAAGACCCAAATGATTTAAAAAACGTTTTACTGGAAATTCGCGGCGGCACCGGAGGCGATGAGGCCTCCCTTTTTGTGGGGGATTTATACAAAATGTATAAGGCCTATGTGGAAGGCCGTGGCTGGCGCATGAAGGTGGTAAGTTTTACCGAAGGCACTATGGGAGGCTATAAGGAAATCATTTCCGAAATTGAAGGAGATGAATGTTATGGCCAACTAAAATACGAAAGCGGCGTGCATCGTGTGCAGCGGGTTCCGGCGACGGAATCCCAAGGAAGGGTGCATACATCTGCAGCGACAGTTGCGGTAATGCCCGAGGCAGAAGATGTGGATATTGATATTAGAGACCAGGATATAAGAGTCGATGTATATCGAAGTTCAGGGCATGGGGGCCAAAGCGTCAACACCACTGATTCGGCTGTTCGCATCACCCACCTTCCCACCGGATTAATTGTGACTTGCCAGGATGAAAAATCCCAGTTGAAAAATAAAGACAAGGCTATGAAAGTTTTACGTTCCCGTTTGCTGGATATGGAAATTGCACGGCAAGAACAGGAGAGAGCCGAAAACCGTAAAAGCCAAGTAGGAACAGGAGACAGGTCCGCTAAAATCCGCACTTACAACTACCCCCAGGGGCGCATTACCGACCACCGCATAAACCTCAGCTTATATAGCCTGGATTCTTTTATGCGAGGAGACATTCAGGAAATGATTGATGCCCTCGGCGTGCAGGAGACCACTGAAAAATTAGAGGAAATGGAACGCAAGGGATAAACAAAGGCGGATGTTAGCATGAATCAGCCAACCCTTCTGGAAATTCTGAACAAAACCTCGGACTTTTTCAAATCCAAAGGCATTGAAAACTATCGACTGGACGCGCAGTTAATTTTAGGTCATGTGCTCAACTTGAGCCGTATGGATTTGTATTTGAACTTTGACAGGCCCTTAACCCAGGAAGAAATAAGCATTAGCCGGGAGGCCGTAAAAAGAAGAAGTTCCAGGGAACCTTTGCAACATATATTAGGCAAAACACCCTTTCGTAACATTGAGTTAAAAGTGGACAAACGATGTTTAGTTCCCCGTCGTGAAACCGAGCTCATTGTGGACCATGTTATTGAATCTTCCAAAAAAATCCCTAAAGATGTTATAAGGGTTATCGACGTGGGCACTGGAACGGGAGCAATTGGTTTATCTGTTGCTTTGGAACTTGAGAAAGCAAATGTTGTTATGAGCGATGTATCTAAGGATGCCCTGGCCCTGGCCACAGAAAATCTCAAATCTCAGGAATTAAAAAATATTCCTGAAATCCTGGAATCAAATCTTTTATCTGAGTTTTTACAAAAAGAGCCCTTCGACATCGTTGTTTCCAACCCCCCTTATATTCCAAAATCAGATATAAATAAGCTTGAGCCGGAAGTTAAAAATTGGGACCCGGAAATAGCCCTCGTGGGAGGGGAAAAGGGATGGGAAATTCCCGAAAAATTAATCTCTCAGGCTTATGAATGTTTGTGTAGCCCTGGATTTTTCATTATGGAAATGGGATACAATCAAGGGCCCCATTTTCGTCAATTTTGCGAAGACCAAGGCTGGAAAAAAGTACAAATCCTCCAGGATTACTCTCAATTAGACAGGTTTTTACTGCTGGAGCGTTAATTTGCATAAGTTATCAACATTTTGTGAATAAATTGTTGAACATATTCTTATGCTCCAATCCTTGAAATTTTCCCAGTATTTCTTATTATAGTCTCACTTTTTTGAAAAAATTAAGTGGCCTTCCTTTGAGTTTGCCGGTTTTTTGAGATGACTGAAGAAGACAGAATAAAAGCAGGAGTGCGGGTTTTAGCATATATTTATATGTGCGTTAAAGAGAAGCCCAAACGACCTGTCAATCTTTAAATCAGAGTGATAGGGTTTGGATTGAAAGCTTTATAAAAAAATTTATGGAGAGTTTGATCCTGGCTCAGAACGAACGCTGATGGCGTGCCTCATACATGCAAGTCGAGCGGGGTTTTCGGACCTAGCGGCGAACGGGTGAGTAACACGTAAGCAATCTACCCTTTAGTTGGGGACAACCAGCCTAACGGCTGGCTAATACCGAATATAGTTTTTCATCGCATGGTGATTAACAAAAGGCTTCGGCCGCTGGAGGATGAGCTTGCGTAGCATTAGCTAGTTGGTAGGGTAATAGCCTACCAAGGCAACGATGCTTAGCCGGCCTGAGAGGGTGAACGGCCACATTGGGACTGAGATACGGCCCAGACTCCTACGGGAGGCAGCAGTAGGGAATTTTGCGCAATGGGGGCAACCCTGACGCAGCAACGCCATGTGAGGGATGAAGCATTTAGGTGTGTAAACCTCTGTCAGTAGGGAATAATTTCGTTGAATGACGAGTTGAATGTACCTACAAAGGAAGCACCGGCTAACTTCGTGCCAGCAGCCGCGGTAATACGAGGGGTGCAAGTGTTGTTCGGAATCACTGGGCGTAAAGGGAGCGTAGGCGGAAGTCTAAGTCAGATGTTTAATTCCGGGGCTCAACCTCGGGTGTGCGTTTGAAACTGGATTTCTTGAATATTGTAGAGGTAGATGGAATTCCGGGTGTAGCGGTGGAATGCGTAGATATCCGGAGGAACACCAGTTGCGAAGGCGATCTACTGGACAAATATTGACGCTGAGGCTCGAAAGCGTGGGTAGCCAACAGGATTAGATACCCTGGTAGTCCACGCTGTAATCGATGAATACTAGGTGTTAGGATGGTTAACGTTCTAGCGCCGCAAGCTAACGCATTAAGTATTCCGCCTGGGGAGTACGCTCGCAAGAGTGAAACTCAAAGGAATTGACGGGGGCCCGCACAAGCGGTGGAGGATGTGGTTTAATTCGAAGCAACGCGAAGAACCTTACCGAGACTTGACATGGGACTGACCGTACGAGAAATCGTGCTTTACACTTCGGTGTACAGTCCGCACAGGTGCTGCATGGCTGTCGTCAGCTCGTGTCGTGAGATGTTGGGTTAAGTCCCGCAACGAGCGCAACCCTCGTTTCCAGTTGTCAGGTTACCTTCGGGTAGCGACCCTCTGGAGAGACCGCCGTGAATAACGCGGAGGAAGGTGGGGACGACGTCAAGTCATCATGGCCCTTACGTCTCGGGCTACACACGTCCTACAATGGCCGATACAGCAGGTAGCGAAACCGCGAGGTGGAGCCAATCCCCAAAGTCGGCCTCAGTTCGGATTGCAGTCTGCAACTCGACTGCATGAAGGTGGAATCGCTAGTAATCGCGGATCAGCACGCCGCGGTGAATACGTTCCCGGGCCTTGTACACACCGCCCGTCAAGCCATGGAAGAAGGGAGCGCTCTAAGTCGTCATGCCAACCCTCTGGGAAGCTAGCGCCTAAAGCGAAACTTTTGACTGGGGCTAAGTCGTAACAAGGTAGCCGTACCGGAAGGTGCGGCTGGATCACCTCCTTTCTAAGGAGTAAAATTTTATCTTAAGGCCTTTATATTCACAAGCAGCCTTAAGGATCGGAATTTTATGCCATTCAGGTGCGCAAAATGCAAAACGCATTGAGGAAGCTGTAGCTAGTCTACTGCGACGAAGTGCGATGCAGCAGTTTGCGATTGCATGAATGAGAAGAAAATTACGAGTATGTTAACCTTCTCTTGTATATACCATGCACTCCTTGCCTGTCTTTTTCAGCCAACTTAAAAAGCCGAAATTCGAACGGAAAAAATTCATGGATTACGGGCATGTAGCTCAGTTGGTTAGAGCACCGCTCTGATAAGGCGGTGGTCGGAAGTTCAAGTCTTCCCATGCCCACCATTCCCCATTTACAATTTCAATTCTCAGAAACTTTCGACCAGCGCCGTTTTTATTTTGCGGTGGGAGGAATGTTCACTAAAACTTAAGGAAGAGTTTTAGCGATTGAAAATTGGTTTTCTAAATGCAGTTTCGTTTCCATTTTCAACCTGCAACGCAGGCGAGCCCCAGGGATGGGGCGATGTCCACTCTTCCCATGCCCACCATTCCCCAATCGCAATCAATTAATTTTCGTATGGACCCCCGGCAAGTGGGAATATGGATGAGTCAATTGTTAACTAACAGTGAAAAACAATTCTTAAACAAAGTTTGTTCACCTTTTTTCAAAAACAACATCAGCAAACCTGGGGCCAACCTCATCCTTTGCGTAATGGACAGTTAAAAAGTCTTTTACGTTAAACCCTTTATTCTTCATAAAAAGTATAAGGTCTTCAAAGCAATACCCTCCATCAAACCTTGGCGCAATCGATGTTTCAGCAATCACCATATCAGTCACTTTTAATAAATTTTCCGCCCCTTTCAGCGCTTCCAATTCGTGCCCTTCCACATCAATTTTAATCAATAGTGGTGATTTTAATTTTGGATTTTCTTTATATATAGAATCCAAAGTTATCGTTTGAATTTCTTTTTTGATATACTTGTGATTTTTTCGAGTCAAAGGGCTTCTATTATGCATAGAGGAACTTAGCAAATCGTTTGTATCAACTGTTATAGATGCTTGGCCTTCTTTATCAGAAACCGCTTTAAAGTACGCCTTTCCTTTTAAATGCTTTAAGTGGACATCTATTTGCTTCTTATACTCCAATAAAGGTTCAACTAGTATATATTCAGCGTCTGGAAAAGCCTTGTATAATTCAGGAGTACCAGTTGCAACTCCAATATCAAATACAGTTTGTGGCTCAATTAATTTTTTTAAATATATTGAATTAAAGCCTCTGCTGTGCCTGATACTTGAATTTTTGGTCAGTCTATATCCGGCCTTAAAAAGGGCCTGTTTAACCAATGCCTTAATCATGAATTAATTATGGTAAAAATTCATTGAGAGGGACAATCGATTTTTTAAAAAAACTCAAAAAACTATTGTCATTGAGCCAGCAAAATTGGAAAATTTGGAACAAAACAGGGCCCAAATAATGGAGGAACAATGAAAGTAATAGTTTTAGGTGGAGATGGATTTTGCGGATGGCCCTCGGCTTTGCACCTCTCAAAAAATGGGCATAATGTTGTCATAGTAGATAACCTTGTAAGAAGAAATATTGATAATGAACTTGAAGTTTCATCTCTTACACCGATTAAGCCACTCAGTGAGAGGATACGTGTTTGGAAAGAGGTATCTGGGAATCAAATTGAATATTATAGATTTGATGTGGCACTTCACTATCACCGCCTGCTTACTTTGTTCAAGGACTACCAGCCTGATGCCGTAGTTCATTTTGCTGAACAACGAGCAGCCCCATATTCTATGAAATCTTCTTGGCATAAGAGATACACGGTATCTAACAATCTAAACGCCACAAATAATGTGCTCGCTGCAATTGTAGAATCCCAGCAAAATATCCATGTAATTCATTTAGGTACCATGGGTGTATATGGTTATGGGACTGCAGGAATGAAAATTCCCGAAGGCTACTTAAAGGTATTTGTTCCGAATGACACGGGAAGCACACTAGAGCAGGAAATCCTCTATCCAGTTAATCCAGGTAGTATCTACCACATGACAAAAACTCAAGATCAATTGTTATTTGCTTACTACAACAAAAATGATGAGGTAAGAGTAACAGATTTGCATCAGGGTATTGTATGGGGAACTCAAACAGAGGAGTCTAAGCTGGATGAAAGACTTATTAACAGGTTTGACTATGATGGAGATTATGGTACAGTTCTCAATCGTTTTTTAATGCAAGCTGCAGTTGGTTATCCTTTAACAGTTCATGGAACTGGCGGCCAAACCAGAGCTTTTATTAATATTCAGGATACTGTGCGATGCATTGAACTCGCTTTAACAAATCCCCCAGAGTCAGGTTCTAGAGTAAAGATCATGAATCAAATGACAGAAACCCATAGAGTCAGAAATTTAGCTCAAATGGTATCTGATTTAACTGGAGCAAAAATAGAAAATTTGGAAAACCCTAGAAATGAAGCTGCTGAAAATGATTTGCATGTGGAGAACTCAACCTTAGTAGGTTTAGGCTTAAAGCCAATAACATTAGAAAAAGGCTTAATGGAAGAAGTCACTGCAATTGCAAAAAAATATAAAGACCGCTGTGATACATCTAAAATCCCATGTGTATCTAAATGGAAAAGCAAAAATTAATTCTTTAGTTTTTACAACTAGTTAGTCCCAAAAAAATCCCTAAATGAAGTTACCATCAGTTGCCATTGCCATGACAATAAAAAATGAAGCGGCAATTCTTCGCAAAAACATTTTGTACCATAAAAAATTAGGTGTAGACAAGTTTTACATATTTGATGATGGATCTATAGACAATACAAGAGAGACAGTTGAAGATTTGGATTATGTATGTTTTCAAGACTCTGTGGATGGAGACCAATACAAAAGTCGCAATGAATTAAAAATATTTACAGATAATTGGAAAACACACCATCCAGCTAGGCAATCATTAAATGTGTTGTGGGCAAGCGAACATGCAAGAAGCAAAGGTTATAATTGGATTATTTCCTTGGATGCAGATGAATTAATTTGTCTCAACCATGAGCATCAAAAACCTGGAGAGCTAAAAAAATTTTTTTCAAGCATACCCTTGAACACTGAAACTGTTCTATTTAAAAACCTGGAAGTAGTACAACGGCTTCTTTCATCTGAAAATATATTTTTGGAAGAAACCTTGTTTAAGCAAAATACAAAAAAAATAAAAAGAAAAATGTGGGACCCAATTAAAAAAGAATATTTCAATATTTATGGATATTATGGTCAAGGTCGAGGGAAAAGCGCATTCAATTTAGAAATTGAAGCAAAACATGGTACTGTACATAAATTTGTCGGTTTAAAAGATGACAAAAATCTCAATACTTATCTGGCTCCTCAATCTTTATTACATTATTTTTTTTACGATTTCGACGACTTTTATCGACATACCAAAAATTACGTTAAGCTAAAAAACAAACGCATGCATGGAAGCATTATAGAAAGACAAAAACAAGTTTGGCGTGATTTTGTAAACAACGAAGACATTTCAAAAGAGGAAGCTAAAAAATATTACCAGGAACACATACTTTATAACAATGATGAAATTTCAAAAGGCCTTAAGAATAAAATTTTTGGCATTTTTAATATAGAGCCCACTATAACTAAAATCACTGCTGTTAGGAATTTCCATCTCGAACACTTAAGCTAATACAATATCCATCACCTCCTCCTTCAATCAGCCTATGGTTTTGCAAGCTTTTAAGCAAAAAGCCATTTCTATGGGCACGAATCATTGAAAAGTTGGATTTTAAAACATCTAAAGGCAAATTTTAAGGCGCAATTTCCCTGGAATTTTTACAAGAAATTATTAACTTAATGCCCTGAAATTGGTGCTGGGGTCTTAGCTCAGTTGGTAGAGCACCTGCTTTGCACGCAGGGGGTCAGGAGTTCGACTCTCCTAGACTCCACCATTTTTCAGCTCGCTTTAATTACCCTAATTTTTTTCGAACAGTGGCTTCTGTTAAGGGGCCCCAAATTCCATCAGCAACTAACCCTGATTTGGCCTGAAAGGCTGCGAGGGATCCCTTGCTTCCCGGCCCCCAATCTCCATCAATTTTTCCTTTATAAAAGCCAAGCTCTTTTAAAGCTGTTTGCCTGGCTTTTACGCTATCAAACTTAAGTTGCTTTTTTTTCTTTTCCGGGGCTTTATTTGCTCGAACTGCCAAAATCACTGACTTTAAACTGTCTCCCGGACAGGCTGGCTTTCCAAAATGAAAATGCCCATATAAACAATCCTCATTCCAACCCCACTCTTCTTTACAAGCCGACCATAGGGCAAGTCCCGACAATATTTGGGCAGTATTGGGTTCACCCGCCGATGGGTCCGTTACTCCTTCGGCCTTAAACATACCTTCAAACAAAACAGATACAAATTCAGCGTTTTCATCCCCTTCCCTACCTTTATAGCCTTGAGACCATACCCTGCTTTCCAGGTCATTGCAAAGCAAAATTTCTCCATTGCGGCGAACAGCGAAAGTATAAGAAATACTCCGCACGCCGCCTTTCCGAAGGTGAGAGTTTTTTCCCGTATGGTATTTGGCTACGGCTTCCACAGAACCCCAACCCAAAGATTGGTGCCAAACCATTCCTTTGAGCTCGCTAACATTTCGCTTTTTCCAGGCAGGGGCTGTTTTATTTGTAGCCAAGTTGGCCCTAACATCGGTAGGATTTGAAACGGGGAGCAGTTCTGAGGTTTTTTTAAAAATGGATTCGTGGTTTGGCATATATTCCTTTCTATTGTTCAGAGGTTTTTCTTTGTAAATTTTTCAGCTAGACTTTTTAGCTTTTGAGAAACTATTTTCAAATCATTCTGCGTAACATCCATGCCTATAATTTCAAATTTAACATTTTCAGCAGCAAGTTCCGTTTCGATGCTGGATGTTTTCACATCTTTAGGAACAACCCCAAAAAACTTTGTCTTATTCCGTGAAAATTTAATGGGAACTGTTTCTGACCCTATTTTTAAAGCATTATTAGCAGAGAGGCGTTCAATATCTCTTACTACCTGACCTCCTAATTCATTGAGTAAAATTTCGTCTTCCACTTGTTCCAATGTTTTGTTAAAGCTAACACCCTTTTCGGCAGCTATTTCTTTTTCTTCCCTAAAAACATCTTTTGCATAAGCTCTTAATTCTTCCTTTTCAGCTTTTGTAAGTGAAGATTTACTTGTTCTTGTTAAACTCAACTCTCTTGCGGCATTTTTACCTGCTTTAGCTTCAAAGACAGCTACTATTTCAATGGATGTTCCATCTCGAACGGCCAAAACTCCATCGGTTATTTGTTTACCTTTCGTGTCCCTTATCAAATGCCCTGCAATAAACTCCAACCTTTTGCGACCTACGCTTAGCCCCAATGCTTCTGCAACTCTCTGTTCTCTCAATATGGGAATTATTTTTGATTCTAAAATCTCTTCTAACAATTGTCCTTTTAAATGATCTACATTGGGGCCCTTTTCAATAATCCTTTGAAGCGACAGCTCATCCAAGCTTTTTAAAAAGGGGTGTTGAGTTATCAGTTTATTAAATAAAGAAGATACTTCGCTGTCAGCAGCTTTTACAATTGCGGAAGGATTTGTAACAATATCCTTAACCCCCTTATTGGCCGAAGTGGCAAGGGCATTGCTCAAACGAGCTTGAGATCTTACCGAAGCCTCTCCTTCCTTAATGGATTTTCTTTGGGCTCTCTGGATTGTGGCGCTTCCTCCATCCCGCACAGCCCGGCTCCAGGTCGCAGCATCCCTTCCATACATGGCAACCAATCGAGATTCGGTATAAAGAGCTCGCCCAAATTTTACCAGCCTTCCCGCTATGGGCAATAGCACCGAGGCCGCAAGGATTCCTCTTTCCAAATCAGTCAATCTAAACCCAAATATATCTTTTCCGGTATAGGCCTCATAGGCGGCAACCGCATTGCCCACCACAGGTATAAGAGCTATAAGCATACTTGCCGCTTGCACCATGGCAGGCCTGTCAACGGGTATGTTATCAGATTCCACATCAGGAGGAAGGCTTTGACTTATTCTAATAAGGATTTGCATATCGATTCGCTCTTCCAGAAATGTGGCAAACAAAGCTTTGGGACTCAGACTTAAAAACACTCTGTCTACGGGATGTTCAAAAAACCATGTTCCAAATTCATCACAAACAAAATCCACAATTTTTTTTGCATCGGGATTATCTCTAATAATAAATTGAACGCCATTTTGGCGATCCACTTCTACACGGGTTTGACTTCTCAAGGAAACTTTTAGATTTCCAACAAAAGCTCCGAGCTCTATAAACTTTTGGCCGTACTTTAAGTTCTCCACTTCATTTATTGAGTGAGGAAATAAAAATTTGTCTGCCTCTCTCCATTGAAAAAGTCTCCAATGTTCAGGCCCTATGGCTCCTGTTGCAGGGTCCTTTAGGGTATCGAAAACCTCCACACTGGCGGGAACATTAACAAACTGGTCCACCATAGACTCAATTGCAGTGCGGCGTATGGACAGAATTTTTGTGTTTAAAAGACCAGATAATAAATCTTTTTTAAGACGTTCCTTTTCCTCTTTAATGGCCTTCTCGTATTTTTCAAGACTCATACTGAGGGAAACCCGTTAAAATTTTCGCTGGCATCCGGAAGATGGAGAAAAGTAACAATAGTTACTCTTTTTCCATCTTCCTCAAATGTGACGTGTTCTTCCTTTTGAGGCCTGGTTAAGGAACGCTTTTCCACTTTAAAATTATCCACAACATCGGGGTCGCTATCATCTATTATAATGGTTTCTGTCACTTGATCCAGCCACTTTTGGTATTCATCACAGCCTCCGGGAATAGCACAATCTACTGGCAGTGGGGTCGTTTCAAAGGGAAATAAAAATACCTCCACTCTTCTGTTTTTTTGTTCGTCTACATTGTCCGAGGTTTCTACCAGGGGATGCTCTTCCCCACAGCCGTGAATAAGTGTTATGCGCTGTTCTGAAATAGAAGTATTGTCTGCGGCCATGTATGCTTTTATCAGTAACTCCCGTGAGTTATCGTTCATAAAACCTGTACTCTCAAGCTCAACACTCTCTTGAAAGTTGCTAATAGCCTTCTTTGTTTCAGCACCACTATCTCCGTCAATAAGTCCAGTATAAAAAGGAATGCCATCGTTACCTAAGCTACTTAACATCAGTTGATCCTCACGAGTACCCCAGGCATCTCCAGCGGATGGCGACTTGTAATTTTTTAGCCACACTTGAGGGTCATCCCGTAAAAAAGCTTCGAAATTCCGTGCTCTTTCCACACTTAGTTTTCGGTTGTAATCATTGGCTCCAGTGGTGTCTGTGTGTCCTACAATTAGTATTTCTCCTTCGGGGCTTCTCTCAAATACTTGAGTTAAAGCTTTAAGGTTGGGGATAGCGTTTGGCAACAAAAATGTTTTGTCTGTTTCAAAATGGAGCCCGGTGATACGGGTACAAATAGCCGGACTTGTGGTTAAAATTAGGTCAACAGAAGTTCCCGTTTCGAGTTGCACTCCTTTTTGAAGTTGGGATCGGGATATTTGCATTGTTATGTCACCCAAAAAAATTCTTCAAAAAATTATAGGATTAGTAGAGCTTCAATTATCTTTAATTCGTAACACAGACTAACTCATTTGAAGCCCTAAAATTTCAAATATAAAATAAAAAGCCCGGCCAGAGGGCCGGGCTGTTATTCGCAAAATGGATAATTATAAAAATTATTTTTTGCGACGGCCTAGTCCGAAAAGACCTAAAGCGCCCAAGCCTAAAAGGGCTTTAGTGGCGGGTTCAGGTACAGCAGAGGGATCTTCGGATACTAGAGCCAGGGAAGTTGTTAATTTGTAACTAAAGTCCATCATATAATGCAATAATTGTTTTCCTCATGATGATCACAATTGCAAAGCACGGGCCAAATATCTCTAGCTTAATTTTTTAAAATTTGAATACTGCTGCAAAATAGTGTAAAAAAATACGACAGCTCGCCATTTTTTTTACAAATCTTTCAAGGCACAAAAAAACCTGCAATAGGTTTTGCAGGTTTAAAACCAAAAGGAATTCGAAATAATCCTAGTACAGCATCTTTTTAAGATGGATCCGCAAAAGCCCAACTAAACTCGGTGACTTAATGAAAATTAAAATTCCAAATGTGCGTGTTCCACAATGGAAAAATAATAGCCGATTCCAATCATCAACAATCCAGTAAGAACCAAGATAACTGGCAATCCCCATTCACTTACCATTCGAAATTTTTTTTCAACCGCATGATCTTCATTAGCGGAAATACTAGCTGGCTGATTCATAAATGCCTCCTGGGAAAAAACCCATGCTTTAAAATACTAAACCCTCAAATTTTATGCCTGTATTCAGACTTTTAATTCAATGAAAATTGAGCAATTATAAATTAAAAATTCAAGGAAACCTGTCATTTTGTCATTTAATTCAAGTTTATTTCATGCAAAAACAAACAAATGGCTTGGCTTTTTTGCTTTTCCCAACTCTAATCCAGAATTTTGCCTATACTCTGATTAGATGGCAAACATATACGAATATTTGGATTATCGGAAATTTTTGTCGGATTTTCTGGAGTTTAAAAAATCCCAGAATCAAAAGTACTCTTACAGGTATTTAGGCCTGAAGTTAGGAATCAGCCCCAGCACATTCAATAAAGTCATTCAAAAAAAAAGAAACCTTTCCCTCGACCTTTCTTTGAAATTTTCCGAACTCTTTAAATTCAGCAAAAATGAAAAGGAATATCTGCAATTGCTAATTCTTTTTGAAAAGGCAAAAGATCCGGATGAGCGAAAACGCTGCCTGATGAAACTGGCGAAATTCAGAATCAATAACAAGCAGGGCAATTCCGAAGCGGCGCAAGCCACTTTCCAACAGTTACCATGGCAGCAAATGGATTTTTCCACTATAACTCTTAATATTTCCAGTAAAAATTTGCAGGTTTTTAAGGAAAAAATTACCGCCCTGGGCAAAGAGCTTGCCGCGAAGGAAGGCCCTCCCGGGGAAGCAGATTGCGTATATCAATTCAATTTTCACATGTTTCCTCTCACCCAGCCTCCTTCCTGAACCTTCACAACATCCCATACTTTCCTTTCCGTTGGCTTTAGCCAACGGAACTTTAATAGTCTGTTCCAATTTTAAAGAAACCAAGTTCCCAAACATGGCTCCCGGCCTATCTTCAAAGATAGTGGCTATCCTATTTACCAACTAGCCACCTATTCTTTCCTGGGTTTTTAGATTTGGAAAGATTCTCCATTTTAGTGGACCTGGGAATTCTTGGTCATGAACAAGGGGATAACCATGGAAAAAATTTTCAGACTGGCACTCATGGCTTTTATTGGATTTTCCCAGGCGCAGGAAATAAACATAATCGGCAGGGTTTTAGACAACAATTCGACTCCTATTTCCGGTGCCAGCGTATCTCTGGCTACAGCTGGACTTGCCAGTTCCACAGATATGAATGGTCTATTTTCCATTACAGGAACCACCAACATCGGAAACCCAAGCAGCTTTTCCCACCAAATATATAGTCTTGAAAACAACATGGTTATTCTCAATCTCAATCAGCCCATGAATACCCTTATTGAAGTTTACAACAGCCTGGGAAAGGAAATATTTAGTATACATAACAGTCCACTAAAAGAAGGAGTACATCGCTTTGAAATAGCCGAAAAATTAAAGGGGGAACCCAGCGGAATCTTCCATATTCGCACAAAAATCGGCGATTATGCGCAAATGGCCATGTTTTATTTTGAAAATGGCGGGCTCCTTACATCCAAAATTAGGAACTTGTCCAAGAAACAAAGCATGGGAAAAAAAGGGGTGGATGTATTAATTGTGTCGATGACGGGTTACACCACATCTCAAGTTAATCTGGACTCTTACCAACAAAATATGGGAGATATTATCCTTGTCCCTGAATCCGGCGGCACGGCCGGTTGCGGGACAACCCCTCCTTCCTGTGATAATTCGGATTGCAGCGTCCAAGCCAATGGCAAAGAAAGAACTTTTTACGTGGACCTGCCCGACAATTATGACAACAGCCAGCCACACCCGGTTGTCTTTAATTACCACCCCTTGGGAGGTTCGGCCTCCATGGCCAGAACTATGTATAGAGTGGGGAACTATTTTCCAGATGCCATATATATTAGCCCTGAAGGACTACCCTCCTTGGGTGGAAATAACTTGGGCTGGGCCAATCAAGGTGGAGAAGATGAGGAGTTTTCAAGGGAGATGTTTGCATTTCTTAAAGAAAATTACTGCGTAGATGAATCCCGGATTTTTTCTACAGGTTTTAGTTATGGAGGCTCCATGTCCTTTACAGCCGCCTGCAATCTAAGTGATATTTTCAGAGCCGTTGGGGCCATGGCAGGTGCTCCCATTAGCGGGGCCAGTTGCACCAGAACAACTCCGGAAAGGAGGGTCGCAGTGTGGGCCACACATGGAATCGCCGACAGTGTGCTTCAAATTTCTATGGCTGAGCCTATGATGGAAGTTCTTCGGATAAATAACGGTTGCAGCGCCGAAACCTCGCCAGTGGAACCTTCCCCTTGCGTGGCTTACCAGGGCTGCGATCCCGGCTATCCGGTAGTGTGGTGTCCCAGGGAGGGAGATGGACACAGCATTCCGGGTTTTTCTGCAGAAGCCATTGCTAATTTTTTCAAGCAATTTTAGCCTGCCCGCCTAAATTACCAGCTTTCAAAATACAGCTTAAATACTTTTTCTTTATATTTTATAAGTTGGCTAAATTTTCCCTATGCTAAAAGCTGTTTTATTTTTTTTCCTTTACTGCACTCTGGGAGCCCATATATGCCCTAATATGGAAATATCCCTTGATACCTTATCTCCCGGCGTAAGTGTGGAAAGCCAGTGTGTTATCAGCCCTCCAATTTGCGTGATAGATACTTTTTACCAGGAATATTTACTTCAGGACCTCTTGTTAAAATGGAAAGAAAGTAAATATGTATATACCGGAAATTTACAGGTAACTGGCCAATGGGATGAATGGGATACCAGCTATGTGGGTGATAGCATCCCGGTTATTGTTCAGTACCGCGGTCAAAAGTTGGACGTTAGTTTTTTATCTGCCTATAAAGACAGCTTGGAAAACCAAAACATCAGCCTGCAGCAAATATGGGCTTACTCCGGCACGGATAGCATAACATTTGCTCCCATGCAAGATACTCTTTTCCTTGCTTTTTTTAATGGCGCCGATTCCACCAGGGATTTTGGCTGGACGCCAACAGTGGATTGCATATTTGAGCCCTCTGTGTATTTTGTTATCGAAGGCCGAATTCACAAAAGGGGAAACGGCAGAATGCCTGGGGTTTCTGTAAGTTTGGAAGACTTTTTAGAACACGCCTATACATCAATTCCCAAAACTCATAAGAATGAGATAAAAAAAACATCCTATCCTTTATTTGGATTTCTTCCCAACGTGGTGGGGAGGTATAACAACAAATATTACTATCTAAATGGGAAATTCATTCCAGAAAAGGATTTGAAAAATCCGGATTCGAAATAAACTCCGGGTCCGAAAGGGTTTTTAAAAATACAATAATAAGGCGCTTGTCCTCCTCAGAAAGAGGTGGAATTTCACCTCGAAGGCGCTTAGCTACTAAGGGACTGGTAGTGGGTGTTAGCACCACTCCCGAAGCATAATGGTTTATCACCTCTTCAAGGGTTTGAAAACGTCCATCGTGCATATATGGGGCGGTATACTCCACATTTCTTAAAGTGGGGGTCTTCCATTTTCCATCATCCAGGGGATTTTTAGTGGTGGCGCCCAAACCGGATTCAGGCTCAATAACAGAATCAATACCATTGTTGTGAAACAAATTATCGTAAAACATATCCACAACATGGCAGTGAAAGCAATCTCCCTGGGTAGGACCCATAAATGCGAAAAAACCTCTGGACTCTTCATCGCTAAAGCTGGCTTCACCCCTTCGCATTCTGTCGTATTTTGAATTGTTGGAAATCAAGGTCCTCTCAAACTGGGAGATAGCCTGGACCACTAACATGGAATCGATATTAGAAACTCCAAAAACGCTTTTAAACAGTTTGGGATAGCTGCTGTGGCTGTTTAATTTATGGGCCACCTGGACCCAGCTGCCAGAGGCCATTTCAATGGGATTTACCACAGGCCCCAAGGCCTGCTGTTCCAGGCTTTGCGCTCTTCCGTTCCAAAAATTAAAATTGTTCCAGGCCGGGCTTATTATTGATGAAGCATTAACATTTCCCGTGTCTCCGTGAATTCCCAGGCTAAAGCGACGGCCATTGTCTGTAAAGGCCCTGGCCTGGTTGTGGCAGGTTCCGCAAGACATACTGCTATCCGCAGATAAAATCGGATCATAAAACAACATCCGCCCTAGCTCAATGCCTTTCACGCTCAAAGGATTATCGGCAGGGATTTCAGCAATGGGATAACCCGGCAAACTATCCAAAAAAACCTTTTCAGAAACTTCAGTGTTTGATTTGTCAAACAAACAGCCGGAAAAAACAAATAACCCAAAACCGCAGATAAATGCCAGAGATAAAATTTCAGCGTGTTTCATCTTTATGCAAAAAAAACCTTTCAATTTGCAACCGAAAGGCTAAAGGTATTTATTGCGCCATTTTCCAGAAGCACATGTTTTAAAGAATCGTTAGTCATGGTTTCCCCCGCTTTAAGCACATTATATATATTGGGCCCATCCAACCAGCCCAATACATCCATAGCAAGGTTTAGTTTTAGGGTTCTGTCTGAATTAATTTCCAATTCTGAATCCGGCGCAAACCTTATGTTTAGTTCCAGGTTTTCTTCCGGACTGGCTCCCAGATGTACGGTATAAGATAACAGGGAATCCTGGGATTGTTTCACCCAGCCTTCTAATTTCAAAAAATGATACCCCCCTCCCAAATGAAGCGGCCACTTCATATTTATATTTTCCTGAGTAGAAGGCAAATAATCCCAATGATTATTTTCGGGACTAAAGCCCAATACCATTTCCAAGTATTCCAGTTTCCCTTCACCATCCAATTCCAGCGTAAATTTTCCTTCCGATGTATCTCGTACATCTATGTATTTAAACTGGTCAATAGATTTAGGGCTGATATTTTTTTTGAACTTCAACTTAAAGCCAGAAAGATAATACCGTAATTCTTCTACGGAAAAAACATTCAAGGCTTTATTCCGGTACATCAGACTGTCCAGATGCAAAGGTTCAGCGCCCACGGTATGGCTGAGATTTATTTCAATTTTTGACTTCACGCCTTCAGGTTCCGTACAAGCCAATAAAATAAAGGAGGGGATAACCAGCAATATACCTGTGTCCCAACCTAAAAAACCGTTTATTTTTTTTAAAGACATAACTCCCTAACCCCTCCTTCATAATTTAACTCCATATAGATAAATGTGGGGCAATCTTTCCCATACCAGCTCCATCTTTCACCGTATTTGGAAGGCCTATTCAAAACCGCAAAATATTTTTTTAGTTTTTTAAAGAAAAATGGGAGAAGCAGCTTGGACGTTCTAAAAACAAAAATCGGATTTTCTAATGGCAGCAATGTCATTCCTCCTCTCGAGGAAATGGTGGCAAAAATAAATTTCAAACTGAAATTGGCTGACCTGCCCACTTACGAAAAGGAACTTTCGCAAGACGAAATCAAAAACGGGCACGCCCTTTTAGGAGAGTACCAGGATCAGCTGAAATTGCTCCTGCACAGTTCTCATTCTCCCATTGAAACGCGTTTGCAAAATTTTATTTACAAACATTTTCCCGTTAAAGAATGGGGCAAAAAACATCAGTTGCCCCAAAAAAAAATCCATCTGGACAGCCACGGCCAGGCCAGAACCCTAAGCCTTCCCCCCGATAAAGATTTTTACAAAAATGAATATGTGGATTCCTATCGAATCCAGCAAGGTGTTCTCCACAACCCCATAAATGACCGGCGCACCACTAAAAACTCCTTTCATATTTCCCAGGGGGGATATGGCTTTATCGAGCACAACAAAATAACCATTCCGCAAATAGCTTATGGAAATCTTTTATGGCATGCCTTACATCCACCTAAAAAGCTGTTAGAGCTTCCTTTTACCTCTACTCAGAAAAATAAAGCCCAGAGCTTTGTAAGCCTTTTCTTGAGGCCTCTGGTTTTTCCTGAAGTCCCTGGATTTTCAAAGGCCAAGTCCATGGAAATGCTGTTTCTAGTGCCCGGAAGTTTGGTATCCAATCTCGATTTTGTGGAATCTATTTTTGGCAATGCCGGAGATCCCTTGCTCCCTCAAAACGACTCCGCTCTGGACGTGGAAAACTTTACGGGTCACAGCGGCCTGGTTATTCTGGCCCCGCACATGACTAAGCTCACTAAAAAAGAACTAGGGCTTCCCCATTTTTCAAAGGCTACTGAACTTCAGAAAAAAGATGGAATGTGTTGGAAAAAGGAAGGCGAGTTGTACAACGATGGCAATGCCTTCAAAGCCTTTTTCCGCACCGAAGAGGGCTTGGTCATTACCCTTATTGGAGACAATTATTTTGGCTACTGCAAAAAAGAAGTTAAAACTCAAATAAGCTTTGCTGCGAATTTGGCTGGCTTAGTTGAAGAAGAACACGCCGGTGGAGCCTTTATTTGCCCCAGCTACTCTTTGGGAGACAGCTTTCGGGAAGATGATTACATGAAAAAATTAGGCATGCGCTGGAAAGATGTTTCCAAAAAGTTCAAAAGCGTCATGCACTTAAAAAAAGAAGGCTATGGAGTCGATAAAAACTTCCCCCATATTATCTATGTTCCTGACAATGCCGAATTTGATTTACACTCCCAGTCCATAAGTTGGAAAAACGGCAAAACGCCTGCTAAAATCAAACTATTGCCCGACAATGTATATGTGCATCCATCGGGTTATAAAATCCGCATGGAAAAACACAGCGGGGCTCCTTCCTGGCGTTTAGTGGGCTCCGTTGCCGAAGGAACCCTTTGTCACAAACCCTGCACCGTATCCGGTGGAGGCAAGTCCGAAATATCCAAATCCATTTCCGACTCCATCGTGTACCACAACTTTTACATAAAAGATTTTGAAGCTGATTTTGCCGAAGTAGAAAAACTTTTGGCCAAAGACTACGGAGACAGATTTAAAGAAAAAATCACACCCAAACCCAAATCCAGGCCCATTCTAAGTTCCGAACGTTCTTTGGGATCAGTCATAAAACTCATGACTCCCGCCGATGAATATACCGATAGCTATAACAAATGGCTCACTACTATTCCCAAACATATCCTTCATTTAGTTTTGGCTGTGAAACGCTTTTACAAACCTGAATGGGGCAAAGACTGGAAACAACATTTTTCTGTAGATTACATGGATGGGACTCCAGGCTACGAACTCAATTTGGACCAACGCAAGTTAATTTCCAGTTACCTTAGAGTAGGAACAGATACTAAGGGAAAATGGCAGTTATACCGTTTGCGAATTGATTATATGCCTGCTGAAAAAATTCAAATGGAAGATGACATTACCGCTTCCATTACCCTTCCAGCTAAGCAATTAAAAAATGGCAATCCCAAATACGATAATTTCAGTCAAAAATTTGTGCAAAACTGCGAATATCGTCTATTCCAACGCCCGGATGATGCTAAACATCGGGGCTTTGACATCCAAGCCGAGCACGATTTGGCTCAGCCCAATACCTTTGTATCTAATTACCAACCCCTTGATTACAACGATGCTCTTAACATATACGAGGACAAAATAAATTTTGAAAAATTTACTCCTCCCATGAAGGGTATTATTGAAAACGCCTTAAAAGCTCCTGGTAAATATTTTATCAGCAGCTCCGAGGGGCGTCTCATCAATGGAATTCCTTCACCTAATGTACGCTACCTGCAAACCAATCCCAATTTAATTCACCCCGAAGGCTTGTATCTCAACAGAATGTCATTACGGCTGCATCGAAAGCTAAGTCCAAATGAAGAGCCCATTATGCCCGTCAATGCCGTACTAATCGGCCGCCGTAATAATCCATCGGACCATGCCAAAAAGATTTTGCCCCTTGCAGTTTACAACCCCTTACACTATCAACCCTTGCCTGAATTGTTTATGGACTTTATCAGCAGCTTAACAGGCAAGTCCCCTTCCACCACTGGCGCCGGAAGTGAGGGCCCTTTAACTAAAGGCCCCTTTAACATGTTAAACGCCATTACAGATTTAAACAATGCCCTTGTGAGTTATATTCTATGTGGTTATCCCGTTTTTTCCACCCCGGCAGGCCACATCGGTAGCAAATACAAGGTAGATCACGATTTAAGTCTTCTTATACCGGAAATATGGTGTCGATTGGACATTGGAGAAAGAGACATCGATTATCTTATAAAAAACCGCTATTTTGAAAAACTAGAAGATTTCAAACACAAGGGGAGAACTGTTCTGGCTTCACGGCTTGGCTACCGTATAACCCAAAACTTTGTGAGGAGCTTTCTGGGCAGAGTATTTGTATCTCCCCTTTCTGTTTTTCCCGAAGATATGTTAAAACCCGAAAAACAAAATATGGATGATTTTGTGGATGGCGTTTGCAACATCACGGATACCCAAATGAAAATAGCCGAAGCTATTGTAAAAAATGGTGGAGACAACTTGGCATGTCCTCCATTAAAGGTTCTGATACATATAATGGCCTATGGCGAATATCAGGGTTTAAAGGTTGATAGCCCTGAGTTCCGCGATATGTTTAAATTGGATAACATGATAAAATCAGATTGGTATTCCAAGAGGCTTCAAAATCAAGTGGACTATGACAAAATGCAGCTTGAAAACAGCCTTTCCTATTTAAATGATTTTAAGCACAAGGAATACGATTCCAATCTGGCGGGTTTTTTAAATCTGGATGGAAAAATCCGATATGTTAAAAACCAGCTTAAAAATCTAAACCACCCTAATTACCAAAAGTCCCTGGTGGGAACCATTGGTAAAGATGGAATGGGAATATAGGGTTTTAAAGGCCCTTAAACGGGCCTTTCACCCTTGTTAACATAAATTTCTTGGCTGATAACATCCCATTGGCCGGAAACAGAGGCGGGATTTGGTCCGTCATCTTCGTGCCTGTCCGCAAATTCAAGCGGGGTTCGCTCGTCGGGTGCGAAAGTATCTTCGTAATGTTCTTGGCTTATGTAGTTGGAAACCGGTTCTTCTTCGTACCCATCTGCTTTAAAATAGCTTCTGTCTCGATTTTCGCGCATAACATCCTCCATCATTGGTTCATGTTTACTTTAACGGGTTTTGAAAATTCACCTGTTATAGATTGCCAAATCTTAAACTGATCTTTTTTACTAACATCAGCCAAAGCCAGCTCAATTAATATACCACAGTTTTTTTAAAACGCAAAAATTTTTTTTATTTTTTTACCACATACATAAAACAGTAAATTTGGTTTAAAATTATTAAAAGGGCTTAGAATTAGCGGGGGGATTGGGGCCTGGTCTAATTATAATTTTATAAAAAATTATTTATTTGATCCTTCTAAAAATCTCTGAATATTTTGCCATATCGTCAAGCCTGTTTTTTTACCAAAAACCTTTTGAAATTCGGCTAAATTCAAAGTTTTTATTTTTTGAGGCGTTTTAAATTGTTGAAAAAGACTTTCCTTTCTTTTTTGGCCAATTCCGGGGATTTCATCTAACCAACTGGCTTGCAGGTATTTTTTTCTTTTTGATTTTTGGAAAGTTATAGCAAACCTGTGGCTTTCATCTCGTAACTGCTGAAGCAACTTTAAGCTTAGGGAAGTTTTGGGTATGTTGTGGGGAAGGCTTTCATTAGGTTTGAAAACTTCTTCAAGCCTTTTTGCCAGGCCTATCATTGCTATCTTATCTTCCAAACCTAATTTTTTCAATTGTTCATAGGCTGAGGAAAGCTGGCCCTTTCCTCCGTCTATTAACATCAAATTTGGGTATTCCCCATTTTCCTCCACCAGTCTTTTTAACCGCCTTTCAATGATTTCCCGCATGGATGCGAAATCATCTATTCCCTCAACGGTCTTTACGTTAAATTTTCGATAGGATTTTTTTTCAGGCTTTCCATCTTTAAAAACCACCATAGAAGCTACGGTATCCGTACCTGCTAAATGAGATATATCAAAGCCTTCAATTCTGCGGGGCAATTCTTTTAATTGCAAATCGTCCTTTAAGGATTCCACGGATAAATCGGTCCGGTTTTTTCGCTCCGCAGAGGCCATATATTCCACAACATTCATTTTGGCATTTTTTTCAATGAGTAATAGTTGTTTTTTCTTTTCCCCTTTTTGTGGAAGGGTTAACTTCACCTTGCTTCCCTTTAGCTCACAAAGTAGCTCCTCCATATTTTCTTCAGCGTCTGGCTCATGGGATACTAAAATTTCTCTGGGTATCCACATATCCTCAGAATAGAAGCTTTTTAAAAATTGAGTCATTAGATACATTTCAGATTGTTCCAGGGGGCAGGTCAATTGAAAGGATTTTTTATCAATAACCAGCCCTTCACGGATTTGCACAACCATGGCGCAGCCAAACTTTCCTTCCCTGGCAACGGATATTAAATCGGCATCTGATTCATCTCCCAAATCCACTCTCTGTCGCTCCAAAACTTTTTCAATATTTTTTATTTGATCCCTTACTTTAGCGGCCTTTTCAAATTGCTGTTCCCGGGATGCTTCTTTCATTTGAGTCTGTAATTGGACCAAAAGTTCCTTTTTTTTTCCTTTCAAAAACAATTCCGATTCCTCTACCAATTTCCCATACTCTTCCTTTGAATACATATCCGCGCAGGGCGCATCGCAACGGCCAATGTGGTATGTTAAACATGGTTTAATTGGGTTTTTCAAAGGCAAATCATATTTGCAATCCCGGATGCGGAAGGTTTTTTGCATATATCTAATGGTCCTTCGCATAGCTCTGGCATCAGTAAATGGCCCAAAATACACATTTTTATCATTGTTTATTTTGCGCGTCACCACAAATCTGGGGAATCCCTCTTCTTTGGTCAATTTAATGTATGGAAAATGTTTATCATCTTTAAGTAGTATGTTATACCTGGGCGAATGCTTTTTTGCCAGATTCGCTTCCAGTATCAAAGCTTCTTTTTCATTGGATGTCACAAACCATTCCAAATCTTTCGCTTTATCTCTTAATATTTGCGAAGCCAAATGATTATAGGCGACACTGTTTTGAAAATAAGAGGAGACTCTAGCTTTCAAATTTCTTGCTTTGCCGATATAAATAATTTTCCCGCTTGCGGATTTCATTAAATAAACTCCAGGCATGGCGGGCAGCAGCTTTAATTTTTCCTGAATATCCAAATTGTCTTTCAAATCGGGTGTCCCTCTACGCACAATTCTGCTTTTCTCATTAACATAATATATAATGAATTATTCTGCGTTTTTGCCGGGTATTGAATGGAGCCTGCATTTTTATCTTCCTCTGAGATAACTTTAACTCCAATAAAAAAGGCACCTAAAAAAGGTGCCCTTTAAAACATTAGTGCGAAAAATTATTCAGCTTTGTCTTCCGATTTTTTCTCGCTGGTTTCTTCCGCAGCAGCTTTTGGCTCTTCGGCTGCTTCAGGCTGGGGAGCTACTGTTTCTTCAACTTTAGCTTCTGCGGCCTTGGGTGCTGCTTTTTTCTTTTTAGCAGCTTTTTTCTTTTTCTTTTTAACCAGTTCATCTTCCACCAAGGTGATAATTGCCATTTCCGCGTTATCGCCATGACGGTTGCTGGAAAGTTTTAAAATACGGGTATAACCGCCATCCCTTTCTTTATAGCGCTCACCAAGGGTAGAAAAGAGCCCTTTAAAAGCTTCTTTATCTTTTACAAAACGAGCTGCCTGCCTTTTTGCAGACAAATCGCCCTTTTTGCCATAGGTTATTAATCTGTCAACCAAGCCTCTTACCGCTTTGGCTTTGGGCAAAGTAGTGCGCACCTGGCGCTCCATTTGTTCTTCCTTAAGGCCACTCAATAAAATTGAAGTTGCCAGATTATTCAGCATCATTTTGCGGTGGGATGATTCCCTACCCAAATGATTTAGCTTATTGCCGTGTCTCATAATTTCAATTTCCTGTGTTAAATCCTAGCCATTAGGGCCAAGAATTTTGTCTACTTCCATACCGAAGTGAAGTCCTAAGTTAGCCAAAACCTCGCTCAATTCGATTAAAGATTTGCGGCCAAAATTTTTGTATTTCAACATATCGGATTCGGGATTTTTTACCAAGTCGCCAATAGTGTGAATATTGGCAAGCCTTAAACAATTGCTGGAACGAACGGAAAGCTCCAATTCGTCTACCCGCATTTTAAACAAGGCTTTTAATCTTTCTGTTTCGTCGTCCTGAACCACTTCCTGCGCGGATTCCAATTCGCCTTCAAAATTGATGAACACTTCAAGGTGGTCCACCATTAGTTTTGCAGCATAAGCCATGGCATCTTCAGGTTCAAGGCTGCCGTCGGTCCAGATTTCCATGCGCAAAGAGTTAAAATCAGTTCTTTGGCCTACACGGGTATCTACAACTTCAAAGGCAACTTTAGTTACAGGGGAGAAGTCGGCATCCACTGGAATAACACCAATAGGGTCCTCTTCATTTTTGAGTTCTTCTGAACTTACATAACCGCGTCCATCGGCAATTCGGATTTCCATGGATAGGTTTCCGTTGTCTCCCAAAGTAGCGATATGCAAATCAGGGTTCAAAATTTCCACATCAGGATTCTCTTCAATATTGGCTGCAACCACATCGCCTTCACCGGATACATCCAGACGCAAAGTTGATGTTTCATTTGAAAGGAGCTTTACTCTAAGCTTTTTCAAATTCAAAATAATTTCAGCAACATCTTCTTTAACACCTTCAATGGTGTCAAATTCATGTGAGATACCTTCAATACGGACAGCGACAACCGCTGCACCCTGAAGGCTGGACAACATAATCCGGCGTAAGGCATTTCCAATTGTAATTCCCCAGCCTCTTTCAAGTGGCTCAATTACAAATTTTCCGTATTTTGCATTGCTCGAGGCATCTTTAGTGATGCCTTCTGGCATTGGAAGTGC
This sequence comes from Fibrobacteria bacterium, assembly GCA_050294405.1. Taxonomy (GTDB): domain Bacteria; phylum Fibrobacterota; class Fibrobacteria; order UBA11236; family JADFYW01; genus JBNKOC01. The sequence goes on along the minus strand of JBNKOC010000028.1, from coordinate 211,844 downwards.
TTTCCATTTCATAGGTTAAACTCCAAGGTTTGGTTAAGTCTTAAATCTATACTCTTCTTTTCTTTTTGGGACGGCAACCGTTGTGAGGAATACCAGTCATATCTCTAATGGATAAAATTTCCATTCCGGCAGATTTCAAGGAGCGAACAGCTGATTCGCGGCCGGGGCCAGCGCCTTTAACAGTAACATCAACCCGGCGCATTCCCAATTCCATAGCGGCTTTTGCTGCGATTTCTCCGGCGAGTTGCGCTGCAAATGGAGTGCTTTTCCTTGATCCCTTAATTCCGGCTTTTCCTGCAGAGCCCCAACTAACCACATTCCCACTAACATCTGTTATGGTCACAATAGTATTATTGAAAGTCGCATGAACAGCGCATTTGCCACTAACATCGGCGCGCTTTTTGCCTTTTTTAACTTTGATTTTTGGTTCTGCGCTAGCTTTTGGAGCTTCAGCAGATTCAACAGTTGCTTCAGTTTTTTCTTCAGCCATATTTATTAATCCTTATTTCTTCTTGCCTGCTACAGTTTTACGGGGACCTTTTCTGGTCCGGGCATTGGTTTGCGTGTTTTGTCCTCTAACAGGAAGATTTTTTCTATGGCGAATGCCTCTGTAACATCCGATATCTACTAAACGTTTGATGTTCATAGACACCTGAGTGCGCAAATCACCTTCAATTACATAATTTTTTTCAATTATTTTTCTTAAACGACCGATATCATCGCCAGATAAATCTCCAACTTTTGTGCTTGGATCAATTTCGGCCAAAGCCAAAATATCGATTGCTGTTTTGCGGCCAATACCAAATATGTATGTTAGGCCAATTTCACTTTTTTTGTTATCAGGTAAATCAACACCCGCTAATCTCGCCATATCTTATCCTTGCCTCTGATTGTGCCGGGGATTTTTTTTGCAAATCACCCGGATAATACCTTTGCGGCGGATGACTTTGCAGTCTTCACACCTTTTTTTAACTGATGCTCTCACTCTCATAGTTTTTAACCTCTTTTTACCCTATTTGTGACGATAGGTAATTCTGCCTCTTGTCAGATCATAGGGAGATAATTCTACTAAAACTCTATCATCTGGTAAAATTCTGATATAGTGTTTTCTCATAGTACCGGAAATATGGGCCAGGATTTCGTGGCCATTATCCAATTGGACGATAAAAGTCGCATTTGGCAATGATTTGACCACTTTTCCCTCAACCTGAATTCCTTCTTGCTTTGCCATTAATACTTCCTTCTACCTCTGATTTTCCCGCGTTTCATGAAACCTTCATAATTTTGTTCCTGAAGGCGGCTTTGAAACTGCCTAAGTGTTTCCAGGGCAACTCCAATGCAAATCAAAACACTGGTTCCACCAATATAAAAGGACATATTAAGACTATCTTTCAAATAGAAAGGGCCTACACTGATGAAAGCCAAGAAAATGGCGCAGGTCAGAGTAACCCTTGTTAAAATCACATCAATAAATTCAGCTGTTTTACGACCCGGACGAACGCCTGGAATAAACCCGCCAGACTTCTTTAAATTTTCAGCAATTTCCGTAGGATTGTACTGAATGGCCGTATAGAAATAGGTAAAAAATACAATTAAAACCACATAAACAATGGAATAGCCCCATTCCCCAGGGAGCATGGAACGGCCAATAGCCTGGCCTGTTTGCCAATTAGGGAAAAATGCCACTAATTGAGCAGGCAAAAACATAATGGCTGAGGCAAAAATCACAGGCATCACTCCTGCGGTGTTTACTTTTAAAGGCAAAAAGCTGGACTGGCCACCCATTACCTTGCGGCCCACAACGCGCCTTGGACTTTGTAGCGGGATTCGCCGGGTACCCTGGTCTATATAGATGATAAACATGATTATGCTTATCACTACAGCCAAAATTATCATTTCCATGGCAAGAGAATGTTCTTGGTTGATGAACATTTCCCATTCATTCATAATGGCCACAGGAACTTGTGCGATAATACCAATAAAGATGATAAGGGAAATACCGTTTCCAATTCCGCGGGCTGTTATTTGCTCACCTAACCACATGATAAAAATGGTTCCGGTGGTGAGCGTTAAAGTCGTTAAGGCAATAAAGCTAAACTTTCCAATGCCTGCCACCACAAGACTTTCTCCCAGAGCTGTTTTTTGACCAAACAGCCAAGTGCTAATACCTATAGATTGAACCATAGTAATAAGAATAGTGCCGTAGCGTGTCCATTGGGTCAGTTTATTGCGTCCTTCAGTTCCCATTTTTTGCAGTTCAGCAATTTTAGGGACCACAGTCCCCATAAGTTGGATAATAATAGACGCGGTAATGTAGGGCATAATACCCAAAGAAAAAATAGATGCACGGGATAAGGCGCCTCCCACAAAGGTATTGTAGAGGCTGAACATGTTATTAGAATCAGAACTAAAAAAGCTAGACAAGGCAGCTGCATTAACGCCGGGCACCGGAATGTGGCCGCCCAAACGGTAAACGAAAAGGATTCCCAGAGTAAATAAAATTCTGGATCTTAAATCCTTAATCTTCCAAATATTTGCAAAGCCGCTTAACGTCTGCAATTAGATAACCTCCGCTACACCTTTAGCTGCTTCAATAGCAGATTTTGCTGATGCGCTGTATTTTGCAACTTTTACATTAAGAGCCTTGGACAGCTTGCCATAACCTAAAATTTTAACTGGCTTATCCAATTTTCGAATAAGTCCGACTTTAAAAAGTTCTTCGTTAGTTACTGTTCCTTCGCAACGCTTTTCCAAATCCTGAATGTTAACGATTTGAGTGTCGTTGGGAAAATGAGAACGGAATCCGCGTTTGGGAACCCGTTTTTGCAAAGGCATTTGTCCGCCTTCAAATCCGGCAGGAATTCCATTACTTTTTCTCGCTCCGGCACCTTTTTGACCACGGCCAGAGGTTTTACCCAAATTAGAACCAGGTCCACGACCTTTTCTTTTGGCAACTTTTCGGGAGCCTTCAGCAGGCCTTAAAGTAGATAAATTCATTTTTGTTCCTCAACAGTCACTAAATGGGCAACTGAACGAACCATTCCCTGAATTTCGGGAGTGTCGTTGTGCACAACTGTTTTTCCAATTTTTGTTAATCCCAGCGCTTCCAAGGTTTTTCTTTTAGAAGCAAGCTGTCTGATTTTGCTTTTAACTTGTGTTATTTTCAATTTTCCTGACATTTTTTATTCCTTTAGCAGTTAGGATGCCTTACGCAACAAGTGAAACTGCTCTTTGGATTTTTGGGCTCTAAGTCCGGCTAATGTAGCTTTAACCACATTGCTGGGATTTGTAGAACCAAATACCTTGGTCAATATATTATGCACACCGGCCAATTCCAACACAGCGCGTGCAGAACCGCCAGCTATTACGCCTGTTCCCTGTGAGGCTGGGCGCATTAAAATTTTTACCGCACCAAATTCACCCACGGTTTCGTGAGGAATAGTTTGATTGTGAAGTACCACATCTGTAACATTTTTATGGGCGCTTTCAGTTCCTTTGCGAATAGCTTCGGAAACATCTTTTGCTTTTCCAAGACCAATACCCACACGGCCATGGCCATCGCCCACTACAACCAGGGCACTGAAAGAAAATCTACGTCCGCCTTTTACAACTTTAGCGCAACGGTTAATGGAGACTACTCGTTCCTGAAATTCAATTTTTTCTGCTTCCAAAAGGAACTCCTCTAATTAAAATACCAAACCAGCTTCTCTGGCAGAATCAGCCAGGGCTTTAATACGACCGTGATACAAATATCCGCCGCGGTCAAAAACTACTTTTTCGATTCCCTTTTCCTTGGCAATTTCACCAATTTTCTGGCCAATAATTTTAGAGGCCTCAATTTTGGTTTTGCCCTTTATTTCCTTAGCCAACTCTTTGGACTGAGTGGAAACCAAAGCAATGGATTGGCCGGAAACATCATCCACAATTTGGGCGTATGCATGTTTAAGGCTTCTTCTCACACAAAGGCGAGGGCGATCACTGGTGCCAGTCACAATCTGACGGACGCGATTGTGGCGGGATTTTCTGATTTTTACTCTTGTTTTTGCAATATCTTCCATTTTTATGCCTCAACCGTAAAATTACGATTTCTTAACTTCCTTTCTGCGAACATGTTCGTTAGCATAGCGAATACCTTTACCTTTATATGGTTCAGGCTGACGATACTTACGGATGTTTGCTGCCACCTGGCCTACCAACTGTTTGTCGATTCCGCTTATTACCACTTTGGTATTGCCTTCCATTTTAAGCTCAATGCCTTCAGGAGGTTCAACCAAAACGTGATGGGAGAATCCAAGCAGGAAGTTGATATTTTTTCCTTTTTGTTCACCGCGATAACCAACGCCGATAATTTCCAATTCTTTTTGGAAACCCTCGGAAACCCCTTTTACCATGTTTGCCACATTAGCTCTTGTGGTTCCATGAAGGGATTTGTGTTCGTTATTGTCGGAATGACGCTTAAAAGTCAATTCCTTATCGCTCAATTCAATATCGATAAAATCATGAACCCTGTAAGATAAAGATCCTTTTGGGCCTTTTACATCGATGTTTTTCCCGTTGACTTTAATTTCAACTTTTTCGGGAATTTCAATTATTGCCTTGCCTACTCTTGACATTTTCTACCTACCAAACCTGACACAAAACTTCGCCGCCGCAATTTTTTTCGCGTGCTTCTCTGTCAGTCATTACACCGGATGAAGTGGATAAGATTGTGAGACCCAAACCATTAAGGGTTTTAGGGATGTTTACTTTTTTGCTGTACTGACGTAGTCCGCCACGGCTTACTTTTTTAAGGCCTTGAATAGCGGGAGTGCTACCGTCATATTTCAGCATTAACTTAATTTGACCCTGCTTGCCATCATCAACAATAACAAACTTCTTGACATAGCCTTCTTTAACCAAAATCTTTAATATTTCTCTTTTAAGATTTGAAGCAGGCATTTGAACAGTTGCTTTGCCCACCATTAAGGCATTGCGAATCCGGGTTAGCATATCTGCAATAGGATCTGTATTCATGTTTTTCTCTCTTTTTTAATTCCTTAAAATTACCAACTGGATTTTGTCACACCGGGAATTTCGCCCAAAAGAGCCAATTCACGGAAACATATTCTGCAAATACCAAACTGACGGATGTAAGCCTTAGGACGGCCACAACGGCGACAGCGATTGTGTTGGCGAACCGCATACTTAGGGGTTCTTTTGCTTTTTTCAATTAATGATCTTTTTGCCATAAAATCCTTGCTCTTTTATTATTTCCTAAACGGCATTCCCAAGCTGGCTAGCAACTCTTTACATGCTTCATTATTCACAGCGCTGGTTACAAAACTGATATCCATTCCCATCAATCTGGAAACTTTATCATAGTCCACTTCCAGAAAAATGATTTGTTCTTTGATTCCCAAAGTGTAGTTTCCACGGCCATCAAAGCTTTTGTTGGATATACCTTTAAAATCTTTCACACGGGGAAGGGCAAAGTTAATAAGCCTTTCCAAAAATTCCCACATAATATCGCCGTGAAGAGTAACCTTGGCGCCAATGGGCAATCCCTCGCGAAGCTTAAAATTTGAAATGGCTTTTTTAGCCCGCGTAACCTGAGCTTTTTGGCCTGTGATAACTGTTAATGTATTCACAGCTTCATCAATAAGCTTTGAATTTTGTGTAGCCTGTCCTACGCCCATGTTCAAAACAATTTTTTTGAGGCGGGGAACCTGCATAACATTAGCCACCTGGAGCTTGTCTTTCAGGTGAGGAATAATTTCCTTTTTATATTTATCTTTTAATAAAGTCATCGACATTTTTTTACCTAACTGCTTTTTATGCGTCTATGGGTTTTCCGGTTTTTTTGTCTACCCGAACATTTTTCCCATTTTCCATTTTTTTGCGTGTAACTTTAATAGGCTTGTTTGTTTTAGGGCTAATTAACATCACATTGGAAATGTTAATGGGCATTTCCTTATCTACAATTCCGCCCTTTTCATTGTTCTGATTTGGCTTTTCGTGTTTTTTGGCTTTGTTAATACCTTCAACAACCAAAGCACCTTTGCTTTTTAAAACTCTGAGCACTTTACCGGAGCGGCCTTTTGCTTTACCGCTGATAACTTGCACCATGTCTTCTTTTTTAAAATTTGTTTTCAATTAAATTACCTCCACAGCAAGGGAAACAATTTTCATAAAATTCTTTTCCCGCAGTTCTCTGGCAACAGGTCCAAAAATACGCGTGGCCTGGGGCTCGCCGCTTTCGTTAACCAATACCACAGCATTGTCGCCGAAGCGAATAGCGGATCCGTCTTTGCGTTTCACTTCTTTTTTAGTGCGAACCACTACGGCTTTGCGCACAGCGCCTTTTTTAACGTTGCCCCCAGGAATGGCATTTTTAATGGACACCACAATAATGTCACCCAAGGAAGCATAGCGGCGTTTAGATCCACCTAGAACCTTAATGCACTGGGCTTCTTTGGCGCCGGAGTTATCCGCAACAGCTAATTTTGTTTGCATTTGTATCATCAGTCAGTCTCCGACTATTTCTTCTTTTCTAAAATTTTTATCAATCGCCAGCACTTGGTTTTGCTCAAGGGACGAGTTTCCATAACCTCAACCAAATCACCTTCTTCAGCTTGATTTTCAGGGTCGTGGGCATAAATTTTCTTTGTAGCAGGAATAGTTTTTCCGTACAAAGGATGTTTCTTACGCATTTTAATTTCGATAACAATAGTTTTATCCATTTTGTCGCTGGACACTATTCCTGTACGAACTTTGCGGTTTGAACTTCTTTGAGTTGTTCCGGCTTCTTTTGTCGCATCAGCGCTCATTTATCACCTCTTGAAGCAGTTTGCTTTTCTTGAATGATGGTCTTAAGACGGGCAATGTCCCGTCTTTTTGTTTTGATTAGAGATACATTCTCTAACTTGGACAGGGCAGCCTGGAACTTAAGGTCAAACAATTCATTTTCCATTTCGTTCAGGGCGTTCTTTAAGCCGCTAACATCCATTTCTCTATATTCAGCTACTTTTGCCATTATTCCAATACCTCGGCTATAGTGGTTTTAATAGGCAACTTTTGAGCGGCAACTTTCAACGCATCCACCGCTTCTTCTCTGCCTACTCCACTCATTTCAAACATAATTCTGCCAGCTTTTACCACGGCAACCCAACCTTCTGGATTTCCTTTACCGGAACCCATACGGGTTTCTGCTGGTTTTTTGGTATAGGGCTTATCGGGGAAAATACGAATCCAAATTTTTCCACCGCGCTTAATTTTACGGGTCATGGCCACACGAGCAGCCTCAATCTGGCGTTCGGTCACCCAGGAAGATTCAAGGGCTTTAATTCCAAATTCTCCAAAAGCGATTTCAGTGCCCCGCTTAGCGGTGCCTTTCATGCGCCCTTTCATTACTTTACGATGTCTTACTCTTTTAGGACTTAACATGGGGCTTAAACTCCTTCAACCACTTCTTGACCGGCGCTAATTGCGTCCTTTTTGAAAACTTCGCCTTTAAAAACCCATACTTTAATACCAATGGTACCAGCAGTGGTTTCTGCGCGGGAAGTAGCATAGTCAATTTTAGCTCGCAATGTATGCAAGGGCAAACGGCCTTCGGCATACTTTTCTGTTCTGGCAATTTCTGCTCCGCCTAAACGGCCACCTAATTGAACCTTGATACCTTCGGCTCCTAAACGCATGGCGCTGGAAACCGCTTTTTTCATGGCTCTTCTAAAAGCAACGCGTTTTACCAATTGAGCAGCAATGTTATCTCCCACCAATTGAGCGTCAATTTCGGGGCGCTTGATTTCGCGGATGTTGATATAAATTTCTTTACCGGTTAAGTGCTGAAGCTCGCCTTTTAATCTTTCCACTTCTTCGCCTTTTTTACCGATAACAATACCCGGACGTGCGGTGTGCAAATTTACGGTTACTTTCTTAGGGGTTCTTTCAATACCAATATTTGAAATGCTGGCATGTTCCATACGCTTTTTCAAATAGCGGCGAAGAACCATATCTTCATAAAGAAGGTCGCCAAAATTTTTTCCGGCAAACCAAATTGAATTCCAGGTTCTGGTTACTCCCAGTCTAAAACCGATTGGATTAGTCTTTTGTCCCAAAAAATCCTCCTATGTTTCCTATTGTTCGGAAACGCCTACGGTTAAGTGACACAATTTCTTTTCGATTCGGTAGGCTCTACCTTGAGCACGGGCTCTGATTCTTTTAATAATCGGCCCTCCATCTACCAGGATTTTGGTCACTTTCAATGAACCATTTTCCAAATTGGCTTCCGGATTTTTGTCCTTAATGTTTGCCACTGCAGATTGCAAAACTTTTTCCATCATTTGCGCAGATTTTTTGGTTTTCTTGAGTGAAAACAATTGCGCGATGGCAGAATCTACAGATTCATTGCGAATCATATCTGCTACCTGCCGCATTTTGCGAGCGGAGCATCTTAAATATTTAGCCTTTGCCGTTGCTTCCATAGCTTATTTTCCCTTTGCCTTTTCTTTCTTTACATGCCCGCGGAAATTGCGAGTTAAAGAAAATTCCCCCAGCTTGTGGCCCACCATGTTTTCACTTACATATACGGGAACGAAAGTTTTTCCGTTATGAACAGCAATGGTATTGCCTACGAAATCAGGAGTAATGGTTGAACGCCGACTCCAACTTTTAATTGGAGTTCTTTTAGAAGAGTCGTTCATAGCGCTGACTTTCTTCATCAAGTGCGAGTCTACAAATGCACCTTTTTTCAACGAACGTGTCATTATCTTCCTCTCTTCTTAGGTTTGCGGCTGACAATCATTTTATCAGTGCGCTTGTTATTTCTTGTTTTAAACCCCTTGGCTTTAACGCCCCAAGGTGAAACAGGATGACCGCCACCTGAAGTTTTGCCTTCACCACCGCCCATTGGGTGATCTACGGGGTTCATGGCTACGCCCCTAACTTTAGGACGCTTGCCTAGCCAGCGGCTGCGACCGGCGCTTCCGCTAATGACTTTGTTGTGATCTACATTTCCAACGCGGCCAATAGTGGCGCTGCATCCAAGTAAAAACAATCTGATTTCACCAGATGGCATTTTTACCTGGGCATAACTTTCATCTTTACCCACAATTTCAGCTGCAGTTCCGGCAGCTCTGGCCACCTGGCCACCTTTGCCGGGTTTCATTTCGATGTTGTGAATAAGAGTGTTGATGGGAATATCTGATAAAGCCAGGGTATTTCCAATTTGAATTGGAGCTTTTTCTTTCGCTACAATTTCTTGGCCAACCGCGAGCTCTTCCGCAGCCAATATGTATCGACGTTGGCCGTCAACATATTTAATTAGCGCGATATTTGCAGAGCGATTTGGATCGTATTGAATGGATTCAACGATGGCTTTAACATCCTTACGGTCCCGTTTAAAATCGACAATTCTATATAAGCGTTTGTGACCGCCGCCTCTTCTGCGCATGGTAATAATACCACGGTTGTTTCGTCCGGAAATTTTCTTCTTTCCAACAGTCAATGACTTGAATGGAGCTGAAGATGTAATTTCAGAAAAGTCTGAGGTTTCTTTAAACCTCAAAACAGGAGTCAGGGGTCTGTAAGACTTCATTGGCATGTGTTAAGCTCCCTCGAATTCTGGGATTGAATCCCCTTTTCTAACTCTAACAAAGGCTTTTTTCCAGTTTGCCTGTTTGCCTTTGATTCCACGTGTGTTTTTCACTTTTCCGCGATTGTTTAGTGTGTTCACATTTTCCACAATCACATTAAAGCGCGTTTCCACGGCCTTTTTTATTTCAACTTTATTTGCACTGGCTGGAACCCGAAAAATAAATTGGTTTTCATCAAAGCGCAAAGTAGAGCTTTTTTCAGTTAACAAAGGTTTGGAAATAATTTCTTTAAGCGGCTTCACTTACAGCCTCCTTTGCTTTGGAAAATTGCGCAAGAGCCGATTGAGTAAAAATCAAATTACTTGCGGACACAACATTCAGAGCGTTAATATCAGCAACATTGGCGATTTTTACACTGGGAATATTTCTGCCTGCCAAAAACAAGTTGGTATCAGGCTCAGAAATAAGAATTAAATTCTTACCGGCAATTTCGGCTTTAGATAAAATAGAAGCCAAACCCTTGGTTTTAGGCCCCTCCAGGTTAAGACTTTCAAATACATGAACGCCATTTTCCTGAGCTTTTTGTGTAAGGGCAGATACCAAAGCCTGCTTCTTAACTTTTTTATTTAACTTGCGGGTATAATCGCGGGGAATAGCTCCGTGAGCCTTGCCACCACGCACCCATATTGGAGATGTGCTTGCGCCGGAGCGTGCACGTCCTGTGCCTTTTTGCTTCCAGGGTTTTTTGCCAGTTCCGCTCACTTCGCTGCGGCTTTTTGTTTTGGCAGTACCCTGTCTTTGGTTACCCAGAGCAACCATCACATATTCGTGAACAATTCCTTCATTGATAGAACCATCAAAATAATCTGCTGGTAATTCTACCTCAGATTTTTTGGTTCCATCATTGGCGTATAGTGCTGCTTTTGCCATATTAACCTTTTCTTATCAAAACATGACTGTTAATGGCGCCAGGAACCGCTCCTTTAAGAAAAAGCACTCCTTTTTCGGCATCCATTTTTTCCAACTTGATGTTTTTTACTGTAACTTGAACGTTTCCGTATTGACCGGGCATTTTTTTACCTGGGAATACGCGTGCTGGATAAGAGGCCTGCCCAGTTGAACCGGGTTCTCTTTTATTTTTAGAACCGTGGGTTATGGGACCTCTGGAAAAATTGTGTCTTTTAATAGTTCCAGAATAGCCGTGGCCTTTTGAAATACCAGTAACAGATACGGATGTTACGTTTTCAAAAATGGATATATCCCAGCTATCGCCAACTTTTGGTTCGGAACCTTCGGCAATGGGGAACTCTTTTAAAATTCTTTTAGCAGAAACATTAGCCTTTTTATATAGGCCGAGCTTTGGCTTGCTTACGTGTTTTTCTTTTGCGTCCACAAAGCCAGCTTGAACTGCAGAGTAGCCGTTTTTCTCTTCTGTTCGGACAGATACCACAGTAGCAGTTTCAACCTGAACAACAGTTACCGGAATTTGACGCCCTTCTTCTGTGAAGTAATGGGTCATTCCTAACTTTTTGCCAATTATGCCATTCATAATCACACCTTAATTTCAACTTCAACGCCAGCAGGCAATTCGAGCTTCATAAGCGAATCGATAGTTTGAGGAGTAGAATCCACAATGTCTATTAATCTTTTATGTGTTCTGGTTTCGAACTGTTCGCGACTTTTTTTATCCACATGGGGAGAACGGTTTACTGTATATATAACCTTTTTAGTGGGCAGCGGAATGGGACCAGCAATTTTTGCCCCGGAATTCTTGGCTGTTTTTACGATATCGGAAGCCGATTTATCGATCATGCGATGATCGAAGGACTTCAATCGAATTCTAATTTTTTCACCTGCCATTTTTTTTTCCTATATGGGTTTTGGAACTTCCAAAATTTCCCAGGTTTTTAATGAGGAAGGCGAACTTTTTACAAGATACCAAGGGCACCCTGCAGAATTTTCGGCTCTACCTCACCATAATTGAAACACGATTTTTTTTATTGTACTAAACCGTGTTTTAAATACTTCAAATAGTAACTTCCCTGCCCTTTTGACAGAGAGCGGAGCAAGGTAGAATAGTTAAATATTTTTTGCAAGGGAATCTCACAGATTATTTTTGAAATTTCCAACACGGATTCCAGCCCCTTAATTTCGCCCCCGCGGCTGTCCAAATCTTGCAGGACCTTGCCGCAATCCTGATTGGGAACCGTCAAATACACTTTTACAATAGGCTCGTAAATCGCAATATTTTCAGGAGTTAGGTTTAAATTTAAACAATCCCAAAGGCATTTGTGCAGAGAAGGAATAAAACGGTGGGAGTCTCCAGAAAACTCAATTTTTTTAAGATTTAGCACTAAACCCTTTAGAGGCCCCTTTCCAGAAATGCCTTTTTCACTGAACTGAGTAAGTACTGATTCCACAACCTGCCGAGCCTCCTCACTTAACTCAACATTGTCGGAATTGATTCCCAAAATTTCCCAGGATTTTTTGGGAAAAATGTCCATTTCTATTAAAATATCCACATTTTCTCCTACAAACCTGTTTTGTAAACCCCGGAAGGTTTTGGTCAAACGCTCGTAAAGAGTTACCCGTGGCTGGCCCATTTTTACTTCAATATCGCTTAATTTTTGCAGGCGATTCGCCAAAACATCAAGATGGACTTCTCCCATGGCAGATACCACCCAAGCTCCGGTTTTAGGATCCGTTCCGAGTTTTAAAGAGGGGTCCTGGCGAATGAGCCGTTTTAAAACCGTATCCAGTTTGGAATAATCTTCTTCACGCATGGGCTCCAGGCTAGCCTGGATTAACGGCAAATAGGAACTGTAACCTCCTTTGGGAGTGGACCATTCTTTTGCATTTTTTTTCAATATGGAACCCACACGGGCGTTTTCCCGATAAGGCTGGTTAAGACGCATGGCCAATACATCGCCCGCTCTGGCCTTTGTTTTTTCTTCAAATTCATTGGCTTGCAAGCGGTAAAATTTATCGATGTATGGATTAGGAAGCTCTACGTTTTGATGTAATTTAGCAATACATAAATCTCCAAGCCCGGGAAAGTGTTTTATCTGCATGGCCTGTAATAAACATTCCGGGTCCAGGCGGGTTGTGGAGTTGGGTACAAAAAAATAAAGGCCGTTTAAAAGCTGGCGCACTCCCATGCCATTTAAAGCAGAGCCCACATAAACCGGAATGTATTTGCGAGTGGCCATGGTTTTTTGCAACCCTTTTAAAATATCGGGAATAGCCAGCTCTTCGTTTTTTAAATAGGCAGTGGTAAGCTCCGAGTCCTGTTCTGTCGCCGCATCCATCATTTGCACCCAGGCTTCATCAAAGGCCTCTTTTTCGCTATCTTCAATAACATGCTGAGAGAATTCCCTGATGTTAACTCCCGGCCATTGCAAATAACATTTATTTAATACATCAATAACTCCGTTTAATTCCGAATCTCTATAAACAGGAAGTGTCATTAAAAAGGGAGTGACTTTAAATTCGTTTTGTATATCTTCCAGAATTTTTTTAAGGGGAAGGCCGGGCAAATCCAGTTTATTGATGTATATCACAGGAGTTAAACCGCCGTCCCATATTTTTTTCCAGGCTTCCTGGGTTTGGGACTCAATTCCCGAGGTGCTGGAAACAATTATTAAAGACCCTTCGGCGCCCAATATGGCCGCATCCACTTCGCTGCCAAAATCAAGGTGCCCTGGGGTGTCGATTAAAGTGAAATAAGATTTTTTCCACTCGTAATGAGCCACTCCCGCTTTTATGGTAATACCCCTTTTTTGCTCTTCCTCCAAATAGTCCATTGTGGAAAGGCCCTCGTCCACGTTTCCCATTTGGCGGATGGCATGGGTGATATATAACATGCGCTCCGAGAGGGTTGTTTTACCCGCGTCGATATGGGCTAATATGGCAATATTTCTAACAGACATAGTAATGCTAACTTGTGAAGGCCAAGGGTTATTATATAATCAGATCACCCCGGGAGCCGGGTTAAAATCGGGAAAACTCTCAAAAAATTAACTGTCCAAAGTGGAATTTTGAGCCTTTTTCAATATCCAGAACTCTTCTTTGCCCTCGCGAGCAGATATGGAGCCCTGAGCTGGAATTTGTTCCACTAGTTCAAAAACCCCATCCAGGCGGGCCAGCAATTCGCCCTCTGAAGTGGGGTGAGGTGGGCCTTCGAGATTTGTATCGGAAATAAGTGGGTAAAAAAGAGCCACCACAATGCCGTCCGGCTTTAACATTTTATGCCAAACCTCGAAGTATTCGTCGCGGCGACCGGGATGTATGGCACAAAAACATGTGTACTCGTAAACAATATCAAAAAGTTCGGTGCGCTTTGGAGTTAAGTCAAACAAATCCAGCTTAAGCACGGATAAGTTAGGGATTTTCTCGGAAAAATGGGTGAGGGATTCAAAGGCAGAGGGGGCAAAATCCACCGCCACCGTTTCGTAGCCTTTTTCCGCCCAAGCGCAGGCATCGTAACCACGGCCAGCCCCAGGTACCAAAACTCTGCCTTTTTTAGGACAGCTGGGATGGTTGAAAAAATGTTTTAAAGCCGGAGTCACACCGCCAATTTCCCATTTATCTTCCTTGTTTTGGTAAAATTCCTCCCAATATTCGGCTAGATTTTGTGTTAGCATTCACGCGACCTTTTTTTCAAGTTGAACCAATTGTCCGCAGGCGGCGGCAATATCGCGGCCCCTGGGTTTACGAATCATTACCGGAAATCCACCGGCACTTATAATTTCTTCAAATTCTTTAACTTCCGCCTCGCTGGGAGGGGCGAATTGAGACTGCGCTCCACCGTTAAAGGGGATTAAGTTTACTTTGCAGTTTAATCCGGATACCAATGCCCGAAGTTCTTTGGCTGCTTTTATCCCGCTGGTAAGGCCGGAAATCAATATGTATTCAAAAGTGATGCGCTCTCCGGTGATTTTTCCGTATTCCTTGGCTGCTTCCAACAATTTATCTATGGGGAAGGCCTTGTTTACGGGCATTAACTTCTGGCGAATTTCATTATTGGGGGCATTAAGGCTAATGGCCAATTTGTATTGGGGAAAGTTATTGGCCCATTCCAATATGCCTGGCACCAATCCTGAAGTGGAGACGGTGATTTTTTTCCGGGACAATCCAAAACCCTGGACAGAGCAGAGAATATCACAGGCTGCCCCCACGTTTTGAATGTTTTGCATGGGCTCGCCCATTCCCATAAAAACCACGTTAGTGATTTTCCCCAACTCCTTTTTATTTAGATGAAGTTGGATTAAATAAAACTGATCTAAAATTTCGCCGCGGGTTAAATTTCTTTTATAACCCATTTTTGCCGTGGAGCAAAATTCGCATCCCATGCCACAACCCACCTGGGAAGATAAGCAAACTGTGTTTCGATTTTCTTCGGGGATTAATACACACTCTATGAAATTGCCATCCCAGGTTTTAAGCATCCACTTGGTGGTTCCATCGCTGGAAAATTGCTGTTGCACCATTTCTAGCTGGTTCACAGTGTATTTTTGCTCCAAACTTTCTCTTAAAGATGGGGGCAAATTGCTCATCTTCTTAAAATCCGGCTGAAAATGTTGATAAATCCACTGGAGCAGCTGGGCGGCGCGAAATTTTTTTTCACCCGCAGCAATTAAAGCACCTTCCAGCTCCAACAGGCCAAAATCTAATAGGTGCTCTTTTTGCATAATTCGGCAAAAATAGAAAAATTTATTGTATAGTCCATTTTTGTTTTTTCTTGTTTTTTCCCAAATAGCAGTTAAACTTAGGGGATAATGGCCCAGGACAACCCTCAAAATTCTGAAAAACAGGAGCCTATGGCCTCTGTGGCCCTTATTTTTGTGGAAAATGAAGAGCCCGAATTTTTAATTATTGAAAGAGCAAAACACCCAAATGATCCCTGGTCGGGGCACTTGGCACTTCCGGGCGGACGAAAAGACCCTCGTGATGAAAGCCTTTTGGACACCTGCATTCGGGAGACACGGGAAGAAACGGGTATTGTTTTGCCTAAAGATTCCCTTTTGGGGCAACTGCCGGATTCCTCTGCTGGAAGCCGCGACCACTTTCACATGCTGGTATGTCCTTTTGTTTTTGAAATGAATGTGAAGCCCGGCTTAGTCCTGGACCCAAAGGAGGTCACCCAAGCATTTTGGGTGCCCCAAAGCATTTTATTGAACCCTGAGGAACATAAAATGCAAAAAACCCTGAAGAGCTGGCCCCAAATGGAGTTCCCCTCCATAAACATTAGGGAAAAAATTTTATGGGGCTTTACTTATGGGGTTTTTGGCCTTTACTTTGATCACATAAAAAAGCCCCATCCTTTTTTGAAAAATCCTAGACGTTGACATATGGCACACACGGCCTTAATTCTCGATTACGATAAAACCCTGTATAACGAAACCTGCTGCGCTTTGGATGAATTGGATTTGCGCATCAATATGTTTCTGGAAGAAAAATACGGCTTTGACAGCGCTAAAGCCAATCGGGTTCGCCTGGAATACCATAGGGATTACGGTACCACCTTAAAAGGCCTTATGGAAAATTACGACTTGGACCCCCATGAATATTTTGATTACATACATGGCATCGATCCTAAATTTTTACCCGGACCCGATAGAGAGCTGAATAAATGGCTTTTAAGTTTTGATATCCCCATTTACATATTCTCCAACGCCCGCAAAGATTGGGTGGAGATGGGACTTAATGCTATGGGACTTAATCAAATAGAAAAAAATTGGCTCAAAGCTGTATTCGATATTCAATTTTGCGACTGGGAAGGAAAACCCCATGTGAGTTCCTATAAAAAGGTGGAGGCGGCAATATTGGAAAACCATCCTGATTGCAGGAATTTTTTGTTTGCGGACGACAACCTGTTAAACCTGGCCGCTGCAAAGAGGCAAAACTGGACTACCATTTGGATTCGCCCTCCCCAAAAAAAACATTATGAGTATTGCAACCCCTTTGCCTTAGAAGCTGAATTTGAGCCGGACTTTTCCCACAACCGGATAGTCCATTTTAGCCATCCCTAATGGGCAACAAAGAAAATATTCAACTTTTTGTATCTGCCGGCGAAGTTTCCGGCGATAAAATTTTATCCCAGGTTCTAAGTAAACTTTTGCCTCAATTAGATTCCTATACATTGTTTGGTTTAGGCGGGGAAGAAAGCAAAAAACAAGGCCTTAAAAGTTTGGCCTCCCTTAAACAAGTTAGCGCCAGCGGGATTTGGGACATATGGGCGAACCTGCCCATATACATTAAAATAATTAACCAATGGAAAAAATCCCTAAAAGCATGCGCTTTAAATAAAAAAAGCAAAGCATTGGCCATACTGGTGGACTTTCCCGGATTAAATAAAAAACTGCTAAAAATATGCCAAACATATGCTATACCCGTGTATTACATCAGCCCGTCCCAAACCTGGCCCTACCGCCATAAGAAAATTTTAGCCTTTAAAAATTGTCCTGTGCAAGTTTTATACCCTATGGACTTAAAGGCGTATACCGAGCTTGGGACAGATGTGAGCTACGGGCATTTTCAGAATTTTTATCTTACAGGAAGCACAAACAAAGAGGCTCAAAACCCGGAAAGCAGTAAAAATTATTTGTTATGTCCGGGAAGCCGTCTGCCGGTAATAAAGCGCAATCTCATAAAATATTGCAAGCTGCTGGAAAAATATATAGAAAGCCTGGATGCGCATAAAAATACTTTGAATATAAATGAATATAATATATTCGTTTTAACCACAACCGATTTAAAAGAAAACTTACAAAACCATATTTCCGGGTTGAACCTGCCTTCTGGTTTTAACAAGCAGCTTCGTGTAACCACCGAACCTCTCCATGATTTGCCACCCATTCAACTTGCCCTTTGCTACCCGGGAACTATGAATCTTGAACTGGCTCTTTTTAATATTCCTCATTTGCTTTGCGCTTTTGTGGACCCCATGACTTTTTATCTGGGTAAAAAAATTTTAAAACCCGATTGCCTTAGCCTTGCTAATGGGATTTTGTCTGAAAAATATTTTTTGGAGTGGGCGGGGATTCGCATAGGGCCCTCTGATTTTATCTTCCTGTTGGATTTGATGCATAAGGCTCAAAGTCAGCCCGGAAAAAGCGCGGAAATTATGGGAAAACTGGGACCTTCTCTTGGGGCGGACCTGGCCTGTAAAAAATGTCTGCAATTCTTGCATAAAAGTCAGGATAGCCCTGATTTTTGACTTTTTGAGTTTTTTTTCATTTACTCCTAATGGAGGTTCAGGATATAATTGGAAAAGCTCATTTTCAGAGTCATTTGAAATTTTATGGAATCTGCAAGCCAAAACGCCATTTCCTGGGATGACCGCACCGACGGTATGTACTTAACAGTACCCAAGGCAATTAAACTTAATGAACAAGATGTAATAGCCAGCCTCCAGGCCAAAGGGGTTATGAACTATGATTGGAAAAGAATTAAAGATGTTCTGAATCAGGCCAGAGGCACACCAGAATTTGTGGGCCCGGTTTTTATTTATTACCAAAAAGAAAAAGACGACTACCTTCAATTTGTTATTAAAAGAGAAGAAGCCAAAATTAAAATTAATGGCAAAATTGAAACCACCAGCCTTAATATCACTGCCAAGGACCTTGAATTTAAACTCAGGGAAAAAGGAGTTGTGTACGGGATAAATTGGGCGGAAATATCGGAAATTTTAAAGAAAAGAAAGTGGGACGCCTTGCATACCGTTGCCGTAGCCACAGAAGCTATAAATGGCAAAGATGGCCGAATTGAGGAAAAGGTGCCTATTGATGCGGATGCCAAACCTATTCAGTTAGCCAGTGGCAATGTGGATTTTAAAAACATCAAAACTGTGCGCCAGATAAAAGAGGGTGAGGTTATAGCCATTAAAATTCCTCCTTTAAAGGGCAAAGAAGGCAAAGATGTTTTTGGGGAGCCCATAGAGCCCAAAACCGGCGAAGAAGTGAATTTGCCTGTGGGAAAAAATACTGTAATTAGTCCCGATGGGCAGCAATTACTGGCCAAAGTGGGGGGGTACCTATATCGCAGCGATGGCAATATATGCGTGGGTGAGCTTTTAACCATTCCCAACGATGTAAACTTTAAAACGGGAAATATTAAATACTCTGGCGATGTTATTATTTATGGGAATGTCCAGGGGGGATTTTCGGTGGATGTTAAAGGCGATGTGCAAATTGAAGGCACGGCTGAAGCTTGCGATATTACATCGCGCAACGGGAATGTCATTATTAAAAAAGGGATATTTGGAAAAGAAAAGGCCACCATAAAAGCAAAAGGGGATATTGAAGCCCCTATGGCCCAGGAATGCAATATTATTTGCGAGGGCTTCCTTAAAATTGACAAATCCGTGCGCAATTCCAAAATCAAATGCGGCTCTCTAAAATTAGGCCATGGATGTTTGTTGGCGAATAACCAGTTTATGGTTTACGACAAAGTGGATGTCCACGACTTTGGCACCATTGATAATAACAATGAAATTAACATGGTGGATAAAGAACAGGAACAGAAAAAAGAAAAAATCAGGGAATTTGAAAAGTTAAGTGAAAAAGTATTTAACGCACTAGTTCCTGTGGAAAAAAGAATCCGAGGCATGCACCAAATGCTCAAACGAGCCGGAGGAGTGGCCTCTCCAAAAATGAAGCAGGAAATGGAAAGCGCCATGACCCAGTATTACGCCCTCAAGAAAAAGCGGCAATATGTTGAGGAAAAAAAGGCAGCCTTAGTAGATGATTTTCAAAACCCCACTTCCTATCCCGGGATAATCCAAATTCGCGGGAATATTTTCCCAAGCGCCAAAATTACCATGTATGGAACTGCCTGGAACTGTGATTCCCCAGCCAGAAGCATCCAACTGGAATGGGCTCCCGAAGGAGTTAAACGAGGGCCGATAGTGGAAGAGGAAACAGGAGAAGAATCATGAGTGAATTGGACAGCAATTACCGGCTAATTGATTTTCCATCGGAGTTTTCTCCAGATGAAATCCACCTATTCGAGGACCACCTTAAACAATTGGTTTCTAATAGTGGAAAACCCGTGTTAATAAATTGTGAAGATGTGGACATGATGTACAGTTCCGGGTTGAGTGTGCTTGTTAGTGCATACAAGGTATGCAACCAGCTTAAAATTTATTTTGGCGTGGTTAATATTAATAAAACCGTGCGTTCCATTATTGAATCTGCAAAACTGGATGATGTCTTTTCCATATACAACACTTTGGAAGAATATGAAATTTCGGAAATGGATGACGGCGCTGTAGGCACAAAAGTGCCTCCATTGGACTTTTCGTATGAAGAAATCATACTCCGAAACCAGCCCCTATTTGTATGTAAGGGAGTGATGAATGAAGGGGAGGTTTTCAACAGTATGTTTAGGGCTGCATCTAAATCCGGTATCGCTATTTTTGATTTTAAGTACCTCAATTTTATAGATGCGGATTGCCTGGAAGAGTTTTCCCGGCTTTGTGAAAACACCCGTACCTATATTGTCCATGCCAGCGAAATTGTTAAAGACGAGTTCAAGCTATTTGAAATTGAAAATAACATCATTATTAAAGATTCGCTGGAAGAGGTGGAGCTGGACATTAGCTCTCAGTAACTTCCCAAAGTACCGCAAAATATAATTGTATAACTGAGACTCTCATTATTTTGATAGAGCGAGCATGGATTTTGATTACGATATAATAGTAGTTGGAGCAGGCCCATCAGGGTTATCAGTTGCTTCGGAATTGAGTCAAAAATATAAGGTTCTGGTCATTGATAAAAAAGAACGCGCCGGATATTTCCATCGCAGTTGGTTCTGCCCCGATATTTACGTCAATGACAAGCCCGAGTTAAAGCCGTTTCTCTATCCAGGTATCAATCGTTTCATATTGCGGACTTTCGAAGATAATGATAATAAAGAAAGCCCGGAAATTTTCACACATCAGGCAGAAATGAAATACTGGTACATTGCCGGTGAACAACTGCTGGAATTTTTCGATGAGAAAATCAGGCATGCCCCAACTCAAAGCAAGACAAGTTACAATTCCACTTATCTGGGCCATCAAGTGAACGATGAAATTGTTGAGTTAAGTTATGAACAAATAGAAAATGGAGCCTCTCAGAGGCACACAGTGCGCGCTAAACTCTTAATCAATGCCGGGGGTTACAACTCCCCCATTTCACGAAAATACCAAACTTATAACGAAGATGTGATGTGGTGGTCTGTTTACTGCCCTGAAGTGCGCCACCCCAAAAATATTGCCGAAATTCACGAAGACATGCAGCCAAGGGATTATTTGCTCTGGGCGCAATTTTCAGATCCCCAGCTTTCCGATGATGCCGCTACTGACGAAGGAAGGTTGATTTTTGAATACGAAATGCTTTCCCAAAACCCCTTTGTCAAAGACACGGCCCCTCATTCTACTCCCATGATTTTTTATATCACCGATGATCGCAAGTCCAAAGAGATGATGAAAAACAAATACGAGTGGTTAATGGAAAATAACGATTACATCAAGAACCTTTTCGGCAGCTCCGAACTTGTTAAAGAAAACTGGGGTTGGTATCCCAGTGGCGGCGTAGATCAAATGGTTGCCAAAAACCGCTGTGCTTTTATCGGGGATTCGGCAGTTTGGACCACTGCATGCGGTTGGGGGGCGAGCTTCATTTTGCGCTATTACAAAACCTACGCCACTAAACTCGATGTGCTCATCCAGGAAAACAGGCTCGATGAAAATAGCTTAAAATCCATTACCGATTTTGACAAATCATTTGATTTCCAACTGCTTATGGACCAGTTGATGATTCGCTTTCTAGCCGCATCGGATCCAATTTCCATGAATGGATTTCTCAAAACCTTTAACGACGTCCCCTTCATCCTTTGTGAAAAACTCTTTACCTTGACCTTAAAGCCTAATGAGTTTGGCCCTTTATTTAAAGCGATGATGGACAATATTGGATTAAAAAGGATTCTACAGGTGTTGCGCCCACGGGATTACGACCTATTTATCAAAGTGTGTTTTGATTTTATTGAAGAATTTTCTAAAGAACAGATCAAAGAACTTATCCATTTTATTGATGGCGAGTTTGATAAGTTAAAAGGACATATCAAGGACCTGCCTGTACGCTTATTTAAGTTGACTAAAACGATACTTTAGCCCATTTAGTCCTTTTTTTGCTGATTTAATCCGTCAATTCAATTTTTGTTTCTAATTTGATTGAATCGAAACAAAATGATGGTAGGGATGGAATTTTTAAACCCATTAAAAAGCCTGCGAAGCCTGGAAGCCACAAAGGATATTGAAAAATCCAGACAAGTCCTTTGCATTTTTATCATCCAACTTTTTTTCTGGGTTAACCTTTTTGTTTTGCCTCTGATTTTTCTTGATGATCTTCAAAATGAAGAAAAATCCTACACAACATTAAGCGCGTTGATTATCCAGCTAGTCTATTATGTCTCCTTAAAAAAAGCAATCCGGGGGCAATGGAAAAAAGGAATCCTTTTGCCCTTATCCGGGATATTTCTTGTTTCGGTTCTCGCCCAGTTTTTCGATGGCCCCAACACCTCGTTACTTATACTTTTCCTTCTTTTCTTATTGGTCCTTCAACTCCTTTTTCAATTAAAAGTTGTTGTCGTTGGCTTTGCAATATCAGTTCTTAGTTATGTTCTTGTATTTAATCTTCGGCCCCTTTTTAACATTGACATCAAAGGTTATATCCCCAGCCCTTATCTTAGCGATTTGCTAGCCTTTTCCTGTATGGCCATTACGATGGCCGCTATGCAGCTTTTTGTCCATTTACACTCTAATTTGACCAAAGTTCTCAAAGATTCCTCTGAACAACTTAAAAAAGAAGTTCATATGCGAAGACTAGCCCAGTCAAAACTGGTTGCCAATAATATTTTGCTCTCTGAGCGCGTTGCTGGGGCCACCAAAGAGTTGCACCAGGCTTTAAAGGAAGCCAAAGAAGCCAACTATGCAAAATCCCGCTTTTTGGCCAATATGAGCCACGAAATTCGCACTCCAATGAACGGCATTTTAGGTTTATCACAACTCTTATCAGAATCCGAAAATGTGGATAGTGAAAATAGAGAGTATGCCAACACTATTCACAAAAGTGCCCAATCCTTATTAAGAATCATTAACGATATCCTTGATATCTCTAAAATTGAAGCTGGTAAAGTTAGAGTTGAAATAGCTCCTTTTTCTCCTGAAGAGCTGCTCAATAATGTTGTAAATTCCTACAAAATGCCCATTGAAAAAAAAGGGGTTCAGTTTACATCAACTATCAATGCAGGTCCTTGTGCTGTTTATCTTGGCGATTCTCAAAAAATCAACCAAATATTAATGAACCTTCTCTCTAATGCCTATAAATTCACCACAGAAGGCAAAGTGGAACTCAGCTGTCATTGGACAGCGCTAGGCACGGAGACAGATGAAATTAATATAAGTATTTCAGATACGGGAATAGGCATTACACAAAGCCAAATCAATACGCTTTTTCAACCATTTACCCAAGCCGATGCCAGCACAACACGAAAATTCGGAGGAACTGGTCTTGGCCTTGCCATTTCAAAAGAGTTTGCTGAAATAATGGGTGGCTCCCTAAACGTATCCAGCGAATTGGGAAAAGGCACCACAATGATCTTTAAATTACCCTTACAAAAAACAGATCATCAGTTGGATAAAATGGTCGAAACAGCTAAAAAAGCTGAGAAATACAAGACAAACTTGCTTGCTAACAGTAAAATCCTGTTGGTGGAGGATAATGAAATAAACAGCAAAGTGGTCTTAATTCTCCTCGAAAAACTCGGCATTAAGGCTACCTTGGTAAAGGATGGAAAGCAAGCTCTAGAGGCCTTTAAAAACCAGTTTTACGACTTGGTCTTAATGGATTGCCAAATGCCAGTTATGGATGGCTACGAAGCGACCCGCAGATTAAAAAAAAACAAAGCAACCCAAAACACCTATATAATTGCCATCACTGCTAACTCAATGAAAGGTGACAGAGAAAAATGCCTGGAAGCAGGCATGGACGATTTCCTTCCCAAGCCTGTTAAAAAAGACGATTTAAGTGGTGCTATTGAGCGCTTTGTAAAAGCGAAATCAAATAGCCAGGGTATTAATTCAACAGAGAATGTTTTAACCTAATACATAGGTTAAGCTACTTTAGCTATTTTGCTTTTGGATTTCGGGCCTATGTTTTTTTTTTGACGGGCCTCTTCTTTTCCATAAAGAAAATCAATTAAATAAGCCCGATATTTAAAAAACATATCGCTTTCCATAATTTCACTGCGAATTCTGGGCCTTGGAAAATCAATAATAAGTTCGTCGCCAACTTTAGCCCTGGGACCGCTGGTCATCATGATGACCCTGTCCGACAAGAAAATGGCTTCGTCCACATCATGGGTTATCATAATGGCGGTGGTTTTATTTTTATTCCATACATCCAACAATACTTCCTGCAAGCCGATTCTGGTTAAGGAATCCAGCATACCGAACGGCTCATCCAAAAGCAACAATTGAGGTTTAATGGCAAAAGCCCTGGCAAGACCCACTCTTTGTTTCATGCCGTTACTCAAATCTTTGGCCTTGCGATGTATAGCATCTTTAAGACCCACCTTATAAAGGAAGAACTTTGCAATTTTATCTCTGTCTTCTTTGCTGGCATGTTGGAAAACCTGGTTCACACCTAACATTACATTTTGATAGGCTGTCATCCAGGGAAGTAGGCTGGGGGACTGAAAGACCACTCCTCTATCAGGACCCGGACCAACCACTTCCCTGTTTTTCAAGAATATATGCCCGCCATTAATATCATTAAGTCCGGCCACCATGGAGAGTACTGTGGATTTTCCACAGCCCGAATGGCCTATAATGGATATAAACTCACCTTTTTTAACGGTTAAATTAAAATCATCCACAATAACGGCAGGGCCCTTAGGGGTGAAATAGGTCTTATTTAATTTTTCAAATACTAAAAATTCACTCATGTTATCCCCCTTTAGAAAATACCGCGGCCTGAATCAAATTCCGTGGGCACCAGTTCGGGTAGTTCAAAATTATCTATCTCTTCATCTTTGTGTTTTTCAGGATTAATATCGCCTAAATAGTGATATACATCATTGCGCAACTTTTTATAAGCCGGGTCCTGATTTAATTCCGATTTAATGCGGGGCCTGGGCAAGTCTACTTTAAACTCAGGGCCCAATGTCGCTTTAGGGCCGGGGTTTAAAGGAATTATTCTGTCCGCCATTAAGATGCCTTCGTCCACATCATTGGTAATCATTACGGCTGTTTTTTTATCAGCCTCCCAGATGTTTATGATTTCCTGCTGGAGAGAACCTCGAGTCAAGGCGTCCAAGGCGCTTAAGGGCTCATCCAATAGCAATATTTCGGGATTCATAGCTAAAGCTCTTGCCACACAAACCCTTTGGCGCATCCCTCCTGAAAGTTCTGCTGGACGTTTGTGTTTGGCAGGAGTCAAGTTTACCATTTCCACATAATGGGCGACCTGCTCTTTTCTTTTCTTAGCGGGCCAATCAGGGAACACTTGCTCTACAGCAAGGGATATATTATCGGTAACAGTTAGCCAGGGTAAAAGAGAATAATTTTGAAATATGGTTCCTCTGTCGGGGCCGGGTCCTTTAATTTCTTTTCCGTTTAATAGAATTTTTCCTGAATCAGGCATCATCAATCCATTTATAAGTGAAATTAAAGTGGTTTTACCACTTCCACTATAACCCACAATGGCGATAAATTCTCCAGTGTCTATCGTTAAATTGATGTTTTCCAACACTTCCAGCCGGTCCGGCCCGTGGCCAAAACCTTTACATACATTTTTTAATTCAAGTATAGGCATAGTAAACTCCCTTAAGCTGTGGTAGGTTCTTCACCAAAACTAACCATGCGTTGCAGGGTCACCATTACTCTATCCAATGCAAAACCAATCAGGCCGATAGTCCATACTGCTACCATAATTCGGGCCAGGGAATTGCTGCTTCCGTTTTGGAATTCATCCCATACGAATTTTCCAAGGCCTGGATTCTGAGCCAACATTTCTGCAGCAATTAAAACCATCCAGCCCACTCCAAGGCTAATGCGAAGACCAGTAAATATGTAAGGTAAAGAAGAGGGCAATACGATTTTTGCGATGTTATCCCAAATACCCAATTTTAAAACCTTAGACACATTTACATAATCCTTGTCTAAACTGGCTACGCCCAAAGCTGTGTTTATCAAACTGGGCCACAGGCTGCATAAAGAAACAGTAATAGCGGATGTTATAAAAGATTTTTCAAACCAGCCGTTTTTGGTTGTGTAAACCGCACTGACCACCATGGTCACTATGGGGAGCCAGGCCAAGGGCGAAACCGGTTTAAAAATTTGAATGAGCGGGCTTAAGGCGGTCATAATAACCCGGCTTAGCCCGCAAAAAATTCCAATGGGAACTGCTATGAGAGAAGCAATTAAAAATCCGGCGAATACAGTATAAAGGCTTGTACCAATTTGATCGATGTATGTTGGCTTACCCGTATATTTTCTGTCCTTAATAACTGCATCGGGGTTTTTAGCCAATTTTTTGGCTTGCCTTTCTTTTACTTTCTTGTAAAAAACTTTTTCTTTTTCCCGTTCAGCTTTATGTTCCTTCCACAATTGACCGGCTTGTTCCCAAGCTTTAAGAGGGCCAGGGATAGCGCCAAGACTTGTTTTAATTTGTGCGGCCACCAAGGACCACAACAACAGAAATATCAAGATGGAGGCCACTGGTATTCCAATCACCCTGGACATTTCTTTTAGCTGTTCCTTTGGATCTTCGCCAGTGCAAAGTTTTACCATGGGCACAAACCAGGTTAATTGAGCCATGTTTAGGATATTGATAATTTTCTGTTTCATAATTTCTCCGTAATATTCATTCATTCTTTAAGCATAAATTTCCCGGGCAAGACAACTTGCCCGGGAAAAGCAGGATGCTAAGGAAAATTCAAAGCAAATTTTAAGCCTACTTGTTTCCAATTTTAAATTTCTTGATATAATCATTGGGTTTTTTACCGTCGTAAACAATCCCGTCGATAAAGTCTCCTGTTGCTGGTTTGTATCCATCTGTTTCAGGAATATCTGTTTTAGCAAGTTTTCCTTCTTTTACAAGTTCCTCAGCAGCTTCACGCCAAACCTTTGGCAAATAAACTTTTTTAGCAATGTCGTGGTACCAGGAATCGGGTTTGTTTTCACCGATTTGTCCCCAGCGGCGCATTTGAGTTAAGAACCAAATGGCATCGCTATAGAAGGGGTAAGTGGCATTGTATCTGAAAAACACATTAAAGTCGGGCATGCTTCTTTTATCCCCTTTTTCAAATTCAAAAGTTCCAGTCATGCTGTTTGCAATAACTTTATAATCGGCGCCCACATATTCAGGTTTGGATAAAATTTTTGCAGCTTCCGCTCTATTTTTACCATTGCCTTCATCCAGCCATTTTCCAGCGCGGATCAATGCTTTAACTACCGCTTTGTGAGTATTGGGGTTTGCAGTGGCCCATTTTTTAGTGACTCCAAAAACTTTTTCAGGATTATTTTTCCAGATGTCATAGTTAGTAGTTACAGGAACTCCAATTCCTTTAAAAACCGCTTGCTGGTTCCAGGGCTCGCCCACACAATATCCAAAGATGGTTCCGGCTTCCAGAGTAGCAGGCATTTGGGGGGGAGGAGTTACGGAAAGCAATACATCAGCTCCGGTCATTCCTGTAATATCTGTTTTTGTGTAAAAACCAGGGTGTATTCCGGCACCAGCTAACCAATAACGAATTTCGTAGTTGTGGGTAGACACTGGAAACACCATTCCCATATTAAATTTTTTGCCTTCGGACTTATATTTTTCCACTACGGGTTTTAAAGCATCGGCTTTAATAGGATGGATAGGCTTACCCCCTTTCATAGGCACATTTTTTTTCATTTGCTTCCAGATGTCATTGGAAACAGTAATTCCGTTTCCATTCAAATCCATGCTAAAAGCGGTAACCACATCTGCTTTTGTGCCAAAGCCAATGGTGGCGCCAATGGGTTGACCGGATAACATATGGGCTCCATCCAGTTCACCGTCAATCACTCTATCTAATAGCACTTTCCAGTTGGCTTGCGCCTGGATGGTTACATAGAGCTCTTCGTCTTCAAAAAACCCTTTTTCTTTTGCAATAACCAAAGGAGCGCAATCGGTAAGCTTGATAAATCCAAAAGTCAATTCGTCTTTTTCCAGCTCCCCGCTGAACGCCACTGCGGCGCCCAGACTGAGAAAGGAAATTGTTTTTTTTAAGTTTTGTAAAAAATTCATAATCATACCTTGTGTTTTTGATGTTTAGAAATTGAATATGGGCATTATATAGAATGTGTAGTCCATTTCGGGATCGGGATTGGCCACAGTTTCATACCCTGTGTCAGGGATAAACAAGCCAGCTCCCACTACAATTTTTGATTTGGGAAAAAGAGACAGATGGGCTTCCAAATCCAATTCAATGCCGTATGGATCTTCGCCAGGAGAAGCCGCTTGGGCAAAAAAGTGATTTTGGGATAAGATTTTAACTTTTGATCCGGCGGGAATGGTTACATCAAAGCGGTAATCCATAACTCCCGTAGCAGGGTTCACAATAAACTTATCCATCCATCCAAAATAGGCATGGGCGAAGTAGTAGTTTGCCATGTAAGTGGATTCTCCTCCAGCCGCTTTTCCGCCGCTCATAATATCAAGACCGAGGCTAGCCTTTATTTTCTGGATGGCTGTGCCAAGGCGAGATGCGAAATAAATGGCAGACTTATCGCCACCAGCAAAGGGGCCAAACTGATATAACAACTCAAGGTCATAAAACAGGGGATTGATGTCACCGCTGGCCCGTGCCCCTAAGGTAGTTAGAGTGTAGTCGTTCATGTTAGTGCCAGAATAGTCCACAAAGGCGTTAGCTTCCAAAGCAAACATGGGGGAAACGGGCAATTTTAAATGGGCGCCAGCCAAAGTCAATTTGCTGTCTAAAAGTACGCCACCTGAGTCAGCTGGCTGGGCCACCAAGGCAGTGACAGTTCCGGAGCCTACTGGAACTGCCAAAGTAAGGCCATCAAAAACCCTTGCGTTAGGATGCCATTCAAGAGAGGAGATGTATCGCTGGGATCCAAACGCCAGTTTTTGACGGCCCATTGCCAAGGTAGCCTGGCCAAGACCGAGAGAAAAAAAGGCTTGGTGCAAATCCACATTTTTGGAGTTCCCAATAGTAGATGTGTGATCTGCGCCGGAAGCAGCTACTCCTTGCGGTTCGCTGCCAAAGTTTCTGCTATCCTGAAACTCAACCATCAATTTTACCTTTTCCGATGGGCTCATACTAGCGCCAATACGCGTTCTCAATTCATTCTTAACAGAAGCATCAGCGTCTGTAAAACCGAGTTTGGAATAAGTGGAACGGGTACGCACCTGGCTTTTAAATGTAATGGAGGGTTCTGCTGCTGCAGGCTTCTCCTCGGAAAAAGAATTTTGTGTTCCCAAAAATAATAGGAGGGATGCAGTAAGTATTTTTTTTGTAAACATATGACCTCAATTACATCAGAGCTCGAACTCCATGCCTTGATAAATGTGATGGGATAGGGTTGCGAGTAAAGGACCGGGCGGACCGATTGCAATTACACCTGCAACGACAAAATTGCAAATTGTATGCCAAGTTTAGAATAGGGGATTTTATTCAAATTTGAGGAACATTCAATTTTTACACCATAAAATGATAAAAATTGTCACAAGACAGTTTACAATTAATCCCCATTGTGAAATTGTCAAACTCGGCCATTTAATACATGTTTAACACAGACTGACATTTTTGCTGATAAAAAATCCGCAAGTGAAATGTTTCGCCATATTATTAACAACAGATTGACAAAATTTTGAGCTATTGTCATTCTATAATACAACATGGAGGCTTTTTTGCCTGAATTAATCTTCTATTAATACTGGTATAAATGTTGCATTCTAATTAAGCTAATGGATTCAAAATTACAAATTGGTTATATGCCATTAGTGGATGCGGCGCCTATTATTATGGCTGAGGCCTTAGGGATTTTTAAGTCTTTTGGGTTAGATGTTAGCCTAAAAAAGTTGCAGTCCTGGGACCAGTTGCAAGGAAAGTTTGTTACAGGTTCCATTGATGCGGCCCATACTCTAGCTTCCATGGTTTTATCTTTAAATTGCGGAAACCAAAAAAACTTGTGTCCAACCTCTTATGCCCTATGTCTCAATAAGGGAGGCAGTGCCATTACCATTAGCAATCAGCTTTGGAATCAGCAAGTGGCTTACCCAAGTCAATTAACCCACAGCTTATTAAGCAGATTAAAAAAAAAAGCCTTAACTTTGGGGTTGTTCATCCGCGCTCGAATCACGAGTATTATTTAAGAAACTGGCTGCAACACAGCCCTCTTAAAATTGGGGAAACCATCAATTTGGTTTACCACGCTCCCCACCACATGGTTAAAAAATTAAGAACCGGAGAGTTGGATGGCTACTGTTGCGGAGAGCCCTGGAATCAAAGAGCTGCCCTTTCTAAGGTTGGGGCCATTATTGATTTTGATTCGCGATATTACAACGCGGATTTGGACAAAGTGTTGGCTGTACGCACCAGCTGGCATAAATCCCAGCCCCATATACATGGTAAATTGATTCAAGCTTGCGCATTGGCTGCAAAGTGGACCGCCGATCCTAAAAACGCAGACAAGGCATCTGCTATTATCAGCCACCGCAAATATGTTAATACCAAGCAGGATATCGTCAGAGCGAGTCTTCTGGGCGAAGTGTTTGCGGGATTTGGCCGGATGTATTTTAAAAAGAATTTTTTAACTCTGTTTGATAAGAATATTTTTAAGCCCTCTCATGCAAAATTTCGCTGGTATATAACTCAGATGGTCCGTCATGGACATTTATTAGCCGAGGAGGCCCAGCATCTGGATTTGGACCAAATCTGCCTTACTGATTTTTACCTGGACAGTATTCCCGAATCCCTTTTTATTTTCAAACATCGCCAAAGTGAAAATATTCCTGTAAAGATTGCCTTTTAATTTTTGAAAACCGATTTTAAGGGCCATGGAACCAGGTCCCGTTGATAAAAATGAGTTTTTAAAAATAGCGCTATTAGCCGAGCAAAAAATAGAAAAGACCATTCCCATAGATGCACTTGAGCAAATTTGCTTGCTTTGCCATTACATGACCTCTAAACCTACCCGCCAGGAACAGAAATATAAAAATGGATAGGGCTCTGGTCATTATGCCCCATAATCCGGGAGATGTTGTGATGGCCTTACATGTAGTTTCGGCCTTAAATTACCACTATCCAAGAGCTAAAATTGATTTTTTAGTTAGTGATGAATGTGCCTGCTTAGTGGAAAACAACCCATATATCCATACATGCCATATTATCCCCCGTAAATCCATAAAAAGCGAGCTTAATTCGGAGAATATGGAAAACATGATATCGCTGGCGGCTACAATGATTTCCCGTGTTAAAGAAAATGTATATGATTTATCTTTAAATCTTTTTCAGGATAAATATGGAGCCTTAATACATAGTTTTATTAGGTCAGCTATAAAACTGGGATACCATTTTTCTCCTAAACATGGCTTTCAAATTTTTGGGAAATACATGCGTCATTTTTTTTCCATACCTGTCAACCGTTCTCAAAACCCCTGGCATGTAGTGGATATATTTTTAAAAAGCTTTGATTTGGATTATTTGCAAAGGTTTAAACCTGAATACGGTGAATTGCCAAATGTGGATAGCCTGATTCCTCCCCATTTTCCAAAGGCAATGTATGCCTTCCAATTAGGAGCGGCCTGGGAAGGGAAAAAGTGGCCCATTAACAACTGGGCTGAACTCAGCCAAAGCTTTTTGGAAAAAGGCTATGGCCTGGTGTTTATGGGAGCTGCGGAGGAATATGAACTTTTCAAACAGCTTCAAACAAAAATTTCGCATGTAAAACACTTTGGAAACCATTGCCTAAACTTAATCGGTAAAACCGATTTGTTGGAGACCAGAAGCATTTACAAAAAGATTCAGGGATTGGTGACTCCAGACACTGTGGCCATGCATTTGGCTGCTGACCTGCCCTGCAAGGTTTTTGCTATGTTCGCATCCTCTAATCCTGTGGAGACAGGGCCCTACGGCCCCAACAATTTTATCTTTCAGAGGGATGTGGAAGTTCCCGAAGCCCTTCCCTGGGAAATTCCAAACAAGGCTATGGCCGAAATTTCTGCAGAAGAGTTGGAAAAGTTTATTTTGGAAGGTATATATCCCAAAAAAACTTTGGTATGGACCAGCTTTTGGGATATTAAGAACAAGTGCCAAAGGTTAGTGGATTTTAATTTAAACCCCCACCCCTTTCAAAAACCCAGCGTCGGACAAAATCTTCCTGTGGGCATAATACCCCCTTCCTCTTTAACTGCGGAAATAAAAAGCCAATGCCAGGTTGTTTTAGCGCAACTGCAAAAATCCATAAAAAGCAGCACAGAAGAAAACTTGAACAAGCTCATCCTTTTAGATAAAAAACTGGAGGAAATAACCCGCCGGGATATTTTTTGGGAAGCCTACCGAATAAAATGCAACTCCATTCCTATTCAGCCCATTCCAACTTACTTAAAAGGAAGGTTAAGGCTTTTAGAAGACATTGTAGACGCCAAAATCTAACTATTCGAATAAACTTCCATGGGATTCTGCTTGGGAGATAACTTCAATTTCCCAGATCGATATTCATATAAAAGCTTGATGTATATTATATCCAAAATAAAAATGATTATCCCCACAGCCTCAATAAATATGTCCTGCGGCCCGTAATTCAAGAATACACTGATAGTGTAACATGCGGTCCCTATGCCCTTCCACCATGCTACTCGAAGGGTCATTAAGTCTGGCCTATGGGTTTTAAACAGAAGAAATATGTAAAGAGCGGATATTATAAGATTTAGGATTATGGCTGATCGGCCCCCTATGGGGTTGTCAATACCAATATGCGTGAAGCCAAACAAAGCGGCAATCCAAGCTATAAAAGTGGCCGCAAACAAAACCTTGAAATGCTTTTGCATTTCGGGAATAAATACTTGCTGACGTCCATATTTATAGAGATTCCAAATAATATATATATCCAAAATGAGCCACAGTTTAACAGCCCATTCGATAAGGGGGCCCATGTTTCCATGAAAAACCGTGCTCCACAAAAACTCCCAAGCGATGTTGCCCAAAGCGGCAAACAACGGCATCTCGATAAACTTGAGTTTGTGGATGCGAATGACTATCAAAATATAGGATGCAGCCCATAATGAAGCGCATATTAAATTAAGAACTATAACAGTAGGGCTATAATCCTGAAAATTTAAAAGTTTTTCCAACATACATCCTCATATTTTTCATTGCCATTTGAATTTCATTTGGTAATAATCTGTTTGACAGAGACAAGTTCTGAGTTTTGATTATAGCATAGGCGAGGCACAATGTTAAGCAAAAATGAAATTGTTGAGCTTTTAAACAGGCTTGGAGATGATATGGATCCCATTGCCGATGAGGCTACAAAGGCCTTAATTGCCAGCCAAGAACTTATGGCCGTACAGCCCC
This sequence comes from Fibrobacteria bacterium, assembly GCA_050294405.1. Classification (GTDB taxonomy): domain Bacteria; phylum Fibrobacterota; class Fibrobacteria; order UBA11236; family JADFYW01; genus JBNKOC01. Next base: position 178,659 of record JBNKOC010000028.1, on the reverse strand, counting down.
TTTTCCCGAAGATAGATAAAAACAACTCGCCCATTCCACAAAACATGCCACAAGCAGCGCTGGAGTACTTTGAAAAAACCAAAAATTTACCGGATTGGCTAGATCCGGATTTGGTCAGCCACGGGGAAAAAGCCTATAGATATTTTGGGCCCGAATGTCTGGTCATATTACTGTTCAAATCTTTGCCCGAAGGTTACTCCATGTGGCATATTGCTGAGACACTGCATATAACAGGAAGGCTTCAATTGCAACATGGCAACATCGAAAAGCTAACCCGTAGGATATTAGAAACCTTGCAATTTGTGGTGCATGTAATGGAGCCCGGCGCTTTTGGACCAGAGGGAAAAAGCATTGTGACAACGCAAAAGGTCAAGTTTATTCATGCCACCATTCGCAACAAAATCGTGGATACGGATGCCTGGGGAAAAGACTGGAAGAATCCCATAAACCAGGAAGAAATTTTAATGACCATGTTGTCTTTTAGTTTGATTATCATTAGAGGTTTAAAACAGTTTGGCATTAAACTTTCTAAAGAAGATGAAGAAGGGATTTTGCATCTGTGGAAAATTGAAGCCTTTTTACTAGGCTTGAAAGAAGAGTTGCAGCCATCCAATGTTAAGGAGGCTGTGGCCATGTGGAATGTAATTGTGGAGCGCAACCGCAGCACTTTCACAGAAGCAGGGGTGGCTCTCACACAATCGGCAAAGGCCTATGGAAATTCCATATTACCAGATATGCTGGATTGGTTGCCAGAGGCCATGCTGTATTTTTTGAATATCAAATCTGTGAGAAGGCTATTAAAAATTCCCAGGCCATCCATCTGGGTGCTCCTATTAATCATTCCCATTAAAGGGCTTCTTACTCTTTTTGGAATTTTGCGCTATTTGAGTCCTATTAGCCGAATTTTTTTCCGTAGATTCCATTTAATGCTAATTAAAGGGCTCATTTTACATTGGAATAAAAACCAACCCGTAACTTTCAGTATCCCTCAAAACTTGCAGGGAGCCTGGAGCCTGCAAAAATTTATGGAAAAGGAAGACAAGAATACGGCTTCCTAAAAAAAACGGTCCGTGTCTAGAAGTTGACATTTTTTCTATTATTGGAAGAATGTGAAACATTTCATTGGTATAATGTACTTGCGCAATTTTTCCCTTAATTATGGAAAAAATATTACAAATAATTGATTGGTTTCTTCCCCAAAAAATAATGGAGGGGAATTTAATCAATAAATACCGCCAAAGGGTGGCGGTGTTCTTTTTGCTTTCCCAGTTACCTCTTTGTTTTGGTTTTGGATTAATCTTCCATTTTGGAATTCCACTTGGTGGCATGAACATCATAGCGCCGTTAGGTGGCGTGATATTTATTGTCGCTCTCTACGCCAGCAAATGTTTAAACAGGCCTTATATTATTGCCCAAGCCGGCCCTGCCATGACGCTTGTTTCCATATGTTATGCAGTTTACTTAACGGGCGGAATAGAATCTCCCATTGTCGGCTCCCTTTTGTTAGTTCCCCTTGTTGCCGGAATGGTAGGCGGAAAGATGTTAGTGGTGGCTTGGAGCTGTATTTCCCTGGTATTCATGGCTTACTTTGCAGTTATCCACCACCATGGCGTTGAACTCAGCAATTCTATTCCCCATAGTTTTAACAGCGTTTTTTCCTTTCTGTCCACTGCTGCTCTTATCTTTTTGATATTAGTGAGTTTTATGATGCGTTCCTGGATTGAATCTGTAGCAAGAAAGCAAGTGGAAAGCCTCAACCAGGACTTAAAAATTCAAATGGAGAGAATCAAAAAATTTGGGCAGGCTAAACAGGATTTTTTAACCACTATGAGCCATGAAATCCGAACACCTATTAACGGGATTATTGGCGCCACCGAATTGATCGCAGATAGGCCATTAGAGCCCCAACAAAAAGAACATTTCTCCATTATTCAAAATTGCTCGGAAATGCTTTTGCAGATTATCAATAACATATTGGATTTTTCCCGTTTAGAACAAAACAAAGTCCAATTGGAAAACGTCCCTTTTAGCCTTGAAAAAAGTTTAAAAGATGCCATTTCCATTGTAACCCCATTGGTTAATCGGAAAAACATAACTCTGAGTTACTCCTTGAGTCAGGATATTCCCCCGTTTTTAGCGGGAGATCCCACCAGGCTTGCCCAGGTATTTTTAAATCTTTTGAATAATGCCTGTAAATACACTTATCGGGGGAAAATACATATAGATATAAGCAAGATTTCCCAGTCGGAAAAAAATACCAGATTGCGTTGCGAAATCAAGGACACTGGAATAGGCATTACTCCGGAAAATCTGGAAAAAATATTTGCTCGATATTCCCGGCCTTTTGACTCCCGGATTAACAACCTGGAAGGAACAGGTTTGGGCCTGAACATTTCCAAAAAAATTGTGGAGCTCATGGGGGGAGTTATCGGAGTGGAAAGTGAATATGGTTTGGGAAGCACCTTTTGGTTTGAGGTCCCATTTAGCATTGCCGACAACAAACCTGGCAATAATATTAAACCCGAAAAATCTGACAGCAATATTTTTGAAGAGGGTGAAAAAATTCTATTAGTTGAAGACAATCCCATTAACCAAATGGTCGCTTTGAAATTGTTGAAAAAAAACAACATTACTGCAGACTTGGCGGAAAATGGCAAAGCCTGTTTGGAAATGCTAAAGGAAAATGATTACAAATTAATTTTGATGGATTTAAAAATGCCCGTGATGGACGGTTTTGAGGCCACTCGGCTCATCCGCGAAGGCGAACAAGGATTAGACAAGCAAATTCCCATTATCGCTTTAACGGCTAATGCCGATGACGGCACCAAGGAAAAATGTTTAAGTATGGGGATGGATGCCATTCTCCACAAGCCCTTTAAGTTTGCGGATTTGATGGAGTCCATGAGTAAAATTTATACCATGAATTGATGTTAGCAATTAGTAACCTATTACTTTTTATTTCTGGGCTTTTCTTTAATTAAAATAAACTCCGTGGATGCGACCGAAAGGATGCAGTACCCCAGAAAAAAATAAAAACCCCGTTCCAATGTTGCCTGAAAAACTTCCATAGAAGCCGTAGCCAAATAAGCTAAAAATACCGCTACCACAAACACATCGGCCATAGACCACTTTCCAATCCGGCGAATGACTTTTAAAGTGTTAATTCGAAACCCGTAGCTCACGGGGAATAATATCAATAGCAAAAGCAACCCTTTAACTATGGGGACCACTACGCTAAAACACAAAATCAAAAAGCCAACCAAAGTGTTTTTTGTTTCGAATAAATATTGTATAGTTCCCCAAATACTGCGGGTTTCTTGTCCCAATTCCATTTTACCCACCAGTGGGAGGGATATAGCCCCTTTAATAGTGAGTACTGGAAGAGACACTCCTGGAAAAAGCAAGCCAAAACTAAGGAGGATTAAAACAAGAGCTAAAAAATTGGTCCAGTTTTTCATTTCCTAAATATAATCTACTGGAACCCATCTCAAAACAATTGCTTCTAAAAGAGCCTTATCCTTTTTATTTTTTTTCTATGGAAAAGGTTGTAGTTCCCTATATTTCTGATTTAGAAGGCTTAATAAAAAATAAAGAGCCGGCGCTCAGCAAATTTTCCAAAATCCATATAAACCAGTGCCACTGGAATGAGCCTTTTCAAACTGTACAGGCCCAAGTTTACCTGGCTCACAACAATGGGCAACTGGGGCTTTGTTTTTATGTGGAGGAGCCGTATGTACTGGCTGAAAAAGTAAAAGATTTTGAAAATGTATATGAAGACAGTTGCGTGGAATTCTTTTTTAAAAATGACGAAAATAGCTACATTAATTTTGAATGGAATTGCCTGGGATATTGCCTTTGCCAAACTGGAAAGGAGAGGGCTAATCGAAGCCCTTTGGGCCAAAAATTGCTCAATCAAATTTTTAGGGAAAGCTCCCTCCAAAACCAAACCTCAACTCAGATTAAAAGCAACAAGAATTGGAATTTGAAATTGCTAATTCCCTTATGTCAAATTTTGAATAAGCCTCTAAAAGGAATTCAATTAAAAGCTAATTTTTATAAATGTGGAGATAAGCTGCCTCTACCCCATTATTTAAGCTGGAATTCCGTTTTAACGGAAAAACCGGATTTCCATAGACCGGAGTTTTTCGGGAGCCTTGTATTTGAATAAAATATGAATATAATCAAATATTTTTTATTCAATTTTAACTGTTGTTTTTTTTCTCTGCCCAGGCAAAAGCCTCTTCTTCAGTTGAAATTTGGCCTTCCAATTGCAACTCAAAACATTCCCGAATCCAGTTTCCCATTATGGGGCCTGGTTTTAGGCCTAGCTTTAAAAGCATTTTTCCGTTTAATAAAGGCTTAGGCCTTTCATCCAATACATTTAAGAAGCGCGATTGTTCCAAAAGCCATTCTCCAGCAGGAAATTTCCGGGCCAGCGCATCAGGAGTGGTGCGGCCGAAATGATCGGCCTTAGCCACACGAACCAGTTTTTGGATATCCACTTTCAGGGAAAGCCGTCGAATGGCCGATTGGGTAATTTCTTCCCGGGCATTGTACAAAAGGGCAGGTTTTAAATGCTCCCTCACAAACACCACTACCTGTTCAATTAATTTAACATCACGGGTCAAACGTTTTAAAAAACGGCGGGTATCCCTCTCGCCCATCACATCGTGAGCCGGGCTTCTCCATCTGCCATCTTTAAAAACTGTGGTGCGCGGCTTTCCTAAATCGTGACAAAGGGCCCCTAACATTAAACTGATTTTTTCAAATTCAGCGTCGGGAGCATCGTCTGAAATTTCAGCGTCCCTAATAATGGCCGCCTCATCGATGACCATGTTATTATGCACCCATACATCTCCTTCCGGATGCCATTCGGGTTCCTGTTCCACCCCAATTAACGCTTCAAGCTCGGGAAAAAAACGCAGCAAATCCATTTTCCGCAACCACTCCATTCCCGCAGAAGGTTTTTTCGCTTTTAGCAATAGTTTTTTAAACTCTTCATAAACTCTTTCGGGTGGCAGCTCTTCCAGAGGCTGTTCTGCGCATAGCTTTTGAGTGGCCGGATGTATATCAAGATCAAAGCGCGCTGCAAATTGTACCGCCCGTAAAGCCCTTAGAGGGTCTTCGCTAAAGGCATCGGATACATGCCTTAAAATTTTATACTCCAAATCTTCAAAACCCCCATGCGGGTCCACCAGGGCCCCATCGGAAAGGCGGTAGCCCATGGCGTTAATGGTAAAGTCTCTGCGGGAAGAGGCTTCTTTAAAATCCATAGCGGGGTCTGATTCCACCTCGAAGCCTTTGTGCCCCTTGCCCATTTTTATTTCCCTGCGGGGAAAGGCAAAATCAAAGTTTTGGCCCTTTACGTTCATTATGTATACGCCAAATGCCTTACCCACAAAATTCGGATTTCCAAATTCCTTTAAGGTTTTTTCCAGGGCTTCCTTGCCAATGCCATATACTTCCAAATCAAAATCTTTGGAATTTATATTCAATAGCCTGTCCCGAACCCAGCCCCCTACTACATAAACCTCCCCTCCAATCCGGGATATTTTTTCTGAGATCCGTATCAGGACCTGAGGTAAGGAGTTTATGCTTAGACGGCTTTTATCCACAGAAAACATGGCTATAATATAACCAATCCTGCAACAGATAAAAAATGGGGACTGAATTTAAGGCTTAATGGAACACCGCCCAAAAATTATTTTTGCCCGTAATAGGCTTTGGCCCCATGTTTACGATTGTAATGCTTGGCTAAAATATGAGGGGCCAGCTGCGGGGCGGATGGGTTCAACATCAAAGTGCCAAAGGCCATTTGGGCGCATTGCTCCAGGGCAAAACTATTTTTGAAGGCTTCCATGGGCGATTTTCCCCAGCTAAAAGGACCGTGGCCTGAAAGTAAAACCGCAGGAATTTCCAAAGGGTTTAGTTTTTTAAAACGCTCAATAATGGCCACGGCGGTGTTGCCTTCGTAATCGCTTTCGGTTTCGGCGGGGGTGAGGCCACGGGCCAAAGGAACTGCCCCAAAAAAATGATCGGCATGGGTAGTGCCAAAAGGAGGAATTTCGCGGCCGGCCTGGGCCCATTGCACCGCATACACAGAATGGCTATGGGCGATTCCCCTAACTTCGGGAAAGGCCTGGTACAATTTTAAATGGGTAGGGGTGTCGCTGGAGGGACGCAAATCCCCTTCAAGTTGCTTTCCTTCTAAATCAAGCACCACCAGATGTTCTGTTTTGAGTTTGCTGTATTCGACTCCGCTGGGTTTAATAACCACCAGGCCATCCTCGCTAAGACCGCTAACATTGCCCCAGGTTAAAGGGGCCAAGCCGCTTTTATGAAGGGCTAAATTTGCCTCGAGGACTTCTTCTTTAAGAGACGCTAACATGAGAGGCCTCTCTTTGCTTTTCGCGTATGGATATTAAATCTTTCATGACTGAGTATAAGGAAATGCTCGGCTTTTTAGTTCCAAAGGAATCGTGAAGCTTCATATAAATGGAAAAAAGTTCCTGATACATTTGATGGTTTTCGGGAATGGGAGTGTATACATCTTCTTTCATATGGCAGAGGCTCGCTTGCAAATCATCCAAAGAATAATCTCCCGCGCTGTAAGCTCCCATAATCGCAGCTCCCAAGGCACAAGTTTGGGCGCTTTTGGCAATTTTCAAGGGTCGGCCCATAACATCGGCATAGATCTGCATTAACATGGGGCTTTTTTCGGGGATGCCGCCGCAGGTCACTATTTCTTTGACTTCCACACCGCAATTTTCCAATTGATTGACAATGGCCAAAGCCCCGAAGGCAGTGGCTTCAATTAAAGTGCGGTATACTTCATGGGCCTGGGTATGCAGGGTTTGGCCCAATAAAAGTCCGCTTAACTGGGTGTCGGTGAGAAGGCTGCGGTTGCCGTTGTTCCAATCCAAAGCCATTAGTCCGCTTTCGCCGGGCTTTAATTGGGAGGCTTGTTTTTCCAAATTGGAAAATTTTTCACCGGCAGAACTGCCGTATTTTTCGGGAACCATTTGAGATACAAACCAGTTAAAAATATCGCCTACTGCGGACTGGCCTGCCTCGATGCCCCAAAATCCGGCAATCACAGATTCTTCGGCAACACCGCAAACTCCAGGAACATTATACTCTCCCTTGCTCATGGGAGCCACCATTAAATCGCAACAACTGGTTCCAATAATTTTAACCAGTGTTCCTTCATTAACGCCTGAGCCCACTGCGCCAAGATGGGCGTCAAAAGCTCCCACACTTACACTAACATTTGTAGTTAAACCAAGTTTTTTGGCCCATTCTTCGCTCAACATGCCCGCACTAACTCCTGCTGGTAGCGCGTTTTCATAAAGCCGGTCTCTTAACTCTGCAAGTCCGGGTTCTACCGCATTTAAAAATTCGGCATCCGGTAGCCCTCCCCATTTGGAAGAATACATGGCTTTATGGGCCGCAGCACAAACGCCTCGTGGAAGGGAAAGAGGGTCTGTATTAGCTGTTAGCAATGCGGGGATAAAATCGCAATGCTCCACAAAGCTGAAGGAAGCATTATATACATCCATGTCAATATGTTTCAAATGTAAAATTTTGCTCCAAAACCACTCGGAACTATAAGCCCCACCGCAAGCCTCTAAATATTGAGGCCGCATTGTTTTAGCTTTGGAAGTTATATGCTCAGCTTCTTCATAAGAACTGTGATCTTTCCAAAGCCAGGTGTGCGCGTTCAGGTTATCCTTAAATTCAGGCAATAGGGCGAGAGGCTCTCCCTTTTTATTGACCGGAATTATAGTGCTTCCAGTGGTGTCCACCCCTAATCCAATAATGTTTTTTGCATCAAAATCAGAGTCAATTGCTTTGGCCTGTTTTAATGTATCTGGAATACTAACCTCAAGGGCCTCGATGTAATCATTGGGATTTTGGCGGGCCACATGAGGATCTCTTTTGTCTAATAAAATCCCCTGTTCGCCAGATGGATAAGAAAAAACAGAACTGGCAATTTCTTTTCCCGTTGTAAGGTTAACCAGTAAACATCTGCAGGAATTGGTGCCATAATCAAGGCCAAGTGCGTATTTAGATTCGATGCTCATAATTTTCTATGCTAAGGCTTCGGCACTGAGCCAGGTTTTCATGGTGGATTGAATGTATTTGCCATCTTCAAGGGCGATTCCATCGGGATTTTCAATGGCATCATCCACTTCGTCTTCACAAATAATCCATCCTTCATAACCGGTTTTATCCAAATCTTCCACAATGGTTTTAAAATCAATGATGCCTTTTCCAGTTACGGCCCAACTGCCATCTTCATTCATATCTTTAAAATGAACATGATTAATGAGCTCTCTATAATCCCTCATTAATTTTACCGGATCCATTCCGCCTTTAGCAATGTGGCCTACATCGGGAGTCCATTTGATGTATTGGCTATCCAACTGAGGCAATAACTTGTGATAATCTTCTTCCGTTCTCCAAATGGAGCCCTCTGGACTGTTGGGATGATAGCTGCTAACAATACCTCTATCTGCCGCTTTTTTGGCAATGGCATTAATGTTAAGCATCAGATTTTTTTGCCTTTCTTCCAGATTGCTTCTGTCTTTTTGAGGCATTTGCACCAACATTAACATAGCTCCTGGAAAATGGCTTAATAAGTCCAAGCCGCGTGCTGATTCCTGAAGTTCTTCTTCGGTTTCAGATGGATTCAACCAATCGCAAACAAATGCCAGAGAAGATAAAGTTATGTTATTGGCATCCAAAGTATCCTTTAATTTGGCCGGATCGTAGTATTCCTTTAACTGAAGATTCATTGGCTCCATGCCTTCAAAACCTGCATCGGCGCTAATTTTTGCCATGTGGTCGACCTTACCAATGTATTTGTCTCCACACATTATCCAGGCATATGTTTCCTGACCAAATTTTATACGACTCATTTTTTTTCCTTTGTTGTGGATAAACCTGTTTTTATTCCCATTAATTATTTTGCCGCGGCGGCGTTTTGACCTTCATATTTTTTTATTCCACCGTGCCTTTTTAAAAATTCAACACAGGTGCTGTTAAACTTTTCCAAATCCTCCCAGTGGTGGGTATGCCCCCAACCTTCAAAGTCAACCATTTCAGAATTGGCAATATTATCGTGTAAAAACTTGGAAAAGCGATAAGGTACAAAAATATCTGCGGTACCCGCGGTTACCAAAGTGGGCTGGGTTATTTTATTTAATAATTTTGTGGTATCGTGGTTTATGCAGGCGTCGGCCTGTCCATCAAAACCCTGCTGGCTTTGCAGAAATTCATAACCCCCCGCATTCTTCATATTATTTCGCAATTCTTCAAGATTTTTATTGTAGTGAGCCGGAGTAAATATCCACAGGAATAAAAGTTCCATAAAATCTTCAAACTTCATAGCCTTTCTGGCTTTTTTCAAGTTGTTGTATACATCACTGGAGTAAGAGTCAAATTTAGCCCAGGTTGCAATTAAAATTTGACTCTGTACTTTTTGGGGATGTCGGATAGACAGTTGTTGGGCAATAATTCCTCCCATGGAAATTCCGGCTACATGGGCCTTTTCGATTCCCAAAGTATCCATAAGTGCGGCAATGTCATCGGCCATGGTTTCGGAACTATAACTTCCCGCTGGCGCGTCGCTCTGGCCTACACCTCGATTGTCGGGCATAATGCAACGAAAATGTTTTTCAAATTCAGCTACATGGGCTTCCCAAACAGGCCCATCTGCACCGAGGCCCATGATTAATACCAAAGGCTCTCCTTCACCTCTTTCGAGGTAATTTATTTGAATTCCATTTGCATTCACTTTAGGCATATTTAACTCCTTTAATTATCCGTCTATGCGGCAAGCCCGGCTTTTTGTTTCCACATTTCATGTATAAAGCGAACGCCTTCCTGATATATTTCATCTTGTGGTGAAAAATCTCTCCATACATTGATGTGCTCAGAAAAATCGTCAATGGTGGAGACAAAGGCCTCAATTACCAGCCAATCGTCATAGCCGATATTGTGCAAGCCCGCAAAAATACCTTCCCAATTGACCTGGCCTTTTCCAGGAGTTCCCCTGTCATTTTCAGAAATGTGCACATGGCGAATTTCCTTGGCGGACTTTTCTATGGAATCCTGGGAGTTTTTCTCTTCGATATGAGCGTGATGCGTATCGAAATGGTATCCGAAGTTGGGATGATCCACCAGTCGCGCCAACTCTCTGGCTTGAGCAGAAGTATTGATTAAGTAGCATTCAAAACGGTTTAAACCTTCGGGTGCTAGAACGATATTGTGCGTGGCTGCATACTCAGCGGCTTCGCGCATTACTCCAGCACTCCATTTCATTTCTTCTAAAGAAGGCGTTTTTTTAGTGAATTCTTTAAAACATGAGTGAAATGGCCCGCCAATAACTGGGGAACCTAGTTCGGCCGCAGAGTCAATGACTCCTTTTAAGTGCTCCACCGCTGCTTTTCTGATTTTAGCATCGGGGCTAACCGGATTGGTTTCAGGGGACATGGAAGTAATGGCGGTCATTTCCAAACCCAAATTATTAATTTTAGGAGCCATTTTTTTGCAATAATCCACGGAAGGTTCAAAAAGAGGCAATTCTACCCCGTCATAACCAGCTTGTTTTACCTTTTCTAATAATGGCAGATGTTTTTCTGTTATCTGGGTTGTCCACAATAAAATATTGATGCCCACTTTCATGTAATTTACCCTCGGATTCTATTTTGATTTCAATTTGTATTTAAGTGATGGATACCATCCCAGAATACTTAAAATCTATTTAATGGGCTTTTTGCTAGATAGGAAATAATGAGTTTCTAGTTGTATTTTTTAAGCAATGGCCTTTTTGGCCTATTCTGCTAATTGTCAGATTTTATATAAAAATTTCCAGCAAAGTCGGCTTTTTTGGTTAAATTATTACATGGCTGACTATTTCAGCCAATTTTTGTACATCTTAAATTATGCAGGAAAATCCGCAAAAGTTCAAAGACGAGTTTTGGAGCCAGGTCTCTGCAGACAATCAGGTGGCCGAGCTATTTGAATATCTTCCGGAAATTTATTTTTGGGCAAAAAACGAAAAGCGCCAATATGTACACCTCAATCAGCAGGATGCGGAAAAGTGCGGCGGCAGTTGCGAGGCTGATATCCTCGGAAAAACTGATTTTGATATTTTTCCCAGTGAGCTTGCTGAAAATTTCGATAAAGACGATCTATATGTATTAACCACCGGCAACAAAATTGTAGACCGGGTGGAATTGGTGCCCAATGCGGACGGAACGGTGGATTGGTACTCCACCACTAAAGTCCCCATTTACTCCAAAGACAAAAAAATAATTGGCGTGGCAGGAACCACGCGCAATTTGAAAAAAGCCTCTGGAATACTGCAGCCATACATGGATATGAACCATGTTGTTGATTACATTTCTAAAAATTATTCCCGGCCTATTGAAGTCAGCACTTTAGCTAAAATGGCAGCTTTAAGCGTGAGCCAATTTGAACGCAAGTTTAAAAAAATGTTCCAAATTTCTCCCTTAAAATTCATTATCAAAGTACGCATTAAAGCCGCTTGCAGGCTTCTGGCCCAAAGCCGCGATCATATTAGCAACATCGCATTGGCTACGGGTTTTTACGATCAAAGCGATTTCAGCCGCCAATTCAGGGCAAACATGGGCGTGTCTCCCCGCGAATACCGCCGCCGGGTAGCCCACCAAGGGCGCGAAGCTAAAACTTAAGCCCTACTTCGCCACCATCACCACTTCAGATTCAATATTCTTAATAGTACTGCCTATCGCAACCAGGTCAACAGCGGCTATCTTGTACTCAGGACAAAGGGCTTCTGCATCGTGTTCATCACTGGTCACTTGATTTACCATTTCTTCGGGAAAGTGGAAGGTGGTATACACCACACCAGGGTTAACATCCTCTGTAATTTTCGCTTTTAACTTCACCTCACCCCGAGCGGATACCACTTTAACCATTTGGCCCATGTGAATACCCTTGACTTTGGCATCTTTGGGATTCACCAAAAGCAAATCCTCACTCATTATCTGGTTTAAATAAGTGCGCCTGGTCATAGTGCCGCAATTGTAATGGAACAACTCACGGCCTGTGGTCAATATGTATGGATACTTTTTCCCGTGGCTTTCAATTTCATTGGATTCCACCCAGTTAAAAAAATGAAATTTGCCCAGGCCTCGCTTAAATTCTTTTTGATGAAGAATTTGAGTATCCGTCCCGTCTTCGGCAACAGGCCATTGCTTGCCATTTATACCCAGATTATCCCAGCTAATACCTTTGAAAAAAGGAACCACCTGGGAAATTTCCTCCAGAACTTCTTTGGCCGAATAGGGTTTTTGGGAATAGCCCAGTTTGTTCATCATCTCCACGATGATTTGGCCGTCTGGCTTGCTACCTGCAAGAGGAGGAATAGCGCGATTTACTTTTTGCACCCGCCTTTCCGCGTTGGTAAAGGTGCCCTCTTTTTCCAAAAAGCTGCTGCCCGGAAGAACAACATGGGCCAGTTTCGCAGTTTCCGTTAAAAACAATTCCTGCACCACTAAAAGCTCCAGGTTGGAAAGGGAAGCTTTTACTTTTTTGGTGTTGGGATCTGTTTGGGCCACGTCTTCGCCCATAATCCACAGGGCTTTGAGTTCTTTGTTAAGGGCCGAATCAAACATCTGGGGTATTTTTAACCCTGGAACCTCAGGCATACGCTCTTTGTAATAATTAAAATAGTACTCCTGAGATTCTGAAGAATCCATAGACAAATAGCCAGGGCCCTGATGGGGTTGGACGCCCATATCAGCCGCTCCCTGAACGTTGTTTTGTCCGCGCAAGGGATTTATGCCCACACCTTCCCTGCCGAGATTTCCTGTTAACATGGCCAAATTAGATAATAACATCACTGTTTTGGAGCCCTGGGAATGTTCAGTCACTCCAAGTCCATGAAAAGACATGGCTTTTTCAGCACTGGCGTATTCCAGCGCAGCTGCTTTAACCAGCTCCCTATCCACGCCGGTAATTTGTTCTAATTGGGCAATGTTTAGATTTTTAACTTCGCTTACGAATTCATTCCAACCTTCCGTGCGATTTTGGATAAAGCTTTTATCTTCCATGCCAGCTTCCAGGATGTAATAGAACCACATATTTAACATGGCCACATTTGTTCCGGGACGAAGCGCCAAATGGTATTTTGCGTATTTTGCCAGGGGAGTTTTGCGAGGGTCTATTACAATTAAAGGCTTTCCCTTTAAAATTTCCTGCTTAATTTTTGAGCCCATAACAGGATGGCCGGAAGTTGGATTGGCTCCTACAATTAAAATCAAATCTGTTTTTTTTAAGTCCTTATAGGAATTGGTGGCGGCACCCGTGCCAAAACTTTGTTGCATTCCGTAGGCCGTGGGCGCATGGCAAACCCGGGCACAGCAGTCAATGTTATTTGTCCCAATAACGTTTCTAATTAGTTTTTGCATCAAATAATTTTCTTCATTGGTGCAGCGGGCCGATGAAATTCCCCCAATAGCTTCTGGTCCATAGTCCTTTTTTATTTGGTTTAGTTTTTCGGCTAAATAATCAAAGGCCTCGTCCCAACTGGCTTTTTCCAACACTCCATTTTTGCGAATAAGGGGTGATGTTAATCTATCTGGGTGGGAGGCAAATTTAAAGGCATAACGGCCTTTAACGCAAGTGTGTCCTGCATTTACTTCCGCATCCCAGGGAGCCTGGATGGATTTCACCTGGTTGTCCACAACGGCCACATCCAGGTTGCACCCCACACCGCAATAAGTGCAAATAGTTCTGGTTTTAGTTTCGGAGACTACAGATTTAGACTGAAATACATCGGAAATAGCCGAGGTGGGACAAGCCTGGGAACAGGCTCCGCAGGACACGCATGTGCTGTCGTTGAAAGATACATCCATGCCTTTTATAATGCGACTGTCAAAACCACGTCCTGCTACTCCTAAAACATGTTCTCCCTGGATTTCATCACAAGCTCTCACGCAACGGTAGCAATTGATACATTTGGATAAATCCGAGGTCATAAAAGGATGGCTTAGGTCTTTTTCAATATTCTGATGGGTTTTTCCATCAGTTGGGTACCGCATTTCCCTTATACCAACCTCAGCAGCCACACTCTGCAACTCACAGTTTCCATTCACTTCACAGGTAAGGCAATCCAAAGGATGGTCACTTAAAACCAGTTCCACAATATTTTTGCGAAGCCGTTTTATTTTTTGGCTTTGCGGTTTTAAATACATATTTTCTGCGATTGGGGTATGGCAAGAGGCTACAGTTTTAAATGGGCCTCCTTCCTTAAAGGCCGCTTCCACAGAGCAAACCCTGCAGGAACCATGCGGTTCCAGGCCTTTGGAATCGCAAAGAGTGGGAATATATTTTTCGCCTCTGGCCCTTCTTAAAAAGCTGAGAATAGTTTCATTTTCTTCTATGGCAAAGGCTTCGCCATTTATATATGCGTATTTTTCCATTATACATCCCCCTTTTTAAAATAGGGTTCCAGTTCTCCTGAAAAATGTTCCAAAATATTTTGAATGGGAAGTGGAACACCGCCACCCAATCCACACAAAGATGTTTCTTTTAAGGTTTCCAGCAAATCAGACATAAGATTGCTGTCTATTTTATAACCATTTCCTTCCAGAGATTTAGATACCATCTCGGCGCCACGTTGGGAACCCAGACGACAGGGGAAACATTTCCCACAGGATTCGTGAGCCGTAAATTCAAGCAAATGCTTAATGTACTCCATCATGGATTCATTTCCGGGTATGGAAACTATACTGCCATGGCCAAGTAAAAATCCCGCTTTTTGAAATGATTCAAAATCCACTGTTAAATCTTCAATGGCGTTTATGGGAAGCACCCCTCCCAGAGGCCCTCCTATTTGTAATGCTTTTATGTCAGTTTTAAAACCGCCCCCAATACTATGTATGGCCTGGGAAAGTGAGGTACCCATGGGAACTTCCACCAAACCTGAGTTTACAAAATGGCTGTCCAGGCATAAGAGTTTTGTGCCTGTAGATTTAGCAGTTCCCACATTGGCATAGGCTTCTCCGCCGTTTTCAATTATGAATGGGGCGCAGGCAAATGTTTCCACATTATTAATAATAGTGGGCTTGCCAAATAGACCCGATACGGTGGGGAAAGGAGGGCGCACCCGAACTTCGGGCCTTAAACCTTCCAGTGAGGATAACAAAGCGGTTTCTTCACCACATATGTAGGCACCTGCCCCTTTTACCAGCTTGAAATTAAATTCGAAATTTTTGCCCAAAATATTTTTGCCCAATAAGCCAGCTCGTTTTAGCTCTTCAATTTTTTCCCTTAAAACTGTAACAGACTCCGGATATTCGGCGCGCACATAAAGCACTCCCCAGCTAGCTCCTGCAATATACCCGGAAATCATCATCCCCAATAAAAGCAATAAAGGCTGTTCTTCCATTAAATATCTATCTGAAAATGCTCCGGGATCGCCCTCATCCGCATTGCAAACTATATATTTTGTGGATGATGTTTGTGTTTTACAACTTTCCCATTTTAAGCCGGCGGGAAAGCCAGCCCCTCCTCGACCTCTTAGTCCGGATTTTTTAATCTGATCCAGCGCTTCCTCGGCGGTCATAGCCAGCAATTTTTCCAGACGCCCTTGTACATCAACAATGCCCAATGGCTCCCCTGTTAAAATTTTAGGGCCTAATGGAGATACCTCATTTTCAATAACGTAAGAGTTTTTTAATGTCCCATTTTCAGTTTTCCAATTTTCTGGATGGGATATATCCTCTCCGGAAAAATTTTTTCCATTGACCTGGAAGGCCGAAGTCTCATAACATCTGCCTAAGCAGCACATTTCTCCAATTTCATTTTCCGCAAAGTTGGAAGACAAGCTTTGTTTCACAGCGCTTTGTTTTCCCGCCAATTTGCAGGCGGTTCCATTGCATACATAAGCTTTGTATTTTTGTAAATCTTCTTTTAAAAAATCATAAGCCGATGCCGTGCCGTAACTGGCCGCTTCTCCCACCAGGTACTGGTCGGAAAGCTGAAACAGTTTTTCTTTGTCCAGTTCTCCCTTATCTGCGGAAACCACATAATCTTCAAATAAATTTTTTTCCAGGCCAAATCGACCTGCCATAGTGGATAAATTCTTAGACATAATAAAAATCCAATTAGGGATGAATGTTCTGGGGCAGTGTGTATACTGTTCCCCTATTGCCCCGGCAAAACCCTATTAAACAAATTCCCGCTTGCTCACAGAGGGAAACAGCCAGGGAAGACGGTGCTGAAATGGCCAGCAAATAAGGAATTTGTGCCCGATAGGCTTTAATAATAATTTCGTAGGAAACTCTTCCGGTCACAAACATAATTTGTGCTGCTTCCAATTGATGGTGGCAAAGGGCAAATCCAATGGCCTTATCTACCGCATTGTGACGGCCTATATCTTCCATAAGACATATTAAATCTCCCGAAGAATTAAAAAGGGCCGCCCCATGGCACCCCCCGGTTTTTTGAAACTGGAGTTGTGCCAGTTCCATTTTGCGCCGTAATTCCGCAAAGCTTTTCCGTTGCAGGAAAAAATCAGAGCGCAAAGCTTCTTTGGGAAAATGTAATTCACATAATTTGGTTTTACCGCACACTCCGCAGGAAGAATTGGAAATATTGCTACGCTGAGAAATGTTAAAGGCATTAATTTTTTCCACGGGAATTTGCAGATTTAATATTCCCGCCCCCTCAATGTTGGGCTCCGGCTGAAACTCCCATTCTCCCACGTCGTTCAAATTTTCAATTACCCCTTCCGTATACAAATAGCCAAATGCCAGATGTTTATCCTCACCGGGAGTGCGCATGGTAACATTTAAGGGCTCTTCATTAATTTGGATTTGCAGGGGAGATTCCACAGCCAGGGAATCCCAGACTTTCTGGCTCTGGCTGCCTTCCAAATGGGTTGCGGAAAAATCTTTATGTGTCATAGTAACTATGCATAAAATATGAACTTTTAGAGCAAATCATAATTGGATTTTTTAAGCAATTATGGAGAATTTTTCATTTAATGCGCTCCAAATTAAAGCTGAGAATGTGGCAAAATCGGACATAGGTTGTGTTGCCCCCGGTTTTTTGGATGAAAACGCCCTAAATTCCTTTTCTTTGCCTTGGCACAGTACTTGCATTTTTATAACATAAAGGAGTATCTATGCCACTAAGTTTTAACATCGGCCGGCTGGCAAACATTCAAATAAAGGTTCATTTTACTTTTTTGTTGCTGTTGTTGTGGTTTTTGGGAATGGGCCTTTTAGACAAGGATCCACTATTTGAAATCGCCATTCAATTAACCCAACTGCTGGCTATTTTTAGTTTTGTGGTGTTACACGAACTAGGCCATGCCCTTATGGCCCGTCATTATGGTATTTCCACACGGGATATAACCCTGCTTCCTATAGGGGGTATCGCCAAATTAGAAGGCCAAGCCAAAACTCCGTTTCAAGAAATTGCCATTTCTTTTGCGGGCCCAATGGTAAATGTTGTGTTAGCCATTATGTTATTTTTCCTGCAATATATTACCCCTCAGCAAATAGCATATGTATTTGAAAACCTCATGTATTTTAACATAGGCCTTTTTCTGTTTAATATGTTACCTGCCTTCCCCATGGATGGCGGGCGAATTTTCAGAAGCGCCCTTAGCTATAAATTTGGGGTTTTAAGCGCTACCGAAAAAGCTGCTTTTTTAGGCAAGGTCCTGGCTGCGGGATTTGTAATACTGGGCATCAAATACAATCTTATGTTAGCACTTATTGGTTTTTTTATCTGGTCTGCGGGAAGCCAGGAATTAAAGGCCTTGCGCGCCAGGCTGTGGTATCAGAAGATGGGCTGGAATCCGCCATTATAATGTTATGCGGAAATGAGGCACAAAAAAAGCCCCGTGAAACACGGGGCTCTTTCGTAACATAAAAATAGATTATTTAGATTTTGACTTTTTAGCCACTTCTTTTAATGCGGCGCCGCATTTGAAAGAAACAGTTTTAGAAGCTTTAATCTTGATAGCTTCGCCAGTGGAAGGATTGCGTCCTTTACGAGCGGGTCTTGACTTAACATTAAAAGTTCCAAAACCAATCAATTGAACTTGACCGTCTTTTTTAAGACCAGCTGAAATACCATTTAATACGGCATTCAGAGCTCTTTCAGCAGCAGCTTTGGATTCAATAGATGAAGCTTTATCGGCTGCGATTTCGTCGATCAATTCTTGTTTATTCATTTTTACCTCTTATTTAGTGTGATCTAAAGGCCCCTTACGGCACCTATGGCCCTTATTATAGATTATTCATGTTTGCATGCAAGAAAATAATGCTCAAAACAAATCTTTTTTTAGGCGCTAGCTCTTCTACAGCCCTTTAAGATTGGGATACGGAGGGCTACTATATAATAAAAAGGCCGGTCAAAGACCGGCCCCTATTAATTATAACAACTTAAAATATATGGTAGTTAAGCAGGTACTCCGCTTTCCAGCTCCACCCAGCTATGGGATTTGGAGCTCTCCACACATTTTACCAAAAAGTTAATTCCCCTGAGGCCGTCATAGACATTGGGATAGCCACCTTTTGGTTTTTCTCCCCTATCAACTCTACGGATATCTTCAATGGCGTCTTTATAAACGTTACCAAAGGCCTCTAAATATCCTTCGGGATGTCCGGGAGGAATACGGGTGGATGCTTGGGCATGGGCCCCCATATATCCCAAACCTGTGCGATAAATTTGCTTGGGTTTTCCGGCAGGTTTGAAAATCAATGTATTGGGCTCCTGCTGATGCCATTCCAAACCGGCTTTGCTGCCATATATTCGAATAGAAAGAGCGTTTTCTTCACCTGCCGCAATTTGCGAACAAGTTAAAATACCTTTTCCGCCATTTTCCATATGCAACAATATGTTAGCATCATCTTCCAGCAAACGCCCTGGAATAAAAGTGGTGAAATCCGCATATAAACTTTTGATTTTTTCACCCGTAATGTATTCCAAAAGATTTTCGCCATGTGTACCGATATCGCCCACACAATTGGATATACCGGCTTTGGTAGGATCTGTGCGCCAGGCGGCTTGCTTTTGGCCCTGTTCTTCCAGGGGTTCCATCAACCAATCCTGAAGGTATTCCACTATCACTTTGCGAACATCGCCAATCTCCCCATCCTGAACCATTTGCCTTGCCTGTCTTACAGCAGGGTAACCGGTATAGTTATGGGTTAGGGCGAAAACCTTCCCAGATGCTTCCACAATTTTAACCAGTTCTTCGGATTCTTCCAAAGTAAAAGTCATGGGCTTGTCGCATATTACATGTATGCCAGCTTCTAGAAAAGCTTTGGCAACAGGAAAGTGCATCACATTAGGCACACATACCATAACAAAGTCGATGCCGTCTTCTCTTTTGGCTTCTTCTGTGGCCATTTCCTTAAAAGAGCCGTACGAGCGAGGTAAAAACCAAGCCTGTGCAGAATCCTTGGCTTTTTGGGGATCGCTGGACATAGCCCCGGCTACAATTTCTGCCTGCCCGTCAATTTGGCTGGCCATACGATGTACCGAACCGATAAACGCTCCAATTCCACCGCCTACAATTCCCGCGCGCAGCTTGCGCAATCCTGAGTTAAATTCGCTTCCTTCTATCACAAAATCCTCCTATCAATCCTTTTTCAAAAGTGATGCCTAGCCCATATGGACTAAGCATTAATTCCTAAAATCAAGGCATTGGTTGCTTCGTCCGCGCCTGAATCTGCAAAATCATCAAAGGCTTTCTTAGGGGTATCAATAAGCATTTCCTTAATGAATTGGGCCCCTTCTTTAGCGCCTTGCTCCTGATCTTTAATGCAGCATTCCCATTCCAAAACGGCCCAGGAGCTGAATTTGTATTGGGTTAGTTTGGTAAAGATAGCTTTAAAATCTACCTGGCCATCGCCTACACTGCGAAAACGCCCCGGACGCTCCACCCAGCCCTGATATCCGCCATATACGCCAGCACGGGCGCTAGGGTTATATTCTGCATCTTTAACATGAAAACATTTAATATGTTCGTGGTATACATCTATATACCCCAAATAGTCCATACATTGCAATATAAAGTGGGAGGGATCGTAAAGAATATGCACATGGGGATGGTTACCAGTTGCTTCCAAAAAGCGTTCAAAAGTAATGCCGTCGTGGAGATCTTCACCGGGATGTATTTCATAAGCCAAATCAATTCCGCAATCTGATGCGGTGTCTAAAATAGGTTTCCAGCGTTTGGCCAGTTCTTTAAAACCAGACTCCACCAATCCGGCAGGGCGTTGTGGCCATGGATACATAGTGTGCCAAAGCAATGCGCCTGAAAAAGTGGGTACCGCCGTAACTTCCAGATTTTTGGCGGCTTTAACAACCTTTATCATTTCAGCAATTGCCCATTCGGTTCTGGCTTTGGGATTTCTGTGTAAAGACTCAGGAGCAAAGCCATCGAACATAATGTCATAAGCGGGGTGAGAAGCCACTAGTTGGCCTTGTAAGTGGGAAGAGAGCTCTGTTACTGCAAGGCCATTGCAGCGGCCCTTAAAATCATCACAATAAGCTTTGGATTCGGCAGCTTTGTCCAAATCAAATAACCTTTTGTCCCAGGATGGAATTTGAACGCCTATAAATCCAATACTTTTTGCCCATGCTGTAATGGATTCAATGGTGTTGTAAGGGGCTTCATCGCCGGCGAATTGCGCCAAAAAAATCGCAGGACCTTTGATCAATGACATTTGCAGTTCCTCCTAAGGATTTAATACTATTTGATTCTTAAAATTGCCCAGAGGGTTATAAACCTTTTGCTATCCACAAGTGACCTATTCCTATCATAACCCGGGAGAAAAGGAATTTAATAAATGCTGGACGTTCTGAAAAGTAACATCTTTTTATAAATTTGACCACGAGACCTCAAAAGGACAGTGAGAAATTGTATAATTTCATAGGCCATATCACCACGGAATTTACTTTTTGAATTACCCCCAAATTTTTCGAATCCAGGGATATCTTTTGTTAATTCTCGCCATCTCACTGGCGATACCCACTGCAATTGCCTGGAACTACCAGGAGCCCGATGTACTGGGCTTTGGAATCTCCCTGCTCATTTGTGCCGCAGTGGGTTTTGGACTTTCCCGCATCAACCCGAAGAATCCAAAAATGCGATTGAAAAGCTCTATTGCCATTGTGGTGTTGAGCTGGCTGTTTTTTTCTCTCTTTGGCGCCCTTCCTTATTATTTGTCTGGTTACCTCTCCATTACCGATGCGGTATTTGAAACCACCTCAGGCTTCACCACCACAGGAGCCACCATATTTTTGGATATTGAAGAGCTCAGCAAAAGCATTTTATTCTGGCGTTCATTGACCCAATGGCTGGGCGGTATGGGAATCATTGTTTTAAGCCTTGCCATTATGCCTCTTTTAGGAGCCTCGGGCGCTGTGTTGTATCGGGCGGAAGTGCCCGGCCCCTCTACGGATAAACTCATGCCACGACTTCAGGCCACCGCCAAAATCTTATGGGTGGTTTATGTTTTATTTACCTTGGCCGAAGCCATATTGCTAAAAATTTTTGGTATGGATTGGTTCGATGCATTTTGCCATGCTTTTACCACACTTTCTACGGGAGGGTTTTCCACCAAAAATGCCAGCATCGCCGCCTATGATAACCATATCATTGAGTGGATAGTAATTCTGTTTATGTTTATTGGCGGCGCAAACTTTTCACTGCATTACGGATTATTTGTATCGGGAAGAATCCGGGGCTTTTTTAAAAATCGGGAATTCGTTTTTTACAGCCTTATTATTGGGTTTTGTTCCTTAACCATTAGCTACCAATTAGGTTGGTGGCCCGATAGTTTAGACTCCCTTCGATTAGGAATTTTCCAGGTGGTAAGCCTTGTGACCACCACAGGCTACGCCACTGCGAACTACGAACTGTGGGGGGCTTATTCCCAGGCCTTATTATTTCTTTTGCTTTTTGTGGGTGGCTGCGGGGGATCCACAGGTGGCGGGGTTAAAGTGATTCGCATATATGTGGCCGTTAAATTTGCTATGGCCCAGATTGCCCAAGTTTTGCATCCCAACGCCATTTATTTTATTAAAGTGGGCAAAACCACTATACAAGAGACAATGATAGCGCGGGTAATGGGATTTATAATTCTATACATTCTTATGTTAGGTACTTGCGGCTTGCTATTAGCCATGTTAGGCCATGACCACTTAACATCATTTTCTTCTGTGGCCACCTGCCTAGGAAATGTGGGTCCCGGTTTTGGAGAAGTGGGCCCTGCCGATAATTTTTTCAAGATTCACGATGCCGGCAAATGGATTTTAATTTTCTGCATGATAGCCGGCCGTCTTGAACTTTTTACAGTTCTGGTTTTATTTTCCAAAGAGTTCTGGAGAAAATAAATGGGGCAAGCGTCCCTTTTAAAAAGTTCCTTACATTTAAATGAACCCATTGGAATTCTGGGATTCGGGGTAGAAGGACAAAGTACGCTTGGCTTTTTGCAGCGAATGGGCTACAAAAATATTTTGGTGCTGGATAAAAATCCCGGGGCTCGGCCCGATAACATACCAGGCTATTTTGGGGACAGCCACCAAAAACATTTAGATAAGATTAAAACCCTGATTCGCTCTGCTGGAATTCGCCCGGACTCACCGCAAATTAAGAGTTTTATGGAAAATGGTGGAACAATTACATCACAGGTGGAAATCCTGTTTGACCTGGCCCCTAAAGATAAAATAATTGCCGTAACCGGAACTATGGGAAAAGGGACCTGTTGCAGCCTTATCCAAAAAATGATGGAAGACGCCAACGTTCCCCATGTATTAGGTGGAAACATCGGTATTGCCGCTCTGGACTTACTGGAAAAGTTTGATATCGCCAAAGATTGGCCTTATATTATTTTAGAGCTTTCCAGCTTCCAATTGTACAGTCTGAAAAAGTCGCCTAAATACGCTGTTGTTTTAAAAACCACTTCCGAACATCTGGATTGGCACTTAAGCCAAAAGGAATACTGGGAGGCTAAAGCCAATTTGGTTAAGCAACAACAGCCAAATGATATATGTATATATTCCGATTTATCCGAGGGCAGCCGTTACATCGCCGGATTATCAAAAGCTCAAAAAATGGCTGTGGGCAAACACCGGCCTTTTTTAATTACATCTGACAAAATGGAACTTTCCGATGGGCCCCTTTATCTTAAAAATTTAAAGCTAAAAGGCGCTTTTAATTTGGAAAACATCGCTGCGGCCGCAGCCATTGGACAGTTTCTAGAAATACCGCCTCCTAAAATGCGACATACATTTTCACGTTTTAAAGGTTTAAAACATCGCCTTGAATTTTTAGGAGAAAGCGAGCAAATGGAGTTTTACAACGATTCCTATGCCACAAGGCCCGATGCCACTTTGGGAGCTTTAAAAAATTTTGAAAGTCAAAGTCTCTTTTTAATTTTGGGAGGGTCAGAGAAAAATGCGGATTTTTCAGAACTGGGCCATTACATAGCTCACTCCACCCACATAAAAAAAATCGCCCTTATTGGAGCCACCGCCCAAAGGCTCGAACAAGAAATTTTAAAGCACAAAAACCAAAGCCTTCCCGCCTTAAAACACTGCCAACAGTTAGAGGATTCCCTGAAATATTTATTAGAAAGTAAGGCTGCGGGAGTCTGCCTTTTGTCACCTGCCTGCGCCAGTTTTGGATTATTTAAGAACTATGGTGAAAGGGGCGATCGCTTTCGGGAATTGGTGCAAAATTTCCTCAAAAAAAGTTAAACTCTGCCCCCTGCAAACTTTTAATTTAAACGGGTGAAATTAAACCCATACCAAATTTTAGGGCTCAAGCCCCCCGTCAGTTTTAGTGAAATGGAAAAGGCATATAAAAAATGCCTTGTTCAATACCATCCCGATAAATTCCACCACCTGGGACCTGAATTTTCCTCTTTGGCCAGAGCCAAGTTGCGCATGGCCCATGAGGCTTACAGCTATCTTAGGGAAGGGGAGTGGAAACAGATTTCCAGAGGCAAATCCTCCTTTGATAAATTTCGTTTTGAAATTTGCCCCCACTGCGCTCATGTACATTTGGGCTCCCATTCAGAGGAGTTTTCCAAAGAATGTGAAAACTGCCACAGCGAATTCCATGTTAATGGCCAAAGTGAATACCACTTCCGCTCCCAGTTGTTACCTCTTTTAAAGTTTATTGAGCTCAGCCACGAAATTGAAAAGGGAGATCAACTGGCAAGCCATTTGGAAATTTCTCTCAATCAGTCGCAAATTACATTGGATTTAATGCCCGGACGTTATTGGTACTTATTTACCAATTCCCAAAGCCTCCACAATTTTTGGCGGCAAAATTTTCCCCAGCAAACTCAAAATTTTGACCACGATTTGCAAACAGGTTTTGTAAAGGTGGAGCTTTTGAATTTGCCCCAATTGGAAAGGGAGTTGCTCAATTTACTTAATCAGATCTTGCAGCAAAAAGATGTGAAAGCCAAAATCATCCCTTCCCACCGCAAACGGGGAGTGGCTGAGCCCAATGCCATGTTGCTTAGCGCCCTTAACAACATAAGCATGGTGAACGCGCAGGACATTTGGGAAAAATCCGGTTCAAATTTATTGGAATGCGGCTTTGAAATGATCAGTAGTTGGGAAAAACGTCTTGCCGCCTTATTTCACTTGGTTTTTTCTCACAGAAGAAAAAGCCCTGTTCCTTTGTTATATTCAGAGGAAAGCCGGGAGGAAGATAAAATTCAAGTTTACGATGCCTTCACCTTGCGGCAATCTTTTGGGAACAAATAACAAGGCCTTTTGAGGCTCTTAAATGAAAAGGAAAATATACTGGAAGCGCTTTCGAAGCATTTTCTGGAATTCCTTTTTAATGTTTCGCACCAACCAGGTTCCAGTCAGAGCCTCCGCCCTTTCTTTTTCCAGCATGCTTTCCTTTGTTCCCCTGGTTGTCATTTTGACCTGGGTATCTACTTCCATTGTCAAAATAAATTTGTTTGGCAATGTGCTTTCCCAACTTACCAATACCTGGGGCATTGAAATTCCCTTAGATCTGCTGGAAAACCTTTTAGCCCATACCCAAAAAATAAAAATGGCCAAAATGGGAATAGTTGGTTCTGTAACCCTGTTTGCCACCAGTCTTTTAGCTATTTCCAACCTGGAAAAGTCCCTGAACATTATCTGGAACCTAAAGAAAAATCGCAATTGGTTAAAACGCCTCTACATATATACTCCCTTTTTAATTTTCCTTGGGCTCTTTGTTATTATTAACTCTTGGATTTTGGCCAAATTTCAAATTCACATCCAGGAGGCATTACACAATTCCACCTCCCTTAATTTTTCCCATGCCGTACCCTTTACCTTTGCCTTTAGTATGATAACTGGCTTAACCTGGATTCTAATAACCATTATGTATTACATCATACCCTATACCCGAGTTAAATTTCGTTCCGCTATTACCGGCTCCACTTTAATCACCCTGCTTTTATTTGTGTTTTTTTATTTGGCCATAAAGCTCCAAAGCCTTTTTTTGCTGCGTTATTCAGTGCTCTATGGTTCCCTGGCCTCACTTCCCATTTTAATGCTGGTGCTTTATATTAGCTGGATTATTATTTTGTATGGAGCCACCCTAAGTTACGCCCATCAAAAAGCCCAACTTTGAGCCTTTGGCCAAAGATTGCTAATTTAAAGCCCGGTTATGGACCAAACTTCTGTCAAAAGGTCTGTGGGCCTCTGGTTGCAAATCTTAATTGCCATGGTGTTTTGCATGGTGGTTATCGGTGGAATAACCCGCTTAACCCACTCTGGCCTTTCTATTGTGGAATGGAAGCCCATTATGGGGACACTTCCACCTTTAAGCCAGGCCGATTGGGAAGAGGCCTTCCAAAAATACCAGCAATTTCCCGAATACAAACATGTCAACCACCAAATGAGCCTCCACGAGTTCAAGTGGATTTTCTTTTGGGAATATATCCACCGTTTGTGGGGACGACTTATTGGAGTTGTGGTTTTTTTGCCCGCCCTTTATTTTATGTTTCGAGGCCATTTTAAACATTTACCCGGAGTAAACAAGCAGATATGGATCTTGTTTAGCCTGGGCGGATTACAGGGGCTCATGGGATGGTTTATGGTAATGAGCGGCCTGGTAGATAATCCTTATGTTAGTCATTACCGCCTCACTGCACATTTGATGTTAGCTCTTTTAATTTTTGGCTATTTGTTATGGATATATTTTGGCCTTCCCCATTCCAGCCAAAGCTCTCCAATTTATCCAGCTCATAAGCTAAAGAGGCTTAAAACCTTTTCTTATGTTTATTTAGCCTTAATTGTTTTGCAAATCGCTTATGGAGGCTTAGTAGCTGGACTTAAAGCCGGCTTTAGTTACAACACTTTTCCTCTTATGCTCGGCCATGTCATTCCGCCCGGATTTTTTCATTTGGAGCCTTTGCTTTCCAATTTTTTTGACAACCCTGGGGCTGTGCAGTTTATCCACCGCACCAATGCCTGGCTTTTATTTTTATTGACCGGTTATCTCATTTGGCCTCCTCGGTTATCGGCTTTGCCTGGGAAAATCAGAAACATCATTTTAGGTTTAAGCCTGGTTTTTTTCACCCAATTTGCAATTGGAATTTTCACCTTGTTGTTAGTGGTTCCCGTCAGTTTAGGGGCCTTACATCAGGCTGTCGCCCTAATCGTTTTTGGTTTTAGCCTTTATTTATCTTACACCCTTTATCGAGCATCCAAGGTAGCATTATGAAACTCGAGCCCAATTTTAACCTCGCAGAGTCTTATCCGGTTTTAAAGACGATTTTGTCCCGCCGGGATATCCGCCTGTTTCAGGAAAAAGAAGTTTCCAAAGAAATCATCGAAAAAATTTTATACGCCGCTACCTGGGCTCCCAATCACAAGTTCACCGAACCTTGGAAATTTGTGGTTATTTTGCCTTCCAAAAAGGCCGAATTTATTGATGTATATTGCCAAGGCATTTTAAATATGGGGGACACTCCAGAAGAAAAGGCGCAATATGCGAACAAAGCTCAAAAGCTTAGGGATGATTTTCAAAAGGTCCCGGCCTTCATTGCTGCCGGTATGAAAATGTCAGACAACGCCCAAACTCTTTTAGAAGACAGCCTTACCATGGGTTGTGCTCTGCAAAATATGTTATTAGCCGCAGAGGAATTAGGCCTTGGCGCCCACTGGGGTAGCGGCGCTCCTTCGCGCAGTCCAGAGCTTTTAAAATATCTTAACTTTGGGCCGGATGTTTTGTCCTTAGGGCTTTTTCAGCTGGGCTACCCCCAACTTAAAGGAACAGGCAAGCGCACAGCTTTGGCTGAATTTGTTGATTGGAGGGCCTAAACATAAGGCCCAATCCTTTAAGCCACTAATTTTTCACCGCAAATAGCCTCTGCAATATTGAGCAGATGATCTTTAATACGCCGATAAGAGTTGGCCACATCCATGTAAGTGGTTGTAATTAAAGGGTCCACTTTAACTTCCTGCAAACGTCCCCAATGCTTAGTACGCAAATTCCTGATTTTTTCAGTAATATCTCGGCTGGTTTTATGGGCCTGGTCCATAAATTCACTGGCATCTGATTCGACTTTCTGATGGATGAAATTGTAATAAGCAGATACATCATGGTGGAGTCCGTTTAACTCTTCCAATTGTTCCGGGCTCAATATCACATTCTGCTCTTTTAATCTTAAATGGAGTTTTAAAATACCGGTAATCTCATCGCTTATGGATTCGTATTCATCGGCCATTCGCAATTGAACCTGGCCCTCATAAGCCACATCGTGAGGAACTTTTTCACCCAATATATCTGTAATAAAAGTGGTGATTTCCTTTTGAACATGGTCTAGAATATTTTCTCTCTCAAAAAGCTCTTTTTCCTGCTTTTCCGACGTCTCCGGGTTATTTACACAGTCGTTTAGATTGTCCATCATCTGTTTTACTTTTTCATCCATGCGTGTGATTTCGTGCTTAGACTGTTCCAGAGCCACATAGGGGGAATCGTGAATGGTAAAATCCAAATGGGTGTAGTAGTTGTCGTTTTCTTTTTCTTCTTTGGATCCGAATTTATCCAAAAGATTCGCAAATTTCCCGGTAAAGGGCAGAAATATCAAAGTGTTTATCACGTTAAAACCCGTATGCACCGTTGCGATAGCCGCCGTTATATAAGGGTAAAATTGCTCCCCATCCACCATTTTCATAAAATTGGGAGAGCCACCGTAAATACTCTCAGATATCCAGGATATAATAGGCATATAAAATCGGAAAACTGCCGTAATCCAAAGCACACCTAACAAATTGAAA
Organism: Fibrobacteria bacterium; assembly: GCA_050294405.1. Taxonomy (GTDB): domain Bacteria; phylum Fibrobacterota; class Fibrobacteria; order UBA11236; family JADFYW01; genus JBNKOC01. Next base: position 150,333 of record JBNKOC010000028.1, on the reverse strand, counting down.
ATAATATGGAAGTAAGCGGATTTTTTGGCATTTGCCCCGGTTCCCAAGGAGGCCAGAAAGGCAGTTATAGTTGTTCCGATATTTTCACCTAAAACCAACGCAGCCGCTGTTTCGAAGGGAATCACCCCTGTGCTGGCAAGGCCAATGGTTATACCCAAGGTTGCCGAGGAAGATTGTACAATTACCGTAAGTATGCAACCCACCAGCGCACAACTCAATACCCCAAAATAGCTGTCCGCATTAAAAACTTTAAACCAGGCCTCAAATTCGGGCAAACTGCGAATAGGCTTAAAGCCGTTTTTCATCATTTCCAGGCCCACGAATATCATACCAATGCCCAAAAACGCAAGAGCGATGTACTTTAGTTTTTCCTTTTTGGACAGCAAAAAAACCAATGCGGAAATTCCCAATATGGGCATTCCGTATTTGCCAATTTTAATGGCTAAAATCCAGCCTGTAATGGTAGTCCCTATGTTGGCGCCCATAATCACGCCAATGGCCTGAGTTAAAGTCATCAGTTCCGAATTCACCAAGCCTACCACCATCACGGTGGTAATAGAGCTGGACTGAACAATGCAGGTCATCAAAGTGCCCACGCCCACGCCCATGATGCGGTTGGAGGTCATCACATGAATCATTTTGCGGAATTTAGAGCCTGCTATCATCTGCATGCCGTCTCGCATAAAATTCATTCCCACTAGAAAAATTCCGAGGCCGCCTAAAACTTCAAAAATTATTTTCCAGATTATTTCTTCTTTCATGCTCCCGCCGTGATTGTTTCATTTATGTTTCAGTGCCTTTTATATTTAGGAAAATGCTCCTCATATTTACAGGATTAAAGGGGCAAAAACATCCCGTTTCTTGGATTAAACAAGACCCCAATACCATTTTAGGTCCCCGTAATAATATAATGAAGCCAGATAACCAGTTATCCGGGTAATAAAAATTGGATTTTTACAGCAAAATTGGCCCCTTTTTTAAAAGCAACACCAAGTTGTGCCTCTCTATCCTTTTTTATTTGGTCCTCAATTTTTGGCTGGAAGGCCGTATTTCTTTTTACCGGCTCGCATTTTTAGCCCTGTTAGGCTTTTTTGTTTTTTATCTGCCTGTAAGCTTTAAATGGGAAAAGGCAAAATGGATCCTGGGCATATCAGCAACTATTTGGTTGCATATTTTTTTCTTTAGCTGGCCAGAGCTTTCCGGCCCCGATGCCAAAGGGTTTTGGACCATTGCCCACGGGAACACAGTTCCCATGGAGCTTGCCATGTATAGGCCCAAATTGTACCCCTGGTTTTTGATGTTAGCCCCTAACTTAAAAGCCGTGGCCATCTACCAGCTCCTTTTAAAAGGCGGAATCTTTTTATGTATGTATCTGGCTGCTCGACTTTTAGGCTGGAAAAACCAGATTATTCTTTTTTGTTTTTTGCTTTTTTCCCTCAATACCCTTTGGCTAAGAGAACCCATGTTGGTATCCGATACCACTCTCTTTAGCTTTTGCTTAATGGGCGCTTTTACCGGTTTTGTATGGCATATAAAAGAGGGGCATCTTAAAAGCCTAACGTTGTTTGCCTTATTTGCGGGACTGGCCTCTTTATGCCGCCAGGTAATGGACCCTATATTAATCTTCTGCCTGTTGATTTTAGTGGGCTACAAATTATCCGCCAAAAAATTTTTGGCGCTGGGCCTGTTTTTAGCTCTTATAGACACAGGCGCCTTTTACAATTATCTGCAATTCGGCATAGCCAAACGCTCTATCGCCCTGGGAGTAAATTTATACACCCATTCCAGCTTTTATGCGCTGCAGCAAAATCCGGAACTAAGCCAGAAGTTTTTAAAGGATTGCGAAAATTTCGCTGGACAAATTCCCCATATCTGGGATGTGGATTATAAAAAGTATGTGTCTCACAAAGCCAACGCCCTGCCCCATGAATACCAGCAATGTCTGGAAAAAAAAGGCCTTAGCCGCATTGAATCGGATAGGTACCTTAAACACGAGTTTTTTAACTGGATAATGGATAATACTTCTATGTATATGTATTCCATATATAATGAATGGAGAAGGATGTTAGTGACCTCAGGGGAGTATTACCCCCCAAAAATATTTTTTGATTATCACAGCCATTTTCCAGGTTCTGAAGAATTAAAGCGTGTGGAAAGGCAGATAAGTTATTATCCACTGTGGTGGCTATTAGCCACCCTTGGTTTTTTGCTTTTAAATGTGAAGGGTTCTGGATTTGGCTGGCTGGGGTTATCTGTACTTGGAATAAGCCTTGCCTACACACTTTTGATTTCCGCAATTCATATTGGGTTTACCCGCTATTCTTTGCCCATAATACCCCTATTGGTCTTTGCCATTGGACAGGGTTTAAATGGCTTGGTTTTCAAAAAGCCTTAATTTTTAGCTAAATACAGGCACCCCCTGGGGCCAAGGAGTTTGGCAGATTTAACATTTGCGCTGTGTCTGGCCGCAAAGCTTAAATCCCACAGAGCCTATTGTATTCTATTTTTTAGAATTTAAATAATTATAGAGAATTATTTAAATTTTTAAGTTATTATAATATAAGGATTTAAGTAATTTTTAAGATTGCCAAAGTGATCTCTTATGAGATCGTTTTTTGTACAAAAGCCGGGACGATTCAAATGACCCATAATAAATTGTAAACATAGCAAGCTCAATAACTTTAGGAGGAACAATGAAAAAACTGCTATGGATTTTTGCAATATGTTTGGCGGCCACTGGCTGTATCAATAACGATGATCCCCAAGACCCCGCACTGGAAGTAAATCCAAATGCACCTGGAGCCTTTTCTGGAAATATAGCCATTTCCGATTCTACAGATTTAACAGGTCATGCTTTGGTATTAGTGGAAAAAGAAGGCGGAGAAATTGTAATTGCCATCTTTGAAGACGGGCATTTTGCCGCGGCAGACGTGCCTCCAGGTAACTATAAACTTTTAGCCCGGGACGATGAAGGTAATGAAATTGTGCTAGCTGAAGGTATTGAAATAAGCGAAAGCGAAGGCACTGTTTTGGAAGATGTAGAATACAAACATCACGATGAAGAAGGCTCTGAGCATGAAGAGGGTACTGAAGTTTCCGAAGAAGAAACAACTGAGGAGGAAACCCCTATCCATGTAGAGGGATAATTTTACTTAGATTTCCACAAAGCACCCGACCGAAGCCCTTTTAAAGCTAGGCCGGGTGCTCTGTATTTGCAGCAAATGAATTTAAAACGAGATACATCAAAATTCTTTCAGGTCACCGAGCGCATATTCCAGTTTGATAACTATCGGGAATTTTTAAAAGAGTATTTCAAAGAACAAAAAGAATTAAAATCGGTTTTCTCCCATCGGTATTTTGCCCGCAAGGCTGGTTTTAATTCCGCCAGTTTTTGCTCTCATTTAATTAGCGGCAAAAGAAATATCACTGAAAAATCCATTCCTAAACTCATCAAAGGAATTGGCCTCAAAGGAAAACCCGCCCTGTATCTGGAATACATGATTTTGTTTAATCAGGCGGACAGCCATTCCGAAAGAGAACATTATTACAACCAATTAAACCGCGTTAGAAAAAGCTCCAAATTTTATAAACTAAATGAAAAGCATTTTCCACTATTTAATGAATGGTACATTCCCGTTGTTCGGGAGCTTGTGGCATATGCCAAATGGCAAGGCGATTTTGAAAGGCTAGGAAAAATGCTAAGACCTCCTATCAAAACCACAGAGGCCCAAAGGGCGGTGGAGGTATTGTTAAATTGCGGCCTATTAACACAGGATTCCAAAGGAAATTACCAGCAGTCCAACCCGGTTATCTCAGCGGAAAAAATTCCCCATTCTATTTTGCAAAATTATAAAAAACAAAATCTTTTAAGGGCACTGGATGTAACTGAATCCATGGGTCTTAGCGAAAGACATATTAGCTCAGCTACTGTTTCCATGAGTGAAAAAACTTATAATGAAATTACCCAACTTATAGATGAAACTCGAAAAAAGATTATGGAAAAAGCCCAAAACGATAAACATATTGAAAAAGTCTACCAAATCAATTTTCAGGCTTTCCCATTAAGCAAGAAAATAGAGGACTGATAACATGAAGCAGATTTTTTTAACGGTTCTATTTTTTCTTTACCCTCTACTATGCATTGTTGGTTGCGGGCCATCGGACAAAGTAGCAGGCGGGGGAACAGAAGTGCCCAACTCCATCAGCGGCACATTGTTAGACGCAGGCAACAATCCCGTGGCCATGCGTCCTGTGGCTTTGGCTCGGCTTTCTCTTAATCTTTCAGATGAAAATCCGTCTGTGCTTAAAACGGATACCACCAATGAAAAAGGCAGTTTTATATTCGAAAATTTAAGCGCTGGAAAATATGTGTTGTCCACTCCAATTAGTTCCGAAGCCCTTTCTTTACCTCGGACTGTAGTGGATTTAAAGGCAGACTCTGCGGTGGGTCTAAAAAATTTGGCTTTACAACCTAAATTGAGTTTAACAGGCTCTATACATATACCCGAAACTTTCACTTTAGACCAATTGTCCATTTTTGTTACGGGTATGGAATTGCCCGTTGAAATACAGGAGAGTGGTCGCTTTACAATTTCCGAAGTTCCCACTGGGCCATTGGAAATTATTTTCTTACTGGGCGATTTAGTGAATAGTTTGAAACTTGAAATTGAGAATAGCGAAGCGGACATTTTGGAATTAGCTCCTTTGGAATTTGTTTTCTTTAATTCCAAATCAGAAGGCAGTAACGAGGATTACATCGAAGAAAGGGAGGAGTCTTATCAGATATTGCCTGTGGAGTTAAGCCCGGAAAGCCCTATTCATTATTATTATGAAAATGAGGAAGGTCAGGAAATATTTGTGGAGCAAATTGAAGACAAGGCCGGTGAAATTTATCCGGGAGAAATCGCCCAAAGCGAAACCGGCTTTGTGGTAAATGTTAGTTCCGAAATCATTTTCAGCTTAGATCATTTGGAGTTGGATTTTACCCCGCAAGACGGACAGCAGGTTGTGATTTTAGTTATTGAAGACAGCGTAACTGAAATCAAATTGTTGGAGGAACACGGTCTATCCCATTCGGTGGAATAAGCTTTTAAAAATCCCTTAAGAAAATATGGATTTAAAAAAGTTTTTAAGGCCTTCCTGACCGGATTCCAAATAGGTCTTTAAAACCGCAGTTCCAATAACAGCCATGTGGGCTTTGCCTTTTAAATAATCTAAATCGGATTTTCCAGAAACGCCAAAACCCACGGCCAGAGGTAAATTGGAAATGGACTTAATGTTGCCTAAGTAGCCTTCTAAATTCAAAGAAAATTCAGTTTTTTTCCCGGTGACTCCCTTTCTGGCCACTGCATAAATAAAGCCCTGGCCTAAATCCAAAACTTCTTTTAGCCGATCTACGGTATTTGTGGGAGCCACTAGGGGAACCAGGTTTAAATCCTGTTTTACACATTCGTCCCTCAATGATTGGGCTTCTTCAATCGGTAAATCGGGGATTATTAAGGCACAAGCTCCAGCTTCTTTTAGCCGTTGGCAAAACAGGGATTCGCCAAAATTAAAAATAGTATTGTAATAACCCATCATTACCGGTTTAAAATTGTATTTGGCAGCACATTTGGCTAAAAATTGAAGGCAGTCTTCTGTTGTGGTCCCAGCATCAATGCTGGCCTGGTTGGCTTTTAAAAACAAGGGGCCATCTGCTATGGGTTCGGAAAAAGGAAATTGGAATTCCACAAACTCAACACCGTTTTCATCCATAACATCTAATATTTTTTCATTGTCTTCAAAAGAAGGGTAACCACATACAATATGGCACATGGTGGCTATGCCCTTTTTTTCAACAGAATCCGAAATGATTGCTTCTAAATTCATTCTTTAATTTTGCTTTTTAAAAAACTGTTCCAGCTGGGATCGTGTATGGCATCGGCTACAGTGAATATATCCTTGTCTCCCCTGCCTGACTGGTTGATTAAAACAACCTCATCTTTTTTCATTTGAGCCGCTTCTTTTAACCCAGTCACAAAAGCATGGGTGCTTTCCAGCGCGGGGATAATTCCTTCGTGCTTCATAACCAATTTTAATGTTTCCACAACTTCTTCATCGGTGGCCGCTTCAAAACGCACCTTGCCAATTTCATTTAAATGGGCCAATATGGGAGAAACTCCCATATAATCCAATCCCGCAGACACAGAGTGGGTTTCTGTCATCTGCCCATTTTTGTCCTGCAAAAATTGAGTTTTGTAGCCATGGGCCACACCCAGGGATGCCGTAGAGCCTTTGGCCAAACGGGCAGCGTGCTGCCCCAATTCCATGCCTCTGCCACCGGCTTCTACCCCCACTAATTCCACCCCTTCTTCATCTATAAAGCCCTGGAAAATTCCCATAGCATTAGAGCCGCCCCCAACGCAAGCGTAAACTCTGTCGGGATACCTGCCCGCCATGCGTTTTATTTGGGCCTTGGCCTCAAGGCCGATAATAGATTGAAACCAGCTTACCATTTCGGGAAAAGGATGAGGCCCGCAGGCTGTTCCCATAACATAATGAGAGTTGTCCATGGATTCTGCCCAATCCCTAAGGGCTTCACTAATGGCATCTTTTAAAGTTCGTTGGCCCGTTTTTACGGAAACAACTTTCGCCCCCATTTGTTCCATCCAAAATACATTGGGTCTCTGGCGATTTACATCCACCTCACCCATGTATATGGTACACTCCAGGCCGAATTTTGCCGCCATAGTAGCGGTTGCCACCCCATGTTGGCCAGCCCCGGTTTCAGCAATAACCCGTTTTTTTCCCATATACTGGGTCAAAAGCCCCTGGCCAATAACATTATTGGCTTTATGGGCTCCGGTGTGGTTTAAATCTTCCCGCTTAGCATAAATTTTGGCCCCGCCCAATTTTTCCGTTAAATTTTTCAAATAAGTTACCGGAGTGGGACGTCCACAATATTCATGTAATTCATCTACATAGCGCACCCAAAAAGTTGGATCGTCTTTAACTTCATAAAAAACCTTAGTGAGCTCATCCAGGGTCGCTTTTAAAATTTCGGGCACAAAGCAGCCCCCGAATTTTCCATAATACCCTGGTTTATCGAATTGAAATAGTTCCATAGTATTTTCCAAATTGCTGGAAGAGCTAGGAAACTACTTTTTTGGGGCTAAATTGTAAATCACAGCAAAGCTGTTTTTCCAAACTTCCTGGGGGTCTGAACTCTGCTCCCTGATTTTAAATAAAATCTGTTTGCCCAAAACTGATTGCGCCTCTTCTCTTGTAAGTGCAAGAAAAGGAGGATTCAGGGAGTTGATGGCCTTGGGAATCGCCTCCAAAATTCGGTTATCGCCCCGCGATTGAATTCCCAGACATTTTCCTTCCAATTCAAAATTGAGCTGGCACAAATAGCGGCTCAGGTAATAATTATTCCCAATTAGCTTCAAATGGGCCTCTTTGTAATTATTTACTTCACTCATATCCACAGGATGGAGAGCGGCATATTTCCTCAAATAAAACCGTTGAGGATTGATAATTGGCAGTATCAAAATAAAAGCCAATATTCCTGTTCTTAACTGCTCAGGAACTTTATTCAATCCTAGAGTTTTGCTGTTGAGGAGTTGCAGGCATTGGTGCACACCATAGGCCATAAAAAATAAAGCAAAAGGAGAAAAATACCGAATAGCAGCTTCGCTTAGGCTGTAGGACATAAAGCAGCAAATCACAAGGGTTGCTCCAAAACCAATAGCCACAACCTTGTTGTAAAATCCGCCTTTACGAATCCCCAAAAACACAGCTAACATAGGGATAATAAAAAGTCCATGATCATAGAGCATCCAAGCGTTATAAAAATTCAGGCAGCCGTAAAACATCCTTTCAAACTGGAACCAAAATCCATAACTTTGAAAATATTCCATTGGAGTCATGTTAACAGGATCGTTCATATTGCCCATGAATATGGCGCTGCTATTGGCGAAATGCAGGGGATTGCCAAAGGACAAATAATTGCGCAATAACCAGGGCAAAACAGCTAATACACATCCTACCCCGACCGCCAGCATATTGGTGAAAAATTCTTTTTTCCCATGGACAACATTGGGGGTGTAGGCTAAAAATCCCAAAATACAGATCAAAGCATTAGGCCTAATTAAATAAACCCCTGCTAAACAAACTCCGGCCAGAAAAAAAGTTTTAGGTTGTTTTGTGTTTAATTTGGAACAGGAGTACACAAAAGCTACAAGGCCCAATAAAAATAGGCCCTCTGAATAAACCTGAGTATTCCAATACAGTTGGAGAGGGGAGAGGCTTGCCAAAAGCAAACTTATTAACGCTGTTGCTCGACCGAAATGAGAGCGAATCAAAAAATAAAAAGCAATACAACTCACAAAATATACGGCAGCCACCACCCATAAAGCCAGTTGGTAATGGATCCCAAAAATTTTAAAGGCCGCTGCCAGCAATACCACCAGACCCGGGTATCGAAAATCATCGCTGCGGGGGGCTTCATAAGGGGTTAAAAATGGAAATTCCACCCAGCGTGTGCTAAATCCATTTCCCTTGGACAATTCGGCCGCAACCGCCATCCAGGAACCCTCATCTCCGTGGGGCAACCTGTGATGGCTTACTCTTTGACAAAGCAAAAACAGCAGCAGACATAGAGTAAAAACAACAGCGAAAAAGTGGCCTTTTTCCTCTATGATTTTCAAGTTTACTTTCATTTTCCGTTAATTATATAATCATATCAAAACTGGCAGCCGGTTTCTCCCAAAATAAAGGCATTTTGGGAATAAAATTTCATGTATATAATTCAAAATAAAATCATTCTAACCCTTGTGGCTGCCTTACTTGGTATACCACTATCCTTTGTAGGCTGGATAAACTGGAAATATGCAACGGCGAATAATACTCAAATATTTGAATATGGAGGATCTAAAATTTGGAGCCATAGGGGCTACAGTTCATATGAAAAAGAAAACTCCATAAATAGCATCAAAGCTGCTGTGGATAAGGGATATGCCGGGGTGGAAATTGATATTTTTTATTTACCCCATAAAAATAAATTTTTGGTTTCCCATGACTATCCTCCAAAGGCCGAAGATACATCCTCCTTGTATTTAGAAAATGTATTTCATCAGTTTCAGGGACACACAAAATTTTGGTTGGACTTTAAAAATTGTGGAGAGCTGGATTCCAAGGGTTTAAAACAAAGTCTGGAAAAGTTAAACCAATTAAATGCGGTTTATAAAATCAAGAGCAACATTTTGATAGAATCCCAATCTCCCGATAACCTCAGGCCTTTTGCCCAGCATGGATATTTTACCAGTTATTGGATTTGGCTTCCAAAAAGCAAAAACCCAATATATCGCTTTTTAAAAATGCTACAGATAAAATGGAATTATACAAAGGGTCCCTTTTACGCTCTCTCTATGCCTTTTGATTTGTACGCAATTTACAAGGGTGAGTTTGGATCAAAAAATATCCATGTATTCACCGTTAATAGTAAAAAACTGGCAGAAAGCCTGATGGAACGGAAACAGGTAAAAATTATTCTTAGCGATAGCCTTAACCCATCTTTATAATGCCCATTCCTTTTTTGCTTTATTTCGCCCTGCTTTGGATACCACCCATTTTAAAGTTGGCATATATAGAGTTCAATGCAGGGAATACTATCCACTTTGCTATCTATGTTTTAAGTTTATATGGACTATATTTTTTATTAAATAAAAACCGGAAATACTTTTTATGGATAACATCGCCTTTATTGCTTATTAATATTTTCCAACTAACCCATTTTTTAAATTACAATGAGATTATTACAGTTGGTGGTTGGGCGGCTATTTTTGAGAGCAATTATTTGGAAAGTAAAGAATTTGTATTGGCCAGGCCATCCAGTTATATGGTGTTTTTCCTGCATATTATCATCTTTGGTACCGCTTTCTACAAAACCCCAAGGCAATCTGCGAAACAAAAAAGCAAAACAAAGTATTTAGTCTTTCTGCTATATGTGCTTTTTGCTTTTGAATTTTTATTTATGGGTTTCACCAGAGCCGTGTATCCTTTGGAATCCCTTTTGGCGTTGCAAAATTATTTTGAAGAGAAAAACCGGGTCAGTGAATTCCTGGCCTCAAAGAGTTCCTGGAAATACAATGCCATTCGGGCCGATAGCTTAGCTCAGCTCCATGAAACATATATTGTGGTCATTGGAGAATCCGCCCGCAGACAAAACATGGAGGTATATGGATATCCCCAGGGCACTAATCCTTTCCTTAAAAAAGAAAAACTTATTGTTTTTAAGGATGTTATTTCCCCGGTAAACTTAACTCGGGAGTCCCTTAGATTAGTGCTGACCCCTGGAACCGTGAACAATCCAGATGAATCCTTTAAAAAATCATCCATTGTGAGCCTAGCAAAAGAGGCAGGCTTTACCAGCTATTGGATTGGAAATCAAAGCAGATACGGTTTTAGAGACTCTGAGATAACGGCTATCGCCAAGGAAAGCCATCATCAACATTATACTAATACCTACTGGGCCATTCCCTCCTTGGATGAAAAGGTTCTGCCAGTATTAGATAACATACTAAAACAGCCTGACTCTAAAAAAATCATCTTCATCCATCTTCTGGGCAGCCATATTGATTATAAAAAACGAGTTCCTAAAAATTTTAACACTCCAAATTTGAAAGCGCTTTCCAATTCCAAAAAAGATAAAATCATTTATGAATACAATTTATCCGTCGCTTACCAGGACTCCTTGTTAGCCCAAATGATAAATAATTTAAATGCTTTAAATGAAGCCTCGGGGGTGATCTACCTTTCTGATCACGGAGAATTGTTATTCGATAATGGCCACACCGGATTTGGACATGGCTATCCAACTCCCCTGCCTGTAGAATTCGAGGTTCCTTTTTTGGTCTGGCTGTCTGAAAAATATCGTGAGACTTTTCCCCTTATGGCGGAACAGCTAAATGCAAATTCTTCTAAAAAAATTCAATTAGAAAATTTCTTTTACGCGGTTGCACATTTACTGCACATCCATTTTGAGGATAACATACCCGAAAATAATTTTTTTGGGAAGAGTTATTCAGAGCCTCCTGCCAGGCAAGTAGCCTCTTCCTCCGGTAAAATTTGGAAATATGAAAACCTAACATGGGAACCATAAGATTTTTACTGGCTATGGCCGTTGTACTGGCCCACGCAGGGTCCATTTGGGGATACACGCTCATTGAAGGCAGAATTGCGGTGCAAATCATCTTAATTGCGTCAAACCTATTTATTTTCGGACAAGATTTAATAATGTTTATGGCGGTCAACCCAGACACTGGAGTCACAGAATGGACCAGTAACTTTAGACATTCTGCCCCGGCTCTTTACAATCTTTCGTTGGTTCCCCAGGCCTGGTCCGTAGGGATTGAATTGTGTTTTTATTTAGCAGCCCCATTTCTTTTCAGGTTAAAAGTAAGCTGGGTTATTTTAATATTGATACCATCCATAATAACCCGTTTTTTGTACAAAAAGGGCTTAAATTTTGACCCCTGGAATTACAGACTTTTTCCCACAGAACTAGCTTTATTTATATTAGGCCATATGTCCTACATTATTTACCAAAAAAAAATATTTAACAATACAGCAGTCAATCAAATTTTGTTTTTTGTTATTTGCCTTTCTATACTAACATGGAATTACATTTCCTTTCCGGGATTTTTAATTTTACTATATGCTTTTGTGACTGTTTCCATCCCTTTTGTTTTTCAATTTACAAAAAGCTCCTCTTTAGATGCTAAAATCGGAGATTTGTCCTATCTCATATACATCTCACATTTTTTTATTATAAACTTTATAAGCCTTTTTAAAATTGAAAAAAAAAATTTAAATAATATCGTGATTTTAATCAGCACAGTGGTTTTTGCTTTTGTTTTAAACAAATTTATTGCTGATAAAATCGAAACTGTTCGCTAAAATATCGCCATGGGAAAATGAGAGCATCCAAATTTAAACGCGCTAATTTCTTATCTCCCTATTTCCTCATGTTTGTGGGTTGTATTGTAATGGGGCTGTATGTCGCTCATTTTACTGTAGATGATAGCTTTATAACATATAGGTTCTCCAAAAATTTAGCGTTGGGAAATGGTCCAGTGTTCAATCCAGGGGAACGGGTGGAAGGCTTTTCGAACCCCTTATGGATGCTTACATTAGCAATTTTTTATTACCTTCCTGGCGACCTATTAGTTTATTCAAAAATTTTGGGGTGGCTCTTTTATTTGGGTACCGGCATGTTACTTATCCGCAATTCAGAGAGACTTAGCTTGAACCCCTATTTCAGTTTGCTTTTATACATAGCTTCTCTGCCCATCGCCATATGGAGCATGTCCGGAATGGAAACACCACTATATATGTTTCTTTTGCTCTATTGTGTTTATGTGTTGGTAAAATCCAAATCCGGTCTAAGTACCACAACATATTTGGCTTTGTTTACTTTTTTATTATTGGCAAGGCCGGAAGCTGTGCTTCATTGCGTCATATTCTCCTTAGTTTTGTTGCTTCAAAGGCGAATTTCTCTGAGGCAAATAATATATGCTGCCCTAATTGTTATTTTGTTAGTCGCTTTGCGATTTTGGTATTACGGAGAAATATTGCCAAATACTTATTTCGCTAAAAGTTATCAAAGCATTTCCCGCTGGCATATTACCATTGTGAATTATTTGGGGAGTTATTTCAGCTTTCCAGGGCTATTGTTTGCATTGTACGGCCTACTTAGTATTGTTAAATATCCTAAAGGCAAACTTTATTTATTCTGGACCTTTATTTTTCTCCAACTTTATTTTTGCGTGAAGGTCGGGGGTGATTGGATGCCAGCCTGGAGATTTATTGTTCCTGTTATTCCCCTTTTAATTTTAATAAGCTGCAAGACCCATGCATATTTATTTAGCAGACTTGGCAAGACACATCAATTAATTCTTATTATTTCAATTACCAGCCTTTTTGTTTGCTTAAATTATTTAAGTGTAAAAAAAATAATATTTAATCCGGAAATTATTCCCAATATAAAGAGCTTAAAAAAAACAGTTAGTAACTGGAACCCCAATTATGAAAAATTGGCGTCTTGGCTAAACAAGCGTCAGGATGTTAAATTGGTAGCGGTCGGCGAATTAGGATATTTTGGCCACTATACAAATTTTCATTTTTTGGATTTACACGGTCTTATTGATAAAACTATTGCCAAGTCCGCTGAGTTTAAAAATTCTGTAATAGGAAAAAAATTACCTTATCACGAAACTGGTTTTTCTGAAACCCAAATTGGTAAATATATTTTAAAACGCTCTCCAGATTTAATCATTATTTCTCCACAAGAGGATTTCCACTACATTTTGGACGGGCATTACATAAAGGTCCACAAAATTGGGAATTTCAACATTTATGCTAAAACGCAAACGAGCATTCCATCCAATAGAATTTCAAAAAACTGCATGGGGCTAAAAAATTCGTCCCAAGCAACTCCTTCTTTCAAAGCATGAAACAACTAATTCTTTTTGTCCCTCTACTCATTATATACAGTTTGTATATCTTAGTTTTCTCTCCGCAAAAAATTTTTGGAGATGAAGCCAGATATATTCAAATACAACTACTAATAGAATAAAAGAAGACCTTTGCCGCATTTGCTTTTAAATATTGTCTAAGAGGAAAGATTGGTTTCTTCGCCTTTGGGCGGCTCTTTGCTTTTATTTAAAACAATTTCCTGGGAAAGTTTTAAAACATCTTCCCTAAGCTGGGATAATTTAGCAGTAAAGTACAAGAGGATATAGGTATACATTAAAATAACGCCTAAAAGAATTACGGTTATATAATGAAGGTTTATTAAAGTTGATAAATCAAGAAGCAAGTTAGGGAAAATACCCATCGTAAATATTATAAATGTTATTGGAAACCATAATAGCGCATACTTTTCCTTTATTTTCCCTTGGTGTATCATATATATGATGCCACCGATTAAACCTACGGCCGCCAAACTGAATATGATTCTAGCTGATAAATCAATATGAGTTATCATTCTCTGTTTTCCTATAGGGGTTTTTTCGATATATGGAAATGATGAAGGCTACTGTTACGGAAAATACATAAACAACTGTGTGAAATAAATCAATGCTCGAGCGGCCGGCTTTCCGTGAATTCATTTTTACCGTTACATCACGAATATTTGCTCCTGATTTTAGCAGCAATACGGAAGATTCAATTTCTGGATAATCCATTGGATAGTAATGAGTAAATTTTTCAGCAATGTCCCGGCTGAAACTATGGAAGCCCGATGTTGGATCTGAAAATGTCTTTTTGAAAACAATTTTAAATAAAGCCATAAAATAATAGGAACCAATTCTTCGGAAGATGGTGCTGCTTTTCATAAAATCTTTATGAGAGCGAACTCCTCTAACGAGGGTGTTAGCCTTCGTTTTTTCAATTAATTCTGGAATATATTTTGGGGGATGCTGGCCGTCGCCGTCAATTCTGACGAACGTTTCAAAACCGTTTTTAAAGGCATATTTGATGCCTAATTGGACCGCCCCTCCAATTCCCAAGGTAATTGGGCTTCTCAGATAATGAATTTGTTTGGAATTTTGAAGCCATCCAGCCGCCTGCCTATCCGAATTGTCATCCACCAAAATTATTTCGGCATCAGGGATATTTTCTTCCACAAGATCGAGCAGTCCTTGAATTGATTTGTCCTCGTTTTTGCATGGAATAATGATGGCTGTTTTTCCCAAATCAACCTCTTCAATTACGGGGTCCATGCCATTATATCATTTCTGAATTATAGATTTAAGAATTATTAGAGTTTTTTTGGATTTGCATTGAGTTAAACCCCTTATTTTTAATAAAATACAGTAAATGAGACCATCCATTTTAAAATTTGCAGAATGGGCAGTTCAAGAATTTCCTGTCTCCGAGCCCGTTATTGAGTTTGGGGCTCTACAAGTTCAAGAAAACGGAATGCTATGTAATGTTAAACATTTATTTCCCAACAAAAAATATATTGGCGCCGATATGCGTGATGGTCCAGGGGTAGATAAAGTCCTTAATTTGCATCAGATTGGTCTTGATGATAATTCTATGGGGACTGTCATATTGCTCGACACCCTTGAGCATGTGGAATATCCGTATAAGGCAATGGATGAGGTATATCGAATATTAAAGCCAGGCGGCATTGTTATTTTATCCTCCTGCATGAATTTTCCAATCCACAGCTATCCTCATGATTATTGGAGGTTCACACCGCAAGCTTTTAGCAGTTTGCTGCAAAATTTTGGGCACTCCTGGACCGGGTTTCAAGGTGATAAAATGTTTCCCTATTCAATATTCGGAATTGGACAAAAAGATCCGATAAACTCAAAGGTTTTTCATAAAATTGATGATAAGTTCTCTCAATTACATTTTCCATTTGAGTTCTATCAGTTTATTTTAAATCTTGCCCCTCCTTTTATTTTATCTATGTATAGGAAATTTAAAAACAAAAAATGAAAATTTGTGTAGTCGCAACTATTGGTGGCCATCTAGGTGAATTGTTAATGTTGAACAAATTTTTATCGGATAATAACTCTTTTATAATAACAAACCCAACCGACAGAAAACTACCTTTTCCACATTTTAGTGTGGATATATATCCATTTCGGCCTCATGTTATTGTTAAATGTTTTATTCAATCCTTCAAAATTCTGTTTAGGGAGCGCCCAAAACTAATCATTTCTACAGGTGCGGAAATCGCGGTTCCCTGCTTTATTATCGCCAAATTTTTTGGCATCCCAACAATTTTTATAGAAACGGTAACTCGTTTGCACGAGCCAACCCAGACTGGGAAGTTGCTCTATTATTTAAGTTCCATTTTTTTGGTCCAACATAAAGGCCTTCTCAAAAAATATGGCAAAAAGGCCCAGTATCAAGGCAGAGTATTTTAAACATGATTCTAGTAATCACGGGTTATTACCTACCATTCCGCAGATTATTTAGCGAAATGGATACCATTGCTGCAAAAAGCAAAGAAAAGATTATTATACAGGGACATGCTGGTGCCCACAAATTTTCCAATTGTGAACACCATGATGAAATTTCTAATCTGAAAGAGTTTATAAATCAAGCGGATTTAGTCGTAACCCATGGCGCTATGTCTATGGTCGAAGTTATCGAGCTGAATAAGCCATTGGTTGTTGTTCCAAGACAAAAAAAACATAAAGAACATATTAATGATCACCAGGTAGAGTTTTCTTTTTGGCTTAAAGAAAATTATAAATTTCCCGTTGTCCTGGAAATTTCCGAGCTTGAGCAAGCCATTGAGGATGCCAGAAAAACCAAACCTATTGCTCACAAATTGGGCGACCGCAACCAATTAGAAAAGTTTTTACATGAAGCCTGCCAAACGGTAAAATAAACATTATGGCTTATGTTGAATATTTTTTTCCTGGCCAAATTAAGTTACAAGTGATTTGTAACAATTGCTTGCAAAGATGGAGATTAAATCAATTTTTTTATTTTTTAAAACCTCCGCTCCCATCTGATTTTTTGGTTCAAATAGATTTTAAAAAAAAAATGTTTTCAGCTCGATCGATATCCGATGAAGATCCTAATATTAGCTTTAGGTTCTCCTTGGATTTTTTACCCAGAATTAGCATTGCAAATATTAAATATATTACAATGGCATTAATATGGTTTATTTATTTTAAAAAAAAAATAGTTGCTATCCATGGAATTTTGGCTCTCTCTGAATTTCATACCCCCATAGTTATTTCTGGAAGCTCAGGAACCGGTAAAAGCACAGCTCTATTAAAATTAATTAAAAAAAAATTTAAATGGCAAACTGATGATTTTGCTCTGATCGGAGATGGGGTCTTAATGGGTGTGCCCCTTCCAATTACATTACGCCATAATTCTTATAACTTTATAAAAAAAAACAGGAAACCAATTGAATATATATCTCATCTTGTATCAAAGTTGGTGTTTTTTTGTTCCAATGGGAAGATAAGTTTATTATTGCCAATAGCCAGTTTGCCGAAGCCACACAGGAGCATAACTAAGGACAAACAAGGGAATATTTTATTTCTTCAAAAATCAAATGCGAATTCCTTAGAAATTATTTCCGCGGAGAAGATGGCATATATGCTTATGCAAAATTGGGCCAACAGCACGAACCCTTGCCTAAGTTTTTTAGAAAAAATTTTAAATGAAATTGAGGGTTATGAACTCCCCCAATTTTTTAATAAAAATGAAAAATTATTACAGGCATATTTAACAAATCACCAACTTTGGCATGCGAATACGAAGCAATACATCGATGATGCAGATTTGGGCAGACTGTATGAATAACCCCTATATATACTTCAATATTTTTGATGAATTTGTTATTAAGGTTGATCCAGGAAAAAACCGTTTATTCTCGAAAAAAATACGAAATAAATATAAAGCATATCTTTGCGATAACTACAAGGATAATAGCAACATACAGTTAACTATAACATACTCCAGGCAAATCCCTAAAAATAAAAATGGATTCCTGTTCAATAATATGTGCGTTGGAGAAAATTATATTGAAAGCAACTATCGCAGCAAACTGAGTCAATTTAAAATCAAATTCATATTTGAAAACCCTGACCATGCCGAATTATTTGTCAATTGCAATTTTTTAGGACTGTGGCCATTGGTAGATTTATACATAGGATCCATAGTTTTTTTTCTCTTAACCATAAAAGGCTTTTGTCCGATTCACGCTTCTTCAGCAGTCAAGGAAGAAAAATTAATTATTACGGCCGGGCGTAGAGGAGTGGGAAAAAGCACAATTTTAAATAAGCTTAAAAAAATGGGATATGAAATAATTTCCGAGGACAGGGTTTTTATTAAAAACAAAAAAATCTACGGATTAAATACTCCTGTGAATTTGAAATTCGACCGCATAGATCCGAACGTTAAGAATATTAGGTTTAAGTATAAGCTCCAATTATTACTTGCAAACGTTATATCGAAGATTTCGCTTGGCCGAGTAAACTTGATGCCAAATATCATAGCAAATACAACAAATTGTTCACCGCATAAAATCACCAGCGGTTCTAAATTTTATTATTTACAAAGCCAAAACCCTTTTAAGGTGAAAACCGATGTAAGCCTTGATTCCGTTGCATCTAAAGTTTTGAACGGAAATAAATTTGACCTGGCATTTTTGAATGTTGAGCTGAACAGCATTTGCTTTGCTTATCCCAATTCTATTTTTGCTAATTATTGGGATGAGCAAGAAAAATTATTAAACCTGGAATTAAGGCAGCTCGAATTTATTGAAGTGGACATTCCTACAATACCAACATCATCTCAATGGGACGAACTATTAAATAATATTAATACGTGAAACACTACTATAAAATACACGATTTAAAATTCGAATTGGACATTTCCGATCCTATACCATGGATGTTTCACAAGTTATCTTTTTTTAAAGTTGACAAATTTCACGATACTCCAAATCTAAAAATAATAGTTGGGCCCTTTAATTGTAAAATCGACAGCTGGGCGAATTTCGATCATACATTTTATTCCAATGGAAATGACATGTTTTTTACAAATACCTGGAAGGGGTTCCAATGGAAAACAGCATGGTACGGCATTAACTCCGACCGAATTACCGTAAAATTTGATTATAATAAAACGGGAATACTTTTTTTCCCCTGGTTAATGTATTTGGATTGGGTCCTCTTTTGGTTCATATTTAAACCCTGCACAGAGTTAATTTGGTCCAGAATGCAAAAGTATATTATTCATGCTTCAGCATGTAGCATACATGGAAACGGCTATATGTTTACAGGCTATGGATCGGGTTTAAAAACCAGCTATGCTATGAACCTAGTCAATAGCGGATTTGACTTCCTTGGAGATGATCAAATTTTAATAGATTCAAACAGTTTAAATTGCATGCCTGTTAGCCTAAACACCTTTGCCTTTAGAACTCAGTATCTAAGGGATGAATATTTGACTCCTCTGCGACTGGTACGTATGGCCTATTATCATTTTTTCCCAATACCAAGAAAATTTAATGTTGCTGAAAGTTGCAATTTAAAACAGCTGTATGTCGTCATTCGAGCGAAAAGCAAAAATTCAAGTATCTCTGAGATTTCTGAATCGCAAGCGGTTAGCCATACAGTTTTTAACTGCAAAAACGAAACCCTTGTGAAAATTCACAGTCGCTACCCAATTTACGCTCCTTTCATAGCAATGGATACTTTATTCCCGGATTTTAACCATGAGCGAATATGGGATGGCCTTAGAAAAGCTTTAGGAAAATTATATAAAAATAAAAGTTGCTACTTAATCCAAATGGGTCCTAAATGGGATAACCACAATATGGATTTATTAAACATTGATCACTATAACAAATGAAAGGAAATTTAAACCAATCCATCCTCGAGTCACTTTTTAAATTTAGTGGCTTGGTTTTTATTTCACAACTTATTGCCAATTTAAGCGTTTTTTTAATTAATATTCTCGCCCTAAAATACTGGTCCGTTGAGGAACATGGCGCTTATGTTTTGTATCTCTCCGTCGCTAATATATTGATATTAGTGTCCGATTTTGGAATTACCAGTAAATTAGGAGTCAAGGAGATAGCCTCATGCAAATCAAATATTGAAATTTCAAATGCTGTATATAAAGCTTTAACCTCAATAATTCCCATAAGCTTAATTTGCTTAATTGCTGGATACTTATTACCTCGTATTTTTAATTCTGATACTGCATTTAACAGTAATACATCCACACATATAATAATTTGGATTGTTGCAGGGGTAATGGCCCGATTCGGGTCTATGTTAGCAATTGGCTTGGAAAAAGGTGGTTTTTTGCTTTTGCTAAGCATTTTCAACCAACCGCTCTGGACCATTGGTATAATAATTTGCGTCTTTGCAAAAGTCCAATACTCCTTTCCATTGATAATTTCAGTATTCTCGGGATTTTCAATAATTCTTTCTCTCTTTGCGATTTTTTTCTTTATATATAAACATGGCCTGAAATTTAAATTTCACAAATTTAACATCTTGAGTTATTATAAAGAATCAATTTTATTTTTCATACCATTTTTATCCAGCACCGGATTCCAATCCTATTCCTTACTAGTATTAGCTAGTTTTACTAAAGATCTCCATGTAATATCCATGGTCCAAATAATGTTACAATTTGGATTAGTAATAAGACTGCTCATACAGCCAATTACCGTAGCCTGGTTTCCCATAATTGCCCGTACCAAATCCGCAACTATGAATAGAAACCATTCCATTGAATTGCTTTCAATATTAATCCAGGTTGTCACTTATATATATATTCTTTATTTAATATTTTTGAGTATTTTTTCTAAGCTGATTTTTACTCAATTATATGGTAAACCCGTTCAATTGGGACTATTAGTATTATTAGTAGGCTCAATTACCCTCGACAGTGTAAAAAATATTTGTGATCAAATAATTTTAAATGAAAAAAATAGGGGGTTATTATCAATATTTGAAATACTTAAATTTCCAGTCTTTATAGTCCCTTTTTACATAATTGGAGGAGAGGTTGGGGTTTTATTCTTTGCAAGTATTTTTTTAATAATTCCAATTCTCCAACTTTTGCCCAGAATACCAATCCTGGGTTTGTCATCAAGCACAAAGTTTTCTTTATATTTCCATTTGATTTCAGTGCTAGTCGGGGTCTTTTTAAGTTTTTTTGAATCAAAAAAATTAGTATTTGTTTTATATGGAATTATCGTCTTTTCAATCCAATTTTGGGTAATCCCATATAGTCTATCAAAGCTGCGAAGAGTAAGGGAGCCAAATTGATTGAACGCTGTCCATCTTGCGGCACAAAAAGCCAATTGGGCTTTAAAGAAATTCCTGATGTTTTATACGGAAAACCAGGAACATGGAATTATTTCCAATGCCAATCTTGTAAACATATTTGGCTGAGTAAAGCTAAAATTCAAAATTCGTTTGTAACTAATTATGCGAAATATTATACGCATTCATACCCAAACGTAAAAAGCCGGCTTCGTATGTGGATACAAGTTGCCTTATCCTCTAAAATTTTGAAAGTTTCTCTTCCCATAAATTTTGCCGACAAACTGGTTGGTTCGATTCTTTACTATTTCCCCCTCACCAAGGAAATTGGTATGAGAGGCGTTTTGTTCCAACAAAACATAATCAATAAATCAATCTTAGATTTTGGATGCGGTACCGGGGAATTTCTTTGGAAGTTTAAATATTTTAAAAGTGCAATCGCTGGTATTGATCCTGATATAAAGGCCCAAGATATTGCAAAAGAAATTTTAATGACCCATCGCATTTACGGAAGTTTAAATCAAATTAATAATGAAAAGTTTGATATAATATCAATGATGCATGTTATAGAACATCTCGACAACCCTCTTGAAGTATTGATTTCCTTAAAGGATCATATTCAACCAACGGGTAAACTTGTAATTTCTACGCCAAATTCAAAAAGTTTGTCTAAAGCTATTTTTGGGAAATATTGGAGGGGTTTAGAACCACCAACGCACATTCAAGTATTTAGCGAGAAAAGTCTAAAATTATTATTGGAAAATGCTGGCTTTATAAATTCAAAAACTTTCACTGTTTCAGGGTTTGCGTTTTACATGTTTTATTCAAGTATTTTGATTTTTTTAAAAATTTCTCCAACCCGGAAAAGTTATTCCGTAATTAAAACATTTTTGCAGCCATTTGCTTTCTGCTTTTGGATTTTTGAATACGCAGTTAATTGCGTAACAAAGACATCTGGAGAAGAAGTTTTTGCTATTGCGGAATTATGACTAAAATATCAATTGCAATGGCATGCCGCAATGGCGCAAAATACCTTGAGCAACAGCTATCCAGTATACATCAGCAAACTTTCTTACCGGATGAAATAATAATTAGTGATGATAAAAGCGATGACTCTACCCTAATAATAGCAAATGAATGGAAACAGAAGTCTTCCATTCCAATTTACATATTCGAAAATCCCAAAAAGTTGGGCATAACAAAGAATTTTGAAAAAGCAATTTCCGAATGCCACGGTGATATTATTTTTCTATGCGATCAAGATGATTTTTGGCTATCCCAAAAAATAGAAATCACTATAAATGCTTTTAAGAATAACCCATCTGTTAATTTGTTTTACTCTAATGGTTTTATTTGCGATGAGTCCTTAAATGTTAGCAAAAATACTCTTTGGGATGCGCTTTGGTTTACAAATAAAGAAAGATCGTTGGCGGAAAAAGGGGAGTCCTTTACATTTTTATTGAAACACAATGTGACCTCTGGAAATACCTTGGCCTTTCGCAGACAGCTCCTATCCTATTTAATGCCATTCCCGAGTTTGCATAGCGTTCATGACGCATGGGTTGGATTAATGGCATCTTTTGTAGGCTCCCCGAATATTATTCCAGAGCCGCTTATTAAATACAGAATTCACGGGAATAATCAAATTGGAATAAAAAAAAGAAGTCTTTGGGAACAGTTTGTTTTTGCCAGGTCAAAGATGAGCCATAAATATTTTTACGAACAATTAGCATTGTTTAAGGAACTTAAAGCCCGTCTTCCTGTGGAACTATGCAACAATAATAAAACTAGACTATTACAAAAGAAGATAACCCATCTATCTAATCGAGTTCTAATTGAAAGAAGCAAATTTAACAAATGGGTCATTATAGCAAGAGAATGTTTAAATCTGAACTACTTTAAATATTCCTACGGTATTAAAAGCATTATGCAAGATATGTTTTTTAGGCATGGATAAAATCAATTTTAGCATCATTATTGTCAGCCACAACTCAGAGCATTATTTAAATAATTGCATTAATTCAATTTTAAACGCCCGCAGCGGTTTTAAACTGGAAATCATTGTAGTTGACAATGGAAGCACGGATCATTCTCGTGAATTAATCTCCCATCAATTTAAAGAAGTCCGTTTAATACAAAATAAAAACACTGGATTCGGACAAGGTTGTAATCTAGGCGCTAAAACTGCCAATGGCAGGTATTTGATTTTTTTAAATCCAGATTCTGAAATCAAATCTGATTTTTTCATTAATTTATTTCCTCAACTTGCGAATGATCGACAAATTATTATTCCAACTATTCTTCAAATGAAGGAAAAAACAAAAATTAACACCTGCGGTAATATTATCCATTTTACCGGATTAGGAACATTAAATGCCTACCAAGAGCTACATGATCCTAATTTAAAATTTAAGGAAATCTATGCTATCTCAGGGGCGTGTTTTTGTATTTCAAAAGATCTATTCTCTAATCTGGAGGGTTTTGACCCTAATTTATTTTTATATTGTGAAGATACCGAGCTGTCTGTAAGAATCCAAAAAAGCGGATATGAAATATTACACGCTAATAACGCCATAGTATTCCACGACTACCATTTTAAAATGTCCCCAAAAAAAGTCTTTTTTCAAGAGTTCGGGCGTTATTATATTTTGCGAAAGCACTTTTCCTGGTCTGCGCTTATTTTACTATCGCCTAGTTTATTTATTATGGATTTAATAATTTGGATTTATGTACTTGGAAAGGGAAGGAGCTTTATATGGCAAAAGCTGATAGCTTATAAATCTTTTATGCATTTCCATCCTAATAGTGCGAACAAACAGCCATTACCAATGAATGCCCTGGCAGAAAATTTTAATTTTAAATTAATAACTAATAACTCCATTTTTCTAAGAATATCTATCCTTGTAAACGCGGTATTTAAGTTGAATTTTTTGATGGGCCAAAAATTATTAAATAATAAAATTTAGTTTTTGTTTAATCTGCGCTTTATAATATAGAAATACAATATTGGCAGGAACAATCCCAAAAACCCGGATAGATAATTGGGAGGAAGTTCTCCATATACAATTTTCGAAAACGCCCGAATTGGAAATATATGCATAACATATACACCACCCAATAAATACAGAACATATAACCGGCTTTTTGACACCAGAAATAATCTTAAAAAAAAATATAGAGATGGATATACTATCCATGCCGCTAATACATTTAATAAATATGATTCGAAGTCCCATTCATATTTCCAAGGCAATTTCCCTATAAAGGCAACTGGCGTTACCGCAAAAAACGCGACATAAATAATTATATGTCCTTTATAAATTCTCAGATTCAATAGCCCTGCCTAAAATTAAATAAATGGTATAAATACTTAACTCCAAATATATCTAAGTTGCTATATAAGAAGGAACACGCAATAACTATGCCCAGAGCCAGATTTTTACTATTAGTGGATTTGATTCTATCCCACAAAATAGATGTGCCTAAAACCGCTCCAAAGTAAACCGGCAACATATAGTAAGCAACAACCCTCCCCGATTTGTAAAAATTAAACATATCTACTGTATTTGAGTGTATTCCCATGTAAAAGAGCGGAGCGGAAACCGATACCATGCAACATATCCAAAACTTCCAGTGCTTTTTATTGAATTTCAAAAACCCAAACAATGAAATAAAAGGGATCAAAAAAAGGCAACTTAAGAAATATCCATACCCCAGATATATTAGTGTTTTTAAAATTGGCTCGAGTGATTCCAATGAAATCCTTATTACGTTTTGTATACCGGCACCAGCAATATCAACCGTGTATTTGTTTTTGTATGATAAAATCCATTTTAATACAATCTGGTTATAGGCAATATTTGAAAAGATCCAAATCATCCACAATCCGGCAATTTTTAAAATATTTTTCTTCTTAATTAAAAATAGAGTCGCAAAACCAATGCACATTGGGCCCAGTATTTCATATGTGAAATTTGCAATTAACAGTAAGAATACAAGTCCAAAATAACCGGAAAAAGCACTTTTATCATTTTGTTCAAATATTAAGCAGTAACTTACAAACATAATAAAAATAGAATACCCAAATACATAACTCATAGGCTGGTTCGCAATATTTACATATGCTGGAGCGCTTGCGACCAAAGCGGAAAAAAGTTTCGCCGAAAAATGTTTATTCATATCGCACATTTTAATCGCAATGTTATAAGAAAATAAACATGCTGCCAGCCAAATCAATAAATTTATCGCCCAGGATATGTATATATGGTGAAAATAATTTGAAAACATCGACACAAGATAATTGTATACGGGCCTTTTTATTGTGCCTAGATGATCCCCACGGTACTTTCCGGCAAACAAATTCTGCACTGCCCAATATTTTACCGCGTCAAAGTGAATAATTTCCCCATTTGGGCCAAATGCCATTCCATACATATTATCTTTAAATTGGGGGTTTTCTAATGTAAACAACCCCTTTGTATAGTATAGGTATGGCGAATTTTTATTATAGTGAGCGGCAAACTGCACACTTATTAAAAGTGCTAAAAAAATTATCCAATTTCTATTAGGAAAAATCATCTCAAAGTACTAAAAAAACATTGAACTACGCATCTATTTTATAGACACTAAATGAAGGCACATCTACTATTTGATCTCCACGATGGTAACCAAAGAACATCCGGAAATATCTTATTAATCTTGTTTCTTTTTTCAAACTTGAATGGTAGGTCGCTATCTTTTCCGCCCCGTTCCAATTGTCGGGATACAAAGCGTATCCGTTAATTTTTTCCATTTTTTCCAACTGCCAGGTATAAAGGGCTAGATACTGATATTTTTTATACTTGGGATTTTCCTGGGTTTCATATAAGCTAACATCAACCTGTCCGTGCTTAGTAATGGTATGTAAATAAATATTACTTCCATTATCAATATTATCTACTATAAATTTTGATATTTTATTTCTATACCCAGGGTAGTCTTTTTTAAGTTGGTAGTTGATTAAAGAGCTTGCGTAAACGCCTCCAATTATCAAATAAGCTGCCACTAAATGCGAAAATAGTTTCCACTCTAAACAGTAAAGAGATTCAAGGCCCCAAAAGGCAAACACTACCCATGCCAGGTATATGGTAAGGGAACGTTGGGGCTGCATCCCCAATGAATTTGAAGTAAAAGCGAATATCATTATGGCAATTAAAGATATGAGCGAAATTTTATGAATTGAAATGTTTTTCCAGTTGTATAGTGAAGTGGCCACTCCGAATAATCCTATTATATATAACGGCCAACCCATGCCAGCAGGCAAAGTCTTTAAAAAATAATGGGCTGCAACAAAAGTACGTGAAAAATATGCAGCCCCCTCCACTTTAAATGTTATTCCCGGAGCATTTGGCACAATAAACATGGGGAAAATGCAAACCAAAAATCCAAGGCATCCGCCAACCGCCAATATTATGGATCCAAAAAAATATTTACTGGTTATGATATCCTTCATTTTAAAATTATTTTTGTTTTCCCAATGGAATTTCAAAAGAAAGCAAATCGCCCCAACAATTATCACAGCTGCTGCAGTAAACTTAGCCGCAATGGATATTCCAATTAGCAAAGACAAAGTTGAGCAGTGCATTAAAAATTTGTTTTTACTCCATATATCTGCACGCATACAAATAAGATTTAAATATGCCATTTCAGAAAGTATTGCCAAAGCTAATAGTGAATTATAGGTAACCCAGTGTCCATGCACAACACTTGCTGGTTGGAAGCAAAATATCGTTATTGCAAGCAGGGGGAGCCAATTGCTTGAATTTTTCTTTCTTGACATTAAAATGTACATAAGCAAAATCCACATTGAAGCTGCAGAAATTATTCCATTTATGATTCGGTTTGCTTTGTAGTACACGCTTATTAAATCTTTTTTATCCGAAAGCGGCATTCCAAAAATTTGTCCGGTTTTATAGCAAAGCCAAGCAGTAGATGAAAAAAAGTAAGGCCCAACCGGTCTCATTTGCATAAAACTTCCAGGCCATGCTGCACTAACAATATATTTTGTCAGCTCAAAAAAGCTGAGCTGTCCTGATATCCAATCTCTATAATATTTTTTTGATTTTCCGAAGAAATCCAGAGCGCCCATAAACCTTTCTTCATCATATACATATCCAGAAACAACCCAATCCGCCTTAAAATTATCCTCTACCGGGTAACCTATGTTATTTAAATGAGCCCCGGTTACTAAACCCCAATTATTTCCATAAAGCCTAAATCCAACGGCTATAATAAATATGAGGCAGTAAAAAATTTTCATACATGGTAACTTATGGGTAAAGAACTATTTTATGCAATTTTTTCTAGAATTTCGACTGTTTATGTGCTTTATTTATTATTTCTTGCCGTATAATTTGCCCTGGGGTTTGCAATAAAAGTACAATTGAAAATACCATCCTATGGAAAACCCATTTCCTAAATTTCCAAAGACACGCCCAGCCTTACCCCCAGATTTTGCGGCCATTTATCAAGAACAATACATTAACAATAGGAAAGGAAGCTCCACCGCCTCAGGATTGGCTCAAAAAGTAGAGTCTTGGCTACATAAAATGGCCGCTTCGGATGTTCCGCAAAAACACTCTCAAAAAACTTTGGAAATTGGGGCAGGAACCTTAAATCAATTAAAATTTGAAAGCTCCGATTGTTACGATATTATTGAGCCTTTTAAGGAGTTATATTCAGACTCCCCATTTTTAAAAAACATTCGAAATATATTCCAGGACATTTCACAGCTTGACTTGAATGAGCAATACCAAAGAATCATTTCCATCGCAGCCTTTGAACATATTTTGGACTTGCCTAAAGTAGTGGCCAAAACATGTTTAATTTTGCAAGAAGACGGACAGTTGCGAACCTGCATTCCCAACGAAGGATCTGTTTTATGGAAACTTGGTTGGAAACTAACAACCGGGCTGGAGTTCAAATTAAAATATAAATTGGATTACGGGGTTTTAATGCGCCATGAACACGTCAACAGCGCCAATGAAATTGAAGAAATTCTAAATTATTTTTACGATGAAAGCGAATGCAAAGTGCTTGGACTTAATAAAACCTTTGGGCTATATCGTTTTTACATCAATAAAAAGCCACAAATAGAAAGGGCTAAGAATTACTTAGCCCGACATCCTGATTAAAATCAGCCCTTTTGTAAAACCCGTCAAAATAAAAGATTGGTCCTAATAAATATCCCTCAAATACCTCTTATCTTTTTTCATGGCCTTCACATAATTTTTGGCATCGTCTGCAGACATTTTACCTTCTTTTTCGATTACGCTATGAAGCATGTTATCCACATCCACAGCCATGCGACGGGCATCTCCACAAACGTAAAAATAAGCGCCGCCCTCCAGCCATTTCCATAATTCAGAGGATTTTTCTTCCATTTTATTTTGCACGTAAATTTTGAACTCCTGGTCGCGGGAAAAAGCCACATCCAGTTCTGCCAATTGACCTGATTGCTGCCAGGCTTCAAACTCATCCTGATAGAGGTAATCGTATTCTTTTCGCTGTTCACCAAAAAAGAGCCAATTTCTCCCGCTATCATTTGAGGCAATACGTTCCTGGATAAAAGCTCTGAAAGGAGCGATTCCGGTGCCGGGTCCAACCATTATGATATCCACCCCCTTTTCCTGAGGCAGGTGGAAATGTTTGGAAGGGGCTATATAAACATTCATGGTTTCGTTTATGCTAACCGCATGGCTTAAATAATTGCTGCAAACACCTTTTCTCAAACGATTGTTGAACACGGTGTTATTAACACCAACGGTTAGATGTATTTCATCGGGATGCATCAATTGAGACGAGGCAATAGAATATAGCCGAGGTTTCAGAACGCTTAATGAATTCACAAATTGTTGAGGGGAAATTTTGGTTTTGGGCAGTTCAAGAAGAACATCCATTACATCTAAAAACTCCTCTCGAAACCAAGCTTTGTTCGCGCTGTCCTGCATTTTATCAAGCAGCGCTTTTTCAATTTCATCGGTGCAAGCTTCACTTAAAAACTTCAATAAATCCGGGTTGATGCGCTGCAAATTCAATTTGCTTTTTAACCCATCCAGCAATTTAACTTCTCCAATTTCGGGAACAACCACTGTTTCTTCACCGTTGTAATTGCACAAAGCCAATAGTTCCTGAATAAAATCACTGTCATTTAACGGCCACACTCCCAAGGCATCACCACAGCTATAGCGAATCCCCGAATCCTTGATACTCAATTCAAGATGTCGGGTTTCCTTATTGGAACCGTCTTTAGTTAAGGCCACATTTTTTAAAAGTTTGGCCGGATAGGGGTTTTCTTTTGTATATGTCTCTTGATTTACCTGTGTTTCCATTAAACCCTCGTTTTTGATTTAATTTTCAAAAATGTAATGTTAAAAAAAAAGCCAGTTTTTATCAGCAATCCCCTTAAAAAAGCCAAATTTTGTGGTTGCCGAGCCCCATTTTGCCGCCTCCAGATAATGTTTTGGAAGATGGCATCTCAGTTCAGAAAATACCATAATTATTTCATAAGCAGTCCAAAAACCTGGGAAATTTCACCATGGCTCGAATTCTTTTTTTAGAAGATGAAAAAAACCTCGCCTTTATAGCCAAAAAATTTTTGGAAAAAGAAGGCTATGAAGTGGAATGGGTTCAAAATGGCCTTGATGGGCTCCGGGCTATCGAAGCAGGACCAGCTTTTGATCTGCATATTTGTGATTTATCCATGCCCCAAATGGACGGTTTTGCCTTTATGGAAGAGCTGGATAAAATGGAAAACCCAACCAAAACCCTGGTGGCAAGCGCCTACCTCAGCACTTCTAAATACGTGGAACAATGCTCCAAGTTTAAGACCTTCTGTGGCTACATTAATAAACCCTACCGTCGCAACGACCTGGTGGGAATGGTGGTGGAAAAAATAGGCTTGCCCTAAACCTTTAACTCCTGCTCGGCCAATTCTTTCCAGCTGGAATCCGAGTCTAGCAGGGGATCCACTTCCTTGGAAATAAATTCATCCACCAACTCCGGGCTTCTACCCACATATTTTTCGGGAGACAAGATTCCCGACAAATCCTCTGCACCTACTGGTATCTCGGGGTCAGCGATAATCCTATCAATTAAATCATTGTTCAAACCATCTTGTTTTACCCGTTTGCCAGCTTCCATGGAATGGCTGCGAATTCTTTCATGCAACTCCTGGCGGTTACCGCCTTTTTTTACAGAGGCCATAATTACATTTTCCGTAGCCATAAAGGGCAGCTCCTCCATGACCCTTTTATGTATTACTTTGGGATAGACCACAAACCCAGAAGATACGTTGTTAGCCAATATTAACATGGCGTCCATAGCTAAAAAAGCCTGAGGAACAGCCAGTCTTTTATTTGCAGAATCATCCAGCGTGCGCTCAAACCATTGGGTGGAAGCGGTAAAGGCTGTGCTATGAGTTAAAGACTCCACAAAACGGGCCAAAGAACCAATTCTCTCGGAACGCATTGGGTTTCTTTTATAGGCCATGGCTGAAGACCCTATCTGAGATTTTTCAAAGGGCTCTTCCACTTCCTTTAAATTTTGCAACAAACGTATGTCTGTGGAAAACTTGGAAAGGCTTTGGGCTATATTCGAAAGGGAAGATAAAACAAAGGAATCGATTTTCCGGGTATAAGTTTGGCCGGTAATAGTTAACTTTCGGCGAAAACCACATTTGCGAGTCACCTCTTCATCCAGCTTTCGGACCTTTTCATGATCTCCATCAAACAATTCCAAAAAACTGGCCTGGGTGCCTGTGGTTCCCTTAACTCCCCTAAAGGGAAGATTATCGATAACATGATTTAAGTTTTCCAAATCCAGCATTAACTCCTGTATCCACAAGCAGGCCCTTTTTCCAACTGTTACCAATTGGGCAGGCTGGTAATGGGTAAAGCCCAAAGTGGGCATGGATTTGTATTCTACGGCAAAATCACGCAAATTTTTAATTAGCAACATCAAGCGGCTTTTAACCAGTAACAAGGCCTCTTTCATCTGAATTAAATCGGTGTTGTCTCCCACATAACAAGAGGTGGCGCCCAAATGGATTATTCCCGCTGCTGCCGGACAATGAAGCCCAAAAGCATAAACATGAGCCATAACATCGTGGCGAACTTCTTTTTCCCTTTTTTTAGCCTCCTCATAGTTTATGGGGCTAATATGGGCTTTCATCTCGTCAATTTGCTCCTGGCTAATGGGAAGCCCCAATTCTTTTTCTGATTCGGCCAAATGAATCCACAACTTGCGCCAAGTTTGGAATTTAAAATCAGAGGAAAAAATCTGGCTCATTTCGCCAGAAGCATAGCGGCTAATTAATGGATTTTCGTAAGCAGAAGACATAAATACTCCAAATGTTTTTCCTAGTTATAGATTTTTTCCCCATCATTTAAAGGTTTAATCCAATACAAGTGGGATTTTATTAACTTTTGCAGCTCAGGTTATAGATTTTTAATGAAAAACCCCACCATAATAACGCAATTCCAGGTTTTTTTCCGCAATTGGGATAGGAGCACCTACATTCGCAGTTCTGGTCAATTGCTTCTATTGGCCATTGGAGTAGGTATATTCGGAGGAATATGCGCCGTGGGATTTCACCATGGGCTGGATTGGGCCAAGAACCATATTGTGGGTGGCTTATCCAGCTTAGAGGATATTAAAAACCATTGGGCCAGCCCCTGGCTGTTTTTTTTGGTGCCCACAGTGGGAGGGCTATTATCCGGGTTGTTAGTATACAGCCTCGCCCCCGAAACAGAAGGCCATGGCACCGATGCCATGATAGATAATTTCCACAACAAAGGTGGAAAAGTGCGCACGCGGGTGCCCTTTGTTAAAGCTATCACTTCCATTTTGACTATTGCCACAGGTGGGAGCGCAGGGTACGAAGGCCCCACGGCTCAAATTGGAGCGGGAATTGGCTCTATTTTATCCAGAGCTGCCAGAATTCCTCTCAAAATGAGACGCTTGCTTTTGTTATCCGGCACAGCCGCTGGCCTGGGAGCCATCTTCAGAGCCCCGTTGGGAGGAGCGCTTACTTCGGTAGAAGTTATTTATAAAGAAGATTTTGAATCCGAAGGTTTTTTGCCTTGTATTGTAGCTTCTGTAGTTGCCTACGCCACCTTTACCCAAATAACCCATGCTGCCGGGGCCATTTTTAAAATTCCTGAAATGGCTTTTACCAATCCTTCAGAGCTCATTTTATTCGGGATTTTAGGTGTGGTATGCGCGCCTGTTTCCAAAATTTTTGTGGAAGTCTTTTACTTCTGTGTAAACCACTTTAAAAAATTAAACATCAAACCCCATTTTAAACCAGCCATTGGTGGCCTTGGAGTGGGATTAATCGCTTACATTTGCCCTCAGGCCATTGGCGGTGGTTGGATGCATCTGGAATCCGCCATTAATGGAGAATTCGCCATTTCCGTTTTAATCATGATTGCCGGATTTAAAATTGTAACTACCTCACTTACTGTTGGCTCTGGAGGTTCAGGTGGGGTTTTTGGGCCTTCCTTATTTATTGGAGGAATGCTGGGTGCGGCCTATGGCTATGGCATGGAAGCTATTTTTCCAGAGGCTATTACCAACCCCTCAGCTTATGTATTGGTGGGCATGGGCGCCTTTTTCGCCGGTATTGCCAACGCCCCCATTGCTTCTATTATTATGGTATGTGAGATAACCGGAAACTATAAGCTATTAGCGCCCCTTATGTTTGCCAGTATTATACATCTTACCCTATCCAGGAAATGGAGCATATATAAAAACCAGCTGTTAAACAAATTTGAATCTCCTGTGCACAAAGAGGATTTAAACACCGATGTTTTGCAATCCATTGCGGTTTCTTCCATTCTGGATCCCGAATCCAAAATTGAATTTGTACATATTAACGACAGCATATATGACATTAAAAAGTTTCTGGAAGAAACAGAGGTTGATGTATTCCCCGTTTTGAGCCAGGAAGAAAAGTTGGTGGGTCTTTTAGGCATGAATCAGCTGCGCAAAGTGGTTTTACAAACATCTACCTACAATTTGGTTATTGTTGAAGATATGATGACCCCTCTTTATACATTGGCCCCGGAACTGGACTTGCATCAGGCCTCACAGATTTTTTTGCGCAGCAACCAAATTGAGCTTCCTGTAGTAGATGAAAACCAGCAGGTTTTGGGAATGCTAAAATATCAAGATATTATCCAAGCCTACGACAATGTGGCAGGTAAGCCGAGGTAAATCATGATTCTGCCGAAAAGAGGCCAATATACTGATAGCCGCAACATAACCCAAATCCACATTTTGGGAGGCACTCATGGCAACGAGCGCACCGGTCTTCATGCATTGCAATACATAAATAGCCATTTGGATGAATTTAAAATGGGAGACATTGAAAATATCCATCCCATTTTTGCCAATTCCCGGGCTATTTTGAAAAACACCCGCTATGTGGAAAAAGATTTAAACCGAAGCTATCAATACGATTACGAAAGACCTCCCCAATCTGCCAAGAGCAATGTATATGAAATTAACCGGGCTTTTGAAATCCGCAAAGAAATTGGGGCTCTGGAAAAACCTGTTGATTTTGTTATAGATTTGCATACAACCACGGCTAATATGGGCAATTGCCTGATTGTTACCGACAGCGATCCCTGGACACAAGCCCTGGCTCAAAAGATGTTAGAGCGAATTCCCAACAGCTATTTAATTTATGAAAAAGTCGAGCGTAAAGAGGAACTCACTTCTAGCGCTCTAGCCTTAAATCATGTAACTTTGGAAATGGGGCCCATCGAACAAGGAGTGGCCAAGCATCCCAAAATTTTAGAAGCCCTCATTAATATCAAGCACATTATACAATCCGTTAGTGAATTAAATGGGAAAGAGGCCTCGCAATTAAATTTTAAGGAGTCACCAATATATATCTTCGAAAAGCAAACCGTAGACTACCCGCGAGATTCCAAGGGGGTTCCCATTGCCTATATACATCCCGATTTTTTGCACAAGGATTATTCGCCCTTAAAGCTGGGACAAGCCATATTCATCGACTCCCAGGGAAAAGAATTTTTTCTGGAAGCAGGCCCTTTGTTCCCTTCATCCCTAATAGAAAAAATTGTGGCCGGAGAAAAAATATGCCCTATTTTTATTGGCGAATCGGCCTATGTGGAAAAGGGAATCGCCTTTGGCTTGGTTAGCGCTTCTTCTTTTTCCAAATAAAAGTTGAAAGGCTAAACCCCAATGCAGCTAGGGTAAAAATCTGCATTCCCTTTGATACGTCTTTTTGTAAAAAAGCCAAATAACATACGCTAACACCCAGAATTCCCATTACAGCTACAAAACTGGCCGCCAACCATTTGGGCAAACGGTGGTTTTCCTGCACCACCACCGAAGCAGGTAGTGACAAAATAAAAGAGACCAGGGCGCTGTAACCCAGCCAGCTTTGCCCAAAAGCGAGGTAACTGGCTAAAAACCCAAGCGTCGTAGCCGAAAACAAAGTGGTCACAGCGTATTGTAATTTGTCGGATTTTTTTAAAAAACGCCCGGAATAACTAAAAAATCCAAGGCCCAAATTAAGTCCTGCGCCAAGACTCCATATGATGTATATGCTTAAAGCATATATTGCAAAGGCCACGGAAAAAACAAGCCCCGGTATGCCTGGAACAAAACTTCCCAGTCCTAAAACCAAAAGGCTTCCAAAAAATATTTTTAGCCTTTTTTCCGGAGGCCAATTGGCAAATTTCAAAAAGAAAGATAACCAATACTTATATAAAGGAATTTTTGTTTTGGTAGCGGTGAGCAAGCCATAAAGAGCCCAATTGTTGGAAGGGTCCAACTTTAAGGCCTTAGTGAAATAGCTTTTGGACTTATCAAAATCCCGAAGGTGCAAATAGTTCCAACCTTGGTTGGCCAAAGAAAGAGCGTTTTCCGGATCTTTTTCCAAATGTATATCCAGGATGTTAGCAGCCAGCTTTCTTTTGCCTGCCCGCATTTCGGCCATGGCCAAAACATTTTGGCAAACATTGTTTTCCGGATCAAAATTAAGCCCCATGCGGGTGACTTTCCGAATCTCCTCCAAATTCTCGTGGTTGTTATACATAATCAGGGCTAAAACCCCGTAATATTCGGAGTTCAAAGGATTAATATCGATGGCGCTGTTGATTTTTTCCTTAGCCACTGGAAAACGGTCAAGCTCCATTTCCATGCTACCCCATACATAGTAAGCAAAATCGTTATTGGGATCGATTTTAAGGGTTTCCTTAATAAGCAGCTCAGCCTCGCTATACATGCGCATTTTAAATTTACACAAAGCCTTAAATCCCAAAAGCGATGTGTTTTGCGGCTCAATATTTAACCCCTCTTCCAGAACTTTTAAGGACTCCTGATATTTGTTCTGGTTAAAGAGATTTCTGGCTTCAATAAAATAGCTGTACATATACCTTCAACTTAAATCAAAGTTAGCATTTTCGATTTAACTTAACCCCGGTATTTTTTCTGGGGTCTTATTCTATTATTTTATAAAATTCTCATAAGGCAAAAAGTCTTTTTATGAAAAACCAACAAGCTCAAAATTTAAAAAAAGCCTTTATTACAGGTGCCAGCTCTGGAATTGGCCTGGAAACCGCAAAATTGTTGTCCAAAAACGGGTATTTTGTGCTGGGAACCACCACCAATTTGCCCCGCGGTGAAAAAAACTGGGAGGGTTTTGTTTCTCCCCAGAAGGGAAAATTACTGGAGCTTAATTTTTCTAAAGCCGAAAACTACCAAAATGAAATCCAAAAAATCTTCGAAGAAAATGACTTTGACTTGGTGATAAATAATGCGGGGATGGGCGAAGTGGCATCTGTGGAGGGCACCCCTATGGACTGGCTGCGTCACATGATGGAAATAAATTTTATGGCCCCGGTTTTTATCTGCAAATTAGCCGCACAAAAGTTCCGCCAAAATAAAGCTGGACTAATAATTAACCTGGGCTCCATTGTTTCGGACATACAGTTTCCCTTTAAGGCCCACTATTCCGCCTCCAAAGCAGGCCTTAGCGCTTTTACCCGCTCTTTTGCCAGAGAATTAAAACCCCTGGGAATTCGGGTCCATGTAATAGAACCGGGTTGGGTGGTTTCGGAATTTCACCAACGCCTCTCGCCCAGCCAGGACGAACCCTCTTATTACAAACGCAAAATGGCGCCCTTTTTGGATCACAGCCAGGATAATAATCCCAAAAGCTACCAAGCAAAAGAAGTCGCCCAGCTCATTTTAAAGGTGACTCTTTCCATGAGTTTTCCCATTCGAATATTCGCCGGCCCCCAGGCTAAAAAATTATTTTTTCTCAATAACATATTACCCGAAAAATTCAAAGATTTTATAATCCACCACTACCTTGAAAAAAAATCCTCTTCCTAAAAGAATACTGCTAACCGGCGGCGGAACAGCAGGCCATGTTATGGTTAACATAGCCCTGCTTCCCCATTTTTCCAAAGAAAATTGGAATGTATTTTATGTGGGATCCAAGTACGGAATCGAAAGAAAAATAGTTCCAGACAACATTCCCTATTACCCTATTTTTACGGGAAAATTAAGGCGTTATTTTGACTGGCAAAATTTCTGGGATATTTTCAGAGTATTCCTGGGCTTTTTGCAATGCCTTTTTTTATTTGGAAAACTAAGGCCTAACATTGTTTTTTCCAAAGGGGGCTTTGTTAGTGTGCCCGTGGTGGCTGCTGCTTTTGTGTGGCGGGTTAAGGTAATTGCCCACGAAGCGGATATCACCCCAGGACTGGCTAACAAAATTGCCGGCCCCTTTATTTCAGAATATTGCCTGGCTTTTGAAAAAACCAAAAGTTTTTTGCCTCAGAAGAAATGCCATGTTACTGGTATTCCTGTCCGGCAAGAAGTTTTATCTGGAAATAGGGAAAAAGGGTTTCAAATTACCGGGTTCGTGCAAGGAAAACCCGTGCTTTTGATTATGGGTGGAAGTTCAGGAGCCCAGGCCATTAACAAGGCTATTTTTAGCATTGTGGACGGGCTACTCGAAAATTTTCAAATCATCCATGTATGTGGCAAAGGCCAGATAAACCCAAATTTAAAAAAAGAGGGCTACCTGCAGTTTGAATATGTTTCTGATGAACTTCCCCACTTTTTTAAAATCACAGATTTTGCAATATCCAGAGCCGGAGCTAACGCCCTTTTTGAACTATTGGCCCTAAAAATTCCCCATTTGCTAATTCCTTTGGGGCTTAAAGCCAGTCGGGGAGACCAAATCCAAAATGCGGCTGAATTTGAAAGCAAAGGTTTTAGCCGGGTTATGGAAGAAGAGAAGATCACCCCCGAGGCCCTATTAGAGACCATCAAAATAGCCTTTCAGAATAAAGAGGAGCAAATCAAGGCCATGGAAATGAGCCCGGCTTTGTGCAATCCGCAAATTGTGTTCGAAATAATCAAAGAAGCCCTTTAGTTTTTGGTGTTGTTTGGGCTAATACATGGGAGACAGCCCAGCTATTTGCCCTTTTGCAAAATTGATGGTAGTATAGAAGGTAAGGACAGCTCATGGGCATAGGATTTTCCACCTCGTTAAACGGCGTAAACGCCAGTTTGCTGAACAGCGATGTTCGTGCCAATAACATATCCAATGTAAACACCAAAGGGTACAAGCAAAAGAGGGCTGAATCTTCCGAAGGTATTTCGGGGCCTCAAGTTAAATCCATTTCATCGGATTTTCGCCAGGGCTCTTTGAGCATAACTAATAACCCTCTTGATGTTAGTGTCAATGGCCCGGGTTTTATCCAGTTGGAAAATAGCGAAGGGGAAAAATTTTACTCACGCAGCCTCAACATGCAAATTGACGCAGATGGGAGGCTCACCGACGGGCAAGGGCACTATGTATCTGGTGCGGAAGGCGAGCTTTCTTATTCCAATAACATCGTTGTCCAGCCCGATGGAAAAATTTTCGCCCAGGGCGGCGAGGGAGAATTGGTTCAGGTGGGCGAAATTATGGTTATGGAATTTAATAACCCCAACGGACTTAAAACCGGACCAGATGGCTTACTGCAGGCTACAAGCAATAGCGGAGAGCCCGGTTTATCCGCAACATCTGATGTTCGCCAGGGCGCTTTGGAAAATTCCAATGTGGATTTGGCCGAACAGATAACCGGACAAATGGCCAATGAGGCCAGCCTTAAAGCCAATTTGGCCGCCATTAAATCTCAGGATGAAAT
This sequence comes from Fibrobacteria bacterium, assembly GCA_050294405.1. Lineage (GTDB taxonomy): Bacteria > Fibrobacterota > Fibrobacteria > UBA11236 > JADFYW01 > JBNKOC01. The sequence continues at coordinate 112,301 of JBNKOC010000028.1, read as the reverse complement.
GCTGGGAGAAATTGTGGATTTAAAAGGCTAAGCCCAGCTTTTTTAGTCAACGTCAAAGGCGCAACGAAAACCCAATTTGAAACTGGCAAATCCCGGCCTGTTCATAAAACGACTGGAGGATTTTAAACTTCCGGCATCGCTATACCAGCTCCCGCCGCGGGTAACTCTTTTGGTACCGGACACGATGCCAACAGGGTTTTCTATCTGCTGAGAAGAATATTCTCCGTACCAGTCCATAACCCATTCGAATACATTGCCGCTCATATCGTACAGGCCAAAGCCATTTGGCTTTTTTTGCCCTACTTTGTGGGATCGTTTTTCGGAATTAGCATAATACCAGGCGTAATCTTCAATTTTATTTTGGCCCCAGAAAAATTCGCTACGGCTTCCACCGCGAGCGGCATACTCCCATTCTGCTTCTGTGGGTAACCTTCCCCCAACATCCTGGCAGTATTTAATGGCCTGATCCCAGTTTACGTTTTCAACAGGCAGGGAGTCGCCTTTCCAATAACTGGGGTTAAAACCTTGTGACTGTTTAAAGTCCTTTTGAATCACTTCGAATTTTTGGAGGAAAAAGGAGTGAATGCGAACCACATTGCCATCTTCCCGTTGAAATTTTCCTTCTGGAATTAGGATGCTATGGGGATATTCTTTGGATTTTGCCTCAATAATTTTGGGTTTTTCCACGGGCGCTGAATAAAAAGACCATACCGGACTTGTAACCAGATACATACCATCCGTAACCACAATTTTTATAAAATATTTTTTACCGGGAATCAGGTCGGCATAGTTGATGGTTTTATCAGGATTGTTTTCCAGGATTTTGGTGATGGGGTCTGCTGCCGTATCCAGGTAAACCGTGTATTTTAAAACATCATTTACATCCGGGTCGCTTGATTCCCAACTAAGTTCCACACTAGTCTGCCTAATGGTGTCGTTTAAAACAGGATAGGCCACATGAGGCAATTGAGGAGGCCTGTTTACAGGCAAGGTGCGAAAATGCATTTCCACCGGCGCCCCAATTCCAAAGCGGTTCATGGGGAGCACCCGGAATTGGTATGGGCTGTTGGGCAACAAACCTCCAGCTGAAAATGCTGGTGAAAAAACCGTGTCCACATCACTCCAAACTCCGGACGTATTTTTTTGAACAATAAATCGGCCGGCATCCGAACCTGGTATCCAGCTCAAAACCGCAGAGTCCTGAGCCAGAAAACTAGTTTCTATACCGTTTAAACTGGTGGGAGGAGAAAGAATTTGCCTCTCCAAAAGGGCCACTTCAAAAGTTGTTTTCTCGTAGTTTTTTCCAGCTAAAAGGGAATTTCCACGGGCTTTAAAATCCAGGGCATAGTTTAATTGCCGGTTCAATCCCTGAGTTCCTGAGCTATCCTGAACCATACTGCTAATGGCACTGGGGTTAAAATCAACGCCCATCTCCCCAAACCAGCTGGATGCCAGGCTAGGCGTTAAACTAACATTAAATTTGCCTCGTGCAAAAATGTTTTCCGGAGAGAATTCTGACTCCAGATTTAAAGGAGTAATGTTTAGCTGATGGTTGCTGGTTACCCAATTTCCAGTCGCATCCAGATTAACATCCAGCTGAAATTCTCCTAAAATTTTTAACTCGGACTCGCTGCGAAAACCCTGTTCGAAAGATTCCACATTAAAATTCATTTTCAAATTTTCGGAAATAGTTAACACCAACCCGGAATCCAGAGGTAAGGCATGCCTGATGTTAAGGGGAAGCTCCATCTCATGATTGAATTTCCCGTATTTGTTGGTTTCCACACTTAGTAAAGCTCTGGCTTCAAAAGCTCCGGTCAATGAGTATTCGCTGAGCAAAATTTGGCCATCCTGGATTTTTAACCTTCCTTCAAGATTAGGCCGCATTACAAAGGATACATTGCGGGCATGGGTTTTAAGATGGCCTTCCACCCATCGAGGCCCTTCAGGAAGGGTTGATTCTCCTACCACAGCCCCTTCCCAAAAATAGTCCATGGGAAAAAGTTGAATTCTGGGTTGGCTCTTGAAGCTAATATCGCATTGCTCCACAATATCCAAAAAGCCGGCTGGCTCGGTTTGCAAGGCCCATTTTTTATAACCCCCAAGGTATTCCAATTCGCTTGCGTTCAGAATTTTCTGGCTAAAGCCTCCAAAGGAGGTGTCTGCAATTACAGCACCTAGGGGCCAGATATAGTCCATAGGAACACTAATTTCCAGGTAACCTTGCTCCCTATCAAAACTCAGCACGGTGATTTCAGCATTGTAACTGGCATCGATTACGTTTTCCTTTAACAGCAGTGTGACGCCTTCGTTTTCCTGGTAATAAATGGCGTTTTCGATTTCATAGCCATCTACGCTCATGTTGGATACATCGAAATCCAATAAACTGTCTTTAAGGGTTATTCCCAACATTCTGGTGCCGGGCAAACTTCGGTCCAGTGTAAAATTTTTCTGGGCTATAATTGGAATAAAGCCAAAAAGCAAATAGAACAAAACGGACATAGCTGTCCCTTTTGCAAGGCCCGAAACCTTATTTTTGCCCAGATGTAATTTTTCCATTACTCCATTTTTGCTACCAGTTTGCGCGATACCACAATATCGTCTAAACTGAGCGTAAAATAAGCAACCCCATGAAATTGGTTAAAAAATTTCCAGGTTTCGTCCTCATCCAAAACCAAAACCCCGGAACCGTGATATCCATTGTAAAAACTTCCTAAACGACGCCCGTAAAAATCAAAGACTTCCAGCTTCACCATTCCATCCTGAGGCAATTCAACCATAATGCGCTGCTTGGAGTGGTTCCGGGATTTTTGAAAAACAATATTAAAACCAGGGAAGTTTTCGAAATTCTGAGTTTCGGGCTGCTCTTCCAGCTCGATATTTTCTTCCATCTGGTTGCTGAGGCGAACCACCACAGAGTTGTCGTCCCTGAGGGGCTCTTTTAAGACTAAAAAAACTTTTTGTTTTGAGGAAAAAGAGGAAGATATCAATAGAAGCAAAATACCGGAAAACCGGCAAAACGCTAGCATAGCATTTCTTTGCATAACCACCTCCCTACTATAGTCTTATAGTACTCAATAAATTGAGTGTCCGCCATAAATATACTGCCATATTTCAATAATTCGATAAAATGCCTAAATTATTTGCCTATGGAACAGCCAGAAATCAAAAAGTGGCCTCATTACCACCTGATTTTAACCATATTTCATGTTTTTTTGGATTTTCTGACTATTTCGCTCAGCTTTGTTTTAGCCTATTACCTCTGGGATATTTTAGGCCCCCTGCTATCAGTGGACATGTACGAAAAGGTCCATTACCAAAGGTATTCTCTTTTGTTTGGGGTTTCGCTTATTAGCCTGCTTATCGGTTTTGAAGTCATGGATTTGTACCACCCCCAGCGAAGCATGCTTAACATCAAGGAGTTCCAGGCTTTGGTTAAAACCTGGTTTATGGCATGTTGTGTAACTATGATTGTTTTGTTCCTGGCGGACGACCTGTTTTTTTCCCGAGGAATTTTTATAATCGCCTGGATTTTGATTTTGATTTTTTTGCTTATTGAACGCTACTCATTTTTCAAATTTAATTCAAGATTGGCAAAAATGGGCGTGGCCCACACCGGTATACTAATATACGGCAGTGGAATAGTAGCCAGACAGTTAGCTTATAAATTCAGCAAAACACCAAAGCTTGGGTATTACATCCATGGATACATCACCGACCCAATAGAAAATGGCAACCATTTAGCCGAGCCCATACTTGGAGAGGGAGAAAATTTAGAGCAAATCATTAACAGCACCCAGGCAGAAAAGTTATTTATAGCGGTTCCCAATTTGAGTTCCGAAAAGGTCATGTCCATTTTATCTATCTGTCAGAAAACGGGTTGCCAATTTCAAGTGGTCCCTTCTCTTTTAGACTTAACCCTTTCCAGAGTTAAACTTCAGGATTTGGAGGGAATTCCCCTTTTAGCCATCAGGCAAATGCGCTTTAGCTTAAGCCAACGCTTTTACAAACGATGTTTGGATATTGGGCTCGGCCTTATTTTGCTAATCATTTTTGCTCCCCTTATTTTTTTAATTGCTCTGGGGACTTTTGTTACGGGTAACAAACTTGTGTTTGAAAAAATTTCAGGTGTAGGCCGAAACCTTAAAAAATTCACCACATACAATCTCGTGTACCTATACAAAGCATCCAGCCACGGCAAATCCTCCCGCCTGCAACGGTTTTTATCCGCTTCAGGATTAACAAAATACCCTCAGTTGCTGAGTGTCTTAAACGGTTCCCTCAGTTTGGTGGGACCTAAAATCGAAACGGAAGAGTCCTACGAAGACTTAAACGAATTAAAAAAATTAAAGCTAAACATTAAGCCGGGTTTAATTGGGCTCTGGAATATTTCTTCCTCGGCAAGTGTGCTAAAATTTCCAGATGATGACATGGATGTATTTTACCTGCAAAATCAGAATTTTTTCCTGGACCTGCTGGTAATAAGCAAAGTGTCCTGGCTGTTTTTGTTTTACGGCCTTTACGCCTTTGTTAAAAACAAAAAGCCAAAATCACTATTAACACAACAAGCAAAGGTTTGAGTTTTATGAGCGTTAGCGTATTTACTTATTTATTTCTGGCGTTTTTTATTTTGGAATGGCTTATACATTGGGGTCTTGATGTATTAAACAAAAAAGAAATCCAAAACCATCCCAAAGTGCCCGATTTTTTTAAAGAAAAGATAACCACTGAAGCCTATGACAAATCCAGGCAATACTCTTTTGCAAATTTGAATTTTGACATTTGGAGCCGATGTATATCCGGAGTTTTAACATTAATTATATTGTTTTCGGGCATTTTGCCGTATATACATGAGCATGTAGCCGGAATAAGCCATTCTCATTTGCTGCAGGGAATTTTGTTCTTTTTTTCGGTTATGTTTTTATTGGAAATTTTAAAAGCGCCCATAAGTTTGTACCACACTTTTGTATTAGAAGAAAAATTTGGCTTTAATAAATCCACTTTCAAATTGTATTTAGTGGACACTTTAAAATCAACCGCCTTAAGTTTGGTGATTGGGGCTCCCTTGCTTGGAGCATTATTGTGGTTTTTGGAAAACAGCGGACAGAACTGGTGGGTATACGCCTTTATTTTAATTGTGGCCTTCCAAATGCTGATGTTAATTATATATCCCATATTTTTGGCGCCCCTTTTTAACAAATTTAAGCCCCTGGAAGAGGGGGAGCTAAAAACTCGGCTTATGGCCCTTGCCAAAAAAGCCAACTTTTCGGCTCAGGATATTTATGTTATGGATGGCAGCCGTCGCAGCGCGCATTCCAACGCTTATTTTACCGGATTCGGAAAGTTCCGGCGTATCGTGCTTTACGATACTTTGGTGAATCAATTAACCGTAGATGAATTGGAAAGCGTATTGGCTCACGAAATGGGCCACTATAAAAAAGGCCATATATATAAAATGTTAGGCACCAGCATTTTGTTTATGGGCATTGGCCTTTTTGTGTTCAGCAAAGCCATTGAATGGCCTGTTTTGTACCGAACATTTGGTTTTACTGGCGATGTGAATGAGATAAAATATGTGGGATTGTTTTTGGCCTCCATTATTTTTCCCAGCTTTATTTTTCTTTTGAGCCCGCTTATGAAATACAGAAGCCGAAAGCAGGAATTCGAAGCGGATGCCTTCGCCAAAGAACAAAGAGGCGATAGTGAGACTTTGGAAAACGCCCTCTTGAAACTGGCCGAAAAAAACTTGAGCAACTTAACTCCCCACGCCTGGTACAGCGCCTACCACTATTCCCACCCCAGTTTGTTTGAAAGGATTCAGGCTTTAAAAAACGCTTAGAGCCGTTTTTAAAGTTGAAATGAATCTAGGGACATCTCAAAAAATTGATGATCGCAGTTGTGAGCGAGACACACGATGACGAGAAACCGGAGTTTATGTGTTATAAATGAGGATTTTGAGGAAGAGTGGAACGAAGCGCACGGCTGCGAGGGCAATTTTTAAAGTTGCTCCACAAGTCGCTCGCCCAGTTTTTTCACCGTTCTTTCCAGCTGGGCGCGCACGCTGGCTTTGCGAAAACGAAGAAAAAGTCCATGGCAGTATATTTCGCAAATGACCTGAAATTCTCCCTCAGGGGTTTCTTCATGGCGGAAAACAAATTCGGTCTGGCCCCACCAGGACCCTAAACTTTCTTGTTTTACGATGCTCAAATATTTATAAGGAACTGAGCCCGTTACGCTAAGAGAAGCCTTCTTTTTACTTTGACCCACAATTTGCAAAGTGGCATTTAATTTAGAATCGAGCTCTGGACCACCCTCCAGGCTGGAAATAATTGGGTTCCATTCGTGGTAATTTTCGAATTGAACCAAGGTTTTCCACCATCCCTCACGACTGCATTTTGCCGCAGCTTTGAAATCTACCTTCATAAATTTGGCCTTTTTCTAAATGGCATTTCTTTAAAAAATTTAAGCAAACCTTGTTCAAAAGGCCCACCTTTTCAACTTAGCCTTTGCTTCAAAAACCCGCACCCAAAAATTGCATGGAATAGCAGCAATTTTCCACAAAATTTTCCAATTTTTAACTGGATTGTTAGTTTATTAATAATCAAATTTAGGGAATAATGGGAATTAAAGAACTATTTGCTGGTTGGATAAAAGACAGGACCAGCGGCGAAAATTGGAATTGGGTTCAAGACACAGCTCAAAAGCTCCGCTCCAGTAGCAATGAAAATTCAATTTTTCCCGTTTTTGGTATGGCCTTTCGAAAACTTGGCAAAGAAGCCTTAAATTTAAGCCATGAAGAATTGGAAGAAGCAGGGCTGCAAGTGGAAGGGTTTTATCCTTGCCACCTTACTTTGGATGAAGCCGCCCGAATATATTTTTTACTTTCCCTCCCCACAGATGATGCCCGGCATTTTAGCTTACTCTTAGATGAAATTTTGATTTCTTCGGATATGCGCGAGGCTTTAGCCCTCCATAAATCACATAGTCTTTTAGCCCATCCCGAACAACATTACCACCGAGCCCGGGAAGCCGTGCGCAGCAACAACAAAATGTATTACGAAGCTGTGGCTCATTACAATCCCTACCCCTTTTTAAATTTTGAAGAAGACGCCTGGAATCAAATGGTTTTAAAGGGACTCTTTGTGGAATCCAATTTGTATAAAATTTACGGACTGGAAAAAAGAACCAATCTAAAATTGAAACAAATGCTAATTGATTATGCTAAAGAACGCTGGGCCGCAAAACGGTTAGTATACCCCGAACTTTGGCGTTGCGTATGCCTTTTGGCCAACGAAGAAGATTTGCCACTGTTTGAAAAAGCTTTAACCAGCCCCTTTCCCGAAGAAAGACAGGGCGGCGCCCTTGCCCTCAAGCATTGTCCACTGGGGCAGTCTGAGGAAATAATTAAAAAATATCCTTTTTACCTAAGCCTAATAGAAAACGGCACTTTGAACTGGGAGAATGTAAATGACCCAATCCTCTGATTTAAAAATAATTGACCCGCACATTCATTTATCCGCTCGCACCACCGACGATTACATGGCCATGAAAGAAGCCGGCGTCGTGGCTGTTATTGAGCCTGCTTTTTGGGTTGGCCAGCCACGTACTAACATTGGAAGTTTCAAAGATTATTTCGCTTCTCTTTTGGGCTGGGAGCGGTTCAGAGCCGGTCAATTTGGAATAAAACACTATTGCGCCATAGGTTTAAACAGCAAAGAAGCGAATAATGAAGCTCTGGCCCAAGAAGTTATTGATATTTTGCCTCGCTATCTGCAAAAAGAGGGAGTGGTAGCCGTAGGAGAAATCGGATTTGACGATGTTACCAAAGCCGAGGAAAAATTTTTCCGCGCTCAGCTTGATTTAGCCAAAGAATACAACATGCCTGTGATGATCCACACCCCTCACAGAGATAAAAAAAAGGGCACCCAGCTTTCCATGGATATTATTGAAGAACATGGAATTAAGCCTTCTATGGTTTGTATTGACCACAACAATGAAGAAACCTGCAAAGAAGTATTAGACAGGGGATACTGGACTGCTTTTACTATTTACAAAAATACCAAAATGGGCAGCCGGCGCATGGTGGATATTGTGAAGCAATACGGCTCTGAACGCATCATTGTAGACTCCAGCGCCGATTGGGGTGTAAGCGATTCTGTATCTGTGGCCAAAACAGCAAAGCTCATGCTAGAGCTGGGTGTGGCCAGAAACGATGTGGAAAAAGTGGTTTACGGCAATGCTTTGGGAATGTATGGCCAAAGCGGCCAGTTTAATGAAAGCGATTGGCTAAGCCCCGATTCAGTGGACGAGTCCCAGTTGTTTGAAGGCAATTCCGTGCTAAGGGGCCAAAAATCGGCCTTCCAGACCGAAGAATAATTAATTCTGGACTTCTAAAAATGGATGGCCGCAAGGACATTTTTTAGCCCAGTTTTAATTTCTTCTAAAGCTTCTATCTCTATACTCCGATAAGTTGTGGTGCTATTTACATAATGCTTTTTTCGGGATTTCCATAATTTTTTTTTGCCATTGTGACGATAATCACTTCCCTTTGCAAAATATAGTTGATAAAATAATAGAAGAGAAAAGGAGGTCCCTTATGAAACTTACAGCGACAAAAACTCAATTAAAATGCATATATTGCCACACGCCTCTTATTGAGTCCGATTCCTCCATACATCCTTTTTATTGTTCTCCGCCTTGCCGCACCGAAACATCAAAGGCTCTGAGGGCTTATTTTGATGAGCTGGGAAGCGACTTGGGCACAGGAGGCTAAATTTCCGAAAAAGGGACTTTTAAATAAAGTTTTTGAAGGTCCCATTAGGAAAAGAGCGGAGTTAAGACTCTTTTAGCCCAAATAGTTTGGAAGATGCTTCTCCCAAGAAAAAACCCATTAAATGCCAGCCAAATTCCCAGCATGGGATCGACCCTTCCCAGCAAAAAGGCAACAGGAATAAAAATTCCGAAAAAAGAAAGGCCCACTGAAAACAACATGGCCTTTGAAGCTGTGGCCCCTATATATATGCCGTCCCATAAAAATCCGCCCCAGGCGCAAAGCCCCATGGCAGAGGCAAGCCATATATATTGCCCCGCTAAAGATTGCACTTGAGGGAGATCGGTCATAAGCTTCACAATGTAATGGCCAAAAAACCCGAAGCTCAAAAAGAAAACCAGGGCAATTGCCAAAGAAAAAACACAGGCCCATTTTAGCATAAGCAAAAAACTGCTTTTGTCCTTTGCGCCAATAAACTTGCCAGAAAGAGATTCCGCCCCATAGGCAAGCCCATCCACAAAAAAGGTAAAAAACAAGACCAATTGCATGAGGATGGCATTACATGCAAGTAAGTCTTTGGAGAGTTGGGCCGGTTTAAACTGCATATAGGCGAACACGCATATTATCATTAAGGTGCGCAAAAAGATATGGAAATTAAGGCTCAATAATTTTTTTAACCCCGAATGGAAAAGCAAAGTTTTAATTGGGGGCGTTAGCAAATAAGACTTGTATTTTTTTTGCAACAGCCACAAACCCAAGAAAAGGCCCCCGTAGTTGGAAAGAGCTGTGCCCAAGGCCACCCCAGACACTGCCCAACCAAAATGCTTTACAAATAATACATCCAATACAATGTTGCAGCTGTTTACAAAAAGCAATATATACATGGGATATCTGGCGTTTTGCATGCCCACAAACCAACCATTTAAGGCAAATAAACTAAGGGCTGCTGGAGCGCCTAAAAAACGGATGTTGCAATATGTTCTGGAAAGAGACTCCACTTTTTCTTCCGCCAATTCCCAGGAAAAAGCCAGATTTAAAATCAAAGGCCGGAACAAAATTATGAGTATGCCAGTGAGCAAGGCTATGCCTAAGGCCCTGAAAAGTATGTGGCCGCATTCTGCATTGTCTTTGCGGCCATAAGCCTGGGAGGTAAGTCCCGATGTGCCTATACGCAAAAAGGCAAAGCTCCAATACAAAAAAGCAAAAACCATAGCGCCTAAAGAAACCGCTCCCACAAATGCAGAATCACCTTCATGCCCCATTAACCCAAGATCCACCGAGCTTAAAAGTGGAATTGTGACGTTACTGAAAATATGGGGAAGGGAAAGGCGCAGCAATTCTTTTTTCATAGGGGGAATTTAATTATTAATTCCCCTTATTACGTCTGCAAAACGCGCCTTGATCCCCGATTTTTCGCTCAGCCTCGCTTTACAAAGCTTAAATCCGACAGAGTCCTATGGGAAAAAGCCATTTAGTTTGGACTGTATTGCATAACCGTAGAGCCGTTGGATTGGCCACCATCTCTGAATATCACCCAAGGGTTGCCACTGGCATCCAAGGCCATATCAGAGTTGTCTGCGCTGGAAGGGGTAAACTGCGGGTAACCCAAGTAGCCCCAGGAATTATCCTCCCATTTCATAACAGACAAGCGATTATTGCTTTCTTCAATAAGCACATACAATATTCCGTTATCTGCAATAATTTTAAACAGGTTGTTAATGGCCACCAGTGCTTTTTGGCCCACAACATCCCAACCAGAACCGTTGTATTGCATTACGGTTAAAGTATTCCCGTTTTCCGTATCTCTAAAAGCAGCATAAAAGCTATTGTCTGCGGCATCCACAGCCAGGGAAACCTGACTGATATCTCCATCAGAAGAGCTGGCAGCAGTGCCCAGCCAGGTGGCGCCATCAAACTTGCGCATTCCTAATTCGGTATTGGCATAATCCCTGAAGGCCACGTAAATATCTCCGTTACTTCCATCTACCTGCATGCTCAGACTATAAGCATCTGTCGCTGTTAGAATTCCCGTACCCAGGGTATCCCAGGCTGCACCATTCAATTTTTCCACAATGGCTTCTCTACCCGTGTTTTCATAAGCCACATGGGGTATGCCTCCAGAAAAGGCCAGGCTAACAGAGCCAGCGTAATAAGGGGACCCAAATGCCCCGGATCCTACCGTATCCCAAGTCGTTCCTCCAAAACTCTTTGCTACTAATTGATAAGGGCTAAAACCATTTTTGTAAATCAAGTATGGAGTATCACCGTCCACAGCAAAGGCAATGTTATTATTATATACAGATGTATCGTTTATAGCTGCATCCGCTCCCACGGGAAGCCAGGTAAAGCTCTCGTATTTGTTTACAAATAAATTGTTGCTTTCCCTGTAAGCCACATGTGGAACATTTCCCACAAAGGCAATTTTTTGGAAAGTCGCGGAACCACCATTAAAATTGCGTCCGCCCACAACATCCCAGCTGCCTTCAGGTTCGCTAACTGTGACCGTCCAGCTAACCGTATCGTAAGACACATTGTAGTTATTGTCTCGAACTCTGATACTTATGGTATGCTCGCCCACATCGCTCAAAGTGGGTGTCCAGTTGATTCTGCCCATGTTATTGTCTACTTTGGAAGTGCTCCAACCCGTAGGCACAGATATATTCGACCAATTAAGGGTCTGGGCCTCATCGGGATCGTTAACAGAAATTTCCAATGAATAAGGGATTCCCACAGAAATACTTGTGTCTGAGGGTTGCGTGGAAATTTCCGGAGGCAAATTGGTATAAAACCAATTGTTATCTCCAGAGGCGATTGTGTCCTGCCCATCCGTTGCCAACACATGCCAGAAGAACTGGGTTGCCGAATCTATGCCCCCTTCAATGGTGAAAAAGCTATCTGCCGTGGTACCGATTATTTCAGTGGCTGGACGGGCACTGATGTTTTCAAAATACACTATGTATGTCAGCGTGTCCTCATCTTTATCAACAGCTGGCCTCCAGCTTAATACAATATCCTCGTTTTCCAAAACAGTAGTGCTGCGCGGTGATAAGGGAGCAGGCGCTGAAGGAGCCTGATTTAGAGTAAAAATTGCGCGCACTGGGCTTGCCACTGCATTTCCCTGTCCATCGGTAGAAATTACAGTCCAAAAATACTGGCGGTTGCCCTGAAGTATTTCTTCATGGTATTTTTCATCCCCATCATTATAAATAGCCGATGTTATGGTGTCCATTTCATCTATGCTTTCGCCAATTAAGAACTTATAGCTGAGCCCCGCTTCCTGAGTCCACTGGAATCTGGCCCTGCTGCTGGAATTTAATTGCACATCTGCAGAATCTTCGGGAGTAGTTAAAATATCAGCCCCCACGCCGCCGCTCACAATAGTAATGGTTCGTGTATAACTTTCGCTGCTCCAGCTGGTATCCCGGCCATCGGTGGTGGCTACTCTCCAGTAATAAGTCCCCGTTTCTTCCACACCTTCTTCATAAACATATTCATCGGTATCGTTCACCACGGCTACCACATTAAAGGGTGGGTTTTGGGTATCCAGGAATATAATGTTGTAAAGCTGGTCCCCATCGGCATCTGTGGACATATCCCAGCTAAAGCTAATGGGGCTTTTCTGGCTAATATAACTGCCGCTGGGAGAACGAGGGTAGGGAGCAGTAGGAACCGTATTGGGGGTTTTAAAGGACCAGATTTCGCTTTGGTGTTTTACACCATCTTCATCTTCCCTAATAATAGTCCATACATAGGTTTTATTCGCTACCAATCCGCTTTTCACAAATCGAGCCGTGTCCTGTGAGTAATAATAGTCAATTGGATCTCCCAAAGGAGCCATGGTTGCAGGTCCGAAGCCCAAATATATCTGGTAGGTGCTATTGTCTTCGTGTAAAAATCTAAAGGTTGCGGACAGATTATTCAGTGAAGAATTGTTTTTTGGCTCCACCTGGATTTCTTCATAGTTCCTTTCTTTAAAACCGCTTACCTCTCTGATCTCAGAATAAGATATTAAATCTCCATCTTTGGCAACCACTCTCCACAAGTAAACAACGCCGGAATCAAGAGTCAAACTTACCGAGGTGCCCTCCACATTTTCTGCTGCGACAGTATAGGGGGGATCGTTCACCGCATCCAGTAGAACATCATAACTCACATTTTCTCCCACCACCGGAGCCCAACTAAAACTGACTTTTTTGTCTTTTTCCGGATTAACATATTGGGGATAAGGGAAATCAAGTTGGGCTTTTTCCAGGGAAGACGGTGTCACTTCAATATATATCTTCTTGGTTTTTTCATTGTCATCTGTATCCTTAATAGTGATTATGGCCTCATAATTTCCCACTTCTTCATATACATGGGACAGCCGAAAACTGGAGTCCAAAGCCACAGTTATTACATCGCTTTCATCACCTGGGTCTAATTCCAAAGAGCTAAGCCCCCCAAATGGGTCATAGGCCTTTACCATAAAGCTCACCGCTTCGCCTTGTAAAACAGAGAGGGAGTCCATGAGCTCCACATTTTTAGAGGTGGTGGCCCCTACTTCAATAAATTCAGGTTCATCGGTGCGAATGGTAATATTAAAGCTGTAGGTGGCGCTGTTTTTCCCATCCTGGTTTTTAGCCAAAACTTCTATGGTTATTGGGTCTTTAATATCCAAATCCAAACCCTCCACAGCGGCCTTCAAATCGGAAACCAAAACCTTAGCATAAGGCCTGTCCGTAAGACCTAAAACCTCCCCTTCTTTTAATTTCCATTGGTACTCGGTCACCACAATATCTTCCTCCAAAATGGGGAAAACCACAAAACGCACTTCTTCATCATCGTCTCTTACGATTAGATCGGTAGTTACAAAGCTGATTCCATTTTTGGGATCTACTTTTTTCAAAGTAATATCCATTCCAAAAACGTGGGTGTTTGGTTTCGCCTCAAAACCCATTACCGCTCCTGCGTAACCATCCTCTGTGGGAGGCACCGCAATGCGCACACCGGCCTGATTGCTGGGAATATTTTTAATTAAGTATTCCCCTTTAATATTAGTGGTGTCCTGCAAGCCGTTTCCAATGGCCTGAACTAATATATTAGGCATAGGTTTATTTTCCGAATCCAGCACCTTTCCGGAAACGGTAACCCCGTTTTGATTTGTAAGTTCAATGTCTTCAATGGTTATCAGGTCTTCACCATCCGGCGTTATGACTATGGAAGTGAAACCCACATCGGAATGGGCAGCCAGCAACACAATTTTTTCCAGGCTCTTGGGCACCTGTGGCAAATCAAATTCCCCATCGGAATCTGTAAGGGCCGAAATATCTGTGCCCGAAATTGCAATTCCAGCTCCGGCTAAAGCCTGGGAGGCTCCTGCCACCACATTTCCCTTTATGTTGTAATAAGCCGAGGCCATTTGAATGGGGTCTTCAAAATCATAAGTCTGGCCCTTAGTGATTTCCAGTTCCAGTTTATCCTCGGGCTGCCAATCGGGATGGTATATAAGCAACACATGTTCCCCATCCTCCACATCACTTAAAATAAACTCTCCGTTTTCATCTGTAATGGCCGGATTGGCATCTCCCGATTCAAGGCTCACCACAGCGCCTTCAATGGGATTATTGTCCTTGTCCACCAACTTTCCTTTGATTACGGTTTCCTTGCCATCCCCATCGGGTTCGCTGGGAGTCTTGGTACATGCGGCCAAAAAGACAAACAGCAATGTTAGTAAGGTGAATGCAATTTTATTTTTCATACTTTTTCCTGACTTTTTCGGATGTTGTGATTATCCGATTGGGTAATGATGTCATATAAAATTCGGCAGCTTGATATTGACATTTTTGCGACATCCTAAAAATTAATATTTTTTTTGCCTCCATCCGTTTTTATTTAACGGCTAATTAAAATATGCACTTATTTTTATCTGTCCCTGGTGATTGGGATCACAAATAATCCAGGATTTGATTTTCCTCACATTATTTGAAAAATGCTATTTTTTGCAAAAATAAGGCCAGACAAGCTTAGAACTCAAAAGGAAACAAAATGCTCAGCGTTAACGATTTGGAATTCATGCCTCCATTTTTTGATAGATATATCAAGTTGGTAAATCCTTCCGAAAATATTTTAGAGGCATTGGAAAATACCCAAATGGATTTTCAAAAAATGGAAGAAAAGCTTTTGCAATATCAGGATTTTCGTTATGAAGAAGGCAAGTGGACTCCCAAACAGATTTTGCAGCATGTAATAGATAATGATAGGGTTCAGGCCTACCGTGCCTTAGCCTTTTCTCGGGAGCCGGGTTTAAAGTTACCCGGTTACGATGAAAACAAATACGCAAGCGCCTGTGCTCATTTTCAAAAATCCATGCCCGAACTTCTGGAGGAATTTCAAAGTGTGCGCAAATCCAGTATTATGCTTTTTTCCCACATGAATAAACCCATGCTTTTGGCCCGGGGAGTTTGTTTTGAGGTTGAAGTTTGCCCCCTGGCTCTGGGTTTTCAAATGATAGGCCATGCCATGCACCACATAGGGGTTTTAAAAGAGCGTTATTTTAACAGGTCTTAAAAAATTGGGCCTCGCCCCTGCCGGATAATAGTGTATTTTATACACTAAATGCTGATTTTTATTTAATTCGGTTTTATGAAATACTCTTACAAATACCCCCGCCCAGCCTTAACTGTTGATTGCGTGGTCATAGGCCTAGATCTCCATGAAAAATGCCTTAAAATTCTTTTGATACAACGCAAACTCCCCCCTTTTAAAAATAAGTGGGCCCTACCCGGTGGTTTTATGACCATGGAGGAAACTCTGGAAGAGGCCGCCAGCCGCGAACTTCAGGAGGAGACCGGCCTTAAAGACATATACATGGAGCAACTCGCTGCCTATAGCCAACCCAAGAGGGACCCACGGGACCGGGTGGTCACAGTTGCTTTTGTGGCTCTGGTGAAAATGAATCATTTAAAACCTGTGGGGGGAACCGACGCCAGCGATGCCGCCTGGTTTACCCTTCACAATTGTCCGGCTTTGGCTTTTGATCACCAGCAAATTTTAACGGATGCTCTTTTGCAAATCCGTAGCAAAATTAAACGTCAGCCCCTGGGTTTTGAGCTTTTGCCCAAAAAATTTTCCCTCACCCAGTTGCAGCAACTTTATGAAATTGTGTTGGAAGACAAACTGGACAAACGCAATTTCCGCAAAAAAATTCTGTCCTACGATTTACTAATTGAATTGAACGAAACTCAAAGCAATGTGGCCCATCGGGCCGCCAGACTTTATAGTTTCAACAAAAAACGCTATCTACAATTGGCCAAGTCCGGCTTTCACTTCGAAATTTAATATTTGCCGGCATAGTTTTTAGAGGGGTTATTTTATTTGACATAGTGTAAATTTAACACTATATTATAGTGTATAATATACACTAACTATTTTTTATCTTACTCCAAGCAAAGCCAAGAACCATAACCACTAAAATCATGCAGGCCTATTATTATCAGCAATACGGAGGCGTTTCCAACTTAAAGCTGGGCCAATTTCCAAAACCTGCGCCCAAAAAAAAAGAAGTTTTAATTGAAGTTAAAGCCGTTGCCCTTAACGCCTCTGATTGGGAATTTTTAACAGGAAAGCCTTTATACACACGAGCTTGGGGGGTGTTTAGGCCAAAAGTACAAATATTGGGTTCTGATGTGGCAGGCCAGGTCGTTCAAGTGGGGGAAGAAGTCCGTCAATTTAAAGCGGGCGACAAGGTTTTTGGGGATATTATGGGAAAATGGGGAGGCCTTTCGCAATATGTTTGTGTTCCGGAATCCATGCTTCATTTAAAGCCCCCTTCCCTCAGCTTTATAGAGGCCGCTTGTCTTCCTCAATCAGCTGCCATTGCCCTACAAGGTATTTGGAATCAGCTATTAGTCCGTAAAAATTCCAGCGTTTTAATTAACGGGGCCGGAGGGGGTTCTGGTTTATTGGCCATTCAATTAGCCAAACTAAAGGGGGCCCGTGTGAGTGCCGTGGATTTAGGCCACAAAAAAGAAGCGATGGAAAAAGCTGGCGCAGATATATGTATCGATTACCGGAGTCAAAATATCACTCAGGAGAAAGATAAATACCATTTGATTCTGGATTTAGCGGCATCCCACAGCATGAACCAGTATAAAAAAATATTACACAAGGGCGGATGTTACCTAATGGTGGGCGGGCCGGTTTCCCGGATTCTGGAAGTGTTGAGCTGGGGAAGCATGTTGTCTTTAGCTGGATCCAAAAAATTAAAGCTCCTGGGAATTAAACCAAATCGGGGATTCGAAACCTTATTAGACTTATTGCAAAGCGGAAAATTAAAATTGTTTGTGGATAAGCTATTTGATTTCGAAGATGTTGTGGAAGCCTTTGGGCATTTGGGAAGTCAAAAAGCTTGTGGGAAAATAGTTGTAAACGTATCCGGCGGAAATGAACAATGAGAACGGTGGAACATAAAAATTACGGGCCGCCTCATGTTCTTTCCATAAAGGAAACATCCAAGCCCATACTAAAAGCGAATGAAATTTTAGTGAAAGTAAAGGCTACCACGGTGAATCGCAGCGATTGCGCCATTTTACGGGCTCAGCCTATCATCATGCGTTTGATGACAGGTGTATTTAAACCCAAATTAAATACCACAGGCACAGATTTTAGCGGAGTTGTAGTTGAAACGGGATCAGAAGTGAAAAAATTTAAAGCCGGAGATAAACTATTTGGTTTTAATGACAACGGGCTATCCAGCCATGCTGAATTTTTAGCCATTGGCGAAGATGCACCTATACATATTGTTCCTGAGAGTGTTACATTTGAAGCCGCTGCCGCCAGCGCTGAAGGTTTCCACTACGCCTACAATATGGCCAACAAGGTTTCATTACAAGATGGCCAAAAGGCATTTGTAAACGGGGGCTCCGGGGCCATAGGATCCGCCCTTATTCAAATTTTGGAATATTTTAAAATAGAGGTATGGGCCAGCGCTTCTGAAGAAGCCATAGGAAAAGTGCAAAAGCTGGGAGCAAAAAAAGTTTTAAATTATAAGTCGGAGAATTTTACCCGGTTATCCCAAAAATTTGACTATGTATTTGATGCCGTTGGCAAAAGCCATTTTAGCGCTTGCAAGACAATCTTAAAGGGGGATGGCATATACATTTCCTCAGAACTTGGGCCGGGAATGGAAAACCTTTATTTACCGATATGGGGAAAGTTGTATTCCAAGAAAAGAAGAAAACAAAGGGTTTTGTTTCCATTTCCCTTTAACATTAAAAGAAGTCTCGCTATGGCCGCCGAGCTTTTAGAAAAAAAAGAATTTAATCCCTTAATAGATAAAAGTTTTGATTTGGAACAAATTGTGGAGGCTTTTGTATACGCAGAATCCGGACAAAAGTTGGGTAATATTATATTATACCCGGTAAAACACAGGGGCTCTCAAAAAACGCCCCTCACAACTTAATACATCGTCGCCGTTACCGAGATTGTTTTTAAAACTGATAAGCCAGATTGACTCCTAAACTCCTTCCCGGAATAGCTGAAAAATACAAATCAAATTTAGACTTAGCCTGTAAACCCGCCAAAGCGGCATCGCCCAGATTGACCAAGTATACACCCCCGGTAATAACACCCCACAATATGGCAGAAGAACGGGCATCTTCATAATCGCTATACATATCCTTTTTGGTTTGTCTGGCCACGGGCTCCTGCTCGTTGCCGCAAGCACCCAATTCATTGCCGCTTAAACCATCGCAGTTTTGTTCAATAAGCCTTTGCTGTTCGTCATCCACACTAAAGGCTTCGTAATCGCTTTGGGCTGAAGCGCTTTGTATGCCGTAAAAAACTCCCGTTCCCGCAGCGCCGAGAAATAAAGCCAGACTCAGAGAGCCCCTAACGGGATGGTTGGTAAAAAATTGCCCCCAGCCAGGAACAACTGCCGAGCGAAATATGGCTGCGGAAACCTGGCCTTTTTCTCCCAGCAATTCTTTCATAAAATTATCCATGGACTCCGGTCCAACTACTACCGTCTTGCTGGATAAAACCTCAGCGGTATTCACATCAACCATGCGGGCTGTAATGTTACGCTTGCCAAAGGCCTCGGTCACCGAACCCACCAATATCCAGTTGGCCGATAACATTTTTCCCAATTCAATTTGCTTGCTTTCTTCCACTAAATCCGATTGAGCCAATTCCATTTCCTCTAGTACTTTGGCAAACTGAGTGCGCTCCACCACAGTATGTTTTTGATAGTTTTTAAAGAACACTACAGAATATTCCGCCACAGATAAACCTGCATCGTCTTTGACTTTATGGCCTGTTTCAAAGGGAATCACGGCAATGACTTTTCCAGCTTCACTACCCAAGGGTTCCATAAGGCTTGTTAGCATTTCTTCCAGTTTTTCCTGAAAAGCAAAACCTGGGGAGAGTGTTGCTTGCAAAATAACCAGGTTTAATAGTAGCTTTTTAACTTTAAAAATATTTTTAATCATTTCATGTACTCCCTTATTTTTCCTTTGCCGTATACACTCCGTCCCAATTTTCAGGAATGTTAGCAGCATCTTTTATAAAGAATTCGCAGCGGGCCATTAAAACTTTAGATGGATTTTTTTCTTGCTCTTTTTCCGGCTCCAGTTCAATGCAAATCTTAAAATTTTCCAGGGCTTTTTTAAAATCCCCGGCAAAATAATATTCGTAAGCCTTTTCAAAGTGCTGGATTAGTTTTTCCAATTTTTCGTTTTTATTTTTTTTATAGGCTAACAGCTCATAAACATCTACCGGAATGGCTTTTCCCACCACTTTTATCCTGTCTATTTTTCTATAATAAATTTCGGCCCGAACCCTTTTAGCGCAATCTTCAGAAACCAATGTATAAACACCATATTGTTTGGCGATACTTTCCAAGCGGGCGGCCAAATTTACCGCATCACCCATCATGGTATAATTCATACGCATTTTCGAGCCCATGTTACCTGTCACAATTGCGCCCGTATTAATACCAATGCGCATGCGCATATGTTTGACAATATCAGGCCACTTCTCCCCTTCCTCTCTCCACTTTTGACGCAACTCAAAAAGTTTTTGCTGCATATCCAACGCCGCGCGACAGGCCTTTTCTGCGTGATCCGGCATTTCAATGGGCGCTCCAAAAAAAGCGATTATGGCATCTCCTTCGTACTTATCCAAAGTGCCATCGTGTTTCATTAATATATCTGTCATTTCCGACAGGTATTCATTGAGCAACTCCACCAAACGGGTGGGGGATCCAATTTCTTCCGAAAAGGTGGAAAAGCCCTGAATATCTGTGAAAAAAGCCGTGCGAATTCCTTCCACTCCGCCTAGTTGGGGTCGGATGTTCTTACTATACATTTCTTCAATTAAATTTTCAGACAAATAAGTTTTAAAAGACTCAAATAAAAAGTTCCTATCCATTTCCTTTTCAAACAGCACCACTAAGCTTCCTAAAATGGAAAACCCAAAAGCGCATAATAGGCCTTCCCCAATGGGAACGAAATGCCCTATGTGGTATAAATAGTTAGCCAATCCAAAAACAGTAACAAATAGCAGCGCCAAAATTATGTACACAAATCGAATGGAAACATTATTAAAAAGCAAAAAACAAAATACAATTAACAAAATTCCCAATAAAACGCTGTACGGCCGTTCCCAATATTTAATTCCGGTTTCGCTCAACATAGTGGCGGCGGCCAAAGCGTGCAAATACACTTTAGGGGTTTCGCTGCCGCCTTCTCCAGGTAAAAAGGGAGCGGGAACCAGGGTGTTGTCTCCTAAAAGCCTCGCTGATGTCCCGATAAAAACCAACTTATCCTTAAAGACATTTTTACCAAGTGTTGCTTTCTCATCCATTAAGTATTGCTGAAACGACAGATAAACATCGGTCAAGTTATAAAATGGAATTTCATGGCTAAAATTGAGAAGCATTTCGCTATTTGCATTAACCGGTATTGTTTTCCCGGCGATAGTTAACCTGCTCTTGGATTTATCCCATTTATAATCAGAGATATTTTTTTGCAGAGCCACAGATAAAGCCGACAAAGAAGGAAATAAATACCCTCCACTTGATATTAGGGTGGGCAACATTCGGATATACCCATCACTGGAGGGTTTAGACAAATTATGGCTTGCAAGCTTTGGACCGCATTCCAAAATTTGCGGGTATGGTTTCACAATTTGAGAAACGTTAAAGCCCGGAATCCCCCCTTTTCCAACTGAAAAACTTTCTGGTAGTATGGCAGGAACTTGTCTGTTGGAGTTATCCCATTCTACAGTGGTGTATATGAGGGCTAAATTTTCAGTTCCACAAACCACCTGTAAAAAGCTGGAATCCTCAGGAATTTTGCCATGGCGGTTGTCGAACAATATGTCCACCGCTATGGCATTTGCCCCCATTTCTCTTAAGTAATATATTAAATCGCTATAGAGGTTTTTTTCCAAAGGCCAACCATATTGGCCGATAAAATTTTCATCTACTCCTATAACCACGATATCTTCATTAGGTTGGCTATATTTTTTTTGGGATATGTATATATCTGCAATTTTCCATTCCAGAGAGTTAAATGTAGAAGTGGAAAAAAGACCAATGCTAACAATAAGAGAAAAAGCACAGGCTAGCAAAAGGCCCGTATTTAAGCGTTTTCGCGGGGGCCATTTCTGATAACCCTTATAGAATTTTTTAAGGGTCAGTAACATATAAGATATGGGGCATCCATGTTATGTATTAATTAAATATCGTACCAATACAACAGGTTTACAATTTTTTCAATTTGCTCCGGATCTGCGCCTCGCACTCCCCCATAGGGGAGCAAGGCCGTAGAAGTTCCCTCTTTAGCCCCTATTTTTTTCTCAATTTTTTTGGACAATACGCGTTTCTTAATCAGTTCTCTTAATTCTCTTTTATTGATTTTTTGTTTTTGCTGCTTTTCATGTTCTCCAGCCGAACGAATTTCTCCGGACTCTCCTAAATTAAAGCCGATAAATTCGTCGAACTTAGTTCCCTTTGGCATAAGTTCTTCGGCTTGTTTTAATGCGGAAACAAATTTTTCCAAATCGGCGGCATTATGAGCCCCCACATAAAATGTAAGCGCCCTATTTACAGCCACCCCCGGAAGTTTTTTATTGCTAAGTGCCGCTTCAAAAGTAGACAGGGCCTTTTTTTCATCTCCTTCTAAAAGCTGGGCGCAAGCTAAGTTGTTCATAAATTCCGGCATTTTGTTATAAGCTAACATATCGGAGAAAATTTTTTGGGCTTTGGTGTAATTTCCCGCTCTGGCATATAATATGCCCAATTTATTCAAGTCACCGGCATCGGGTTTTTCTTTTTTCTCAATTTTTTCAATCGCTGTTTTCCAGGATTGGATAATTTCTTCTTTTAATTTTTTTTGCGAACTAAACACAGATTTTTCAATGGTTTTAATTTTCCAGGACTTTTCCTTGGTATCCAGCGCAGCCGCTCCAAATTGCTTCCATGCTTCGTTTAATTCAATTACAGCAACATGTTCTCCCAGACTAATGGCCTTTTGAAACTCTTCAGCAGCCACTGTCCAGGCTTCGGTAAACCCTTTGGATATTAAGGTCGTTTCCACCGGAATCCAGATAGTGCCCTTGTGCACAATAGTTTTCCTGGGGTCGGCGCCCAGACTCAAGCGATTTTTGGCATACACCCCTGTATTAAACCATACCAATACATGGTCCGGGTACGAAATCACCGCCGCTTCAATTCCCACAGCAGTTAATAGGGCGGAAAATAAAACAGATGTATCATCGCAATCCCCGGTTTTACTTTCTAATGTTTCATGCGGAAACTGCACCCTGTCCAACTCCCTGTTACCCGGAGAGGCGCTCGGGTCTTTTACATATTTAATACCATGTTCTTTAAGAGCCTCAAATATGGCCATAGCAGAACTGATTTCCACATTAAAATCAAACTCTTTTAGTTTGGATACGGCCTCCCGTGCAAAGTTATGTACTGTGGGCTCCTGATAGGTAATAAAAGAAGCCAAGGAAGCGGGCTCCATCCAATCCATGGCGTTTTTATCGAGGACCTTTACTGGGGTTGTGAGCTGGCGTTTTTCCTTTTTTCCTTTTTCAATGTATTCAAGAGTAACCTGTCCATTCATGGTTTGAGTTTGGGAAAGAGACAACAATTTGGAACTGTTTAAAATTAAATTCACGCCCACTTCGGAATTTTCACCGGGAGCCATAGTCTTAACCACTGAATTGGAAGGCAAGTCCATAATTTTTGGAATGTATACGCTCACCTTTACATTTTTCAAAGGCACATTGGATAAATTACTAAACCGCACTTTTGCCAAAGGATGATTTTCGTAGTAGCGCACTCTGGAAGGAAAGATTTCCTGTATGGCGAATTCTTCTATACTTAGTCCTTCACCCTCATACTCAAATTTTATTTCCGAAACATTATTTCCCTTCTTAACCCCAATTTTATCGGCTGTAATATAATGGATAGATACATTAAAAATTTTGTCCTTTGAAAAAAGTTCCCTTAAATCCTGAATTGAACCTTTGAGCTCCACATCGTAAACAGCATTTTTACCCTCAAAAAACCGGAGTTTTACTTCTTCAACAAATTCAATTTTTTGCAAATTTTCCCGGAATTGCGCGGCGGAATTAACATCAAAGCCAAAGGCCTGCAATTCAACCCTGCTTTTTACATACAGTTCACTTTGCCAATAAGCTAAAAGCTCGTCCATCAGTTCCTTGGCTAATTCTTCTCCGCCTTTTTCTAACCCAAATTGGGCAGCGGAAAATTCTTCCTGAGAATTTTTCTTTACGCGCTTAGTTTTAGAAGCAATAATTTCTCCATTGTCAGCCTTTACGACATGGGCGTTTAACTGAACGGGAACAGTGAAAAAGTCTTTCCCATAGATTTTTTTTGGGGTAGGTTTTCCTGCAGTTACCCCCCCTCTAATAATTAAATCTGCTCCGAAGCGAAAACCCAAACTTGCCAGTTCTTTATCATTCAACGCTCTGGCTTTTTCGGCTTCATTTATTTTTTGAAATTGTTCTGGTTCTACAAGCTTAAAACCTTTTTGTAACAAGACTTCTTCGAATTTGTGGCTGGCGGTTTTTTCTGCCATATCTTCTCCAGAGCTTTTTTCATCCAACATTATCATAATTCGGGGCTTGTTTTTGGCTTCATACAACAGCTTTTGGGCGGCTAAATCCTTTCTTAGTTTCCCTTGAACGATTTCAGCGGCCACCAGTACTTTTACCAGGCCAAATTCTTTTTCGCTGGATATCAGTATTTTATTGGCCACATAAGTTTGGGCTTTTTCTTTTATTTGTTTTTGGATTTGCGCTTTTTTTTCTTTGGCATTATTTGCTGTGAGCATTTCATCAGCTGCCATTTGAAGCGCCTGGTTCAGAGCATTTTGGATGGCGGACTCTTCTGTGTAACCTCTACCTTCGGCCTTATAGGTTTTAGCTGAAGTTAATGGCACAAAAAAGAGGATAATAAGTACGGAGAGGGCGTGCTTCATAAAAACTCCCTATGAATTTCTTTTGGTAGTAAAATTAAAAATGACATTAAAATTAAATATGGAATTTTTTCAATTCACGAGAGGTGATCTCCATCACCCTTTTACAATCTGGTGATGCAGCTCACATGAAATATGAATTCGCTTTTAAAATTCGTTATTAATTCGCCGAAACGGAAACAAATTTTTCATAAATACAGTTAATGGCCTTTTTGTAATCGCTATTCTGCACGCCCACAATAATATTGACTTCTGAAGATCCTTGATCAATAATGCGCACGTTTATTTCATTATCCCTTAAGGCATCAAATACGCTGGCCGCTACGCCCACTTGGTGGTTCATTCCCTCACCCACAATGGCAATCAAGGAAAGATCGTATGACACGGTTACATTTTCTGGCTGCATAATACGAGTAATGGATTCCACAATAGCATCCTCGTTTTCTTTTAACTCTTCCTGCAAAACCACCACACTCATGCTGTCGATGCCCGTGGGAGAGTGCTCATAATTAACATCATGGGATTCAAAAATGCCAAGCACTTTGCGGCCAAAACCTTTTTCCTTATTCATCATAGGCTTTTCAATATGGAAAATACATGCTTTTTCCTTGCCGGCAATTCCCGCTATTATGCTGTCATCGGGAGCTAACTCATGTAATATGGTGGTTCCCTTGTCTTGGGGTTTATTGGTGTTTTTAATTTGAATGGGAATTTTCAATTCCTTCACAGGAGCAATAGCTTCATCGTGAAATACATTGGCGCCCATATAAGCCAACTCCCTGATTTCACGGTAAGTAACCTGATCCATGGGAAGTGGGTTTGCCACAATTCGCGGGTCCGCCATCAAAAGGCCAGATACATCCGTCCAGTTTTCATACAGCTCCGCATGGATGGCTCTGGCCGCAATGGCCCCGCTAATATCTGAACCGCCCCTGGAAAAAGTTTTTATCCTGCCCCTGGAATCCACACCATAAAAGCCGGGCAAAACAAATAGCTTATCCCCCTCTGAAAGTTTTTTTCCCAAAGCCCCATAAGTTTCAGGGGATACCCGGCCCATATGGTCGAAATGAATATAATCTTTAGCATCCACAAACTCAGCCTTTAAATAATTGGCCATTAGCAAAGCGCAAAGGTACTCCCCTCTGGATGCCACATAATCCTTACTTTCACCGATTTTAATAGACTCTTTAATATGCTCCAACTCTGGTTCTAAATTAAAATCAAGACCCAAATCCCTATGGATGCTGGTGTAACGCTCTTTAATATCTTCGAATAAGCCGTCAAAATTCAGCTTTTTTAAAGCCAGTTCATGACAGCTCAACAACAAATCCGTTACTTTGGCTTCTTCGGAAACCCTTTTGCCTGGGGCGGAGCAAACCACTACCCGCCTTTTGGGGTCCATCTCCACAATGCCTTTAATTTTTTGAAACTGCTGCGCCGAAGCTACACTGCTTCCGCCAAACTTGCAAACGATTGTTCCCATAATAAATCCAAGCTGTTGAAATAATTGGGCCAAAAATAACTAGAACACAGCTCAAAATAAAGCCGTCAGAAGAGGCTGGAGGAGCAGAAAATTGATTTTTTAAAAATAAAACTAAAGTTTTGCCAAATTGAGCCGATTATTAATAAGAGGATTCTACGCACTATGGACAATATTGGGTTTTTAGTTAAAAAAAGGCAAAAAAAAGACGGAGAAGCGTATTCCCCGTCCCTTTTTACCCCAATCGGAGTAGCAGTAGTTTCGCTTTGTTATATATCGACATTTTGACAGCGCACTTTAGCTTTTTATGGAAATTAAAAACTTTTTTTACCAGGCCTCTCTGCTTACCGATAAAAAGGGCGTTCTAAAGCAGGAAAAAAAGGAAGAAGATAAAAAGACTTCTTCTTTTAATACCAGGGATAAAGTGGAAGTTTCCCAAGCCTCCGCCGAACGGGCTGAAAAATTAGCCCTTGTTCAAAAAAGAGTTAAATCGGGATTTTATTTTAGCAGCAATATTACCGACGATATTTCTGAGAAATTAAGCAAGACTCTCGACCCCTATACTTAAGAGCGTTTCTATCAACGCTTCCTGTGCCTTAATCCCTCTTTTTTAAGTCCTCAAAAAATTTTTGTATGTATGCATTGAAAAAATGCGTGACAAAAATTTTTCAATTATTTAGTTTATAAACAAAGAAAGCTTAATTCTCGCTTGTCTTAAAAATTTGAATGAGGGCTCTTAATATAGGGCTGCTTTAAAATGGTTTGTGTATGGTAATAGATGTAATATCTGCGTTTAAACCCTATTGGCCAAAAATAACCGGAGAGCTTAAAATCTCCTGGTTGTTGTTATATCCGGAGGGTTATACATGTTATGGACAGGGCCCCGTTAATATGGGAACCGAAAATTTGTCCTCGCTTAATAAATATTTGAAAAATCTGGTTTCTTTCCCCGTTAACCATAAAAAAAACTACCGCTACTCATACTGTTTAAAAAATATTTTTGGGCCCGACTACCATATATATGGCTATCCAAAAGAAATAAGCAGCCAAATAAAATTATGGATATTTATACTGTTGCCCCTATCAAATACCCCAAGCCTTTTTCTAAAAAAAACGGCTCGCCTTTCTAACCAACTTTATTTCAAGGCGAAAACGACATACTTTCCCCATTGGATAAAATCAGCCGAATCCTCCAAAAAGCATAAAGAAAAATTTATACAACTAAGCCACCAGATAAAAACTCCACTGTTATCTTTGGAAAATCAATTGATGTATAGCGCTTCTCTTTTGCCGGATAAGCAGCAAAAAATTTTTGAAATGGAATCTCAAAAGCTAAAAAGTTTAAGGGAACATATTAGCCATCAACTGCAATTGTATACCTGCTTTCAAAATCAAGATAGTTGGAGCAACATACAAGCGCCCGAACTTATTAACGAGCTGTATCTTTATTTTTATCCCACTGCCAATAAAAACAAAGTCAAGCTGCATTTTTTGGAGGGGAACCCGGCCAAAAAAAACACTGGTCCAGGCTTTGAAGGCAATAAGCGCTGGATATTTGAGGCCCTGCAAGTGTTGCTTGAAAACGCCTTAGATTTTTGCGGCCAAGGTGGTTGGGTCTCTCTTGCGCTAAAAGAAAACACATCTCATATCCGGTTTTTAGTATCCGACAGCGGAAAAGGTGTTCCCGAATATTTTTCGCCCATGTTATTTAAGCCCTATACCAGCCTTAGAGAGGGGGGAAGCGGCATTGGCCTTAATTTAGCTTTGGAAATCGCCACACAGCACGCAGGAGGTTTGGAGTACTTTCCCCCTCAAAACAACAAAGCGCACTTTTTCCAATTATCTATTCCAAAAAAAAGACATGTATCCCATTTTCCCAATTCACTAAGGAACGCTTATGCCAAATAAAGCCTTAATTGTAGAGGATAACATCTCCCAGGGTCAGCAGTTAAAAAGCCTTTTGGAGGAAAAAGGCTATGTGTGCCAATGGGCAACTAACATCAACAAGGGTTTTAAATATTTAAGCCAATTTGAATTCCAGTTGGCTTTTATAGATTATCAACTCCCTGACGGATACGGAATTAGTTTGTTAAAATTAGCCGGCGAACATAACATAAAACTGCCCACAACCATTATGATGACCGCATATGCCAGCATCAGCCGGGCTGTAGATGCGATTAAACTTGGGGCCTCGGATTTTTTGGAAAAACCAATTCACGCCAGAGATATTGAAAGTATTTTGCAAAAGCTAAATAAAAGCCCATCTGCCACCAGCTCGATTTCCATGAACCATAATTTGGTTTACACACCCGGTTCTCCCATGGAACAAGTTATGGAACTATGCCAGGCTGTGGCCCATAAAAATTGCAATATATATTTGGCCGGAGAAAGCGGAAGCGGTAAGGAAGTTATCGCTCAATACATACATCATTTGCGGTTTAAAAATTCCAGCCCTTTTGTGGCCATAAACTGCGGGGCCATTGTGGAAAGCCTTTTTGAAAGTGAATTTTTTGGCCACAGCAAAGGCGCATTTACCGGGGCTAACAGCAACAATCCCGGAAAGTTAAAACTCGCCGAAGGGGGAACTTTGTTTTTAGATGAAGTTGGCGACCTTCCTTTTTTTATGCAAACAAAATTGTTGAGAGCCTTGCAGGAAAAAAAAGCCATGCCTGTGGGAGGGCAAAAAGAAGTGGAATTTGATTTTCGACTTATTTGCGCCACCCATAAAAATCTGGAGGAAATGTTAAACCAGGGCCAATTCCGTGAAGATCTTTATTTTCGTATCCATGTGATTAAAATCCCAATTCCACCCCTTAGAGAAAGGCCTATGGACATTGCGGTTTTATTCCAGCATTTTTTACAAAAGCAGTTGCCCTCTGATAAAATTTCGGAAATTCTGGGACAATTCCCTTTTGAATTTTCAAATTACCCCTGGCCGGGAAATGTCAGGGAACTAAAGAATTTTTGTGAAAAACTTTTAATTTTTCGGGAAATTGGAAAAAATCCATCGGATATTTTTAACCTGCATTTACGCTCACATTATAGGCAAAACTCCAATTCCAACGAAATTCAAACATATAGCGTCCAAAAAACTCTTACCGAAGATAAAATATTAGAGGCCTTAAGACTGAACCAGCACCACCGCCAAAAAACAGCCGATTATTTGGGAATTTCCCGCAGAACGCTCCAATATCGCCTGGCAAAAATGGCTAAAAGTCATTTAAATTAAAATTGACTAATTTATTATTTCGTGAGTTTGCTTATATTTGGAACGCAGCAAAAGGAGATTATTTGTATGCTGAATTCTATTTCAAAATTGTGGATTGTCTTGGCATTAACCTTATCGATGGGATACAGCCAAAAACTTTTAGGGCCCGTTCAAATTACTGCTCCCGATTTTATTAAGGACAAAGACGGAAAGCCTGCGGTTTTTAAATACGACTTGGAATTGGAGCCTTTTACCGATGCAAAGGTAAATTTGAGCAGTTATCAGAATAAAAATTTTATTCTGTTTTATTTTTCCGCCACTTGCCCCCATTGCAAACATTCCGCTCCTTTTTTAATCAAGTTCAAAAATGAAAACAAAGAAAAAGGTCTTGATATGTTAGCAGTGGCTTCAGGTAATAATCGAGAAAGCGATATTGGCAAATTTATTACCGAACAAAAACTGGATGTTCCTGTATTTGTGGATAAAAAAAGAAACATCAGCGATAATTACGGCACCGGCAGCGTTCCAGTGATTATGCTTATTAATAGCAAGGGCAATTTTATTCGCATAAAGGGTTTTAACGACAACGAAACCATTTACGAATTGCAGGCCGCTCTTGCAGACACTTCCCGCTTTTGATTTCGAAAATATTTAACTTTTTGTGAAATTTAGTTTTTTGGGAGGCTTATTTTTACCCAAATTATGTGGAAATACTCCAACTAGGCTATAATTTTTTGAAGAATTCTTCAAAAAAGTTCGGGAATTACTAAATTATTTTTTCCCTCAGGTAAAGTAAATAACAAAGGAAAATGGGAGACTTGAAAGCTATGCAAGACCAAACAGCCGGTGCAGATATTAATAACCTGGAAAAGGTTAAAGAACTTCTTTTCGGAACTGAAATCAAAAAAAACTCCGAAACCATTGATGCGGTGAAACACGATGTGGATTTAAAACTCAAAGAAGCCCGCAATCAAAGCAACAAGCAAATGGAAATTTTAAAGCATATCATTCAACAACAAAATGATGGCTTTACTGCTTCTTTGCGTTCCATTGACGAAGCGCATCGCAAAGAGGTTAATGATCTTAAAGGTCAAATGGAGAAAATGCAAAACCACTTCCGTGATTCCCTTAACAGCTTGAACAAACGCCTGGAAGATGAACTCACTTCCATGAGCGATAACCTCCGCGCAGAAATTGAAAAAGTTTCTCAGGACAGCCAACGGGATATTGGAATATTGAGAGAAATTAAACTCAGCCGTTCCATGATTAGCAAAATGTTCAGCGAAATGGCTGAAAAGTTTGCACCCACAAAATAGTTTTTCACTGCACCAGCTTGAGTCTTTGCCTAACCATCGAAAAGCTCGTACCTGGGGGAGATGGTTTAGCTCGGCACGAGGGACAAGTTGTACTTGTGCCTTCTGTTCTACCAGCTGAAGTCATCGAAGTCGAAATCACCGAAGATAAAAAGCAATATCTTCGGGCTCTCCCGTTAAAAATTTTAAAAAGCTCTCCCGCGCGGGTAAAACCCCCTTGCCCCATCTATAATGATTGCGGTGGCTGCCATTGGCAACATATCGAATATGGGGAACAACTCCAATTAAAAAAGCAAATTATAAAAGACGCTTTTTCCAGAACCGGAAAACTGGAACTCCCTGATTTCGAAATTGTGCAAAGCTCTCCCTGGGGATATCGCAACCGAGCCCAATTGCAGGTTAATGCTAAGGAAAAAAAACTGGGCTTTATGCGCCGCAAAACTATAGATATAATCGAGGTTGAACATTGCGCTGTGCTGGCCCCCGCCATAAACAATTTGCTCAAGGAAAAACCAAGTTCCATTACCTCCGGTAAATCTTCAAAAGTCCATTTGTTTAGCACAACCACCGGACAGCTCAGTACTGGCCATGAAATAGTAAAACTTAAACTTTTGGGTAAAAGCATTGAGTTCGACAACCGTTGTTTTTTTCAAAGCAACCTCAGCCTTCTGGAAACATTTATACAACATGCGTTACAGGATTTAAAAGGGGAAACAGCTGTGGATCTTTACAGCGGAGTGGGCCTATTCGCATTGTTTTTAGCCGACAATTTTAAGCGCTGTATTTTAGTTGAAGAAAACAGCCATTCCCTAAAATTTGCCAAAAAAAACCTCCAGGGTAAACAGGCTGAATTTTTCCCTCTGTCTGTGGAAAAATTTTTTGGCGGCCAGCAGTTGCCTGAATGCGATGTGGTGGTGGTGGACCCTCCCCGAAACGGAATTAGTCAATCTGCTAAAAAAGCATTGCTTGCGGCAAAACCCAAAAAACTCGTTTATGTAAGTTGCAATCCCGTTACCCAGGCTCGCGACTCCCGGGATATTTTAGCCGCTGGCTACAAAATGGATTCTTTTAAGGCTTTTGACTTTTACCCTCAAACTTTTCACATTGAAACAGTTCAAAAGTTTTCCCTAAATTAAAATCGGGCAAAACAAGTCTTTAAGGGCAGATATTCGTATATTTCTAACTCCATAACTGGGATTTTTTATGCTGTACGTTTTGTTAGGCTTTACATTTCTTTTGCTGGTAAGTCTGGTGGCTGCAGCCATTTACATGGTTTTGCAAAAACGGGAAAAAATGCTGAAAAACGAAACAGCTCCCACCATCCACACTTCTGGAATGTATTCATTGGTTCGCCAATCACCCCGCAGCGCCCTTGAAGAAAGAGCGCCCTCACTGGAAAAAATCAGCGGTGTTATTGACGACAAATCCAAAGCCCAAAGCTATCTCAATCTCTGGCGCGAGCACATGGAAGACAGTATTCAGGTTATCGAAAACGGCGATGCCGATGGTCTGCAAACCTTTTGTTACGAAATTCCTGAACAGGAAAAAAATGTGTGTGTGGGCATTAGCGATAACAGCTATGTTACCAGAGAGCAATTGCAAAACTACCCCCAGCTCATTCCCCCATTTTACTTGGGAAGCCGCATCAAGTTGATTCCAAAATTTGCCTGGAATACTAACCTTGATGGCACAGGCTGGGCTCCCATGCTCCCAGTTAATGGAAAATATATCACACCAAAATGGAGCACTGTCGTTGAGTTATAAAAGTTTTATTACCGGTTTTCTGGTACTTGGTTTATTGAGTTCTATCTTCCCCCAAGCTGTAATTACGCTTGTAATGCCCGTTGGGGCAAGGCAATTGGGTATGGGGGAAACCGCCGTTGCCCTGGCTGATGATGTTTACGCCACTTTTTGGAATCCGGCAGGCCTTGCTTTTGGCCCCTTGGCCGACGAATGGGAGTTGGCCCTTCCCGGAAAAGATAAAGACATTATCAAATACAATTTTACCACTTTGGGCTCCATCGAGAAAAAAGGCTTTTTGTCTAAATCTTCTATTTGGTCCGGCACCAAAGATGGTCTTGTGAGATACAATGGAAAAGTTTGGAAAGAATACCACGAATATGTAATGGAGCAAGAAGACAATGTGAATAAGGTGGTAAGGGATTATATTGGCACCGAAGACGATTTAGATTCCCTGGTCA
Source organism: Fibrobacteria bacterium (assembly GCA_050294405.1). Lineage (GTDB taxonomy): Bacteria > Fibrobacterota > Fibrobacteria > UBA11236 > JADFYW01 > JBNKOC01. The sequence continues at coordinate 79,838 of JBNKOC010000028.1, read as the reverse complement.
GATATGTTAAAGAATACAATGACATCCAAAGCCAGGAAGATGAAGAAGATTTAATCTCCTTAAAATTGCCTTACAACCTGCTTTTCCGTGGAGTGGAAATCACTACCCTGGTAGTGGATAAAACCCAACGGGTCTGGGTGGGAACTCCCATTGGGCTCTACCGATTCGATGGGGCCAAGTGGAAAAATTTTGCCACAGACGATGCTTTCAAAGGTCCAGACAGCCATTTAACCAGACATATTACCGCTCTTGCCTTAAAGGGGAGCGAAGTGTGGATAGGTACCAAAAACGGGTTGTATCGCTATCGGCAAACCAAATTTGTGAGAAGGGGAAAAAACCAACTACCTTCGCAACACGTAACATCCCTGGCCACTTATCCAAATAACAGCGAATTGTATGTGGCCGTCAAAGACAGAGGTATTGCCCGTTACACACCTTCCAAAGGAAAGGGTTTGCCTGCCAAATGGAAGCTGTTCAGTGTGGAAGATGGTTTATTGGATAGCAATGTTACCAACATTATTTTAGATAAAGAAAGCCATTTGTGGGTGGGCCACCCAGGTGGAATATCCCACTATTCATTAATTGATTGGCAACGTATTACTTTTAACAAACAACAGGTGCGCAGCCTGGATTTAGATGATGACGGAAGTATTTGGATTGGAACCGACAAAGGAGTTTGGAAACACACCCCTTATTACGCCCACGCCAAAGGCCGTAAAAAAAGCAAGAAAAATCCTGAGGATCCCAACGCAAAAAAAGGCGACTGGTTCCATTACCACACCGGAAACTCCTTAACCAATAACAACGATATGGTTATTGAAACTCAAGGGGATGATGTTTGGTTTGTCACTGAAGCGGGTGTGGAACGCTACAACTCTGCAAAGTCCCAGGTGGGTCTTTTTTATGAATCCTTGCTTCCCGCCTTAAAAATTGAAGATCTTTTTCACGCCTATTTGGGAACCTCTTTTCCCCTTCAAGAATGGGGTACTGTGGGCGGATTTGTGAATTACATATCCTTTGGCGAAATTCCTCTTACTAACGAAGAAGGCCAAACGGACAAAACCTTTAACTCTTCGGAATTGGTGGCCGGGCTTTCTTATGGCACTAAACTCAAAAAAAATACCGCATTGGGACTAAATGTAAAATTCATTTACTCTGCGCTGGCCCCTGGTGTTTCTGCTCCTGGCGAAAACCAGGACGGAGTTGCCGCTTCTTATGCTGTGGATATGGGTTTGTTGTGGCGTGATGTTATGTTAAAGGGCCTTAATTTGGGCTTTGTAATGCAAAACATCGGGCCTGCGGTTTTTTATGTGGATCAAGACCAATCCGACCCCATTCCTTTTACCTGGAAATTTGGTTGGTCTTACGAGTTGTTTTCCACTCCTAATCACCGTTTGATTATCGCTCAAGACGCCAACCGGGAAGCTGTGTATTATGAAACCGACAGGCGTGGCGCCACTCCTGTATACATTGGTGCCTGGAAAGACTTGGTATATCCCTTTGGAGATGCCGACAAAGATCACACCATTCCCGAAGTATGGCAAAAAAATATCGAAAAAACCGTTTTTAACCAGGGGATGGAATACACCTTTGCTAACGTGGTAGCTTTTAGAATGGGATGGCTTTACGATGAAGCGGGGCAACGAAACGAATTGGATTTTGGATTGGGATTTTCTTTATCGGACATCCTTCAAGTGGACGCCACTTTTATTAAAACCCTGTCCGAAGGGATTCGCGACGGCCAGCGCCGTTTCGGTTTAATCTTTAAGTTTTAATTTTTTACTTCCAGTAGCTGCCAGGCCGAATGGCCTGCATTGCCTGCGGCATCCTGGACTACTAGGCGATAATAATAGTAACCCGGACTCACCAGTTCCTTGGAACTGTTTCTACCGTCCCACATTAAAAACTTTGGGGGAAGCCCTCTGCCCGAAAAAGATTTTATCATTTTATCGGGCTCTCCTTCCTTTCCCTGATTGCAAATTACAAACTGCCAATTTTTTAGCGGGCTTTGTTCATCATAAGCTGATAAATGAAAAATAGCTTCTTTGTTTTCGCTTCCAGCTAGCAAAGAAATGCTTCCCTTTTTTTCCTCAGCAGAGCAAATGGGATTTTCTTTATCCACATTAAGACCAATCTGGAATTTAATAGCCACTGACTGTTTTACATTCGTCGAATTTTCATAAATTCCAAGGCCAGAAATGGCATAGGCAAAACCCAGTCTGTTTTTTTCAACGTTGGAATTTAATTCTACCCTTAGGGAAGCCAATAAATTTTCGTGGTTTTCAAAATCTCCCCTTAAAGCAGGCTGAACTCTAATTTGATTAATTCTGCCAAAAATAATGCCCAGAGAAGCCACAGGAAACCATTCTTCCACATCTCCGTTGGGAGATAACACATCCAAATGTATTTGAGAAAATGCAAATGGTTGGTATCCAAACCCCGCAGATAAAAGTCTTGGAAAATAAGCCGCGCTTTTTTGGGATCCGAATTTTGATTCGCTTAAGTTGGCCGCGTATATTCCCATTTTCCACCGTTTATTGGGAAAGTATTGCAGGCCTGCGGCCATATCCGATGCAAATTTTCCATTTAGGGATTGGCTGTAAACATTAATCCCAGCTTTAAAAAAAGTGTTGGGATAATAACTTACATTAGCCATAATCCCCTGCAAAGTGCTATCGGGGTTTATGCTTTGGTTTCCATAATACATAAGGGAATAGCTAATTAGCCGAGAGGATTTATTCCCATAAGAAACAAAAGGGAATAGCCCTGTGTTTAAATCACTAATCCCAACAGCCATTTCCTGACCTTGGTAAACATGGGCTCCCGCAGGATTAGAAAAAAGAGAAAATAATCCAGCTCCTTCACTGGCCCCAGAACCTTGAGAGCCAATGGCCAAAGGACCCATTGGAGCCTCGGGAAGTTTTTCTGAAAAAATAGGAATTGCGGCCAAAAAGGCTAAAATGCCAGAAAAGAAAAGTGGCTGGGCCATACTCTCATATTAGTACAGCCCTTGTTGTAAAAGCAAGATTTATACGGTTTTAGGTCTTATTCGTCGTCTAAAAGACGAAGGGGCATTACGATAAAAAAGTAGTGGCTATTTTCAGAAGCTGGCTCAAAAAGCGTTGCCCCTAAATTGGAATTAAATTTGATGAAAATTTCATCAGATTCAATGAGCCGAAGCACTTCCAAAACATAAGAAGCATTAAAACCAATAGCTATTTCTTTACCGTCGTATTCGGCGGCTAAAGCTTCTTCAGAGTCTCCACCAATATCCTGGTTTTTTGCGGAAAGTAATAAAGAACCCTGAGAGAGGCTGAATTTAACCTGCTTAGTTTTTGAGTGGGCCATGGTAGCCACCCTTCTCAAAACAGATATCAACTCTTCTCGATTTACTTTCATTACCTTTGAAAGTTCTTTGGGAACCACCTTTTCATAATCGGGGTAGGGACCTTCAATTAGTTTGGAGTATATGGTTATGGAACCGGATTGAAATTTTACGCTGGCTTCCCCAACCTCTACTTGAATGGGGGTATCGCTGCCTGTGGAGGTTTTAAGGACCTGATTTACAGAGCGAGGCGGTAAGATAATTCCTTTTTCTATACCTGCATTGGGGCCTTCCAGCCAGCTTTTTCCCAAGCGGTGCCCATCGGTTCCCACCATTAAAATGTTGTTGTCTTTACCCTGCCAGTAAACTCCAGTAAGAGAAATACGGGTGGTAAAATCTGTGGAAACTGCAAAAGAGGATTTGTCGAATAGTTCTTTTAAGTTCGCAGAAGAAATTTCAAATGAGCTTGCCTCTTCATTGGAGGGAAGGCCAGGATATTCGCTAGCATCAAAACCAGCAATATTACATTGGAAACCTGTTTCGGACTTTATTGTAACCACATAATCGTCCACTGCACAGATAACAGGTAAGTCAGGAAGTTCGCGAATCACTTCTAAAAACTTTTTGGCGTTCACAACAATACTTCCGTCTTTGCTGCCTTCCACTTCCACATCAATTACAATGGATAGGTCCAAATCTGTGGCTGTTATTTCCAGCTGATTGCCTTTTAAAACAAACAAAAAGTTGTTTAGTATTTGCAAAGTGGTTTTACTGGGAATCGCGCTATGGGCGGTTTGCAGAGCGTCAAGCAGGATGGCTTTTTTTGATTCGAACTTCATATAGATCCCCAAGACAAATTTATTGTCCCAATTTTAAAGATTGTATGCTTCCATGGAGCCCACGGCAACATTATGAAACCCGGCGTCCACATACATAACTTCGGAAGTGATCCCTGAACTTAATTCGCTTACCAAAAATGTCGCTGCCCCACCCACATCTTTAAGAGTTGTGGCTCTGCCTAAAGGTGCAAGAGTAGGGTGTATTTTATGCAACAAAGAAAAATCACGAATACCGCGAGCGGCAAGGGTTTGGATAGGGCCAGCTGAAATAGCATTTACTCTTATAGCTCTTTTTCCAAAATCAACGGCTAAATACCGCACAGCAGCCTCTAAAGCCGCTTTAGAAACACCCATTGTATTGTAGTTCACCACCGTTTTTTCGGAACCCAAAAAAGTAAGGGCAATAATTGAACCGCCATCTTTAAGAATAGGGGAAAAACTTCGGGACAGTTCCACTAAAGAATAAGCGCTGATATCCAATGACTTTAAAAAATTTTCTTTGGATGTATTTACAAATTTATTCTCAAGATCATTTTTATCGGCATAAGCAAGGGAATGAACAAGAAAATCCAGCTCCCCAAATTTTGCCTCTACCTCTTTTACCAAATTTTCAATGGATTCAGAGCTGCTAACATCGCATTCAAACATGTGTTTTTCAGCCTGACCTTCCAATAATTTTTCAAGATTAGGGCGTAGGCGTTCATTTTGGTAGCTGTAACAAATTTGTGCACCATGTTCAGTCAAAGATTGGGCTATGCCCCAAGCAATGCTTCTTGCGTTAGCTACCCCTAAAATTATCCCTTTTTTACCTTCAAGAAGCATTTCTTCCTCTACCGTTTTCGCCAAAGATTAAAAAAATTAAGTAAAGTCTTGGTTAATCCAACCAAAAATATTCGTTTCGGCTTTTTTTATAGCGGCTCAGGGATTCGAACCCCGGACACATGGATTATGATTCCATTGCTCTAACCAACTGAGCTAAGCCGCCAAAAAAAGCTCCCCAAATTTAACCAGAAATAAATTTGGTGGCAATTTATCTGCCACTTTTCATAATGGATTTGATGGAAATTTTCAGTTTAACGTTATTTGATTTTTCTTTAGACTTTCCATCAAACTTGGCCTTCAACTGATCCAGCGTGGCATGAGACCTTTTTTTCCGTTGGAATTTTCCTTTTTTTCCCTGGCTAAATTTTTTGGCTTCACCAGGTTGTTTTAAGGATAGGGAAATCCTTTTTGGCTCCATTTGAACGGCCAAAACTCTTACCTTTAAAATTTTTCCAGGTAAAAATTCCTCTTGCAGATTTTTGTTGTATTTAGCCCCCAACTCAGAAATATGGATCATCCCATCCTGATGGACGCCCAAATCCACAAACACACCAAAGTCTGTGACATTAGTGACCGCAGCTTCCACCCAGTCTCCCACCACCAAGTCTTCCATATTTTTAATTTTTGGATTGAACTGGGCGTAGCTGAACTCACGCCGAGGATCTCGGGCTGGTTGTTCTAATTCACCTTTTATATCCATGAGGGTAGGTAAACCAATTAAAGGGCTGGTATACTGGGTAAAATCAATTTTTTGAATTACATCTTTATTCCCAATTAATTTAGGGAGTTCAATGCTCTCTTTTTCACAAATACTTGTGACTATTCCATAAGATTCCGGATGAACTGCTGTCCCATCCAAAGGGTTTTCTGAATTAATCACTCTCAAAAACCCCGCAGCCTGCTCAAAAGATTTAGGTCCAAACTGAGGAACTTTTACCATGCTGGCTCTGGATTTAAAGTGCCCGTGTTTGTCCCGGTACATTACAATAGCTTTAGCCAGAGAACTGGAAATACCGGAAACATGTTTTAATAGGGACTCAGAAGCGGTATTTAAATCGACACCTACAGAGTTTACGCAGGATTCCACTACCAAGTCCAAACGCTTTTTAAGTTCGCTTTGATTTACATCGTGTTGGTATTGGCCAACTCCAATGGATTTTGGCTCTATTTTTACAAACTCTGAAAGGGGGTCTTGTACTCTTCTAGCAATAGAAATAGCTCCCCGAATCAATACATCCAAATCGGGGAATTCTTTCCGGGCCTCTGCAGAGGCTGAGTACACCGAGGCACCCGATTCATTCACCACCATTTTAATGGGAGGTTTTTCCATTTCCTTAATGCTGTTACCCACAAATTCATCTATTTCTCTGGAGGCTGTTCCATTTCCAATGGCAATAATTTCCACATTAAACTTTTCAATCATAGCCAATAAAATGGTTTTCGATGCTTCCACTTGATTTTGAGGCATTACTGGATAAATCGTGCTTTGTTCTAAAAATTTTCCTGTTTTATCAATTACAGCCAGTTTAGTGCCGCTACGGAAACCTGGATCCACACCCATAATAACCTTGTGGCCGGCTGGAGCTGATAATAAAATGTTCCGAAGGTTTTTGCTGAAAACCTTAAAAGCTTCTTCATCAGCTTGCTTTTTCAATTGGTTGCGGATTTCGTTTTCTATGGATGGACGGATAAGACGGTAATAACTGTCTTCCACCATAGTAACATAACGAGCATGAGTTTTAAAATTAGCTTTTAAAAACTTTTCCTTTAAGTAATTGATGTTTTCTTCGTCAGCCATTTCAATTGATGTTTTCAAAATACCGTCTTTCTCTCCCCGGCGAATGGCTAAAACCCTGTGAGATGGTATGGTAGAGGTTTTTTCAGAATAGTCGTAGTACATTTCAAATTTGGTTTTCTTTTCGGAGTCTTTTTCCGCCACTACGCTTTTTAATAGTGAGGATTTTTGCTCTTTTTCTCGCAGATAACTTTTCCACTCAAAATTTTCTGCAATTTGTTCTGCAAGAATGTTCATGGCTCCGTCAATAGCTTCAATTGCTGTTTTAACAGCTTTTTCTTCACTTATAAAGGGAGTTGCCAATTTTTCTAAATCTTCTTCTTCCTGATTTAAAAACAGTTCAGACAAAGGTTCCAAACCCTTTTCCCGGGCAGCCTGTGCTTTGGTTTTCTTTTTGATTTTATAGGGTTCGTAAAGATCTTCCAGCGCAACTCTATCAAAAGTTTCTTCGATTTTTTTCTTAAGGCTATCACTGAGCTTATTTTGAGCTTGTATTCTTTTGAGTATTGCCTCTTTTCTTTCCTTCAATTCAACAAAATATTCGTGTTTCGTTTGAATTAAGGCAATTTTTTCCTCGTCTAAAGAATCGGTTTTTTCTTTTCGGTAGCGAGCAATAAAGGGAATAGTGGCGCCACTTTCCAAAAGATCAATAACATTACTGACTTGTTTTTCAGAAAGTTTCAGTTCGCTTGCAATTAATTTGTTTGTGTCCATTGAATCGTAAAAAGGTTAAAGCAATTGTGAAAAGTAACAGGTATTAAAAACAACCTAAGGCTAAAAATTTAATGAATTATTTTAAAAAACCCATAAATTTTGCTTTTTATAATGGCAGTTTAATAGCTTCTTTCAAAAAGTGCAAAAATTAGGCAAATTTGGGTTTTTGATCTGACCCGGGAAAACTAAATTGGCTTCCATATATGTCTTTTGCAAAATTACTAAGCCAGATTAAGGCTAAAAAAATAGGCGTCCTGGGCGATTTAATGCTGGACGAATATTTGGAGGGGTCAAGCCACCGTATTTCTCCTGAAGCACCTGTTCCCATTGTAGCTGTTTCCAAGCGATATCAGGTTTTGGGTGGAGCTGCAAATACAGCTGCTAACATAGTTTCTTTGGGTGGAAAAGTGCTTTTAATGGGGGCCTTGGGAAAAGATTTTGAGGCTGATTATTTTAAAAAACTTTGCAAAGAAAAAAAAATACAACTAAGACCTTTTTATACATCTGCTCCAACCATAAAAAAAACAAGGGTTATCGGACAATCTCAGCAAGTGGTACGGGTAGATTTTGAAAATATTCAAGCGCTTTCTCCGGAGATTGAAAACCAAATTTACTCTCAGTTAGAAAAAGAAATATTCGGCCTGGATTGTTTGGTTTTTTCGGACTACGCAAAAGGATTTTTCTCTAAAATACTCTGTAAAAAATTAATACAACTTGCAAAAAAAAATAAAATCCCGGTTATTGTAGATCCCCGTCCCCAACATTGGAGCTATTATGTTGGATGCGATTTTATTACGCCTAACTGGAAAGAGGCTTGTGAAATGTCAGGCTTTCTTCCGGAAAAAACTCCTGAAAACTCTACAGAAAAATTGGCTTTAGAAATATCTAAAAAACTAAAAAGCAATGTTGTGTTAACTTTAGGTCCAAGAGGCCTTTTTTATTTTTCTAAAAACAAAAAAGAAAGGTTTCATTTACCTACGGCTGCCAAAGAAGTTTTTGATGTTTCTGGTGCTGGAGATACTGTTGTGGCAGCTTTTGCCCTTGGTTTAGGTGCATCCCATTCTATTTTTGATAGTTTGAAGTTTGCAAATGCAGCTGCAGGAATTGTAGTTGCTAAACATGGGACCGATGTAGTTAGCCCTGAAGAAATAGAATTTGAGCAAAATGCAGGTTCCCGGATTTTAGCCCGAAGCCAACTCAAAAACTGGTCTAAAAATTTAAAGCAAATGGGTAAAACTATTGTAACAATCAATGGTAGCTTCGACTTACTTCACGCGGGTCATTTGGAAATTTTAAAAGAGGCTAAAAATCAGGGAGATGTTTTACTTATTGGTTTAAACAGCGATTCAAGTGTCAAAAAATATAAAGGGCCAAAACGTCCTATTGTAGATGAAAACAACCGGGCAAAAATGCTGTTAGCTTTAGAATATGTAGATTATGTGCATGTTTTTAAAGAAGATAATCCTATTAAATTTTTATCCGAAGTTTTCCCCCATGTCCATGTTAATGGTTCTGAATACGGTAAAAATTGCATTGAGGCTGATATTGTTAAAAAAGGGAAGGGTGTTATCCATGTAGTAAATCTTGTGCCTGGATTAAGCACTTCAAACATCATTAATAAAATTAAAGAACTGTAATATGAGTGAAAATTCAGCTGAGCAAACTGTGGTAGATTCGGATATTCATAAACTGGAAATATCCGGTGTAGAGTATATTCTAATTGGCACCGCGCACATTAGCCAGGAGTCCGTAGAAGTTGTTTCCAGTACTATTAAAGAAGAAAAACCAGATGTGGTTTGTTTAGAACTGGATGAAAATCGTTTAAACTCACTCACTCAAAAAAAGAAGTGGGAATCCTTAAACATCCTCGAAATTATTAAGAAAAAACAACTAGCTACTTTAATAGTAAACTTAATGTTATCCTCTTACCAAAAAAAATTGGGTTTAAATACGGGTACGCAACCAGGATCTGAGCTTTTAGAAGGTTACAATGTATCTAAAGAGAATAATATACCTTTTGCTCTTTGCGACAGAGATGCAAGGACCACTTTAAAAAGGGCTTGGAGAAAGTCTCCTTTTTTTAAAAAATCCTTACTTATCGCCAATATCTTTGGAAGTTTTTTCGATAAAACTCAAATATCTGAATCTGATTTAAAAGTATTGAGGCAAAAAGATTACTTAACAGAAGTAATGGGTGAATTAGGTAAGGCTTTGCCTGAAGTGAAATCCGTTTTAATAGATGAGCGGGATATTTATTTAGCAGAAAAAATAAAAGCCTCCGAAGGTAAAAAGAAGTTGGCTGTTTTAGGTGCTGGCCACATAGAAGGTATTAAAAAACGTCTATACGAAGACAACCGACATCAACTTGAGGAAATCGAAAAAATTCCAAATCCAAGTCTCTTTTCAAAATCCTTGGGTTGGCTTATTCCCGCAACTATTGTTTTGGGATTGGCTTTATTAACTTATTTTGAAGGCCCAAAGGTTGCCGGAGAAAATATCCTCTACTGGATTTTAGCTAACGGTATTTTTTGTTCCCTAGGGGCTCTTTTAGCTTTTGCCCACCCCATAACTATTTTAGCCGCCTTTGTTGCCGCTCCTATTACCTCTTTAACCCCCCTAATTGGAGCAGGCTATGTTACAGCTTTTGTGCAGGTCATGTTCGCCCCTCCTATAGTTAAAGAATTAGAAACCGTTTCTGATGATTTCCATAAGTTTTCAAACTGGTGGAAAAACAAGTTTTTAAGAATTTTACTGTGTTTTATTCTGCCAGGTTTAGGAAGTATGGTTGGCACCTGGGTGGGTGGAGTAAAGATTGTTTCTGATTTATTAGAAACTCTTAAACGCTTCTTTTAGTTTTTAACCTTTGTCCACAATTTATTTTGCAAGCTAAGAGTAGTTTGTGTAAAACTATTCCATCTGCTTTTCTCAACAATTTCTGTTAAATGATTTTGTGAATTAATTAGCTAAAAACTTTTTATTTCCTCTTTTAACTTATATCCACAGCTCTCAACAGAATAAGTTTTAACTTTTTATGGATTGGATTCACATTAATTAAGTAATGTATACGCTTTAAAAATTTATACTTGCGTATTTTTAATATTCTTTTCAACGCATATTAAAACCCCTAATATATACTAGGAATTTATAATTTTAAAATGATTATTAATATATAGGGGAAAGTTTTAAACTTTAAAAAGCAATAGCTTCTTTGAACGAGATGAGTGCTTTAAACGTTTTATTGCTTTTTCTTTAATCTGCCGAACTCTTTCACGAGTTAGATTAAACTTTTGCCCAATTTCTTCTAAGGTGTAAGCAGTATCTACTCCTATACCAAAGTACAGTTTTACAACTTCTTTTTCTTTTTCATCCAAAGTGCTTAGAACAGTCATTACCTCTTTGTTTAAAGCAGATTTAAGTACGTTTTCCTCTGGGCTTTCGAGGGTTTCATCTTTTAAGATATCTATAAGTTTACTCTCTTCTCCTTTTTGAATGGGAGCGTCTAAAGACATATAAGGATTGCTTATTTTAATAACGTCTTGTATTTCTGTTTCTTTTAGGCTTAGGGACTTTGACAATTCATTTAAAGTGGGAGTACGGCCTAGTTTTTGTTCTAATGAAGCCATGGATTTGCCCAATTTATGAATGGTGCCTACGCGATTTGGAGGGAGTTTTATAATTCGGGAGTGTTCAGCTAAACTTTGTAATATGGCTTGTCTTACCCACCATACAGCGTAAGAAATAAATTTAAAGTGTTTGGTCTCATCGAATCTTTTTGCAGCTCTAATTAAGCCTAAATTGCCTTCATTGATTAAATCAGATAAAGGCAGACCTTGGTTTTGATAGTTTTTACAAACAGACACAACAAACTTCAGGTTAGCTCTAATAAGTTTGTTTAAAGATTTTCTATCGCCATTTCTAATACGAACAGCTAGAATTGCTTCTTCTGAAGATGGCAGTGATTTTGTTTTAGATATTTCTTTTAAATACAAACCTAATGTATTGTCGTCGTGGATATATTTAACTGGTTTTTCTGTAGCTTTGCGGATTACTTTTTTCTTCACCACTTTTTTTACAATTTTAGACTTTTTTGCTTTTGCCTTATCTGTGATAATGGATTCTACATTATCATAAAAGCTAATTTCGTTTTTAGCTTTTTTAGAAGATTTAGGTGCCTCTAAAGTTATGGTAGTATCCGCCAAGTGAAGCTCCTTATTGAGGGGTGAGAGAATTGCAGTATTTTAAACAAAATGCTTAATGCTGTAATTTATGGAAAAGCTTAAATTTGTACTTTTCACTTAAAGTTAAATTTTAAGGGGTTAAATTAATATAATAAATTTTGCCACTAGGTGGGTAATTTTTTTTCACTTTTTTTTGTATAACACATCATATATTAAAAACTTATAGGATTATAGTAAGATTTATCTTAAAGAATCCACATAAATTTCAAAGAATATGTAAAAAATTTTTAAGATTCTGAGGAAATTTTTTCGAGAAGTTTTTGCACAGTGATATCTTCTGCTTCTGCGTGAAAATTAAGCAAAATCCGATGATTTAACGCAGGAATTAACATTTCATTGATATCTTTTTCCGTGGGAGTGGGTCTTCCGGCTAAAAGTGCATTTGCTTTTGCAGCTAGGATTAAAAAATTAGAGGCTCTTGGGCCGGCACCCCATTGCACGAAATCGTTTACAATTTTTTTAGAATTTTGAGTATTTGGACGAGTAGCTCTAACAATATTTACCGCGTGTTGGAAAACATGGTCCGATACTGGTGTGTTCAAAACTGAATTTTGAAGTTCGAGAATTTTTTCAGCATTTAAAACAGGATTTATTTTTTCTAAACGGGATTGTGAAAATCTTTTAGCGATTTGGATTTCTTCTTCTTTGGATGGGTATTCCATGTTTATGGAGAATATAAACCTGTCTAATTGGGCTTCTGGTAGGGGATAAGTTCCCTCTTGTTCGATGGGGTTTTGAGTGGCAAGCACCATAAAAATAGAGCTTAGCATTTCAGTTTTACCAAAAACAGAAACCTTTTTTTCCTGCATGGCTTGCAATAAGGCAGCTTGAGTTTTAGGGGGGGTTCTGTTTATTTCGTCAGCTAACAATATCTGGGTAAAGATAGGACCTTTTTGAAAAATTAATTCTCTCTGTCCTGTAGTTTTATTTTCCTGCAGCAACTCGTTTCCTGTAATATCAGAGGGCATTAAATCAGGGGTAAATTGTATACGGTTGTAATCTAAATCAATAGATTCTGAAAAGGATTGGATTAAAGTTGTTTTTGCCAGCCCGGGAACTCCCACAAGAAGTACATGGCTTTTACACAGAAGAGCTATAAACAATTGTTTAATAACATCTTCCTGACCAATGATAACTTTTGAAATTTCTTTTTTTAAGTCTTCGAAAACTTTTGGAGTTTCAATGTGAGTTTCCATAAGGGATAATCTAAATATTTAAAACTATAGAACCAGCATAATATTTATGCTGAATATATTTGTGATTAAAATTATTTGCTTACGGAGTAGACTTTTTGTCTGGCCAGGCCTCGCAATAAAGCCATTTCCGCTCTTTGCACGTCCACATCTTTTCTGTCTTTAAGTCGCTTTTTAGCACGCTTAACAGCCTGAAGAGCTCTGTTAATATCAATTTCTTCAGGTTTTTCAAAAGAATCAGCAAGTACTACGGCTTTGTTATTGCTAAACTCTACAAAACCCCCGCCGATAAAAAAACTTTGGCTGGAATCTGCAGCTTTGATTTTAAATATTCCCGGCTTAAGAGAAGTAAGAATGGGAGCATGGTTATTTAAAATTCCCATTAATCCCAATTCACCAGGAAGAGTAATACCCTCGGCCTCGCCTTCAAATACAGATTTTTCCGGTGTTAATATGGAAACTAGCAATGTATTATTCCTTAGTCAGTTTATCTGCTTTTTCAATGGCTTCTTCAATGGAACCCACCATATAAAAAGCGTTTTCAGGAAGGTTATCGTGTTTACCTTCCAAAATTTCTTTAAAACTTCTGATAGTATCGGACAATTCAACAAACTTTCCAGGCATGTTAGTGAAAGTCTCAGCAACATGGAAAGGTTGGGATAAGAATTTTTGAATTTTACGGGCTCTGTTTACGGTCAGTAAATCTTCTTCAGAAAGCTCGTCCATACCTAAAATGGCAATAATATCCTGTAAATCTTTATACTTCTGTAGTGTTTCCTGAACTTTTCTTGCAACCTGATAATGTTCTTCACCCACAATTTGAGGGTCCAAGATTCTTGAAGAAGAAGAAAGAGGATCCACAGCAGGATAAATACCTTGTTCCACAATGGCGCGGGAAAGCTCAGTAGTGGCGTCTAAGTGAGCAAAAGTAGTGGCTGGAGCAGGATCTGTATAATCATCCGCAGGTACATAAATAGCTTGAATAGATGTAATCGAGCCTGAAAGGGTTGAGGTAATTCTTTCCTGCAATGCGCCCATTTCTGTAGACAGAGTAGGTTGGTAACCCACCGCTGAAGGAATACGGCCTAACAAAGCAGATACTTCAGAACCTGCTTGAGTAAAACGGAAAATATTATCTACAAATAACAATACATCCTGATTTTTGTCATCACGGAAATATTCGGCTTGTGTCAAAGCAGTTAAAGCGACCCTTGCTCTGGCTCCTGGGGGCTCATTCATCTGACCATAAACCAGTGATGTTTTCTCCAATACGCCGGACTCTTTCATTTCGCCCCAAAGGTCTGTTCCTTCACGAGTTCTTTCACCTACGCCGGCAAAAACCGAATACCCACCGTGGAATTTTGCAATATTATTAATAAGTTCCATAATAAGAACGGTTTTACCTACACCAGCACCGCCAAAAAGACCAATCTTTCCGCCTTTAACATAAGGGGCTAAAAGATCAATTACTTTAATACCAGTGTTAAGGGGGACAGATTCAGTGCTAAGATTTGCAAACTTAGGTGCGGCTCTGTGAATAGAATCTTTTCTTTCAAACTTCACTTCACCCTGTTCATCAACAGGTTCACCCACAACATTAATAATTCTTCCTAAAACCTCTTCTCCAACAGGTACGGAAATGGGAGCTTTTGTATTCAGAACTTTTGATCCTCTCACCAAGCCCTCTGTGGAGTCCATGGCAATAGCTCTCACTTCATTTTCACCCAAGTGTTGGGCTACTTCCAAGACCAGATTATATTCTCTGGAATTGATTGCTGTGTTAGTGGTTTTCAGGGCATCATAAATATTTGGTACTTCACCAGATTCGAATACAACATCCACAACCGGGCCTGTTACCTGACTTATAATTCCAATACTCTCAGACATTGATTTTCCTTTTTTCTAGCCCTTGAGCGATTCTGCTCCAGAGACGATTTCTGTTAATTCCGTAGTGATGGCTGCTTGTCTGGCGCGGTTCATTTGGATTGTCAGACTGGAAATCAATTCAGATGCATTGTTTGTTGCATTTTCCATGGCTGTCATCCGGGCCGCATGTTCACCAGCAGCATTATCTAATAAACATTGAAAAAGTTGAATGGCGATTTGCTTGGGCAATAGTTGCTCCAATAATTTTTCAGCGTCGGGTTCAAAAATATAGTCCACATTGGTTTTCTCTTTGCTTTCAGAAGACTCCTTTTCTTCGGGTTCTCCAGATCTGACAAATGGAAGAAGTTGGATGTGGCTTGGTTTTTGAGAAATGGCAGATACGAATTTATTGTAAAACAAAACTACGCTATCGATTTTATGGGAATTAAAGTCTGCAATACAGGAATCCACCAATTTTTTAGCTTGTTCAAAACTGGGAGAGGCGCTTACACCCTCAATACTTTCACTGATTTGAGTAAAGGTTTTTTTAAGGCCATCTTTGGCTTTTTTGCCCACAGTAATAATTTCAAAATCTGTATCAAAGGATTTTGCTTGCCTTTTGAAGTATTTAACCAGGTTGTTGTTGAACCCACCGCAAAGGCCTCTGTCAGATGTAAAAACAATACATCTTGTTTTTTTATTGTCTCTTTTGTCGAGGAGAGGGTTG
Source organism: Fibrobacteria bacterium (assembly GCA_050294405.1). Taxonomy (GTDB): domain Bacteria; phylum Fibrobacterota; class Fibrobacteria; order UBA11236; family JADFYW01; genus JBNKOC01. Next base: position 64,319 of record JBNKOC010000028.1, on the reverse strand, counting down.
TTCACGTTTTCCACGGAATTTAAAACCCTCTGCAACACATCATTTAAGTTTTCAATATAAGGTTGCGTTTTAAGGCTGTTGTCTTTGGCTTTTTTCAACTTGGAAGCGGATACCATCTTCATAGCAGATGTTATCTTCTTGGTGTTTTTTAAAGACTTGATTCTAAGTCGAAGTTCTTTTAATGTAGCCATTCTGCTTGCTTAAACCCTTATGCTTGAAACTGATTTTTAAATTCGGCAATTGCAGATTTCATTTCTTCTTCTAAGGCATCATCTAGTTTTTTCTGCTGCTCAATTTTATCCAGAAGTTGAGATTTATTTACATCAAGATATTCCATTAAGTCTCTATCGAATTTTTCCACAGATTTCACTTCAACATCATCTAAAAAGCCGTTCATGCCTGCATACACAGCCATAATTGTTTTAGCAATTCTAAGAGGTGCGTATTGGCCTTGACGCAATAATAAAGTCATTCTTTCACCACGGGCCAATTGTTTTTGAGTGGCTGGATCTAAATCGGAAGCAAACTGAGAGAAAGCCGCCAATTCGCGGTATTGGGCCAAGGTTAATCTCAAAGAGCCGGCAACCTGTTTAGTGGCTTTAATTTGGGCATCGCCGCCTACACGGGAAACGGATAAACCTACATCCACAGCAGGGCGTTGTCCTGAGTTAAAAAGGTTGGCGTCCAGAAAAATTTGACCGTCTGTAATGGAAATTACGTTTGTGGGAATATATGCAGATACATCACCAGCTTGAGTTTCAATTACAGGCAAAGCAGTTAAGGAACCACCGCCTTCTTTTTCAGAAAGTTTAGCGGCGCGTTCTAAAAGACGGGAGTGCAAATAAAATACGTCACCAGGAAAGGCTTCACGGCCCGGAGGTCTTCTCAAAAGAAGAGAAACCTGACGGTATGCTTGAGCCTGTTTTGTTAAATCATCATAAATGATAAGAGCGTGTTGGCTATTATACATGAAGTGTTCGCCCATAGTAGCACCAACATAAGGCGCCAAAAATTGCAAAGGAGCAGGATCGGAAGCATTAGCTGCAATAATACAAGTATAATCCATAGCGCCAGCTTCTTTTAATTTTTGATAAACCTGCGCAACGGTGGATTGTTTTTGACCAATGGCAACATAGATACATTTTACATCTTTGCCTTTTTGATTAATAATGGTGTCTACAGCAATAGCTGTTTTTCCGGTTTTGCGGTCACCGATAATCAATTCACGCTGGCCACGTCCAATGGGAATCATAGTATCAATAGCTTTAATACCTGTTTCCATAGGTTCGCAAACACTTTGACGCAGTACAATACCAGGGGCCTTTACTTCTACGGGCCGGGTTGTGCTGGAGTCAAGAGGACCTTTGCCGTCAACAGGTAGTCCAAAACCATCTACAACACGGCCAAGAATAGTATCTCCGACAGGGACAGAAGCAATTTTACCGGTGAGTTTTACTGTGTCACCTTCTCTAACAACAGAACCGTCACCTAAAATAGCGATACCCACGTTGTCTTTTTCAAGGTTTAACACTAAACCATTTACCGTTTCGCTTCCTTCAAGTTCAACCAATTCACCAGCCATAGCTTTGGCTAACCCATGCACACGGGCAATTCCATCGCCCACTTGCAATACAACACCCACTTCGTAGGTATTGGTTTTAGCTTCAAAGTCCTGCAATTCCTTTTGAAGGATTGAAGAAATTTCGTCCGGTCGGATTTCGGTAGTCATACTGTAACCTTTATGCTGCTAATTTTCTTTTAAGTTGAATGAGTTTGCTGCGGACATTTGCTTCAATTATGGAATCGCCAATTTGAATCTGGAGCCCTGCCACCAATTTTGGATCCACTACGTTTTTAATAATGATATCACTGGCTCCGGTAATTTGAATCAACTTGGATTTTATTTTGCCCAACTGATCTGAATCTAATTTCAAAACACTTTTAACCAGAGCCCTCTGGATGTTGTGGTGTTTTTCATATTCTTCAGAAAAGGCTTGGGAAATTTCTGCTATAATTGCGGTCCGCTTTTTTTGGATAAGCAGTTTCAAAAACCTCTCGGAAAGGGGAGAAATTTTTCCAGAGATTTTCGAAAGCAAAATGTTTTCGATATCTTTGTCTTTTGCCAAAGGATTTTTCAAAAAGGCTTTAAGCTCGGGAAGACCTGTTATAAGACTTCCTAGCAAACTCATATCTTTTGCAACCTCTTCTACTTTATTTTGTTGAAGAGAAACGCTAAAAAAAGTTTTTGCGTATCTGCCTGTAGCCTTTGAAAAAATCATGTATTGGGTTTCTCCAATTCCTCGATTAACTTATCCACGTATTCTTTATGTTTTTGGGCGTCCATGACCTGGCCCACTAATTTGCCTGCAATCTCGATGGCCAAATCACCGGTTTCTTTTTTAAGAGAGGAAATGGCTGCTTGTTTTGCAGATTCGATTTCTCTTAAGCCAGAATCCAGAATTCGGTTTTTTTCCTCTTGGGCATCCACCTTGATTTTGTTGGCAAATTCTTCAGCTGCAGTTTTGGCTTGTGATATTATCTGAGCCGCTTCTGCCTTAGCCTCTGACAGTATTTTATTTTGTTCGTTGGCTATTTGCTTGGATTCGTTTTGAGCTTGCTTGGCCTTGTCCAAAGAATCGCGGATATTTTTTTCTCGCTCATCGATGGAATTAATTATTGGGCCCCAGGCAAACTTCTTTAGCACCAAAAGCAAACAAACAAAAACCACTATCGCCCAAATCCCAACTCCGGGATCTAAGGACAAAAGGCTTGGGGTTTCGCCACTTCCCGCACCTTCAGCAGAGCTGCTGAGCAAATGACCATTTCCCTGAATTTGGGAATTGATGTTTGTCTGGTATGGGATCATTAGTTTGCCTTAGTTTATTTTGTTGCCAAAAGAATACAGATAACCAATCCGAAAAGAGCCACACCTTCAATCAAAGCAGCTGCAATGATCATAGTGGTACGGATATCTCCAGTGGATTCGGGTTGACGAGCAATACTTTCTAAAGCTGATCCGCCCAATCGTCCGATACCAAGGCCGGCGCCAACGGCAGCGATACCCGCGCCAATACCTGCGGACAAAAATCCTAAGCTAGTGGGATCCAAACTCATTTTGATTTCTCCTTTTAATGATTTAATGATCTTGGTGTAGTGCCATTCCTATAAATAAGGATGACAACAAAGTGAATACATAAGCCTGTAAAAAGGCAACTAATACTTCGATAATAGAAATAAATAGCGAAAATAAAATGCTGGCCGGCGCAACCCAGATGCTTTCCAAAATGGAAATGAGCCCGAGCAAAGAAAGAATAATAATATGTCCGGCAGACATGTTTGCAAAAAGACGGATGGCCAAAGCAAAGGCTTTGGTAAATAAGCCGATAATTTCAATGGGAACCAGAATAGGCAAAACAAAAACCGGAATGCCTTTGGGGATTAAATTGACGAAATAATGCACAGGACCGTTTTTGGCCATTCCACTCAGATTAAAAACCACAAAAACCAAAACAGCCATAGCAGCAGTGAAATTGATATTTGCCGTTACGGTAGAAAAGCCCGGAATCATGCCAAGAATATTTAGAGTGAGTAAAAAGAAAAACATGGTGAGGAAAAAAGGCAACCATTTAGCGGTGTCTTTTTTGCCCAGATTGGGTTGGACTAAATCATCGCGGATGTAAATAACTAAAGCTTCAACCGCATGGCCAAAACGGGAAGTGGGAGCGTTTTGTTTGCGCTTGCCGGCTATTCCAAACAAAACCCACATGAGCACAAAGGCGATAAACATAATAAGAACATGGAGAGTTATTCCCATGTTAATGCCAAAAATTTCGAAATGATGGGGGAGGGGAATTCCGGGCAATAGTGGAAAGTAATGCCATTCGTTGGCATTGCCCAGGTGATGAAAAATAAAGCTACCCAGGTTTTCGCCCGCTGAAGAAACGGAGATGAGGCCAAGTAATATTAAAAAGATTTTAAAAAAATGTTTTTGCATTTGACTTAGGATAGTAAACCTTTTTCCCGAATTAACTGCCGGATTTCAAGGGTTTGAAAAATAATAAATGTTATCATGCAGTAAATAAAAAACACTTCATTTTTGTGATGGGACTGATAATAATAAAAACTCAAAGCAATTCCCAACAATATCGTACGAAATATGGAGCCCACTACAAATACCTTTAAGGGGTTCTGCCACTGACGTAAATAATAGGGGACAATAGCCAGCCAGGCGTTGGCTGCAAACAAGGAGCAGATGTAAAGAATGGAAGCGTTGTCCAACTTGCGGATAAAAACATTGCTCCCCGCTAGGACGCCAAATGAAAGGCAGGCAAGAATAGCAATATGAATACTGAACTTTATCAAATTTGTCCTTGGTAAAAAAGGCAAGTTAAAATTTTCTGATTTGATGTACAAAAGCCAAAACGAAAATCACTTGCCCGAGTTCATTTTTTTAATGAGGGAGTAAAGAAGGTAACCGCAGGATACAAGGCCCAAAAGACTAAAACCCAAAATTCCAAAAGGGTAAATTGCAAAACGCTTATCCAGATAATTTCCCAGCAGAGAAAAGGCGGTTAATGTTAGAGCTGAGGTCCAACCAAAATGGAGAAAATAGGCTAAGTCCCTATTCGGGTTTTTTTGCTGCACTTTCTTCCACATTCATGGAACAATTACCTTGTAGCTTGGCGCCTTCTTCAATAACCAGATTTTTGGTTTTTAAATCGCCCACAAGTTTGGAGTCGTTTGCCAAAACGGTTTTTTCTTCCACATTGAGGTTACCCTTAACCAAACCGGCAATTATGGCTGAGCCCACATGAATTTCTCCTTCAATTTTTCCAGAGTTAATTACAATTAATTCGCCTGTTGCGTTTACGGTGCCTTTTATGGTTCCCTCAACCTTGATATTTCCATTTACCTGCACATCTCCCACAATTGTGGTGCCATTGCTGATAAGTGTGCCCACACCGGTATTGATAATTTTTGGGATTGGCTTGGTATTATTTTTTATCATGATTTTTCCCTAAAAGGTTAAATAATTTTTTGGATCCATTCTCTCATTATTTTCCATAACTTCATAATGTAAATGTGGTCCGGTGCTATTTCCTGTATTCCCAAGTGTGCCAATGGCAGATCCCTGGTCCAGGTGATCTCCGATTTTAACCATGCTTGAATTTAAATGCCCATATAGGGTTTTGTAAAGATTGCCATGGCTTACTACCACATAATTTCCAAGGTCTCTGTCCCACTTGTTTTCCATAACAATACCAGGGGCGGTACAAAGAATTAGAGTGTTTTCGGAAGCCACGATATCCATGCCAGGATGTTGGTTGGAGTATTCACGAGACACTACCCCTAGAACAGGCCAAATACTTGGTTTATAGGCCGATGATGTTATTGATTTTTCTTTGGATTTTTCCGACTTTTTTACCATTAAGGATTCCACCGAGCTGGCGTATTCCTTTAAAATATTTCGAGTGATTAAATCGCGGTTTTGGGGTAGGGTACGCAGACTGGAACTATCCGATTCACTGGCCACAAAAGTTTGGACCATGTTTTCTATGCGCAGGGTTTTTTGATGGATTAAATCTATTTCTCTTTCCAGCGAGTCAATAATAGCTTGTTTTCTTTGGAGCACCTGATTTTTTTTAGCCAAATCTTCGGCTGTAAAAGCTTTTAAATTTATTTCCGAAAATTTGATTAAACCAATGGCAAAGGCCACTAACATCAGCAAAAATAAAATAAGTAAAAGCTGAATAAGCTTGTAATCCAACTTAATGGCCCAGGTTTTACCTATGCCATCTGGGATTATTTGCAGTGTGATATTTTTCTTTTTCCCAGGCATGTTAAGAATTAAGAAAAAAGTTTGGATACAAAAATTTTAGAAATATCTATCAATTGATTGTGGGAGTTAAAGTGAATTTCAATTTTGCCCTTATTGGAGTTGCCCTGCAATTGAATTTTTGTTCCCAAGGCAAATTTTAAGTTTTCCAGAAACTCTGTTAGGTTTGGGTCTAGTTTTCCAGAAACCTTTGGGTTTTTCTTTTTGGAAGAAAGGTTTTCAGCGCTGCGCACATTTAAACCTTCATTCACAATTTTTTGGGCCATGGCTATTTGCTCTTTTTCTTCATATTGCACCAGAGTGCGGGCATGGCCAGCAGAAAGCTTCCCCTCGCGGATTAACCCCTTAACGGGTTCTGCCAGTTTTAAAAGTCGAAGGGTGTTGCTGATGGCTGAACGGCTTTTGGCTAGTTTTTCAGAAAGGTTTTCGTGGGTGAGGCCGCAGCTTTCTATAAGCTGCATATAGGCTTCGGCTTCTTCCACTGGACTTAATTGAACCCGCTGTATGTTTTCTATAAGAGAGAGCTCCATCATGTCTCTGTCTGAAACTTTTTCCCGAACATGGGCTAAAATCGTTTCTTTGCCCAATTTTTGGCTGGCTCGAAAACGCCTTTCACCAGCTATAATTTGATATTTGCCTTGGTGCTCTCTAACCAAAATAGGGGACAGCAACCCGTTTTGCTCAATAGAATCCGACAGTTCTTTTAACTCTTCTTCCCGAAACTGTCTTCTGGGTTGAAAGGGGTTGGGGGTGATATCTCCCAACAATATCTCGTGGATATAGCTTTCGGTTTCGTTATTAATAACCGGGGTGCCCATATCTTCAAATATGGAACTAAGACCTTTTCCTAATGCTTTTTTAGCCATAATTGCAAATTTCTTCCGCAAGTTCTAGGTATTTTACCGCCCCTACACTCATCACATCGTATAACAGAATGGGTTTCCCAAAAGAGGGGGCTTCGCTTAATTTTACGCTTCGGGGCACAATAGTTTTAAAAACCCTGGCCGAGAACGAATTTTGCACGTCTTCCACCACTTGTTTTGCCAAATTCAACCTGGAGTCGTACATGGTCAAAAGGGCCCCTTCTATTTTTAAAGATCTATTAAAATTTTGCTGCACCAGGCGAATAATTTTTAATAATTCCGCCAACCCCGTTAAGGCGTAATATTCGCATTGAATGGGAATAAGTACCGAATGGGCAGCAGTTAAAATATTGATGGTAATAAGATTCAAAGATGGGGGAGAGTCTACAATTATATAATCGTACTTGTCCTGGAATTTGGCGAGAACTTGTTTTAATCTATTTTCTTTGTGCCGTCTTCCTGAAAGTTCCACCTCTATACCAGCCAAATCCTGGGAGCTTGGCAATAAATCCAGAAAATTCAACTCTGTTTTTTGAATCACAGAGTTAAAATCCTTGGAGTCCATGTCCTCCTCAGTCCAGCACAGGGCATCGTAAATGTCAGGAGTAATCTTGGATCCAAAACCCATGCCCTGGGAAGCATTTCCCTGAGGGTCCATATCCACTAACAGCACTTTTTTTTCGAGAGCTGCCAGTCCGGCAGCTGTATTAATGCTGGTGGTTGTTTTTCCAACCCCGCCTTTTTGGTTACAAACTGCAATTATCTTAGTCAAATTCAGAAAGTTTTTGAGTGACTACAATATTAAATTCGCGGGCGTAATTGGGTAACAGGTATTCGTGGTTGGTAACTTTATCAAAACCAGAGGGCACCCTGGTTTCTGGGTCGGCCTTAAAGGTGATAAATTTCCCCCCGGGTTTCAGCATCTTATAGGCTAGTTGGCTGTCGCGCATAAACTCACCAAAAGCTCTGCAGCAAACAATATCCATATGAGATACAATAACCGTTTCCACTTTTTCTGGCAAAACATGAATATTTGGAATCCCTAATTCACGGAGTAATTGGGTAAAAAGAGAAACCTTTTTGTTGTGAGGCTCAATGGCAAAAATGTTTATTTCGGGACAAGCTATGGCGATAGGTATGGAGGGAAAGCCAATTCCGGCTCCCATATCCGCCAATTTATTTGCGCCTTTAAGAAAAGGGATCATTTGCAAGCTGTCCAGAATATGTCGAGTCCAAATCAAAGGAATATCCTTTGGACTTACAATATTCATATTCTGATTCCATTTAGTGAGGAGCTCTTCAAACTTTTTCAGTTTCTCAAGGCCTCTTTCAGGAACCGATTCAGGATCATATAAAAGTTCTGCCATATATTATTACTTGTTGAGTAAAAGTTTAAAAGAATCTATGGTAATTATTTCAAAGGCTAATTTCTAGACTAAATAAAAATATTTAATAGGCCTTTTTCTCAAGTTTCACGTGAAACCTTTTTTCCTGAACTTTTGTTGTTTCACGTGAAACTTTTTCCGAACGGGGCTTATTTTTGAAGCGGTTATGGAACCAACCATACCAGAAATTTGGCTGAGTCAAAATAGCCTTTTCCAAAACCCGGTGGTATCGGTTTGCCAGAAGCTGGCCCTCTAGCTTTTTACTGTTAAGTTTTAAGAGTCTTACTTTGCCCCTAGATGTTAAAAAGGAAAAGTACACAGGACACGAGCTGGTTTGGTGTAAAAATACAGGCAGCTTGGAAAGTTGAACTTTATGGCTAAAAAATTCAGCTTCCATTCCAGGATGGTTTTGATCCCAAAGCACACCGAAAACCTTTTTTTCCTCAATCCAGGCTCGAGCCTTGGAGGGTACCTGGGTGGAAACGGTGGGCAGATTTATTTTCTTTCGGCTGCGATTTAGGAGTGCGTCGGCCCATTTTTGGTCCATTTTTTGGGAGTATCCCAAAATGGGCAATCCCTGTTTGCATAACCAGGAACCCATTAATTCCCAATTGTGCATATGGGCGCAAAGCAATAATCCCCCTGACTTTTTAAAAGCCTCGAGCTTCATTTTGTCTTTGGGAAAGATATCGTAAGGGCCCTTTGGGATAGCCAGTAAAAAACAGATTAAATCCAGAAGGGCATTTTGGTAGAGAGCAAAATCAGAAAAAGAAACCTTGGCTAGACGGCGATTTTTTTCCAGAGTCTTTTTTTTCCAACCCACAATTTTTAGAAAAACAGCCCCCATAAACGTTATGCCACGAATAACCAAAAATAGGCTCCAGGGGTGATAAAAGTGGGGTGTTTTAGTTGGCATTTTTCCAGGTAGAAATTAATGAAAATAATATTAAACCTTTCCTTGAAAAAAAGAAACATTCGTATTAAATTTGCACCCCAACTTAAAGGATTTTTAAATGAAAAGAACTTTTCAACCATCAAAAAGAAAAAGAGCCAACAAACACGGTTTCAGAGCGCGTATGGCTACTGCTAATGGCAGAGCGGTTTTAAATCGCCGCCGGGCAAAAGGTCGCGTCCGGGTTTCTGTTAGCCATTAATTTTTGGGCTAAACTTATCCATGGCACGGCTGGCCAAGCATCGTTTGCTTTCCAAACATATTAGATACCAGCTTCTGCCGGCGCACCAAAAATTCCACAGCTCTTATTTTAGCTTCTCGGTTCACTACCCTGAAAAGGAAGAGAGCTCCCGGGTAGGTTTTATTATTCGCAAAAAAATTGGAAATGCAGTGGTTCGAAACCGGCTCCGTCGAATATTGCGCGAAGTATTTTTTAGTTTCAGTTCTCAGCTAAATCGCTCAATTTGGGTTTTAATGGATGTTAAACCCGCCAGTCGTGAATTGACTCCCCCTGATTTTCGCCTTGAGGCTACGAATTTACTGAAAAAAGTTTAATATTTAGTTCCCTATGAAACTCCTAGTTATATGGCTCATCCAGATGTATCAGGTATTGCATCACTCTTTTTTTACTGGATGTTGCCGCTACCACCCAACCTGCTCCCAATACACAGTTGAGGCCGTAAAAGAGCACGGGGTGTTCCGGGGATTATTTTTAGGTTTAAAGCGCATTTTGCGCTGTCATCCTTTTGGGGCTTCGGGCTACGATCCTGTACCTCACCCAAAATCATCAAAAAAAGGGTCTTATTTTGGATAAAACACGGTTTATTGGCTGGTTTCTGATTTTTGGAATCATCTTGGTTTGGTTTCAGTATCAGCAAAAGGAACTGGAAGAAAAACAAGCATTGCGAAAAAAAGCCATTGCAGATAGCTTGGCTAACTTAGAAGAGGAAATTAAAGAGCCTAAAAAAGAATCTTTAAAAACCCCAGAATTAGCGGTTAAGGAAAAGGCTGAAACAGCAAATGCCGATAGTGCTCTTACTGACAGTATGGAAGCTGCTGTTATCCCAGAACGAAAAGTTTGGGTGATAACAGATAATTTTGTGGTGGGCATAAGCAATAAAGGTGCTGCCATTCAAGATGTGTATCTAAAAGGCTTGTACAAGGAATCCAAATCAGAAATCCATCCCTTAATTAAAGAACCAAATGGTTTAGGCCAAATACAGCTGGAAAAAGTGAATTTAGGGGAAATTACCTGGGAGTTTGCCTCGGAATACCCGGATAGTATTTTTCTCACAGAGGGAAAAAAATCAATGGAATTCAAAACAAACATTAGTGGCGAAGAAATTTCCCGTTCCTATAGCTTTTTTGGGACTGAATTTAAAATTGGCCACAAGCTTACCATTGGCAATTTGGATGTAACCAGCTATAAAATTGCCTGGGAAAACGGTTTAATTGAAACCGAAAAAGTTCCCAAGGGCAAGGGTTTTGGTTTAAACAGCAACTTTTTTAGTGAGCTGGTTTTGAATCTGGGAGAGCAAAATGTTTCTCGTGAAACATTTAAAGATGAAAAAACTTTTAATGAGCAGTTTGGTGTGGTTCGTTGGGTTGGCCTTCGCCGCAAATATGTGGCTGCGGTAATAAACTTTAACAGGGACACCCAAAATAAAATCAGCGCCAAATCTTTAAAGCCCAGCGACGAATTTTCTCAGCCCACCTATTCTATAGCTGTGAGCGGAAATGATTTTAATCCCAAAGATTTAAACTTTGATTTTGTGGTGCTTCCCCTTATTCACAGCGAACTAAGCCAATACAAAGAGGGTTACGAGAAAATTTTGTTCTCTGGCTATTCCTGGTTTTTTGGTGCCGACTTGTGGTATCCCAAATTATGCGGGCTGGTACTCAATCTTTTAAACAAGTTCCATCAGTGGATACCCAATTATGGCATTGCCATTATATTTTTGACTCTCCTGGTGCGCTTGATACTTCTTCCACTTACTGTTAGCCAAACCAAGGCTATGTCCAAGCAGCAGGAGTTGGCCCCGGCACTAAAAGAGTTGCGGGAAAAATATAAGAGTAACCCCCAAAAAATGTTTCAAGCGCAAAGGGAACTGTATAAAGAAAAAGGGGTCAGCCAAGCGGGCTTTATCATTGGCTGTTTGCCCATGTTTATGCAGATGCCCGTATTTATTGCCCTTTTTAACGTTTTAGGACGGGCTGTGGAACTTAGAGGGGCACCATTTTTCGCCTGGATTGGCGATTTATCCCAGCCAGATGTGATAACAACAGCTGTTCAAGTTCCATTTTTGTTCCCAATGGGCTTAACCATTCTGCCCTTTTTTATGGCTATTACCATGTTTTTCCAAACTAAAATGACCATCACCGACCCAAATCAAAAAGCGATGGTTTATATGATGCCCATTATGATGTTCTTTTTCTCCGCCTCATTTCCATCGGGACTTGTTTTATACTGGACTGTTTCCAATGTTTTTACCATTGGCCAAACCAAGCTGTTGAAAAGAAACAAGCCCTCAGCTCCGGTGGAAGATTCTAAGAGGAAATTACCAGCTAACGTGGTGAGCAAAAAAAATAAAGGGGCCAAAGCTTCCTAAGCTTTAATTCAAAGGGGCAATATTGAGTTTTGCCGATACCATAATTGCCCTTTCCACACCCCCGGGTTTGTCTGGAATAGCAGTTTTGCGGCTATCCGGCGATGCTTGCTTGGAAGTTGTCCAAAGCTTCCTTAACAACAACAATCCAGTTCCCAGGAAAATGACTTATGGGCAATTTTGGGACAAGGCTCATCAAAAACAAATAGATAGTCTATGTTATGTTTATTTGCCGGGTCCCACTACGGCTACAGCTGAGGACATGCTGGAGATCTTTCCCCATGGAAACCCCTATATTATCCGTAAGATTTTGGATTGTATTTTAGAATTGCCTCAGATGCGTCTGGCCCAAAAAGGGGAGTTTGTTCAAAGAGGCTATGAAAACGGAAAAATGGATTTGTTACAGGTGGAGGCCACCGCTTCTTTACTCTCAGCAAGTAATGATGTTAGTCTTCAAAACGCCAACCGTATTTTGAAAGGCGAACTTGCCGAACCCTTAAAGGATTTGAAAAACAAATTGAATTATATTTCAACTAAATTAGAACTGGATGTGGATTTTTCCGAGGAAGAGGCGGATCCCGCATATGAGGAATGGGAACCTGTTTTAGAAGAAACAGCCAAATCAATTGAAAATATTCTCAATACATGGGAGCGGGGCAAGCGGCTTTTTCAAGAACCCAGAGTGGTTATTTGGGGCGCCCCCAATGCGGGAAAATCCAGTTTAATCAATGCCATTTTAAATGAAAATCGCGTAATGGTTTCCGAACAACCAGGCACTACCAGGGATTACATAGAGATTCCTCTCCAGTTGCAATCCGGAAAAGTATGGCTGGTGGATACGGCTGGAGTGGCGAATCAAGCGGTGGATATGCTGGATTCAAAGGCTATGGAGTTTACCAGGGCAGCCTTGGAAAAAGCGGACTTGCTTGTCTATTTGCAAGATGGAAGTCTGAGAGAAAAAATTTCCACTGATACTTTAAAAGACTTATCCCTGGAAAAAGATAACCTTCAAACAAAAACCATAGTGGTGCATACAAAAGCCGATTTACCCAATTTTAAAACGGATCCAGATGGCTTAGCCCTTTCCAGTTTAACAGGCGAAGGAGTTTTGGAACTATTGGAATTAATTAACCAATATTTTTTCAAAGACTCAAATCCTTCAGAAGAGCTGTTTATTGTGAACGAACGGCAATACCACTGTTTAAAAAAAGCTTTGGCTAATGCCCAGGCTGCTTTGGAAAATATCAAGGCCCAGCCTGCCGTGGAAATACTGGCTTTTGAAATTCGCGAGTGCCGCAATCAGCTGGCCGAATTAATTGGAGAGTATTCTTCTGAAGAAATATTAAAAAACATATTTTCAGAGTTTTGCATTGGAAAATAGACCATAAGCTTCATGAAGTTAAACAATTTGTTTTTGCAAAACTTCCGGGCTTATCCCGAGCAGAAATTTGAGTTTTCCCCAGGCTTTAATCTTATTGTGGGAGCCAACGGCATGGGCAAATCCACCCTGCTGGAAGCCATTTTTTTACTTAGTAATGGGTACTCTCCCATAACCCGAAAAGAAAAGGAATTGATACGCTGGGGGGAAGATGAGTTTGTATTGCGCTGCGAAATAAGCTTAAGTGAAGATAAAGTCCAAGCACATTCCCTTTTGTATCAAAATTCCGGTGAAAAAACAGTCCAAATAAATGGCGAACGCAGCCACAAAATGTCCGACTTAATGGGAAAAGTCCCCAGCGTGATTTTATTGCCCGATGATATTTTATTAGTAAACGAGGGCCCCAGTTACAGGCGACGCTTTTTAGATGGTTTATTGTGTCAGATATCATCTAATTATTTGTCTGATTTAAGAGACTATGGGCGCATATTAAAACAGAGAAATACAGCCCTAAAAGAAAGCTTTAAATACAGCCCAGAAATTTTAGAGGTGCTATCCGGGCAGCTTTGTGAAACGGGAGCCCGAATTCTTAAAGAAAGGTATAACTTTGGGCTTCGTTTTAGCCCACATGTGGAAGAAGTATTTAAAAAGGTGACCGAACAGGCGGACATTAAATTTGAGATTGAATATGAGAGTTTCTTGGATAATCTGAATGAGAACGAGTCAACAATTCGGCAGGAATTTTGGCATAAATTGAAGGAAAATGCCGAATATGAAAGACTGTTAAAAACAACAACCATTGGCCCCCACCGCGACAATTTATTACTTTTGCTCAAGGGCCGCAAAGCAAGTGATTTTGGCTCGCAAGGTCAAAGGCGGCTAATTGCTATTAGCTTAAAATTGGCCTCTTCGGAAGTTTTAAAAGGGGAATTTGGGTACCCTCCCATATTATTGCTGGATGATGTGTTTTCGGAATTGGATGAAGGGAAAAGAAATCGCTTGAGCCATATAATTGGTCATGAACATCAGGTGATAATGGCCTCTCCCCGGCAAAAGGATATTCCTTTTGAAGTTGAAAAAATTATTGAGCTTAACGCCGAGGGACAGGTTAAATGATTCCACGCAAGGGAAGCCCTGTTCCACTTAGCACTGTAATTGAAAAAATATTAGACGACAGCAATGTATCTAAATATGGGCAGGAATTAAAATTGAAAGCTGGCTGGGAAAAAATTTTTGGAACCCGCCTGGCCCAGGTTATGCAGTTGGTGGAGTTTAAACCTCCGGTTATAAAGGTGAAAGTTGAAAGTGCGGTTTGGGTGATGGAACTTCGCTTCAAAAAGCAGGAAATCACGCAAAAGATAAATGAATTTTTAAGGGGCAATCTCGTTCAGGAAATTGTGTTTGTTTAATCCAAGGTAATGTATGTCAGAAAATATTGAAGGTGAAAAAAAAGAATATTTAGCAGATGCCATTAAGGTACTCGAGGGTCTGGAAGCGGTGCGCAAGCGCCCTGCCATGTATATTGGCTCCACGGATACCAGAGGTTTACACCATCTGGTTTATGAAGTGGTGGACAACTCCGTGGATGAGGCTATGGCTGGTCATGCAGATAGCATTGAAGTTATTATCACTAAAGATAACGGCATTATTGTGGAAGATAATGGGCGGGGAATTCCCACAGGCATGCACCCCACAGAAGGCGTTGGCACCTTAGAAGTGGTTTTAACCAAACTGCATGCCGGAGGAAAATTTGAAGGTTCAGCTTACAAGGTTTCTGCCGGATTGCATGGAGTGGGAGTATCCTGCGTAAACGCGCTATCTACTAAACTCGAGGCAACAATCTATCAGGGCGACAAAACATACTTCCAAAGTTTTGCCAAAGGCGTGCCCCAAAACCCAGGAGATTACATTGATGTTCCTCCTAAAAATAAAAAAGGCACTCGCATCTTTTTTCAGCCAGATCCCGAAATTTTTACAGATCTCGATTACAATTATGACACCTTATCCACTCGTCTTCGGGAACTTGCCTTTTTAAACAAAGGCATAAAAATAACTCTGGAAGATCAAAGAGCTGAAGAACCTGAACAGGAACATTATTTATACCCCGATGGACTACCTTCATTTATTGGTTTTATCGATCAAAACCGAAAATCCATTATGGCAAAGCCCGTGCATTTTGAAGGCAGCGATAACAGCACTCAAATTGAAGTGGCCTTTCAATACAATGAATCTTATGTGGAAAACCTCTATTCCTTCGTAAACAATGTTAACACTGTGGACGGGGGAACCCATGTGGTGGGTTTCAAAGCCGCCCTGACCAGAACGGTTAACGCTTATGTCAAAAACAATTTGGCCAAAGCCAAAAAAGATATTACCCTCTCTGGCGATGATGTGCGAGAAGGTCTAACGGCGGTAGTCAGTGTAAAAATGCACGAGCCTCAGTTCGAAGGCCAAACCAAACATAAGTTGGGAAATCAGGAAATTAAAGGTCAGGTAGAATCCATTGTAAATGAAGGCATAAGCACCTTTTTTGAAGAAAACCCAAGTATTGCCAAAATGATTGTGGAGCGTTGTATCAACGCAGCGGTGGCCAGGGAAGCGGCTCGCAAAGCGAAGCAAATGGCACGTCGAAAAAGTGTTTTGGAAAGCGGAAGCCTACCGGGCAAATTGGCGGATTGTTCTTCCAAAGATCCAAAAGAGTGCGAGCTTTACATAGTGGAAGGTGATTCTGCGGGGGGTAGCGCCAAACAGGGTCGGGATAGAAATTTTCAGGCTATTTTACCTTTAAAGGGAAAAATCCTGAATGTGGAAAAAGCCCGGCTGGATAAAATTCTTGACAACGAAGAAATTGACATTTTAATCAATGCCATTGGAACCAGCATTGGAGAGGATTCTTTTAATTACGACAAACTCCGGTATCACAAAGTGATTATTATGACAGATGCCGACGTGGACGGCTCCCACATTCAAACTTTGCTACTTACTTTCTTTTTTCGCTATATGAGAGAGCTCATTGAAAATGGTGTGCTTTATATTGCTCAGCCTCCTTTATACAAGGTTAAATGCGGAAACGAAGAACGCTATGCTTTTAGCGAAAAAGAAAAAAATGCCCATGCTGCTGAATTTGAAGGCAAAAAAGGGATTTATGTGCAGCGCTACAAAGGTCTAGGTGAAATGAATCCCGAGCAGCTTTCCACCACCACCATGCATCCTGATACCCGTATGCTTAAGCAAGTGACTTTGGATGATGGGGTAGAGGCAGACCAAATTTTCTCCATTTTAATGGGAGAAGAGGTGGAAAGACGCAAAGATTTCATTGAAACCCATGTTCATTTGGTCCAGGAACTGGACGTGTGAGAATTTGAGTGGGGGGAGCTGCTTTAGTATCTTCCCTATAAAAAGATGTGGAAATAATCCGTGCGCAAAAGCGTACTAATTGAAGGAAAATTGGAATGCCTAACAGAGTGGTTATCGGCTCCCAGTGGGGAGATGAAGGTAAAGCGAAAGTTGTCGACTATTTAACGGAAGATGCGGATATTGTAGTTCGCTTTCAAGGTGGAGCCAATGCCGGCCACACTGTGGAAGTGGGCGATGAAAAATATGTTTTTCATTTGGTACCATCAGGTATTATGCGTCCCGAAAAAGTATGCGTTATCAGTAACGGTGTGGTACTTGACCCTAAACAGATTCTCTTGGAGCTCAAAGAGCTGGAAGAAAAAAATATTGATTTTACCGGCAGGTTGTTTTTATCGGAATCGGCCCATGTGGTTTTTCCCTTTCACAAAAAAATGGACCAGCTCAATGAAATTGCCGCTGGAAAAAATGCCATTGGCACCACTGGCCGGGGAATTGGGCCTGCTTATACAGATAAAGTAAGACGAGTAGGCCTTCGCATTTGTGATTTGATGGATGAGAAGGGTTTTAAATCCAAGCTTTATTCCATAACTGAAATGTATAACAGCCATATTCAAAAGTTGTATGGCGAGTCATCCCTTTCTGCCTCGGAAATTTACGAGGAGTACATCGAATATGGCCGAGCTTTAAAACCCTATGTAAGCGACACTATTGTTTACTTAAACAACTCTATAAAAGCTGGGAAAAACATTTTGTTTGAAGGCGCCCAGGGCACCTTTTTGGATCTGGACCATGGAACGCATCCTTATATTACTTCCTCCAACACGGTAGCTGCCGCTGCTTGCGTGGGTTCAGGTATCGGACCCCGCCATATACATGAAGTGGTGGGCGTTGTAAAGGCTTATACCACCCGTGTAGGCAATGGGCCTTTTCCCACAGAACTCAACGATTCCTTAGGAGAAAAATTGCAAACCCAGGGACATGAATTTGGGGCCACCACCGGACGGCCGCGTCGCTGCGGTTGGGTGGATTTAGTGCTGCTTAAAAAAGCGGCTATGGTAAACGGCCTTACTCACCTAGCCATAACCAAAATGGATGTTATGGATAATTTTGATGAAATCAAAATGTGTGTGGGCTATAACATCAATGGAAAGGTTGTGGAGAATTTTCCCTGTCAGTCCGAGTTGTTAGAAGAAGTGGAGCCAATATACGAATCGGTACCCGGATGGAATGAGTCCACAAAAGACATCACCAATTGGGAAGATTTGCCGCAAAACGCCAAAAACTATTTGACGACTCTTTCGGAAAAAATCGATGTGCCCATTGGCATGATTTCTCTGGGGCCGAAAAGACACCAGACTATTTCGGTGGAAAGCTCAGAATCAATGGTTTCTGCCAAATAAGCAGCCTTAAATTAATTAGGACGGCTTATTTTTTGTTAAAAGCCTTATTTTTTATTTTAGAACAAAAAATAAGTTTCCATTCCAAATAAATTTAATTTACAATAAATGAAAATGATTTCTCCCTGCGGAGGGCGTGGTTAATAATTCCCTTTGTGTGTTAAAAAAGGAAGTTTGCAAAACGAGGTGATTATGAATTCCCAGGAAAAATACAAAAGACGCCCCCTTATAAATTTCTTTATAAAGCCCGGCCTTCAATTTCGATTAACCTTGATGTTTATCGTAACATCTCTGGTTGCCTCCTTTTGTTCCTTGGGGCTGATATTTCTTATTATCCGGGTTGATATAGACGGTTTAGAGGGGCTGCGCACGGCATGGTATTATTTAAAAGCAACATATCCGGGATTTTGGGTGGCCACAGGCGTTTCCCTTGTTGTGGGTGCCATAGTGGGAACATATGCTTCCCGTAAAGTGGCGCTTCCGATTTTTAAAGTGGAAAAATGGTCTGAAAGCCTGAAAAAAGGGGACCTCACAGTTAATCTTGGTATGCGCGATTCGGATTATTGGGAGCATATGGCCAGCACCTGTAATTCCTTTACCAATGAGTTGCGTGATCATATGAAGGCTCTGCAGAAATTGGCTGAAGCCGAAGATGAAAAATTAGGCTCCGAAGTTAAGCGTTTGTTAATGAAGTATAAAATTTAAGGTTACCTGGTTTCATGGCAGATATTACCGAGTTATTAAAAGGAGTGGATTTATTCTCAGCCTTGGACGACAGCCAACTCGAGGTTTTGTCCAACATGGCTATTAATAAGTTTTATGAAAAAGATGAGGTCATTATTCTGGAAGATGATGATAGCAATCAATCTTTTTTTATTATCGCTTCCGGGCAGGTAAAGGTATTTATATCTGGAATTGAGGGGCGCGAAGCTATTTTGGCTCTGCTAAAAGAAGGCGATTTTTTTGGAGAAATGTCTTTGTTAGATGGAGATCCCCGTTCAGCCTCGGTAAAAGCGGTGGAACGCTCAGAGCTTGTAACTATCCGCCGGGAGGACTTTTTAGAAGAGCTTAAAAAACTCCCTGAGCTTTCCATGACGCTGTTGGTGGAAATGTCCAAACGTTTGAGGAAAGCTAATCGTCAAATTTCCAGTTTGGCACTAATGAGTGTTTATGGACGGATTGCCGCTACCATATTGCAGCTTATGGAAGAGCAGGGTGTTCGAACCAGGTTAAAAGATGGCACTTCTGTGGTGGTTATCCACAACCGCCCCTCTCAGCAACAATTGGCCGAAATGTCTGGTACTACCCGAGAAACCGTTTCCAGGGTTTTGGGCAACCTGCAAAAAAAGGGAAGTATTGCTCTTTCGGGAAAGGATCTTTATATCCTTCACGAGTCTGAATTAAAACTGGGTATTTAATTGGGAAATTGGGAAAATTTTGAAAATCCTAACCAATCCCATAATCAATAATTAATTTGAATTTAATGCAAAAGCTGTGGGAGATTTTATCTAAACCCGCCGTAAAGGCTATTTGGATTTGGGGACTGATTTGTCTTCTTTTAGGAGGCTTGTTTGATTTTTTTGTAATGCCCTGGCTAACAGGCTCTTTTAAGGAAACGGTTTCTGTTCCGGATTTAAAGGGAAAAACTCCTGATGAAGCCAAAGATGAGTTGTCCCGCCTGGATTTAACCCTAATTATTGATTCGGCTGCTGAGTTTTCCCAGGATATTGATGCCGGAAATATTATGAAGCAGCGCCCCTTGCCTGAGGCCAAAGTAAAAGAGGGTAGGCGAGTCTGGGCTACGGTGAGCAAAGGTTTGAAACAAATAACACTTCCTGAATTTAAAGGCCAAAGTATTCGGCAATGTGAAATCACACTTCAACAAATGGGGCTCGAACTGGGGGAGATACGATGGCGCAAAAGCCGAAATATTCCCATGGGAGTAGTTTATAAATCTGAACCAAAAAGCGGAGAAGTGATTGAAGCCAACACCTCGGTGGTTTTATACGCCAGTAGCGGGATGGCCCTAAAAAAAGACAGTGCGCCCCGCTTAATTGGACTTTCTCTGGCAAAGGCAAAAAGAATTATGGCTACCTGGGGACTGAAACTGAAAAAAGTGGAATACAAAAAAGATTCCAAGCAGTTGCCAAAAACGGTTTTGAGCCAAACACCGGCCCCTGGGTTTAGTCTGGACAAGGAAAAAAGCATTCACTTGATTGTTTCCAAGGAATAAGGATAAGGTAGTTAGAAGCAAAACATTCAACTTTGTATGTTAAAAGAGCCATGGGAATAACAGGATTTAACAAATTAATAGGATTTTTAGGAGGCTTGGCTTTATTAATCGGCTGTGCGGGTAATCCTGCGGCCACTAATTCGGGCGCTGCTAAGGAAAAATCCAAAGATGTAGAATCCGCTACCAGAAAGTCGGTGGCTCATGAATTTTTTGTGAGAGGCCGCCACCAGGAAATGCTGGGAAACGAAAAAGTGGCCCTGGATTTTTACACTATTTCCTTTCAATACGACTCCACAAGCAGGGAGCTTTGTTTTTTTCTCAGTCGCAAGCATAAGGAAATGGGAGAGTACAAAAAAGCCCTGGAATTTGGGCTAAGAGGTTTGAGCCTTGATGGTGAGGAGAATATACATGAATACAAACTTCTCGGTGAAACCTATTTGCGCTTGGGCCATTTGGGTAAATCGGTGGAATATTATAAAAAGGCCCGCAAATTAGATGAGTATGACCGGGATGTATTATACACCCTTCTCACCATATATGAACAGGAAGGCAGTATATCAGAGCAGTCTGATGTATTGAGCAAACTTTTACCTTTGGTGGATTACCCGGAACGCTTGGTGGATAAAATGGCCAAACTATACAAAAGCCAGGGGAAATACAAACAACTGGTGGCTATGTATGAAGCTGCCTGGGAAGAAACAGGGCTTAATATTTTCGGAGAAAGATTGGCGAATGTTTATGAATCTTTGGAAATGTTCAGCAACTTTCTGGAAGTGTATCAAACTCTTTTCAAGCAAGAACCAGGGAATATTTATTATAAAGTTCAGGTGGCGCGCGCCTTTTTAACCATGGGAGAAAACGATTCGGCCTTTCAATATTACGAGGAGCTGGTTAAGGAGTATCCCGAAAAAGAACAATTTGTATATACCTACGCTACATTGCTTTTTTTCAAAGAAAGGTACGAAGAGGCTAAAGGCTATTTTTTAAAACTTCTTGAAGAGTATCCCGAAAACTCCACTTACCATTATTATCTAGCCTCATGCGGGGATATGTTAGGGGACAAAGCATTGGCCAGCCTGGAATACCATAAAGCCGTAAACATGAATAAAAATATTCTGGAGTACTGGGCTAAACTGGGCATATTTTTAATGCGTGATGAAAAATATTCGGAGGCTATAAAGCTTTTTAAGGATATGGTGACCCACCATGAAAAATCTCCCTATGCCTGGTATTTGTATGGTATTTCTTTTAACCGCAACGCAGAGTATCTGGATAGGGAAATGCGCAATAAGGCCGAGCCTGATTCCAGTTTAGGCAAAAAGGCCAATTACATGCGTGGCAAGGCCATTGAAAAATTTAAAAAATCTCTTAAGATTGAGCCGGGCGACCCTAAAGTTTTGTTTGAATTGGGGGTGGCTTACGAAAGGAATCTACAGGAAAATAAAAGTATCGAAGCATTTAAAAAGTTAATCAGCATTGATTCCGCCAATTCCGCCGCCTTAAATTATTTGGGATATATGTTAGTGGAAGCCAATAAAGAACTTCCTTTGGCGATTAAATACATAGACCGGGCTTTAAAATCTGAACCAAATAATGGGGCCTATTTGGATTCCAAAGGTTGGTATTATTACAAGGTTAAAAATTTTGAAAAGGCTAAAGAGTATATTGAAAAGGCTTTGGCAACCGGCACTAAAGATGTAACTATTATTGAGCATTTGGCGTTAATTCTGGAAGAATTAGGAGAAGTGGAATCTGCTAAGGAGCAGTGGGCTTTAATATTGAAATTAAATCCCAACCACAAACTGGCCAATTCCAAACTAAATTGATTTATAGGGGATGAAGCTTTTACCCTTTTTCCAACTCCTCATTGTATTTTTGTTGTTAAATTGCACCGCTCCTGTTTTATATAATCCGGGTTTGGCTGCCTTAAGAGGGGCAAAAAAAACTGAGAATTTTCCAGTGGATTCCCTGGTGGCAAAGGCCAAAATAACTGTGTACGAGGGGAAAAAAAAAACCAGTGCAGGCTTAATCGTTTCTTTGGTCCCTAAAAAAGCATACAAGATGGACATAAAAGGCCCTTTGGGAAATCAATTGGCAGAATTCTTATGGATTAGGGATAGCAATTGGGTATTAAATGCTCCAGAGCAAAACCTATATGAGTCAGGGGAAGGGGAGCTGGTTCATTTGCCCAATTTTAATTTAGAGAATGTGTCTATTCATTTGCTGCTTGGTTTTTTGTGGGGAGAAATACTTGGAGATAGTTTGGGATGTAAATCCCATGACAGGCAGAAAACAATTTGCCGCGATAAAATGGGCAAACAATATTTTATCCATAAAAAATCGGGGCATTTGCTTGAGTTAGCCCATAAGCAAAATAAAATAAAATATGGGGACTACAGAGAGCATCAGAGCTATGTTTTCCCCCATGAAATTCGCTTTTTTCAAAATGGAAAACAGCTGCTTTCCATGGAAATAAAAAAAGTAAAATGGAACCCAGCTTGGAAAAAATCGCCATTCTCCCTTAGCCTTAATTAAAGCTAGCCGGAAAAATGACTTTTCCTCACTCAGCTAGTAGATTATCAAAGAACATGAAATTTTCGATTATTTTAATTTTTCTTTTGAGCCCCATAATGTTATGGAGCCGCAGCCTTCCCGCCTCAAACCTTTTGCAAACTCGTTTGGGTGCTTTGCCTAAAACTTCAGGAGCCATGGCAAAAGCAAGCCTTGCGGATGGAGTGCCCGACACTCTGGAAATTTTTGTGATGTATGTGGAGTTCAAATCGGAAGACGATGAAGACAATAGTTCCACCACAGGCAAAGGCACTTTTAATTCGGCACTGGATACTAATTTCACCCTGGACCCCAGCGGATTCAGGGACTATCGCTTTTATCTGGAAAAGCATATGGAGTTTGCACAGGATTATTTTAATAAAATTTCAAATGGTCGGCTTCACATCCGTTCCCAAATTTTTCCAAAACCCGAGTCCAATGGTGCTATCAAAACCCCTTTTCAGCTTTCCAAAAGAATGGCTAGCTATAATCCCACAAAAAAAGACGAAGAAAAAAATGTGGTCTTTTTTGAACGTAAAGCAAATGCCTTAATGTCTTTTGTGGCCGAGTCCATTCGCAAAGCGGATGGTGCTGAAAATGCTGAAGACAATCCATTTACTCAGCCTTTACCTGGAGCAAATACCTTTCGATGTTATATGATTTTTCACGCTGGCCATAATGGATTAATCGACGGGGGAAGTTTGGGCCAATTGGGTGCGGATACCCCCCACGACATTGTGGACTTTTTTGTGACCAAAGATGATTTTTCCTTACTCAGCGATTTGCCGGAAGAAAACTTGGGCAACCCTCTTTTACCACAGCCCGAAGATACATTGGGAATTTTAGTGGGGGATGGGGATAAAAGGATAACTGAAATTATGGTTTTGGGTGAGTCCGCCTCCCAGGATGAGGTGAACTTTGGCATTAACGGAATATTAGTGAACCAAATCGCCAGGCAAATTGGAATGCCGGATACCTGGGACCGGGGTACTGGTTTTACCCAGCTGGGATATTTTGATTTGATGGATGTGGGGCATCTTTCCATTTTTGGATTTGTTCCTGTTTTTCCCTCTGCCTGGATTCGCTATTTTATGGGCTGGGAAGAGCCTATTATAGCTTACCCCGCAGACGATGGTCGCAATGATTATATGCTATATCCGCCTCAGCTTACCAGTGCGCCCAGGCAAGGGGCTATTCCTTCTCTGAAAATTCCTTTGAATGACAAAGAATATTTACTGGTGGAAAACCGGCAGCGGGCTTTGAATGATTCTATTACCATAGAATTCAGTTACCAAAGCAATAAAAATAATCCTGAGTTTGATAAAGATAGTTCTGTAACCATTCCCATTTCATTTATTGATTCCCTAATGTTGGATTCCCTATGCGATTCTAAAGGGAAAAATTGTGAAGTAAATAAAAAACGGCCTAAAGGAATTATTACTTCGGCAAGCAGTTACGACATGGGACTTCCAGGCTCCGGTATTCTAGTTTGGCATGTTAATGAATGGTATATATCGCAAGCCATTCGCTATGGTTTTGTGAATGCCTCTTCAGATGAATCCAAGGAGTTTGTGGGTATCAACCTGGTGGAAGCCGATGGAGATCTTTCCATCGGAAAAGAAGGCAAAGATCAATTGGGTCAGTCGGTTTTTGATTTTGGTTCGGGATCGGATATGTTGCCCCATATTCGAAAAAGCATTAAAGATGCCAGTGGAAGCGACACCACCTGGGAAATCGATACCCTCACTTACATAAGCCCTTATGGTTTTAGCAACACCAATAGTTGGAATGACGGAAGAAGCCATATTAGCCTTAGGGCTTTAGTTCCAGAAGATATTTCCTTGCAACCAGGAATCAATGGCATCTTTCAGGATTCTATTTTTAATTTTGGGGATAGTCTTCTTTCACTGCGTGTTTCCTGGAATGACAACCCTCAAATTCAAAAGGCGGAAAATTCCTTTTGGCCACTGGAAACCCCAGTGAACACACAGCCCCAGGGTCTTATAAATTTTAATTTTAAAGATGATATAACTGTTTTGTCTTTGAGCGATGAGGGCATTTATCAGGCGTTCGATATTGCTGGAAAACCCATTTTACCTGTGCAGGATACTTTGCTTTTAACTAAAGAGTACGACTCTTTACTCACATTATTGCCCACAGGAAAAAATACTGATTCTTTATTTTTACCCGCTTTTTCCTATGGCTCTGCCCAGGAAAAAATAAAAGGCTCGGCGGCAGGTTTTGATTCTCTATTTTTTGTGCTTGCTGAATCGGGAAAACTTTGGGCTTATGAAACAAAAAGTAATCCGATAGATAGTAGCAATAGCGAGGCTTATACCAGGGCTGAACTTTTGACAAATGGTTTATTAGGTCCCATGGTGGCGCAAAACAAAATCTGGATATTAAGTAAAAATAACGAGCTGATTTCATTTGGACGGGACAATTCAGAAATAGATAACATTGCAGTTCCAGCCCTTAAATACCAAAATATCTGTTATGTACCTCAAAGTAATACCGAAGGATATATGGCTCTGGCAGCCAATTCAGGAGAATTGGTTTTGGTTAATTTGAGTAATGGCACTTCTCAAAAGCTTGTGGATAAATGGGCTTCTGCTTCTGAATATTTCCATGTATTGAGTTCGGATTTTGACAGAGATGGAAATTATGATGTATTGGTGTTTGGAAGCCGGGGAAGCGTGCAATTGGTGAATTTGGAAGGAGAGTCTTTTCCCAACTTTCCCCTGGAACTGGAGCGTTTTAAAATATTTGTGGATTCCTTGGGAAATCCAGAAGTGATTACCCAGGATATGAGCGCCCCTGCTTTGGGGGATATTAATATGGATGGCTATCCCGATATTGTGTTTACTGCTCCCAATAAATTGGCCGCCATTAACCATCTGGGCAATTTAATGTGGGCCACTAACCTTTCGGAAAAACAAAATGTGGGGCTTTATTATTCCTCTGCAGAGTATCCGGGAACCGTAGTGCAATCCACCCCTTTGATATTTGAATTGACTAAGGAAAGCGGTCCAGTGATTTTAATTGCTACGCCAGATGGCTTAATATGGGCTTTGGATGGGAAAGGAGAATTTCTTCAAACCTCCAGCTACAACTCCAAAAGCAATATTGCCCTTCAGTCTGGAATCAAGTCCAGTGACAGAAAAGACTGGCCTTTGGCAGCGGGATCCATCAGTTTTGACACAACAGCATCTCCTTATGTTAACATCAGCTTGGCTTCCAATAGCAATGGCTCGGGTATGGTTTTGTTTTCCCAATCGGGAAGAGGAGTATTAAACTCCTGGATTTTCCCGGAAGCTAAAAAAAGCCCTGAAGCTGCCTGGTTAGCTGTAGGGGGAGCTGCAGCCCGAATGGGAGCCTATTCTGTGGAAAATTTATCTGCCCCAAAAGATCAAAAATTAAGCAAGGAAATTAGAGATTTTCATATATATCCAAGCCCTGTTACGGGAAATATTGCCAATGTATTTCTCGATTTAGGGGCGCCAGCCCAAAAAGCAAGAATAAGGGTGTATGATTTATCCGGTCTTTTGGTATTGGATAAAGTATTTACAGGTTTTGAAACTCAGGGAAACCACAGCAGGCCTATAAATTTTTCCAATTTGGGTGCGGATGTGTATACTCTATTAGTGGAAGTTTGGTTTAAATCCGGTGGCAAAAAGCAAAAATGGAGCCGGGTTGGCGTGATTAAATAGGAGATTATATGAAAGGTATTGTTTTAGCAGGCGGGGCTGGCTCCCGATTACATCCTCTATCCAAAGTGGTGAGCAAGCAGTTGATGCCTGTATACGACAAGCCTATGATTTACTACCCTATTTCCACTTTGATGTTAGGGGGAATTAAAGACATCCTGTTAATATCAACCCCCAGTGATGTCCCAAAGTTTCAGACCTTATTGGGCAATGGCAACCAATGGGGCATAAACATCCAATACGCTGAGCAGCCCAAACCTGCGGGAATTGCCCAGGCTTTTTTAATTGGCAAAGAGTTTATCGGAAAAGACAATGTGACTTTGATTTTAGGAGATAACATTTTTTACGGCGCCATGAAGCTGGATGATATTATTAAAAGCTTTCATGGGGGCGCTATGGTTTTTGGATACTATGTTAAAGATCCGGAAAGGTATGGCGTAGTGGAGTTTGAAGAATCCGGACGCGTACTCGGAATAGAAGAAAAACCCAAGCAACCCAAATCCCACTTTGCTGTTCCGGGTTTGTACCTCTATGACAACAAGGTAATACAAATTTCAGAAAATTTGAAACCAAGCAAAAGGGGTGAATTGGAAATTACCGATGTTAATTTAAAATACCTGGAGCAAAAGGCTCTCAATGTGAACATCTTGGGCCGAGGTATGGCCTGGCTGGATACGGGCACCCATGCCAGCCTCTTGGAAGCGGGAAATTTTATTTATACGCTGGAAGCCAGACAAGGCCTTAAAATTGCCTGTTTGGAGGAGATTGCCTTAACCCGTGGTTTTATCAACCATGACAAATTTTTAGAGACGCTTAAAGATATTCCCAAATCGCCTTATAAAAGTTATTTGCAATCCCGTTTTGGAAAGCCTAAGTCAAAGCCGCAGACCAATATGTTTCATTAATATTGTTCTATAAAGATTCTAAATAATTTTCCCATCGGGATTTTAATTCTTTAAACTTTAGAATAACCGGGTCTTTTTCTTCAAATTCATTTTCCCTCAGGTGAAAATTATCGTAATCCGAAAAAATTTCTCTGCCTCTCTTGTTATCCCGGGCAAGACTTTTAAGTAGCTTGGTTTCAAGCTCTTCCAGGAGATTTTTACCGGATATTAAATATTGGGCAGGGTCGGTTATTTTATAAAAGGATGTTAGTCCTGCCACCGACAAAAAGGCCTCCATAATAGAAGATTCCATGGAGCTTTGTAATAAATAGAAATAAATATAATTGGAATAGTTGTCTAAAGCTTTTAAACGCTGGGCATCGCTTAAAATGTTTTGTCCAATTTCGGGTATGTCTTCTTCTGTATAGTATTTCTTTTTCTCGGAAATATTTTTTAGGAACATACAGGCGTTTAAAACATGCTCGGCAATTTTTTGGCTAAACAAGCTATCTGGTATGTTATGAGAGCTTTTATTTCGCTCTTTAAATTTAAAAAGACTTCTAAAAAGGGAATAGGCGTTGGTTCCCCACATCCAGCCCGGCATAATGTTATTCAGCAAGGGAGAATAGCCTGCCAGTAAATTTTCTTCTTGAGTAATAAGAGAAAAGGGGCATTCTACTTTTTGGGGCGGTAGTACCACAGCGGTGGCAATTAAACTGTAGGAGGCTTTGGAATAATTTCCAGGAAATTTCACCTGGCACCCCAAGCCAAAAAACATGCCTTCTGCTGGAATCAATTCCTGGTCAGGTTTTCTACCTGTGTGGTTGCTTCCTACTTTAGCTCCGTGTCCCACATTGCCTTTGCCTTCGGGCCACAACACAGAAATAAGTAAACTTTGGTGGTGAAACCCAACAAAGGGGCCCAACAAACATGCTGTTATTTCGCCTTTGGCGCAATGGTTATTGGGCCCAATGAGGCTTTGATTAATAATAACCTGCTCGTCCAGTTCGCTGGCTTCCATGATAATGGAGTTTCTTACAATGGCTCCATTTTTTACGGTACATCCGGCTTGCAGGCCGGAATTTTCTATTAACTGGCAATTGCCAATGTTACATGGATTTGAAGTGGACCCTAAAATTACAGAATTGGAAACTCTGGAAGCGTATTGGATTTGAGTGGCCTCATCTATATAGCAATTAACAATTTCTCCCACACCGCAAATATGGACATCAGGGCCTATATACATATATTTGGGATTGTTATTTGGAATTTCGGATATTTTCTTTTCTTTTACTTCGAGTTGCTGATTGGAACTTATTTGTAACCATTTGGTTGCGGATTCTACAGTTAAGTTTTCTTCGAACCAAAGGCTGCGGCTCTCCATTTCACTTCCGGGGTGAATGGGCATGGTTAAAATTTTTGGCCGACTTAAAGTCCCTCTTATATCACCACAAGCACGTAGTATCGAGTTTTTACCAACAAATACATTTTCTAAAAGCTGAACATTGTGCGCCAGACAACTTTCGAAAACACAGTTTTTAATATGGCAATTAAAAATACCTGCTAATTTATTTTCAGAGGTAAACCGGGGTAAAAAAACTTCGCCTTCAAAAATGGAGTTTTTAATGTTATTGGTAGTGAAATCGGGTTCTACTTTTATAAGTTCCCAATTTTGGCAAAAGTTATTTTGGCTTACTAACTGGCTAATTTCATTTTCATCTAAACCCCGCGTATAATTGGAGAGTTTTTTATCAATTTGAAGAATATTGTTGTAGATATTTGAATTTTCCATGCCCATTCGCAATTTGGATAACTAATTTAAGAGTTTTACAAAAACAAAATACTCATTTGAACAGCTTAAATGCCACTGCAAAAAAATTACTTTGAAATCTAAATGACAAACCCTCCCCTTGTAAAAAATTCTTTCGCATTTTTCGATTTTGACGACACCTTGATGTATGGGGATAGTATTCTGTATTGGCGGCGTTATTTTTACCGCAAAAAGCCTTTGTATCGGGTGTTTCAACTGGTGGAATGGTTTGCCATATTGTTGCATATAATTCGGATCATCGATACCCAGCGACTAAAAAAATATTTTTTTGTTTCCTCATGTTATTGCTCTTCCAGCGATTTAAACCAAATGGCAGAAGACTTTGTAAAAGAAGAACTGGTTCCCAGGCTTTATCCGGCTACATTACATATGATGTGGGCTCATCATAAGCTGGGGCATAAAATTGTTTTAATATCAGCCAGTTCCCTTTTTTATTTGAGGTTTCTTTCCATATATTTACCGCCTGCTATCATAATGGGGACGCAGTGGGATTTTCCAAACAGAGGCCTATTCCGGTTGCCTGTATATAGGAAGGGAATCGGCAACTTAAAAGAAGAGCAAAAGGTCATCCAAATTCGCTCCCGCAGTGATTTACCTAATGAGGGGCATTATTGTTTTGCTTATTCCGATAGTATTGCGGATAGGTTTTTATTGGCTTTTGTGGAATTTCCCACAGTTGTGGATCCCGATGTAATGCTTAAAAAAATCGCTCAAAAAAATGGTTGGCCTATTATACATAGCCTTCCTAGAAAATCCTCTTTGGCCATAAACTTTGAAAAATTGTTCGGTTTGATTTTCGCTGTTGGCGGGGCGCCAGGTCATAATAAAATCTGGGAAGATGTTAAAAAATCCTGGCAATCCGATAAGTTTGATAAAAACTGCTATTTTTGGATGAGCCATCAAATTCAAAAGAAATGGCCGGTGGCAAAATTTCCTGAGATACATCAGGCTCTTTTTCCCGGCTTTCCGGTTTTAGCGGCAACTGAAGCATCAGGATTATTGGAAAATCAGGAAGGACAAAGTCTGGGAGATTTTAAAAATCCCTTTGTATTAAAAAAGGGCGGCTGGTCCCTTACTTAAACAGACCCTAATGGTAAAACCTTAAAAATTGGGTTTTGCTGGTAATTATGTCCAGAGCGTCAATTTCTTTAAGGGCATTATCAATGGCGGAAAAGGGCGTTTTATGTGTAATAATAATGACAGGCACCCTATGTTTAGCATGGTCGGGTTTTTGAATAAAAGACTCAATGGAGATATCGTGAGCTGCTAATACTGATGTGATTTTGGCTATCACTCCAGGGTAATCTTTAGTGGTAAAACGTAAATAAAATTTGGTTTTAAAATTCCCAATAGGCACAAGGCTAGCTTCGTTTTCTTTATTAATAAAACCAGCAGATTGGAAAGCCGCCTCAGTTGATAACATTTGCCGGGATAAACTTATAAGATCCCCCATAACCGAACTTGCGGTGGGTAATTTGCCAGCACCGGCACCAGTCAATAACAACGGTCCGGCAGCGGAGCTCTCAATAAAAACAGCATTAAGTACATCATTTACAGTGGCCAGTTGGTGGGAGGTTTCCAACAAAGCAGGATGAACCGAAGCGAAAATTTTGTTTTTATCTTCTGGTTGTACCACTCCAAGCAGTTTAATGCAGTACCCGAGCTCTGTTGCCATATCCACATCAAATTTTTGAATATGGCTGATTCCTTCCACATTCATTTTTTCAAAATCCACATATTGACCAAAAGAAAGAGAAGCCAACAAAGCCACTTTATGAGCGGAATCGATACCTTCCACATCAAAGCTTGGGTCAGCTTCGGCATAGCCTAACTTTTTTGCCTTTATAAGAGCCTTGTCAAAATCGAATTGATGCTCTGTCATCTCAGTTAAGATATAATTGCAGGTGCCGTTTATGATGCAGGCCAACCCTTCAATATCATTGGCTATTAGCGATTCCTGAAGTGTTTTCACAATGGGAATGCCACCGCCTATGGCAGCTTCAAAATAAAGTCCGCAGTTATTTTTTTCGGCCAGGGGGAAAAGCTCCCAACCATATTTAGCCAACATGGCTTTGTTTGCGGTTATCACATGTTTGCCGTTTTTTAGGGCGGTGAGAATCCATTCGCGGGGAGCCTCATAACCACCTGCAAGCTCAAGGATTATTTGAATTTCGGAATGGGAGCACAAATCTAGGGGATTTGTAGATTTTAAGCATTTAATTTGTTCAAATTTAGCTAGACTGGCTTCAGACCGGGCACTTATCCCTTTTATTTCTAACTGGATTCCTATTTTTTCATTAAAAAATTTCCGTTGAACCTCAATGAGTTCAAGAACTCCAGAGCCCACAGTGCCTGTGCCGATTATTCCGATTCCTATTTTTTTCATAAGTGAACTAAAGTATAATGACTTTAGTTTGGGATCAATAGTACGTCTCTTAAAAAAAATGTATTTTTAAAGCTTGAGGAAGTCCGATTTTTCCCTAAGAAAATAATTCTTAAGGCTATTGGAAAATGAGCAAAATAACCCTAGAGAAAAATGCCAGTTTAGCGACAGCTAATGTGTCAGCAGCTACCAGTAGAGTGGCTGGAAACACTGCTATTGAATTTAAGGGCAGAACTCCCATACGGATTTCCTTCTTTCAGCCAGTATTAACACTATTCCAACTGCTTGCGGATGCGACCACAATTGTATTGAGTTTTTGGTCAGCCTATTTGCTTTGGAATAAATTGGGCCCAGTGGTGGCCTCCAATCATTTTGCCCAGGTTCCTTTTAGCCAGTATTACTTTTCTCTTGGGGTTACCATCCTTGCCTGTTTAATCGGTTTTCAGGTAAATGGATTGTATCAGGCCCAGCGCAGTATTTTAAACATCCGGGAATATCAAATTATTTTAAAAACCTGGTTAGTGGCTTGTGGGGTTACCATGGCCATTTTGTTTTTAAGCCAACATCAGTTTTACAGCAGAGGGGTTTTTGCATTAAGCTGGTCTTTTATTCTGCTTTTTATGTTTTTCCAAAGGGCCTTCCTTTACCGAATTCAGGGGTTTTTAAGGAATTACGGAGTTTCAGATTCAGTGGCGCTAATTTACGGTGCGGGAGAAATTGGTCAAAAATTACTTGAAAAATTCAATCAATCTCCCAAGTTGGGTTATCAAATTGCCGGATTTATTGATGATGATGGTTCCCTTCAAGAAAAAAGCTACAAAAATGTTCCTGTTCTAGGTGATTTTAGTCAGTTGGCTAAGGCAATCCAAAGTACAGGTGCTTCCAAGCTTTTTGTAGCTGAACCTCAAATACCCCAGATTGTGGTACAAGACCTCTTAAAAATTTGCCGAAAAAACCAATGTGAATTGCAAATGGTTCCCTCCTTGTATGATTTAGTAATTCAGCGCTTGGAAATTTCGGAAGTGGATGGTTTGCCATTAATGGGTATTTCAAAGCCCAGCTATTCCTTTAGAACAGCCTTTTTCAAAAGGGCTTTCGATTTATCTGTTTCCCTGCTGTTATTGCTTATGACCTTGCCTTTATTTGTATTTATGAGCCTTACCATTAAACTAACATCCAAAGGACCGGTGTTTTTCAGGCAGAAACGAGTTGGAAAGGATGGGGAAAAATTTGTCTTTTACAAATTTAGGTCTATGTATACAAACGCTCCTGTTTATGCTCAAACTCCCCAATCTGGAAAAGATTCCAGAATAACTCCCATAGGAAGGTTTTTGAGGCGCTCTTCTTTGGACGAATTGCCTCAACTCTGGAACGTACTCAAAGGGGATATGAGTCTGGTGGGACCACGACCTGAGATGCCTTTTATTGTGGAAACATACAACGAAATGCAAAAGCAAAGGCTAAATGTTCGACCTGGTATTACGGGACTTTGGCAGATTTCTCCAGCCAGAAAATTCGCTATCCACAAAAATATGGATTATGATTTGTACTACATAAATAACCAAAGTTTTTTGCTCGACATGGTTATTTTAATGCGTACAGGGATATCCTGTGTTGTGGGCGTTGGAGCTTATTAATAAAAATAGCTGAAACCGATATTATATATCTGGTAATCATCGACCTTTTCTTTCCAGCCCTTCTCGTATTCGAATTGAAACCTAATATTAGCCCATATTAACCAATTTTTAGTTATAAAATAATTGTTATTAATATGCAGCCTATGTGCTTTATTAACTTTACCACTAGGCGAGCTTTGACTTGTTTCTTTATAAATTTTTAGGGAATTCCATTCCCCGGTATTTAGCCATCCATATTTTAGGGAAACAAAATTACGCTCTTTGTATTTAATAAAAATTCGATACCAGAGATCTAACACATCAGCACCCCGGGCATAACCCAATGGGTAATCAGCAATGTATGTATCCGTAAAAGGTTTGTCTCCAACCTCGATAAAATTGCTTTTAATTACCTGTCTGTTATACAGCCGTAACAGTGGTCTTTTTTGATTGTAAAGCAGAGGGTCGGTTTGAACCAACTCCAAGGATTGTAATAGGCTAAAATGCCAGAACGATAGGTTATGCTGTCCACCTAGCATCCATCCCAGGGTGGTTGGGTTCCCTCCATTTTTTTGTTCCTGAATTTCATCCATAATTAATTCACCAAAAAAGGAAATTTTAGGATGTAGTTGGTAGTGGGCATCAAGAGAAACAGCAATACTGCTATAGCCGTCCCCAAAATTATTATGGTAAATTCCAAAAGGGTTAAAATCCCTGAAGTCGGGAACTTTGCCACCAATAATATTTATTTCCGATACTCCGAGCTTTAGGTTGCTTATTATAGCTTCTGCTCTGTGGGCAAACAGTGTTTTAATGGGTTGGTTATAAATTAAATTTCTGGAATTATAATCATTATTAGGGAGGTCCCCATAATCGGGGTGAGCCTGAATATAGGCCTCCGAACTAGGGGGAATGCTGTCGGCAAATTTGGAAGGGGTGCCACTTAACCAGGGATTTAAAGAGCCGGCGAAGGAAAAGAAATTGAAATATTTGTTTGAAAGCTTAATTAGAGCTCCATCGTGGTAGGGAGCAGAATGGCTTAAGCTCAAACCAAGGTTAGGGCTGGCACCCCAATGCAATGGAAATCTCCCTAAAATCAAATTAAAATGGGGGTTGGGGCTCCAGTTGGCATAACCAATTTTTGGCTCATTAATATCCACCTGGGAAACTTGATAAGGGCCGGTAAAATTAAAATCCTTTTCAAACCAAGCATCCAGTGTTGTTTTTAAAGACAGTTCCAGATACAAGTGAAATCCTGAAAAAAGCCGGTGGTAAAGGCCCAATCTTATAAAGGATGGGGAATGGTTCCAGTTGTCTAAAGGTTCCATAAATGGGCTAATGACCAGGTTATTTCCCGAAGTATTGCCTCCATTGTCAATGGAATCGCCTAAAGTGGAGGAATGGGATTGATAGTTTAATCCAAAATTGACTTGGGCAAAAAGCTTGGTTTTAAAGGTATTAGAGGCGCATTCCTCTTGAAAAAAAGCAAATTTGTTTGCATTTTTTGAGGAGTCCAATAAGGATAACGCTTGCGAACATTGACGGGAATCATAATGACTTAGTGGCCAATTACGGTTCAAATCAATTTCAAGACTTTTATAATATTGGTTAGGGTTTTTGAGAAAATAAAATGGAAGTTGGGTGGGAGAATCCCAATTGGAGCTAAGAATTTGAGCTTTAACTGTTTCTGATGTGGCTGCAATACAAAAAACAGTTATTCCATATGTGAAATATCTTGGCCATGTAAAATAAGAGAGAACTGACAAATTCACAAAAAGATTTAATTAAAATATTCTTGAAAGATAAATATTATAGAAATAAGATAAGATGCTAGGCATTCAGGTAATAGAAAAATATTTTTACAAAGATTCAGTGAACAGGGTTCCCAAAATTAAAGGGATTATTTAAAAACTCATGTATTTATACCTGCCTTATCTATTTGTATTGTCCTTTTTTCTTTCGGCAGTTGTTATTGGGATTTTAATTAAAAGCCCTTTGGTGTCTTATTTTGCAGATACGCCGGATTACCGCAAAGTCCACCAGCAAATTGTTCCCCGTATTGGGGGTATGGGCTTAATTCTTTGTTTTTTAGGGATTTTACTGTTCACTCAGGTTCTTTTTCCAAATTTATTTCCATCTTTGAGTACAAGGTTTATTTATACCCTGCTTTCTTTAAGTGGAGTGTTACTGGTAGTAGGCACTTTGGATGATACCCGGGGACTTAACTTTAAAATTAAATTTTTGTTTCAGTTTGGCCTGGCTGCCTTGGTGGTTATCGGCTTCGATTTAAGCTGCCATTCCATTTTTCTGCTGCACCATGAATACCAATTGGGGATGTTTGGCTCTCTGGTTTCCATTTTTTGGTTAGTGGGAATAATGAACGCTTTAAATATTGTGGATGGCATTGATGGCTTGGCCAGCAGTGTTTCCATGATAGGTTTTGGCACTATGGCAATTTTGGCTTATGCAAACCACTCCTCTGGAATTGTAATGCTTTGCGTGGTTCTTATAGCTTTGAATCTGGGGTTTTTAGTTCACAACATGTCTGTTAAAAACAAAACCTTTCTGGGAGATACGGGGTCCTTGTTTTTGGGGTCTATGTTGGGGGCCTTGAGTATACAAACTACCCAATCTCCTGTTACGGATTATTCGATTTTAGTCCCCCTTATGATAGTGGGCTACCCTATTTTTGATATTACTGTGGCTATGGTGAGACGCTTTTTAGGAAGGGTACACAAGCAAAACCACCGCATTCAAAGGCGATTTTTCAAAATGTTTGAAGCTGACAACGAACATTTGCACCACCGTTTGGTTCATTGGGGAATGTCTCATATTCAAACTACTTTTTTATTATCCTTAATTGCTTTTTCCATGGGCTGCGTGGCCATAAGCATCAGCCGGGTGCCGCTCATGGCCAGAGGATTTATTTTTGCTTATCTGTTAGTGGGACTCTTTTTGATTTTAAACCGCTTTAATTATCTGGGCAAAAAGAATTGGTTAACCTTCCCCCGCCAAAAACAATACCGGGCAAAGCTGGTTGGGGTTATTGAGCCTGATGAGCTTTTTTTCCATTCTCTTCGCAGTTACAACCAGCACGATTTAGAGTTTATTAACATACCTCTTTCCATGTCCAATCAGTTTCGGGATCAACTTTCAGCTATAATAATTCACAACGCCCTATGTGAACATTTTGATGTGTGTTGGCAATATGCCCTTCGAATTGCAGAAGTGAATGATTGCCCCGTATTTGTGATTGCCGATAAAAAAATGCTCAAAACAGTGCATAGTAAAAACGAAGGCTTTGAAACCATTGAGCTGATTCAAAAACCGGTTGTGGTTCCCGAGCTTTTGGATACAGTGAAAGAAAAAATTAACCAATTCGATAAAAACACCATTTTATATGAAGACCCCTTAGTTGAAGTTGAAGCTAAGCACAAAGGAAGGGTTCGTGCTTAATCGCCACAGAGTATTGGTCATTAGTGAAAATGACGATTTGCGAAGCGACTTGGTAACTCTTTTGTCTGGCTATGGCTATTTTGTGGAAGACTTTAAGGACAGACTAGAAGGGGTGCGCCAATTTCGTGCCCATAAACAATCCATCATTATATTAGATATTCCTGTTTTACGTCGTTTTTCTAAAAGAATTTTCGCGCTTATAAAAATGGTGCAAAAAAATGCGGTTATTTTAATTGCTGCCAAAAAAGAAGAAAATAGCCTGGCTTTTAAGCATTTGCGTCGCGGAGCTTATGATATTTTAAACCTTCCCCTTAAAACCGAATTTTTAATTCAAACAATTGAGCGGGCGCAAAACCACCATAAAGCCATGTTGGAAAATATGTTTATTAAAAACATTTTGTTTATGGGTATATTAATGAGTCCCATATGGCTTTTAACCTTATTTTTGCTGCTAAAATCGTTTTTTTTAAAGTAGCTTAAACTTTCAGGCTGGAATTTATTTTTGCCAGCAAACTTTCCAGAATTTGATCCAGACTCTGGATATCTGTTTCCACAATAATTTCGGGGTGCTGTGGCTCTTCATACACAGAACTAACTCCAGTAAATTCCTTTATTTCTCCAGCCAAAGCTTTTTTGTATAAGCCTTTCGGATCTCTTCGCTGACAAACATCCAGGGAACATTTTACAAATACTTCAAAAAATTGATTTTCAGGAATTAGCTTTCTGGCAAATTCTCTATCCTGGATAAAAGGGGAAATAAAAGTGCATAAAACAATATGGCCTGTTTCGTAAAAAAGTTTGGCCACTTCTCCC
Organism: Fibrobacteria bacterium; assembly: GCA_050294405.1. Classification (GTDB taxonomy): domain Bacteria; phylum Fibrobacterota; class Fibrobacteria; order UBA11236; family JADFYW01; genus JBNKOC01. Next base: position 27,072 of record JBNKOC010000028.1, on the reverse strand, counting down.
ACTCGACGGATATTTTCTGTGCGATGGGCATCAGAAAAGCCTAAGTCGCCACAAAGGCCATGACGCACGTTATCGCCATCTAATACCACAACCTGGTAGCCATTTTGAAATAACATGGATTCCAAATTTTTAGCAATGGTGGATTTACCTGAACCTGAATAGCCGGTAAACCAAAACACACCAGCTTTGTGGGTATTTCGAATTTCCCGTTGGCTTCTATCGACTTTAAACTCTTCCCATTTTACGTTATGGGATACATCCTGGCGGATTTTGCCTCGTCCTAAATCGTCTAGCCCCCTGGTTTTTCCCCGAATCCATCCCGCAGCTACAGTGGCATTGCTCAGAGGGTCAATTAAAATAAAACTTCCGGTGGAGCGGTTTACTCTGTAGGTGTCAAAAGCAAGGGGCAAGGTGGATTTAATTTCCACGCGCCCGATATCATTTAAGCCAAATACATCAACCTTGGAGCGATGCAAGGTATTCACGTCAATTTTATAATGGATATCCGATATAAAGCCCTTAGTTTCCATTGTGGTGTGTTTTATAATGTATTGGGTGCCTGGTTTCATAGCCTCTTCGGACATCCAGCATATTAAGGCGTCAAAATTTTGGGAAACATTGGGCAAATTGTTTTTGCGGACAATCATGTTTCCACGGCTAATATCTATTTCATCTTCTAAAGTGAGTATAACAGATTCAGATGCTTTGGCTTCTTTTAAAGGGCTCTCAAAACTTTCAATAGATTTAATTTTTGAAGTTTTTCCAGATGGCATTACAGCCACCTCTTCCCCTGGGATAATAGTGCCCGAGGCTATCATTCCGGCATAGCCCCTAAAATCCAGGTGTGGACGAATAACAGTTTGGACAGGAAAGCGAAAATCCACCAGATTTAAACTGGAAGAGGGATGCACGTTTTCCAAATAATGTAACAGGGTAGAGCCTTCATACCAGGGCATGTTCGTGCTTTTTTCCACCACATTATCTCCCAATAGCGCAGACATGGGAACAAAGTCTATATGGGTGATGTTCAGCTTTTGAGAAAATTCTTTGTATTCTTTGACAATGCTTTGAAAAACATCCTTATCCCAATCCATTAAATCCATTTTGTTCACACATACAATCATATTGGGAATACGTAGCAGCGAAGCTATAAAACCATGTCGCTTACTCTGAGTCTGGATTCCCTTGCGGGCATCAATTAACACCAAAGCCAGTTCAGCGTTAGAGGCTCCCGTAACCATGTTTCGCGTGTATTGTTCGTGACCGGGGCAATCGGCCACAATAAATTTTCGTTTTGAAGTTTCAAAGTAGCGATAGGCCACATCAATGGTAATACCCTGCTCCCTTTCGGATGCCAGGCCATCCAAGAGTAAAGACAAATCAACTGTAGATTGCCCTCTTTTGGAGGAGGCTTTTTCTATGGCTGCGTATTGATCTTCAAAAATGCAGTGGGTTTCATAAAGTAGTCTTCCCAGTAGAGTGGATTTACCATCATCCACATTTCCGGATGTGGTAAATCGTAAAAGGGATTTTTGGATGGTTTCGGTTTTTGTTTCCTGAATAGTCATGAATTAGCCTTGGGGGGATCTTAGCGTAAGATAGAAAACGGTAACCCATTGCTCGTCCTTCAAAAATACCCTTCCTTTTTTTTATCTTCCATGGAGGAATCGCTGGTGCCGTCAATAATTCTGTTTTCTCTTTCGGAACGCCGGGCACCAGTAACATCGGCAATAATATCATCCAGACTATTAGCTTTAGATTCAATGGCGCCGGTACAGGGACTGCAACCTAAGCTGCGAAAACGGCAGTTTACGGTTTCGATTTCTTCGGGGGAAAATTGGGATTCATTCACTGAATTTACGGGGATTAACAGTCCTTTTTGCCGGACTACCCTGCGAGAGTGGGAAAAATATATGGGAACAATGGGAATATTTTCCAGCTTGATGTAATTCCAAATATCTCTTTCGGTCCAGTTGCTTAAGGGAAAAACCCGAACGGATTCTCCCTCGTTAATATGGGAGTTGTATAGGTTCCACAATTCGGGCCGCTGGTTTTTGGGATCCCATTGGCCAAAGTTATCGCGCACCGAATAGACCCTTTCTTTAGCCCGGGATTTTTCTTCTTCCCGGCGTGCGCCCCCAAAGGCGGCATCAAATTCGTGTTTTTTAATGGCATTTAAAAGGGCGCCTGTTTTTAAATAGCCGCAACATTTGTCCAAGCCTAATTTAGAAGGGTGAGCACCCTTTTTTATCCATTCTTCGTTGCGCTCGATTATTAATTTGGCGTCAATGGATTTTACAAACTTATCTCTGAAATCATACATTTCCGGAAACTTATAGCCCGTATCCACATGCATTAATGGGAAAGGCAATTTTCCGGGATAAAATGCTTTTTGAGCCAGGCGTACCATAACACTGGAGTCTTTGCCCACAGAGTAAAGCATGACCGGATTTTTAAATTCGGCAACCACCTCGCGAAAAATATATATGGATTCCGCTTCCAGCTGTTTTAAATGGCTTGATATAGAAATCATCTTTGTCTTGTATTATAAAATTATAAATTGAAAAATACTATTTAGAATTTATGAAATAGTTTCAATTTAATTGCAAAAAACAAAAGAGTTTTTATGAAAAAAGCATTGGTTACGGGTGGAGCAGGTTTTGTGGGACATCATTTATCCCATGCCTTAATTAACATGGGCGTTGAAGTTAATATTCTCGATGATTTGTCCAATGGATTTGAAGAGAACATTCCAAATAAAGCCGAGTTTATCAAGGGCGATATTCGTGATGCAAAGGCAGTGGAAAAAGCCATGCAAGGCTGCGATGCGGTATTTCATCTGGCCGCCAGAGTAGAACTGCAACGATCTATTGTGGACCCTGCAGATTGCTATTCAGTAAATGTGGCGGGAACCGCGCAAATTATTCAGGAGTGTTTAAAAGAAAACAATAGAAGAATGGTATTTGCCAGCTCTTGTGCGGTATATCCCATACATCCCACAAGTCCTTTGTCAGAAAGTATGGCAACAGCTGGCGAAACTCCCTACGCTTTATCTAAAAAAGCTGGGGAAGATTCCATAAATATATTTAACAAGCTTAGAGGTCTTAATGCCTGTTCCCTTCGCTGCTTTAATATTTACGGGCCCAGGCAAAGAGTAGATAGTTTGTACGCTGCCGTGATTCCAAAATTTATAGACAGAGTTCTTAAAGAAGAGCCTTTGCTTATTAACGGCGATGGGCTCCAAACCCGTGACTTTATCCATGTGTCCGATATGGTGAAATGCTATTTAACAGCGGCCCAAAGCAATGAAAGTGGTGTTTTTAATGCGGGTACGGGTGTGGAAACCAGTGTTAAAAAGCTGGCCGAAACCATTATTGAAATCCATGGCAGTGGAAAAGTGGAGCATAAACCTGCCTTGAGCGGAGATGCCTCTGCCAGCAAGGCGAATATGGCCCATACAGAAAAATTTTTGGGATTTAAATGCGAAAAAGATTTGAAATCGGGTCTTCAGACAGTGTATGATTCCTTAAGAAATTAAAAATTCAAATTTCTAAAATTTTCACAGTAGCTTAAGGCTACGGAAAAGAATCACCTGGACTGAAAATACATGGAATCTGGCCACAGGCGAAAAATTTTATTTCTTACCGGTTCCCGAGGCGAATGGGGCTATATTCGGCCTATTTTAAAGCTAATCCAAAAAGATGAAGATTTGGATTATGTGATTTGCGCCACAAATATGCATTTACTGTCTGAATTTGGCCTTTCTGCCCAGGAAATGGAATTAGACGGATTCAAAATAGAGGAACGGGTTTATATGACCTATGCGGGTTACAACAACGTAACCATGGCCAAATCCTTAGGAAGTTTGATGATGGAATTGCCCACTATTTTAACCAGGGTCAACCCGGATTTTATCCTTTTGGCCGGAGACAGGGGCGAGCAATTGGTGGGCGCCCTGGCAGGCCTTCATTTGGGAATTCCTGTGGCCCATATTCAGGCAGGTGAATTATCGGGAAATGTGGATGGAGTAGTTCGCCATGCCATTACCAAATTGGCCCATATTCACTTTGCAGCAAACCAGGAGTTTTATGACCGAGTCGCCAAATTGGGGGAGCACAAAGAGCGAATATTTTTAACGGGAGCTCCCTTGGTGGATGAACTGGTGGGCGGGTTTGTGACCTCTGAAAAAACCCTTCGCTATAAATATCGGCTGGAAGAAAAGGAGCCGCTTATATTAGCAGTGCAGCATCCGGTGACCGAGGAAGAAACAGAAGCTGGCCAACAAATTGTACAAACCCTGGAAGCATTAATTGAGCTAGATTTACCGGTAGTATTTATTTATCCCAATGCCGATGCCGGTAGCGATTTAATCAGGGCTCAGCTTTCCCGTATGAAATCTCCCAAAATGAAATTTTATAGAAATATGCCCAGGGCCGATTACCTGGGGATAATGAAAATGGCCCAATGTATGGTGGGCAACTCCAGTTCGGGAGTTATGGAAGCGCCAACATTTGGAACTGCAGCCGTTAACATAGGGCGCAGGCAAATTGGAAGGCCTCAGGCAGAAAATGTTATTAACGTGGGATACTCCAAAGCTGAGATTTTGGCCGGACTTAAAAAAGCTATGTCCAAAGAATTTCAAAACATTGCAAAACATTGCAGCAATCCCTATGGCGATGGCAATGCAAGCCAGCGAATAACAGAAATATTAAAAAACATTGAAGTGTCGCCCTGGCTACTAAATAAAGAAATGGCATATTAATGGAATTTGAATTATTTACAGTACCTCCCGAATGCCCTGTACGTGAGGCATTGGCCCGCATGACCCAAAACAAGCGGGGCATATTATTTGTTTGCGCCTCAAGTTACAAGTTGTTGGGCGTGCTAACCGATGGCGATTTAAGGCGCGCCATGTCTCAGCGCATTTCTTTGGAAGCTCCGGTAAATCAAATCTCTAATTTGGATCCAATCAAGGCAAGAGATGTTGAGGAAGCCAAAAGCATAATGAATGCCCGATCGTTAATTGGGGTACCGGTCGTAAATAAACATGGCATCCTGGAAAAAATATTAATCAGCGACATTAATGAATATATAACTTTGGAAGCAAAACCCGATGTTTTTGAATCTGAAGAATTAAAAAATGCAATTGCTATAATACCGGCCCGGGGCGGTTCCAAACGCATCCCCAATAAAAACCTGGCTAAAATTGGAAATAAACCCTTAGTTCAATTAGCTATCGAATGCGCCCAAAAATGCAATAGGGTAGGCAAAATAATTGTTTCAACGGATAGCGAAGCCATTGCTGATGTTGCCAGGTCGTTGGGGGTAGATGTTCCCTGGCTGCGGCCTGCCCATTTAGCTGGCGATAAAGCTTCTTCCCTGGATGTGGTGCTCCATGCTTTAGAGTGGGCAAAATCAAACGGTATCAATTACCCCTATGGACTTTTGCTGGAACCTACTGCGCCCCTAAGACGGGTAAATCATCTATATGACTGTTTGCAAATTCTGGAAACAGAGCCCTGTGACAGTGTAGTTAGCATTTCAGAGGTGCCCCATGTATTTAACCCCGAAGAGCAATTTTATATAGATAATCACCAGTTATACAATTATGTCACCCGGGGTGATCTGAACAACAGGAAAATGAGAAACGAACAAAACCCAAGCTACGTTCCCAATGGGCTTGTATATGGCATAAATATCAATTCTGTGATGGTCAATAAAAACATGTATGGGAAAATAGCAAGACCTCTTATTACCGAGTGGGAAACATTTTTAGATATAGACACCCATATTGATTTGGAATGGGCCAGATTCAGATTAGGGAATAGTTAACATGACTGATGCATCCATTATTGAAGAGGCCAGGGCTTTTGACTCTCAAATAGAAGAGAGAGTTGCTAATGGACATATTCCAGACATTAGAAATACCAAATTCTGCGCTTACTTTTACAACAACCCCTGGAGGCGTCCTGAATACGCTAAGATGATTTTTGGAGAATATTTAAGCTTTTTTTTGGATAACCTTTCTTTTGGAAACCAGAACATTTTAGAAATAGCTTGTGGCCCGGGACACATGTCCCTGGAACTTGCAAGGCATGGACATAGTGTTACGGGTCTTGAAATTTCCAAAAGTTGCATAGATGTGGCAAAAAAAACTCTGGGGATGTTTCCTAAAAATAAGGAATTTGGAAGCCTTGATTATCTATGTGAAGATATTTTTTCTTATGAGCCGGAAAAAAAATTTGATGCTGTGGTTTTTAATCAAGCTCTACATCATTTTGAAGATCAGAATAAAATACTTTCCAAGGTCCATTCTCTTTTAAACCAAAAAGGACGACTTTTATTTGTGGAACCAGCGCGCGATTGGATTGATGTTAATGATGCGGCTATAATAGGCTTGATCCGAAAATTAATGGAACAAACCGGTTGTTGGTTCGAAACTGTCCCTGATTTAAACTCAAATTTTTTGGAAGAAATTGTTGAGGAATACAAAACGGCCAGAACCAAAAAGGAATCCATGCAATCCCCCCATGATAATGATTCCAGCGTAGAGGAAATGTTAAATAACATGGGTATTTTTTTTAATAAAATAGCTGAAAAAAAGGGTTTTTCATTTTCCCATAGAGTCATTGGGGGAATTCGGGGGGAGACGGAAGTAAAAGAAATTGAAATGGCTAGAACATTGGTGGAATGGGATAAAATGGCAGTGAACATGGGAGTTTTAAAACCGGGAGTTGCCATGTATTGCGGAGAAAAAAAGGATATATAAAATGAGCGCTATTGAAATAGCTGGAATAAACATTGGACAAAATCATCCCTGCTTTATTATTGCTGAGGGATGCGACAATCATTTAGGTAGTTTGGAAGCGGCCAAAGAAATGGCTCTCCAGGCGAAAATTTGTGGAGCGGACGCCATTAAATTTCAGCACCATTTACCCGAAGAAGAGATGCTTCGCGAAGGCGTTCCCATGTCCTCCAATTTCAATATGCCTCTATTTGATTTTTTAAAAAAATATGCTCTCACATTGGAGCAACATAAAGAGCTTATGGAGTATTGTGAAAAAATAGAAATCACATATATGTGTACGCCATTTAGTTTGAAAGCAGCCAAAGAAATGCTAGGGATTGGGCTTAATCTTTTTAAAATAGGTAGTGGAGAATTAACGGATATTCCCAGTTTGGTTGAAGTTGCAAAATTGGGAAAACCTATGATACTATCCACAGGAATGGCCACCTGGGAAGAAATTGATGAAACGGTAAAGGCTCTGCTTGAAGTACAGAAGAATATTGCCCTGATGAATTGTGTTTCGGAGTACCCTGCAAAATATGAGGATATTAATCTTGGAGTTATTCCACAAATGATGGAAAGGTATGGCCTTGTGATTGGGCATTCCGATCATACTCCCGATATATATACCACAATTGCATCGGTTACCCTGGGTTCCAAAATTGTGGAAAAACATTTTATATTGGATAAGCGCCAGCCGGGCCCTGACCAAGCGGTATCCATTGACCCCTTTGAGCTTAAGGAAATGGTAAAAGGGATTCGCAACGTGGAACTTGCCATGGGAAAAGAGAAAAAGATACATGATTTTGAGAAACCCATTCGGGCCTGGGCCCATCGAAGTGTGGTCTCCATTAGCGATATCAATCCAGGTGAAAAAATTTCTTTAGAAAATGTTTGGACCAAACGACCAGGAACCGGAATTCCCTCTAAAAAGTTAAAGGATGTTTTGGGGAAAACAGCTAAAGTTCAAATTTCCAAAGATTCTTTGATTTCCTGGGATATGCTCCAGTAATTTTTTTAAAGCTTTGGCAATAATGTTTAGCAATGAATTAAAGCTAACATGAAAAAATCTAAAAGCATTTTAGTATGCGCCTCCACCGGATTTATAATTCGCAATTTGCTCTTGGGAAAGTTCATTGGTTGTCTTCCCAATCATATTAAAATTATAGCAGCTGTACCAAATCCGAATGATCCAATTCTGATTGAAAAATTAGGCCCTAGGGTTAAGCTAATCCCCTTTGCAATGCTTCCCGAACCTGATGTGAGTAAAATGAGTCGGCTTCGCAGAGTGTTCAACTTGCCTCATGTCATGTTTCGCACGGTGGAGGGATACAAAACAAATTCCTCTATGGATATCCAGGCAAAAATTTTAGAGGGTCTTAACACCAAATGGTATTTATTCAGCGTATATATTCTGAACAAATTTGGAAAGTTATTATTTCTTTTTGGCTGCTTTTCCTATTTAGAACGGTTTTTTTATCTGCTAATTAGACGTAGTGAAGCGTACCATAACTGGATAAGCATATTAAGGGAACATAAGCCGGATATGCTTGTTTCAACTATGTTGTCGCTGGTGGAAATCTATCGTTATTCCTTGGATTTGCCGGCGGTACTAGCTTCGCAAAAATTACAGATAAAAACCGGTTGCATAATCCAGTCCTGGGACAATGTTACCACCAAACCTGCCATATTACCTAAGTTTGTGTACAAGTATTGGACCTGGAGTGCGTATATGAACCAGGAATTATTAAAATACAACCCTCAGCTAAAAGCAAATCAATTGGAAATAGTAGGTGGGCTTCAATTTGACTATCATACTAAAGAATTGGTCATTGATAGGCAAGAATTTGTGCATAGCCTTGGATTAAATCCGGCTAAGCCCTACATTCTATTTACACCGGGTACTCGCAAGTTAATCCGATTTGAGGATGAACAATGTGTAAACATTATTAAATTCTGTATGGAAAAAAAATTGGACGCTCAATATGTGATCCGCCTCCATCCCAAAGATTATGGGTATCGATGGGAAAAGCACAAAGATTTTTTAAAGGAAAATAATATATATCTTCAAAAAACAGCCTTGGATGTTCCCATGGATAAAGGAGGTGTAAGTTCTCCTACAGAATTTTATAAAAACCAAATAAACACCATATATCATGGGGCTGTTTTAATTAATACAGCCTCAACTACGGCTGTGGATGCCGCCTTTTTAAATAAGCCGATTATTAATTTAAGCTGGGATGTTAAAGACGATGGCTTATTTAAAGGGGGGCGAGCTAAGGCTTATTTAACATCCGAACACTACAAGCCAATTGTAGAATCCGGTGGAATACAATTGGTAAATAATGACGAGGAATGTTATGAAGCAATATTAAATTACCTCCAGAATCCTGAATATTTATCAGAAGGCAGAAAAAAAATTGTGGATTTGGTCACAGTCAAGGCTGATGGTAAAGCGGGGGATAGGTTAGCCGCTGGGGTTTTGAAAGCTGAGGAATGACTCATTGTCAGGGGGCTAAGGTATTTATTTCAATTTTACTTTTACTAATGCACGTCAATAATTGTCCCGTATTTTGGGTTTGGCAGCTAAAACAGAAGATGTCTCATTGTCTGCCCAAAAAGTAAACGAGAGTCCTTTCAAGGGGATGGCACGGCTGGCAATTTTAATTTAAAATTTTCAATGAAATTATACCCTTTTAGGTATACCTTACACAAATATTAAAGATTTATACCCAAATGGGTATAAAAATAGAAAACGGCTATCACTTTAACTACACGGATGATTACCTCAATAACCCCCAATGCAGAAGCAATCAGTCTCATGCTTCCTTTGCAGCATTAAATTGGAAAATAAATTCCCGCGATAGAATGGGCATATTATTAAATACCTGTCATGATTGTGTGGGTGCAGTTAGTGTTGTTGCTTCAGAAAAATTTAGGAGAAAAATAGTATGAGATGTTAGCTCTGGCTGGGCAAGTAATTCGCAGTCAATCCTCAGAATGACGGGTGTCCAATCAAACTGTTTTTAGGCCTAAGTAAAGAGGTTGCAGATTCAGCCCATCTTATAATATGGTAGTTTCGGTACTTGTTGGGGAAAATATTGTTTCCTACATAGAAAAATTAATTTTGCACTGGCTCCCAGTATTTCAAAAAAGCTTTCTACCTGAAGCGATGAAAAAAATATTTAGAACTGGTTAGAAATAGAGAACTTCAATTAGGTATGGACTAACCGCTATAAAAGATTTTAGGAAAACAATTCGGAAAGATACTAATCAGTCTTTCCTCCCAAACCCTACATCATATTTACCCCGGGTACTCGCAAGCTTATTTGGATTGAAGATGAACAATTTGTAAATATCATTAAATTCTGCTTGGGAAAAAAACTGGACGCTCAATAAGTGATACGCCTCTATCCTAAAGATTATGGGTATCGATGGGAAAAGCACAAAGAATATTATAAAAACCAAAGATACACCATATATTATGCGGCAGTTATAATTAATACAGCTTCAACCACCGCTGTTGATGCTGCCTTTTAAATAAGCCAATTATTAATTTAAACTGGGATGTTAAAGATGATGGCTTATTTGTAGAGGGACAGGTTAAAGCGTATTTAACTTCAGAACAGTATAAACCCCTTGTGGAATCCGGTGAAATATAGTTGGTAATAAAGGAAGAAAAATGTTTTGAAGCAATATTAAATTGCCTCCAGAATTCTGAATATTTATCAGAAGACAGGAAAAAATTGTAAAACTGGTAACCCAGGTAGCCGATGGTAAAGCAGGGGAGAGGCTGGCCGCTGGGGTTTTAAAATTTCTGTTTTAGCTTGTCACCACTTCCGAGAGGTGGTCCTACAAATTTAGACACAACGATAAGTGGAAAGTTGAGAATTTAGGGACTAGATTATTGTCCTAGTAAGGAAGGAAAAAATGACTCAAAGACCACGACGAAACCATTCAAGGGCATTTAAAGCCAAGGTAGCGATACTTGCTATTAGGGGTGACAAGTCCCTAGCTGAACTGGCCAACCAATTTGGTATCCACTCCAACAAATCAATCAATGGAAAAACCAGCTTTTGGACTTAGCTCAGGATGCTTTTCGTCCAGATAATAAAGGTATAAAATACATTGTGGACCTCAAGGCATGCACGTAAAATAGATCAGCAGTCATTGGAACTAGATTTTTTACATAGTGCGCCCAACAAGGGGGGATTGTGGAGCGGAGAAAAGAGATAGACCGCAAGATAAAATTGAGTATAAAATGACAAGCTGCGCTTTTAGGTATGCCCAGAGCAGCGTGTATTCTAATCCAGAACCTACACCGGAATTGAACTTAAAAATAATACGCCGTATGGACGAACTACATCTGGAACACCTTTGGATGGGAAGTCGCAAGCTGCGGGATATGTTAAACCGTGAAGGTATTCTAATAGACCGCAAGCATATAAGGAAACTCATTCGAAAAATGAGGTTGAAAGCCATATATAGGAAACCAAATACCAGTAAATCCAACTTAGCACACAAGGTCTATCTTTTCTATTGAGAAAATTAGAAATTACCAATTTAACCATGTTTGTGCCTTGGATATATGTTACATTCCATTGGAAAAAGGTTTTGTAAATTTGTGTATGGTGATGGAGAGGTTTTCCCGTAAAGTGCTTTCTTACAAAATTAGTATTCCCATAGATACCAATTTTTGTATAGAAACCGTGAAGGAAGCGATGGGTAAGTATGGCAAGCCAGAGATATTCAATATGGACAAGGGATGTCAATTCACCAGCCATTATTTTACCAAACTTTTAAAAGACAGCGGCATCAAAATCAAATTGGAAGGAAAAGGGGCTTGATGAGACAATGTTTTTGTAGAGCTGGTATGGAGAAAAGTTAAATATAAAGAATTATATCTTCGAGCCTATGATTCGGTTATTAAGGCTAAGAAGTGAATTCACACGTATTTTAAGCTTTACAATAATAATGAGCGTTCACACTCCAGCTTAGACAAAATGACTCCAAATGAATATTATTTCTCGAATCAACCGCGGTCACTATCAAGGGCCGAATAAATAACATGAAATTTTACCCCTATAAATCAAAAATTGTGTTTAAATGATCGGATTCACCTCTCACCTTTTATTTTATTAAGTTAAAAGGATTATTATATTTTATACAAAAATAGAGATTTTTTAATCCAAGGTAATTAGTATGAACAAAGGGGAAAAGAATATTGATGCTGGAAATCAATTTTCCAATAATGATGAAATAGATTTAATTCAATTAATACACACTTTTTGGATTCATAAATATTGGATGATATGCTGTACACTATCAATTACTACTTTAGGAATAATTATTGCCATACATAGCTCCCCAATTTTTACTTCTAGGGCCATTATTGCATTAAAAGAGTCTGAAAAAGGAGCAGGTGCCCAATCTGTTTTATCCAATTTAGGGGCATTAGGAGGTGTTGGTGGTGCTGTTGCATCTCAATTAGGGTTCGGAAACACTAACTTGGATAAAGTTGAAATAATTTTGACTGGACACGAATTAGCTGAAAGTATAATTCAAAAAAATAACTTAATGACTAAATTATTTTCAAATTTATGGGATGAAACTCATCAAAGATGGTTAGTTGAAGATTCTAACAGTATTCCTTCCCTACGTCAGGGCGTTGAGCTTTTAAGCAGAAGTATTTTAACGGTATCTGTAAATTCAAAAAAAAAAGTGATAACTGTTCAGGCCGATATTTCTGACTCCGTTTTAAGCAAAAAAATTGTGGATTATTATTTAGAAGAACTAAACTATAAAATGTTAGCTGATGTAAAAAGAGAAGCTTCGATCAATAAACAATATTTGGAAAACATATTAAACAACACTGCTGATCCTATATTAAAAGAAAAAATATATACCATGGTTGCATTTGAAATTGAGAAATATATGTTGGTTAGTTCCCAGCCCTTTGAAATCTTAGAAAAGGCTGAAATTCCTTATAAAAGGTCAAAACCAAACAAAAAATTAATTGTAATAACTGCCTTCATGCTTGGTATAGTTTTGTCAATGATAGCCATCTTTGCTAAAATTTTTATATTGAATTTTTGGCAAAAATTTAAATTTCTTAATAAGGAACATAGCTAGGCTAATAACAAACTTTTAGAACTTATGTTGTAATAAACGAACTATATTTAAAAATAATTAGGTAAATGACCGATCAGGATGTATTTTTTGTTCAAAACTTGAACAAATATATGATTGAATTTAAAATAATAAAAGAAATCGAAATTAAGCCAGAGCACACTCAACGTTCTTTGGCAAAAACCCTAAATATTAGTTTGGGAAAGGTCAATTATATATTATCGGGTTTAATTGATGAAGGGCTAGTCAGGGCAAAAAAGCTTACAAATCAGCCACAAAAAATAAAATGGAATTATATCCTAACCCCAAAGGGAATAAAAAAGAAAATCCAAATTACAAAAAATTATCTTTCATTCCGGATGAAAGAATTTGATACCATAAAGCAAGAAATACAAGAAATAAAAAACTATTTACGAGAAAAAGATTAGTGGAGTAAGATATTAAAAAAAGCATGAAGGTTGCACAAATGTTTCCAATTTTAATTAAGAATTTATCAATGAATTCAAATAAGGAGCTGGAAATACAATTGGAATGACTAAAATTAATTGCATTAAAATAAAGATGAAATTAAAATGCGAATTTTCGAATTTAAAAAGTAGACAGTCGAAAGAATGTGTCGCATATATATAGAATATAATTTCTAGACATATTAGAGGGAAAATGAAAAAAGTGTTAGTTACGGGTGCTGACGGTTTTATAGGGAGTCACTTGGTAGAGCATCTTGTAGAAGAAGGCCATGATGTTAAGGCATTTTGTTTCTACAACTCATTTGGAACTTGTGGTTGGTTAGATACTATTAATAAGAACATTAGAGACTCAATTGAAATCTTTTTAGGAGATGTTCGAGATCCCTATGGTGTAAAAGCAGCAATGAAGGATTGTGATTGGGTCATGCATCTGGCTGCACTAATTGCTATTCCCTATTCATATCATTCACCCAATACGTATATAGAAACAAATGTAAAGGGAACATTAAATATTGTTCAAGCTGCTAAAGAGTTAAACATTAAAAAGGTCGTTATAACCTCAACAAGTGAAGTTTATGGAACGGCACAGTTTGTTCCAATTTCAGAAGAACACCCATTACAAGGCCAATCTCCATATTCAGCTTCAAAAATTGGGGCTGATCAAATTGCAATGTCATTTTACACATCCTTTAATACACCCATATCAATTATAAGACCATTTAACACATATGGCCCAAGACAATCAGCACGAGCAGTAATTCCAACAGTAATTACTCAAATAGCATCAGGACTTAAAACTATAAAATTAGGAGCATTGTCTCCGACAAGGGATTTTAACTATATCAAAGATACAGTAAGAGGGTTCAATGCCGTTTTCAAATCAGACCAATCGATAGGAGAGGTAATAAATATTGGAAGTAAATATGAAATTTCTATAAGAGAAACTGTAGATTTAATTTCAGATATAATGGGAGTTAAAATAAATATTGAATGTGACAATGAAAGAATTCGGCCAAATAAAAGTGAGGTGAATCGCTTATACAGTGAAAATTCTAAAGCATTAAAGTTAACGGGATGGTATCCTGAATATTCTGGTAAGGAAGGTTTTAGACGGGGTTTAGAAAAAACAATAGATTGGTTTGTAAATGGAAATAATCTAAAATATTATAATCCTAAAAAATACAGCATTTAATTAAAAATTTATACAAAACGTGAGTAAAATTAAGGATATTTAAAAACCTAGGTTTAAAAAGAGGCCGTTGATCATAGAAATATATCAGTTACATACAATTTTAAATGGCCAAAATCCAAAAACATAATTTAATGATTGATGAATCAACAAAAAAAGCGGAACTTGTGGCTTTCATTAAGAATCTATATTCAGGGCAAAAATTTATTCCTTTACATATTCCTTATTTTGATGCACTAGATAAAAAATATATTAATGAATGTTTGGATTCTACTTTTGTTTCAAGTATTGGTCATTACACTAATTTAATGGAAGAAAAAATCTGCGGATTTACTAAAAGTAAATATGCTATTGTCACAGTCAATGGAACGGCAGCCTTGCACATAGCCTTAATATTAGCGGGAGTAACACCTGGAACTGAGGTGATTACCCAGGCAACCACATTTGTTGCAACACCAAATGCAATTGCCTATTGTTATGCATATCCAACATTCCTGGATTGTGAAAAAGAAAGATTTGGGTTAGATCCAACCGCATTAGAATTATTTTTACAAAAAGAATGTATTAAAAATTCTAAGGGACAAGTGAAAAATAAAAATACTGGTCGGATTATTTCCGCTTGTATTCCTATGCATACATTTGGACATCCTGTTGATATACAAAAAATATGTGAGATATGTGATAAATGGAACATACCAGTAATAGAAGATTCAGCTGAGTCCCTTGGAAGTTTTGTGAAAGACAAACATACTGGCACTTTCGGTATGTTGGGTGTGTTAAGTTTTAATGGAAATAAAACCATAACTACTGGCGGTGGTGGGATTATTTTGACGCAGTCAAACGAGTTAGCTAATAGGGCTAAACATTTGACGACAACTGCAAAAAGACCCGATCTATATGAATATTTTCATGATGAATTAGGTTATAATTATCGCATGCCTAACTTAAATGCAGCGATGGGTTGTGCTCAATTAGATAAATTAAATGAAATTTTAATTAGCAAAAGAGAAGTTGCTGAAAAATATATTGAATTTGCTTCCAATACTGGCCTTAAAATTGTAAAAGAGCAAGAAGGATGTACAGCAAATTATTGGTTGAATACATTTATCTTAGATGATAAAAAGCAAAAAAAGCAATTTTTGGAATATACAAATGCCAATGGAGTTATGACAAGGCCCTTATGGCAATTGCCTTTAAATTTCCCTATGTTTAAAAAATGTTTTCATGATTCATTGGAGAATTCTAAGTGGTGTTATGAAAGAATTATCAATGTACCAAGTAGCGCAAGGTTAAAGGTCTGAAGTGATAAAAAAAAAAATAAGTGTAGTCACAGGAACAAGAGCAGAATATGGTCTGTTATATAATTTTTTAAAACTTGCAAAAAAAGATAATGAAATCGAACTTCAATTGATTGTAACGGGTATGCATCTTTCCCCAGAGTTTGGGTTAACTTATAAACAAATAGAAAAGGATGGATTTAAAATAACTGAAAAAGTAGAAATGCTTCTTTCAAGTGATACTTATGTAGGTATTTCAAAATCAATGGGCCTAGCTATGATTGGATTCGGTGAAGTATATCAAAAGCTTAAACCAGATATAGTGGTATTACTTGGTGATAGATATGAAATATTTTGTGCCTCTTCCGCTGCAATGGTTGCCAATATACCAATTGCCCATATTCATGGAGGTGAAACTACTGAAGGAGCCATAGATGAGCCAATACGGCATTCCATAACAAAAATGGCGCATATACATTTTGCAACAACAGAAACTTATCGTAATAGAATTATTCAATTAGGGGAACACCCAGCAAGAACTTTTAATGCAGGTTCTCCAGGACTGGATAGTTTAGATTACATGACGTTATTGGGTAAAAATGAATTAGAAAAATCAATAGGTTTTAAAATGGGAAAAATCAATGCTATAGTGACTTATCACCCTGTAACATTGGAAAATAAAACAGCTAAAGGACAAATATCCGAATTATTGCAAGCGTTAGATGAATTTAAAGAAATGAATTTTATATTTACGATGCCAAATTCAGACCCAGATGGAAGGGTTATAATAACAAAAATATTGGAATATGTTAATAAAAATAAAGGAAGATGTATTGCAAGGACATCATTAGGGCACTTAAGATATTTAAGTGTTATGAAACATTTCGATCTAGTAATTGGAAATTCATCTAGTGGAGTGATTGAAACGCCTTCTTTTGGTATACCAACCATAAATATTGGAGATAGACAAAAAGGAAGGGTACGAGCCGATTCTGTGATAGATTGCAGTCCTAAAAAAAAGGAAATCATAAAAGCAATAAAAAAATGTCGAACGCCAGAATTTAGAGCATTTTGTAAAAAAGTAAAAAATCCCTATTATAAAAAGGGGACTGCAAAAAAAATTCTGCAAGAGATTAAAAATTTGAAAATAACAGAAAAACTTTTAAAAAAAACTTTTTACAATTTCGATGGGAAAAAAAATTGAAAATAGCATTTCTGACTAAAAAAGAGAAATTAGGGGTTGAAGAAGCCATTGAACTAACTAAGGCATTTTCGAAAAATGTCGATGTCTATAGCGGTACACGATTCAATAAATTTCCAAATAAATTATTATACACTAAATATGATTACCTAATATCGTATTTATCTCCTTGGATTGTACCCAAGGAAGTATTAAATAATACAAAAATAAGTAATATTAATTTTCATCCAGGCCCTCCAGAATATCCAGGCACTGGGTGCTTTAATTTTGCAATTTACCAAAAAGAAAAACAATATGGTTGTACGGCACATTTAATGGAACCATCTGTAGATACAGGGTTAATTATTGGTGTAGAAAGGTTTGATATGAGTACTAGGGAATCGGTTGAAACTTTAAGTATTAAAACATACAAAGCAATGGTGAATCTTTATTCTAAAATAATTGATAACCTTGTAAATTCAGGTTCTTTAAAAATTAGTAATGAACAATGGAGGCGAAAACCATATATAAGAAAAGAATTGGAATTATTAGCACGTATAGATCCTAATTGTTCAGAAGAAGAACTTGAATTAAAAATAAGGTCTACATACTATCCCGGGGCACCAGCCCCTTTTATTGAAATAAAAGGGAGACGATTTGAGTATAATCCGGAAAGGTAATATGAGCATTCTTATCATCGCAGAAGCGGGTGTCAACCATAATGGTGATCTTGAAACAGGAATCAAATTAATTGATGTCGCCAAAAAAGCAGGTGCAGACATAGTTAAATTCCAAACATTTAAAGCAGAAAAATTAGTAACGAAAAAAGCAATTAAAGCACAGTATCAAAAGGCAAATACAGGGAACGAAGAAACTCAATTTGAAATGTTAAAAAGGTTAGAGATAAATCATGAAATGCATCTAGCTTTTGTAAATCATTGTAAAAAAATAAATATTCAATTTCTATCTACGCCTTTTGATATTGAAAGCGTCGATTATTTATTAGGGTTGGGAATTAATACAATTAAAATTCCATCAGGTGAAATCACAAACCTACCTTATCTTCGGCACATCGCTAGAAAAAAGAAAAAAATAATTTTGTCAAGCGGCATGTCAACTCTAAAAGAAATTGAAGATGCTTTAAAAATTTTTGATAAAGAAGGGTTTTCACGAGAGAAAATAACCATTTTACATTGCAATACTCAATACCCAACACCTATGCAAGATGTAAATCTTAAAGCGATGTCTACCATTAAGAAATTCTTACATGTAAAGGTTGGATATTCTGATCATACCATGGGTATTGAAATACCTATTGCGGCTGCTGCCCTAGGTGCAACCGTGATTGAAAAACATTTTACATTAGACCGTAGTTTGCCTGGTCCTGATCACCTGGCAAGTCTTGAGCCTACTGAGTTAATTCAAATGGTGAAATGTATTAGAAACATTGAAAAAGCAATGGGGGACGGAGAAAAAAAACCAAGTCTATCTGAAATCCCCAACATAACAATTGCTAGAAAATCAATTGTAGCAGCTCAAAAAATTAAAAAAGGAGAATTGTTCACTGAGCATAATCTAAAAGTTACTAGACCTGGTAATGGAATATCACCCATGCAATGGGATTCAATATTGGGGAAGCCTGCATCCAGAGATTTCACAGAAGACAGTCTGGTAACCATTTAACTTCGGACCTATAAAAATGCCAATTGAAAATCATACCATTAATGCAAACCAAGCACTCAAGTCAGCTATGGAGAAACTTGAAAAGAATGGGCGTCGAGTACTTTTCGTAGTTGATAATAATGGTCTGTTTTTAGGAGTACTTAGTAGTGGAGATGTACGCAGATGGATACTTAAAACAGGTGGCTTAAAAGGTAAAGTAATAGATGTTTGCAATAAGAATCCATTAACTGTAAAAGAAGATTATAACCTAAATGATGTAAAGTCATTACTATTGAAAAATTACATTTTAGCAGTACCTGTTGTAAGCTCAGAAAAAAGAATTATTAAAATTTTATTTTGGGAAGATGTTTTTAAAGAAAATTATAAACATTATAAAGAAATACTTGATGTTTCCGTTGTGATAATGGCTGGGGGTAAAGGTACAAGATTATCTGAGTTTACTAAATTTTTTCCTAAGCCTTTAATCCCAATTGGTGGGAAAACAATGATAGAATTGATAATGGATGAATATGCTAAATTTGGCATTAATGACTTTATAATATCATTAGGCTATAAATCCAAAATGATCAAAGCCTACTTAGAAGATTATAATAGAGACATTTCACTTGAATATATAGAAGAAGAGAAACCCCTTGGTACAAGCGGCTCATTAAAATTAATAAATAAAATTTTTAAAAAACCATTTTTTGTATCAAATTGTGATGTGATAATTTATGCAGACTATGCTGATATTCACAAATTCCACACGGAAGGAAAATATGCACTAACCATAGTTGCTTCAATGCAATTTCATAAAATTCCTTATGGAGTCTGTGAACTTGAGGAAAATGGTTCGCTCAAAAAAATAAATGAAAAGCCAGAATTTAATTTTTTGGTAAACTCTGGAATGTATATTTTTAACACAGAAACAATTGATCTAATTCCAGACGATGCGTATTTCAATATAACCGATCTTATTGAAAAATTAAAAGAAAATGGTATGAAGATTGGTGTGTATCCAGTTTCTGAAAAATCTTATTTTGATGTTGGTCAGTGGAAAGAGTATAAGGCTTCAATTGAAATGATCAAAGCTAGTGGTGGTCTTAATTAGTGTGAGAAAAATGCTATGTCAGAAAATATCAGAATAATACCAAGGTTAGATATAAAGGGCCCAAATCTGGTAAAAGGTATTCATTTAGAGGGCCTAAGGGTTTTGGGTAAGCCAGAATCTGCTGCAAAATATTATTATGATAATGGAGCCGATGAACTTTTATTTATGGATGTCGTTGCTAGTTTATACGAAAGAAATAGTTTACATGATATCATTGAAAAAACGGCAAGGAAAATGTTTATACCCTTAACCGTTGGTGGGGGATTACGTACAATTGATGATATAATTAAGGTTTTACGAGCAGGAGCAGATAAAGTGTCTATCAATACTGCAGCAATAAAAAATCCAGAATTTATTTCAGAAGCATCATTAAAATTTGGATCTTCGACAATTATAGTTGCAATTGAAGCCATTAAAAAGCCAAATGGAAAGTATTATGCATTTACCGACAATGCAAGAGATGAAACGGGTCGGGAGGTTTTGGATTGGGTTGAGGAGATTGAAAAAAGGGGGGCCGGAGAAATTTTAATAACATCTGTTGATAAAGAAGGAACTGGTGAGGGATTTGATATTGACCTTGTAAAAGCAATTAATAATAAGGTATCAATACCAGTTATAGTACATGGAGGGGCAGGTTCAATGCAAGATGTTGTTGACCTTATGAAAAATTGTCCTGTTGAAGCTGTAGCTCTAGCTTCCATATTTCATTACGAATATATTTATAGTCAAATGGAAAATCACAAATATGAAGATGAGGGGAATACGGAATTTTTAAAAAACAAAAAACCACCAGGAAGAATAAATCAATGTACAATCATGGAATTAAAAAAAGAATTAGTAAGTAGAGATTTTAAAACCAGATTACCAGAATTGGTAAAAATATGAATTTGAAAAACAAAAAAATAGTCATTGTTGACTACCAAATGAGTAACCTATTTAGTGTTAAACATGCTTTTACTTATTTGGGTTATGATTGTACCATAACATCGAATTCGGAAATTATTAAAGATGCTGACGGTGCAGTACTCCCAGGCGTAGGAGCGTTTAAAGAAGCAATGAAAAATTTGAATCAATTAGGTCTTACCAAATCTTTAAGAAAATTTATCGAAGCTGGAAAACCTATTATGGGTATATGTTTAGGTCTGCAATTGTTATTCGAGAAAAGTGAAGAATTTGGCAGTTCAAGTGGTATAGGAGTCATAGAAGGTACTGTAAAAAAATTTCCAAATTATTCCAATTCGGGCGAAAAATTAAAAGTACCTCATGTTGGTTGGTCTCAAATATATTCAGTAAATGCAAATAACAATTGGAAAAGTAGTCCTTTAAGGAATACAAAAAATAATGAGTATATGTATTTTGTACATTCATTTTATGTAGAACCAAAAAATCCGGATGTCATACTTTCACAAACAAATTATGGAGGAGTTCCTTTTTGTTCTTCTGTAGTAAAAGATAACATTTGTGCATTTCAATTTCATCCAGAAAAAAGTTCATTGGAAGGATTAAATTTATATGCGCAATGGGCAGATAAACTATAAATAAATGGGGTTTTTAATGATTGAATCAAAAAAAAAACAATCTAGCAATTTAAAGGCATATTATGGATTACCACAAGAAGTCAGGTTTTGTAATAGGTGTGTCATATCAAATCAAAGACCAGCATCAACTATTGAATTTAAGCATAACATTAAATCTAAAAAAGTAACAATGAATCTTGATGAAAATGGAATTTGTGATGGATGTAAACAGGCTGATATAAAAAACAGTATTGATTGGGAAAAAAGAGAAAAAGAACTAATTGAACTATGTGAAAAATACAGAAAAAATGATGGATCCTATGACTGTATAGTACCAGGAAGTGGTGGAAAAGACAGTGCAATGCAATCACACATCCTTAAAGAAAAATATGGAATGCACCCCCTTACTATCACTTGGGAACCTATTTTATATACTGATTACGGCTATAATAATTACAAGAATTGGATCGAAGTAGGGGGGCATGATAATTTAAAATTTAAGCAAAATGGAAAAGTAATGAAATTGCTCACAAAACTATCAATTGAAAATTTATTTCACCCTTTCCAAACATTTATTTTGGGCCAAAAAAACTTTGCTCCAAAGCTTGCAGCAAAGTTGAACATACCTTTGATATTTTATGGAGAAAACGAAGCGGAATATGGGAACCCAATAGCCGACAATAATACCTCTTTGAGAGACAAGTCATATTTTACTATGAAAAATCTTGATGAAATATACCTAGGAGGAATGTCTATCAAAGAATTAAGGGAAAAATATCAATTAAAAATGGTTGATCTGCAATCTTTTCTCCCAGCTTCTTCCGACGAATTAGGTAAATCCAACATTGAAGTACATTATTTAGGGTATTACATAAAATGGACTCCTCAAGAGGCTTACTATTATGCAGTAGAAAATACAGGTTTTAAGGCACGTCCATTTAGAACACAAGGAACTTACAGCAAATATAATAGTATAGACGATAAAATTGATGATTTGCATTACTTTACAACCTACATAAAATTTGGAATTGGAAGAGCTACCTATGATGCCTCACAAGAAATTCGCAATAAACATATTACAAGAGAAGAGGGGAAGGCGTTAGTGAAAAGATTTGATGGAGAATTTCCAGATAGATATTTTAACGAAATTATGGAATACATAGAAATGAAACCTGAATACTTTCTGGAATTGGCAGATAAGTTCAAGTCACCACATTTGTGGACAAAAAAGAATGGGGAATGGAAATTGCGACATAATGTAAATGGTGATGGAGCTGATGATTAACAAAAGTAAAATAAAATAATTATTATGTTCAACAATAAACCTGTTTTGGCGTTGATTCCGGCTAGGGGGGGGTCAAAAGGACTACCTGGAAAAAATATTATGTTATTTGCGGGAAAACCATTAATTGCCTGGACAATTGAAGAAGCAAAAAAATCAAAATATATAGATAGGTTGATTGTATCAACTGATTCAGAAGAAATTGCTGAAATTTCTCGTAAATTTGGGGCAGAAGTACCTTTTCTTAGACCAGAAAAAATTTCAACTGATAGTGCATCGACAATAGATGTAATAGAAGATGCTTTAAATCGTCTTATAAATTTTCAAAGTTCATCATTTGAGTATTGCATATTATTACAACCAACATCCCCCTTAAGAACAGTAAAACACATAAATGAGTCATTTGGATTATTGAATAAAAATGACCAATCGGATTCCGTAATATCTGTTCAAGCCATAAAAGAAAATCCACATTGGATGAAAAAAATTAACGAAAATGGATTTTTGGAAGATTTGCTTGATACCAATGATAATTATAATCGAAGGCAAGACTTACCAAATTATTACCGATTCAACGGGGCAATTTATTTGTTTTCAATTAAATCTTTTCTAAAATCGAAAAAAATTATGTCAAAAAAAACTCTTCCTTATATTATGGGAGAAAAATCTAGTGTTGACATAGACACACTATCAGATTTTGAAAGGGCAATAGATTTATTTAAGTCCAAAGAATAAATTCTGTCTAATAAAAATGTTTTATTGCAGAATTTGTAAGTCAAAAAAGTAAAAAATAAGCATATAAATGATATTTTCTAATTTGAAATTTCCCACAAAATCATTTGGAAAATTCATGGTAAGTTCGTTAAAGCAATACTCAATCGCGTTTACCATTTCAAATAAATTTATAAATATTAGGGATGAAACGACTGTACGTGTAGGCATTGAGCCTCGCAAAAACAAAAAAGGACGTTGTTCAAAGTGTGGACTTTCATCTCCAGGATATGATCATTTTTCTGAACGGTATCTGGACATATTAGGAAAAATGATCAACCAAGCAAGCAGACAATTAAAAAAAAAACTCCTTGAGTTTTTTAATTCTCAAGAATTTTCATCTCTAACCCCTCAAACTGCAGCTCAGTTTTCTAAAAATCTAAGATGCTTCCTAGAAGAATCTGGCAAAATTCTATTTCAAACCTTTATGGAATCCCATGAAGATCCCAAAAAAATCGCCTATACAGAAGAGCAAACGTTCGATTCAAACAGGTCAGCGAAAATCATTTTTTCGATTCATTTTGGTAATTTTTTTTGAAACGGAAGATTTATCAACATGATAATGGAGGGAAAATTAACGCACCTATGAATCTTAAATTGGGTGTTGAAGGTGAATACACTTCAACCGATGCACGGGAAATCATATGTTTTGCCACAGATCATGTCACCCCAGTAACAGCTGCTCAAATTTTTAAAAAATATTCTTTTTTTAAACCATCAGTTACAGCGATTAAAATTGTTATTTCAAAACTTGGTGAGGTTGTTGGAGAAACCGTGTGGAAATCAATATGTGTTTGAGGAAAAACGAGAATATTCCGGGAAATACAAAGGCTCTCGTCTTCAGTTTGGATGGCGTAAACGTCCTTTTTAATGAACGTGGAAAAAAAAAGGCCGAAAGGTCCATCGTGAAAATTGAGTTATGAAAATGGAAATAAAACAACTTTTAGAAATGCTATAGTGGGAAGCATATTTTATTATGAAAACGACAAAAATGGACTCAAAAAAATCTCCAATCTCTATTCTGCACATATACCCTAAAACGAGTTGTCCTCATTTAAAGAAATTTTTGTAAATGAAGTTCACCATGTACTTAATAAGCTTCGTGAAAGGTAAAAAAGTTTCTGATTATAGATGGATATTCTTTTTGTGGACAGTTTGATGTGATAAATAATTTTTATAATGCTATGGACCACTTGCTATTGTTATTAGAGATTTTATTTGGAAAATCGAATCAGAAGGCAAAGGAAGGGTTCAAAAAAAGGAAACAAATCTTCCAAAAAAACAAAGATGGAATCCATAAACTAATACGTAGCAAAGGATATCATTCATCCAAAGCCAAAGGGAGTCAAAGGAAACAAATAAATTTGCAGAAAAAATCCTTTGTTAAAAGGAAGGCCAATATGAACAATGTCTGGAATGTAAAACGAAAGTTTCCCATAGGAAGTGGTCCAGAAAACATTAGATATTCGCACTTATGTTAAATCAATTTGAAGGGAATCCCTTTAGGAGGAGTACCAAAATTAGAAAAAGCGATGAAAAAGGGAGACTGTATCCAGAAGTATTAATACATCATATTTTAATTGTCAAAGTATATTAATAAATATCTAAAAATAATTAATGAAGTTTTATAATTTCCATCAATTCATAAGAATTATACAAAAATGAAAATTCCATACATTGTAAGTACATTAGGCCTTAAAAATAATTATGTATCAGATGAAATATTTGTGACTCATTCCTACATTAGCCAATACAGTGATCATTCTCGAGTAATAATTGCACCTTCGACGAGACCTGATAGGGAATCCTTTGAAAAAGATGTTGAGTTATTAAAAAATAAATATGAACAATATATGCAGGAGCTTGCTTCAAATTTGAATAACTTTCACAAAATATGTTTTACTGACGAAACATGGAAAAAATCTTTTGGAGTGGGACTCAGAAGATATATCCATATTATATATGATGCTTTTAAATTACATGACAATAATTTTGATATAAACAAACATATTTTTAGGCATATTAATAAAGACGAATTTGTAGTTAATAGGAATTTTGAAGATTGTGCTACTAATTTTATATCCAATGAAAAAGGTATCGAAGAATTGTTTGCAATTTATATCGAAACATTTTTCCCAGAAAGTCATATTGAAAATAATGTTTTAAATACAAAATATCATAATACCATTTCAAAGCCATCAAAAATAAAAATAAGTTCAATTCATAGATTAAAAAATATTTCAATTCAAAAAATTATACGACGACTACTAACATTTGTATTCTATAAAAAACCACAAGTAGCCATTATTCATTCCTATTTTTCACAATTATATAAAAATAAATTATTGTGGAAAAGTAAAGGCAAAATAAAAGACGTTACATTTCGTTATCCTAAAATAAATGACACTAAAATTAATTTTAGTATGCGAGAATCTTTATTTAAAAACTTTACAATAAAGGATAAGTTTGATGAATTTTTTAAAAAAGTTTGCGTTTTTGCCTTTCCGGTATTTTTTATTGAAGATTTTAAAATAAATTACGCGTTTTATTTAGTTCAAGCAAAATCATTTGCAAAGCTTAAATATGTGATTTCAGAAGGGTGGTTAAATGATACAGCATTATCTTTTTATTTATCAATTTTAAAGGCGGAATATAATATTAAACATATATATAACGAACATAATTATTTAGAACATCCATATTTAGGTAACAGAAATGACTTTATTTGCAACATGGTTGATGTATTTTTGACATTGGGATGGAAATCAAAAAACACAAAATACAAGCCGTTAGCATCTTTATTTGAATTTAATCAAAAAAAATATCATTATAGCAATAAAAAAAATATTCTATATGTTTCTGCGGCTTCATTTGTGAAGCATACAGAGATTAATTCTGCTTATGGAGAAAATGGAGAAAATGGAGAAAAATATTTGCAATTTATAAAAACATTTTTCTCAAAACTTAACCAAGATATTAAAAGTCAAATGATATTTAGAGATTATCCCCCAAAACAAAAATGGTTACGAAACTCTAAGAACAATTCAATTGATACAAAATCATTTTATATGATAGATGATTTTACAAAGTCAGCAAAAAATAGAATGTTAAATTCAAGATTAGTGATTATTGATTACTTGGCAACATCCCATTTAGAATCATTAGTAATGAATATTCCAACGATAGTATTGTTTAACAAAGACTGTTATTATTTAAATGGGGAATTTAAAGATATCTATGATGAATTAATATGTGTGGGTATTTTTCAAACGGAACCAAAAAAAGCATGTGAATTTTTAGCAAATATAGTATTAGATGTGTCAGATTGGTGGAATAGCAATTCAACACAAAAAGCGAGAATTAATTTTTTGAACACAAATATTGGTGAAGCCAAACAGGCTGTTAACTATTATTTATCCCTTATAAGTTAAGGTAAGAACAATTTTTCTATTGTTTAAAAAAACTTCATAAGGTGTAAGATAATTTAGGGCCTTTCTTAGTGTGTTATTTATGTTTTTGATACCATTTTTAAACTTCCATTATGACATATTTCGTATGTTTGTACAGTGATCGTATTCACCTGACAGTTGAGCCATAATGCGGTATGGCCATGGAGACTCCAAGAGTTATTAATTTAACTCAACACACAAATAAAAAGGAGTCAACCATGACCACAGAACAAAAAATAGTAAGAAGAAAA